>OZ219745.1:4800000-6025000 GCA_964291605.2 Vicinamibacterales bacterium | reverse complement strand
TGGTCAGAGCACACGCTTGATAAGCGTGGGGTCGGTAGTTCAAATCTACCCAGGCCCACCAGACCCTTTTGGCGTCAAGACCGCCGATGGGGTTGGATGTCAGGGTGGAGGTGGCGGTCGGGACCGCCCGCGGACCGGCGTCTGCGGCGGGAAGGCTGGGGGATTAGCTCAGCTGGGAGAGCGCCTGGTTTGCAACCAGGAGGTCACCGGTTCGAGCCCGGTATTCTCCACCATCGCCGCGGGCTGCGAGTCCCGGAGGCCGGCCCGCACGGGCGGCGGCGGATTGCGCCGACGCACGGCGGGGCGGGTCGGTATTTGACAACTGAATACCCTACAAACGGTAGCTTTCCGTAATGACGTGGTGCTCAATGGAAGCTGGCGCGGTTCGGGGAATCCGATGCCTCGGCCGATCTGCAGGGCGGCGTGCGACACGGCGCCCGGCGGGAGCCGGACATCGATGCCTCGAGTTCGTCAGGTTCCGAGTATGGTCAAGCTACTAAGGGCGTACGGTGGATGCCTTGGCGCCAGGAGTCGATGAAGGACGTGGCAAGCTGCGATAAGCTTCGGTGAGCTGCAAACAAGCGTTGACCCGAAGATTTCCGAATGGGGAAACCCGCCCGGGGTAATGCCCGGGCATCTTCGGCTGAATACATAGGCCGTTGAAGGCAACGCAGGGAAGTGAACCATCTCAGTACCTGCAGGAAAAGAAAACAACAGTGATTCCGTCAGTAGCGGCGAGCGAACGCGGAACAGCCCAAACCGGCGTGCATGCACGGCGGGGTTGTAGGGCCTGTCTGGCCGCGAGGCCGGCGAGTCAAAAACCAGCCCTCTAGTCGAACGATCTGGAACGATCGGCCAGAGACGGTGAGAGCCCGGTAGACGAAAGAGGGCTGGCTCGCTGGGCAGGTTCCTGAGTAGCGCGGGACACGGGGAATCCCGCGTGAATCCGGGAGGACCATCTCCCAAGGCTAAATACTCCCTGGCGACCGATAGTGAACCAGTACCGTGAGGGAAAGGTGAAAAGAACCCCTGTTAGGGGAGTGAAATAGTACCTGAAACCGTATGCCTACAAGCAGTGGGAGGGCTATGGCCGGGTCATCGTACCCGGCAACGCCTGACCGCGTGCCTTTTGCATAATGAGCCGGCTAGTTACTCTCTGTGGCGAGGTTAAGCGAACGCGAGCCGTAGCGAAAGCGAGTCTGAAATGGGCGAATTAGTCGCAGGGAGTAGACGCGAAACGAGGTGATCTACCCTTGGCCAGGGTGAAGCGTGGGTAACACCACGTGGAGGCCCGAACCAGTGTCGGTTGAAAACGGCTTGGATGAGCTGAGGGTAGGGGTGAAAGGCTAATCAAACCTCGTGATGGCCCGTTCTCCTCGAAATGCTTTTAGGAGCAGCCTCGGGAGGTCGGCGTCGGCGGTAGGGCACTGGATGGACTAGGGGGCCTACAAGCTTACTGAATCCAACCAAACTTCGAATGCCGACGACACGCATCCCGGGAGTGAGACTCTGGGGGCTAAGCTTCAGGGTCGAAAGGGAAACAGCCCAGCCTACCGGCTAAGGTCCCTAAATCTGTGCTAAGTGGGAAAGGAACTGGGGACGCCGAGACAACCAGGAGGTTGGCTTAGAAGCAGCCATCCTTTAAAGAAAGCGTAATAGCTCACTGGTCAAGCGGCTCTGGGCCGACAATTCAACGGGGCTCAAGCACAGTACCGAAGCCGTAGATTCAGCGGCTCCTGCGGGAGTCGACGAGTGGTAGAGGAGCGTTCTCTGGGCAGAGAAGGCGGATCGTGAGAACCGCTGGAGCGTAGAGAAGTGACCCTGCCGGCATAAGTAGCGATAAGAGTGGTGAGAATCCACTCCGCCGAAAGCCTAAGGTTTCCTGAGGAAGGTTCGTCCGCTCAGGGTCAGTCGGGTCCTAACGCGAGGCCGAAAGGCGTAGCGGATGGATATCCGGTCAACATTCCGGAACTACCTGAACAGCGTTTGTACGATTGGGGAGACGCAGGAGGCCAGCCCAGCCTACGACTGGACGTGTAGGTTCAGGCATGTAGGGGGAGCCACCAGGAAAATCCGGTGGTTCACACGCCCTGAGGTGCCATGGCGAGGCCGAAAGGCCGCAAAGTGGGTGATGCCATGCTGCCGAGAAAATCCTCTAAGGAGTTGTTCAGGTACCCGTACCGTAAACCGACACAGGTAGGCAGGGAGAAAATCCCAAGGCGCGAGTGAGAACCCTCGTCTAGGAACTCGGCAAACTCGCCCCGTAACTTCGGAAGAAGGGGTGCTCCCGCCCGTGATCCGGCGTGCCCGGTGAGCGGGAGGGAGTTGCAATAAAGAGGCCCAGGCGACTGTTTACTAAAAACACAGGACTCTGCCAAGTCGAAAACGACGTATAGGGTCTGACGCCTGCCCGGTGCCGGAAGGTTAAAGGGAGGAGTTAGCCGCAAGGTGAAGCTCTGAACTGAAGCCCCGGTAAACGGCGGCCGTAACTATAACGGTCCTAAGGTAGCGAAATTCCTTGTCGGGTAAGTTCCGACCTGCACGAATGGCGCAACGATCTGGGCGCTGTCTCGACGAGGGGCACTGCGAATTTGTGGTACCGGTGAAGACGCCGGTTGCCCGTGGTAAGACGGAAAGACCCCGTGCACCTTTACTACAGCTTAGTAGTGAGTGCTGGTGTGTTATGCGCAGGATAGGTGGGAGACTTTGAACTCGGCCTCTCGGGGTCGGGGGAGTCGTCGGTGAGATACCACCCTTAGCATTTCGGTGCTCTAACCTCGGCCTGTCATCCAGGTCAGGGACACTGCTTGGTGGGTAGTTTGACTGGGGCGGTCGCCTCCCAAACTGTAACGGAGGCGCGCGAAGGTTCGCTCAGGCTGTTTGGAAATCAGCCGGAGAGTGCAAAGGCAGAAGCGAGCTTGACTGCGAGACATACACGTCGAGCAGGTGGGAAACCAGGCCTTAGTGATCCGGTGGTTCCGCATGGAAGGGCCATCGCTCAACGGATAAAAGGTACGCCGGGGATAACAGGCTTATCTTGGCCAAGAGTTCATATCGACGCCAAGGTTTGGCACCTCGATGTCGGCTCATCGCATCCTGGAGCTGTAGCAGGTTCCAAGGGTTCGGCTGTTCGCCGATTAAAGCGGTACGTGAGCTGGGTTTAGAACGTCGCGAGACAGTTCGGTCCCTATCTACCATGGGCGCAGGAGATTTGAGGGGGGCTGTCCTTAGTACGAGAGGACCGGGATGGACGAACCTCTAGTGTACCAGTTGTCGCGCCAGCGGCAGTGCTGGGTAGCTACGTTCGGAAGGGAGAAATGCTGAAAGCATCTAAGCGTGAAACCCTCCCCAAGATGAGATCTCCCTGGACCTTCGGGTCCCTGAAGGCACCTGGAAGACTACCAGGCAATAGGCCAGATGTGTAAGGCTTGCGAGAGCTTGAGCTTACTGGTACTAATCAGCCGTGAGGCTTGACCGTATTTCTTCGGGCGCTGCGGCGGGAAGCTATCGTTTGTAGGGTGTTCAGTTGTTTCACCGAGCGCGGATCTTTGACAGGCATGCGGCGGGCGGGTGTCGGGGCGGGTGCGTCCCGGAAATCGGCCGCCGGTCAGGTTTTCCGGTGGTCATAGGAGAGGGGAAACACCCGTTCCCATGCCGAACACGGTAGTTAAGCCCTCTTCCGCCGATGGTACTGCGGGGGCAGCCTCGTGGGAGAGTAGGTCGCCGCCGGGAGTTGCACGACGCCCGGGCTCGACAGTCGAGTCCGGGCGTTCCTTTTTTTGGCGCGGCGGAAGAGGGCCGGAAACGACGCGGGGCCGCGGAGGTAGGGCGCCGGTGTCGGGGAGGCGGACGGGGCTGACAGCGAGGCAGCGCGGCGGAGATTCCGGACGGTGGAGCCCGGCGGCGCGCCGCCGGGAGCCTGTGGGGAGTCATGAGGGTGGACGCGGGAATTCGGGACCACCGGGGGATTCGGGTGGAGCTCGCCGGCGAGCGGAAGATTCGGGCCCGGAACACCGCGCTGTACCGGTTGGCGCATTGGCCGATCTGGATCTGGGTGTTCTTCCTGGCCCCCGGTCCGTTGACGTTCGACCTGTTCGCGGCGGGCTTCGACGCGCGGATGGGAGCGTGGCTGGCAGCGGTGGCGGCAGCGACGGGCGTGGCGGGTCTGCGGGGGCGTTTGCCGGGGGTCGAGCCGCGGCCGTACATCATTCGATTCACGGAGGATCGGCCGAATCCCGTGTACAGGCGGATCTGCTACACGTTCGCCTGGAGTGCAGTGTTGTCGTTCGGGTTGCTGAATCTGGCCGGGCTGGTTTGGGCCGCGGCAACCGGGGAGTGGCGGATGCCGGCGGTTTACGAGGCGGGCTATTTTCCGCTCGCCGGAGGCGTGTGGATTCTGGGGGCGATGGGGCGGCTGCCGCGCGTGAAGGCATCGACGCGGGGCGAGGGACATGAGCGACGATTCTTCTACGGGTCGGTGTGGGCGGTGTGCGTGGCGCAGCCGGTCCTGTGGCTGCTATGGGGCATTCTGCCCCTGAGTCCGGCGGCCAACGTGGCGAAGCTTGGCGTGTTCGTTGGCCTGCTTTGCTTCATCGGGTATCTCGCCTACCGGGGGAAGTTGCCGCGGACACGGCCGATCGTGCCGGGCGAGCTGGCGGTGAGCGACTGACGGGGCGGGGTCGCCGGGGGAAAGGGCGGATGACCGGGTAGCCTCCGGTCGGCGGTAGAATGGCTGCATGCAGGAAAAGGCTGGGACGTGGGTCGCCGGCGGGTTGGCGGCGGTTTGCCTGGCGGCGTGCGGGGCGGCGGGCATCGTCGTGGCGGCCGGCGGCGGGGCCGGGCCGGGGATTGAGTCGCGGGGACAGGCGGCGGACGACGCCGGAAGCTACGATGCGCACTTCATCGACAAGACGATGCGCGTCGACTACTTTCATTCCGGGGGTCTCGGCGAGGAGATTCTGGCGCTCGACCAGGTGGTGTCGGACGGGGGTTGGGCGGGCAGTCGGACCCGCCTGATCGACGATCTGAATCTCGGGAAGTACCTCTTCGAGGTGATCGACCGGCGCACGAACCGCGTGATCTACTCGCGGGGCTTCGCGTCGATCTACGGGGAGTGGGAGACGACTCCGGAATCGCGAGAGGTGTACCGGAGCTTCCACGAGTCGCTGCGCTTTCCCTGGCCGCGGCGCCCGGTGCAGGTGGTCCTGAAGGTGCGGGACGCGGAGAACAGCTTTCACGAGATCTGGTCGACCGTCGTCGATCCGAATTCCCGCTTCGTCAATCCGGCCGACCGCGCTCCGGCTGCGGAAGTCTGGTCCGTGTTCACCAGCGGACCCCCGCAGGAGAAGGTCGACCTGCTGATTCTCGGCGAGGGCTACACGGAAGACGAGCGCGACAAGCTCCGCGCCGACGCGACGCGGCTGACCGATGCGCTTTTCGAGGAGGAGCCCTTCCTGAGCCGGAAGGACGATTTCAACGTCTGGGGGATCCACCTCCCGTCCGCCGAGTCGGGAGTCAGCCGCCCGCGCGCGGGGCAGTTCCGCCGGACGCCGCTGTCGGCGGAATACAACATCTTCGATTCGGAACGCTACCTGCTCACCTACGACAACCGGGCGTTGCGCGACGCCGCGTCCGCGGCCCCGTACGAGTTCATCGAGATCCTGGTCAACGAGGAGCAGTACGGCGGGGGCGGGATCTTCAACTTCCAGGCCACCGCGGCGGCGGACACGGGGTTTGCGGAGTACGTCTTCATCCACGAGTTCGGCCATCACTTCGCCGGGCTGGCGGACGAGTACTACACGTCGGACGTCGCCTACGAAACCGGCGCTGCGTATCACCCGGAGCCGTGGGAGCCGAACGTGACGGCGCTGCACGACCCCGACAACCTGAAGTGGGGCGACCTGGTCGACGCGGGCACGCCGCTGCCGACGCCGTGGGACAAGGCGGCGTTCGAGGCGGGCAGCACGGCTGCGCAGCGCGTGCGCCGCGACCTGCGGGAAGCGGGGGCGCCCGAGACCGAGATGGATCGGTTCTTCATCGAGCAGATGGAGCGCGAGACGGGCCTGCTGGCGTCGATGCCGCACGCCGGCGAGGTCGGTGCGTTCGAAGGGGCCTCGTACGAGCCGACCGGCCTCTACCGCTCGGAGATCGACTGCATCATGTTCACGCGCAACCCGGTCGGTTTCTGCCGGGTCTGCCAACGGGCGATCTCGCGAGTCATCGACCAGTACTCGCGGCCGTAGGGACGCGGCGTCCGGAGAGCCGGCCAGCCCGAGCGCCGCCGGCGGCAGTGCGCCATCGCGTCGACATGCGGCATCGCGCGGAAGGGGACCGAACGACATGGAGAAGCACGTCATCACCGAGCTCGAAAGCATCGTCGGGCCGGACGGCATCGTGCGGGACGACGGGGAGCTGCTGACCTACGAGACCGACGGTCTCGTGAAGCTGCGCTCCAAGCCGGGTGTCGCCGTCCTGCCCACCTCGGCGGAACAAGTACAGCGCATCGTCCGGCTGTGCCATGAGAACCGCGTGCCGTTCGTGGCCCGCGGGCAGGGGACAGGGCTCTCCGGCGGGGCGATGCCGCATCCCGACGGCGTGCTGATCGTGATGACGCGCATGAACCGCATCCTCGACGTCGACATCCCGAACCGGCGGATCACGGTCGAGCCGGGCGTGATGAACCTCGACGTCAGCAAGGCGGTGGCGGCAGCCGGCTACTACTATGCGCCCGACCCGTCGAGCCAGGTGATCTGCTCCATCGGCGGCAACCTCGCCGAGAATTCCGGCGGCGCACACTGCCTCAAGTACGGCTTCACGGTGCACCACGTACTCGGCGTCGAGGCGGTGCTGCCCGACGGGGAGCTCGTCCGCCTGGGCGGACCCGCTCTGGACGCGCCCGGCCTCGACCTGCTCGGGGTGCTGGTCGGATCGGAAGGGACGCTCGCCGTCGTCACGAAGGTCGTCCTCAACCTGCTGCGCAAGCCGGCCGCGGTCGAGACGTTGCTGGCCGCATTCGACTCGACGGAGGCGGCCGGGAACGCCGTGTCGGGCATCATCGGCGCCGGCATCATTCCCGCCGCGGTGGAGATGATGGACCGCGTGACCATCGAGGCGGCCGAGGCGGCCGTCCACCCGAACTTTCCGCAGACCGAGGCCATTCTCATCGTCGAGCTCGACGGCGCCGAGGCGGACGTGTCGGCCCTCTTCGCGCGCGTCGAGGAGGTCTGCAACGAGGCCGAGGCGAGCGAGATTCAGATCGCGCGTACCGCCGAGCAGCGCGCGCGCTTCTGGCAGGGCCGCAAGGCCGCCTTCGCGGCGATGGGGCGGGTCTCGCCGAGCTACTACGTCCAGGACGGCGTCATCCCGCGCACCCGGCTCCCGGAGGTGCTCAGCCGCATCCGCGATCTGTCGGAGCGATCCGGTCTCAAGATCGGCAACGTGTTCCACGCCGGCGACGGCAATCTCCACCCCCTGGTCTGCTACGACGAGCGGATTCCGGGGCAGGCCGATCTCGCGCAGGAGGTCGCTTCCGAGATCCTGACCTACTGCCTCGACGCCGACGGTTCGATCACCGGGGAGCACGGCGTGGGCGCCGACAAGGCCGAGCACCTGCCGAAGATGTTCAGCGAGAGCGACCTCGACACGATGCAGCTCGTGCGGTGCGCCTTCGATCCCGGCTACATCTGCAACCCGGGCAAGGTGTTTCCGACGCCGCGACTGTGCGGCGAGGTGCCCGGGCCGTACAGGAGGCATCCGGCCGAGGCGGCGGGTCTGGCGGAGCGCGTCTGATGCCGGGTGCGACGACCGCCGCGCTGCTCGCCCGGCTTGCCGCGCGGGCGGGGCCCGGCGCCGCCGTGCGCGCAGGGGGCGATGCCGACGCTGTCGACGGCGTACAGCCGCGCCTGGTGGCCGCGCCGGGGACGGGCGAGGGGGTGGCTGCCACGCTCGCCTGGGCGTCGTCCGAAGGGCTCTCGGTGCGGGTCTCCGGGGGTGGAACCAAGCAGCAGTGGGGGGCGCCCGGGGGGACGGTGGACCTGTTGCTCTCCACCGCCAGGCTCTCGACGGTTCTGGAGCATCGGCACGGCGACCTGACCGCGACGGTGGAGGCCGGAGCGCCGCTGGGGTCGGTCAATGCCGCGCTGGGAGCGCATGGCCAGCGCCTTCCCTGGGATCCGCCGTGGCCGGAGCGGGCGACCATCGGCGGCATCGTGGCCACGAACGACAGCGGTCCCCATCGCCACGGGCACGGCGCCCCGCGCGACTCCATCATCGGCGTGACGATGGCCCGCATGGACGGCCGCACGGCGAAGGCCGGCGGCATCGTCGTCAAGAACGTCGCCGGCTACGATCTCGCGCGCCTGTTGACGGGCTCCTTCGGCTGTCTGGGGGTCATCCTCACCGCGACCTTCAAGCTCGCCCCCGCGCCGCCGGCGTCGCGGACCGTGCAGGTGACGGTCGATTCCCTGGAGGCCGCGGCGCCCGTCGCCGCCGATCTCGCCGCCTCGTCGCTGACGCCGACCGCGATAGAGGTCGCCTGGAGGCCGGCAGGTCTGTTGGTCCGCTTCGAGTCGGTGGAGGCTTCGGTTGCGCAGCAGGCCGACGCCGCCTGCGCGATCGTGGGGGCGAGAGGCGCTTCCGCCGTGCTCGCCGGAGACCAGGAGCAGGCGGCCTGGGAGCGGCACGCGGCGCATTGGTCCCCGGGCGGGACGCTCGTCAAGCTGAGCACCGTGCCCGCGGAGCTGTTCGCGACGCTCGCCTGGCTGCGGGACCGTGCTGCGGGGGACGGGCTGGAGATGGCGGCCGCCGGGCGCGCCGGGCTCGGGGTGGTCGATGTGCGGCTCGACGGGCCGCCGGAGGCGCAGGCGGGTCTCGTCGCCGTTCTTCGCGCGCGACTGCCGGCCGGACGCGGTTCGGCGGTGATCCGCCGGGGCGGCCCGGAGCTGCGGCGGCGCGTCGATCCCTGGGGGCCGATCGGCGACGGGATGCGGGTGATGATGGCGATCAAGCGCCAGTTCGACCCGGCCGCCCTGCTGAACCCCGGCCGTGGTCCCGGCGGTCTGTAGGAAGTCTGCGCCGTAGAAGCGCCCGGAGTCCGGGAGGGTTGGTTGGGCGGCCAGCGGAGGCCGCGGCGCGACCGCGGCGGTCGCGTTCGGCGACGCTTTCCCGGGCGGAGACCGTATTGCTACACCCGAAGCTGCCGCCCCCGGATCGACGCGTCGACGACCTCCACTAGATGCATCGTCTGCAGAGGGCGTCCTTCGCGTTCGAGCGCGCTGCCGAGCTGCAGCAGGCAGCCGGGGTTCGACGAGACGATAGCCTCGGCCCCGGTCGCCAGGACGTTGCGGGCCTTGCGCGCTCCCAGCTCGCCCGCCGCTTCCGGCTCCACCAGGTTGTAGATGCCGGCCGAGCCGCAACAGAGCCCGCCCTCCGGGACGTCGCACACCTCCAGCTCGGGCACCGCCGACAGCACCTGGCGCGGCTCGCTGCTCACCCCCTGCGCGTGCTGCAGGTGACAGGCGTCGTGGTAGGCCACGCGCATCCGGATGGGGTGTCGAGGGGCGCGCGGCTCGAGCCCGGCCAGCACCTCCGAGACGTCGCGGCACTTGTCGGCGAGCGCCGCCGCGCGCGCCGCGTACACCGGATCGTCCCGCAGCAGATGCCCGTACTCCTTCAGCGTCGAGCCGCAGCCGGCCGCGTTGATCACGATCGCGTCGACGTCGGCCAGGGCCGGCTCGAACGCGTCGATGAAGCGCCGCGCCATCGCCTCGGCTTCGCTCTCGAGGCCGGAGTGCATCATCAAGGCGCCGCAGCAGCCCTGCGCCTGCGGGACCACCACGTCGCAGCCTTCCGCGGCGAGCACGCGCGCGGTGGCGGCGTTGACCCCGCTGAAGAAGACCCGCTGCACGCAGCCGAGCAGCAGGGCTACCCGTCGTCTGCGCAAGCCCTGGGCCGGGATCATTCCCGGCAGCGACGACCAGATGCCGTCGAACGTGATGGACGGCGCCACCGCCTCCATGGCGCGCAGCCGCGCGGGAAGCAGACTCAGCAGTCCGCTGGCGCGCAGCAGCCGCTGGATCCCCAGCCGCTGGTAGGCCCACAGCTTCAGCGCCACCCAGCGCAGGCGGCCGGGGTACGGGAACAACGAGAAGATCAACCGCCGGAACAGGCGATCGCCCGCCGGGCGCTCCACGTGCCGCTCGATCTGCGGCCGGGCAGCCTCCACCAGCTTGTCGTACTGCACGCCGGACGGACACGCGGTCAGGCACGCCATGCAGCCCAGGCAGGTGTCGAAGTGCCGCGCGAACTCCGGCGTGATCTGCGCTTTGCCTTCCAGCGCCACCTTCATAAGGTGGATCCGCCCGCGCGGCGAGTCCGTCTCACGGCTCCACAACTGGTAGGTCGGACACGGTGGCAGGCAGAACCCGCAGTGTACGCAGTCGGCTAGCAGATCAGGCGACGGCGGGTGGTGCGCGTCGAAGGCGCCGGTGGTGGTGGCCATGAGCGGCTATGGTACCGCAACGGGACGCCGCTCGAATGCGGCCGGGACTGAGGCGCAACGCCGTCCACGCGGGATGCGTCGCCGCTCGAACGCCGCGGCGCGGCCGCCGCGGGCTGCTAAGATCGGCCTGCAACTGACGGAGACACTCGTCCAGCCCGGAGCGATAGATGGCACACGCGATACGCATTCACGAGAACGGCGGTCCCGACGTCCTGCGCTGGGAGGCGGTCGACGTTCCCGACCCCGGGCCGGGCGAGGCGGTCATCCGGCAGACCGCGTCCGGTCTCAACTTCATCGACGTCTACTTCCGGACCGGGCTGTACCCGGCGCCGTCGTTCCCGTTGACCATCGGCAACGAGGGCGTCGGCGTGGTCGAGGCGGTCGGCGACGGCGTGACCGAGGCGGCCGTCGGCGATCGGGTCACCTATTGCATGAGCCTCGGCAGCTATGCGCAGCGGCGGATCATCGCGTCGCGGTTTCTCGTGAAGATCCCGGACGGGATCAGCGACGAGCAGGCGGCGGCAGTGATGCTGAAGGGCTGCACCGTGCAGTACCTCATTCGGCGGACGCACGCCGTGCAGCCGGGCGAGACCGTTCTTTTTCACGCGGCAGCGGGCGGCACCGGCCTCATCGCCTGCCAGTGGCTCAAGCACCTCGGCGCCACGGTCATCGGCACGGTCGGCACCCGCGAGAAGGCGGAGCTGGCCAGGGCCCACGGCTGCGACCATCCGATCGTGTACACGGAGGAGAGCTTCGTCGATCGCGTGAAGGAGCTGACCGGCGGCAAGGGCGTCCCGGTGGTCTACGACTCGGTGGGCAGGGACACGTTCGACGACTCGCTGCGCTGCCTGCGGCCGCGCGGGTTGATGGTGAGCTTCGGCAACGCGTCGGGCGCCGTCGAGCCGTTCAGGCCGGTGCTCCTGGCGCAGAAGGGGTCGCTGTTCCTCACGCGTCCGACCCTGGCCAACTACACGGCGACGCGGCAGGAGCTCGAGGAGACGACGGCGGAGCTGTTCGACGTCGTCGGCAGCGGAGCGGTGCGGATCGAGGTCAACCAGACGTACGCGCTCCAGGACGCCGCGCAGGCCCACCGCGACCTCGAGGCGCGGAGGACCACCGGATCGACGGTGCTGGTTACCGAGGCGTGAGGGCCGGACTGCGCCTTTTCGCGGGGTCGTTCGGTTGGCAGGGGGGAGACCCGTGAGGGCCGGCCCGCGGCCGGCGACCCGACCACGCAGGGATGGTAGCTCTGCCTCGGCCGTTGCGGAGCGCGTCGCACGATTCGATCAGGAGGACAACATGAGGACTCGCGGAAACGGTTTCGTCTTCGTCGCCGGCATCGTCATCGGCGTACTGGTTTCGGGAGTGGTGGCCGCGTTGAACGCCACGCAGGATTCGTCGCCGCGCGCCATCAATCTGCCCGGCCGCACCACGACCGCGCCGTTCAGCGACGCGGTGCTGGCCGGCGACACGCTGTACGTCGCGGGCCGCCTCGGGCTGGACCCGGAGACCGGCCGCCCGCCGGCGACCGCCGAGCAGGAGGCGCGCAACGTCATGGACGGCATCCAGGCCGTTCTGGCCGAGGCCGACATGACCATGGACGACCTGGTCAGCGTGAAGGTCTTCTGCTCGGACGTCTCGCTGTACGGCGCGTTCAACAGCGTGTACCGCGAGTACTTCAACGAAGCTCCGCCGGCGCGCGCATTCCTCGGCTCGGGCACGCTGCTGTTCGGCGCGCGCTTCGAGGTCGCCGGGATCGCGGTCAAGGGTTGAAGTCGAGAAGAACGACCTCGGCGTCGCGCTTGGTCAGTCCGTCGGCGCACTCGTTTCGCCGAGAAGGTCGACGAACTGCCGCGGCGTCAGCACTGTCACCCCCCGGCGGCTGCGTGGTGGGAAATGGCGGATGTTGCCCGTGACCACAACGCTGTCGGCCACTCTTGCGACCGCAAGAAACGGTGCGTCATCGGGATCCGGCAATCCCGCCGACCACGGGGGCGCGCCGACGACCTGGGCACCGAATTCCTCGAGGGCTGCGAGCAGGTCGTTGACGCGGTCCGGTGCAAGCCCAAGCTCGCGGCGATGCAGGACCTCCTCGTATTCCTGGAGAATCGCCATGTCGAAGACCGGCTCGATCCGCCCTGAGAGCGCGGCCTCGACGATCCAGCCGGGCGGGCCGGTCGCGGAGAGCAGGCCCGCGACGAGAACGTTCGTGTCGATGACCGCCCTCATCCGCGCGCTCTGCGCGGACGACTTCGACGAACGCGTGCAATGAGCGCGTCGATGTCTTCTGCCGACATGGTGGCGGTGCCGCGCGACCGGCTTTCACGCCGGATGGCCTGCAACGCTTCGAGTCCTCGCGCGCGGCGTACGGTCTCGAGCGTTTCGTCGACGGTGCCGGCATCGACGGGGAGCAGCACCGCGACCGGTTGCCCGTTGGCGGTCAGAAGGGCCTCGCGCTCGCTGGCGAGCGACTCGCGCACCTGCCTGGGGTGTGTGCGCAGGTCACGAATAGTGACGGTCTTCACGCCCTTGATACTATCAAGGACGTGTGACATAAGTCACCTGAATGTCACCTCGATCGGTGTCGCTCGTCGATGTCAGGAGGGAAACATGAACCCATCCCGTCTTGCGTCGTTCACGCGAGCCGTGGCGCTGGTCGCGCTGGGGCTCGGCTTCTGCGTCATCCCGGGCGCCGCTCAGGAGATCGAGCTGCCGTGGGTGACGATCCCCGACGGGACTTTCCGGATGGGGTGCGTGCCGAACGACCTCGCCTGCCTCGACAGCGAACGCCCGCGTCACGAGGTGACATTGTCGACGTTCGATCTGATGGCGACGGAGGTGACTGTCGGCCAGTACGCCACGTTCGTCGCGGCGACCGGCTACGCACGGCCGGCGGTTCCCGACTATCCGCAGGCGCCCGATCATCCCGCCGTCCACATGACGTGGCACGATGCGGCGGCCTTCTGCGACTGGGCCGGCGGGCGCCTGCCCACCGAATGGGAATGGGAATACGCGGCGCGCGCGGGCCACGACGGACGCGTCTACTGGTGGGGTGACGAGGTGACGCGCGACTACGCCAACTTCGGTACGCTCGAGTGCTGCAACGGCGCCACCGGCGGGGCCGACGCGTGGCTCAACACCGCGCCGGTGGGATCGTTTCCCCCCAACGATTTCGGGCTCCACGACATGACCGGCAACGTCTGGGAATGGGTGAACGGCTGGATCACGGTCGGCTACCCGGCGGGGCCGCTGACCGATCCGCAGTCGGCCGAGACGGGTTACCTGCGCATCATGCGCGGCGCCTCGTGGCTGAATTTTCCCAACGTGCTGCGGCTGTCGGTGCGCTTGCCCTTCTCCGCGGACGGGCACACGAGCAACGTCGGCGCGCGGTGTGCCCGTGATGCGCGTCTGCTGATCGTCTCCGCCGACTGACGAAGGGCGAACGCCAACCGGTCCCGCTTGTATCAGGGGAGCAGTTCGTCGACGGAGATCCGCGCCTCGGGACGAGCGAGCGGCGCGACAGTATCGCCGTCGTCGTGGACGCTGACCGTGCGATAGCCGTCGTCGGCCGGATTGCGGTGGATCTCGAGACGGGCATCGGGGAGGGCGAGGATCCAGTATTCGGGAATCCCACACCGCGCGTAGAGGCGCTGCTTGACGGTCCGGTCGTGGCGCAGCGACTCGTCCGACACCTCGACGACCAGGAATGCGGAGGTTGGGTGGGCGTCGCGGTAGTCTCGGATCTCACCCATCACGACGGCGATGTCCGGTTCCGGTTCCGAATAGTCGTCGGCGGCGAGAGGGAACTGCATTCGCACGTGGAACCCGGCGCCGAACGCACGCCGCAGGGAGTCCGCGACCAGGTCGACGCCGGTCGCATGCCGGCTTCCCTGCGGCGTCATGGCGTGGAGATCTCCGTCGATGAGCTCCAGCCGCGCTTCCGGGTCGAACACGCCGGCCTCCACCGCACGGTCGTACTCGGCGCGGCTCAAGCGGTAGTGGCAGACGGTCGCGTTGGGCACCTGGACCTCAAAGCCGAGTCCTTATCGTAGTCCGGAATCCGTCGCCTTGCGGCTCTGCTTTTCGCCCCACCAAACCTCTCCGGGAGTCTGCACCCCTTTCCGTGGGGCAATGGCAGCCGTTGACACCTTGCGGGCGCGCCATTAGCATGCGTGCGCGCAGTGCGCGGTCACTCGCAGCGCTGCGCGAAAGTCACCGCGAAAGCCGGCACGAACCCGCGGCGGGTAGACGTGCGGAGGTTCTCATGAAGACGAAGACGCGGAACGCGAAGCGGTCCGGCGGCACGGCGACGGAGTCTCGGCGCGCGTTCATGCGCCAGGCGGTCCTGGGCGGGGCCGGGGCCACGGCGGCCGCCCTGGGCACTGGCCGCGTCGCGCGTGCCGCCGAGGAGGACGTGAAGCCGATCACGATTCCCAGCGAGTTCGAGAAAGCGAAGGCGGCTTCGCTGCCGGAGATCGACTTCCCGATGTCCGGTGCGCAGGTATTCGCGCGGGCTTGCAAGGAAGAGGGCGTCAAGGCGCTGTTCTGCTGCCCGGGCAACTACGACGTCGTGCACGCCATCGGCGACATGGGCATCCCGGTCTATTCGGGGCGCCACGAGGGTTCGCTGTGCCACGCGGCCGATGCCTTCTGCCGCGCGACCGGCGAGGTGGCGGCGACGTCCGGGACAGAGGGACCCGGCTTCACCGACATGATCTGCGCCATCTCGGCCGCCAACTCGGCGCGCTCGCCGATTCTCGTCCTCGCCAGCAACAAGACCATCTTCGCCGAGGACACCGAGCAGGGCATCCAGGATCAGCAGCAGCAGCCCCTGACCGAGGGCATCAAGAAGTACGGCAAGCGGCTCATCACGCCCGCCCGCACCTGGGAGTACGCCGGCTACGCGTTCCGGCAACTGCGGAGCGGCGTGCCCAAGCCGGTGCACCTCGACTTCCCGGCCGAGATCGCCCGTGCCCGGTTCACCGATCCCATCGACGTCGAGTACTTCTACGACAAGACCAAGTACCGCACCGACGCGCGTCCGCATCCCGACCCGCGGGCCATCGACCGCGCGGTCGAGCTGCTGCGGGGTGCCGAGCGGCCGGTCATCGTGTCGAGCAACGGCGTCCTCTACAGCAAGGCGTGGGACGCGCTTCGCAAGCTGGCCGAGCGCGCGCACATCCCGGTGGTCGAATCCGGCGCCATGAAGGGGCAGTTCCCGGCCGACCACGAGCTGTCGGCCGACACGGCGCCGATGGCGTTGTTGAGCGCGGACGTGGTCCTGCTCGTCGGCCAGTACTGCATGCCGACGCTCGGGGAGTTCGCCTTCGGTCCCGATGCGCGCTACATCCGGATCGATCCGGGCGCGGAGGACATCGGGCGCAACCTGCCGATCGACGTCGGCATCGTCAGCGACGAACGCGCCGCGCTCGAGGCGCTGGCCGACGCCATGCCGCGCCAGCGGCGTGAAGCCTGGGTGGCCGAGGTGGCCGCGGCCCGCGAGGCGTTCGAGGCGGAGAACGAGGAGTACTACCGGACCGGCCTGGGCTACACCGACGCGGTGCATCCCGCGGTCATCGGCAAGGAGCTCGCCGATTTCCTGCACCACGGCGACCTGCCGGCGGACCGCACCACGATCCTGCAGGGCGGCTACGGCATCGCCCGCTACACGCGGCGCTACCTCCGCTCGCACCGGCCGGCGCAGATCATCAACGGCGCCTATCAGTACGGCGCGATCGGGCCGGACGTCGGTTATACCATCGGCGTCGCGGCGGCGGTCCGCCATGGCGTGGGGGCCCAGGCCGGCTTCGAGGGCCATCCGGTGATCGGCATCACCGGCGACGGTGGCTTCGGCTATACCGCGATGGAGGTGGAGACGCTGTCCAAGTACCGTCTCCCGGCCGTGATCGTGGTCTACAACAACAACGCGTGGGGCACGTGGACCGGCCAGCGCAACAACACCATCGGGCTGCCGGTGCACCTGTTCCAGGAGAACCTGCGCTACGACAAGCTCGGCGAAGCGCTCGGAGCGCACGGCGAGTACGTCACGCGGCCCGACGAGATGCGGCCGGCGCTGGAGCGGGCCTACCAGGTCGCGCTCGACGAGAGCCGCCCGAGCGTCGTCAACGTGCAGGCCAAGAAGGAGTTCTGGGTGCGCGACCAGTACCCGCCCGGGTTCCTCGGCAAGATCGAGCCGGGCGTGATGTCCTACTACCATTAGTTCGTGGAGGGACGCGGGCGCGTTCGGACGGCAGGGAGCGGGTCGTTGCACGACGGCGTAGCCGAGGTGCGGGCTCGGCTGCAGGAGTACGCCGAGCGGGGCGTCTTTCGCGGGCTGGCCGAGCGGCCGGCCCGCCGCGGGCGCTACGAGTTCACGTTTCGCTGGCTGGCGCCGGCGCCGTTCACGTTGCGCTACGATCCCGCGTCGGGCACGCTTGCCTTCCGGGATCTGCTGCCGAACGTTCCGGCGCGGTCCACTCTCGCGACTGCGCTGCGGCAGTTCGTCCGGGGACGCGCCTCGGCCGAGTTGCCGCCGCACCGCCGGGTCGATCCCGAGCGCGCGGACGTGCGCTGCTTCGTCCGGCGGTCCGCCCTCTCGCTCGAGGTGGTGGCCCGCGAGCGGCACCACGAGTACGGCGTGAACCGGGCGGTGAACCTGGTTCACGAGATCTTCATGCATCTGCACACCTACTTTCCCGAGTACATGTGGGAGAACTTCGATGCACCGCAGGAATGAGGACGTGAACTTCGTGCAGGCCGTTCGTCGCCGGCGGGTGCACTTTACCGCGGCGTTTGCGGCCGGCTTCGTGCTGGCCGTCGCAGTCCAGGTCTCCGCCGCCGCGGCAACCGTGCAGGCGCAACCCGCGGAGCCTCCTCGGCACGCCGCTGCGCAGGCGCTGGAGAACCCGGTCGAGCCGACCCGCGAGTCGCTGGTCGCCGGCCGGCAGCGCTACGTCTTCCTGTGCCGGCAGTGTCACGGCAACCGGGGCGCCGGCGACGGCGACATGTCGCATGCGGGCGGCATCCCGTCCGACTTCACCGACGACGTCTGGACGTACGGCGCCAGCGACGGCGAGATCTTCACGGTCATCAAGGAGGGCGTGACCGCCGACATGCAGGGCTACGGCAACCAGCTCCGCGACGAGGACATCTGGAACCTCGTCAACTACATCAAGAGCCTGTCCCGGTAGGTCTCACGTGAGCAACGCTGTTCGCTATCGTGCCATGCAGCCGGGCGAGGCAGCCGCCGTCTCGGCGCTGATCCTCTCGTCGTTCGACGAGTTCATCGGTCCGGAGCTGACCGACGAAGGAAACGTCGAGTTCCGCAGGTTCGCTACCCCCGAGGCGATCGAGGCGCGCACGGCCGAGGACCACTTCGTCCGCGTGGCGACGGTCGACGGCGCGCTGGCCGGCATGATCGAGATCCGCGAGAACAACCACGTCGCGCTCCTCTTCGTCGACAAGGCGCACCAGCATCACGGCATCGCCAAGGGGCTGCTGCACGCGGCACTGGCCGACGCCCGCGCTGCCGACCCGGACGTCGAGCGCGTGACGGTCAACTCGTCGCGCTACGGGGTGCCGGCCTACGAGAAGCTCGGTTTCCGCCAGACCGGACCCGAGCGCGCCGTCAACGGCATCGCCTTCATCCCGATGGCGATGCGCCTCGACGCGGACCTCTGAAACTTCGGTCCAGGCTCCTGTGGTGCGTGTCCCGTTTCTCGACCTGGCCGCCCAGCTCGAGACGACGCGGCCGGACGTCGAGCGGGCGGTGCTCGACGTCGTCGCTTCCGGGCGCTACGTGGGCGGCCCGCTGCTCGATGCCTTCGAACAGGCGATGGCCGACCATATCGGCGTCGACCACGCGGTCGGCGTCTCCTCGGGCACGGATGCGCTCCTCGTGTCGCTCATGGCGCTGGACGTCGGCCCCGGCGACCTGGTCGTCACGACTCCCTATTCGTTCTTCGCCACGGCCGGCGCCGTGGTCCGCCTCGGGGCAACCCCGGTATTCGTCGACATCGATCCGCGGACCTTCAATCTCGACCCGTTGCGTCTGGCCGATTGGTTCGAGAGCGAGACGGAACAGCGCACGCGGGTGAAGGCGATTCTCCCGGTGCACCTGTTCGGGCAGTGCGCCGACATGGCGCCGATCCTGGAACTCGCCGCGTCGCACGGGATCCCGGTCGTAGAGGACGCGGCGCAGGCGCTGGGCGCGCGCTATCTCGATACCGCCAATGACGGGAACGGCGGCGGCGCGGGCGGCGGCAACCGCGGCGGCACCGGCGGCAGTCAGGTTGGGAGCGCGGGCAGCCATGGCGACCGCCCGGCCGGCGGCATGGGAACGATCGCCTGCTTCTCCTTCTATCCCACCAAGAACCTGGGAGCCATGGGGGACGCCGGCCTGGTGGCCACGTCCGATTCCAGTCTGGCGGAACGGGTGCGCCGGCTGCGCAACCACGGCGCCCACACCGAGTACCGGCATCCGGAGGTGGGCGGCAACTTCCGCCTCGATACCCTGCAGGCGGCAATCCTTGCTGCGAAGCTGCCGTACCTGGACGGCTGGAACGCGCGGCGCCGCGAGCGGGCGGCGTACTACGACAGGCACCTGGCGGTCCCGGGCGTCGAGTTGCCCGTCATCGCCTGGGGCCGCAAGCGCCATACGTACCACCAGTACGTTATTCGCGTAACCGACCGGCGGGACGCTCTGCGCCGACACCTGGCGGCGCGGCAGATCGATACGATGATCTACTACCCCGTGCCCCTTCACCGGCAGCCGTGCTTCCACCACCTCGGCTACCCGGCCGGTGCGTTTCCGCAGAGTGAGAATGCCGCGTCACGGTCACTCGCGCTGCCGATCTACCCGGAGCTGACTCCCGCGATGCAGGATCGCGTGATCGAGGAAACTGCGGCCTTCTATCGATAGGCGCAACAAATCGCAGGTCCGGTGCCGGCGGCGCGCTGATGGGAGTATGATGATGTCAACGACATCACATGAACTCAAGGAGTCCGGCGTGAGCCAGATTACCGCACGCCTTCCGGATACTGTCGTGGAGGCGCTCGATGCGGCCGCGAAGGCGTTGCACAGAAGCCGAGCCGACATCGTCCGCCAGGCGGTGGAACGCTATCTGGAGGACTTCGACGATCTCTCTGTAGCCCTGGAGCGCCTGCGCGACCCCACCGACCCGGTGCTGGACTGGGACAAGGTCAGGGATGAGCTACTCGGTTCGGATCAAGCGGAGCGCCGTCAGGGAGCTCGCTCGCATTCCAGAGGTTGAGCGCCGCCGAATCGTTCGTGCGATCGACGACCTTCGAGAGTGTCCACTCAGGGGAAGCGTCCTGAAGGGCGACCTTCTCGGCCTGCGCCGGGTCCGTGTCGGCGACTACCGCGTCGTCTACGAGGTCCTCGACGAGGCCCTCGTCGTCCTGGTCGTGCGGGTCGCACATCGCCGGGAGGCCTATCGGCGCCGGTGACTCGGAATGCTCGAGAATTTGAACGAGACGTTCCGCGAGGAATAGCATATCGTCGGCTTCGACCGACCTCGACGGCCCGCGCCGCCTGCGGTCCGCCGCCGTCGAGGAGTTCTCCATCCTGCGGCTGAACGACAGAAGTGCCCGGCAGGCGCAATCGCGGCAATCGCAAACGGTCGGCGTCGGCGCGCGCTCCCCGTGTATCCCCCCGGCGCCTGCTGGAGCAGGCGCGGGAGCTTCTCGCCGCGGGAGACGGGCGCAAGGCGCTCGATCTGATCCGGCAGGTGCGGGACCGGGACGACAGCCTGGCGGGGTTGCCGCTGGTCTCCTTCTGCGCCTCCATGCAGCGCGCCCGGCAACTCGCGGCGAAGGGGATGGACAAGGAAGCGGCCACCATGCGCACCCGGGCCGACGGCTATCGGGCGGCCATGTCGCTGCCGGCGTTGTCGGAGGACGAGTGGGTCCAGTACGTCCGGTACCTGGACGGCGGGGACGCGCTGGCGGCCTACGCGGACCACCTGGACCGCGGGACGACCCTGCCTCGCGTGGAGCGGGCCCTGGCGGACCGGCTGGTCGTCCAGCGGTTCTGGGTGGCTCTCGACGTGTTCGACGAGACCCACCCGCTGCGCCGAGACGCCGCGGCGGTCATGTCCGGTCTCGACGCGATGGATGCCGGCGACTGGGCGCGGGCCGCGAGCCTTCTGCAGGGGGTGCCCCGGCGCTCGCCGTTCGCCGCTTGGCGTCTGTTCTGCAAGGCCATGGTCTGTTTCGGCGCGGGCGACGACGACGGGTTGCGCCGAATCCTCGATCGCCTGCCGGACGATTTCGCCCTGGCCCGCACGGTCGCCGAATGGCGGCGCCTCGTGGGCCGCGCCGCCGCCGGCAACGGCCGCCCGGGGGCGCCGAAGGAGTCGGAGGACAGAAACGGGCGCGTGGCGGCCCTGGCCGGCGAATTGAAGCGCGCACTTCACACGGGCAACGTGCGTGCGGCGGGGACGGCGATCGAGCGTCTGGCCGGCGCCCTCTACCCCGAGGACCCGGCGCGGGCCCGGATCGACCTGCTGGAGATCGCGGGGCTGGCCACGCTTCGGGACCTGCTCCCCGGCGGTGCGATCCAGCGCCTGTCGCGGCGCCTGTTGCCCGCCGATCGGGTGATCGGCGTCGCCGCCCGCATCCTCCTCGCCAGACAGCAGCTCGTGCCTGCAGCGTGGAATCCCGTACCGGCCGTCGCGCTCGTCGACGTGCTGCCGGTGGAGTTTCCGCGGACGCAGGATCGGGCCCTCGCACGGGCGTGCGTGCTGGAGGCGCTGGCGCGCACGGGACGCACGGCCGTGGATCCGGAGTTGCTGCCCCCCGAGATGGAGGAGGATCTGGCCACGCTACTCGGCCGACCCGTAGTGGATCCCGGCCTGGTCTTCGTCGAGCTGATGTTCGCGAGTCTCGAAGCCGATCCCGACAACCGCGACGGCTACCTCTTTCTGCTCGATCTCCTGCGGGGACGGACCGGCGGCAAACCGAGGCTCCAGCGTGTCCTGCAGGACATGGCGGCCCGGTTTCCCGACGACTCGACCCCCTGGCTGGAGCTGGCCACCCTCCACTACTCGAAGAACGCATACCGTCAGGCCGAAGGGGCGCTGGAGGAGGCCCGCCGGCGCGCTCCGCACGACGACCGGCTTCTGGATCTGCAGGCCGTCGGTTTCCTCAAGTCCGCCGATCAGAGCCGGAGGAAGGGTCGGTTCGCGCTCGCAGTCCGGGACCTGGAGCGCGCCCAAGACCTGGGGCGCCAGGTGATCGAGTCCGTCCTGCCGTCGAAATGGCTGCTGCTGGAAATCGTGTCGGGCGATGCGGACACGTCCGCTACCGTCGCCCGCCATCTGGAAGCCCTGCCGCCGGGCGCGCAGCTTCGGATGCTCGCGTTGCTCCTCCGTGACCTGTACGACAACAACGACGTGAGGAACGTCAGACCGGAAATGGCCGATGCCGTGTGGCGCCTGCTGTCCGACGGGGTCTCTCGCGCCGGCGAGTGCACGCCGGACGAGATCGTCCAGGTGCTCGAACCGCTGCCCGCCGCGCTCGACCTCCTCTACGGCGATCGGCACGTGGCGGCGACGTTCACCCGCTGGTGGCCTGCGCTCCTCGAACGCGTGGACCGAGAACGCCTGCCCGCCGTCCTCGACACGCTGATGGACTGCGACAGACAGGATGAGGTTCGGGCCGCGATCGAACGCCGGCTGCGCGGCGTCAGGAAGGCCCGGCGCGATCCGCTGCTGCTCTTCTATCTGGCCGTGATCCGCTACGAGGAGGGCAGCGACCACGACGCCCGGCGCTTCCGGGACGTCCTGAAGAAGGCGGACGCCGCGACGCGGGAAAGGCTGCGGGCAGCCGCTGCGAGGCTCGCCCGGCACACCGAGGATCCGTTGCGGAACGCTCTGCAGACGTTCGATTTCGAACCGCTGGACGAGGGGCCGGGGCCGTTCGGCCCGGGACCGCCGCCGGGGCTGGAGGCCTTTCTGGCGGCGCTCGAGGAGCAGTTCAAGGCCGCGGGTGCGCCAAGCGAACCGGCGGCCTTGATGCGGCCGGTCCCGCCGGACCCCGGCGATCCCACGCTGGTCGAACGGTTCCGGCGGGCGTTGATGGAGGAGGCGGCGGAGGCGCCGCCGGGCGCCGCGCAACAGGGGATGTTGTTCGACCGGCGCATATACGACGAGCTGGATCGCCTGGACGAGCTGATCGACGACACCCGACTGCGCGGCGAGCCGCGGCCCCTGTTGCGGGAGCTCGCCGGGAATCTGCGGGCCGACGAGGAAACGCGGCAGCAACTGGATCGGCTGGCGCGCGACTGCCTGACGGCCGGCCTGCGTGACCGGCTGACGCCGGAGCTGCACGCCCTGCTGTTCCCCCGCAAGGGCAAGGAAAAGAAGCGGCGCCGCTAGCGAGGAACAGGACCATGCTTGTCCACTATCTCGTGCTGGGACTGTCCCCGTCGGCGACGGGGGAGGAGATCCGCCGGCGCTACCTGGAGCTGGTGCGCGTGCACCGGCCCGGCGAGGAGCCGGAACGTTTCCAGCAGATCACCGAGGCGTACGAAGCCCTGAAGGACGATCGCGCGCGTGTGAAGACGGCCCTCCTGGGGATGGCCGCCTACGGCGACTTCGAGCTGGCGCTCGATGCGCTGGTGCGGGCGCGTCCTGCTCGCCGCGAGATGCCCGGCCTGCAGACCCTCCTGGCGGCGGAAGGGAAGCTGCATGAGTGAACCGGGCGGAGACTGGAAGCAGCAGGCGCTCGACGACTTCCGGCAGTGGCTCGACGCGGCGGGCGAACCCCCCCCGGAGCACGGGGAACCGGACGCGGCCGACTGCGACCTGCGCGATCTGTTCGCCGAGTTTGCCGCCCTGCGGCAGGAGATCCGCCTCCAGAACCGGGAACAGGCCCGGGCGGGTCGGGATCTGGCGGCCGCGGCGGAGCGGTACGACACCGCCGCGCGCCGGGAGGAGCGCTGCGACGAGACGCTGGCCGCGTTCGAGCAGCGCGTTTCCCGAACCGCCGAGGACCGTTGCCTGCTGGAGACCCTGGAGGTGCGCGACGCCCTGGTGCGGGGCCGGGATGCCGCGGTCCGGCTGCGGGATCGGCCGCGACTGTTCGGGCGTCCGCCGCGGGGCGCGGCGGGCGTCGTCCAGGGTTACGAGCTGGCGATCAGCCGTTTCGACAGGATGCTGTCCCGGTTCGACGTGCGGCCCGTGCAGACCGTGGGGCGACCTTTCGACAGCCGGGTCATGCACGCGGTCGAAGCGCGCCGCGTCGACCGGATCGGCGACGGCGTGGTGGTCGAGGAGTTGCGGAGCGGGTTCGTGCGGCGCGACGACGTGCTGCGCCTTGCCGACGTCGCGGTCAACCGACGTCACGAGGAGGGTTGATGCCGGCGGAAACCAGGGCGGCGGACGGCGACACCATCATCGGCATCGATCTGGGCACGACGAACTCGGAGGTGGCGATCATTTCCGGTGGGAAGCCCTCGATCGTGGAGGAGGAGGGCGAAGCCATCCTGCCCTCGTGCGTGGGGCTCGACGACGCCGGCGCCGTCATCGTCGGCCGGCGAGCCCGCAACCAGGCCGCGGCCGCCCCCGAGCGGACCGTGCTCTCGATCAAGCGCCTCATGGGCTCCGGGACGCAGGTGCGGATGGGCAAGGACGCCTACACCCCGCAGGAGATTTCGGCCTTCATTCTCAAGGCGCTCAAGGAGCGGGCGGACCGCGCGCTCGGCCGTGAAGTGCGCAGGGCGGTCATCACCGTCCCGGCCTATTTCACCGACGCCCAGCGGCAGGCGACGCGCGAGGCCGGGGAGATTGCGGGCCTGACGGTGGTGCGGATCATCAACGAGCCGACGGCCGCCGCGCTCAGCTACGAGAGCGGCGCCGAGGGGAGCCGCACCCTCCTCGTCTACGACCTCGGCGGCGGGACCTTCGACGTCTCGGTGGTGCGCATCGAACAGGGCGTCGTGGAGGTCCTGGCCACCGCCGGCGACAACCAGCTCGGCGGCGACGACTTCGACGCGCTCGTCCTCGAACGCCTGAACGCGCACGTCGAGACGGCGCTCGGGGTCGAGAACGCGCGTGACGACCGCCTGCTGCAGGCGCGGCTGCGGCGGGCCGCCGAACGGGCCAAGATCGAGCTGTCGGATCAACCCTACGTGCGCGTCGAGGAGGACCACGTCGCCACGGTGGCCGGCGAGGTGCGGCATCTGGAGTGCGAGCTGGCCCGCGCCGATTTCGAACGCGATCTGGAGCCGTTCATCGCCCGATCCCTCCGGGCCGTGACCACGGCGCTGCAGGACGCCGACGTGCGGCCGAGCCAGCTCGACCGCGTGCTCCTGGTAGGCGGCTCCACCCGCATTCCGCGCATCGCCGCGGTTCTCACGGAACGGCTGGGACAGGAACCGCACGGCGAGGTCGATCCGGATCTGTGCGTCGCGCTCGGGGCCGGCGTGCAGGCGGGGATCGAGATGGGCCAGGACACGCAGGCCGTGCTGGTCGACATCACCCCCTACACCTTCGGCACCCGGGCGGAGGGGGAGCTCTACGGCAGGCCGTACGCCCACCAGTACGTACCCCTCATCCGGCGCAACAGCAAGCTGCCGGCCACCCGCACGGAGGTGTTCTTCACCCTGTTCGAGGACCAGGAAGCCGTGGAGATCAAGGTCTATCAGGGGGAGGATCCGGACGCCCTGAAGAACGTGGAGATCGGCACGTTCCTGTTCACCGGTCTGAACGAGCGCGAGGACGCCCACGAGCAGGGCCTGCTCTTCACCTACCGCCTCGATCTCGACGGGCTGCTGCACGTCCACGCGCAGGAACGAGCGACCGGCAGGGAGCTGCGCGGCGTCGTCGAGAACGCCATCGGGCGCTCGACCGACGAGGCGCTCGGCGCGGCGCGGGAACGGGTCTCCGCGCTCTGGGGCGATGCGGACGACGGGGCGGAGGCGAGTGCAGCGGATGCCGGGGCCGCCGGCGGCGCGGAACCGTCCCCGGCGCCGGCCGCCCTTCCCCCGAACGTGGCCGGGGAAATCGAGGCGACCCTGGCGCGGGCCGAGCAGGCCCTCGAGGCCGCGCCGGCCGAGGACCGGGAAGAGATGGTCAACCTGATGGAGGATCTCCGCGACGCCCTCCGCGAGGGCGCCGCCGAGCGGGCGGCCGAACTCCGGCGCGAGCTCGACGAGATCCTCTTCTACCTGGAATAGCGGACCACCTGGAACAGCGGACGTGGAACGCTGCCCGACCTGCGGGGCCCGACACGCCGGCGGGCCGACCTGCCACCGCTGCCGGACCGATCTCGGCCAGGTGCTGGCGATAGAACGGGCCGCGGCACGCCACCGGCAGCAGGCCCGCGCCGCGCTCGACCGCGGCGACCACGCGGCGGCCCGCGCCCACGCCGGCCGCGCGTGCGCCCTCCACCGGTCTCCCGAATCCCTTGTCACGCTCGCGGCGACCGCCTTGGTGGCCCGCGACTTCCCGGCCGCGCTGCGGCTGTGGCGGGAGATCCGGAACGGGTCCGATCCGAGTGCGCGCCGGGCAAACGGTGTCGTGGCGCCCGGAGAGTCGCGGCTGATGTAACCGTTGGGGCCGGCGGAACCTGGTACTGGCCGTCAAGAATGGAAATGCATCGCCAGCGTCGGAACGGGCCGCCGTCCGTTCCTTCGGTAGATGCCGAAGTCGCTGTCCAATGTGAACACGATGCTCTTCGGACGCAACTCGGCCAGGCGGACCAGGCAACCGTCCGCGAGCGACATCGGCACGTTGCTGTACCGGTTCATCAGCCGAGAAACGGCGGTCGCTTCTTCAGCCAGGCGAAACGGCAGGCTCAGGACGCCCCGCTGCACGAGTTCGAGCACGGCTTCCCGTCCGCCTGCGAACGAACGAACCAGGAAACACGATTCCGCCAGCACGGGCTCGCAAGTGAGCAGCGGTGGTTCGATGCCTGCCCACCGCGCCTTCACCGCACGATGATGCCGGTCACGCCGATTGAGCAGGGCCACGAGAGGACCCGTGTCGAGAATGACGTTCCTTGTCACTCGCCGAATTTCTGCAGGTGGTCCTTGTTCACGGAGAGGTCTTCCGGACCCGCGACGATCCCTGCCAGATCGTCCGCCAGGGACAGCGCCGAGCCGTTTCCGCGGCCCCGGCCGGTCCGCAGGTAGGCCTCCAGCGCGTCGCGAATCAGCGCCGACTTGCTCATCCCGCGCCGCTTCGCCATTCCCGTGAGCTCCACGTCGAACGGGTCGGTCACCTTGAGCGAGATCGTTTTCATCCTGCCCTCGCAGGTAATACTATCATTGCTGCACAGGTAATACCTCCCCGCGGGGGATCATGCGGCATGATCCCGGAAGCTTCGCCCGCGTGACCGGATACGAGCGCGGCCCACCGCGACTGCCGCCGCCTCAGTCCGCCGGCAGCGCGAAGGCCACCACCCGCGGCCCGCCCCCGATGCTGACGGCGATGTACTGCCGCCCGTCGACCAGGTAGGTCATCGGTGTGCCCACGGTGCCGGCCGGCAGGTCGACGGCGCCACGGATTTCCCCGGTCTGCTTGTCCCAGGCCACCAGCGCCGGTCCTCCCTGGCTGCCGGCGGTGGGAACCATGCTGATGAGCAGGGTCTTCGTCAACAGCGGCCCGGCGATGGTGCCGTCGCCGACCGGCGGCAGGTTCAGGTGCCGCAGGCGCGGGTGGTTGCGGATGCGGTCGCCATTGCCGAGGGGCACCATCCAGGCGTGCTCGCCGGTGTTCATGTCGATGGCGGTCATGCGCGAGTAGGGCGGCTTGAGCAGCGGCAGGCCCTGCGGCATCTGCGCCCGGTACGACTGTCCCTGGCGGATCTGGCGCAGGCGCCGCTCCTCCGGCGCGCCGTGCGTGTAGAGCATGGTGGCGCCCAGCGCCGGGTCGGGCGTGTAGAGCGGTATGGCGACTGCGATGTTGCGCGACGGGACGTAGAGCATGCCGGTCTCGGGATCGACCGCCGCGCCGGCCCAGCCGGCCGCGCCGAAGTCGGGCGGGCGCATCAGGGTGCCCTGCGTGCCCCCGTTGATGGGCCGTCCGGGCGGCGTGAACAACGGCCCGATCTGGTAGTTGCTCACCACCTCGATCGCCATCTGGCGGATCTCGGGCGTGAAGTCGACGAGGTCGTCGATGGTCACGCCCTGGTAGTCGAACGGGGCCGGCTTCGTCGGGAACGGCTGCGTCGGCGACGGGACCTCGCCCGGCATGTTGGTCGCCTGCGGCACCGGGCGTTCCTCGATGGGCCAGATCGGCTCGCCGGTCACCCGGTCGAACGCATAGACGAACGCCTGCTTGCTGACCTGCACCAGCGCCTTGATCGGCCGTCCGTCGACCACCACGTCGACCAGGTTCGGGTGCGTCGGGAAGTCGTAGTCCCACAGCCCGTGGTGGACTGCCTGGAAGTGCCACATCCGCTGGCCGGTCTCCACGTCGACGGCGATGATCGTTTCCGAGAACAGGTTGTCTCCCGGGCGGTCGGCGCCGTAGTAGTCGTTCGTCGTGGTGCCGGTCGGCAGGTAGACGTGGCCCAGCTCGTTGTCGCCGGCGAGCATCGACCAGACGTTGGCGTTGCCCGAGTAGCGCCACGAATCGTTCAGCCAGGTGTCGACGCCGAACTCGTCGGCGCTGTTCGGCACGGTGTGGAAGTCCCAGGCGTGCTCGCCGGTGCGGACGTCCCAGGCCCGCACCCAGCCGGGGGGTGCTTCCCGCGTGATGCGCCGGTCGGCGATCTGGGAGCCGTGAATCACCTTGTCGCGCACGACGATCGGCGGCGAGTTGATCGAATAGAGCAGGGCGTTCAGATAGTCGCGCGCCTCGCGCTCGACCCGCGGGATGCCGACCATCGCGTCGACCATGCCGCTGCCGTTCGGGCCGAAGTCGGGACACGGCTGTCCGGTCTTCGCCTTCACGCAGACCACATAGCCGTTGCCCGTGCCCCAGAAGATGCGCTCGTCGCCCGCACCGTCCGTCCAGTAGGCGACGCCGCGCTGGGTCCAGGGGCCACTCATGGACGGCGTGCCTTCCTCGTAGCTCTTCGGGTTGAAGATCCAGAGCGTCTCGCCGGTCGTCGCGTCGACAGCAACTCCCTGCGACAGCGGCGTGTTGAAGTAGAGCACGCCGTCCACCATCAGCGGGGTCACCTGCAGGCGCGAAGGGTTGGGCGGCTGGCTGCTGCGGTAGAGGTTCGGGGTCTCCTCGACCAGTGACTCGACGATGACCTCGAGCGGCGCGGACCACTCGCCGCCGCCGGGGGTGGCTCGGCTGACGAAGTTGTCTATCGACGTCCACTCCCAGGCGATCTCCAGGTCGCTGAAGTTCCCGGCGTCGATCTGGTCGAGCGGCGAGTACTTGGTGCCGGCGATGTCGCCGGCGTAGCTGCGCCATTCGCCGTTCTCGGTGCCGTAGGTCTGCCACGGCCCCTCCGACGTCTGTTCCTGGGCGAACGCGACGCCGGTTGCGGCCGGCGCGACGAGCAAGACGATCAGCAGCGACCTCATTCCGGTTCCTCTCTTTCCTGCCGTGCGGGCGACTCGGCTCCCGTGCGCTCCGGAGGCGCCTCTTCCAATCGTTCCGGCGATGCCTGGCGTGCAACGGCTACCGCCCGCACCCCGAGCCCCTGCTCGAAGACGAGGCGGGCGCCGTGCAGCGCGGTCTGGACGAGCGCGCCGAGCCCGACCACGGCCACGACGAAAGCCCCGATCCGCAACGCGCGCCCGGGGTGGAACAGGTACGACATCGCCAGCCGCAACGACGCGAAGAAGGCGAACAGCCACGTGGCGGCGAATGCCCGGTCGGCGTGCGCGTCGACGAGCGCCTCGGTTTCTGCTGTCAACGCTGCCGCCTGCGCCGCCGTGTAACCGGTGAAGTAGGCGAGGACGGCGGTTGCCGCACCCGCGATGTACAGCCACGTCCCCGTGTCCCGTACCGGCTTGCTCTCCGGCATCAGAAGGCCGGCCAGATCGACCGCCGCCGCCGCGAACAGCAGGGCGATCGGGAAATGCACGACCAGCGGATGCAGATTCGGCGCCCAGGCCGGTATGAGCGACATGCGATCCCAATACTACGGCTGGAACTCGTCGAGAAAGTGGACTTCACCGTCGATCACGCCAGCCTCGATTCCCACCGCGGCCGATTCGGGCGGGAGGCCGTGAACGCCTCCGCCCGGGCTCGGTCCTCGACGTCGAGCAGGAAGAACGCCTCCTTGCGCTCCTATACTACAAGCCGGCCGGATCCTCCGGCCCGCGGATGGCGTTCCCGGCTCTCGAACACACGGCTCCCCGGACGATGCCTGACAACGGAACGACCCCGGACGGCAGCGCTGCCGGCTGGCAGGGTTGGGACGCATACGCTCCGTTCTACGACTGGGAGAACCGGCGCACCATCGGCCGCCGCGACGTCCGGTTCTGGACAGACCTGGCGCGGCGCGCCAATGGCGCCGTGCTGGAGCTGGGATGCGGGACGGGGCGTCTGTCGGTGTCGGTAGCCCGGGTCGCGCCCCGCTTCGTGGGGATTGACCGCTCGGAGCCGATGCTCCGTATTCTTCGGGGGCGCATCCGGCGAGCTCGTCTCACGGACAAGGCGGCAATCGTGCGCGGCGACATCCGGGCGTTGCCGTTTCGCGGGCGCTGGCGCTGCCGGCTGGTGATGGCACCCTACGGCATGCTGCAGTCCCTGCTCTCCGACAAGGACCTCGCGCAGACGTTCGAATCGGTCGCCGGCGTGCTGGCGCGCGGGGGGACGTTCGGCATCGACCTCGTGCCGGAGCTGCCGCGCTGGCGGGAGTACCGGCGCCGCGTGGGGTTGCGCGGGCCGATGAGCGGGGGACGCCGGGTGACGCTGATCGAGTCGGTGCGGCAGGTGCGCGAGCACGGCCTGACGGTCTTCGACCAGGAGTTCGTCGAGTGGCGGGGGCGCAGCAGGACGGTGCACCGCTTCTCCCTCGCGTTCCGCACGATTACGGTCCGGCAGATGACCGGGCGCCTGGAGCGGGCCGGCTTTCGCGTCGACGCCGTCCTCGGCGACTACGCGGGCGAGGAGTGGTCGCCCGACGCGGACGTCTGGGTGATCGTGGCTCGACGAATCTGACGTTGCCGGCCGCCCCGTACCGGCGCCGGAAGTACCCGGCGGGTGGTTTTCCGTGGCCGGGCGTTTTGCGATAATGGGGCCATGTCCGGACATTCCAAGTGGGCTTCGATCAAGCACAAGAAGGGTGTGGCGGACGCCCGGCGCGGCAAGCTCTTCACCCGCATCATCAAGGAGCTGACCGTGGCCGCGCGCGACGGCGGCGGCGACCCGTCGATGAACCCCCGCCTGCGCACCGTGATCGCCGACGCCAAGGCGGCCAACATGCCGGCCGAGAACATCAAGCGCGCCATCCGGCGCGGGACCGGAGAAGAGCCGGGCGTTTCGTATGAAGAGGTGACCTACGAGGCGTACGGTCCGGGCGGCGCCGCTCTCCTCATCGAGTGCCTGACCGACAACACGAACCGCGCCGTCGGCGAGATCCGCCACCTGCTGTCGAAGCACAACGGCAATCTCGGCACCACCAACTCGGTGGCGTGGATGTTCGAGAAGCACGGCCACATCGTCGTGGAGCAGGGCAACGTCGACGAGGAGGCGTTGATGACGGCGGCGATCGATGCCGGCGCCGACGATTTTCGCGAGGATGGCGACAACTGGGAGATCATCACCGGTCCCGAGGCCTTCGAGGCCGTGCGGGAGGCGGTCGCGGCCGCCGGCGTCACCCCGATCGCGGCCCAGATTGCGATGCTGCCGCAGAATCTGGTCAAGGTGGAGGGCAAGGCCGCCCAGCAGATGATCAAGCTGATGGACGTGCTCGAGGACCAGGACGACGTCCAGCACGTCTGGTCGAACTTCGACATCGAAGCCAAGGAGATAGAGGCCTCCCTCGCGTGAGAATCTTCGGGGTCGATCCCGGCTCCGTCCACACGGGATACGGCTGCATCGACACGTCGGGCGGCCGCCACCGGGTCCTCGCCTGCGGAGCGCTGAGCCCGCCGGTCCGCAGTGCCTTTCCCGAAAGGCTGCGCACCATTCACGACGGCCTGACCGCGCTGCTCGCCGAGCACCGGCCCGAGACGGTCGCCATCGAGGATCTCTTCCACGCCCGCAACGCGCGCAGCGCGCTGAAGCTGGGCCACGTGCGCGGCGTCGTCGTGCTCGCCGCCGCCGAGGCCGGCCTGCCGGTGGTCGAGTACGCTCCCGCCGAGGTGAAGCGCGCGGTGGTCGGCTACGGCCGTGCCGAAAAGCGGCAGGTGCAGCAGATGGTGGGTCTGCTGCTGGGGCTGGATCCGCCGCCCGCCCGCCTGGACGTGACCGACGCGCTGGCGGTGGCCGTGTGCCACGCCCACTCGATGCGGCCGGACACGGACGACCGCCGGTCGGCCGGACCCCGCGGGGCGCCGCGCTCGTGGCGGCAGTACCGGCCACCCGGCGCCGTCGGCTGACGCTCGGAACGATGATTGCAGCACTCCGCGGCGCGCTCGCCGAGAAGCAGCCGGGCCGGATCGTCGTCGACGTCGGGGGCGTCGGTTACGAGGTCCAGATCCCGCTTTCCACCTACTACGCGGTGGGCGAGCGTGGTTCGGTAGTGTCGTTGCGCATCCATACCCACGTCCGCGAAGAGGCGCTCCTGCTCTTCGGGTTCCTGACGCGCCTGGAGCTGGAGCTGTTCGAGCGGCTGATCGGCATCAACGGCGTCGGGCCGCGCCTCGCTCTCGCGGTGCTGTCCGGGATCGAGCCGCCGAGGCTCGTCCAGGCCATCCGGACGGCGGACGTCGTACGGCTCACGGGCATTCCCGGGGTGGGGAAGAAGACGGCCGAACGGATTGCGCTGGAGCTGAAGGACAAGCTGGCGGCCGCGGCCGCGGTCGACGAGACCGGCGGTGCGGCGGAAGTCGGCGACGGAGATCTGCGGGGCGACGTCATCTCGGCCCTCCTCAACCTCGGCTACCAGCGGCCGCCCGTGGAACGCGCCGTGAGCGCGGCGCTGAAGCGCGACCCCGGCGATTTCGAGGCGACGCTGCGGCAGGCGCTCCGGGAGCTGGCGGGATGACGTATCGCCCCGCCATCCGGGCAGCGCTCCTACCCGGCGCGTAGAATGTTCGGGCGGTGGTGACTACCGAGCACGTTCTCAGCACGGTCCGGGCCGACGAGGACGCCCAGTACGAGGCGGGGCTCCGCCCGCGCGCCCTCGACGACTACATCGGCCAGGACCGCGTGCGCGAGAACCTCACCGTCGCCATCACGGCAACGCGCAAGCGGGAAGAGGCGCTCGACCACGTGCTGCTGTACGGTCCACCCGGGCTCGGCAAGACGACGCTGGCCCACGTCATCGGCAACGAGCTCGGCGTGCCGGTGCGCAGCACCGCGGGCCCCGTGCTGGAGAAGCCGGGAGACCTCGCCGCGATCCTGACGAACCTGAAGGCGCGGGAGGTGCTGTTCATCGACGAGATCCACCGCATGAGCCCGGCCATCGAGGAGATCCTCTATCCGGCGATGGAGGACTACGAGCTCGACATCGTCATCGGCCAGGGTCCGAGCGCGCGTTCCGTCAAGGTCCCCCTGCAGCGCTTCACGTTGATCGGCGCCACGACCCGGGCCGGGCTGCTGACGTCCCCGTTGCGCGCGCGGTTCGGCATCGTGCACCGGCTCGACTTCTACACGGAGCGCGACCTGGTGGAGATCGTGACCCGGTCGGCCCGCATTCTCGGCGTGCCGATAGACCCCGCGGCCACCGGCGAGGTCGCGCGCCGCTCGCGCGGGACGCCGCGCGTCGCCAACCGGCTGCTGCGGCGGGTGCGCGACTACGCGGAGGTGCGGGCCGACGGCGCCATCACCGCCGAGGTCGCGGACCGGGGCCTGACGCTGCTCGAAGTCGACGAGCACGGATTCGACGAAGCGGACCGGCGGTTGCTGCATGCCATCATCGACAAGTTCGGCGGCGGGCCGGTAGGGCTCAACAGCCTGGCGGCCGCCATCAGCGAAGAGAAGGACGCCATCGAGGACATCTACGAGCCGTACCTGATTCAGGCCGGGTTTCTGGACCGGACGCCGCGCGGACGCGTGGCCACCGCCCGCGCCTACGACTACTTCGGGCTTCCCGGTCCGGAGCGGCACCCGCGCCTGCTGTAGGAGGGCGCGGTCAGGCACCACCGGCAGCACTGCCGGAGACAAGGACGAAGAGCGAGTGGCGAACGGAACTGGTGGGCGATTCGAGGGGAACGGCGCGCGGCGGCGTGTCAAGGTCACGTCGCTCGGCACGTACGTGCCGCCGCGCCTGCTGACCAACGCCGACCTCGAGAAGCTGGTGGACACGACGGACGCGTGGATTCTAAAGCGCACGGGCATCCGCGAGCGGCACATCGTCGACGACGGGGTCGCGTCGTCGGACCTGGGCAAGGAGGCGGCGCTCGCGGCGCTGGCCGAGGCCGGGGTGACCCCCGATCAGATCGGGTTCATCGTCGTGGCCACGACGACGCCCGACATGTTCTTTCCGAGCACCGCCTGCCTCGTGCAGCACAAGATCGGCGCCACGAACGCCTGGGGCTTCGATCTCGGGGCCGCCTGTTCCGGCTTTACGTTCGCGCTGACCACGGGCGCGCAGATGGTGGCCAGCGGGGCGCACGACCACGCGCTGGTCATCGGCGCCGACGTGATGTCGTCGATCATCGACTTCCGGGATCGCGCCACGTGCGTGCTGTTCGGCGACGGCGCCGGAGCGGTGCTGGTTTCCCCTGCCGCCGAGGGCGAGCCGGGGATCGTCGATTTCGCGCACGAGATCGACGGCAGCGGCGGACCCGCGCTGTGCATGCCGGCCGGCGGGAGCCTGCGGCCGGCCACGCGTGAAACGGTGGACGCCAGGCTCCACTACGTGCACCAGGACGGACCCGCCGTGTTCAAGTTCGCGGTCCGCAAGATGACCGAGATCTGCCGCCGCGTGCTGGGCGCCAACGGACTCGATGCCGGCGACGTCGACCTGTTCGTCTCGCATCAGGCGAACCGGCGCATCATCATGAGCGCCGCCGAGCACCTGGGCGTCGACCCCGACAAGGTGGTGATCAACATCGAGCGGTACGGAAACACGACGGCGGCCACGATTCCGCTCGCGCTGGCCGACGCGCGACGCGAGGGCCGTCTCCGGAAGGGGGCGCGGGTCCTGCTGGCCTCGGTCGGGGCCGGCTTCACCGTCGGCGCGGTGCTGCTGCGCTGGGCGAGCTGAGGCGCCGTTCCCGGTGCCGCGCGGGGTTTCGCCACGTACTGTCAGCCCGTCCATGCGCCTGTCGGACTTCGACTACGAGCTTCCCGCCGAGCTGATCGCCCAGGAAGCGGCGCCGGTCAGGGACTCGGCGCGCCTGCTCCGGCTCGACCGCGCCACCGGGGCGCGTTCGCACCATCGCATCGCGGACCTCGACACGTTGCTCGAACCGGGCGACGTGCTCGTGGTCAACGACACGCGCGTCGTGCCGGCGCGGCTGCTCGGCCGCCGCGAGCCGAGCGGCGGCGCCGTCGAGTGCCTGCTGCTGGCGCGGCTCGACGGCGAGCGCTGGGATGCGCTCGTGCATCCCGGTCAGAAGCTGAAGGTCGGATCGCGGGCGGTGTTCGAAGCCGGCGGTCACCGGCTCGAGCTGGAGGTGCTCGCCCGTCACTACCACGGGCGGCGCACGATACGGCTGCGGGCGGAGGACGGAGACGTGGACGCCGCCGTCGACGCCATCGGCCACGTGCCCCTGCCGCCCTACATCAAGCGGCCCGATCGGCCGGTCGATCACGAGCGCTACCAGACCGTCTACGCGGCGGCGCGCGGTTCGGTGGCGGCCCCGACCGCCGGCCTGCACTTCACGCCGGCCTTGCTCGACCGGTTGCGGGCGCGGGGCGTCGAGCGGCTCACCATTACCCTGCATGTCGGCTACGGCACGTTCGAGCCGGTGCGCACCGAGGACGTCGAAGCGCATCGGGTGGCGGCCGAGCGGTACGTCGTGCCGGCATCGACGGCGACAGCGGTCAACCGGGCCCTCGACGAGGGCCGCCGGGTCGTCGCGGTCGGCACCACCACCACGCGCACCCTGGAGGCGGTCGCCCGCGCGCACGCGGGGAGACTCGCGCCGGCTGCCGGACAGACCGACCTCTACATTCGCGAACCCTTCGACTTCCGGATCGTCGGCGGCCTGCTCACCAACTTTCACCTGCCCCGTTCGTCGCTCCTGCTGCTGGTCTGTGCGCTGGCCGGCCGCGGCGCGATCCTGGCCGCGTACCGCGAGGCCGTCGACCGGCGTTACCGCTTCTACAGCTACGGGGACGCGATGCTGATCCTGTAGTCTTGTCATCAGGTGCGGTCGCACCTGAAGGACGCAGGTCTAAGTGCGCGCTCTGCCGTTCACAACCTCCCGGTCGAGTGCAGCGACCTCTGCAGTAACCCCGTCCTCGAAGTCGAAACGCTCTCGGCGGCCGTGGCGGCGCGTGAGATGCACCAGGTCGCGCATGTAGGCGAGGCCCTCGACGACACCCGGTACATCGAGAACCTCGGGGCTGGCGTCGAGCAGCGGCTGCGCAAGGAAGACGACCGACTTGGCCCGGGCCCGGGAGACGGCCACGTTGAGGCGGTTGCGGCTGTAGATGAAATCCGCCTCCAGTGCGGCGTACTCGGGGTCGGCCACGCCGTAGGAGACGAACACGGCGTCGGCCTCCTGCCCCTGCATCTTCTCGACGGTGTCCACGAAGGGGCGCGCCGACCAGTCGCGGTCGCCCGCAAGGGCGCGGCGGATGGCCCGGATCTGGGCGTGATGGGGACTGACGACGAACAGGCGTTCTCGCCAGAACGCGTCATCGTCGGCGACGTCGGCCATGTTGTCCCGCAGCGCGACGGCGAGTCTGCTCACGAGCGCCGCCTCGACTAAGTTTGCGTTCGTTGCCTGTACGCCTTGGAGAATCACCACGACCAATGGCGCATGAGGCGCAAGACACGCGCCCGTGAACCCGTTGCCACGTCGCCGCAACCGCAGCCGCCGCGATGCCACTTCGAGCGAGGCGCAGCGGTAGTCGGGCCCGTACAGCAGGCGCGCCGCACCGGTCAGCACGTCGCACATCCGCCAGTTCTCCAGCAACTGGCAGAGCGGCGTCCCGGGCCGATCGGGGCGTTCGCGCAGCAGGTCGAAGACGGAGCCGTGCAGCACGGGCTGCCCCTCCGCGGGATCGGGATAGGCGCCCTTGATGATCGGCCCCAACTGGAAGTGGTCGCCCGCCGCCACGAGGCGACCCCGTTCATGGACGCGGTCGATCGCCAGGGCCGCGTCGGGGACGCGCAACTGCGACGCCTCGTCGATCACCACCAAGTCGAAGCGCGCTGCCGACTTCGCCAGACCCCAGACGGTGCTGCCCACGATCGCGGTATCGTGCTCGTCCAACCAGCCGTCGATCCGTTCCTTGGCGATGCCCGAGATGCCGCGGGCCGCCGTCTTGCCGACCTTGGCCAGCGCCGGGGCCGGTCGGCCGAGATCATCGGCAATCCGCACGATCATCCGCAGCAGGTTGTCGATGGCGGCGTGGGTCATGGCGGAGATGAGGATTCGGAGCCGCCGTCTCCGAGGCGCCCCACACAAGCCGAGCGCCAGCGCGGCCAGAAAGTGCGTCTTCCCGGTGCCCGGCGGGCCCCATATCGCTGTCACTCGCGAGCGGGCGATGGTGCGCAACGCCGCCCCTTGGCTCGGCGTGAGGTGGAAAGCGGCTGCCGCTTCCACTGGGTCTACCGCACGGGACAAGCCCCCGGCGTTGGCCGCCACGGCCGCGTCGTCCAGCAGCCGGACGAATAAGCTGCCGGTGTCGAGCTGCTTCAGGCCGTGAATCGCCCGGTCGGTATTGAAGTCCAGAAAGCTGGGCATCAACAGGACGCGGGCGCCGTTCTCGAGCGGTGGGTCGTGCCGATGCGTCCAGTCGATATGCACCGTCCGTGCGACCCCCAGCCTGTCCGTCTCGACGGCGGCGACGTTTCCGATGCCGACATGCGAATCGGCGCGCCCGCCCCAGTGCCGAGCCCGATGCGCCCAGTCGTTGAACCGCGCCTGCGCGCGCAGGCCCTCCGGGGTGTCTCGTACGACCAGCCAGCGACCGAAGCTGCCGTCGTCGATCTCGACGCCGTCGGCGGCCACGCGGAAGTGCCCGTCGCCCTCGAGGACCAGAGGCCTCAGCGTCCCCTTGGCAGACATCACGTCGCGCGCTTCGCAGCGTCCCGAGCGCACGGCGAGACATCCCATCACGCTCTCGTAGCGAGCGAGGAAGGCCAGACGAGACAGCCGCGGGTGGTCGATGCCGGCCGACGAGATCAGAACGTGCTTGGGCGGCCAGGTCACGAGCCGGTCGCGGGCGAGGTCTCGCATCTGCCAGAGCGCCGCGCGGTAGCCGTACAGGCGGTGGGCGGCTTCCCGCGCCACGGGTTGCAGGTCGACCTCCTCGCCGTTCCAAGCCCGGCTCACTACGTCGGCGCGTACGCCGTGGCCGAACGGGTAGTGAAAGCGATTCCGCCGGACTTCGAACGTCGAGCCGAGCGCGGCGAGCGTTTCCGGCAGCGTGTAGGACACGTCGACGGGCAGGGCCAGCAATAGGCCAGCCGCCGAGACGAGCGGGATCAGGGGATGAGCGACCACGTCCCGAGGATGGTCGTCCACCTGCAGCAGGTCCGGGGCCTGCAGGTGGAACAGCAGCGCCATCGCCGCCTGCGACAGTTGCGGGTCGGGCAGCGCCTCCAGCAGCACCCGCACGAGCCGCTCCCGTTCCTGCTCGCTGTAGCAGTAGAGCTGGACCGATAGTCGGTCCCTCCACTCGGGCGTTTTCGCGTTCCAGTCGTCGATGCGGCGCAACACCTCGTACAGCCGGCGGACGAAGCGCTTCCGCACGACCGCGCACTCTTCCCGGCTGTCCGCGACAACGACGAAGGGACGCGCCGGCCCCTCTTCCGCGAGGATGCCTCGGCGCAGATCCTCGCGGCCCTGAACGAGCATCCCGAGCAGCCACGTTCGGTCCTCGACCGGCTCCGTCTGTGCGGTCAGGAAGACCGCCACGTTCTCGCCCACGGGCAGCCCTGGGTGGAGCGAGCCGAAGACGCCGGGCTCGCCGCTGGCGTGCGCCTCCAGGCGCGCCTCCAGGCGCGGGCGCTCGCCGGCCAGCGACGCGCAGTCCTGCAATCGGTCGTCGGCGTCGGGCCGACGCAGGGCGGCCGACAGCTCGGGCAGGGTGCGCGCCCCGAGCGTCCTGCCGAGGAAGCGCTTGCCGTGCGCGGTGAGGCCGACGAGACGAGAGACATCGTCACGCTCCACCATCTCGGACCGGCAGTAGTCCAGGTACTCGCACCATTCGCAGCGGTAGCGGACGTGCCAGTCCACCTCGTCTAGCGGCTGCGCGACGAGGGCCGGCAGCCGGGCGAGCACGTCCTCGAGGTGCGGCCGGACGACCCCCAGTTCGAAGTCCTCCGGTTCGGGTGCGCCGCCCAGCCACGCCGCGCCGGTTTCGAGTTCGACGCGTCCCTCGATGCCCTCCGCGCGCAGGACATGGTCGAGCTCGATCGCGTAGAACAGCACCTGGATGCGGTAGGGCAGCCTCACCGTGCTCCCCCGCTTGACGTCGATCACGCGGAAGCGGCGTCCCCCCGCGCCGTCGGCCGTGACCTGCACGAGGTCGGGCCGGTTGTCGGTGATCTCGATCTGCTCCGGGTCGATGTCCAGTGCGTCGTACAGGGAGGCGGGCGCGCGCAGCGTCAACTGGTAGAGGAACTCTCCGTGCCGTGCGCGGCGCAGCAGATCGACGCTCTCCTCGACCGACCAGACGCGATCCGCCAGCGCGCCGTCGCCCTCTGCGACGAGCGCGCGGCCGGCGAGGTGGTTGGTCAGGATCTGCTCTTCCCACGTCCGGCCGCTGTCGAGGACCTGGGCCATCACCGGTCCCGACTCGTAACGCCGCTGGGGCACGCCGTTGCGCGATGGCTGCCGCGTGGCGCGGAAGCGCAGGAACCGATCGCAGTCGTGGAAGAAGTACCGCGCCAGGGTGGACGGGCTGACGCCGAACGGCGCGCGCGGCTCCGGCTGAACCCTCCGTCGCAAGCGGCTCACGTCAGGCGTCCACTGCCAGCATCGTCAGGGTCTCCGACCAAGTCGCCGGGGTCCAGAGGTTCCGGCGCATCGGATGACGGGGCCGCCAACCCTTCCGCCGGCGCCTCGGCGGGATGTTCGGCGGCGTCGGACCATGCGTACGCGTAGAAGCCGTACCGCAGTCGGGCCGGATCAAGCGCCCACCGGATGGGAAAGACCCGCGGGCGCTCCGTCTCGGTAGAGTCCACGACATAGAGCCAGTACTCCACCTTCTCCTCGTCGTTCCGTAGTGCGTCATTCGCCTGCTGCGCCGTGAGCGCCACGCTGGCGTCCTCTTCGAAACGCCCCTGGACTCCCTTCACCTCGATTCGCCGCTCCCGGCCGGCTTCATCGACGCTTCGCACGTCGAAACCCGGCTGCAGGTCAGGCATCGCCTCGGCTCGCCGGCCGTGGTGCTTTTCGTACCGGAGCACCGCCTGTCGTGCGCGGTGATCGTCCCGCGGGCCTCCCCGCGCACAAGCCGTGTCGCCGGTGTCCGCGTCGTGACTTCCGCGGGACACGACCAGCATCCGGAGATGATCCGCGGCGCGGCCGCCCGGCGTGGGCGGTCGCGTGCGGCTCCTCCCTGCGGCCTCGCGGTCACGGTGGCCGTTCGGTCTCGCAGGTTTTCCGTCGTCCCCCCGATTGCCCGGTCGCGAGTCGCTTCCGCCGAATGGCCCTGAAGCGGGGTGGGCGCGATCAGGGCGGGCGTCTGCGCCCCGGGGATGCGGGCCGGGTAGACCGGAACGGCCGGGCGGCGCCGCTACGCCCTTGTCTTCGCCGCCCGAAACCGGGTCCGGAGCCTTCTCCCGAGGGTCCGCGTCCACGTCCGTGTCCTCGTCAGTCGAGGCATCCTGCGTCGGCGGCTCGTGGCTCACGCTGGACTGTAGTGTAGCCGGCTCGACGCCGAGTCCGTCAGCCAGCAACTTCAAGTGGCGCCGGAACGCGCTCTCGTCGTCGAGAGCGAAGAGAGCCCCGGTGAGTCGCGGGACCTCCTGTCCGCGCTGCCCCAACTGGAAGTGCTCCACGAGCTGCTCCGCAGCTTGCACGGCGAAGTCGGCGGGGCGACCGACTAGCAGCAAGGTCGGTCCTTGGTCTCCCTCTTCTACAAATGCCTGGATGGCATGGCTCCGACCGCCCACGCGCAGCAAGAGCGCGTCGTGCAAGGTGACATCGTGCAGAGAAGGCCGGTCTTCGAGCTGCGAGAGGATCGCTGTCAGTTGCCGTAGCCGGCTGCCCCACAGCGGTTCTCCTGCTCGTTCTCCTGGCTTGACCTCGACTTCGGCCGACAGCAAGGCGACGTTGAGAGCCTGCGCAACACGTCGAACCTGCGCCTTGGTGTCGCCCAGATGGGCGGACGCGACCGCGATCCTGTTCGTCGGCAGAAACTCGCGGATGAGCGGCGACTGCACGTCGTCGACCACGAGCGTCGGACCGATGGGATGCCACTCGCGGTGCCCATAGAGCTGCGCCTGTGCACGAGTTTTCCTCCAGGCGCCGACCGGAAGGTCCCCAGCGTCAATGGCGTCCAGCACGTAACGGTAAGCGGTGGCGAGGTGGCCGCGGAGCACCTCGACCCCGGTCGGCTTCCGTTCCCAGGCGTCGAGCAGGAAGTCCAGCGCCTGCCGGCCGGTCGTGGTGTCGGGCATCGCCAGCAGCTCGGCGACCGCCTGCATCGCCTCGGCGAGCGCCGGCTCGACGTCCGAGAGCGCGACCACCCAGCCCCCCAGGTTGCCGCGCGCGCCGGCTCCGGCTCCGGTTCGGCGCACGACCCGACTCGCCAGCGGCACACCATGCAACATCACCGCGTCGAGAACGCGGCGCAGGTCATCCTCCGTTGCCTCTCCCGCTCCGACCGCTTCGAACGCCTCCCGGAGCAGCGCCGCGAGGTCGCCGTCCGCCATGTCGGAGGCGCCGCGCCGTTCGAGTCGGCGCAGTGCGGGAGACAGGGGCACTTCGACACCGAACTCGACGCCCGCCTCCTCCAGTTCGGAGGCCAGACCTGGGTCAATGTCGGCGACGGGCGCGTCCTCACGGTCCGGATCGGCATCGAGCAGCAACTCCCCGGGCTTGCGCCGTTTGCCGTCCGTGCAGAGCAGCCAGGCATGGGCCTGCAGGTCGCAGACCCACTGGGCCGGCAGCCCCGGCGTGCAACGGGGGTAGCCATAGAAGCTGTCCGCGGATCGACGGCCTTTACCGCGGAAAGAGTCGCGTTCGCGAGTCAACCAGTCCTGTAGCGCGTCCCGCGGGACGCCATCGATCTCGAAGGGAAAGTGGTAGTCCTTCACGGAGTAGCCGCGATTGTTCGCGTCCTCGACCTGAGACTCATCAATGCCGAGCAGGGTCGCCACCCGACCTCGGTCCCACCGGCCGACGCCCTCCGTTCGTTCCTTGAGCGCGCCCCCGCCCCCAACACCGAGGCGTTGCAGGAACGCCACGACGGATGTTCGATCGTCGATGGCAGCGTAGTCCGAGACCAAAGCAGGTTGACGGAAGAGGAGACGTCGGTTCCTGCCATCCTGAACGAGCGGATCCGCTACGAGTGCATCCTCGGGTTCGCGAGGGCCTTCTTCGGTCAGAACCAACGGCACCAGATCCTGCCGATTGTCACCGCGGTGCAGCGCCCACGCCAGAAGATCCACCAGCGGAAGTTCTGCGTCGTCGTCGGCTGCTTGGCGAATCAGGTCGGTGAGCCGTCTTCATTTACCGGGTCCCCGGCGGGAAATCCGCGTGTTGGGGTAAAGGTTTTGTGCGCCGTGCCGATAGAAAAGTGGCGTGAGCCTGTTGCGCCGCATCCGCGCCGTTCTGGACAAAGGTCCGCCGGAGCAGGATCCGCGGGACGTTGTCATCGAGCAACAGGACCGAGAGATCGCGCGACTGCGTGACGAACTGGCGCGCCGCAAGGACGTGCACCGCGAGAACGGCCGCGTGCAGCGTCAGAACGACGGCTTGCAGCGTCGGATCGAGCGGCTGGAGCACGAGAACGAGCACCTGAAACAGCAGTTGGCGACCGAGCGCCGCGCGGGACGCCGGCAAGCCGCACCCTTCGCCAAGAAGCGGCCGCAGGGTCGCGGCGGTCGTCCCGGCCGGCGGCCCGGCACGCGCTACGGCCAGCAGGGACGCCGGGCGTGCCCGGCGCACGTCGACGAGGCCTTGGCGGCGCCGGTGCCGACGAAGTGCCCGGACTGCGGCGGCACGGTCGACGTGACCGGCGCGGCGGCGCAGTATCAGGAAGACCTGCCCCCGGTGCGCCCCGTGGTGCGCCGCTTCGACATCGAGGTCGGCCACTGCTCGCAGTGTCGGCGGCGTATCCAGGGTCGCCACCCGCTGCAGACCTCCGACGCGTTGGGGGCGGCCCGCGTACAGCTCGGCCCCGGCGTGGTCGCGCTGGTCGCCGAGTTGCACACGCGCGGCGGCCTGCCCCTGGCCAAGGTCGCCGACCTGCTGCAGACCCGCTTCGGCCTGCAGGTGACGCCGGGAGGCCTCGTGCATCTGCTGCATCGTGCGGCCCGCGACGCGCGGCCAGCCTACGAGCGGTTGCGCGAGCAGGTCCGCAACGCGCCCGTGGTCACGGTCGATGAGACCGGTTGGCGCGTCGACGGCATCGGCCACTGGTTGTGGGCCGCCGTCACCCCGACGACGACCGTCTACGCCATCTGCGCGGGCCGCGGATTCGACGACGCGCAAGCGGTCCTGGGAGCCGACTTCGACGGCGTGCTCGTGCGCGACGGCTGGGTGGTCTACCGCAGCTACACCCACGGCGAGCACCAATCTTGTCTACAGCACCTGCTACGACGCTGTGAGGAGCTGCTCGAGGATCATCCCCACTGCGGATGGGCCGGCCAGGTGCAGGACACCTTGCAGGCCGCCCTCGCGCTACGCGACCGGCGCAACGCCGGTGGTATCAGCGACCACGGTTTGGCTACCGTCCGCGGCCGACTGCTCGCCCAGCTCAGCCGGCTGATCGACAACCCGCCGCCGCACGACGACGCCGAGCGCTTCGCTGCGCACCTGGCCGTCGAATTCGGCGCCCTCTTCACCTTCCTGTGGGACCCGGCGGTCGACGCCACCAACTGGCGCGCCGAACAAGCCATCCGGCCCGCCGTCGTCATCCGCAAGGTGTGCGGCGGCAACCGCACCCGAAAGGGCGCCGACACCCAGCAGGTCCTCGCCAGCGTCGTACGTACCGCACGCCAACGCAACGTCGACCTGCCGGCGCTGTTCGCCACGATGTTGCGCGCCCCCGAGCCCATCGTCCCCGACGTATTCGGCCTGCCGCCGCCGTCCGCGTCCACTGCAGCACCGCAACGAGCGCATTGACGCGCGACCGACCCGCGGCTGACTGCCGCGCCGGGCGAAATGCCGAAACGCTGCCCCCAACGCGCAACAGTCCGATGCCTGGATCCGTCCTCGGCTTCCGGCTGCGGCGTGAGTAACAGCGCAGCCACTACGAACTCCCGCACAAGACGCGACGCCAGCCAAAGGAAACCCTCCGCGTCGCCCGACCTTCGACGCTCCAGGCCATTCCATGCCCGTCTCTATTGACGAATCACCCCGTAAACGAAGACGGTGAGCCTTACGTGGTTGTGCTGTGCCTTCAGCCACTGGACGCCGTCCTCATTGGGGGCGTTGTTCACCCAAGAACGGACGCGGGCTTGGATTTGCCGTTCACGGTTCGGCAGGTACTCCTCTAACGCTTCCGCGACGTCGGGTCCGGCCGGCTCTCGCGCCGTCGGCAGCGCCTCGTCCACCCAGTAGGTAGCTTGCGCCGGCGTCCATTTGCCCGCCTTCGTCGGGACGACCGGCGCGTCGTTCCACTCGTTCTCTGCGATACCGCGCCAGAGGGCGAAGAGGGCGTGCGGCCGTTCGTCTTCCGGCAGCGCGCGCCACCAGCGCGGCAGCGTGTCCTTCCATGCGACGTTCTCGTTCTCGACCTCGCTTCCCCAGTCCAACCACAGCGCGAAGCCCGTGGCGCGTTCCCCCAACAGGTGTTCGTCCATGACCGTCGGACCGAAGAGCAGGTCGGGGCGCCAGGAGGAACCGAAGTCGGCGTGGAAGGGTTCGGGCAGGGCCGTGCAAGCACCGCGAGCGTGGTCCGGTTCGCGGTCGACGCCAGCCGTTCCAGGTCGTCCGTCACCGGGCGCTGCGGCTCTGCGGGTCGACCGAGCAGGAATGCGGTCGTGTAACCCGCGTCCGGCGCGGGGACTTCGTCGTCCCAGTGTGGACGTAGTGTGTCGAACCACTCCGGCACCTCCGATTCGAGATCTCCGCGTCGGACGCCGACATCAAACCGGAAGCGCCAATCGGCGTCCGAGACGCGCGCCTCCCGAAAGCGCGCGAAGACCGACTTGAAGCCCACGCCCATGAAGCCCACCGTGGCGAGTCCCTTGGTGGACGCGCCGAGCGAGGACAGGCCCCGGACGTGCGATTTGTCCAACGCAAGGGGACCGTCGTGCTGGAACGTTACGGCATCGCCTTCAGACCGCCAGCAGACCCGCCTCGCGCCTGCGTCCACGGCGTTCTGCGTCAACTCGTGGATGTACATCCAGGGATGCGGCAGGCCGGCCGACAGCAGTTTCTGGACGGCTGCGCGTGCCCCCTCGCCGAACTCGTCTTCGTTTTCCGCCGGATCTTGTCGACGACGCCGCGGCGGTCTGCATTCGTTGTCACGTGGGATCCTCCAAGGGCGTACCATGCCTCGCCAGCCAGAGCTCGGGACGGAAGCGACTTGTCGTGGCGCCTCGTCTCCTTGGGCTGTCGCCCCACGCGATCGAGGCAATGTCGCGCGGCGCGATACGGGTGAACGGTTCGATCTCCTCTCGTTGCCTCCCTGCGGCAAGACTGGGCGCGGCCCGGCCTCCCTTCGGACGAACGCCGCGGGGGCGACATCTTCTCCTGTCTTCGTGTCGAATTCTGTCAACGAGGGGATGCATTCGTCGTTCGCACGCTCCGCTCTCGTTCGATTACAGCGGTGCCGTCGGTCGTGTCCTCCGTTCCGTTGGGAGGGATGATGGCGGAACCCCCGGCCCATCCTGCCGTCGCAGGGGCATCACTGGTCCGCGCCGCTCACGAAGCATACGCGTGGTGTATAATAAAGGGATCCCGTGCCGGTGTAGCTCAGCTGGTTAGAGCAAGCGGCTCATATCCGCTAGGTCCGGGGTTCAAGTCCCTGCACCGGCACCACCTCCACTGCTTCTCCCCGGCCGGCGTCGCAGGCGTCGAGCCCACCTTGCGAACGGTCGTGTCCGGCCGGTACCCTTCAAGCGACGACGACAGGGGCTTCGCACCGTCATGCCGGTGGCCCACGGTCGACGCGAGGAAACGAAGCCATGGCGAAAATCGAGGGGATTCGGATTGCCAACTACCGGGTGCTGAAGGATCTGACGCTTGGCAAGCTGTGGAACACGCAGAGCGTCCAGCCCTTGACGCCGATGTCCGTCGTGATCGGGAAGAACGGGGTGGGCAAGAGTTCGTTGTTCGACGCCTTCGGTTTTCTTGCGGACTGCTTGAAGCTGGGGGTCGAGGAGGCGTGCGACGTTCGAGGGCGAGGAGGATTCGAGCGCATCCGCTCGCAGGGGAGCGATGGTCCGATTGAATTCGAGGTCTACTACAGAGAAGAACCGAGAGCCCGGCCCATCACGTACGAGCTGGCGATTGACAGGGACAACACAGGGCGGCCTTATGTCTCCGGCGAACGCCTTCGCCAGCGCCGCAAGGGACAGAAGCACGGACGGCCATTCTCGTTCCTCATGATGAACGATGGACGAGGGCTGGCCTGGAAAGGAGAAGCCCAGGGACAGCAGATCGATGAAGCCAAAGGGATGAAGATCGATCTGGACTCGCTCATTGCGCAGATCGCGAAGAGAGTGGCCGGAGAGGAAAGTGCGGAATCCGAGATCGTGGAGCTGCTGGACAGGCGCAAGCTCGGCATCGCGACCCTCGGAGCCCTGAAGCAGCACCCCAGAATATCGTCCTTTCGCCAGTTCGTCGAAGGGTGGTATCTGAGCTACTTCACTCCAGATGCCGCGCGAGGTCTGCCGTTGGCGGGGCCGCAGAAACATCTGAATATTCACGGTGACAACCTCGGCAACGTCGTGCAGTTCATGGAGCGTGAGCACCGCGAGAGATTCAAGGGCATCCTGAATCGTATTGCCGGGAGGATCCCGGGCATCGATCGGATCGACACCGAGCAGAGTCCGGATGGAAGACTGCTGCTCCGTTTCAACGACAAGGGATTCGATGATCCCTTCTACGCGCAGCAGATGTCCGACGGGACGTTGAAGGTCTTCGCCTACCTCATCATGCTGGAGGATCCGGAGCCGCCGCCGTTCATCTGCATCGAGGAGCCGGAGAACGGCCTGTACCACAAGTTGCTGGAGATTCTGGCCGAGGAGCTTCGCGAGCATGCCACGGGAAGGAAGAGCGCGCCGCAGATATTCGTCACGACGCACCAGCCGTATTTCGTCGACGCATTGCAGCCGGACGAAACGTGGATTCTGGAGAAGCAGGCGGACGGCTTCGCCAGAATCTTCCGGGCCAGCGACGACAAGGTGGTCAGCTCGATGGTGACGGAGGGGTTGCCGCTCGGCGGCCTGTGGTACAGCGAGTATCTGGATCGGAAATAGCCGAATGCACTTCGAGGTATTGGTGGAGGACCAGTCTGGTAGCATCGCGCTGGATGTCGTGCTGGAGAAGATTCTCGGCGCGAATGGCGCGAATCATTCCTGGAGACTGCACCGCTACAAGGGAATCGGGCGGATACCCAAGAATCTTCACGCAGTAACGGATCCGAGAAAACGACTCCTGCTCGATCAGTTGCCGCGACTTCTGCGTGGATACGGGCGAAGTCTTCAACCGCGGCTCGGCTGCGTCGTTGTCCTAGTGGACTTGGACGACCGGGATTGTCGGACATTCAAGCAGGAGTTGCTCGCGGTGCTGCACGGGTGCAATCCGCGTCCGAGGACGCTGTTCAGGATAGCAATCGAGGAAGGTGAGGCGTGGCTGTTGGGCGATCGTCGCGCGGTGAAGGCTGCCTATCCGGCCGCGGCGGACACCGTTCTCCATGGCTACAGGCAGGACAGCATCTGCGGTACATGGGAGGTCCTGGCAGACGCCGTGCATCCGGGCGGGTCTGCGCATCTAAAGGGCGCCGGGTATCCGACGACGGGCAGGGCGAAGTGTGAATGGGCACGGCGAATCGCTCCGCACATGGACGTCAACGGGAACCGGTCACCGAGTTTCCGGGTGTTTCGAGACGGAGTAAGGGATCTCGCCGGCATCTGAACCGGCCGTTCGAGCAAGACTCATGTTCCCGCTGGCGCAGCGCATCCTGCAATCTACTCAACGCGATGCGCTCATTCCTCCGGGCGCCCGCGTTCTGACCGCATGCTCCGGCGGCGGCGACTCGGTGGCCCTTGCCGCGTTGCTGTGCGAGCTCGAGCGCGCAACGGACTGGTCGGTCGCTGGACTCCTGCATGTCAACCACGGCCTGCGCGGTGCGTCGGCGGACGAAGACGAGGCGTTCTGCCGGCGACTCGCCGGGGAGCTCGACGTCCCGGTCACCGTCGAACGCGCCGACGTGGCCGCCCGCGCGCGCGCGGAGAGGATTTCCGTCGAGGCGGCCGGACACCGGATCCGGTACGAGCTGTTCGAGCGCATGGTCAGAGAGGGGACTGCCGACCTCGTGGCGACCGCGCACACGCGCGACGACCAGGCGGAGACCGTTCTCCTGCGGCTGATCCGCGGAGCCGGGCCGGCCGGCCTCGCCGGCATCCGGCCGCACAGCGGGCCGGTCGTGCGGCCGCTGCTCGATGTCCGGCGCCAGGAACTGCGCGACTACCTGCGGCGGCGCGGACTGTCGCATCGGGAGGATCCGAGCAACCGCGACGAGCGTGTCCTGCGCAATCGCGTGCGGCACCGGCTGATTCCGTTTCTGGCCGAGCACTTCTCGCCCGCGATCGCCGATGTGCTCGCACGCGGGGCGGCGATCGCGCGGCATGACGCCGACTGGATCGACGAGGCGGCGAACGCGGCCGCCGTGGAGATCGTCCAATGTAGAGAGGGATGCCTCGATGTCGATGCCGACCTGCTCGCATCCGGGGCGCCGGCGATTGCCCGGCGTATCGCCCGGAGCGCCTTGGAGCAGGCCGGCGACCGGCGGGTCGGCTTCGGTCACGTCGAACGCCTGCGGCGTATGGCGGACGCCGGTGGCACGGCGCCGGCCGCGGCGGACTTTCCCGGTTGCCGGGTCGAGCGGGACGGATCGACGTTGCGGCTGCGGCGACGTGCCGGCCGCGCGGCCCCGGAGGTCGTCAATGTCGGTAGAGGCTTCGAGTACCCGCTCGCGGTGCCCGGCGAGGTGGAGATTGCCGATGCCGGAGTGCGCATCGCGGCCGAGCGTGGCGAGCGGCCGGCCCGGCTCGTCGCACGTGGAGACGTCGTTGCGCTGCCGGCGGGGCGAATCACGGCGCCGCTCACCGTTCGGAGCTGGCGCCCGGGGGACGTGTTCCGGCCGCTCGGGCTCGGGGGGCGCACGAAGAAGCTTCAGGACTTCTTCGTGGACCGCAAGGTTCCCCGCCACTGGCGCGGAAACGTTCCGCTGGTGGTCGACGCCCGGCTCGGGATCGTCTGGGTGGCGGGGCACGCGTTGTCGGAGGGCGCGCGAATGATCGACACGGACGAAGGCGTGGTAACCTTGAAGATCGTGAAGACGGGAGGTTTCGCTTGAATCCGTCTGTCAGAAGCTTTGCCTTCTGGATGGTGCTCGTCGTCGTCGTGGTGCTGATCTGGAATTTCTCGACGGACTTCCAGGCCCGCGACGAGTCGGTCTCGTTCAGCGAGTTCATCCGGATGGTGGACAGCGGCCAGGTGGAGAGCGTCACGCTCACCGGCAACGAGGTCAGCGGTTCGACGACCTCGGGCGAGTCGTTCCGCTCGTTCGCGCCGCCGCAGTACGAAGGGCTGGTCAACAGGCTCGTCGAGCGCGACGTGGCCGTGAGCGCCCGCGAGGCGGCGGGCAGCCCCTGGGCGACGCTGCTGTACACGTGGGCTCCCATCCTCCTGATTCTGGGGTTCTGGATCTTCTTCATGCGGCAGGTGCAGACCGGGGGCAACAAGGCGCTCTCGTTCGGCAAGAGCCGCGCCAAGCTGTCGTCGAGCTCGCAGAAGAAGGTCACGTTCAAGGACGTGGCCGGCGTCGAGGAGCCGAAGGAGGAGCTGCAGGAGATCATCGAGTTCCTCAAGGAGCCGCAGAAGTTCCAGAAGCTGGGCGGGCGGATCCCGAAGGGCGTCCTGCTGATGGGGCCTCCCGGAACCGGCAAGACCCTGCTGGCCCGCGCCGTAGCGGGGGAGGCGAACGTTCCCTTCTTCTCGATCAGCGGGTCGGACTTCGTCGAGATGTTCGTCGGCGTCGGCGCGTCGCGAGTCCGCGATCTCTTCGAGCAGGGCAAGAAGAACGCGCCCTGCATCGTCTTCATCGACGAGATCGACGCGGTGGGGCGGCACCGGGGAGCCGGGCTCGGAGGGGGCCACGACGAGCGGGAACAGACGCTGAACCAGTTGCTCGTCGAGATGGACGGCTTCGAGTCGAACGAGGGGGTCATCCTGGTGGCCGCGACCAACCGGCCCGACGTCCTCGATCCGGCGTTGCTGCGGCCCGGCCGTTTCGACCGGCGCATCGTCGTCAACCGGCCCGACGTCAAGGGACGCGAGGGTATCCTCGGCGTCCATACCCGCAAGATTCCGCTCTCGGACGACGTGGACGTTCACGTGCTCGCTCGCGGCACGTCCGGGTTCTCGGGCGCCGATCTGGCCAATCTGGTGAACGAAGCCGCGCTGAACGCGGCGCGTTACAACCAGAAGGTCGTCCAGATGCAGGACTTCGAGTTCGCCAAGGACAAGGTCCTGATGGGCTCCGAACGGCGTTCGATGATCATCAGCGACGAGGAGAAGCAGGTGACCGCCGTGCACGAGGGCGGGCACGCGCTCCTTGCGGTGCTCCTGCCGCACGCGGATCCGATCCACAAGGTCACGATCATTCCGCGCGGAATGGCGCTCGGCGTCACCCAGCAGCTTCCGGTCGACGACAAGCACAACTATTCGCGGGACTACCTGAACGATCAGATCGCCATCCTGCTGGGTGGCCGTCTGGCCGAGGAGTTGACGAACGGCAACATCACCACCGGCGCGGGGAACGACCTGGATCGCGCGACGGACATGGCGCGGCGGATGGTGTGCGAGTGGGGGATGAGCGAGTCGATCGGCCCGCTGACCTACGGCAAGAAGGAAGAGCAGGTGTTCCTGGGGCGCGATTTCGCGCAGTCGCAGGACTACAGCGAAGGTACCGCGATTCGCATCGACCAGGAGATCAAGCGGATCGTGACGGACAACTACGAGCGGGCACGCGAGCTGCTCAGCTCGCACAAGGACGAGCTCATTCGCATCGCCGAGGAGCTGCTCATTCGCGAGGTGCTCGACGCCGACCAGGTGACGCGGCTCGCGAAGGGGTTGCCGATCCACGATCCGCTGCCCGACCCGTCGCCCGGATCCGCGCCGCCCACCGGTACCGTGTCGACGCCCGACGACGAGGCCGAACCCGCGCCCATCGTGCCGCCGGTGCCCTCGTTCGACAAGGTCGTTCCGCAGGAATAGGGCTCCACCCGGGGCCCCCACGTCCACCGCCAATCTGCGGTTGTCGTTCGTTCCGATCCGAGGATGACGCCCAGGACCCGGTATACGCTCGCACTGCCCGGAGGGCGCACCCTGACGTTGGGGACGCGCACTCTCGTGATGGGCATCGTCAACGTTACGCCGGATTCGTTCGCCGATGGCAACGTGACCATGGACCCCGGGCGGGCCGCCGATCGAGCCCTCGGGCTCGAGGAAGCCGGGGCGGATCTTCTCGACGTCGGCGGTGAATCGACGCGGCCCGGCGCCGAGCGGGTGCCGGCGCACGAGGAGATGCGCCGGATCCTGCCGGTGCTCGACCGGCTCGCCGGGCATGTGCGCGCGCCCATCTCCGTCGATACGTACAAGGCCGAGGTTGCGCGCGCGGCGCTGGACCACGGCGCCGCGATGGTCAACGACATCTCCGGGCTCGCGGCCGGACCGGCGCTCGCCGGGGTGGCCGCCGGCGCCGGAGCGCCGCTGCTGCTCATGCACAACCGGGGCAGCTCGCGTGAGATGTACCGGTATGCTCGCTATCGCGACGTCGGCGCGGAGGTGGCGGCCGAGTTGCGCACGATCATCGGCCGGGCGGTGGCGGCAGGCGTCCCGCGCGAGCAGTTGGTGGTGGATCCGGGACTCGGTTTCGCGAAGCGCGCGGATGCGACCCTGGCGGCGCTCGCCGACCTGCCGTCGCTGCGCAGCCTGGACCGGCCGATCCTGGTCGGGCCGTCCCGCAAGTCGTTTCTGTCCGCCGCGCTCGGCGACCGAACACCCGGCGAGCGGGAGTGGGGGACGGCGGCCGCCGTCGCTGCCGCGGCATGTCTCGGGGCGCACATCGTACGCGTGCATCGGGTCGCCGCGCATGTCGATGTCGTCCGGGTGGCGGACGCGATTCGAACGGCGGCGGAACGGGATGAACCGGTTGGTGGGGAGCCGGCCGTTCCGCGGGTGACGGAAGCCCGGGGCTGAACATGTTGTTCGATGCCATCGGAAGCATGCTCGGCGTGCGCGTCGGTTGGCGCGACGTGCTGGACATCGCCGTCGTCACGTTCCTGTTCTACGAGCTTCTGAAGCTGATCCGCCACACCCGCGCGGCGCAGGTGGTCTTCGGGGGAGTGCTTCTCGTCGGCCTCTACTACGCCGCCGAGCTCGCCACGCTGCGGACGGTGCGCTGGATCATCGGCGACATGTTCGGCTATATCGTCTTCGCGGCCATCGTGCTGTTTCAGGCCGACATCCGGCGCGGCCTGTCGAGGCTGGGCCGCGCTCCCGCCTTCCGCTACTTCACGCGCCGCGCGACGACGGACGAGACGATCGAGGAGATCGTCACGGCGGCGGGACTGCTGGCCAGCCGCAAGGTCGGGGCGCTGATCGCCATCGAGAGGGCAGTCGGACTTCGCAACTACGTCGACAGCGGAATCCCGCTGGACTCGCGCGTGACCTACGATCTGCTGGTGAGCATCTTTCAGACCGAGTCACCGCTGCATGACGGCGCCGTGATCGTGCAGGAAGAGCGGATCGCGGCCGCCGCCTGTTTCCTGCCGCTGACCGTCAGCCCCCAGAGCACCGAGCTCGGCACGCGCCACCGGGCGGCCATCGGACTGACCGAGGAATCGGATGCCGTAGCGCTCGTGGTGTCCGAGGAAACCGGCACGGTGTCCCTGGCGGTCGACGGGCAGATCGAACGCGATCTCGATGCCGGTCGCCTCGCGGCGAGACTCGAGACGCTGGTGCGGCCGGCCAGCCGGGGCCGTCCGGTCGGGAGCGACCTCTGATGTTCGGCCAACTGGTCGTACGCGATCTCGGACTCAAGCTGCTGGCGCTGGCCCTGGCTCTGGTCTTCTGGATCCAGGTGGCGGGGCAGCCGGTCGTGGAGCGCGGGATCGACGTGCCGCTTGGTTTCGAGAACGTACCGGAGCTCCTGTACGTGGGGGGTGATCTGCCCGACAGCGTCCGGATCCGCGTGCGCGGCGCGGCCAACATCGTGAGCGGTCTGCAGCCGGGCGACGTCGTGGCCGCGATCGATCTGGAGGGGGAGCGTCCGGGCCGCCGCCGGCTGTTCGACATGTTCGCGGGACGCGTTCGCGTCCCGTTCGGTGTCGAGGTGACCCAGGTCTTTCCCGCGACGATCAGTGTGTCGCTCGAGTCCGCGGGCGCGCCGAGAGCCGTGACGGTGGTGCCCGATGTCCAGGGGAGGCCGGCGGAAGGCTATGCGGTCGGCCGAATCGGTACCGTGCCGCCGACCGTGCAGGTGATCGGCCCGGAAAGCCGGCTTGCCGGTGTGGCCGAAGCGTTGACGGAGCCGGTACCTGTCGACGGGGCGACCAGCCGCGTCCAGGCGACGGTCACCGTGGGCGTGGCGGATCCCATGGTCAGGCTTCGCACTCCCGCGTCGGCGCAGGTCACGGTGGAGATCGTGCCTGCGCCGGCGGAGCGGGTCCTGCGCGCGGTGCCGGTTCGGGCGGACGGAAGCGAACGCGCCGTGTCGATCGAGCCGGACTCGATCACGGTCGGCGTGCGGGGGCGCCGCGACCGCGTGCAGGCACTCGAGGAGACCGGGGTCGCGGCGTGGGTCGACCTTGTCGGCCTGCAACCCGGTCGCTACAATCTGCCCGTCACCGTCGAGGGCAGCGCCGGCATCGGCGTGACGCGCATCGACCCGTCGCGGGTGACCGTCACCGTGCGCTGACCGAGTGCGCGGCCTTCCGGAGCCCGCACAGTCTGTCGCTACGGGCTGCCAGTACCGATTTCATGTCGAGCGTTCTCTTCGGCACCGATGGCGTGCGCGGCGTGCCGGGTACGCCCCCGCTCGACGGTGACACCATCGCGTGCCTGGGCGCGGCCCTGGCCGAGGAACTGGGCGGCGCACCCCGCATCGCCTGCGGGCGCGACACGCGGGACACGGGTTCCTGGGTCGAAGAGAGATTCGCCGCCGGGGTCCGGGCGCGGGGCGGGTTGCCGGTAGGCATCGGAATCGTGCCGACGCCGGGGGTCGCCGTCGTCGCGGCGCGGCACGGTTTCGACGCGGGCGTCGCCATTTCCGCCTCACACAACCCCTATCCGGACAACGGAATCAAGATCCTGCAGTCCAGCGGGGCAAAGGCATCGGCCGCACTCGAGCGCAGGCTCGAGGCGCGGGTCGCGAGCATCCGCGCGACGGGCGGCGTGCCGCAAGCGGCGGGTCCGTCGATCGAGAGCGCGGATGCGGTCGACGCCTATGTCGATCACCTGATCGGCGTCGTGGGTGACGTCTCCGTGGCCGGGCTGCCGATTGCCATCGATTGCGCCAACGGCGCGACCGGCGGGATTGCGTCCCGTGTGTTGGGGCGGCTCGGGATACCGGTGGTCGAGCTGCACGCGGGGCAGGACGGCCGCAACATCAACAGGATGTGCGGTTCGACGCATCCCGAGGCGCTGCAGGCGGCAGTGGTCGAGAAGGGGTGCCGGCTGGGCTTCGCTTTCGACGGCGACGGCGACCGCGTCGTGCTGGTCGACAGCCGCGGCCGAATCATCGACGGCGACGGGGTGCTCTTCGTCGCGGCCCGCCATCTGCACCGTGCCGGTCGCTTGGCGGGCGGCGCCGTGGTGGCGACCGTCATGAGCAACTTCGGACTCGAATCGGCGTTGCGAAAGGACGGCATCGCGCTCCATCGTTGCGCGGTCGGGGACGCTCACGTGCACGCGGAGATGGAACGACACGGCGTCCGCCTGGGGGGCGAGCCGTCGGGGCACATCATTTTCGCCGACCTGTTGCCCACCGGAGACGGACTGGGCACGGCATTGTCCGTGTTGCGGATGGTCGTGGAGAGCGGGTGCGAGCTGGCGGACCTGGTCGGCGGCCTGCACGTCTATCCTCAGGTCGTACTGAACGTGCCCGTGATCCACAGGCCGCGAATCGACGAGGTGCCGGCGTTGGTCGATGCCATGCGGGCAGCGGAGGAGCGTCTCCGCGGGGCCGGGCGTGTCCTGGTACGCTACTCGGGGACGGAACCGGTGCTGCGTGTCATGATCGAAGGACAGGATCAGGAGGTCGTGCAGGAGCTTGCCGAGAGCATCGCCGCGTGCGCGCGGCGCGAGCTCGCCTGACCGGCAGCGGGGAAGACGCACGATGGCATGGATGCTGCGTCTGCTGTTCGTGGTACTGATCATCCGCCTGATCTGGAAGTTCGTCGCGGGCCTGGTCGCCGGGGCCCGGGAGCCGCAATCGCGTAGAACGAAGGCGGGAGGCGCCCTGGTCCGCGATCCCGTGTGCGGGACATACATCGAGGCGTCGCGAGCCTTCAGCACGCGCGCGGGCGGCACCACGCACTATTTCTGTTCCCGGAAGTGCCAGCAGTCGTTCGCGAAGACCACTTGATTCCAGTACCGGCGTCACGTTCGACCCATGAGTTCCGAGGAATCCAAACGCGCCGACATCGTCGAGATCGGCCGGCGTCTCCACGAGCGGGCCTACGTCGCCTCGAACGACGGAAACGTCAGCGTGCGACTCGATGCCGAGCGTCTTCTGACCACCCCGAGGGGCGTCTCCAAGGGCTTCATGTCCCCCGACATGCTGGTGATCACCGACTACGCGGGGCGGAAGCTGGCCGGCGAGAGAGATCCGTCCTCCGAGCTGCCGATGCACCTTGCCGTGTACCGCCGCCGCCCCGACGTCACCGCCGTCGTCCATGCCCATCCACCGGTCGCGACCGGCTTCGCAGTGGCCGGAATCCCGCTCGATCGGGCCGTGCTGGCCGAAGTGGTGACGACGCTGGGGAGCATTCCGATCGCCGAGTACGGGACGCCGTCCACGCAGGAGCTGGCCGATGCGGTCGACCGGCACATCGCGGTGCACGATGGCCTGCTGCTGGCCAATCACGGGGCCATCACGGTGGCCGACGGACTGCTGCGCGCGTACTACAAGATGGAGACGATCGAACACTTCGCCCGTATCAGCGTGGTCGCGCGCCTGCTTGGCCGCGAGCGGCTGCTGTCGCGCGAGGAGGTCAACCGCCTGCAGGAGCTGCGAGGCAGTTACGGAATCGCCGCGCCGGCGCCGATCTGCCCGGAGGAGAGCGACGGAACCACCGCGTCCGGCGATCCCGCCTGCCAGACCATAGAGGCGCCTTCCGCGCCGGGCCGGCAGCTCGTGGATGACACGCCGGCCGCTCCCGGGGCGGCTCCGGCGTCGGACCCGGATGCGGAAATTCGTTTAACATACCGCGAGCTGGCGGCAATCGTCGAAGACGCCGTCAACCGTCTGCGCGAGTAGGCGGGCACGCCTCGCGCCGGTAGCGGACATCGGGCGCACGCGCGGAGGACACCATGGGTGAAGCGTTGGGACTGGTCGAGACCAAGGGTCTCGTTGCGATGATCGAGGCGGCCGACGCAATGGTCAAGGCCGCGAAGGTGACACTGGTCGGTTGGGAGAAGATCGGCGCCGGCTACGTCACGGCGGTCGTGCGTGGCGACGTGGCGGCGGTCAAGGCCGCGACCGATGCCGGCGCCGCCGCCGCGCGCCGGGTCGGCGAACTGGTGTCGGTGCACGTGATTCCGAGGCCGCATTCCAATCTCGAGGACGCCCTGCCGATCGGCAAGTCCGGCGCCTGAACGGTGATCCTGGCCAAGATCGTCGGCACGGTGGTAGCGACGCGCAAGGACGAGCGTCTCGTCAGCAACAAGTTGCTGCTGGTGCAGCCGATCGAGCCCGACGGCGCGCCGCGCGGCAGCCATCTGGTGGCGGTCGACACGGTCGACGCGGGCGCGGGCGAGACCGTGCTCGTCGTCAGCGGCAGCTCGGCGCGAATGGCCGGCGACCTGAAGGACACCCCCGTGGACGCCGCGATCGTCGGCATCGTAGACTCCATCGATGTGTCCGCCCGGGGCTGATCTCGTCGACGGTCACAGGCGCGATTCCAGGCAAGATGCAGTTGGCCCGTGTTGTCGGCGATGTCGTCTCGACGATGAAGGACCGCAGTCTGCACGGCCAGAAGCTGCTCGTGCTGCAGCCGCTCACACCGGCCGGCTCGGCGGTCGGTCGGGCGCTCGTGGCGGTCGACTCGGCCGGCGCCGGTGTGGGGGAAACGGTGTTCTTCGTACGCGGCCGCGAAGCTTCGTTTCCTTTCCTGCCGGATCTGGTCGCGACCGATGCCAATGTCGTCGGTATCGTCGATCACTGGACCGCGGAGCCTGCGGACTGAACGGATCCATGCAACTCGCGCGAGTAACCGGGACCGTGGTCGCGACCTGCAAGCACGACAAGCTGGTGGGGTCCAAGCTGCTGTTCGTGCAGCCGGTCGATGCCGCCGGCACGGCGCACGGTGTACCGCTGCTCGCCGTGGACGCGGCGCAGGCCGGGGTCGGAGAACGCGTGCTGGTGGTGCAGGAAGGCCGCGCCGCCGTAGCTGCCATCCGCCGGCCCGCGGCCCCGGCGGATACCGCCATCGTGGGGATTGTCGACCGCGTGGACCGTATCGACGGCGGTGGTCCGAACGCCGCGGGGACGCCTCCGGGGCCGGCCGGGAGGGAATCGTGACCGAGCCGGACGTGCGGGCCGCCGTCGACGCGGCCATCCGCAGCCACCTCGCCGCGCGCAGTGCCCCGCCCGCGGCGGTCGGGTCGCGGCCGGCCGCGCCGCTTCCCGCCCACGAGCCCTCGCACGGGCGTTTCCCCCGTGCGGCGCTGGCGGGCGATCCGCCGGAGGGCCGGTGCGTGATCGAGCCCGCCGTCGAATGTACCGGTTGTGGATACTGCGAGTCGCACGGCCACTAGAATCCCCTCTGCTGCAAGCGTTCGCGCAATCGAGGACGGGTGTCCCCGTACCGGCGTCACCCGGGCAGGGAGGTTCTGACGGAACATCATGACCGGGCGAGGCGCTCCTCCGGGGCACAGGTACTTCGCATTCGTCGGCGCGGCGTTCGTGGCGACGCTGCTGATCTCCAACATTGCCGCGCAGAAGCTGATTCTGCTGGGGCCGTTCGTGTTCGCCGGCGGGATTCTGCTGTTTCCCGTCACGTACGTGTTCGGCGACGTCCTCACCGAGGTCTACGGTTATGCCAGAACGCGGCAGATCATCTGGGTGGGGTTCGGCGCCAACCTGCTGATGGCGTCGTTTCTCGGCCTCGTGGTCGCTCTCCCGCCGGCCCCCGGCTGGGAACTGCAGGAGGCCTTTGCGTCCGCGCTAGGTCTCGTGCCCCGCGTCGTCGTCGCGTCGATCCTGGGCTACTGGGCCGGTGAGTTCGCCAATTCCTTCGTGTTGGCGAAGCTCAAGGTGGCGACCAACGGCGAGCACCTGTGGGCGCGGACCATCGGCTCGACGGTGGTCGGACAGGGCGTCGATACCGTCATCTTCACGGTGGCGGCGTTCGGCGGCGTACTGCCTGCCGCCGTGCTCTTCACGACCGTGTGGTCCGGTTACCTCTTCAAGGTCCTCTACGAGGTGGCCGCGACGCCGCTGACGTACCTCGTGGTGAAGTGGCTCAAGGTTGTCGAGGAGGTCGACGTGTACGACCGCGAGACCTCCTTCACGCCGTTCTCCATCGAGCCGTCCGACGGATGAGCCGTTGCCTGCAGACAAGCGCGCCGTCGTGCTCCTGAGCGGGGGGCTCGACTCCTACACCGCCGCGGCCATCGCCCGCTCCCAGGGCTGCCGGCTCTTCGCGCTCACCGTGCGCTACGGTCAGATCCACGCGCACGAGCTGGAGGCGGCGCGGCGGGTCGCCGCCGCGCTCGGCGTGGAGCGCCACCGGGAGCTGTCGGTCGATCTTGCCGCCCTGGGCGGGTCGGCGCTGACCGGGGCCGTCGCCGTGCCCAAGGATCGGGCGCTCGACGAGGAGGGAATCCCGGCCACCTACGTGCCTGCCCGCAACACCGTCCTGTTGTCGCTCGCGCTGGCGTGGGCCGAGGTGCTCGGGGCCGTCGACCTCGTCATCGGCGTCAACGCACTCGACTACTCCGGTTATCCCGACTGCCGTCCGGAGTACATCGCGGCCTTCGAGCGGCTCGCGGGGCTGGCGACGAGGGCGGGGGTCGAGGGCGCCCGGTTCCGGGTCCACGCTCCGCTGCTCGACATGACGAAGGCCGACATCGTCCGCCGCGGGGAAGCGCTCGGGCTCGACTACGGTCTGACCCACAGTTGCTACGACCCGTCGCCGGCTGGCACGCCCTGCCGCCGGTGCGACAGTTGCCGCCTGCGTGCCCGCGGCTTCGCCGAGGCGGGCCTCGTCGATCCGCTGGACGCCCGGTGAAGCACTTCTACTGACGCGAGAACGCGGCCAGAGTGGCCACCGCCTCGTCGATGACGCGGGTCACCTCGGCCGCCGGTGCGCTGAAGTTGTTGGCGAGGATGGCGAACGCCAGCGGTCTGCCGCCGCCGGCGTCGACGTAGCCCGCCAGCGCCCGTACCCGGCTCATCGAGCCGGTCTTCGCACGAACGATTCCCTCCGCGGCGGTGCCGACCAGGCGCCGGCGCAGCGTCCCGTCCCGTCCGGCGACGGGCAACGCGGTCATGATGCGCGCGCGGTGGTCCGGGTCGCGGTACATTCTGGCCAGGATCTCCACCAGCGTGCCGGCCGTCAGGTAGGTGTAGCGCGACAGACCCGATCCGTCCGAGACGACCGCGCCGCGTCCGTCGATGCCCCAGCCGGCCAGTACGTCGCCCACCACCGAGCGCCCGGCGTGCGCCGCGGCGCGCACCGAGACGCCGACGTGGCGTACCAGCGATTCCGCGTAGAGGTTCTTGCTGTGCTTGAGCATGTCGACGCCGATCGCGGCGAGCGGCTTCGAACGGTGATGGACGAGCGTGCGCAAGCCCGGCACCGCAGCCGTCCGATCCGGCGGCGCGAGCGAGTCGATGTCGATCGCCTCGCCGTCGACCGCCACACCGTGTTCTTCGAGCGCGCTCTTGAACGCCTGCACGAAGAAGAGGGTCGGGTTCCCGACCGCCGCGATCCGAACGACGGGAACGGCTCCCTCCGGGATACGGCCGCTGACGACCAGCGACGACCGCCCGGGCGCCCGCCGCAGCCGGAGGCCGGCCGTCCGGCCGGCGCGCACGGTCGTGACGTCGTTGCGCAGGGTCAGCCCGGATCCGGCGTTGCGGAAACGCGCGATGGCCGGCCGGCCGGCCTCGGACCCCGGTGACACGATCACCTCGACGACGTTCTCGCCGTGCTGCAGTGCCCCGGCCGGCGCCGCGAACCCGCGCGAGAGGTCGTCCCAGGCCCACCCGCTCCCAAGACCGGGCGTCTCGACAGCGCCATCGTCGAGGATGTCGTCGTCGCCGATGATCCGTCCCGCGATACGCCGTATCCCCAGCGACCGCAGCTCGTCCGCCCAGACGGAGAAGACATCCGCGCCGCCCGGCGCGTTGATCGTCGGATCGCCGGCCCCGCGCACCACGAGATCACCCTGCAGGGTGCCCTCGCGGACCGGCGCGGCGGTGAGCAGCGCGGTCTCGAAGCGATGCTCCCAGCCCAGCCGCTCCGCGGTGGCGGCCAGCGTCACGAGCTTCATGGTCGAGGCGGGCGTCAGCAGCACGTCGGGGTTGTGGGCGTAGAGTCGCTCGTCGCGGTCGAGCGCCCGTACCTCCATGCCCCAGATCGCGGGTCCGATCCCGCTCGCGGCGAGCAGCCGGTCGAGACGCCGGGCGAGATGGGGATTGCCGTGCCGGTCTGCCGTGCCGGCCGGCGACGCGTCGGTGATCCCGGACGCGCGCGGCGAAACCGTGGCCTGGAGGGGAGCCGGCGCCGGCCGGTCGGCGTCCGGTGAGGCAGCGGAATCGACCCTGCGCCCGGTGCCGGCGCCCGCCGGCGCCGTCTCGACCGGGCGATCCGCGGCGTCGGCGGGTGCGGCGGCGCCCGGAAACGCAACAGGTGCGCCGGCGCGCGCCAGGCATCCGGTCAGCGCGACGACGGTCAGAATCGACCCGGTTCGACCGAGAAACAACGCCGTCTTGACGGGATGCATCGCCGCTCGAACGGCGCGGGGCGTTTGCCGCGGGCTCCTGAACATGCTTCACAGTGATCTATCGGTTGGAAGCTGCCGGAACAACGCGGTCCGGAGAATCTTCGACGAGCTCGGCCCCGCGCGGGAGCGGTCAACCGGCCGAGGCGGCCGGGTCGAGGGCGTCCAGCGCTTCGAGCGCGTCGTCGACCGCGTCCGAGTCCAGGACGGCGGCGCCCGGCTCGTCGCCGTGCAGGCCGTAGGCGGCGTCGCCGGAGCGGCCGATGCGGACGCGCTCCTCCTCGCCGTCGTCGCCGAACGTCGCGGTGACGGTAGCCAGCGGCATGTCGAGGCCGGTTCCCGCGCGGTTGCCGACGAAGGAATCCGCACGCAGATCCGACAGCGCCCGCAGCAGGGCGTCCATCTCCGGGCGCTCGATGTCGGCCGGTTGCGGCTCGACGCGCCGCCAGACCTCCTCGCCTGCCGCGGCGTCGTCCTCCGGATCTTCGTCTTCCCCGGCCGGTCCCTGTTCGAACCGGATCGTCCGGCCGTCGCGCAGCACGGTGAGCGCGGTAGCGTTGAACGGGCGGAAGTCGAACAGGTCCTTCTCGCGGTAGGTATCCGCACCGCGCGCCAGATCGTCGACCAGCGCGGCGTCGATGGTGAAGACGAGGTCGCGCGCCGCGTCGCGGGCGTAGACCGTGGTCTCCGGGCTCTCGTCGCCCACCAGCAGCGTGTAGCTCTCGCCGCCCACCTCCACCGTCGCCTGGAGGCGGGGGTCTTCGAGTCCGAAGGGTTCCAGCGCGTCGTCCGCCGCCGACTCCGATTCGATGGCGATCATCTCGCCCGAGCCGAGACGTCCGACCATCGCTTCCACCAGCCCGAAATCCGCCCGCGCCTCCAGCGGATCGACCACGCGCCATTCGTTCTCCGCCTTGGCGAAGCGCAGCGTGTCGTCGTCCCGCTCGACGGCGAAGCTCGTCACGTCGGGGCCCGTGAACTCCAGGATGGAGCGGTCGCGCAACTCGAAAGTGGTGCGGTTCAACGTCGACTCGACGAAGTCGGCGACGAGGATCACCCGGTTGCCGACCGCCGCGTAGCGCTCTCCGCCCGTCGGCGTCTCGTCGCCGACCGACAGGGTCAGCGGCTCGCCGTCGGGCGTGGCGAACGTGACGCTGACGGTGGGTGCGGTCAAGCCGAACGGCGCCAGGTCCGCCGCCGACTCCTCGACCTCGCGTCGGATCTCGAGGGCGGCCAGGGTGGTGGCGATGGCTGTCGCCGCGTTGTCGTCGGCCTCGGTTTCGACCGGGGAGGTGACGACCCAGTCGATCTCGTTCTCGGTGCGGGTCAGCGCCGTGACGTCGCCGTTCTCCGCGTTGACGGTAAGGTCGGTAATCCGGCCGGCCGCCATGTCGAACGCCTCTTCGTTTGCGTCGGCTTCCGATGCCGGCGGCCGCTCGCGCTCGATGAACCAGGCGTAACCGCCGATCGCCACGAAAAGCACGAGCAACACGAGCGTCGAGCGCAGTCGTCGCATGGCTGTCTATCCCCGCCGGTTCCACCAGGTGTAGACGCCCGTGCCGATGATGAAGCCGGGCAGAAGCACCAGGGAGAGCCAGAAGATACGCACCTGCTGGTCGGCGGTCAGCGTGACCCGCCGGTCCTCGGGCTCGCGCGGCCGGATCGCGATCAGGTTCTCCTGCTGCGCGAGCCAGTTGATGGTGTTGAGGGCCAGGTCGAGATTGCCCTGAATGCCGACGGCGCTGTTCGAGGCGAAGTCCGAGTCGCCGAAGACCGCCAGGCGCGCCTGCAGGGGCGGATCGCCGTCGTCCCCGTTGCCGCTCTCGCCCGCTTCGGCCTCTCCCTCCGCACCGTCGCCGCCCTCGTCCGCGTCGTCCGCCGGTTCGGGCTCGTCGATAGTCTGCGCCACGACCGCCGCGATCGGCACCGGGCCCGGGACGTCCCCCGCGTCTTCGTCCAGGGTAACCTCGCCGGTCGCGAGCTGGCTCAGGTCGGCCTCCGCCCAGCTTCGGGCGCCGGTCTCCACGACCACCTCGCCGATCCGCCCCGACACGCCTCCCGCCACCGGACGCACCGAGCGCGCGAGCGGGAACGCCGTCAACAGGTTGAAGTCATCGGTGATGACGTGCGGCGGATAGGAGGCGGCTACGGGCACGGAGGCGTCCGTGCCGAGCAACTGCCCGACACCACTGGCGTCGACGACCACGTCGGTCCCGAGCTCGATGCCCCACTCGCCGGCCAGCGCGACCAGGTTCGGGTGTGGCGGATCCTCCTGCGTGTCGGGCGGGTCGAGCATGAGCATCAGCTTGCCGCCGCCTTCCAGGTATCCACGCAGCAGGTCGGTCTCGCTCGGGAGCAGATCGGTGGACGGACCCGCCACGACGAGCACGGTGGCGTCGGCCGGCACCTCGCCGGTCTGCGCAAGGACTACGGTCTCGACCCCGAAGTTGTCACGGCCAAGAGCGCTGCGGACTGCCCCGTAGCCGTCGCGATCATCGTCACTCTCCGGATCGCGCTCCCCATGGCCCTGCACGAAGTAGACCGTGCGCTCCTCGCCCTCCACCGCCTTGATCAGCGCGTTGGTCAACTCCTGCTCGCTGTTGGACGTCGTGCGTTCTATGCGGTCCTCGTACTCGAAGACGATGGTGCCGTAGGCCTGCACCTCGTACTGCCGCGCGCGGACCGGGTTGCGGTCCACGTCGATGTATTCGACGTTGACTTGCGACGACACGTACGAGTACTCGTCCAGCCGGTCGCGGTAGCCCGGAAACTCTGCCTCGCGCGCGAAGACGAGCACGGAAATCGGCGTCTCGAGCGCCTCGAGCACGCGCCGCGTCTGGTCCGACAGCGAGTACTGCTGCGCCGCGGTCAGATCCCAACGGACGTTCTGCCGCGACAGGATGTAGTTGGCGGCGACGAGGATACCCAGCGCCAGCAACACTCCGGATGTCGCCAGTGCGCCTTCGCGCGCCTGCCGGCGGCTGGAGAACGCCAGTATGTCGCGCCACTGGCTCAGTGCGTGCACCGCCACCATCGCCAGGCCGATCACGGCCAGCCACCACCAGAGCTCCTGTCGATCCGGAAGCGTGAATCGGACCAGGAGTGCGGCGAACACTACCGCGACGCCGGCCCATCCCAGTCCCTGCAGGATCCTGTTCGCCATTTTTTACCCCCGCCACCTTTCGCTGTCGACCGACTTCGCCGTCAGGAACAGGCCGAAGGCGATGAAGCTGAGGTAATAGGTCACGTGTGCGGTGTCGATCACCCCCTTCGAGAAGTCGTCGAAGTGCTCCAGGATCGACAGGTACGAGAGGATGGCGCCCGCCGTCGGTCCGGCGGAGTCGGACATCCAGCCCAGGACCCAGAACAACAGCAGCAGCGAGAACGTGCCCACACCCGCCACGACCTGGTTGCGGGTCATGCTCGACACGAACAGTCCCAGGGCGATGAACGAGCCGCCCATCAGCGCCAGGCCGAGGTACCCGGTGAGGATCGAGCCGGGCTCCGGCTCGCCGTACCAGAAGAGGATGCCCATATGGACTGCGCTGACCGCCAGCATCAGCAGGAAGAGCGCGAATGCGCCGAGGAACTTGCCGAGAATGATCTGCAAGTCGCTGAGCGGAGACGTCAGCAGCAGCTCGATGGTGCCGGAGCGCTTTTCCTCGGCGTAGGCGCGCGCGGTCAGGAACGGCAGGATGAACAGCAGGATGATCGCGGTGTTCGACAGGAGCGGCCGGATCATGAACTCGTTGATGTTGACGGTCTGCGGGCCGCCCCCGAACATGCCGGCCTGCGCGCTGAACTGCACCATGAAGGCGAGGCTCGCGTAGTAGAAGTAGCCGTACAACAGTGCGAACAGGCCGACCACCACGTAGGCGATCGGCGAGACGAAGTAGGAGCGCAGCTCCCGGTGGGCGATCGCAAGGACGTTACTCATCGGCGCTCTCCATCGTCGGGGCCGGCTCGGCGAGGTCCTCGTCGTCCGAGTCCTCGCCGCCGGAGGCTTCGCCTTCGCCGGCCGGTTCTTCGGCGGTCGTCAACTGCAGGAAGATCTCTTCCAGACTCAATCGCGCCCGGCGCATCTCCAGCAGGCCCCAGCCGTTGGAGACCACCGTGTTCGCCAGATCCCGCCGAACGTCCGCGTCCTGCGAGCTCTGCACCTCGATGGTGCGGCCGGCGCCGTCCGGTTCGCCGACGCTCACGGACGCGACGCCGGGGACCGCCTGCAGCGCCGCTGTCGGATCGGCGCCCGCGGTGTCGACCAGCATCTGGACCGTGACCGCCCCGTGGAGACGTCCCGTGAGATTGTCCGGCGAGTCCTCGGCGACTACGCGGCCCTGGTTGATGATCACCACCCGCTCGCACGTCTGGGACACTTCCGGCAGGATGTGCGTGCTCAGGATGATGGTGTGGTCGCCGGCCAGCTCCTTGATCAGCTCGCGGGTCTCGATGATCTGCTTGGGGTCGAGACCGGCGGTCGGCTCGTCCAGGATCAGCACCTCCGGATTGTGCAGAATGGCCTGCGCCAGTCCCACACGCTGCCGGTAGCCTTTCGACAGCTTCCCGCAGTGACGGTCGGCCACGTCCCCGATGCTCGTGCGCTCCATGACCCGGTCGATGCGGGCGGCCCGATCCGGGGCCCCGAGCCCGTTGATGCGGGCTACGAAGGTCAGATACTCGCGCACCGTCATGTCGGGATAGAGCGGAGGGGATTCCGGCAGATAGCCGGTGCGCCGCTTGGCTTCGATCGGCTCCTCGAGCACGTCGAACCCGGCGACCGTGGCCGTGCCCTCGGTCGGCGGCAGATAGCCGGTCAGGACACGCATGGTCGTGGTCTTGCCGGCGCCGTTGGGGCCGAGAAAGCCGAGGATCTGTCCCGGTTCGACGCGGAAGCTCACGTCGTTGACAGCCGCCACCGGGCCGTAGCGCTTCGTGACATGCCGCACTTCAATCACTGCCCAACTCCTGCATCGGGTGCGCCGGGCGGAACCCCCGGCGTTGCTGGCGGCCGGAACGCAGCCAGACTGATTTCAATGTGTCTCGAACGAAAAATGGTAATCAGGAGGGCGAAAAGGTGTCAACCGCGCCCCGCGCCGGAAACGTCGCGCGGGGTTGCGCCACGGACTGCTAACGCGGCTCGTTCTCCGGGGCGTTCCGGTCGACGAACTCGTCGATGGTCGCCTGATCGGCGGCGTCGACCTGCTCGAAGCGCAGACCCATGCCGCGGCGCCGGTCGCTCCAGACCACGCGTGAGCGCGCTTCGACGGCGCGTTTCGTGGCCGGGAGCCGGAAGCGGACACTTACCGCCGTCCCGGGAGGTAGCGGGGTCGTCGTCCAGACGCCGAGGCCCCCCTTGCCGAGGTCGAGGATGCGCGCGGCGACGATGGTGTCGCCGAATCGACAGGCGACCGGGATGCCGAGCGTCACGCGGGGGCTCAGCCGCCGGTTGAAGCTGTCCGGAAACAGGTGCGGGGCAAGCAGGGGCACGATGTGGGCGGTGCCGCTGTGTTCATTGACGTAGCCGGCGACACCCAGGCCGGCGAGCTGCCGGATTTGCTTCGCGTTCGTGATGGATCCGCTGAACACCAGGATGGGCAACCGCCAGGCGCCGCTGCCGCGGATGGCTCGGATCAGGTCGACCGCCGGGGGCGGTACGAGCCGCAGGTTCAGCACGACGAGGTCGATCGTGCCCGGCTGCGCCCGGAGGCGCGCGAGCAGCTCCGGCGCGGTCCCGACGCCGATCGCCGTGTGGCCCGCGTTCTCGAGCGCGGCCGAGAAGCGGTTCCGGACGTCGGCGGCGTCGTCGGCCACCAGGACGGTCTTCGGCGCCGTGGCGGGTGCGGCCATCCCTGGATCTATCGGCTCGGGGTCGTCCGCGGACAGGGCGCGCCCCGAGCCCGTGGCGGTTCGAATGCAGCGGGTCTTGCCACCGGCTGCCCAGGACCGGCGACCCATTGCGGGCCTCAACGGCTCTCGCTATAATCCCGCGAATACTGGTCATGGCCCGCTGTCCGGCTTGCAAGGCGGAGGTCGACATCGACGAGTTCGACGTGGACCGGGGCGACGAGTCGAGTTGCCCGGAGTGCGGGTCCGATCTCGTGGTCATGGAGGTAATGCCGGTCGTGCTCGGCCTGGCGCCGGACGTGCCGGAGGATCCGGCCGCCTGGCGGCGGGACGACGAAGAGGAGCAGGCTAAACCTTTCCATTGACACGGTTTGGCTGGAGTTTGTAAGCTCGGCGTCTGACGTGGCCTTGGAGGGTGGCCGTCCGAGCGACGTGCCCAGGTTGAGTACTGCCAATATCCGACTATGTGGAGAGCCGCATTATGAAACCATCGTGGCGACACCTCTTGACTCTTCTGGTAGCGGTAGTAATGGCTGTTGGGGCCGTGGCCTGCGGTGGCAACCCGCCGCCCGAGCCGCCTCCCCCGCCTCCTCCGGCGCCGGAGCCGCCACCTCCACCTCCACCTCCACCGCCTCCACCTCCACCGCCTCCACCGCCGGAGCCCACGGAGGAAGAGCTCTTCATGGCGATGACGCTCGACGAGTTGAATGCCGCGGCGCCCCTGCTGCCCGTGTTCTTCAACTACGACGAGGCGGAGTTGCTGCCGGCCGGCCAGACGACCCTGCAGCAGAACGCCGAGTGGATGCGCCGCTGGACGTCAACGCGGGTGCGTGTGGAAGGCCACTGCGACGAGCGGGGCACGAACGAGTACAACCTCGCGCTCGGCGATGCGCGCGCGGCCGCGGTTCGCGACTACCTGATTTCGCTCGGCATCGAGGCCGTGCGGATCAACACGGTGAGCCGCGGCGAGGAATCGCCGTTCTGCGGGGAGAGCCACGAAGGCTGCTGGTCGCGGAACCGGCGCGGCCACTTCTTGGTCATCGAGAAGTAGCCGCTCGGGGCGGCGAACGCCCCGGGAATCGCAATGGTCGTGCAGGGCGCGTGGCTGGGTCCACGCGTCCTTTCTTCACTGCGGGCGAGTGTGCGGGCTGCGGGTCGCGACAGTCGCGTCCCGCAACGACTGCAAGAGCGCCGCGCGGGTCGTCCTGACACGCGCTAGCACGCGCTCCCCACATGCGAGGATCGGGATCTCCGTTCCGAAGCGGCGCTCGAGGCCGACATCCCCGGAGATGTCGACTTCCCGGAGCGTGACCGGCTCCGACTCCTCGCGCGCGACTTCGTCGACGACGCGCTTCATCGCGTCGCACAGGTGGCAACCGGGCCGCGTGTAGAGCGTCAGCCGGACCATCGCTGCCGCTCAGGTACTGACCCACGCGGTCTCCCGCGCGGAGAGGTCGACCGTTCCGACGATATCGCGGACCGAAGCGTGGCCGTGGCGCTGCAGGTAGTCCGTCACTCCCTCGCGGAGCCGGGGCCAGATGCACGGATCCTCGAAGTTCGCGGTCCCCACCTGTACCGCGCCGGCGCCCGCGATGAGGAACTCCAGCACGTCGCGCGCCGAGGCGATGCCCCCCATGCCGATGATCGGAATGCGCACCGCGTTGCTGCACTCGTACACCATGCGAACGGCGATGGGCCGTATCGCCGGGCCGCTCAGACCACCCACGACGTTCGACAGCCGCGGCCGCCGCGTCTCCACGTCGATCGCCATCGCGAGGAAGGTGTTCACCAACGACACGGCATCGGCGCCGGCCTCTTCGGCGGCGACCGCGATGGCGGCGATATCGGTGACGTTCGGAGTGAGCTTCGGAAAGATCGGCAGCGTCGTTGCCGCCCGTACCCCCCGCACGACGTCGCGCACGCCGGTCAGGCTGCAGCCGAACGTATGCCCCCCCTCGTCGATGTTGGGGCAGGAGATGTTGATCTCGATGGCGGCAACCCCGTCCGCGTCCGACAGAATCCGGGCAATCTCGGCGTACTCCTCGACCGTCGACCCGCAGATGTTGACGATGACGACGGCGCGCCGGGCCCGAAGGTCGGGCAGCTTCTCCGCCACGAAGGCCCGGACGCCGATGCCTTGCAGTCCGATGGCGTTGAGCATGCCGCTCGGTGTCTCCACGATCCGCGGGGGGGCATGACCCTCGCGGGCCTCCAGGAACAGCCCCTTGACGGCGATGGCGCCGAGCTCGGACAGATCGACCAGGTCGGCGTACTCGATGCCGTAGCCGAAGCAGCCGCTCGCGGCGATGAGCGGATTGGCCAGTCGCAGGCCGGCGATCTCCACGCTCAGGTCAGGTCGGCCCACGAGACGCGAGTTCCTTCGAAAACCGGTCCTTCGAGACAGCTCCGGACGAACCGGGCGCCGCCGTCCAGAACCCGCACGACGCAACTGTAGCAACCGCCGAGTCCGCAACCCATCACCGGCTCCAGGGACACCTGGATCGGCCGACCCGCCCGCGCACACAGCTCCGCCGCCGCGCGCATCATGGGCGTCGGGCCGCACGCGTACACCATCAACGGCGCGTCCGTCGCGGCGGCCAGTTGGCGGGCCAGCGGGGCCGTCACCCTTCCCGCCTCGCCTCGAGTGCCGTCCTCGGTCGTCAGCCTGACGGCTACCCCGAGGCGCTCGAAGAACGGAATCCGAAACAGATCGTCACCCGACCGTCCGCCGTAGAACAGCGTGGTGTCGACGCCGCGTGCATGGAGCGCCTCGGCCAGCGTCGCGAACGGGGCCAGTCCCACGCCGCCGGCCACCATCCAGGCGCGGGTCGGCGGCGTCACGACCGGGAACGGTACGCCGAGCGGTCCCAGGCAGCGGAGCCGTTCCCCCGGCTCGGCCCGGAAGAGGTCGCGGGTGACTGCGCCCACCTGCTTGCTGAGCAGCGACAGGCCGGTCACCGTTCCCTGCCCGTCCCGGAGGATCTCGAAGACCGAGAACGGACGGCGGAGCAGGGGTTCGCGCCCGAGGGCCCGCTTGACCATCACGAATTGCCCGGGGCGGGTCTGCCGGGCGATGGCCGGAGCCTCCAGCTCGATGACGTTGTACGAGTCGGAAAGCCTGTGGTTCGCCGCGATGCGGGCATCGACGTCCACCGGGCGGGCCACGGGCCGAGTATACCCGAGCGGTTTCGGGGGCCCTTTATCTTGCGTGCTCCGCACGCAGCGGACTACCATGCCTGCAACTCTTTAAGCGCGTCCCCGCGAGGTCGCAAAGAGGTGCCAACCGTCCATTCTCCACGTCGGCCCGTTTCTCGACCCGGACCCGCCGGCGCCGCGGGCCGGTGCCGGCGGCAGCCTGTGCCTCGGCCCCGGAGACGAATGCCATGCCCCTGGTAGTCGAGGCGGACGGCATTCGCCGGGCGCTGGTGCGGATCGCGCACGAGATCGTGGAGCGCAACGGGGGCGTCGGCGGCGTCGCGCTGGTCGGCATCCGACGCCGGGGTGTCCCGCTGGCGCAACGGCTCGCACGCAGCCTGCTCGAGATCACCGGCCTCGACGTGCCGACCGGCGCTCTCGACATCACGCTGTACCGCGACGACCTGATGCGGCAGGCGGTCGCGCCGCAACCCGTGCTGCGGCGGACCGAGATTCCCTTCTCGATCGACGAGCGCCGCATCCTGCTGGTCGACGACGTGCTGTACACGGGGCGCACCATCCGGGCGGCGCTCGACGCGCTCATCGACTTCGGGCGGCCCCGCAGCATTCAACTGGTGGTGATGGTCGACCGCGGTCACCGGGAGCTGCCGATCAAGGCCGACTACGTCGGCAAGAACGTGCCGACCTCGGCGCGGCAGAGCGTGCAGGTGAGGCTGGCCGAGGAGGACGGCGCGGACGAGGTGGTGATCGAGGAGATCGCCGAGGACCCCGGACCGGCGGCGGGAGCGGGAACGCCATGAGCACCACCGTCGATGCACGCGGCACGGCGGCGGGCGATCGCCCGGAACCTGCGCCGCGATTGCGGTCCAGGCACCTGTTGAGCGCCGGCGACCTGAGCCGCGAGGAGGTCCTGCTCATCCTCGATTCGGCCGAGGCGATGAAGGAAATCGGGACCCGGCGCATCAAGAAGGTGCCGACGCTGCGGGGCGCGACCGTCGTCAACCTCTTTCTGGAGCCGAGCACGCGGACACGCACGTCGTTCGAGATCGCCGAGAAACGGCTGAGCGCCGACACCCTCAACATCGCCGGCGGCGCGTCGAGCCTGTTGAAGGGGGAGACCCTGGTGGACACGGCGCGGACGCTCGAGGCGATGGCCCCCGACATGGTCGTGCTGCGACATTCCTCGTCCGGCGCCTGTCATCTGCTGGCCGGCGTCTGCGATGCGCGGATCATCAACGCGGGCGACGGAATGCACGAGCATCCCACCCAGGCCCTGCTCGACGCGTTCACGATCCGCGAGCACAAGCCGGGGTTCGAAGGGCTCAAGGTGGCGATAGTCGGCGACCTGCTGCACAGTCGCGTGCTGCGGTCGAACATGCTGCTGTTGACCGAGCTCGGAGCGGACGTGTGGGTCTGCGGCCCGCGGACGCTCATGCTGCCCGGCGTGGAGCGGTTCGGCGTGCGGGCGACGACGTCGCTCGACGACGCGCTGGCCGGCGCCGACGTGGTGATGCTCCTGCGGGTGCAGGCGGAACGGATGCAGGGGCATTTCTTTCCCTCCCGCCGCGAGTACTTCGCCACCTTCGGGCTGACCGCCGAACGGCTCGGGCGGGCGCGCCCCGACGTCATCGTGATGCATCCGGGTCCGATGAACCGGGGGGTCGAGATCGCCTCCGACGTGGCCGACGGCCCTGTATCGGTCATCCTCGAGCAGGTGGCGAACGGCGTCGCCGTTCGGATGGCCGTGCTCTATCTGCTGGCCGGATTCGAGACCAACGAGGGGGCGGCATGACGGTGCAGGCGGTGATGCTCGAGGGTGGACAGGTGGTCGATCCCACGCAGGGAATCAACGGGGTGGCCGATGTCCGCATCGAGGGCGGCCGCGTCGCGGCGGTCGGCGCCGGCCTGCCGCTCGACGGCGCGCGCAGCGTGGAGGTCCCGGCCGGGTTCGTCGTCTGCCCCGGGTTCATCGACATGCACGTCCATTTCCGGGAACCCGGACAGGAGCACAAGGAGACCATCGCCACGGGCGCCGCCGCGGCGGTGGCCGGCGGCTTCGTGGCCGCGGCCTGCATGCCGAACACCGAACCCGTCAACGATCACGTCGGCGTCACCGAGGAGATCCGACGCCGGGCGAGCGAGGCCGGGCTCGCCAGGGTCTACCCGATCGGAGCGGTCTCCGTGGGATCGCAGGGGGAGCGGATGACCGAGATCCAGGCGCTCCGGGAGGCCGGCTGCGTCGGCATATCCGACGATGGCCATCCGGTCGCCAGCGCGCTCCTCATGCGGCGGGCGCTCGAGTACGCCTCGATGTTCGGCATGCCGGTCATCAATCATTGCGAGGAGCCGTCGCTCGCCGCCGGCGGGGTGGTGCACGAGGGGTACCGGGCCAGCGCCCTCGGCTTGCGCGGACAGCCCGGGGAGACCGAATCGATCATGGTGGAACGCGACGTCAGCCTGAGCGGCCTGACCGGCGGGCCGTTCCACGTGGCCCACATGAGCGCGGGCGAATCGTTGCGCGCGGTACGCTCCGGGAAGGAACGCGGCATCCGCGTCACGTGCGAGGTCACCCCGCACCACTTCATCCTGACGGACGAGGACCTGCGCTACGACACCAACTTCAAGATGAACCCCCCGTTGCGCGCGGCGGCGGATCGCGATGCGATGCTGGAGGGGCTCGCCGACGGCAGCATCGACGCCATCGCCACGGACCACGCGCCGCACCACGCCGACGAGAAGGCCGTGGAGTTCGACCGGGCGCCGTTCGGCATCATCGGTCTGGAGACGGCGGTGTCGCTGTCGCTCGACCGGCTCATCCACCGGGGCGTGCTATCCACGACGCGGCTCGTCGAGCTGTACGCGACCAACCCGGCCCGCATTCTGGGCATCGAGGGGGGCACGCTCGCACCCGGCGCCGCGGCCGACATCACGATCCTGGCCCCGGACGCGGAAGTGGAGGTGGCCGCCGATCGGTTCCGCTCGAAGGCGCGGAACACCCCGTTCGACGGTTGGCGCCTACGGGGTGCGGTGGCCGCCACCATCGTCGGCGGGCGAGTCGTCTACACCAACGACGCGGTCCCGGGCGCGGTCGCGCTGGCGTGGTCCTGACCACCGGCTCCCCGTCCCCCGACCACGTCGGCATAGACCGCCGCGGTCTCCTCGACCATTCGTTCCGCGCTGAACGATGCACGGGCCCGCCGGCGTCCCGCCGCGCCGAACGCCTGCCGCCGCGGTGCGTCCCGCAGCAGCGCGGCGATGGCCCCGGCCAGCGCCGGCGCGTCCGCGGGGGGGACGAGCAGTCCCGTTTCTCCGTCGACCACGCTCTCGGGAATCCCTCCGGCGCGCGTGGCGACCACGGCCAGCCCCGCCGCCATCGCGTCGAGCACCGAAGTGCCGAGCCCCTCCGTGACCGAGCTCATGACGAAGAGGTCGAGTCCTTTCAGGAGCGACGGCACGTCGGATCGGAACCCGGTCAGGATTACCTTCCCATCCAGGCGCAGGCGCCCGATCCGCTGCGTGAGGGCCCCCTTCAGCTCCCCCGCGCCGACAATCAGCAACCGTGCGCCGGGGATTTCGCGGACGACGTGCGCCGCGGCGTCGATGAGGTGGCGTTGCCCCTTGTGCGGCGCGAGGGCAGCGACGTTGCCGACGATCGGGCAGCCCGGCGGCAGGCCGAACTCGCGGCGCAGATCGAGGGCGGGCGCCCGTTCGATGCGGTCTATCGCTATGCCCTCGTGCACCACGCAGGCCCGCTCCGGCGGCACGCCGTCCCCGGACAGCATGTCGCGTATCGCGGCCGATGCGCAGATGAAGCGGTCCACCCGGCGATACTTCCAGCGCGACAGCGCATTGCCCCGGAGGTGGAAGTCGACCCGGCGCGAGGCGATCAGCGGAGGCGTCGCTCGCGGTCCGGCCAGCGACCGGGCCAGCGCGGCGACGGCCACCGCGTGGGCATCGTGCGCGTGGATCACGTCCGGCGTCAGCCGGCGGAGCAGCCGCGAGAGCTTCCAGGCCGCAAGGGGGTCCAGGTCTCCTCGCGGCGCCAGCGGATACAGGTCCGCGTCGCCGGAGGCGCGCCGAAACAGCTCGCCGTGCGGTTGGGCGGCGAGCGCGGCGCGCTGGCCCCCCCGGCGCAGGCCGCGCACGGTCAGCAGCGCCTGGTACTGGCCGCCGCGCCACGTCCGCGCCGTGTCGACATGCAGGGAGAACATCAGTGCGGCCGTCGTGTCGGGTCAGCGCCGGTCCGTGCCGCCGGTGCGCTGCAGCTCCCACAGCTTCACGAACTTCAGAAGGACATAGCCGGCATTCAGCATCGAGACGATCAACCCGCGCGCGCCGTCGCGCAATCCGCCGCGGACCACGTAGTTGCGCAGGAAGGCCGCCGGCGGCCGGAGCGCCAGGTCGATCCAGTCGGCGCGGCGGCCCTCGCGGTGCATCTGCCGGGCCGCCAGCGTGGTGTAGCGGTCGATGGTCTGCAGGTGGTGCGACACGTCGCGGTAGGCCTGGTGCTCCAACTCGCCCTGCAACCGTCCGACGGGGCCGTCGACCGCGACCGACTCGTGGACCAGGCGGTCGTTCCAGCGCGCGGCGCGGCGATCGTACAGGCGCAACTGCGGGTCGGGGTACCAGTCGGTCGAACGGATCCAGCGGCCGAGATAGCGGGTCACGCGCGGGAGGCGGTACCCGCGGGCGGCCGGTTCCGAGTCCAGCAGGGTCCGGATCTCGCGCGCCAGGCTCGGCGTGACCCGTTCATCCGCGTCGAGGGACAGGATCCAGTCGTGCGCCGCCAGTCGCGACGCGTGGTTCTTCTGCGGGCCGTAGCCCACCCACCCGTGCACGACGACGCGATCGGCGAGATCACGCGCGATGCGCACCGTGTCGTCCGTGCTGCCCGAATCCACCACGACGAGCTCGTCGGCCCAGCGTACCGATTCGAGCGCGGCGCGGATGTTCGCGGCTTCGTTCCTGGTGATCACGATCACCGAGAGGCGGGGCATGGAGATGGCCGAGTCTAGGAGTCTGCGCCGTAGAACGCAACGGCGTGCGTTGTTCGGCGCGGATTCATGGAGCGGAGGGGCTGGGCCGAAACCGAGTCTGCGAGGCGGTCTGCGAGGCGTTTCGGGGCGCTGGGAGTCTGCGCCGTGGAACGCAACGGCGTGCGTTGTTCGGCGCGGATTCATGGAGCGGAGGGGCTGGGCCGAAACGCCGAGCCTGCGAGGCGTTTTCGGGGCGCTGGCAGCCCCCTCTGTATACTGGCCCGCGAGCTCCGTTGCGCGCGTCGGCCGTTGCGGCGAGCCCACGGATTCCGACGGCTGCGATGCGCACGATCAAGCTGACCGTCTCCTACGACGGGACCGACTACGTCGGCTGGCAGCGTCAGGCGCAAGGGCGTTCCATACAGGGCGAGCTGGAGCGCGCGTTCGCCGAGATCGAGGGGCGGCCCGTGCACGTCGTCGGCGCCGGCCGGACGGACGCCGGCGTGCACGCGCTCGGGCAGGTCGCCGGCGTCCGGCTCGAGCACCGGATCGAAGCCCCCGCGCTGGTCCGGGCGATCAATGCGAAGTTGCCTCCCGACGTCCGCCTGCTCGCGGCCGACACGGTAGAGGCCGATTTCCACGCCCGGTACGCGGCGCGGACGAAGACGTATCGGTACAATCTGACGACCGGTCCCGTCGCGAGCCCCTTCACGCTCCGCTACGCCTGGCACGTGCGCGAGCCGCTCGATCTCGAGGCCCTGCGCGAAGCCGCCGTCCGACTGCAGGGGCGCCGGGATTTCGCGGCGTTCCAGGCCGTCGGCACGGAGACGGCGTCGACGGTAAGGACGGTGCACTCGGTCGCGATCGGGTCCGGAGCGGGCGCGTTGCCGCTGCGGACGGCGGTGTCTCCGCCGGCGTTGACAATCGAAGTCGTCGGTGACGGGTTTCTCAGGCACATGGTGCGGATCATCGTCGGGACGCTGGTCGAGGTCGGGGCGGGCCGCGTCGACGCGGCGGCGATCACCGGGATCGCGGCGTCCCGGTCGCGGGAGCGGGCGGGACCGACGGCGCCGCCGCAAGGACTGTTTCTGGTCGCCGTCGCCTACTGATTATCATAGGAGCCAATGGGCCTGCACGACGTACTGGCGTGGGCGCCGTCGGGATCCGTCGAAGCCGGTCTCGCGCGTCGGATCGATTACGAGCGCCTGCCCGCGCATGTCGCCGTCATCATGGACGGCAACGGCCGTTGGGCCGCCCGCCGCCACCTGCCGCGCGTCGAAGGGCACCGCGCGGGCATCCACTCGGTGCGCGACTCGGTCGAGATCTCCGCCCGCCTCGGCATCCGTGTCCTGACCCTCTACGCTTTCTCGGTGGAGAACTGGAAGCGCCCGCCCGCGGAGGTGCGCGGGCTGATGGGCCTTCTCAAGCGCTACCTGCGGCTGGAGATGGCCACGCTGATGGAGAACGACATCCGCCTCAAGGTCATCGGCCGCGAGGCCGAGCTCGCGTCCGACGTGCGGGAGGAGCTCGACGCCGCGCAGGAGCGGACCGGCGGCAACACCGGCATGGTCTTCAACATCGCCCTCAACTACGGCGGCCGGGCCGAGATCGTGGCCGCGGCGCGCCGCGCGCTGCGCGCCGGCGTCGATCCCGACGAGCTGGACGAGGCGCGTTTCGCCGGTCTGCTGTACACGGCCGGACAGCCGGATCCCGACCTGCTGATACGGACCAGCGGCGAGCTGCGCATCAGCAATTTCCTGCTCTGGCAGATTGCCTACTCGGAGATCTGGGTCACCGACACCTACTGGCCGGATTTTCGTGCCCGCCACCTCCTGGAAGCCGTGCTCGACTTCCAGAAGCGGGATCGCCGCTACGGCGGGATCGAGGAAGAGCCGGCAGCCGTCGGGCGTTAGGAGTCCGTGACCAGGATCCTCAGCGGCGTCGGGCTGGCGGTTCTGGTCGCAGGGGGAATCTGGTTCCTGCCGCCGCCCGCCACGGTCGCTCTGGCCGGCGGCATCCTGTTGCTCGCGTTCGCGGAGTACGCGGGTCTTGCGGAATCGGCCGGGATAGCTTTCGCCCGGGTTCCCGGCGGGGCCGCCGTGCTCGCGACGGCGGCGGCGGTCGCCCTGGCCCCCGGTTCGCTCGCGATGGTCGCGATGGCCGCCGGCCTGCTCATCGCGCTGGCGGTGCTCGCGCGAGGCCGCCGGGAGGACGCGCTCGCGAGCGCCGGGGTCGCCGCCTTCTCCCTGCTCTACCTCGGGCTTCCGTTCGGCGCGCTCTGTGCGCTGGCGCTGCATGCGGGCCGGGAGGCGCTGCTGCTGCTGATCGCGACCATCGCGGTCAGCGACACGGCGCAGTACTACGGGGGCCGACTCCTGGGCCGGCGCCGGCTCGCGCCCGCGGTCAGCCCCGGCAAGACGGTCGAGGGGGCGGTCTGCGGGGCGGTCGCCGCCACGGTCGCGTTCGCCGCCGCGGGCGCCTGGTGGCTGCCCGTCCTGGACCTGCCCGCGCGGGCGCTGGTCGGGATGACGCTCGCGGTCAGCGGCATGGCGGGCGATCTGTTCGAGTCGCACCTGAAGCGCGCGTCCGGGAGGAAGGACTCGTCGGGTCTGATTCCGGGTCACGGCGGCGTGCTGGACCGTGTCGACGCGCTCCTGTTCGCGGTTCCCGTCTACTACGCGGTGGTGTTCTTCGGGGGAGCGCGGCTGCCGTGAAGCGAATCGCCATACTCGGCTCGACGGGCTCGATCGGCCGCAGCGCGCTCTCGGTCGTGGCCGCGCATCCGGAGCGCCTGGAGGTGGTGGGTCTTGCCGCCGGGCACAACGTCGAACGCCTCGCCGAGCAGGTCGCGCAAGTGCGCCCCGCGGTGGTCGCGCTTGCCGACGAGCCGGGGCTCGACCGCCTGCGGGCGTCGGGCGCCCTGCCCGGCCCCGCGCGCGCGGGGTGGGGCGAGGACGCTCTCGTCGCCGTCGCCGCGCACCCCGGCGTGGATCTCGTGCTCTGCGCGTCGGCGGGCACGGCGGCGCTGGGCGCTACGCTGGCCGCCATCGAGGCGGGCAAGACGGTGGCGCTGGCCAACAAGGAAGTGCTGGTGATGGCCGGCGGGCTGATGGTCGAGGCGGCGCGCCGTCGCGGGGTGACGATTCTCCCGGTGGACAGCGAGCACAATGCGATTCACCAGTGCGTCGACGGGCGCGGGTCGGACGACGTGCAGCGCTATATCCTCACGGCGTCCGGCGGGCCCTTCCGGGACCGGCCGGCCGCGGATCTGGCGGCGGCGACGCCCGAGGATGCGCTGCGCCACCCCACGTGGTCGATGGGACCCAAGATCACCATCGATTCGGCGACGTTGATGAACAAGGGGCTGGAGGTGATCGAGGCGCGCTGGCTGTTCGATGCGTCGCCGGATCGCATCGACGTCGTGGTCCATCCCCAGTCGGTCGTGCATTCGCTGGTCGAGCTGCGAGACGGCTCGGTGCTGGCTCAGCTCGGCGTGACGGACATGCGCCTGCCCATCCAGTACGCCTTTTCCTACCCCGAGCGCTGGCGTGCACCGCTGCCCGCGCTCGATCTGACCGCGTGCGGACCCCTCGACTTCCATGCTCCCGACACCGGCCGGTTTCCGTGCCTCGGACTGGCGTACCAGGCGTTGCGCGCCGGCGCGGCCTTCCCCGCGGTGCTCAACGCGGCCAACGAGGTGGCGGTGGCGGCGTTCCTGGAGCGCCGGCTGTCCTTCACCGGCATCCCGCGGGTGATCGAGGCCACCCTCGACGAGGCGGCCCGGCGCGCGCCGGGCGCGCCGTCGGGGCTGGCCGAGGTCCGCGAGCTGGACGCCTGGGCGCGCTCCTTTTCGTCGTCCGTTGCCGCCGGGTAGAATCAAGGGAGTCCCAGTGGAGATCGGATGATGCAGCCGTGACTACCCTGCTTGCCTTCCTGTTCGTCCTCGGCGTGCTCGTCTTCGTGCACGAGCTGGGCCACTTCCTGATGGCCCGCCGGCTCGGCGTGCGGGTACTGACCTTCTCTCTCGGCTTCGGCCCGAAGATCCTCAAGGCGACGCGCGGCGACACCGAGTACTGCGTCAGCGCGATACCGCTGGGCGGCTACGTGAAGATGGCGGGGGAGCACGGCGAGGAGAACCGCGCCGGGGCTCCCGACGAGTTCATGTCGAAGACCAAGTGGGAGCGCTTCCTGGTGCTCATCATGGGACCGGCGATGAACCTGGTCCTCGCCGTCATCGTGATGTGGCTGGTGCTCTACCAGGGGGCGGAGGAACCCGCGTTCGAAGTCGAGCCTCCCGTGGTCGGCAGCGTGGTGGAGGACTCGCCCGCCGAGCGTGCGGGGATCGGGGTCGGCGAGCGCATCGTGAGCGTCGCCGATCGGTCGGTGGACACCTGGAACGCGCTGTTCATGGAGGTGCTGCCCCGCGCGGAGCGCGAGATTCCGGTCGTGGTGCGCGACCTGGACGGGCAGGAGCGGACGCTGCGGGTGACTCCGGATGCGCAGACCAGCTTCGAGATGGGCGACCTCGGCGTCGGACCCGCGATACACCCGCAGATCGTGCAGGTGATGCCCGGCGAGCCGGCCGACCGGGCCGGATTGCGGGCCCGCGACGTCATCGAGGCGGTGGACGGAGACGATGTCGACCGGGACGAGTTGATCGCGCGCATCAATGCCAGTCCCGACGTCCCGCTGCTCCTGACCGTGCGCCGCGACGGCGAGCCCTTGCAGGTCAGCGTCACGCCGGCGCTGCGGGGGGACATCGGCCTGACCGGCATGACGGTCAGCCCCTTCGAGACGCGCATCGTCGAGCCGGGCTTCTTCGAGGCGTTCGGGATGAGCCTCGAGCGGAACTACGAGTGGTCCGGGTTGATCTTCCAGACCCTGTGGGGACTGCTGACGGCCGAGACCTCGCCGCGCCAACTGGTCGGTCCGGTCGGCATCGCCCAGTTGTCCGGCAGCGCCGCCCAGGTTGGCTGGATCCAGCTCTTCAGCCTCATGGCGATGATCTCGCTGAACCTCGGGATCCTCAACCTGCTGCCGATTCCGGTCCTCGACGGCGGCCACATCTTCATCATGGGCATGGAGAGCGTGGCGCGCCGCGACTTCAGCATGCGCGCCAAGGAGCGGATGCTGCTCGCCGGCTTCGTCGTGCTGATGATGCTGATGGTCACGGTGATCTACAACGACCTGACCCGCATCCAGTGGCTCGAAGGGCTCATGCCCTGGCGCTAGCATCGCCCACGCCTCCGTTATCCAATCTGCGGCGGGAGATACGCCCGACGGCGTCGCTCGCGGCCCCGGTGGTGATCGCCGAGGTCGGCTGGGTGTCGATGCAGATCGTCGACATCGCCATGGTCGGCCGCCTCGGCCCGGAGGCGATCGGCGCGGTCGGCGTCGGCAGCGCGCTGTTCCTGGCGTTCAGCGTCTTCGGCATGGGGCTGCTGCTCGGCCTCGACACCCTCGTGTCGCAGGCGTTCGGCGCCCGCGACCGGGCGCAGTGCGACCGCTGGCTGCGGCACGGGCTCTTTCTGGCCCTGGTCCTGACGCTGCCCCTCGGCCTGCTGGCCCGGATGGCGGGGAGCCGGCTCGACCTCTGGGGGTTCGATCCGGACGTCCTGTCGCTGGTAAGGCCCTATTTCTCCATCGTGACCTGGAGCCTGCCGCTGCTGCTGCTGTACGCCGCCTTCCGGCGCTACCTGCAGGCGGTTTCGGTGGTCAGGCCGATCATGATCGCCCTGGTAACCGCCAACGTGGTCAACGCCGCCGCCAACTGGATCCTCATCCATGGCAACCTCGGCGCGCCGGCCCTGGGCGTCGACGGCGCGGGGTGGGCGACGTGCATCTCCCGCGCCTACATGGTGATCGTGCTCGCGGCAGCGGTCGCGGGCCTGGGGTTCCGACCCCGCACTCCGTTCGCCGGCGTCACGATCGCCGGCCTCCGGCGGATCCTGGGGCTCGGGTGGCCCGCCGCAACGCAGGCGACGCTGGAGTACGGCGCGTTCGCGGCGGTCACGATGCTCGCGGGGCGGCTCGACCCGTCCACGCTGGCCGCGCATCAGATCGTCATCAACCTGGCCGGGTTGTCCTACATGGTGCCGCTCGGGATCGCGTCGGCCGGCGCCGTGCGGGTCGGGCACGCGGTGGGACGCCGGGACGCCGCGGGCGCGTCGGCCGCCGGCTGGACCGCCATCGCGCTCGGGACCGGCTTCATGGCGTCCGCCGCCGCTATGTTCCTGGCCGTTCCGGGCCCCATCCTGGGCATCTTCACGACGGACCGCGGCGTGGTCGAGGTGGGGCTGACCCTCATCGTCCTGGTCGCGCTGTTCCAGGTCTTCGACGGGCTGCAGGGCGTGACCACCGGGGCGCTCCGGGGCCTGGGCGACACGCGGACCCCGATGCTCCTGAACCTTGCGGGTCACTGGATGATCGGTCTGCCCATCGGCTACCTGCTCTGCTTCGCGATCGGCTGGGGGGTCGTCGGTCTCTGGATCGGAATCTCGACCGGTCTCATTCTCGTCGGCACCTTCGTGACGGCGATCTGGTGGGTACGGGCGCGGACGTTGGCTACGGCACTGGCGGACACCCCGGCGGCGTGACGCCGGGGGTGACCCGGGCGCCCCGGCTTCAGGGCATGTCCGAACCATGCCCGACGACACTGTCGATGGCGTCCGCGAGGCCGCATTCGTCGTGGGTCGCGGTGATCTCCCAGCCGAGTTGCTTGAGCGGGTCCACGGCGTTTCCCATCACGACGGGATGCCCGGCGAACTCCAGCATCTCGCGGTCGTTCAGGTTGTCGCCGACCGCCATGACCGCGGTGCGGTCGAGCCCCAGGCGGCAGGCGTGCTCCCGCAGAGCGGCGCCCTTCGACCAGCCCCCGGCGATCAGGTCCAGCAGGGAGAAGTCGCGCTCCGCGTACTCCGTCAGGGTGATCGTCACGTCCGGCGCCGGCCGGAGGGCGCGGATCTCGCCGGCCAGCGCCCGCATCTGCTCGACGCCGCCGGTGAAGGCCACCTGTGCCGGATCCTCGGTGAGCGCCTCGTCAATCGGCTCGACGCGGGTGATGAACGCGCGGTTCCGCTCGTAGTACCAGTGCCGCTGGGGATGGCTCCAGTCGATGCGCTCGAAGACGTACTGCCGCGCGTCGGACCGGTCGAAGATGACCGCGACCCCGCGGTGCGCGGCCGCATCGCCTCCACGATGGCCGCCGCCGTCTTGCGCGGAATGAGGCGGCCGTCCAGCGTCGCGCCGTCGACCCGCTTGGTCAACGCACCGTTGCTGACGATCAGCGCCAGGTCGTCGGCGCCGGAGTCCGGTGCGAGCGCCTCGGCGATCGGCCGGGCGTGGTGGAAGGCGCGGCCGGTCACCAGCGCCACGTGGAAGCCCTGCTCGATGGCCCGGTGGACGGCGTGGCGGTTGCGTGCCGGCAGCGCGCCGCGGCTGTCGAGAAGCGTTCCGTCGATGTCGATGGCGATGAGGCGGATGGGGCTCTCGGAGGTCATGGATGGGTGCCGGGGTGCGGGGTGTGGCCGCAAGCCGAACAGGCGCCGGCTGGCGCCGGGCATCGCGCCGGGTCGACGCGAAGCGCTCCCGGCGGAGCACCTACGGCGCTGCGACCGGCTTCTTGGCGTATTTCTCCTCGACGTAGTCGTCGATAAGGCGGCGAAACGTCTCAGAGAGCTCGTCGTAGGAGCCGCGCAGCGTCGTCGCGTGCCGGCCGTCCACGTAGACCGGGCAGGTCGGCTCCTCGCCCGTGCCCGGCAGGCTGATGCCGATGTTCGCCGCCTTCGACTCGCCGGGTCCGTTGACGACGCAGCCCATGACGGCGACGGTCATTTCCTCGACGCCTTCGTACTCCGTCTTCCAGGCCGGCATCATGCCGCGCACGTAGCCCTGGATCCGCTCGGCCAGCTCCTGGAAGGTGGTGCTGGTGGTACGGCCGCAACCGGGGCAGGCGGTGATGCTGGGGGAGAACGATCGGAGTCCCAGGGCCTGCAGCAGCTCGCAGGCGGCGTACACCTCTTCCCGGCGGTCACCGTTCGGGCGCGGCGTAAGCGACACGCGGATCGTGTCGCCGATGCCCTGATTCAGCAGGATGCCCATGGCGGACGCCGACCAGACGAGACCCTTCAGGCCCATGCCCGCCTCGGTCAGTCCCAGGTGCAGCGGCTGCGAGGTCTGCGCGGCCAGCGCGCCGTAGACCGCGACCAGATCCCGGGGGCGGGAGACCTTGGCCGAGATGATGATCCGGTTCTCGCCGAGTCCGCTGTCGAGAGCCAGCGCTGTCGACTCGAGAGCCGAGATGACCATGCACTCGTTGACGATCTCCTCGGAGGTCCGGCCGAGGTCGCGGTCGGTGTTCTCCTGCATCTTCGCCATGACGAGCTCCTGGTTCAGGGAGCCGCCGTTGACGCCGATGCGGACCGGCTTGCCGTGGTCGCGGGCGACCGCGCAGATCGTCGAGAACCGCTCGTCGCGGCGCCGGCCGGTGCCGACGTTGCCCGGATTGATGCGGTACTTGTCGAGCGCCGCCGCGCACGCCGGGTGGCGGGTCAGCAGCAGGTGGCCGTTGTAGTGGAAATCGCCGATGAGCGGGGCGGTGCAGCCGGCGTCCAGCATCCGCTGCTTGATCCCGGGCACCGCGCGCGCCGCGTCGTCCTGGTTCACGGTGACGCGCACCAGCTCGGAGCCCGCGTCGGCCAGCTCGATGCATTGCGCGGCGGTCGCCGCCGCGTCGGCGGTAGCGGTCAACGTCATCGACTGCACCGCCACCGGCGCCCCGCCGCCGATCTGCAGGCCGCCGACCGGCACCGCCGTCGTGCGGTGCAAGCGAAGGTCCGTCATTCCTGCTCGCATGATACCAACACTGCCTGACGCGGCCATGATGCCGGCCGCGGCGCCCGCCACCCGATGTGCTCTCTCGTCGCGCCTTGCTCGCGGGGTTTCACCACGGACTGCCGGGCCTAGGCGGCGCGCGGCACGTCGGCGAGGGCGTGGCGGGCTGCGCGGACGGTGCGATCGACGTCGCGCTCGGTGTGCGCGTCCGACAGGAACCAGCCCTCGAACTGCGAGGGCGGCGGGTAGACGCCGCGGTGGAGCATGCCCCGGAAGAAGGCGGCGTAGGCCTCGGTGTCGGCGGCGGTCGCCGAGGCGTAGTCCGTCACCGGACCCGGGGTGAAGAACGGGGTCAGCACGGATCCGGCGGCATTGACGGTGAGGGGCACCCCCGCCTCGCGCGCGGCTTCCCGGAGCCCTGCCGCGAGGCGGCTTCCCAGCTTCGCGAGCCGCCGGTACAGCGGCGCGGACAGCTTCGACAGTGCCCAGGTCCCGGCCGTCATGGCGAGGGGATTGCCCGACAGGGTCCCCGCCTGGTAGACGGGGCCGGCCGGCGCGACGCGCTCCATCAGATCGGACCGGCCGCCGTAGGCCCCCACCGGGAGACCGCCGCCGATGATCTTGCCGAGGCAGGTGAGGTCCGGCAGCACGCCGTACGCCGCCTGGGCGCCTCCCCTGGCCGCGCGAAAGCCGGAGATCACCTCGTCGAAGACGAGCACGATGCCATGCTGGTCGCACAGCTCGCGCAGGCCGTCGAGAAAGCCGGCGGCCGGCGGCACCACCCCCATGTTGCCCGCGATGGGCTCCACGATGACCGCGGCGATCGACTTGCGGTGCGCGCGGCACAGGCGGTCGACCGATGCGATGTCGTTGTAGCTCGCAATCAGGGTGTCGGCGGCGGTCGCGGGGGCGACGCCGGGACTGGTCGGCACGCCGAGCGTGGTGGCGCCGGAGCCGGCCTGTACCAGGAACGCGTCCCCGTGCCCGTGGTAGCAGCCGGCGAACTTCACGATCCGGTCGCGCCCGGTGGCGGCGCGCGCGACCCGGATGGCGCTCATCGTCGCTTCCGTCCCGGAGTTGACGAAGCGCACGCGCTCGATGGACGGAACGAGCCGGCAGACGAGTCGGCCGAGCTCGACCTCCTGCGCCGTCGGCGCGCCGAAGCTGGTTCCCCGGCCGGCCGCCGAGCGCAGCGTGCGCGTCAGCTCGGCCGGCGCGTGCCCGTGGATGAGCGGGCCCCAGGACATGACGTAGTCGATGTAGCTGCGTCCGTCGACGTCGTACAGGCGCGCTCCGCGGGCGCGCTCGATGAACGGCGGCCGGCCGCCGACGGCACCGAAGGCGCGCACGGGACTGTTGACGCCGCCGGGCAGCACCCGGCGCGCGCGGTTGAAGAGGCGAGTGGATTCGGACGCGGACATGGGGACCTCGTCGTTTCGGTGCCACGCGGCGCTGCACCGCGGGCTCCCGGCGCTGCGAACGATATCATGCCCCTTCGTGGCCGACCCCGACCCCTGGGACCCCTGCGACCCCTGCGACGTCTGCGGCGCTGCCGGCAGGATGGCTCCGCTGGTCGAGGCCGGACTGCCCGGTGTCGGGGCGGTCTGGATTCACCGCTGCGGGGGATGCGGCTTCCGGCAGGTGCGCCCGCGGCTCGCGCCCGCCGCGCTCGCCGCCCTCTACGGCGGCGACTACTTCGACTCGGGCTCCGCGCACGGCTTCGCGGGGTACGCCCGCCAGCGGCAGCGCTACGACCGCGACGCCTTCTTTCTCGCCCGCGAGCTCCGCCGGCTCGCGCCGACCGGGCGTTTCCTGGAGGTCGGCAGCGCCCTCGGCTTCCTGCTGGCGGCCCTCTCCCCGATCACCGGCTGGCAGGTCGAGGGCGTCGAGATCTCCGAATTCGGCGCCTGGTACGCGCGGGACCGGTTCGAGGTCAGGGTGCACCCGGGCACGCTGGAGCAGGCCCGGCTGCCGCCGGCGGCATTCGACTACGTGCTGCAGAAGGACCTGCTGGAGCACGTCGCCCATCCCCGCCGTCACCTGGAGGAGACGCGGCGGATCATGCGGCCGGGCGCACGCCTGCGCGTAATCACCCCGAACGGAGAGGCCGACGTCCGGCCGCTGCAGCGGGCGACAGCCGGGTCGGCGCCCGATGCGCTCCCGGTCCTCGGGCAGGGACACCTGTCGTTCTTCTCGCGGGGGCAGCTTCGGCGTCTGTTCGAGGACGTCGGGTTCCGGGTGCTGCGCGTGCGCTCCATAGGGGTGCGCCGCGGACTGCGGGCGCTGGGCGCAATTCCCGGCTGGCGCAGCCGGACACGCGTGGCGGCGCGCGCGGACCTGACGGCGCGCACGGCCCCCGTGGCAGATGGGGCCGGGCCCGAACCGGAACGTCGCGAAGAGCAGGCCGGGCGCATCGACGCGGAGGTCGCCGCGCACCACCGGCGGCTGCGGGCCTGGCGGCCCTACTTCCACTACCGCCGCCTGGTGAAGCGGCTCGATGCGCTGCCCGGTGCGTTGGCCGTCGGCCAGGACTTCGACCTGCTGGCAGAGAAGCGCTGAGCGACTCGTCCCCGGAAACCCGGCCGCGGCGAATGTGACAGAATAGGCGGCCGGGGGCTTGCGCCCCGGAACGCGGCGAAGCGAAGTGCCGCGGCGCAGGCTCATGGAGTGGAGAGGGGCCGGAACGCCGGGCCGGCGAGGCGTTGCGGGGCGCCAGGAGTGGAGTACATGTCAGTTTCGATCACACGTCGATTCGCTCTCGTTCTGTTCGCGGCCACGGTCATGGCGGCGCTCCCGGCGCCGGCGGCGGCGCAGGATCGCACCGTCAACGACGGCGTCTTCACGTCCGAGCAGGCGACCCGCGGCCGGGCCGCGTACCGCGCCCAGTGCGCCGCGTGTCACGCCACGAACCTGTTCGGCGGGGAGATGGCGCCCGGCCTGAAGGGCTCGGGCTTCATCGGCGGATGGAGCGGCGCCACGCTCTGGGAGCTCGCCGACTTCACGCAGGCAACGATGCCCCAGGACGCGCCGGGCCGGCTGAGCGTCCAGGAGCTGAACGACGTGATTGCGTTCATCCTGCAGGAGAACGACTACCCGGCAGGCGCGGACGAGCTCGCGATAGATCTCGCGAACCAGGGCGATCCCATCCTCATCGAGTAGGCACGAGACGCTTCGACGCCTCCCGCCCCGGTCCCGGCGTCGTTCGCGCCTTGCCACGCGGGCGCCTCGCCGCTCTCGATGCGACGCGGGGTTTCGCCACGGACTGCTAGCGCAGACCGGCCCGCTCCAGCTCGGCCGCGATCTCGAGGGCCAGCTCCAGGTTCTCGCGGGCCCGCACGTGGCCCGGCTCGATCCGCAGGGCGCGCTGGAACTGGTCCATCGCTTCGTCGAGCAGGCCGCTGACCGCCAGCACGCTGCCGAGGTTGTTGTGGGCCTCGGCCGATCCGGGCCGCAGCCGCAACGCCTCGCCGTGGTGGAGCACGGCCTCGTCCAGCCGTCCGAGCTCGCGCAACGCGTGCCCCAGGTTCGTGTGGGCCGCCGCGTGCTCGGGCTCCAGCGCGATGGTCTCGCGGAGATGGCGCGCCGCGTCCTCCGTGCGTCCCTGCGCGAGCCGCACGCTCCCCAGGTTGAAGTGGCCGTCGGCGTACGCGGGATCCAGCTCCACCACCGTCCGGAACGCCGCCGCCGCCTCGTCCAGCCGTCCCTGCCGCTCGCGGACGGCGCCCAGGCTGTTGCGTGACGGGACGTGCGTCGGATCGGCGCCCAGCCCCGCCAGGTACTGACCCGCCGCCTCGTCCAGGCGATCCTGCTCCAGCAGGGCGTTCCCGAGCTCGTAGTACGACCAGGGGTTCGCCGGGTTGCGGCGGATCGCATGCCGGTAGAGCGATTCGCGCAGCAGCACGAGGTCGGCCGCGCGCCGAGGGCGCACCTGGAGCTGCAGGTGCGCCATCTCGTCCGCCGACCGGTTGCCGGCCCGCACCCGCCGCGGCGGATCGCTCGGATTGCGCGGGTTGCCGGCCGAGTTGTCGTAGGTGAAGCGCATCGACAGCGTCGTGCCGGCCGGCAGCAGATAGGGCTCGCGCACGCGGTAGACGTCCTGCCAGTTGAAGTCCCAGTCGTCGATGCGGATCAGCCACCGCTCGGTGCCGTCGGGCAGCGTCGCTCTGCCCTCCATGGACTTCGCCAGGTAGTGCGCGTGGGGATAGACGGCGTGGATCTCCACGTCGATCGGCAGCTTCACCGCGTCCTCGACCACGAAGGCGGGATCGCCGGACGGGATGTCGAGCAGGTGATCGGCATCGAGCCGGATGAGATAGAGGGGCGGTCCCGACGGCGGTGCGTCCGCGAAGTGGAAGCCGGCCACCGGCGCGATGGGCTCCGGCCGGCCCGACGGCAGCATGTGGAGCTGCAGCACGAAGTCGGTGCCCGGGTCGAGGCGCCAGGCGAGTCCGTCGATGCCGGGGTTCGGGGCCATCCCCGGGGTCCAGCCCATCAGATGCCCGTCCGGCATGAAGGCGAGGCCCATCTCCATGCCGCTGAAGCCGGGCTGTTCGGGCTGCTCGGTCTCGCCGGCCTCGCGGCGCCGCGACGAGGTGGTGTCGTCGACCGCCATGACGGCGTGGTGCACGAACCGCGGGTTTCCGGGACGCAGCTCGACGGTCCTGACCCAGCGGGTTTCGCTGACCGGCAAGGGCATGACGAGGTTGCGGAAGACATCGGGTCCGTCCGCCGGCAGGGTGTACGGCGACGGCAGCGTCACGGTAAGGTCCGGCTCGCCCAGCGCCCAACCCTCGGTCGCCGCGGGCGGCTCCGGGAGGTCTGCCGCGGGGCCCTCCGCGGCGCCGGATTCGGCCCACGCGGCCAGGGTTGCGATCTGCACCTCGGTCAGGCGCCGCTCGCCGACGAACTCGCCGAAACCCGGCTCGGGCAGCCACGGCGGCATGAAGCGGCTCGTCGTGACCTCGGCGATTTGCCGCGCGCGGCGGGCGACGTCGCCGTAACCGAGCAAAGTGAAGGGTCCCGAGCCTCCGGATCGATGGCACGGCGCGCAGTGCTCGAAAACGATCGGGGCGACGTGCTGCGTGAAGGTGATGGGGCCGGACGGCGGCGTGTCCGCCGGGCCGGCCGGGGAAGGCGGTGCGGGAGTGGATGGCGTCCGGCAGCCGGTCGCGAGGAAGCCCGCCACCGCCAGCGCCGCCGTCGTCAACGCGGCACGGTACATGTCCGAAGGGTACTTCAGGTGTCGGGTTGGCGTCGTCCGGTGGGCCCGCTTCGTGTCGCGGCCCGGTGGCGCTATCCGCGAACGGCCGTCGATTGACACGCCGGGCTGCGCGTGCCGTTCCAGATCGAACAGGCGGGGCGCTTCGGGAATTCCGTGTCCACGGTCACGACGAGAAGATGTCTTCCAGTCCGAGCGCGAGCCCGGCGAGCAGGGGCGAGCGCAGCGTTTCGTTGCGCCCGAACGTGTGCGCCACTTCGAGTGCGCCGGCTCGGGGGCGCAGGATCGTTACGGTCTCGGCCGCCGGGTCGACCAGCCAGTATTCCTTCACCCCGTGCTTCGCATAGAGCGTCCGCTTGTAGCCCCGGTCCCTCTCGGCAGTGGCGGGAGACAGGATCTCCACAACCAGATCGGGGCCACCCCGCACGTTGTCGCCGCCGAGCAACAGGTGGGTGCGTTCGTTGGAAACAAACAGCAGATCCGGCTGCACGACGTCGGTGTCGGACAGCACCACGTCGCAAGGGGCGAAGAAGAGCTCCCCCAATCTCCGTTCCTCGATGAACTGCGCGAGTCGCATACCCAGCCGGAGTTGCAGCCGCTGGTGCTTCAGGTTCGGGGCGGGGGTCAAGAGCAACTCTCCGTCCAGCAACTCGTAGCGCTTGTCCGGCGGCGCGGTCCGGTAGTCCTCGTAGGTGAACTGGAAGGCTGGGTTCGCCGTGGCCACGTGGGTCTGTCCCCTCGTACCGCCGTTGACCATCACGACCATCATAGCGCGTCCCGTACCGCCGCGACACGGCGTGGTTCGGCCGTAAACGGCGTGGCTCCCAGGGGACGGTGCGGCGGATCGAGAAAAACGGCCGGTGGAGAAGTCCCCACCGGCCTGACAAGGAATCACTTGGCGAGAGCCGATGATCCGACTACCACTTCACCTGGAACGCGACGCGCGCCAGCCGGCCCTGCAGCAGCCGCGTCGGGGTTGCGTAGCCCGAGCCGTAAGAGCCGTTCTCGGCGATGATGGCGGCCGCGTTGAGCGCGTTGTAGATGTCGAGCTGGGCCGAGTACTCGTAGGTGCCGATGCGGAAGATCTTCCGCAGGGCGAGGTCGACCTGCGTCCAGTAGCCGAAGTAGTTCGTCCCCGGCACGAACAACTGCACCCCCTGGTTGTCGGTCAGGTCGCCGCCGGGGTAGTAGGCGTCGGTGACGGTCCAGCGCATCTCGCGCTCGTTCCCCGAGTAGGCCTGAATCGACCCGCTGAACTCGAAGTCGCCCGGCAGGGGGTAGGCGCCGAACATCTTGAAGTCGTGGCGGAACGGGATGCCCAGCGCGCTCTGGTCGCAGAAGCGGCCGCCGCGCAGCGTGGTCCGGTTGCGGTCGATCATGTCCCGCTCGACCTGGCCGTTGGGGTTCGTCGTCAGCCCGCAGGTGTCCTGCACGTGCTGGTGCATCGTCCAGCCGCCGAACAGGGTGCCGCCGTTCGGCAGGCGCGCCTGCAGGCTCAGCTCCAACCCGTTGTAGTAGTTGCGGTTGATGTCGGAGTTGACGTGGACGATGTCCTTGAGGGTCCGCGTCGCCGGGTCCTGGTTGAACGCCAGGAACGTGGTGCCGGCCAGCGTCGGTGACTGGCCGATGCCGCCCAGGTAGGCCAGCCGCCCGCCCGGATCGTCGAACGTGACGTTGAACGGGATCCAGTCGCCGCACGGGACGCCGGCGACGGCGGTCGAGATGTCGCAACTGCGGAGCGCAAGGTTCTGGGCGTTCTCGATGTCGTAGAACACCCGCCGGTACCAGGCGGCGGTCAGCGAGACGCGCGGGGCGATCTCGTGCTGCACGCTCCCGCTCCACTCGATGTTGTACTCCCTCTGCAGGTCGGGGTCGGGCCGCGTTCCCACGGCGGCGAACTCGCCGCTGGTGAACGGCGTGGCGTTGGTGCCGACGGTCCCGATCTCGTGGTCCTGCGCGATGAAGTCGCCGTTGGTCCCCGTGTAGTTGGGCATGCCCAGCGCCGCGAAGTCGGCCGCCGTCGCGCAGCGGGCGGCGCCGCCGGAGTGGATGTCCGGATGCAGGGCGCAGTCGAACCAGTCGCGCGTGTCCGACTGGAGCGATATGGGATGGTAGCGCCTTGCAAAACCGTTCGTGTACGGCTTCATGAACCGGTTCACCGAGAACTTCAGCGCCGTGCGCGCGTCCCCGAACAGGTCGTAGACCACGCTGAACCGCGGCGCGATGTCGTTCCAGAACGGTTGCTGGTCCTGCGCCGCGAACTGGCGCCCGAGGACGAATCGGCCGCCCTGGATGCCGGCGCCCGCGCGGTAGGTGTCGTTCCCCGACTGGAACTGCTCGAACCGGATGCCGGCGTTGACCGTCAGGCGGTCGATCGTCCAGGTGTCCTGCGCGTAGATGCCCCGGTCGGCCCGCACGTAGGTGTTGTAGTAGGCCGGCAGGTTGTAGACGCCCACCTGTTCGGCCACGCCCTCGTTGAAGCGCGCGAGCAGGCTCCCGTTGCCGTCGAAGCCGACACCCCCGTTGCTCATCGACCACTGCATCCCGACCTTGAAGTTGTGGGAGCCGGTGACGTACGAGAACGCGGCGTTCGGGTAGCGCCGGTCGGCCGGCGTGACCAGGATGTCGTAGGTGTAGGCATGGGTCGTCAGTCCCGTGCCCCGGTCGTAGAAGCGGACGTCGTCGAACCACCCCCGGCTCTGGTTGTAGCTCAGCGGGTGGAAGCACGGCGTGTAGATGCAGGTCCGCAGGTCGTCCGGCTTCGGATGCGCCAGTTGCCTTCCGGCGCCGCCTTCCTCGATCGGCGTGTTCGGCTGGTAGCCCAGCCGCAGACGCTCGTACACCTGCGAGTAGCCCACCTCGAGCAGCGCGCGGCTGCTGATGGTCGAGGTCCACTTCGTCTGGAACGTGTGGTAGTTCCCGTGTTCGGGATCGCGGTGGCTCGACGCCCGGATCGGCTCGGTGTTGCCGTAGAACTCCCGCGCCTTGAACTTGAAGATCCGGTCGAGATAGGCGCTCACCTTGTTCCGTTGGGAGACCTGCGAGGTCAAGCGGAACAGCGCGCTCCGGACGTACTGCTCCACGATGGCGTCCTGCCGGCTCTCGACGGCGGGATGGTCCTTGTCGAAGGTGCGGAAGTACTCCTCGATCTCCTCCTGGCTCGCGCCCTGCCGGAACGTCGGGACGAACGCGTTGGGCCACAGCTCGTCGACCGAGATGCCCCGGACCGACGCGAAGTACCACAGCTTGTCCCGCAGGATCGGACCCCCGATGGCGGGATTGACGTCGTGGATGTTCGAGACGCCCTGCGTCGACTCGAGCCCGAGCTGGTTCAGCGTCGGGGTCAGGTTCTTCGCCTGCCACCCGCCGTCGGTGAAGCCGATATAGTTCGATCCGCTGAAGTTGTTCCCGCCGTCCTTCGGGATCATGTTCAGCCGCAGCCCGCCCGCCGAGACCTCCGCCGGACTGCCCGAGGTGCTGACCGCCATCTCCTGGCTCAGCGCCTGGTTGTTGTAGTTCATGATCCGGCCGTCGCCCAGCTCCGCGTTCACCATCATGCCGTCGACCTGCATGACGGAGTGGTCGGAGTTGGCGCCGTGCGAGATCATCTGCACCTGCTCCATCATCTGGGCGCCGCCGACGTCCGGGATGGTCAGGCGCACCCCCTGGGCCAGGTAGCCGATCGACTGCGTGTTGCGGGGGGTCGGCAGCGCGTCGATGGTGTCGCGCTGCAGTACCTCGGTCCGCGCCGCGCTCTGCACGTCGACCACCGGAGCCTCGCCCGAGACCGTGACGGTTTCCTCGAGCGCCCCGACCGACAGCGCCCCGTTGACCGTCATCGTGAAGTTCGCCTGCAGCTCCAGGCCCTCCTGCACGAAGGTGGAGAAGCCCGGCAGGGTCATCGTGACGGCGTAGGTGCCCGGCCGCAGATCGACGATGGTGTAGCGGCCCGTGCCGTCGGTAATCGCGACGCGACTGCCTTCGATGAGCGCCGGACTGGAGGCTTCAACGGTGACGCCCGGCAGGACGCCCCCGGTGTTGTCGCTGACCTCGCCCGTGATCGAGCTCTGGGCGAGCGCGGCCGTGGGCAACAGGGCCAGACAGGTGAGCGCGGCCAGCGCGCCGCGCGCGCACTTGACGACTGTCATCTCTCCTCCTCGTGAATGCGGTTGCGCGAACGTCGATATCTCCGCCAGGAACGCCCTGCGATCGCACAGAACGGTCAACCGGCGACGGAAAGCGACGACGACAACGACGACAAACGAGTACGGACGACGACGGACGCCGAGCGGACGATGCGCTATCTGAGCAAGCGTAGCACCTGACGGCGGAAGGTCAAGCCTCTGTCACGGCATCGGATCTCGAGCGGCTGGGCGGCACGACGTGTTCGTATCAGTAAGGTACTTATAAGCTGTTATTCTTGAGAAGTGTATGGATTCGTCAACCGAGCCGGCGAGTTGGCCCTGCTCGGTCGGCTCGCGGCGTCCGACAACCGGGAGATGCTCGTCGTCTACGGGCGGCGGCGGTTGGGCAAGACGGCGCTGTTGAGGCAGTTCGGCGTTACAAGGCCGCTGGCGTTCTTTTCGTGTCCGCTGAGCACCGCTTCGGAGGCGCTCCGGTTGTTCACGCGCGAGCTTGCGCGCACGTTCGACGAGCCGTTGCTGGCCCGCACCCGGTTTCCGGGTTGGAGCGAGGCCGTCGAGTATGCGCTGGAACGCTGCGGCCGGGAGGGGACTCCACTGGTCCTCGACGAGCTGCCGTATCTCCAGCGGAGCGCTCCCGGCATCGACGCGCTGTTGCAGCATGCCTGGGACGGCCACGACGGCGCGGTAAAGCGATCTTCACCGGCTCGTCCTTCTCCGTCATGGATGCCGCGGTGGCGGATCCTCGGGCGCCGCTCTACGGCCGCCGCACGGCGCAGCTCGAGCTGCAACCGATGACCTCGACGAGGTCTCCGGCTTCTACCGGGACTGGTCGTTCGAGCAGCGCGCCATCGCCTACGGCCTTTTTGGCGGCGTGCCGGCCTACGCCGAGCAGGCGGCGCGTCACGAGTCACCCGGCGCGGCGGCGCATGCACTCGCGCTGTCGCCGACCGGAGCGCTCTACGCCGAGCCCGAGTTCCTGGTCCGTGAGGAACTGCGGGACCCCGGCGCCTAGCCATCCTGCACGCGCTGGCGGCGGGGAAGACCCGCCCGAACGAGATCGCCCAGCCGGAATCCCCCAAGCCAGCGTCGGCAAGTACCTCGACGTCCTGCGCCGCCTGCGCTTCGTCCGCCGGGAGACGCCGCTGACCGAGAACAGGCCGGAACGCTCGCGCAAGGGGCTGTACCTGCTGGCCGATCCCTTCCTGCGCTTCTGGTTCCGGTACGTGTACCCCAACCGGTCGGCGCTGGAGGCGGGCCGGAGCCGGGAGGTGCTCGAGGCGGTCGTGCTACCGGACCTGGACACGTTCATGGGCCAGCCCTACGAGCAGATCTGCTGCCAGCACCTGGTCGCCGACGGCAGCGGGCTGCTCGGCTGGCAGCCGCTGCGGGTCGGCCGGTACTGGGATTCCCGTACGGAGATCGACCTGGTCGCTGTCGACGCGGCCGGCGAGCGCGCCGCGTTCGTCGAGTGCAAGTGGGGACGCAGCGTCGACGTGCCCCGCGTCGTCCGGCGCTTGCGGGAGAAGGCTCGCGCGGTCGCCCCGTTCGCGGCCGCGTCCCACCGCTACCTGGTCATCAGTCGGACCGACATCGACGACGAGCACCATGTCCGCCTGGCGTGATGTGTTGCGTGACGGGCGTCGTGGTTTCCGGCGGCCTGAGTCAGGGGAAGAAGGCGATCTTGATCAGCAGGCCGACGATGAGAGGGCCGTATGCGAACTTCAGCAGCTTCAGGTCCGCCTCGATGCGGGACAGGTCTGCCTTGACCTCGGTGCGCAACCCGGTGACCGAGCGTTCGAGATCCAGTGTCGTGACGAGATCCTCGCGACCGGCAATAGCGCCGGCCGCCGCCTTCGCGAGCGCTTCGTCGACGTTGGCGGCGCGGAACGCGTCGTAGACCTCGGTGACGATTTGACTCATTTTCCAGTAGGAACTCGGCTTTCGAGTGTACCACGGCGCCAAGCGTCGTCGTGGCGAACAAGAAAGGCCGGTGGGGAAGTCCCCACCGGCCTGAAAGCAACGGCTCGCCGCGAGCCAACGGCTCAGCCGTGAGCCGAAGGTCGGGTTACCACTTCACCTGGAACGCGGTGCGCAGAATCCGGCCCTGCAGCAGGCGGGTCGGCCGCCCCCAGGAACCGCCGTACGACTCGGTCTCGTCGACGACCACGGCGGAGTTCATCAGGTTGTAGATGTCTGCCTGGACCGACGACTCGATGTTGCCGAAACGGAAGATCCTGCGCAGGGCGATGTCCACCTGCGTCCAGTAGGGCAGGAAGTTCGTGCCCGGCTGGAACAACTGGACCGTGGCGCCCCGCGTCCGCACGCCGCCCGGGAAACGGCTGGACGGCACCGACCAGGTCAGCTCGCGCTCGCCGCCCGAGTAGGCCTGGATCGAGCCGCTGAACTCGAAGTCGCCCGGCAGCGGATAGGCGCCGAACAGCTTGAAGTCGTGGCGGAACGGCATCCCCAGCGCGCTCTGATCGCACCAGCGGCCGCCCCGGCGGATGCCTTCGTCGGCGCCGCGGATCGGGTCCTCGATGCTGACGCCGTTCGGGTCCACGATCAGGCCGCAGGTGTCCTGGATGTGCTGGCTCGCGGTCCACCCGCCGAAGATGTTGCCGCCGTTCGGCAGGCGGGCGTTCATGCTCACCTCGAAGCCGTTGTAGTAGTTGCGGTTGATGTCCGAGGTGACGTCGAGGTTGTTGACCAGGCCGCGGTAGGCCGGATCGAGGTCGAACGCCAGGAACGTCGGCTGCGTGATGCTGATGTTCTGCCCGAGCGCCCGGAGACGGGCGACGTGGCCGTCCGGATCGTCGAAGTTCACCGCGAACGGGAGCCAGCTTCCGCACGGCACGCCCGCCTGCGCGGTCGCGACGTCGCATGCCACCAGGGCCGTGTTGCTCCGCGCCTCGATGTCGCTGAAGACGCGCCGGTACCAGCCGACGTTCAGCGATACGCGCGGCAGCAGCTCGTGCTGGAGGCCGATGTTGTACTCCCAGTTGTACTCGCGCTGCAGGTTGGGGTCGGGCTGGGAGTCGGGTATTGCGAGGCCGCCCTCCCGGAACACGGTCGTGTTGTTCCGCAAGCCGACCTCGTGGTCCTGCACGATGCCGTCGTAGTTCGTGCTCAGGTAGAAGTCGGGCGACGCAGCCAGACCGGCCAGGTCGGCCGCGGTGGCGCAGTCGCCGCGCGGGTTGCCCACCCCGCCGGTCTGGTGGATCGCCGGGGTCAGCACGCAGTCGAACCAGTCGCGGCGGTCACTCCGTTCGCGATACGGGGAGTACCGCTCGCCGTGGCCGCTGGCGTACGGCCGCATGTACTTGTTCATCGAGAACTTCAACGCCGTCCGCGCGTCGCCGAACAGGTCGTAGGTAGCGCTGAACCGCGGAGCGATGTCGTCCCAGTACGGCGGGGCTGGAAGCTCGGGCGCCGACCGTGCGCTGATGAAGCGGCCGCCCTGCAGATCGCCGGTGCGGAACGTGTTCATTACCGACTCGAAGTGGTCGTAGCGGACGCCGGCGTTGATGGTGAGGCGGTCCAGCGTCCAGGTGTCCTGCACGTAGATGCCACGGTCGGCCCGCACCGTCGTGTTCCAGCTCGTCGGGTAGTTGAGCGCATCGATTCCGTGCCGGTCCTCGCACGGCATCGACGGGTCGGGGTCGCACGGCTGCGGGAGTCCGCCGTACGGGCGCATGTTCAGGTGGCCCAGCCGGTTGCGGGTGTCGCCGTCGTTGCCGAACGACCACTGCATGCCCACCTTGAAGTTGTGCGAGCCGGTGACGTACGACAGCGCCGCGTTGGGGTAGCGCCGGTCCGACGGCGTGACCCAGATATCTCCCCAGTAGTTGTTGGTCTGGAGGCCCGTCGACAGGTCGCCGATAACCGCGTTGGCGAACCATGGACCGGTCTGGTTGTAGCTCGCGTCCCAGTAGCAGGGCGTCTGGATGCAGGTGCGCAGGTTGCTCGGCGTCTCCGCCCGCAGGTTCGGCAGTGGGATGTTGTCCGGGAACACCTCGCGCAGCGCCGACTCCGGCTGGCTGGCGATGAGCAGCCGCTCGTAGACCTGCGAGTAGCCGACCTCGAGCAGCGCGCGGCTGCTGATCGTCGACGTCCACTTGGCCTGGAACGTGTGGTAGTTCGCCTGGCCCGGGTCGCGGAAGCCGGCGGCCTGGATCGGCTCGCGGGTGGCCGAGAACTCGCGCTTCTTCCACTTGAAGATGCGGTCGAGATACGCGCTCACCTTGTTGCGCTGCGAGACCTGCGACGTCAGCCGCAGCAGGACGCTGCGGACGTGCTGCTCGGCCACCGCCCGCTCGGCGGACGCCACCGCCGGGTGGTCTCCGACGCAGCCGATGCTCTTGTTGGGGTCTTCGCAGGTGATCTTCGCGCCGCGCTTGAAGTAGTCCTGGATGACGTCCGGGCCCACGTCGGTGCGCAGGGTCGGCTGGAAGGCGCCGGCGAAGAGCTCGTCGACCGAGATGGCCCGCGCCGACGTGAAGTACCACAGCTTGTCCTGCAGGATCGGACCACCGATGGCCGGGTTGATGTCGTGGATGTTGGTCACGCCCTGGTTCGACGTCAGGCCGAGATCCTGGATCTGCTGCGTGAAGTTGTCGGCCTGCCAGCTCTCGTTCAGCGTGAAGCCGACGTAGTTCGACCCGCTGAGCTGGTTGCCGCCGTCCTTCGGGATCATGTTCAGGCGCAGGCCGCCCGCCGCCACCTCGGCGTTGTTGCCCGAGGTGGTCATCGCCATCTCCTGGCTCAGCGCCTGGTTGTTGTAGTTCATGATCAGGCCGTCGCCCATCTGCGAGTTGACGATCATGCCGTCGACCTGCATGGTGGTGTGGCGCGGGGTGGCCCCGTGCACCGACATGCGGACCTGCTCCATCATCTGCGCCCCGCCGACGTCGGGCCGGGTCAGGCGCACGCCCTGCGCGAGGTAGCCGATGGACTGCGTGTTGCGCGGGGTCGGCAGCGCATCGATGGTGTCGCGCGCGACGACTTCCGTGCGGGCCGCGCTCTGCACGTCGACGATGGGCGCCTCGCCCGAAACGGTGACCGTCTCCTCGAGGGCGCCGACCGACAGCGCGCCGTTGATCGTGACGTTGGTCGACGCGGGGACCTCGATGCCCTCCTGCACGAAGGTGGAGAAGCCGGGCAGCGTCATGGTGACCGAGTAGGTGCCCGGCCGCAGGTCGATGATGTTGTAGCGGCCGGTGCCGTCGGTGATCGCGATGCGCGACCCCTCGATCAGCACCGGACTGGAGGCTTCCACGGTGACGCCGGGCAGGACGCCGCCCGTGTTGTCGGTGACTTCGCCCGTCAACGCGCTCTGGGCAAGGGCGCCCGCTGGCAGCAGTGCAAGACAGGCAAGGGCGGCCAACGCGCCGCGTGCGCTCGTGACGACCGTCATCTCTCCTCCTCGCGGATGCGGATTCGCGATGCATCCGTCCTGAACGTCTGCGATTGCGACGAACGGTAAACGGACAACTGAAGGCGACAACGACAGCAACGAGTACAGAGGACGACGGACGCCGACGGCACGTTTACGTTAGTGAGCCAAGCGTAGCACCTGACGGTGGAAGGGTAAGCCTCGTCAAGTTCCGGATGCTGTTCCCAGTACCCTGAAGCCGATGGCCCGGGCCGCGGTGGCCTGCCGCGTGTCGTGGGTGCCGAATACGAGACCGGCGTCGCGGCGCTCCGCGAACAGCAGGGCGCTGGCGAGATGAATGGCGTCGAGCGTCTTCACGACGGTCGGCATCGATTGGCCCGCCCGGCGCAAAACGGCGGATGTCAGACGGATCTCACCGATCGCCCGCTCCGTCGCCGCGAGCGCGTCGTGCGCGTCCGCCAAGCCCGCGTCGTCGAAGGCATGCTCGAGGCGCAGACGGTCCAGCGCCCGCCGCGCCTCGACGCCCATCAACTCGCTCGAGTACGCGCGATCCCACGCGCCCCACTCCGGCAGAGGTCGGCCGTCGCCAAGCAGCGCGCGGAGCACGACGCTCGTATCGAGATAGATCGTCATCGCTGTTCCCGGTCGGCGCGCAGCAGCGCCACGACGTCGATCTGTTTCCTGAGCGTGATGCCCGGAGCGATTGGCAGGGCATCGGCCTCGATCGGTTCGCGGACCTCGAGCCCTCCGGCGTCCCCCTCGAGCGGGACGAGTCTTGCGATCGGCGTCTGTCGGTCACATACCGTGATGGTGGCTCCACGGCGCACCTGTGCGAGATAGGCACTCAGCTTCGCCTTCAGTTCCGACACCATTGCAGTCTGCATGTCCTTATTAGACCATATATGGTCATATTGGAACGGGACGAAGAAAAAGGCCGGTGGGGGAAGTCCCCACCGGCCCGAAAGCAACGGCTCGCCGCGAGCCAACGGCTCAGCCGCGAGCCGCAGGTCGGACTACCACTTCACCTGGAACGCGGTGCGCAGAATCCGGCCCTGCAGCAGGCGGGTCGGCCGCCCCCAGGAGCCGCCGTACGACTCGGTCTCGTCGACGACCACGGCGGAGTTCATCAGGTTGTAGATGTCCGCCTGCACCGACGACTCGATGTTGCCGAAACGGAAGATCCTGCGCAGCGCGATGTCCACCTGCGTCCAGTAGGGCAGGAAGTTCGTGCCCGGCTGGAACAACTGGACCGTGGCGCCCCGCGTCCGCACGCCGCCCGGGAAGTAGCTCGACGGCACCGACCAGGTCAGCTCGCGCTCGCCGCCCGAGTAGGCCTGGATCGAGCCGCTGAACTCGAAGTCGCCCGGCAGCGGATAGGCGCCGAACAGCTTGAAGTCGTGGCGGAACGGCATCCCCAGCGCGCTCTGATCGCACCAGCGGCCGCCCCGGCGGATGCCTTCGTCGGCGCCGCGGATCGGGTCCTCGATGCTGACGCCGTTCGGGTCCACGATCAGGCCGCAGGTGTCCTGGATGTGCTGGCTCGCGGTCCACCCGCCGAAGATGTTGCCGCCGTTCGGCAGGCGGGCGTTCATGCTCACCTCGAAGCCGTTGTAGTAGTTGCGGTTGATGTCCGAGGTGACGTCGAGGTTGTTGACCAGGCCGCGGTAGGCCGGATCGAGGTCGAACGCCAGGAACGTCGGCTGCGTGATGTTGATGTTCTGCCCGAGTCCGCGGAGACGGGCGACGTGGCCGTCCGGATCGGTGAAGTTCACCGCGAACGGGAGCCAGCTTCCGCACGGTACGCCCGCCTGCGCGGTCGCGACGTCGCATGCCACCAGGGCCGTGTTGCTACGCGCCTCGATGTCGCTGAAGACGCGGCGGTACCAGCCGACGTTCAGCGACACGCGCGGCAGCAGCTCGTGCTGGATGCCGGCGTTGTACTCCCAGTTGTACTCGCGCTGCAGGTTGGGGTCGGGCTGCGAGTCGGGTGTGGCGAGGCCGCCCGCCTGGAACACCGTCGTGTTGTTCCGCAGGCCGACCTCGTGGTCCTGCACGATGCCGTCATAGTTCGTGCTCAGGTAGAAGTCGGGCGACGCGGCCAGGCCGGCCAGGTCGGCCGCGGCGGCGCAGTCGCCGCGCGGGTTGCCCACCCCGCCGGTCTGGTGGATGGCCGGATTCAGCGCGCAGTCGAACCAGTCGCGGCGGTCGCTCCGTTCGCGATACGGCGAGTAGCGCTCGCCGTGGCCGCTGGCGTACGGCCGCATGTACTTGTTCATCGAGAACTTCAGCGCCGTCCGCGCGTCACCGAACAGGTCGTAGGTCGCGCTGAAACGCGGGGCGAAGTCGTTCCAGTACGGCGTGGCCGGGATCTCCGGGGCCGCCCGCTCGCTGATGAAACGGCCGCCAGGCAGGATGCCGCCAGTACGGAACGTGTTGATCAGCGACTCGAAGTGGTCGTAGCGGACACCGGCGTTGATGGTCAGCCGGTCGAGCGTCCAGGTGTCCTGCACGTAGATGCCGCGGTCGGCCCGCACCGTGGTGTTCCAGCTCGTCGGGTAGTTGAGCGCATCGATTCCGTGCCGGTCCTCGCACGGCATCGACGGGTCGGGGTCGCACGGCTGCGGGAGTCCGCCGTACGGGCGCATGTTCAGGTGGCCCAGCCGGTTGCGGGTGTCGCCGTCGTTGCCGAACGACCACTGCACGCCCACCTTGAAGTTGTGCGAGCCGGTGACGTACGACAGCGCCGCGTTGGGGTAGCGCCGGTCCGACGGCGTGATCCAGATGTCGCCCCAGTAGTTGTTGGTCTGGAGGCCCGTCGACAGGTCGCCGATGACGGCGTTGGCGAACCACGGCCCGGTCTGGTTGTAGCCGGCGTCCCAGTAGCAGGGGGTGGCGATGCAGGTGCGCAGGTTGCTCGGCGTCTCCGCCCGCAGGTTCGGCAGCGGGATGTTGTCGGGGAACACCTCGCGCAGCGCCGACTCCGGCTGGCTGGCGATGAGCAGCCGCTCGTAGACCTGCGAGTAGCCGACCTCGAGCAGCGCGCGGCTGCTGATCGTCGACGTCCACTTGGCCTGGAACGTGTGGTAGTTCGCCTGGCCCGGGTCGCGGAAGCCGGCGGCCTGGATCGGCTCGCGGGTGGCCGAGAACTCGCGCTTCTTCCACTTGAAGATGCGGTCGAGATACGCGCTCACCTTGTTGCGCTGCGAGACCTGCGACGTCAGCCGCAGCAGGACGCTGCGGACGTGCTGCTCGGCCACCGCCCGCTCGGCGGACGCCACCGCCGGGTGGTTGGCGACGCAGCCGATGCTCTTGTTCGGGTCGTCGCAGGTGATCCGGGCGCCGCGCTTGAAGTAGTCCTGGATGACATCCGGGCCCACGTCGGTGCGCAGGGTCGGCTGGAAGGCGCCGGCGAAGAGCTCGTCGACCGAGATGGCCCGCGCCGACGTGAAGTACCACAGCTTGTCCTGCAGGATCGGGCCGCCGATGGCCGGGTTGATGTCGTGGATGTTGGTCACGCCCTGGTTCGACGTCAGGCCGAGATCCTGGATCTGCTGCGTGAAGTTGTCGGCCTGCCAGCTCTCGTTCAGCGTGAAGCCGACGTAGTTCGAACCGCTGAGCTGGTTGCCGCCGTCCTTCGGGATCATGTTCAGGCGCAGGCCGCCCGCCGCAACCTCGGCGTTGTTGCCGGAGGTGGTCATCGCCATCTCCTGGCTCAGCGCCTGGTTGTTGTAGTTCATGATCAGGCCGTCGCCCATCTGCGAGTTGACGATCATGCCGTCGACCTGCATGGTGGTGTGGCGCGGGGTGGCCCCGTGCACCGACATGCGGACCTGCTCCATCATCTGCGCCCCGCCGACGTCGGGCCGGGTCAGGCGCACGCCCTGCGCGAGGTAGCCGATGGACTGCGTGTTGCGCGGGGTCGGCAGCGCGTCGATGGTGTCACGCGCCACGACTTCCGTGCGGGCCGCGCTCTGCACGTCGACGATGGGCGCCTCGCCGGAAACGGTGACGGTTTCCTCGAGGGCGCCGACCGACAGCGCGCCGTTGATGGTGACGTTGGTCGCCGCCGGGACCTCGATGCCCTCCTGCACGAAGGTGGAGAAGCCGGGCAGCGTCATGGTGACCGAGTAGGTGCCCGGCCGCAGGTCGATGATGTTGTAGCGGCCCGTGCCGTCGGTGATCGCGATGCGCGACCCCTCGATCAGCACCGGACTGGAGGCTTCCACGGTGACGCCGGGCAGGACGCCGCCCGTGTTGTCGGTGACTTCGCCCGTCAACGCGCTCTGGGCGAAGCCGGTCGCCGGCAGCAGCACCACGGCCGTGCCGACGAGCATACATTTCACGAGTCGCATAACGAGTGTGTCCTCCTCAGTGGTGCGGGTATGCCGGCAGAATGCCGGCGTTGAACGCACGCGAAACGGTGCAGTATATAGCAAGACTCGTACCGCAACCTGCGAGGTGGCCGGCGTCGGCGCCGTGGGCGGTTCCGGGACGCGTTTACGGTGTGATTCTCGTGGCGGCCATAGTGAACGCCTTTTTTCGGCGGAAGCGACCGTTCAGTGGATTGGTTTTCGATCCACGAATCTGGATTCGCCTGGCAGTCCGCGGTCAGGGTTGCGGACCGCCCAGCGGCGCGCGCGACGGGCGTCCTTGCTCGTAGAGGGCGAGCACGCCGGCGAGGGCGCGGGCGGCGTCCGGGTACCCGGCCTGTTCCGCGGCGGCGATCGCGCGCCGCTGCCGCTCGGCCGCCTCCGCGTAGCGGCCCGCCTCGGCCAGCGCCATCGCCACGGTCTCGTCGAGGGTCGGGTCGGGAGGTGCTGCGAGCATTGGTTCGACGAGAGCCAGCGCCCGGCCCCCGTCGCGGGCGGCGGGGTCCGGGGAGGCGGCCAGCACGCGAACCAGCAGATCGGTCAGGCGGGCATGGCGGGGATGGACCGCGACCGCCTCTTCCAGGCGGTCGCGCGCCTCGCGGTAGCGGCCGAGCTGGACCAGCATGATCCCGTGGGCAAGCCAGACGTCCGCGTAGCCCGGTGCGCTCTCGATCGCCCGGTCGAGCTCGTCCAGCGCGTCCTCCGGCCGCCCCGCGGCGCGATAGGCGTCCACCAGCCCGAGCCGCGCCTCCAGGTAGTCCGGGTCGTGCTCCACGGCCGCGGCGAAGCGCTCGACGGCCTCGCCCTGCCGGCCGCCCATGCTCGCCAGCGTTCCGAGGCCGGCATGCGCCCGGGCCAGGGTGGGGTCCAGGCGCAACGCCGTTTCCAACTGCTCCGCCGCGCCGTCCGGGTCGCCGCCGGCGAAGAGCGCGGCGCCGAGCTGCTGGCGCAGCGACGCGTCGTCGGGGGTCTGCTCGACTCCTTCGCGGAAGATCTCTACGGCCTCGGCCGTCCGTCCGTCCCGCATCGCGGCCACGCCGCGTGTCTCGTAGGCGCGCGGGCTTCGCAGCAGGCTCTCGTACGCCCGCATCAACGGGTCGGGCGGCTCCGGCGGGTCGCCGCCGCGCCGGCTCAGGTGCTCCTCCGCCCGTTCCGGATTCCCCGCGTCGCGGTACGCCGTCGCCAGGTTGTAGTGGATGTCCCAGGCCGGCGGCCCGATGGCCAGGGCCCGTTCCAGGTGCTCGATGGCCCGCGACGTTTCGCCCCGCGCAAGGGCGGCGCGCCCGATGCCCGACAGCGCCGGGGCGGACGCCGGATCGACCGCCAGCGCCTGCTCGAACAACGGCTCGGCGTCTTCCGCACGGCCTTCGTCGAGGTAGAGCTCGCCGAGACGGACGAGCGCCGCGACGTAGGTGGGATCGAGCTCGACCGCGCGCTCGAAGCGCTCGACCGCCCGCGGCTGGTCGCCGGTCGTGCGATGGAGCTGCGCCAGGTAGTACGGCCAGCGCATCTGGCGCGGCGCCAGCGCCTGCGCATGACCGAACGCGGTCTCCGCCGCGTCGTAGAAGCGGGTCGCCATCAGGATCAGGCCCAGCTCGCCGTGGGCGTTGGCCCGCGCGGCGGCCGGCGCGCCGCTTTCCTCTGCATGCTGCAGGGCGTCGTGCCGTTCCCGGACCTGCGCCCGGACCGGTTCGGGCAGGCCGGAAACGTCCGGCATCACGAGCGGCGGCGGACCTCCGCGTCGGCTGCGCCGGCCGCGGGTTCGGGCGCGGCGGTATCGTCGGGCGCTCCGCAGGCGCCGCCGAGCAGGCCCGCGAGGATCGCCGCGACCAGCGGGGAGCATGCGGCCCGGACCGAGCGGCGCGCGGCGATAGTCACTGTATCCCTGTCCCCCGTGTCAGCGTCGTGTAGCGATCCGCGGGCACGTCCGTCCATTCCTCGACCTTGCCGTCCGGCCAGAATACCCGTACCCGCGAGACCGCGCCGGAGTCGCCGAGCCCGACCAGCACGCGGGGATCGTTCGCGGACGCGAAGCTGCCGTCGGCGCGCGCGCGGCGCCAGAGCGTGGTTCCGTCGGGGCGGACGACGGCCACGCGGGCGCCCACCGCGTCGCGCCGCGTATCGGAATCGACCAGCCGCAGGCCGAGCCAGTGGCGGTGCGCACCGACCAGGTTCAGCAGCAGGCGGACCGGCCCGGCCGCGTTGGCCATCAGTATGTCGGTGTCGCCGTCGTTGTCGACGTCGCCGAAGGCGGCGCCGCGGCTCACCTCCGACAGCTCGAAGACCGCCCCGGCACGGTCCGTCGCGGCCTCGAAGCCCGTGCCGCCCAGGTTGCGGAACACCTGGTTGCGCTGGTCGAGGGCGAACGGGTTGTCCGGCCCGAACATTTCGAAGTTCAGGACCACGGCGCCGTTCACCGCGACGATGTCGAGCCAGCCGTCGTTGTCGATGTCGATCCACGCGGCTCCGAAGCCGGTATAGGGCAGGCTCGGCGCGCGGATGCCGAGCGCGGCGCTCCGCTCGCGGAACAGGCCGGCGCCGTCGTTCACGTACAGCGTGCTGCCCTGGCCCGACAGCTCGGTGATGAAGAGGTCCTCGTCGCCGTCGTTGTCGAAGTCGCCGGCGTCGACCCCCATGTCGGCCTTCGCGTTGCCGCCCGCCCCGAGGGCGGCGCCCGCGGCCAGCGCCCGGTTGCGGAAGGTGCCGTCCCCCTGGTTCATCCACAACTGGTTCTCGCGCTGGTCGTTGGCGACGAACAGATCGATCCAGCCGTCGCCGTCGAAGTCGGCCGTCGCCGAGCCGAGGGCGGGACCGAACTCGCGCCCGAGCCCCGCGGTCGCGGTGACGTCCTCGAACGTGCCGTCGCCCCGGTTGCGGTAGAGCACGTCGGGGTGCGGCCGGCTCGTCTCCGGCGCGCAGTAGTCGGGCGCCCCGGCCCGGTCGTAGCACTGCGTGTGGCCGGCCAGCGTGTAGCTCAGGTAGTTGCCGACGAAGAGATCGAGCCGGCCGTCGCGGTCGTAGTCGACGAACGAGGCCGGCACGCCCCAGGCGGGATCGCCCGTACCGCTGCGGTCCGTCACGTCCTCGAACGTGCCGTCGCCCCGGTTGCGGAGCAGCCGGTTGGGGCCGAAGCGGGTCAGGTACAGGTCGATCCAGCCGTCGTTGTCGAAATCGCCGGCCGCGACCCCCATCCCGTAGCCCGGCCCGCCGATCCCCGACCCGGCGGTCACGTCGGTGAAGAGGAGCCTGCGCTCTCCGTTCCCGGAGATCTCGAGATCGTTGCGGTAGAGCCGGTCGCCCGGCGGTTGATCCGCGGGCGGCGGGAGGAGCGCATCGCCCGCGCCGAGCAGCTCGCCCTGCACGAGGTAGACGTCGAGGTCGCCGTCGTTGTCGTAGTCGAAGAGCCCGGCCCCGGGTCCGGCCATCTCGGGCTGGTAGAACTTGCCGGTCATGCCGTTGAAATGCACGAAGTCGAGGCCCGTCTCGGCGGCCCGATCCACGAACCATTCCGCTTCGGACTCCACCGGCGCGGCCGGGTCGCTCTCCGTCGCCGGGGGCAAGGCCGTGCCCGGGCCGCAGGCCGTCAGACACGCGGCGAACAGGAGGCAGCAGCGGCGGGCAGTGGGATGCATGGAGATGGGCGCCTGACGCGGCCTGGCATCACAACGGCTTCCGGCTCTCGTCAGCGCAGCAACCGCGCGGCCTCGCGGGCGTAGTAGGTGATGACGATGTCGGCGCCGGCGCGCACGATCGAGGTCAGCACCTCGCGCATCGCCCGCTCCTCGTCCAGCCAGCCGTTGCGCACCGCCGCCTTGAGCATGGCGTACTCCCCGCTGACATGGTACGCCGCCGTCGGATAGCCGAACTCCTCCTTGACCCGCGCGATGACGTCCAGGTAGTGCAGCGCCGGCTTGACCATGACGATGTCGGCGCCTTCCTCCAGATCGAGCGCCACCTCGCGCAGCGCCTCCTCCGCGTTGGCGGGGTCCATCTGGTGCGTGCGCCGGTCGCCGAACGCGGGGGCCGACTCCGCCGCGTCCCGGAACGGCCCGTAGTAGGCCGAGCAGTACTTCGCGGCGTAGGACATTATCGCGACGTCCTCGAAGCCCGCCGCGTCGAGCGCCTCGCGGATCGCGCCGACCCGCCCGTCCATCATGTCGGAGGGGGCGACCACGTCGGCGCCCGCCTCCGCGTGCGAGACGGCCACGCGGGCAAGGCGCTCGACCGTGGCGTCGTTGACGATCGCCTCGCCGTCGAGGATGCCGCAGTGACCGTGCGAGGTGTACTCGCACAGGCAGACGTCGGTCACGACCAGCATGTCGGCTGCTTCCCGCTTGATCGTCCGGATCGCGGCCTGGACCGGCGCCTCCGGGTCGTCGGCGGGGCTGCCGGCAGCGTCCTTGTCGTCGTTGTCGGGCAGGCCGAACAACAGGACCGACCGCACGCCGTCACCCGCCGCCGCGGCTGCCTCCGCAAGCGCCTCGTCGACCGACAACTGGAAGACGCCCGGCATCGACGGCACCTCCCGCCGCACGCCCTGCCCCTCGCAGACGAACAGGGGATAGACCAGCGCGTCGGGAGACAGGCGCGTCTCGCGCACCATGTCGCGCAGGGCGGCCGAGCGGCGCAGGCGCCGGGGCCGGCGCCGCAGGTCCAGCGACTTTCCGGAAGCCGCCCTGCGCGCGACGCCGGCGGGTGCGGGGGGAGCGGTGGTGGTCATGGCATGGTTCCCGATTTCAGGCCGAGTGCGCCGTCGGCATTCCCGTGAAGTGGTCCGCGAGCGCCTCGGCGAGCGCTTCGGTAGTGTAGGTCGGCGGCATGACTTCCGTCTCGATGCCGAGCTCCCGTGCGGCCCGCGCCGTGACCGGGCCGATCGCCGCGACGACGGCCGCACGCAGCAGGTCGGCGGCCGGTTGCGGGCCCAGCGACTGTACGGCGCTCCGGACGGCGGACGCGCTGGTGAACGTCACCGCGTCGATCTCGCGGCGCAGGAGCATCTCGCGCACGGCGGCGCCGGGCCAGTCCCGTGCGGCGATCGTACGGTAGGCAGTTACCTCCGTCACCTGCGCCCCCGCCGCGCGGAGGGCATCGGGGAGCGCCGGGCGGGCGATGTCGGCGCGCGGCAGCAGCAGGCGCGTTCCGCGCAGGTCGCGTCCGGTCCGCAGGGCTGCGCTCACCCCTTCGCCCCGGTGATCCGCCGGCGCCAGATCCACCGTCAGCCCGTATGTCGCGAGCCGGGCGGCAGTGGCCGGGCCGATGGCGCAGATGCGCACGCCGGCAAGCGCCGGCGCGCCCCTGCCGGCGGCGGCCGGGCGCTCCAGGAAGGCGTCGACGGCGTTGGCCGAGGTGAACACGATCCAGGCGAACGAGGCCGCGGCCGCGCACGCCTCGTCGAGCGGTCGCGTATCCTCCGGCGGCACGATGCGGATCGCCGGCGCCACGATCGGCTCGGCGCCGAGCGCGGCGAGTCGTTCGGCCAGCTCGGGAGCCTGCGCGCGCGGCCGCGTCACCAGCACCCGCCTGCCGCCCAGGGGTGGTCCGTCGTGCGTCGTGACGCGGGGTTTCATCACCGGCTCCTCGCCGCGTCCAGCAGCGGACCGGCGCCGGCGTCCAGCAGTCCCGCCGCCACCGCGGCGCCGAGGGCGGCGGGAGCGGCCATCGAACCACTGGACTCGTGCCGCACGAGACGGGCGCCGTCCGGCAAGGCGACGACGCTCTGCAGCAGAAGCCGATCCCCGTCGACGGTCGATACGCCGCCGAGCGGCACCTGGCAGTCGGCGCCGAGGGCGGTGACGAGCGCGCGTTCGGCCTCGAGGGCGGCCGAGGCGTCACGGTTCGCGATTCTCGCGAGGAGGCCGTGCATTTCTTCATCGCCGTGGCGGTACTCGGCACAGACGATGCCCTGGCCGGGCGCCGGCACGCAGACATCGAGCGGCAGGCGGGCGACGATGCGGGCGGCCAGGTTCAGCCGCACCAGCCCCGCCGCGGCGAGGACGAGGAGATCGAAGCCCTCCGTCTCCAGCTTGTCCAGCCGCGTGCCGACGTTGCCGCGGATCGGGGCGATGTCCAGATGCGGCCAGGCGTGCCGGAGCTGCGCGGTCCGGCGCACGCTGCCGGTGCCCACCCGGGGCGCCCGGTCGGGTGCGAACAGCACGTCCGGCTCGGCGCCGGCGCCCGCGAACGAGCGCCGCGCGACGACCGCGTCCCGCGGATCCTCCCGTGGGAGCACCGCCCGCACGCGCAAGCCCGGCAGGCGCTCCGCCGGCAGGTCCTTGGCGCTGTGCACCGCCAGATCGACCCGCTCTTCGACCAGCGCCTCCTCGATCTCCTTGACGAACAGACGCTTGCCGCCGGCGCTGGAGATGGGGCGGCGGGCGAGGCGGTCCCCGCTGGTCCGGATGAGCACCAGCTCGGTGGACGGTCCCCCGGCACGTGCGATGGCGGCGGCCACGGCCTCCGCCTGCCAGCGGGCAAGGGGGCTGCCGCGGGTGCCGATACGCAGCGGCCTCAACGGTTCCTCAGGGCGGAGGAGGGTGCCGCGCCGCCGGCGGCGGCGCGATCGCTCGACACCCGTCGCCGTTCGTCGGTCCCCCCGTCGCCTTCGTCGAGTCCGAACAGGCGACTGATCGTGTCCGCGTCGGCGGCGACCGCTTCCTCGTCCGGGGCGGCCTTGAGTCGTTCGGTCGGCGACGAGAGCAGCTTCTCGACCAGCAACCGCGTGACCTCTTCTACGCGGGCCCTGGCGGAGGGGGACAACGGGGACAGCTTGGGCGCGAGCCGTTCCAGCTCCTGCTGCCGCGTGCGCTCGAAGTGCCGGCGCAGCGCCACCACGGTGGGTATGGCCCCGCGCGAGCGGAGCCAGCGCATGAAGCCGTCCACTTCCTCGTGCACCATCAGCTCCGCCCGGTCCACCTGAGCCTGCCGGCGGGCCAGGTTCTCCCGCACGATCGACTGCAGGTCGTCGATGTTGTAGAGGAAGACCTGCTCTACCTCGCTGGCGGACGGCTCGACGTCGCGCGGCAGCCCGATGTCGATCATGAACAGCGGCCGGTCGCGGCGCGGCTGCATCGCCTCGGCCACCTGCCCGCGGGTGAGGAGCCAGCGGGGCGCGCCGGTGGCGGTCAACACGATATCGGTGGAGGTCAGCTCGCCGGTGATCTCTTCCCACGGCACCGGCACGCCGTCGACCTGCGCGGCCAGCGTCGCGGCCCGGGCGGCACTGCGATTGGCGACGCCGATTCGCCCGACGTTCTGGGAGCGCAGGTGGGTCGCCGTCAGCTCGGCCATCTCGCCCGCCCCGACCACCAGGGCCCGCCGGCCCGTCAGCTCGCCGAAGATCTTGCGGGCCAGCGCGATGGCGGCGTAGCTCACCGACACGGCGCCCTCTCCCAGCCCGGTCTCGTTCCGCACGCGCTTGCCGACCGTGAACGACCGGTGGAACAGCCGGTTCAGCGCCGCCCCGGTGAAGCCGCGTTCCGAGGCGACCGCGAACGCGTCCTTGACCTGTCCCAGGATCTGCGGCTCGCCCACCACCAGCGAATCGAGTCCGGCTACCACCCGGAACAGGTGCCGGGCCGCGTCCGCGCCCTGCCGGCGGTACAGGTGCGGCGCCAGCTCCGGTTCCGGCACGTCGTGGAACGCGCTCAGGAACGCGGCCAGCGTGTCGCCGACCGGCCAGGGGGCCTCGGAGTGCGTGTAAATCTCGGCGCGGTTGCAGGTGGAGAGGACCACGACCTCGGAGAGCCCCGTGACGTCGGCGATTTCCTCCAACGCCTCCGGAATGCCGCGCCGGGCGAAGTCGATCCGCTCCCGCAGGTCGACCGGTGCGCTTTGATGGCTCGCCCCGAGCAGAAACAGATGCATTCCGTTCCGGCGCCCGCGCCGGGTTGCTCCCTAGTAGAAGTTGTGGCTGTTCGTGCCGAAGTACCCTATCGGCACGAAGTTCAGCATCAGGATCGCGAACCCCACCGTCGACAGCCACGCCGCGCGGCGGCCTCCCCAACCGAAGGCCCGGCGCGCGTACAGCGCGAACGTGTACACCATCCAGCAGAGCAGCACGGTGAAGATCTTCGGATCGAACAGCGACATCGCCTGCACGCGCGGGTCGGCCGCGCCCGGCTGCACCTGGACCAGCCAGATCGCGCCGACCGTCAGGCCGAGGGTAAGGAACACCCAGCCGAACGTCACGGCGCGGCCGTTCATCCGGTCGAGCACCTGCAGGGACGGCAGTCGCGCAAAGAAGACCCCGGGGTGCTTGGTCTTGAGCTCCTTGAAGAGGAGGACGTAGGTGACGCTGATGACGCACGCCAGGGCGAAGGTGGCGTAGGCCACCAGCAACGAGAACACGTGGATCTCGAACCAGCGGCTCTCGAGCACCGGGGGGCGGGCCGCCACGCTGTTGCTGATGGCCGGGATCACCTGCAGGGCGACCATCAGCGGGACGATGAAGATGCCCATCGCCCGCTCGTCGGTCGTCATCTCGGTGTAGAGGTAGGCGAGTCCGAGGACCCATACGAAGGCCGAGATGGCGCCGGTGGTGCCGACCAGCGGCACGTGGCCGACCTGCATCGTCTGCATGCCGATGACGAAGGTGTGCACGAGCGAGCCGAACACCAGCGCTACCGTGGCTACTCTGCCGGAAGATGCGCTGCGGGTTCCGAAGTGGATGGCGTAGGCAACCCCCGCCACGACATACAGAGCGAGAGGGGGCGCGTTCATCGAAGGGACCCTTCCGGCAGTCGGCGGCTCACCCCCGCGGGGCGTAGTAGCCCTGCTTCGTCCGCGCGGAGACCGCATCGCGGTCGACCCGCACGATCACCCGCCGCCACTGGCCGTTTCGGAGCGGATTCGCGGAGATGTAGCCGACGGAGTACTGACTGGAGAGCTCGTCGGATATCTGCTGGTAGATCTCCGGGAGCTGCTCGATGCGCTCGGGAAAGAACGCGCGTCCGCCGGTCTCCTGCGCCAGTTGCCGCAGGACGAAGTCCGCCTCGCGGAATCCGGTGCGCGAGCGGCTCTCGTCCGACTGCAGGCCGATGCAGAAGATGGCGGTGTTCGAGCGCTTCGCCAGCTCGAGCACCTCGTCGAAGCTCACCAGGCTCGAGGTGTCTTCGCCGTCCGACAGCACGATGATCGCCTCGCGCCGCAGGTCCGCCTGCCGGAGCGGCGCCCTGGCCAGCTCCCGCAGGGCGATGTAGATGGCGTTGTAGAGCGAGGTCGATCCGCCGGCCGCGGTGCGCTGGATGGCGCGCTCGAGCTGCTCGACGTCGTTCGTGAACGGCTGCAGGATGTTCACGCGGCTGTCGAAGTCGACGATCTCGGCGAGATCCTCGGGGCGCAGCCGTTGCGCGAAGCCGATGGCCGCCTCCTGCGCCGTCGACATCTTCTCGTCCATGCTCGCGCTGGTGTCGATGAGCAACGCGAGCGCGATGGGCAACTGCGTCCTGGTGAAGAAGTTGATCTCCTGCTGGACGCCGTCCTCGTACACCTGGAAGTTGACCTGATCGAGGTCCGTGACGAAGCGCCCGGCGCGGTCCGTCACCGTGACGTTGAGGGACACGACGTCGACGCCGGCACGGAACGCCGGCGCCTGGGCCGGCGTGTCGGGCGGCTGGGCGCCCACTCCGCCCATCCAGGCGATGCTTGCGACGGCGGCTGTGGCGGCGGCGGCTGTGGCGCGGCGAATCATGTCGGCTTCCGTGCCGCCCCCCGGGCAGGTCCCCCGGGAAGCTGGCGGTTACGGGATTTCGTTCTGTGGAAGGAGTGTTCCACGCGCCGTGAGACCGGGCCGGTCTACGCTCACTCTGACCTCCTCGGGCGGAATCAGCAGGTCCGGCCGCGCGTACACGACCAGGTACTGGTTGCGGAGCTCGGCGACCAGCTCCCGCATGGCGCGCTCGACGGCCGAGCTCGCCAGCAGGTCCCGGTGGCGCCCGCCGCTCTCCCCGGTGCCGCGCGCGAGTACGCGGTCCCGCTCGAACTCCTGCTGGCGAAGGTCGACGCCGCCGGGCAGCCCGCCGAACGCCCCCTGCGTTCCGAAAGCGCTCCGGCGCGCCTCCACGGACAGGGTGTACAGGGCCGCCCCGCTGTCTGCGAGGCGTTCGAGAACGTCCCGGCTCCGGCGGTTGCTGTAGTCGAGGCCCTCGGTCGTCAGCACCACCATGACCGGGCGCTCGGCCCGGCGCCGGGCGAATCCCTGCGAGACCTCGTAGATGGCGTCGAGCATGTACGCGGCCTGCCCGGTCTGCGGGAAGACGCGGTCCACCCCGCCCTCGAGGCGCTCCGCGCTGTCGGTCGTCTCTACCAGGATGCGCGGCGGGCCGCCGAAGGAGACAATCGAGATCCGGTTGCCCTCCCGCATCCCGTCGACGAACGCCGCAAGCCCCCGGCGGAAATCGGAGACCATCCGCACCGCCGCCTCGCTGGTGTCGACCAGGATGGCGATCTGGCGGCCTCCCCCGGCCGGCTCGACGTGCAGGACCTCCCGCGCGGCATCGTCCTCGCGAATCTCGAAGTCGGCCGCCGTCAGGCTCGTGACCGGCGCTCCGTCGTCGTCGAGCACGGAGACCACCATGCGGCGTTCGACGGACTGGGCGTGGGCTGCCGTGCCGCCGGCGAGCGAGGCCGCGAGAGCGAACGCGAGCATCCTGGAGGCGTGTCGCAAGGGCAGCATCCCGTCCCGGAAGTATAGGCCCGGTTTTCCGGGGCCGTCAAGGTGCTCACGTCTCGAAAAGCCCAGTAAACGCGGGGGTTGAACGCGATTGTGGAGAGCCGACGCGAGCGGCGGGCAGCCTTGACAGCCCCCCGGCCACGTGCAATAATCCGCGCGGTTTTGGCCCGCACGTCGCACCCTTCCGGTCGGTATGTTTCCGCCATGGTGCCTCGTGTTCCTGCGACGAGCCAGGGGAGAGCCGCGAGCCGGAGCCGGCGGCGCGAGAAGGGTTCGCGACGACGATGCTAGACGCATATATCCCGGTCTTTCTGTTCATCCTGGTGGCCATCGGCTTCGCCATCTTCACGTTGATGGTGTCCCAGGTTCTCCATACCAAGCGTTACAGCCGCGTCAAGCTCGAGCCGTACGAGTGCGGAATCGAGCCCGAAACGGACGCTCGCGACCGGTACAGCGTGCGGTACTACCTGGTCGCGATGCTCTTCGTGATCTTCGACGTCGAGACGGTCTTCATGTTCCCGTGGGCCGTCGTCATGGACGAATTGGCGCTGTTCGGGCTCATCGAGATGCTGGTGTTCCTGTTCATCCTGGTGGTCGGCTACGTGTATGCGTGGCGCAAGGGCGCGCTCGACTGGGCCTGAGGAACGGCCATCCGGAACCAGGGTCATGGCGGACGAAACCAAGTCGCAGGCGGAGAAACCGGAGGGCGGCGGCGCCGGCAAGCCGGCCGCGGCGGTCAACCGCGGCGGCGGCCAAGCCCGCGGCGGCCAAGCCCCGCCCCAAGCCCAAGCCGAAGGCGCCGCCCGAACCGCCCAAGGCGCCCGAGGATCAGGCTCCTCCCGAAGGCACGGAGCTGCCGGGGATGGTGACCGCCGTCCGGAACGGTGTGGCGGGAGCGGTGCAGCAGGTTTCGTTCTGGGTCGGAGACTGGACGATCATCGTCGCCGCGGACCGTCTGCTGGACGTCATGCGGTTCCTGAAGGACGACGCGGCGACGTCGTTCGACTACTGCTCGGACGTGACCGCCGCCGACTGGCCCCCGCGCGAGAAGCGGTTCGACGTCATCTACTGCCTGTACTCGACCCGGCTCCGCCACCGCATCCGCGTCAAGGTGCGCGTCGGCGAGGAGGATCCGGTCGAGTCGGTGACGTCGCTCTGGCCGGCCGCCGACTGGCTGGAGCGCGAGGTCTACGACCAGTTCGGCATCAACATCGTGAATCACCCCGACCTGCGGCGGATCCTGATGCCGGAGCAGTGGCAGGGGTACCCGCAGCGCAAGGACTATCCGCTGGAGGGTCCGGGCGAGCTTCTGATGGAGAATCCGCAGGACTGGCTGCGCGTTCGCAATATACCGGACGAAGCCGGCACCATACCGGACGAAGCCGGCACCGGGGTCGAAGCCGAAGCCGACGCCGAGATCGAGTAGACCGCAGGATCTAGCCGATGACCCTCGAAGCCCCGCGCGCCGGCACGACGCAGTTCGACACGGACGAGCTGGTCATCAACATGGGGCCGCAGCACCCGAGCACCCACGGGGTGTTGCGGGTGGTCCTGAAGCTCGACGGCGAGCGGGTGATCGACGCGGACTGCGTGATCGGCTATATCCACCGCGGCATCGAGAAGCTCTCGGAGAACCGCGACTGGACCCAGATCATCCTGCTGACCGACCGGATGGACTACGTCGCCGCGGCGACCAACAACCTCGGCTACTGCGAGACCGTCGAGAAGCTGATGCAGATCGAGGTGCCGCGCCGGGCCCGCTACATCCGGACGGTGCTCGCGGAGCTGCAGCGCATCGCGAGCCACTGCCTGTGGCTCGGCACCCACGCGATGGACATCGGCGCGATGACCGTGCTGCTCTACGCGTTCCGGGAGCGCGAGTTCGTGCTCGACCTGTTCGAGGAGTTCTGCGGCGCGCGGCTGACCTACAACTCCATGCGCATCGGCGGGCTGCCGCTCGACATCCCGCCCGGTTGGGACAGGAAGGTGCTGTCGTTCTGCGACCTGATGGAAGGCAAGCTGAACGACTACGAGATGCTCCTGACCAACAACCGCATCTGGCTCAAGCGCACCCGGGACGTGGGTGTCATCAGCGGCGACGAGGCGATCGGGCTCGGCCTGTGCGGTCCGCCGCTGCGCGGCTCCGGCGTCCCCCGCGACGTGCGCAAGGACGAGCCGTACGCCGCCTACGACGAGATGGAGTTCAACGTCCCGCTGGGAACGCGGGGCGACACCTACGACCGGTTTCTGATCCGGATGGACGAGTTCCGCGAGTCGATCCGGATGATCCGGCAGGGGGTGCAAGGGGTGCCGGAGGGCCCGATCATGGGCAAGGTGCCGCGTCTCATCAAGCCGCCGGCGGGCGAGACGTATCACGCCATCGAGTCGCCGAAGGGCGAGCTCGGCTATTTCATCGTCAGCGACGGGAAGTCGACCAACCCGTACCGCTTCCGCGTCCGGCCGCCGTCGTTCTGCAACCTGCAGGGCCTCAAGCGGCTCGTCAAGGGGCATCTGGTGGCCGACGTCGTCGCGCTGATCGGCACGATCGACATCGTGCTGGGCGAGGTGGATCGCTAGCTCATGCTGGAAACCGTCGTCGTCCCGCTGCTCAAGATTGCGGTGCTGCTGAACGCGGTGCTGGTGGCGGTGACCTTCCTGGTGCTCATGGAGCGGAAGGTGATCGCCTGGGCGCAGTCGCGCCTCGGTCCGATGCGCGTCGGGCCGTACGGCATCCTGCAGGCCATCGCCGACCCCATCAAGCTGATCCTCAAGGAGGACATCACCCCCGCCAAGGCGGACAAGTACGTCTTCACGCTGGCGCCGATCATGAGCCTGGTGCCGGCGCTCGTCGTCTTCTCCGTGGTGCCGTTCGGGCCGGACCCGCTCTACTACGTGAGCGACATCAACGTCGGCCTGCTGTTCATCATCTCGGTAACCTCGATCGGCGTCTACGGGATCATCCTGGGCGGCTGGGCGTCGAACAGCAAGTATCCGCTGCTGGCGAGCCTGCGCGCGTCTGCGCAGCTCATCAGCTACGAGATCGCCGTCACGATGACGCTCGTCAGCGTCATCCTGACCACCGGGACGCTCAGCCTGGTCGGCATCGTGGAGGCGCAGCGGGAGGGCGGCCTCTGGTTCGCGTTCGTCCAGCCGGTGGCGCTGGTGCTGATCTTCATCGGGGGGCTGGCCGAGACCAACCGGGCGCCGTTCGACCTGCCGGAGGCGGAGACGGAGCTGACCGGCGGCTTCCACACGGAGTACAGCGGGATGCGTTTCTCGCTGTTCTTCCTGGCCGAGTACGCCAACATGATCGTCATCTCGGCGATCGTCGTCATCATGTTCTTCGGGGGCTGGCTGGCGCCGTTTCCGAACGTGCCGGCGCTGTCGTTCCTCGGTCTCGTCCCGCCCTGGATCTGGTTCATCGGCAAGATCTTCCTGTTCCTGTACGTCTTCATCTGGATTCGCGCCACGCTGCCCCGCTATCGGTACGACCAGTTGATGGGGCTCGGCTGGAAGGTGCTCATCCCGCTCGCGATCGGCAACCTGGTGGTGACCGGCATCCTGAAGGTGGCCTTGTAGCTCTGCAGGCGTAACCGATGGCCGAAGCGATTGTGTTCTGGACGCTCGCCGTGCTCATCCTGGGTCTGGGGATCATGGTGATCTCCGCCCGCAGCGCGGTGCACAGCGTGCTCTTCCTGGTGGTGAACTTCCTGCTGGTGGCGGTGCTCTACGTCATGCTCAACGCGGAGTTCGTCGCCGTCATCCAGGTGCTGGTGTACGCGGGGGGCATCGTCGTCCTGTACCTGTTCGTCGTCATGCTCGTCAGCCTGAAGAAGGCCCCGGAGCGCTACTCCGACCCGCGTCGCGTCGCGTGGTCCGGCACGCTCCTCGCCGTCGCGGTGCTCGCGGAGGTCGTCGCCATCGCGTTCTATTCGGCCACCAGGGGCGGCGACGCGACCGCGACCGGGGCCGGGTTCGGCGCCGATACGCCGTTCGCCGACTGCGGGACGGGGCTCGTAAGCTGCAACACCGAGCAGCTCGGCTGGGTGCTCTACACCAGCTACCTGATTCCGTTCGAGGTGGCCTCGATGCTGCTGCTGGTGGCGATGATCGGGGCCATCGTCCTGGCCAAGCGGCACATGTAGAGGGAAGCGCGTGCTCGAGATCACCCCACTTCACTACAGCCTGCTGTCGGCCGCGCTCTTCATGATCGGCGTGATCGGCGTCCTCGTGCGCCGCAACGTCATCATCATCTTCATGTCGATCGAGCTCATTCTGAACGCGGTCAACATCAACCTGATCGCGCTGTCCGACCGGCTTCAGGATCTCTCCGGACAGGTGTTCGTCGTCTTCGTCATCGCGGTGGCGGCGGCCGAGGCGGCCGTCGGGCTGGGCATCATCATCGCCTTCTACCGCAACAAGGAAACGGTGAACATCGACGAGATCCAGATCATGCGCTGGTGAGCCTGCTCTCATGGATTCAATCTGGCTGATCCCGCTCCTGCCCGGCATCGGCGCCGCCATCAACGGCCTGGTGGGGATTCGCTTTTTCGGCAAGAAGGTCGCCGGCTTCCTGGCGTCGTTCATGATGGGCTGGGCGCTGTGGCTGAGCCTCGTGGCGTTCGTGGAGCTGCTCGGCACCGAGGAGCGCTTCCACCAGGTGACGGTGGCGAGCTGGATCCCGCCGATTCCGCTGGAGACCGTCGGCGGCATGGGCTCGTTCTCGGTGGACTGGTCGTTCACGCTGGACCCGCTGTCGGCGATGATGCTGCTCATCGTCACCGGCATCGGGTTCCTGATCCACATCTATTCGATCGGCTACATCGACCATGAGCCGCGCGGCGGCGTCGCGCGCTTCTTCTGCTATCTGAACCTGTTCTGCTTCTTCATGCTCACCCTCGTGCTGGGGAGCAACTTCCTGGTGATGTTCGTCGGCTGGGAGGGCGTCGGCCTCTGCTCGTACCTGCTGATCGGCTACTGGTACCAGAAGCAGAGCGCATCGGACGCGGGCAAGAAGGCGTTCATCGTCAACCGCATCGGCGACTGGGGCTTCGTGCTCGGTGTTTTCCTGGTGTTCTTCACTTTCGGCACCCTCGACTTCCGCGCCGTGGCCGAGGCCGCGTCGCACATGCCGGTGGAGACCGCCGCGGTCGGGTTCGGCGTCATCTCGCTCATCTGTCTCCTGCTGTTCATCGGCGCAACCGGGAAGAGCGCCCAGATCCCGCTCTACGTCTGGCTGCCGGACGCGATGGAGGGTCCGACCCCGGTGTCGGCCCTGATCCACGCGGCCACGATGGTGACGGCCGGCGTTTACATGGTCTGCCGCAACGCCGTGCTCTTCACCCACGCGCCGATGGTGATGGAGATCGTGGCGGTGATCGGGGTGGTGACCGCGCTCGTCGCGGCGACGATCGGCCTGGTGCAGACCGACATCAAGCGGGTGCTGGCGTACTCGACGGTGTCGCAGCTCGGCTACATGTTCCTCGCCACCGGCGTCGGCGCGTTCGGCGCGGCCGCCTTCCACCTGATGACGCACGCCTTCTTCAAGGCGCTCCTCTTCCTCGGGAGCGGCTCGGTCATCCACGGGATGAACGAGGAGCAGGACATGCGCCGGATGGGAGGGTTGCGGCAGTACATGCCGGTGACGGCGCTGACCATGGCTATCGGCGCGGTGGCGATAGCCGGCATTCCGCCGTTCTCGGGGTTCTTCAGCAAGGACGAGATCCTGTTCCGCACGTACCTGCACCACGGCGTCTTCGTCCCCGACAAGGTGCTCTGGGGGCTGGCCGTAGTGACGGCGATGCTGACGGCGTTCTACATGTTCCGGCTCATCAACATGACCTTCTTCGGCGCCTACCGGGGTCCCGCGTGGGGCCACGGGGCCGAAGAGCACGGCCACGACGACGACGGGCACGGGCATGCCTGGCACGGCCCGCACGAATCACCCCGCTGGATGACGATCCCGCTCGTCATGCTGGCCGGCGGCGCGATGCTGGCCGGCTTCGTGGGCGTGCCGATCGCGTTCGAGGCCGTCTGGCCCTGGACGGCCACGATCGAGCACTTCCTGCATCCGAGCTTCGTGGCGGAGGGCGCGCACGCGGCCGAAGAGGCGCACCACATGTCGCTGCTCGGAGAGCTGGGCCTGATGGCCTTCTCCGTTCTGATCGCGCTCGCCGGCATCTGGTTCGCCTACCGGAACTACGTCGAGCGGCCCGAGGAAGCCGAGCGCATGGCCGAGACCTTCGCCGGCCCGCACCGGGTGCTGACCAACAAGTACTACGTCGACGAGCTGTACGACGCGACCGTGGTCCGGGGCACGATGGGGAGCGCCGGCGGTCTCTGGACCGTCGACCGGCAGGTGGTGGACGGCGCCGTCAACGGTACGGGCTGGACGACGATCGCGGCGGCGTGGGTGTCGCACGTCCTCGACAAATACGTGGTCGACGGCCTCGTCAACCTGACCGCCTGGATGTGCGGCGAGGCCAGCTACGTCTTCCGCCGGGTGCAGACCGGCCTGATTCAGAACTATGCGTTCGTCACGTTGCTCGGCGTGTTCGCGCTCGTGACCTGGTTCCTCGTCGCGCGGTAATCGGACACTGTCATGAACGATGACTCCATCCTGCTGTCGTTGATCCTGTTCACGCCGCTCGCCGGCGCGCTCGTGCTGCTGTTCGTGCCCAAGCGGCAGGAGGACGTGATCCGCTGGATCGCCAACGTGACCGTCGTCCTCGGCTTCCTGGTGTCGTTGCCGCTCTGGTTCCGCTACGACTCGGCCAATCCGGACTTCCAGTTCGTGGAACGGCTGCCGTGGATTCCCTCGATCGGCGCGGAGTACTTCCTCGGGGTCGACGGCTTCAGCGTGCTGCTGATCCTGCTGACCACGCTGATGGGCGTGATTGCCGTGCTGTCGTCCTGGACGGCGATCACCATGCGGGTCAAGGAGTACTACATCTTTCTGCTGATGCTCCAGACCGGGATGATCGGGGCGTTCGTCTCGCTCGACTTCCTGCTGTTCTTCCTGTTCTGGGAAGTGATGCTCGTGCCGATGTACTTCCTCATCGGCATCTGGGGCAGCGACAACCGGCTGTACTCGGCCATCAAGTTCTTCCTGTTCACGCTGGTCGGCAGCGTCGTGATGCTGCTCGGCATCCTCGCGGTCTACTTCTACAACCAGAGCGTGACCGGGGTGTACACCTTCGACGTCACGCAGTTCCACCAACTGGACATTCCGTTCAACATGCAGTGGTGGATCTTCCTGGCGTTCTTCCTGGGTTTCGCGGTCAAGGTGCCGATGTTCCCGTTCCACACCTGGCTGCCCGACGCCCACACCGACGCGCCGACCGCGGGCTCGGTCATCCTGGCCGCCGTGCTGCTGAAGATGGGGACGTACGGCTTCATCCGCTTCAGCCTCCCGATCCTTCCCGAGGCGACCGTCGCGTTCGTGCCCCTGGTGGCGGCCCTGTCCATAATCGGCATCGTCTACGGCGCGCTGGTGGCGATGGCGCAACGGGACTGGAAGCGTCTCGTCGCCTACTCCAGCGTCAGCCACATGGGCATGGTGATGCTGGGCATGTTCGCCCTGACGCCGGTGGGCATCACCGGCAGCATCGTGCAGCAGCTCAACCACGGCATCTCGACCGGCGCCCTGTTCCTCATCGTCGGCATCGTGTACGAGCGGAGGCATACCCGGCTCATCTCCGAGTACGGGGGGCTGTCGAAGATCATGCCGGTGTACGCCGCGGTGTTCCTCGTCATGACGATGTCGTCGATCGGGCTCCCGACGCTGAACGGGTTCATCGGCGAGATCCTGATCCTGCAGGGCGTGTTCGTGGTCCAGAAGACGTGGGCGTTCTTCGCGGCGTCCGGCATCGTGCTCGGGGCCGCCTACATGCTCTGGCTGTACCAACGCACGATGTTCGGCACCGTGACCAATCCGAAGAACGAGAACCTGCCGGATCTCACGATGCGCGAGTTCGTGACGTTCGTGCCGCTGCTGGTGCTGGCGGTCTGGATCGGACTCTATCCGAAGCCGTTCCTGGATCGGCTGGAAACCTCCGTGGACAAGGTCATGATGCGCGTCGACAGCGACTACACGCCACGCTTCGCGGTGGTGATCGACGCCGAGCACCAGGACGCCGGCGCGGTGGCCGCGCTCACGGTCGAGGCTCCGGTGCGAGGCGGCAGCCGTTAGGCTGCGCCAGGAGCGTCAGGAAGAAGCATGCCTGCCGGTTTCACTGCCGACGACTTCTACTACCTGCTGCCCGAGATCCTGCTGACGGGCGGCGCGCTGCTCGTCCTGGTGATCGACATCCTGCTCCCGCGGCGGGAGTGGGCGACGTTCGGGATGACGCTGCTCACGCTGGGGTTGACCGGCGCCGCGGTCATCGGGTTCACCGGCGTGGACACGACGATATCGGCCGGACTGCTGGCGATCGACGGCTTCGCGACGTTGTTCAAGTCCATCGTGCTGGTGTCGGCGCTGCTGACGGTCCTGATGTCGCCGTCGTACCTGCGTGTCGAGGAGGGGCGCCCCGGGGAGTACTACTTCCTAATCCTGTGCGCGACGCTCGGCATGCTGTTCATGGCGAGCGGCGTGGACCTGATCACGCTCTTCATCGGCCTCGAGACGATGGCCATCTCGTTCTACATCCTGGCCGGCTACCTGAAGCCGAACCAGCGTTCCAACGAGGCGTCGGTCAAGTACTTCCTCCTCGGCGCGTTCTCGCTCGGGATTCTCCTCTACGGCATGTCGCTGTTCTACGGCGCGACCGGCACGACCAGCCTCAGCGGCATGGCGGAGGCGCTGAGCGGCGGCGGCGAGCGATCGCTGACCCTCTCGCTGGCTCTCGTACTGCTGGTCGCCGGGATGGGCTTCAAGATCGCGGCGGTGCCCTTCCACATGTGGGCGCCGGATGTCTACGAGGGGGCCCCCACGCCGGTGACCGCCTACCTGTCGGTCGGCTCGAAGGCGGCGTCCTTCGCCATGATCCTCCGAATCTTCATCGAGGGCCTGCCGAGCCTGGTCGTCGACTGGCAGGTGCTCTTCTGGGTGCTGGCCGCGGTCACGATGACCGTCGGCAACATCGCGGCGCTCACCCAGACCAACACCAAGCGCATGCTGGCGTACTCGTCCATCGCGCATGCCGGCTACATCCTGATCGGTGTGGTGGCGGCAACGGAGCGGGGCGTCGCGGCGGCGATGGTCTATCTCTGGGTCTACATCTTCATGCAGCTCGGCGCGTTCGCGGTGGTCACCATGCTGCGGCGGCAGGACGTCATCGGCGACGAGCTGAAGGACCTGAGCGGCCTGTACATCCGCAGGCCGCTGGTTGCGGTCGCCATGCTGATCTTCATGTTGTCGCTGGGCGGCATTCCCCCGACCGCCGGCTTCATGGGCAAGCTGTGGCTCTTCGCCGCCGCCATCGAATCCGGCTTCGTCTGGCTCGCCGTGATCTTCGTCGTCAACAGCGTCATCTCGCTGTACTACTACTACCGCATCATCGTCTTCATGTGGCTGAAGGACGAGGTCGCCGGATCGGAGATAGCCGTCAACCCGGCGATGGCGACGGCGCTCGTCATCGCGGTGGTCGGCTCCCTCCTCTTCGGCGTCTACCCGCAGGTGCTGTTCGACCACGCGCAGGTCGCCGCCGAAATGTTCGGTTCGGCTGTCTCCTCCACCGCCGCCCTCAGGTAAGCCGCAGAACCTGCTGTCGTCCATCGGCATGCGGCGCGCCGCTCGGCCGTGCCCGGTCGCCGCGCTTCTACCCCGAGCCAGGCAGGGTGCGCCACGTCCGGCGGGATATCCGTGCGCGTGGGCTGAAGGGAGAGAGAAAGGCCGGAACGGAACGAGGAAGGCCCCGCCGCCCGCAATGGCGCAGGCGGCGGAGGGCCCTTCACTGAATGCGGGTAGTGTCGATCTGCTGGAGCGCGTCGTCGATGAGCGCTTCGTTGTCTTCCCTGGTGAGATTGCGCCGGATGAGCTTCGACGCGATCATGACCGACAGCTCCACCGCCTGCTGGCGGATCTCCGAGACGGCGCGGTCCCGCTCCAACTGAATCTCCTGCTGCGCGCCGCGGAGCAGCGCCTCCTTTTCCTGCTGCCCGGCCTCGCGCAGCTCCTGCCGGAGGCGGGCGCCGTCCGTCCGGGCTTCCGAGAGGATCGTGTCGGCTTCGGTCCGCGCCTGCCCGATCAGGGCGCTGGCCTTCGCCTGCACCTCCGCCAGCTCCCGCTTGGCGGTATCGGCGTCGTCGAGCGACTTGCGGATCCCGGCCTGCCGTTCGTCGAGCGCCGCGAGCAGCGGGCCCCACGCGAACTTCTTCAGCAGGAACAGCAGTGTCAGGAAGACCGCGATGGTCCAGAAGAACAGTCCCGGGTCGAGCTGGACGAGCGGATTGTCCATGATCCGGTTCCTACAGCATGAGGATCAGAATGAAGACCTCGGCCAGGATCGCGACGCCTTCGAGCAGAAACAGCGGCAGGTTGATGGCGCCCGTGATCTGCGCCGCGGCATTCGGCTGCCTGGCGATTCCCTCGGCGGCGGCCGCCGCGAACCGACCGATGCCCAGGCCCGCGCCGATCACGATCATCCCGAGTCCCAATCCCGCACCGAGCAGGTGAAGCTCTTCCATTCAGGTAACCTCCGTTTTCTAGTGATGCACGTTGATGGCCATGCCGATGAACACGGCCGACAGCAGCGTGAAGACGTACGCCTGGACGAAGACGATGATGATCTCCAGAGCGTTGATGCCGACCGCAAGCGGTATCGATGCGCCGAGGCCGACCCCGATGCCGGCCGCCGGTCCGAACTGTTCCGTGAAGATGAACACGAACGACAGAATCGCCAGGATTGCGATGTGCCCGCCGGTCATGTTGGCGGCCAACCGCATGGTGAGCGCGAACGGCTTGACGAACATGCCCATGACCTCGATCGGGATGAGCAGGATGTAGAGCGGCCAGGCGAGCCCGTGGGGCACCAGGTTGATCCAGTGCTTGATGAAGCCGTGGGCCAGAGTGCCGGCGACGATGATCGAAACGAACGTGATCGTGGCCAGCGCCGCGGTGACGTTGAAGTTCCCGGTCGCGGTGGTTCCGCCGTGAACGATGTTCTTGATGAGCGAGTGCTCGCCGGTATGCAGCACGTAGTGGTCGATCAGACCGAGCACCTCGAAGATCGGGATCAGCCCGATCATGTTCGCGCCCAGGATGAAGAAGAAGAACGTGAGCACGAGCGGCGCCCACGTCCCGACGTACTTCGCCCCGACGTTGGGCCGCACGATCGAGTCCCGGATGAACTCGACGATGAACTCCAGCGCGTTCATGAAGCCGGCGGGCACTGGTCGGTCCTGCCGCAGGTAACGCCGTACCGCGGTCGTGATCAGCAGGAACACCCCGGTCGCCACCAGGAGCAGCATGAAGACGTGCTTCGTCACCGAGAAGTCGATGCCGAAGACCGGCGGCAAATGCAGGATCGGGTGCTCGAACGAGCTGTTCGCGACGTGCTCGATGATCACCTCGCCGGCATTGAATCCTTCCCCGGCGTGCTCGCCGGCGTGTTCCGCCGCCTCGGCGTGTCCGGCGGCCGGTTCCGTCGCTACGGTGTGATCGGGTTGCTGCATGCGTCTCACGCGTCTGTCGAGTCGAATTCGTGTCGGGTGAAAGTCCGATTCCCCTCGCGTTCGATCAACCGGCGAACAGGCGCTGCAGTTGCACCGCCTCGGCGAGGTGCAGAATCACGAACGAGATGGCGAAGGCGCCGATGAACCACGTCCTGTCGAGCGGGAAGGCGCCGACGGTCACGGTCAGATAGACGCCGAAGAACACGAGCTTGCCCAGGAACGCACGAACCATCAGTCGCGACAACCGCTCCGGGCCGCGTCGGTACGCGCGTTCCATCAGCCTCCACGATCCGAGAGCGACGACGAGCGGGGCCAGCAGCCCGAGCACGATCTCGACGGCCGCGTCGGACACGACCAGCGCGGCCAGCGCGCCGCCCGCGGTCAGAATCCAGGCGGCTGTCCCGACGGCCCCCATCAATCGCGTTTCCAGACCGTCTTCGCCAATTCGTAGAAGCCGACGACCAGGCCGGCGAGCAGGCCGACCAGCAGGCCCCACGGCTCCGTGCCCTGCCAGCGGTCGACCAGATGTCCGCTCCCGCCCAGCAGGACGATGGCGCCGATCAACGAGTAGCTGGCCGTTGCCGCCGGTCCGGCCCTGCGGATATTGTCTTGCAGATGCCGCAGGGACCCCGCAAAGAACGACTCCCGATCTCCGGGCATGTCCTTGCCGCCGTCAGTCTGCTTCAAGCGTCGCCGGCCGACGAACGAAGCTGGCCGACCCTGTAGTCCCTCCCCGCGACCGAACAAACAGCCAATGATACCAAGGGGCCGTCGATTGACGCAACGCGCCCGGCGGACCGTCCGTGCGCCAGGAAGCCGTCCGTGGCAGGAGTGGTAGGGCGCGGCGGGTTGCGCCTGCACCTGACGCCGCTCGACGGCCTGCTTCTGCTCCTCGTCCTGATCTGGGGCAGCAACTTCTCCATCGTCAAGGTCGCGATCGAGGAGATTCCCGCCTTCGGCTTCAACACGCTGCGGATGGCCACCGCGTGCATCGTGCTGCTGACCGTCTCGCGCCTGCGCGGCGAAGCGGTCCCGGACCGCGGCGATTGGCCCCGGCTGATGACGCTCGGCTTCTTCGGACATTGCTGCTACCAGCTCGCTTTCGTCAGCGGTCTGGAAAGAACGACGGTGGCCAACAGCTCGTTGATCCTCGGCTGCATGCCCATCTCCGTGCTGGTCCTCAACGCGCTGAGCGGCCGGCCGGAGGCGGTGGGGAAGCGCCAGTGGCTGGGGGTGGGGTTGGCGGTCGCCGGGGTGTACCTCGTCGCCGGAGAGGGCGCCGGCGCTACGAGGGAGACGCTTGTCGGGGACGCGCTGACGCTGGGCGCGCTCTGGTGCTGGGCGTGGTACACCACCGGGTCGCGCGCTCTGCTGCAGCGCTACTCGCCGCTGCGGTTGTCGGCTTGGGCCGGGCTCGTCGGCACCCTGTTCTACGCCCCTTTCGGCGTGCCCGACCTGCTGCGGCTCGACTGGGGCGGGGTGAGCGGCTGGGCGTGGGTGGCGCTCGTGGTTTCCGGGGTCCTGGCGCTCTCGGTGGCGCACATCATCTGGTACACCGGCGTGAAGCGGCTCGGGAGCGCGCGCACGTCGGTCTACTCCAACCTCATTCCGGTGGCGGCGATGGCGGTGGCGTTCGTCTGGCTGCACGAGCCGCCGGGCGCCGTGCGCCTCGTGGGGGCGACGCTCGTGCTGACGGGCCTGGTGCTGACCCGGGTGGAGCGGTCGGCGCTCTCCGCACCGGCCCGGGCCGTCACCACACGGTGAACTCGTAGCAGCCGGGGGCGACGAGCATCCGCGTATCGTCCGGGAAGTGGAGGCTGGTCGGGTGCACCACGCCGGCGGCCTGCAGCCGCACCGTGCGGACCTTCTCGCCGGACGCGTCGTAGACGTAGAGAAACGGAGTGGAAAGCGCGACCCAGAGGTTGCCGGCGCGGTCGACCGCCGCGGTGCGGACGGTCGGCGGCACCACCGGCAGCTCCCGGCCGCGGTCGTCCGGCCGCGTGGGCCAGACCGTGGGCAGTGCGTTGACGATGGGGTCGAGCTCGACTCCTTCGATGTGGCGCTCGAAGAGCAGGTTGCCGTTGCGGTCGTACTTCCGGAACAGCGGCCGGCCTCCCTGGAAGACGAAATAGTGGTCGCCGCCGGGGGCCTCGAGCGGGATCCCGCTGTTCAGGGCGAGGTGCAGGTCGCGGTCGGCCTCGTGGCCCGTCGCGCGGAAGACGCCGAAGGTCTGGTAGGGATGGCCGTTCAGGCTGAAGCGCGTAACCAGCCCGCCGATCTCCGGCTGGTTCATCAGGATCGACCGGCCGGTGTAATCGAGGGAGCCGACCCCGTTGAGGACGACCGTGCCGAGCGTGAGGCGGGGCGCGGCGCGGCCCGGCAGCCGGAAGCTGCCGAGGCGCCCGCCGTCGAGGTCGAAGGTCTGGACCCGTTCCCGTCCACCGGGTGCGTCGGCGACGACGAAGCGGGAGCCGGGGCCGAGATCGAGAGTGCTCGCGCCGACGATACGGCCGGCCTCGGGACCGACCTGCACGATCCGGGTCGACGCCGTTCGGTCGCGGTCGATCCGGTGCACCGCCTGCCCGCGGCGGTCGAACACGAAGTACCGCCCGTCGGGCGCCTGCTGAAAGACGCTCGGTTCACGGAAGGTTCCTACGATGTGCGGCGGCAGACCCCCGGTCGAGCGCAGCACCTCGACGTGGTGCGCGGCCTCGGGTGCAGCGAGCAGGAACAGGACCGCGGCGCAGGACAGCGCCGCAACGGCAACGGGTGCGGAAGTCCGGCGGGCGACGCGAGCACGCACCGGCGTGTTCACTCCATCAGTAGCGCGCGGTGGTTCGAATGGCGTCGAGCACGTCGTCGGCCTGCGGCAGGATGGCCTCTTCGAGCACCGGACTGTAGGCGACCGGGCAGTCGAGCGCGCCCACCCGCTTCACCGGCGCGTCGAGGTGCTCGAACAGCTCATCGGCGATCCGCGCCGCGAGCTCCGCGCCGAAGCCGCACGTCAACTGGTCTTCGTGCGCGATGACGACCCGACTGGTATCCCGCACGGCAGCGGCGATGCTCTCCCAATCGCAGGGGGCGATCGTCCGCAGGTCGAGTATCCGTACGTCGATTCCCTCCCGGTCTGCCCGCTCGGCGGCCAGCAGCGATCGCTGTACCAATGCGCCCCAGGTGACGACGGTGACGTCGCTGCCCTCGCGCCGGACGGCGGCGCGGCCGAACGGCACGGTGTAGTCCGGTCCCGGGTAGACCCCCTTGTTGTAGGTCTGCCGATACAGGTGCTTGTGCTCGAGGAAGAGCACCGGATCGTCGGCCCGGATCGCGGTGCGCAGCAGGCCGGCCGCATCTTCCGCCGTCGACGGGAACGCGATGCGAATACCGGGGCAATGCGCGAAGATGCTCTCGCCGGACTGGCTGTGGTACAGCGAGCCTCCCTTTAGGTACCCGCCGATGGGCACGCGGATTACGACCGGACAGGACCAGTCGTTGTTCGACCGGTAGCGGAGCATGGAAAGCTCGTCCCGGATCTGCATCATCGCCGGCCAGATGTAGTCGAAGAACTGGATTTCGACCACCGGCTTCAGGCCTCGCACCGCCATCCCGATCGCCCGGCCGACGATGTTGGCCTCGGCGAGCGGCGAGTTGAACACCCGTTCGCGGCCGTATTCCCGCTGCAGCCCGAGCGTCGCCTTGAAGACGCCTCCCTTGCCGGCCACCTCGGTCAGGACCTCGGCGCGGCTGGCGTCCGCCACGTCCTCCCCGAAGACGACGATGCGGGCGTCGCGCGCCATCTCGTCCTTCAGGGTTCGATTGATGGCCGTGACCATCGTGTCCGGCTTTCCGGTCGGGTCCGGCGCGGGCGCCGTCTCGAACGCGGCGGACGCCGGGTCGACGCTGGGCGAGTACACGTACAGCGCCGCCGTCGCGGCATCCGGCTTCGGGGCGGCGACGGCACGGTCCGATGCGTCCTGCACCTCCCGTTCGACGTCGGCCGCGACCGCGTCGAGCTCTTCTTCCGTGGCGTGCCCGGCCTCCGCCAGGAAGCCGGCGAAACGCCGCAGCGGGTCGCGTGCGGCCTCGGCCTCGCGTTCGGCGGTGCTCTTGTAGTGCCGTTCGTCGTCCGACATCGAATGCGAGTACGGACGGGTGACGCGGGCATGGACGAGTGCCGGGCCGGAGCGGCCCCGGGCCCAGGCGACCGCTTCGCTCATCGCGCGGAAGCTCGCCACGCCGTCGGTCCCGTCGACACGGATGACGTGCAGGCCGGGGAACGAATCCACCAGATCCGAGATGTCGCCGCCGGGCGTCTGCACCTCGACGGGGACGGAGATGGCGTAGCCGTTGTCCTCCACCAGGTAGACCACCGGCAGGCGGCCGGTGCAAGCGGTGTTGAGCGATTCCCAGAACTCGCCTCCGCTGGTCTGTCCGTCCCCGAGCGTGACCAGCGTCACCTCGCCGTCCAGGGAAGGGGAGTCGGCCTCGATGCCGAGCAGCCGCGGCAGCAGCTCGCCCGCTTCCGCGGCGCCGACCGCGTGCAGGCACTGCGTCGTGCACGCGCTCGACGGCGACACGATGCGCAGGGCCGGCGAGCTCCAGTGGGTCGGCATCTGCCGGCCGCCGGAGTTGGGATCGTCCTTCGCACCCACCGCGTTCAGCAGCATGTCGCAGGCGGTGAGACCCAGGGTCAGGCACAGGGCCCGGTCGCGGTAGTACGGGAAGACCCAGTCGTGACCCGGCCGCAACGCCATTCCGGCCGCCACCTGCACCGCCTCGTGTCCGGCCCCGCTGATCTGGAAGTAGCTGAGACTCTGGTTCTTCAGTTGCAGCTCGCGGTCGTCGAGGCGGCGCGACAGCAGCATCGTGCGGTAGAAGCGGACGAGCTCGTCGCGGGACAGACCGCCGGCGCGATCACCGACGGCGAGCGCCGCATGGGCAGCCGGCTCTTTCGTGAGCGCCGGCCCCTTCATGGTGCAGGTTCCTCGTGGAGGGCGGTTGCGGCAGACGGTCGGCTCGATCGAGTATCGTGCACGACTCCCGATTATATCACGCGGGTGCCGTCGAACGAGACTTCCAAGGAACGGCGTAACCTGTTTGTTGTCAGTAGTTTCAATCGGGAATTCAACCTTGGCCGGGGAGGAGCCGATGCCGTCCGCCGCCGTCGTTCATCGCTGGGCCCTGCTCGATCTCGACAAGGTCACCGAGCTGATTTCCCGCAAGATCGTGGCGGGCGAGCGCCAGATGCTGGTGCAGGTCTACCTGAAGCGCGGCGCGCACGTCCCCGTCCATCGGCACGAGAGCGAGCAGTTGCAGTACGTGCTCGAAGGCGCGCTGCGCTGTCGCGTCGGCGAAGAGGAGATCGTCGTGCGGGAAGGCGAAGTGCTGGCCATACCGGCAGGCGTTCAGCACCAGGCGGAGGCGCTCGCCGACACCTTCGCGCTCGGCGTGTTCTGCCCGCCCCGCGAGGAGTGGCTGAGGGGCGGGTAGCCTGGCGCGGGGGAATGGGCCGAAACGCCGAGCCGGCGAGGCGTTTCGGGGCGCTGGCAGTCCGTGGTGGAACCCCGCGTCGCACCGAGAGCGGCGAGGCGCCCGCGTGGCAAGGCGCGACGAGGGACCATATCGGGCATGTTCGACCGAGGAGCAACGCAGTCCACGCGGGATGTATCGCCGCTCGAATGCAGCGGGGCTTTCGCCATGATGGGATGGACTCCTCCGGGTTTACGATGCGCCAGGCAAGATTGGTGCATCAGCTGATCCCCATCAGCACAACCAGGAGGAGACCGAGATGGATGGTACGACAGTGGCGGTGGACCTCGCAAAGACGGTGTTCGAGGTGGCGGTGGCGGATGAACGCGGACGGATTATCGAACGGAAGCGGCTGGGACGGCCGCAGTTCGCGCGTTTGCTGAAGACAGGGGCTCGTGCCCGGGTGGTGATGGAGGCTTGTGGAACGGCGCACTACTGGGGTCGTCTGGCCCAGGACCATGGGCACGAGGTGACCTTGTTGCCGCCGGTCTACGTCCGTCCATTCGTGCGCCGGAACAAGACCGACCGGGCGGATGCCGAGGCGTTGGTGGATGCGGTGCGCGCCGAGCGGATTCCTGCCGTGCCGGTCAAGCGTGTTGAGCAACAGGCGCTGGTCGGCCTGCATCGGGTTCGCGAGCAGTGGGTGACGACACGCACGGCGCGCATCAATACGCTGCGCGGCCTGTTGCGGGAACATGGGCTGCATCTGCCGGCCGGTGCGCAGGCTGCGGTGCAGGCGGTTCCGGCGCTTCTCGATGCGGCCAGCGAGCTGCCGGCAACGCTGCGGCAGGTGTTGGCCAGCATGCAGGAAGAGATCCGGGCACTGGAGACGCGGGTCGCCGAAGTCGATCGCCAATTGCGGGACCTAGCCGCGGCCGACCCGGTCAGCACGCGTTTGCAGACGGTGCCCGGTGTCGGGACGTTGACGGCGACTGCGCTGGTCGGCGCCGTCGGTCACATACACGCCTTCGGGCGCGGGCGGCAGTTCGCGAGCTGGATCGGATTGACGCCGCGCGAGTACTCCAGCGGCGGGCGCCGTCGGCTCGGGCGTATCAGCAAGCGCGGTGACCGCTACCTGCGGTACCTGCTGACCCATGGCGCCCGCGCCGTGCTGGTGACTGCGGCCCGGCGGCAGCGGGCCGGCCAGCCGCTGTCGCGTCTGCACCAGTGGGCGCTGAGGATTCGCGACCGTTGCGGCTACAACAAGGCTACGCTCGCGGTCGCCAACAAGCTGGCTCGGATCGTGTGGGCCGTCTGGACCCGGGACGTCGCCTTCGCCGCGTGAGCAACCGACCGCCACAACTGCTGAGTGCTGGAACGACGACATGGCGCCTCGAACCGACCGACACCGCACCAGGCCGATAGCAGCCCCGGCGCCCGACGCCGACGCCACGTGTGGCCCGCGGTGTGCGACTTCCATGGTGGCCCGGAGACTGGCGTCTCCACACAGAGGCCGGATATACGACTGCAGTCGATTCGACGCCTCGCCTCGTCGTCCTCGCCAGCACGCGGCGCCTGCGGAAAGGCACGCCGACCCAGGGCCTTGCAGGGGACGCGACGGGGTGAGAGCCACTGCGGCGGGTGGCGCGTCAAGCCGCGCAAGCGCGGCTCCTCCACTTCGTTGCGGCCCTGCGGGTGACCCGCCACCCGCCGCGGTGGACGGGCAATTGTGGCCGGAAGCACGCTTCCGGCCAGGAACTGACCGGCATCGACCACGATCTGTCCCACGCCGTTCGCGGCGTTGTCGTTCGCGGCGTTGCCGGTTGCCGCCGGGCAGTACTGACCGATTCAGGTGGACAACGTGGAGGAGTCCATATACGGGCTGCTAGTGCACCCGGTCGTCCCAGTTGCGGCCGCCGCGCGGGTAGTCGTTCCAGTCGCGGTCGCCCCCACCCTGATGGACGTCGAAGCGCTTCCGGAGCCGTGCCATCTTCCACTTGACGTAGCGGTACTTGATGTCGGCGATGACGCCCAGCCGTCCGAATCCGCTGCGGCGGCCCCCGAGTCTTCCCATCGACATCCCGCGCACGCGGCGCAGGTACAGGTAGCCGACGACCAGGCCCCCCAGATGCGCGATGTGAGCGACCCCTCCGCCGCGGGGTACCGACAGAAACGCGACGGCGCCGATGATCATCACGAAGTACCTGGCGGGGACCGGAAACAGGAAGAACATCAGGATCGGCGTCTCGGGGTAGTACATGGCGAACGCCATCAGCAGCCCGTAGATCGCTCCGGAGGCGCCTATCGTGACGGCGGCGTAGGTCGGGTCGGCGAAGGCGAACGGCAGCAGCGACACGCCGATGGTCGACAACCCCGCGCCGATGCCGGTGACGAAGTAGTAGCGCAGGAAGAAACGCGAACCCCAGATCCGTTCCAGTTGCACGCCGAACATCCACAGCACCAGCATGTTGAGGAGCACGTGCCCCATCCCGCCGTGCAGGAACATGTAGGTGACCGGCTGCCAGACCCACAACCGGGTGAGGACGGCCTCGGGAGTGAGTCCGAAGATCCCGGTGAGCCGGTAGAAGAGCGACGGGGACAGCGCGGTCAGCAGGAACAGGCCGACGTTGGCCCAGAGCAGCATCTTCACTGCCGGCGTCATCAGACCGGGGCCGAACGAGTAGTGGCTGCCGCCGTAGTAGTTCGGTCGCATCGCGGCCCATCGTACCATTCCGGCGCCCCGCGCGGCGGGCGAACTCGCGGCGCCGCCACACCCGTCGCAGGACTCCGTGTTCGGCCCCGGCCCCCACCGCCCGACAGTCGTCCGCGGCTCCGCTGGCCGCCCGCCCGGGCCCGACCGGGAGTCTGCGCCGATTCTACGGCGCAGGCTCCCGGCGGCGTCCGATCCTGGCCAGCACCTGCCGTGCGATTTCATCGAGCTCCCGGATGCGGAGAGCGCTGGCCGACGCCGCCAGCACCAGCACGCCGGCGGCGATGCTCGCGGCGACCCGGACCAGGCGGGCGAGGAGGCGCCCGTCGTTCCAGATGTCCAGCAGATACTCGTGGGTCGTCCACGCCGCCGCCCCCATGGCCGCGGACGCCGCGGCGATCTTCACGAAGACGAGGAGCACGCGCGGCAGGTCGAGACCGTTCAGCCGGCCGCGCAGCAACGCGAGCAGGGCGATCGCGTTCGCCAGCGCCGCGATCGAGGTCCCGAGCGCCAGTCCTCGATACCCCATCAGCTCCACGAGGACCAGGTTGAGCGCGATGTTCAGACTCACGGCGGCCATGCTGATGCCGGTCGGGGTCACGCTGCTGCCCTGCGCGTAGAAGCAGGGAACCGCGATCCGGACCGCCGAATAGCCCGCCAGGCCGGGGGCATAGAAGATGAGCGCGGCGGCCGTGGCCGCCGTGTCTTCCGGCGTGAAGCTCCCGCGTTCGAAGATCAGCTCCACGATCGGCGCGCCGAGCGCGATCAGGCCCACGGTGGCCGGGACGTTGATCACGAGCATGAGGCGCAGCGCCCGGGACACGGCGTCGCGCATGCCGTCGATCTCCTCGCGTGCGGCGTGGCGCGAGACCACCGGCAGCGTGGCGGTGGCGATCGATACGCCGAACAGCCCGATCGGCAGGTACATGACCCGAAATGCGTAACCGAGCCACGAGACGGCGCCCGTACCCTGCCCGGTAGCCAGCACCATGTTCACCAGCAGGTTGATCTGCACGGCGGCGCCGGCGAGCGTGCCGGGGCCCATCAGCCGGAGAATGTGCCGCAGGCCGGGATCGAAGGGATCGAGGGTCGGCCGGTAGCGAAAGCCCTCCCGGTGGAGCGCGGGTACCTGCAGCGCGACCTGACCGAGCCCGCCGAGCAGCGCGCCGACGGCGATCGCGACGATGGGATCGAGCCCGAGGCCGGGCATGAGCGGGACCAGCAGCGCTCCGGCCAGGATGATGCCGACGTTGTACATCGCGGGCGCCAGGGCGGGAACGAAGAACCGGTTGAGCGAGTTCAACATGCCCATCAGCGCCGCGGCGACCGACACCAGGGTCAGGAACGGCAGGAGGATGCGGGTGAGGAGCACCGTCAGCTCCAGCTTGCCCGGAACCTTCGCGAACGAGCCGGCGAGCAGTGCGACGAGCGGTTCGGCGAAGAGCAGGCCGGCCAGCACCAGCGCGGCGGTCGCCGTGACGAGCGCGTTCAGGAGCTGATTGGCGAGCCGCCACGCTGCGGTTCTGCCGTCCCGGGTCAGCCGCCGCGTGAAGGCGGGCACGAAGGCGGCGCTCATCGCACCCTCGGCGAACAGCTCCCGCAGCAGGTTCGGGATGCGCGTGGCCACGTTGAAAGCGTCCATGGCGTTGCCGGCGCCGAACAGCGCCGCGAGCGCCTGGTCGCGTACCAGACCGAGCAGGCGGCTGGTCAGCGTGGCCGTTCCCACGACGCCGGCGGAGCGGGCGAGCCGGCCGGACGCCGAGCTTCCGGCCGGCGGCGCAGAAGGGGAGGTGGGTCCCGGGGAGCTCATGTGGCGAAGCGGACGTTCATGACGTCGCCGTCGCGGACCACGTAGTCCTTGCCTTCGAGCCGCACCTCGGCGTGCTTGCGGCACGCGGCCAGCGAGCCGCGGGCGACGAGGTCCTCGCAGGCGACGACCTCGGCGCGGATGAAGCCGCGGGAGAGATCCGAGTGGATCTCGCCCGCCGCTTCCCGGGCGCACGTACCCGCCGGGATGGACCAGGCCCGGCACTCGTCCTCGCCCGTCGTGAAGAACGACAGGTAGCCCAACAGGTCGTAGGCGGCGCGGATCACGCGGTCGAGCCCGGACTCGCGCAGGCCGAGATCCGCCAGGAAGACTGCCGCGTCCTCCGGCGGCAGCTCGGCGATCTCCAGCTCGATCTTCGCGCACACGGTCAGCGCCCGTACCGCGGGCCCGCCCACGAACTCGTCGAGCCCGGCCGAGCGAACCGCTTCCTCCGTGCGGACGGCCGCGTCTTCCTCGTCGACGTTGAGTACGAGCAGCAGGGGCTTGGCGGAGAGAAACTGAAAGCCGCGGAGTCGCTTCGCGTCCGCCGGGTCGAGCTCGAGGGCGCGCAGCGGCGTGCCGCTCTCGAGGGCGCCGGCGCAGCGGCGCAGGACGGCGATCTCCACCTCGTCTCCCTTCCAGGCCCCCTTGCGCCGGTCCTTCTCGATGCGCTCGATGCGCCGCTCGGCCACCCCGAGGTCGGCCAGGATCAGCTCGTCCTCCATGGCCCTGACGTCGCGTCCCGGATCGAGGGTCTCCGCCGGGTGCGGCACCGTGTCGTCGCGGAAGCAGCGCACGACGTGCAGCAGCGCGTCGGCGGTGCGGTAGGGCGTGACGTCGACCAGCGCTCCCGCGCCGGCGTCGCGCCGGGATGCCATGTCGACGAACGTCACCGTGGCCGGCGTGTGCTTGCGGGGCGAGAACATTCCCGTCAGCTTGTCGAGCCGCCGATCGGGCACGCGCGCGAGCCCCACGGCGGCGTCGTCGCGGTCCGACGGCCGGGCGCCTCCCTCCGGTGAACGGGTCAGTAGCTGAAACAGGGTGGTCTTGCCCGCCGAGGCAAGGCCGATCAGGCCGGCGCGCAGCATGGTCGCCGGAGAGTGTCGCATATCTGTGGCCCGAGCGGCGATTCCCGTTGACAAGGCCCAAGTGGTCTTCTAGGATTCCCGCGTGGAGTTTTTTGGACGATAGTGGAGCAAAAGGGTGCTCAGGGGGAGTATCGCCGCCAAGATCGACGACAAGGGGAGGCTCAAGGTCCCGAACGCCTTCCGGTCCGCGATCACGGAAAAGTACGGCGATGTCCTGTACGTGACGAGCGTCACCGGCGAGTCGGTGCTGATCTATCCGATGTCGGTCTGGGTGGACATCGAGGAGAAGCTCAAGGGCGTGCCTTCGACCCTCCCGGCGCGCCGGCGGTACTTCGACCGGGTCAACTACTACGGTCAGCAGGCCGAGTTCGACCGGCAGGGGCGCGTCTCCGTTCATTCGCGTCTGCGGGAATCGGCGGAAATGCTGGGCGAGGTGGACGTCTTCGGGAACCTGACGCACCTCGAAGTGTGGAACCACGAGCGGTTCGCCAGGAAGTTGCAGGCGGAGCCGCTGACCGACGAGGACTTCGGCGCGCTCGCGGACTTCGGGATCTGAACGGGGCAGCGGAATGACGCAGAGCGCCACGGCGCACGAGCCGGTGATGACGGCGGAAGTGGCGACCGCGCTGGATCCGTCGCGCGGGGGCCTGTTCGTCGACTGCACCGTCGGTGCCGCCGGACATGCGCGGGTGCTGCTGGAAGCCGGCGCGGATCGGGTGCTGGGACTCGACCGGGACGCCGAGGCGCTGGCGGTGGCGGCGGGCGCGCTGCGGCCCTGGGCCGGGCGTGTGGACCTTGCCCACGCCGACTTCCGGAATCTCGACGACGTGCTCGCCGAGCGGGGCATCGGGGACATCGACGGCGGCGCGCTCGCGGACCTGGGGCTCTCGTCGCTCCAGCTCGACGGCGTCGGGCGCGGATTCAGCTTCCGCCGCGACGATCCGCTCGACATGCGGATGGACCGCTCCAGGGGGCCCACCGCGGCCGACCTCCTGCGCGATGCGCGCGAGGCGGAGCTCGCGGACGTTATCCACCGGTACGGGGAGGACCGCTACGCGCGGCGCATCGCCCGGGACCTGGTCGCCGTCCGCGAGCGCGGGCCGCTGGTCTCCACCGGCCAACTGTCGGATGTCGTCTGCCGCGCCGTGCCGCGCCGCGGCAGACAGCGAATCCACCCTGCCACGCGCACGTTCCAGGCGCTGCGGATCTGGGTGAACCGGGAGCTCGACGGACTCGACACCTGGTTGCCGGCCGTCTGCCGGCGTCTGCGGGCCGGAGCGAGGCTGGCCGTCATCACCTTCCATTCGCTGGAGGATCGCATTGTCAAGCGCGGTCTGCGCGCGCTCGAGCAGCAGGCCGATGTTGCGATCAAGGTGCTGACCAGGAGGCCGGTGCGTCCCGGCGAGCGCGAGATCGCCCGGAATCCACGCGCCCGCAGCGCGAAGCTGCGCGCCGCGGAGAGACTGGCATGAAGCACGACGACTTCGCGGATCTCGTCTCCCCGCAGATCCGCAACGCTCCGATCGTGCGCGAGCTGGACAAGGTTCGGCAGCGCGAGCTGCGGGGTTCCCTGGTGCTCGCCGTTCCGCTGGTCGCCGTGCTGCTGTTCTCCGTGTGGCAGCACTTCGAGCTTCTCCAATACGGGTACCGCAGCGAGCGGATGCGGCAGGAGTACTCGCGGCAACAGGAGCTGAACCGTCACCTCCGCTTGGAGATAGAGGCTTTGCGGTCCCCGGCGCGCATCGAGCGTGTCGCCGCCGGGCAACTGCGCATGGTCGCGCCGGACGGCGCCGAGGAGCTGGTGCTCGAACGCGTTCCGGAGGCGCCGCCGGCGGATCGGCCGGTGGTGGCCATGCGGCGGGAGTCAACGAGTGACCCGACTGGCGAATCGAATTAGGGCGCCGAGGAAGGGGCGGGGCGTGTCCCGGCGTCAGGCTGCCGGCACGGCGCTGCCGGCGTGGCGCGACGTCGTCCGGCGCCGCGTTCTCGTTGCGTCCTGCGTATTCGCGGTCTGGATCGTGTCCATCGAAGCGAAGCTGGTCCACCTGCAACTCGTGCGGCACACCGAGCTCGTGGAGAGAGCCGGCAATCAGCAGCGACGGACCGTGGTGGTGCATTCGAAGCGCGGCGAGATCCTGGATCGGAACGGGCAGGTGCTCGCCTACAGCGTCGACGCCGACACGATCTACGCCGTGCCGTCCGAGATTGCCGATCCGGCGGGCGCCGCGCGGGCGCTGTGCGGCGCGCTGGACGACTGCACGGCGGCGGGTCGCGACGCGCTCGAACGCCGTCTGGGGCTCCGCCGGGCTTTCGCGTCCCTGAAGACCGACCCGTCTGCCGAGGAGGCGGCGCGCGTGGCGGCCCTGGGGCTGGACGGGGTGGGAATCGACTCCGGCACCGGCGCCGTCCATGCGGTCCCGACGAAGATCCGCGAAGAGGATCTGGAGGCGACGGCCAGCGCCGTCTGCAACGCGCTGGACGACTGCACGGCCGCCCGCAGGGATGCCCTGGAAGGTCGCCTGCGGCGCCGCCGCGCCTTCGTGTACGTGCGGCGCAAGGCATCGCCGGACGAGGCGCGGCGCGTAGCCGCCCTGGGGCTGAACGGCGTCGGATTCCTGACCGAGGACCGGCGCTACTATCCCAACCGCGAGCTCGCGGCGCACCTCATCGGCTACGTCGGCATCGACAACCAGGGATTGAGCGGGGTCGAATCGACCTACGATTCGGAGATTGCGGGCAACGCCGGGCAGATCCTGATCCACACGGATGCGCGTCGCCGGCCGTTCAGCCGCATCGATCGGCCGCCGACGACCGGCGCGACCATCGAGCTGACCATCGACAAGCACCTGCAGCACATCGTCGAGCGCGAGCTGCGCGCGGGGGTCCGTGCCCACAATGCCGATGCCGGCGCGGTCGTGATGCTCGACCCGCGGACCGGTGAAATCCTGGCGCTCGCCAGCGAGCCTTCGTTCAATCCCAACGCGTTCTCCGCGGCGACGCCGGCGCAGCGCCGCAACCGGAGCGTGCAGGACGTCTACGAGCCGGGGTCGACGTTCAAGATCGTCACGGCCGCGGCGGCCTTCGAAGAAGATGTCGTCCACCGGGACGAGGTGTTCGACGTCAGCGCCGGCTTTATCCGGATCGGGCGCGATCGCATTCCGGACTTCACTACCTACGGCCCGCTCAGCTTCACGGACGTGATCGTCAAGTCCAGCAACGTCGGCGCGATTCTGGTGGGGTTGCGACTCGGACCGGAGCGGCTCGCCCGGTACGTCGAGCGTTTCGGCTTCGGACGCGCCCAGTCCCGGGACTTTCCCTCGGAGAGCCCCGGTCTCTGGAGTCCGGTCGGCCTCAACGATCGAGCCATCGCGTCCATCTCCATGGGGTACCAGGTCGCGGTCACGCCGCTGCAGATGGCGACCGCGATATCCGCGGTCGCCAACGGCGGGGAGCTTCTTCAGCCGCGGCTCGTCCGCGCCGTGGTCCGCCACGGCGGGCGCGTGGCGTCCGAGCGGCGCGCCCTCCGCCGCGCCATATTGCCGGACACGGCGGCCGAGTTGACCGAGATCATGACCGCCGTCGCCGAGCGGGGCACGGCGCGGCGCGCCCGCGTGGCCGGTTACCCGGTCGCCGGCAAGACCGGTACGGCGGAGAAGCTCATCGACGGGCGGTACTCCGATCGCGATCACATCGCTTCGTTCGTCGGCTTCGTGCCCGCCGACGCGCCGCGGCTCGCCATGCTGGTGATGGTCGACACGCCGCGCGCCGCGATGATCAACGGCGTCTGGCAGAGGCCGTACACCGGCGGCGCCGTCGCCGCCCCGATATTCCGGCGCATCGCCGAGGCGTCTCTCCGGTACCTCGAGGTGCCCCGGTCGAGCGATACGGTTCGGCCCGTGCTCGTTCCGGGGTCCCCGTCCTCGGCGGACGCCCGCGTTCGGCCTGTCGCCGCGGCGGCGCCGACCGCCGCGCGTCACGGCGCCGGCGCCCGGGCTGCCGCCGCGGGCGACGGGCTGATGCCGGACCTGCGCGGCCTGAGCGCCCGGGAAGCCGTTCGGGTCCTCGGCGACATCGGTCTCGGAGCCGGGTTCGTGGGCGACGGCACGGTCGTTCGTCATGTTCCGGCGGCGGGCGAAGTCGTGGAGCCGGGCGCCGCGGCCACGATCTGGCTGCACCGGCACGCGACCCGGGCGGGTGGCGTCGAGGCGCCGGGTCCATGACGATGGTCGAGGAACGACGCGCCGTGCCAAGCCCCCATGCCGGAATGTCGCTCGGAAGTCTGCTCGCCGAGGCCGGCATCGGTAGCGGCGCAGGGCTGGACGCGCGCTCGTTGGCGGCGACGGTGACCGGCATCCATTTCGACTCACGGGACGTTGCCGAGGGCGGCGTGTTCGTCGCGGTACCGGGCGAACGCTTCGATGGAGCGCACTTCGCCGACGAGGCCTGCGCGCGCGGGGCCGCGTTCGTCGTGGCGCAGGGCGCGCCGCCGATCGCCGCGCCACGGCCCTGGATTCGGGTGCCGGATGCGCGCGCGGCGCTCGCGGCCCTGGCCGCGGCCTACCACGGCAATCCGAGCGACGACCTGCTCGTGGTCGGCGTTACCGGCACCAACGGCAAGACCACGACGACGTACCTGATCGAGTCCATCTTCGAGCACGCGGGACTGGCGAGCGGGCGGATCAGCTCGATCGCGAACCGCACCGGCCGCGACGAGGTCGAGTGCGAGGCGCTGCACACGACGCCCGAGGCGCCCGCGGTGCAGGGCCTGCTCGGCGCGATGCGCGATCGGGGCGCGCGGGCCTGCGCCATGGAAGTGTCGTCGCACGCCGTGGTCCTGCGGCGCGTGGATCACGTCAGCTTCGACGCGGCCGTCTTCACCAATCTGACGCGCGATCACCTCGACTTCCACGGCGACATGGAGCGCTACTTCGCCGCCAAGCGCGGGTTGTTCGAGAGGTTGCCGGACGGCGCGCCGGCCGTGATCAACATCGACGATGCGTACGGCGTGCGGCTGGCCGCGAGCGTGAGCCGGCCGGTGACCTACGCGCTGGATCGGGAGGCGGCCTGCATGCCCGATCGCCTGGACCTGGGGGTGGGTGGGGCGCTCATCGAGGCGCGCACGCCCCGCGGCCGGTTGCGGCTCGAGTCGCCGCTCATCGGCCGTGCCGCGGCTTGCAACGTCCTTGCCGCCGCCGCCGCGGCGGTGGCGCTCGACCTGCCCCTCGAGGGCATCGAGGCCGGGGTCCGCGCGCTGGCCACGGTGCCCGGGCGAATGCAGACGGTTTCGTCCGCCGGCGACGACGTGACGGTGATCGTCGACTCGGCGCATACCGACGACGCGCTGCGGAATCTGCTCGAGGCGGTCCGGGCGCTGGCCGCGCGGCGCGTGATCACGGTCTTCGGCTGCGGCGGCGACCGGGACGCCACGAAGCGCCCGCTGATGGGGGTGGTCGCGACCCGCCTGAGCGACAGGGTGATTCTGACCTCCGACAACCCCAGGTCCGAGGATCCCGACCGGATTCTCGCGGACATCGAGGGCGGCATCAGGAATTCGGATACCCCGCATCTGGCGATTGCGGATCGCCGGGAGGCGATCGCGAGCGCGGTCGGTGACGCGGCCCCCGGCGACACGGTGGTCATTGCCGGGAAGGGGCACGAACGGTACCAGGTGATCGGAGCGCGCGCGGTGCCGTTCGATGACGCTGTCGTCGCCCGGGCGGCGCTGCACGCCCGACGCGCGCGGTCGAAGGCGGGATGACAGGGAAGTGGTGGATGACGGAGCCGAGCGGGTGCGGGCGGGGGAGCTGGCCCTTGCCGCCGGGGGGCGGCTGGTTGCCGGCGGATCCGGCGTCGAGTTGGGGGAGATCTCCATCGACAGCCGTCGCATCCGTGCGGGGGGCGTTTTTCTGGCGCTTCGGGGCGAGCGGCTGGACGGTCACGACTTCATCGCCGAGGCACTTCGGAAAGGAGCGGCGGGCGTGATCGTCAGCGACAGGTCGGCGGCGCCGGTCGCCGGGGCGGGCGAGACCGCTCCGGTGACCATCGTCGTGGAGGACACCACCCGCGCCCTGCAGTCGATCGCCCGCGACGTTCGGCGCCGTTCCGGCGCACGGGTCGTGGCGATCACCGGCAGCGTCGGCAAGACCACGACCAAGGAGCTGACCGCGGCCTTCGTCGGCACGCGGCACGACGTCGTGCGCAACAAGGGCAACCTGAACAACCACATCGGTCTCCCACTCTCCCTGCTCGAGCTCCGGCGGCGCCCGGACGTGGCGGTGGTCGAGATGGGCATGAATCACGCCGGCGAGATCCGCACGTTGGTCGGCATCGCCGAGCCCGACGTGCGGGTCTGGACCAACGTGGCCGAGGTGCACGCGGCTTCGTTCGCGTCGATCGAGGGGATCGCCGACGCGAAGGCGGAGATTCTCGAGGGCGCCGGCACTCGCGATCACCTCGTCGTGAACGCCGCGGACTCCCTGGCCATGGCGCGGATCGGACGGTTTCCGGGACAGGTGACCACGTTCGCGGTGGGCGCGCCGGCCGACGTGCAGGCCACTGCTGTCGAAGATCGCGGGATCGACGGGATGCGGGCCACCGTGCGCACCCCGGCCGGCGGCGGCAGGGTGACGACGCCGCTGATCGGCGCGGGCCAGGTGGCCAACGTGCTGGCGGCAATCGCGGTTGCGCTGCGCTTTCAGGTTCCGCTCGAGGAGATGGTGCGCGTGGCGTCCGCGTTCGCGCCCCCGCCGGGTCGCGGCGAGGTGGTCCGCCTGTCCGGCGGCGTGACCGTCGTCGACGACTCCTACAACTCCAGTCCGGCAGCCCTCGAGCGCGTTCTCCGATCGTTGGGGAGCGATCGCCGACACAAGCGGCGGATAGCGGTTCTCGGCGAGATGCTCGAGCTGGGCGCCCGGGCGCCCGCGCTGCATCGCGCCTGCGGCCGTCTCGCGGCCGCGGCGGGCTTCGACGTGCTGGTCGTCGTCGGCGGCCCGGCCGCGTCCGCGCTGGCGGAGGGCGCCCGGGCGGCCGGTCTCGGCGCGGGGCAGGTGCTGACGTGCCCGGCGAGCGAGGAGGCCGCGGTCCTCGCCGCCGACCTGGTGCGCGCGGGGGACCTGGTGCTGGTGAAGGGGTCGCGCGGAGTGCGCGTCGATCGGGTGGCCGACAGGCTCAGGGCGGAGTGGGGCTGATGCTTTTTCATCTTCTGTACCCGCTCCACACGGACTTCGGGCTGTTGAACGTGGTCCAGTACATCACGTTCCGGACGGCCGCCGCGAGTCTGACGGCGTTCGTGGTCTCGCTCGTCTGCGGGCCGTTCGCCATCCGCAAGCTGCGCGAGCTGCAGATTGGCCAGGTGATTCGTCACGACGGGCCGCCGTCCCATCTGGACAAGGCGGGCACTCCGACGATGGGCGGTCTGCTGCTGCTCGCCGCGGCGTTCCTGCCGACGCTGCTCTGGGCCGACCTGACGAACGTCTACGTGCAGATCGCGCTCCTTTCGACGGCGGCCTTCGGCGCCATCGGGTTCGTCGACGACTGGCTGAAGATCTCGCGCCGTTCCCATCGAGGCCTGTCGGCGCGCGGAAAGCTGATCGCCCAGGCCGCGGTCGCGACCGCGGTCGGCGTGTCGCTGCTGCAACTGACGGGCAGCGGCCTGTACAGCAGCGAGATCATCTTCCCGTTCTTCAAGCAGTTCACGCCGGACATCGGGTGGCTGTACGTCCCGTTCGCGGTACTCGTCCTGGTGTGCTCGTCGAATGCCGTCAACCTGACGGACGGCCTCGACGGCCTGGCCATCAGCATCTTCACGGTGGCCGCCGGCGCGTTCACGGCGCTGACCTACGTGAGCGGCCATGCCGCGATCGCGGAATTCCTGCTGCTGGTCCGCTTTCCGCCCGCGGGAGAGCTCACGATCTTCTGCGGTGCGCTGGTCGGCGCGGGGCTCGGCTTCCTCTGGTACAACTCCTACCCCGCCGACGTGTTCATGGGCGACGTCGGCGCGCTGGCCCTCGGCGGCGCGCTCGGGACCGTCGCCCTGCTCATCAAGCAGGAGTTGTTGCTGCCCGTCGTCGGCGCGGTGTTCGTGATCGAGGCGCTGTCGGTGATCGTGCAGGTCGGCTCGTTCAAGCTCACGGGCCGCCGCGTGTTCCGCATGGCGCCGCTGCACCACCACTTCGAGCTGGTCGGGTGGAGCGAGCCGAAGATCATCACCCGGTTCCTGATCGCCGCGGTGGTCTTTGCGCTCTTCAGCCTGACGACCCTGAAACTGCGATGAGCCGATTCTCGGTAGCGGATTCTCGTGTCGTGGTGGTCGGGGCCGGCCGTAGCGGCGTTGCCGCCGCGCGCCTGCTGGCCCGCCGCGGCGCCCGCGTCACGCTGAGCGAGGCCGGCGCGGGAATTGCAGGCGATTCAGGAGTGGCACGCGGGAAAACGCTTGCCGACGAGGGCATCCATGTCGAGGTGGGCGGCCACCGGGCCGACACGCTGCGCAACGCCGACCTCATCGTGCCGAGTCCGGGCGTGTCGCCGCGGCTGCCGGAGATTGCCGCGGCGCGGCGCCGCGGCGTCCCGGTGATCAGCGAGGTGGAGCTGGCGTCCCGCTGGTTGCGGGGCCGCCTGGTGGCGGTGACGGGAACGAAGGGAAAGTCGACGACCGTCGTCGTGACGGCGCGGATGCTCGAGGCCGGCGGATGCCGTGCCGTCGTCGGCGGCAACATCGGTGTCGCGCTCAGCAGTCAGGTCGAGGAATCGACTCCCGACGTGGTGCATGTCGTCGAGGTCAGCAGCTTCCAGTTGGAGCTCACCGAGACCTTCAGGCCGTGGATCGCCGTCTGCCTGAACCTGTCGCCGGACCATCTCGACCGGCACGCGAGCTTCGAGGAGTACGCCGGGGCGAAGGCCCGCGTGTTCGCGAACCAGACCCCGGAAGACGCGATGGTGATCAACGCCGACGATCCGCACGTGCTGGCCATCGCGCGCGCGGGCCGGGCGAGGGCCCTGCGCTTCGCGGTCGATACGCGGGTCGACGAGGGCGTGCAGGTGACCGGGGACGGCATAGCCCACCGATCGTCCGGGAGCGAGGAGCGCCTCGTGCCGCTGTCCGCGGTCAGGGTGCCGGGCCGGCACCTGCTGGGCGACATCGCCGCGGCGGCGGCGGTGGGCGTGCTCGCCGGCGTGGATGCCGGCGCGATGACGCGCGCGGTGCAGTCGTTTACCGGGCTGGAGCACACCCTGGAATTCGTCGCCGAGATGGACGGCGTCCGGTTCGTGAACGACTCGAAGGCGACCAACGTCGTCGCGGCGCGGGCGGCCATCGAGTGTTTCGGGCCGGGCCTCGCGGTGATCCTCGGAGGCCGCTACAAGGGGGGGAGGTTCGAGGACCTGCGAACCCCGCTGGCGGCGCGGGGCGCGTCCGTGGTCGCCATCGGCGAGGCGCGGGCACGCGTGCGGCGGGCGCTGGAGTCGGAAGTAGAGGTGTACGAGGCGGGAACGATGGACGAGGCGGTACGGCGGGCCGCCGGGCTCGCGCGACCCGGCGGGGCCGTGCTGTTGGCGCCGGCCTGCGCCAGCTTCGACATGTTTCCCGACTACGCGGCGCGGGGCGCGGCGTTCCGCAACGCGGTGGCCGTCCTGGGAGTCTCCGGGGAATCGCCCGGAAAGGGCGACGGGCGTGAGCAGTGAGCAGTCATCAGTCGGTTTGCGCGGCGAAGAGCTGGCCGCTGGGAGCGCAGGCTACCCCTTGCCTGCGAGGCCGGTGTCTTCGCCCGGGTCTGACTGATGACTGCTGACCGCTCACGCGAGCGCGCAACCGTCTTTTCGGGTCGAGCTGCCGAAGGCATTAGCCCCTGCGATTCGCGATTGACCGGTTTGGAGTATGGCGCGGAAACTGAAGCCCGACAAGTTGCTCTTTCTGGCGACGCTCGCCCTGCTGAGCGCCAGCGTGATCATGGTGTACAGCGCGTCGGCCCTGCTCGCCATGGATCGCTTCGAGCGCCCGTACCACTTCCTGCTGCGCCAGGTGTCCTGGGCCGTCATGGGCTTCGGGCTGCTGTGGGGCGTCATGCGGATCGACTACCGGCGGCTCAGGCACCCCGTCGTCCTGTGGACCGCGATCGGCGTGACCACGCTCGCGCTGGTTGCCGTGCTGTTCAGCGATCCGATCAACGGGACGCGGCGCTGGTTCGGTATCGCCGGGTTCGGCGTCCAGCCGTCCGAGCTGGCGAAGATCGCGCTGATCATGTTCGCCGCGGCGCAGCTCGAACGGCGGATGGAACGGGTCAACGACGTCCTCTACGCGCTGCTGCCCGTCGGCGCGTTGACGGCGGGCATCGCGGTCCTGATTCTCCTGCAACCGGACTTCAGCACGGCGTTCGCCGCCATCGTGATCGTGGCCGCGATGGTCTTCACGGCGGGTCTCGGCTACCGCTACCTGATCGGGGCGGCGGTGCTGCTTGCGCCCGCCTTGTACTTCGTCGTGGCAAGCGCGCCGTATCGCCGGAGGCGGCTGCTGGCGTTCCTGGACCCCTGGGCCGACCCGCTGGGCGACGGATTCCAGGTCATACAGTCGCAGATCGCGGTTGGAACCGGCGGCGTACTGGGCAAGGGACTCATGCGCGGCGTACAGAAGCTGCATTTCCTTCCCGAGCCGCACACCGACTTCATCTACGCGGTGATTGCGGAGGAGACCGGGCTGATCGGCGCGACGGTGGTGCTGCTGTGCTTCGCGGTAATCACCTGGCGCGGCCTGCACGTCGCCAGCCATGCGCCCGACCGTTTCGGTGCGTTTCTGGCCATCGGCCTGACGACCATGGTCGCCCTCCAGGCGTTTCTCAACATGAGCGTGGTGCTGGGCCTGATGCCGACGACCGGGATTCCCCTGCCGTTCGTCAGCGCCGGCGGGTCGTCCCTGCTGATTGGGCTCATCGGGATGGGAATACTGCTGAACGTGTCGCAACACGCCGCGCTCCGGCATTGACGCGGCGGGTGGGGGTCGGGTGGATCCGTGACGGATGCGGACTCGGTCGCAGCGACGGGAACCCCGCGGGTGCTGTTCGCGGGCGGCGGCACCGGCGGGCACCTTTTCCCGGGTGTTGCAGTGGCGCGCGCGCTCGTCCGTCGTCACCGGCGCGCATATGTCGCGTTCGCGGGGACCGGCCGCGGCATCGAGGCCCGCGTCCTGGCGCTGGAGGGGTTCCGCTTCGAACCGATGCGGAGCGCCGGACTCATGGGGAAGTCGCCGCGCGCCGTCGCACGGACCGTCGGCATGGCGCCGCTCACGTTGCTGGATGCGGCGCGGGTGCTGCGGCGGGCCCGTCCCGACCTGGTGATCGGTCTCGGAGGGTACAGCGCCGGCCCGGTCGTGCTGCTCGCGGCGTTGGCGGGACGATCGACCATGTTGATGGAGCAGAACGCAGTGCCCGGGATGACCAACCGGCTGCTGGCGCCGCTCGTGGAGGCGGCGGCGGTGTCGTTCGAGACGACGGCGGCCGTCTTCGGGGCGAAGGCGTTCGTCAGCGGCAACCCGGTGCGAGAGGGCTTCTTCGACGTGGCGCGCGTGGATCGGACCGGCCGGCGGGGTCCGCCGACGTTGCTCGTTCTCGGGGGCTCCCAGGGGGCCCACGGCCTCAACGTGGCCCTGGTCGGGGCGGCGGGTGCGCTGGCGGCGACGCCGGGCGGTGTCCGCATCATCCACCAGACGGGCGAGGCGGACCGCGACCGGGTGCGCAGCGCGTACCGCGGGGCCGGTCTGGAAGCCAGGGTGGAGGCTTTCTTCGAGACGCTGCACGAGGAAATGCGTGCCGCGGACATGGTGGTCTGCCGCGCCGGAGCGACGACGCTGGCCGAGGTCGCCGCGGCGGGACTGCCCGGCGTGATCGTGCCGCTGCCGACCGCGGCCAACGATCACCAGCGCCGCAACGCGGCGGCATGGGCGGCGGCCGGCGCCGCGGAGATGGTCGAGCAGGCCGATGTCGAACGGCGCCTTGCGCCCCTGCTCGTGGCGCTCGCGGGCGATCGGGCGCGTCGCGCGGCGATGGCGGCGGCGGCCGTACGCATGGCGAAGCCGGATGCGGCCGACAAGATACTCGAACGGGCGGAGCAACTGATGGCGCGCAGCGGGATCGTCGCCGGGGCGCGATAGGAGCCCGTGGCGTGCTCGAGCGAGTCAGACGGATCCACATGGTGGGCATCGGCGGCATCGGCATGAGCGGCATCGCGGAGCTCCTGCACGGCGCAGGCTACGAGGTCAGCGGATCGGACCTCGCGGCGTCGCCGGTCACGGCGCGGCTGCGGTCGGCGGGGATGCGGGTCACCGAGGGGCACGCCGCGGCGAACGTCGGCGCGCCCGACGTCGTCGTGGTCTCGTCGGCCGTGCCGCCGGACAATCCGGAGCTGGCCGAGGCGGAGCGCCGGGACATTCCCGTCGTCGGGCGCGGGGCGCTGCTGGCGGAGCTGGCGAAGCGCAAACGAACGGTCGCGGTGGCGGGATCCCACGGAAAGACCACCACGACTTCGATGGTGGCCCTGGTCCTCGCGGCGGCGGGTCTCGATCCGACCGCGGTCATCGGGGGCGTGGTCGATGCCCTGGGCGGCAACGCACGCCGCGGAAGCGGCCCGTTCATGGTGGTCGAGGCCGACGAGAGCGACGGTTCGTTTCTGCATCTGAAGCCCGAAATCGCGGTCGTGACCAACGTGGACGACGAACACCTGGAGGCGTACGACGGGCTCGCGGGACTCGTCCGTGCGGTCGGAGAGTTCGCGGCCGGCGTACCGGAAACCGGTTGCGTCGTGGCCTGCGCGGACGATCCGCGGGTGGCGCGGATGGCGGCGCGGTGCCCGCGTCCGGTCGTGACGTATGGCATCGATGCGCCCTCGGCGGCGGTGCGCGCGGACCGCGTGGAGCTCGGGGCCTTCGGTTCGACGGCCCGCGTGACGACGGACATCGGCGGCCGGCGCACCGGCTTCGATCTGCAGCTCGCCGTTCCCGGCCGCCACAATCTGCTCAACGCGCTGGCGGCCATCGGGGTGGCGTTCCGGCTGGACGTGGCGCCGGGGACCGTGGCCGAGGTCCTGCGGCGCTTCACGGGCGTGGAGCGCCGCTACTCCCGCCGCCGCGTCTCCGGCGGCATCGACATCGTCGACGACTATGCGCACCACCCGACCGAAATCGAGGCCGTGCTGGAGACGGCCCGACTCGGATCGCCGGATCGCCTGATCGTCGTGTTCCAGCCCCACCGGTATTCCCGAACGGCTCGTCTCCTCGACCGCTTCGGTCAGGTGCTCGCGCGCGCGGACTCGTTGGTGCTCACCGGCGTGTACGCCGCGAGCGAGCCTCGCATGGAGGGTGTCGACGCGGCCGCCGTCGCGCGGGCCGTGCGGCGTCACGCAACGGTGCCGACAGCGATCGCCGACAGCCTGGAGGACGCGGCGGCGCGCGTCGTCGAGCTGGCCGGGCCGGGAGACACGATTGCCGTCCTCGGGGCGGGATCCATCGGGCGGTTGGCGCCGCGCATCGTCGAGCGTCTCGAGAGGCGGAGCGTGTGATGGCGGTGTACGTGCGCCCCGAGCCGAGCTTTCGCCGGGCCTACGTGCAGCCGATGCCGCGCCGCTGGTTCGCGCGCCGCCTCGGACTGCTCGCGCACGTCGGCCTGCTGCTGACCGCGGGCTTCGGCGCCGAGTGGTCGTGGCAGGCACTGCGGCGAGCGGACGGTCTCCGTATCGACACCATCACCGTCGAGGGCAACCGGCGTCTCTCGCCGGGAGAGGTGGCGGGGCTGGTGTCGCCTCTGCAGGGCGAGAACCTGCTGGTTGCCGATCTCCAGGCGGGACGGGCGAGTCTGCTGGCGTCCGGCTGGATCCGCGGCGCCATGCTGCGGCGCGTCCTGCCCTCCGGGTTGCACGTGACGCTGGACGAGCGCGCGCCGGTCGGACTCGGTCGCATCGGGTCCCGCCTGTACCTCGTCGATGCGACGGGCCACGTCATCGACGAGCACGGGCCCCGCTTCGCCGACCTCGACCTGCCGGTCATAGACGGGCTGTCGGGGGGCGCCCGCGATGCGCACGTCGACCGGCGCCGCGCGTCGCTGGCGGCGCGCATGCTGGCCGACATCGGTGGGCACGTCGCGCTTGCGGACCGGGTCTCGCAGGTGGACGTCGCCAATCCCCACGATGCGGTCGTGCTGCTTACCGGCGACCCGGTTCGGATTCACCTGGGCGAACGGGAGTTCGCCACGCGCCTGCGGATGTATCTGGACGTGGCCTCCGCGCTGCGGGAGACCGTGTCGGACATCGACTATGTCGACGTGCGCTTCAGCCGAAAGGTGTACGTCGGCCCGGCGCGCGACTCGGCAGCCCGGCGTCGCGTCGAACTGCACCGGCGCCCGGCAGAGTCGCAGCCGGGCCCCGGTGTCGGGCGAGCATCGGTGATCCCCGGGACGATGGCCCGGATCCGGCTCGCGGCGGCGAGCGGTCAACGGAGGCAGCGTGGCACGTAGGGAGCAGTACGTGGTTGGGCTCGATGTGGGCACATCCAAGGTCGCCGCCATCGTCGGGGAGGCGATGCAGGATGGGAACATCGACATCATCGGCATCGGCGTCGCGGACGCACGGGGCATTCGCCGTGGCGTCGTCGTCAACCTCGAGACGGCGGTCGAATCGATCAAGAAGGCGATCGAGGAGGCCGAGCTTACCGCCGGCGTCGAGATCGACACGGTACACCTCGCGTTGTCCGGCAGTCACGTCAAGGCGTTCAACAGCCGCGGAGTGGTGGCGGTCGCCGGGCAGAACCGCGAGATCACGCGCCAGGACGTGCGCCGCGCCGTGGACGCCGCCAAGGCCGTGTCGCTGCCGAGCGGACGCCAGGTGTTGCACACCCTGCCGCAAGACTTCGTGGTGGACGAACAGGACGGCATCGGGGCGCCGATAGGGATGACAGGGGCGCGGCTGGAGGTGAACGTCCACATCGTGACCGGCAGCACCTCCACCACCCAGAATCTGATCACCTGCGTCAACCGGGCCGGGGTCACCGTTGCCGCGACGATCCTCGGGCAGCTCGCCGCGGCCGAGGCGGTGCTCACCGCGGACGAGAAGGAGCTCGGGGTCGCGCTGGTGGATATCGGCGGCGGGACCACCGACTTCGCGGTGTTCGAGCGCGGCAGCCTGTGGCACACGGGGGCGATTGCGCTGGGCGGCGATCATTTCACGAACGACATCGCCGTGGGACTGCGCACCCCCATTCCACAAGCCGAGAAGACGAAGCGCCGCAGCGGGTGCGCACTGACCGCCCTGGTGGACGAGGATCAGACGGTGGAGATCGCCAGCGTCGGCGGTCGCCAGCCGCGAATCATGTCGCGCCGCATTCTGGCGGACGTCCTGCAGCCGCGCGCCGAGGAGGTCTTTCACCAGCTCTGGGACGAGATTCAGCATCGCGGCTACGAGGGTTCGCTGCATTCCGGCATCGTGCTGACCGGCGGCGGCTCCATGCTCGACGGCATGCCGGAGATCGCCGACCAGATATTCGATCTGCCGATTCGCCGCGGTTGTCCGGTCGGCGCAGGCGGATTGACGGATCACGTCAACGATCCCGCGTTCGCGACGGCGGTGGGTCTGATCATGTATGCCAGCCGGCGCCAGATGTCCGAGCAGGACTACCTGGCCGGTGGCGCCCTGAGCAGGTTGGCCGGTCGGTTGCGGCTCCTGTTCAAGGGGTTCTTTTAGCGTTCGAAGGAGGGTGGCATGGAGGACAGCGGCAGAATCCTGCCTGTAGCGGAAGCGGCGACAGACGGGGACCTCCGACTTACGCTGGAGGATACGGTTCGGACCGGCGCCCGCATCAAGGTCATCGGTGTCGGCGGCGGCGGAAGCAACGCGGTCGGCCGGATGGTGACCGGCGGGGTCCGGGGCGTCGATCTCATCTCCGTCAACACCGACGCGCAGGCGCTGACGCAGAACGAGGCGCCGATCCGGCTGCAGATCGGGGCCAAGGTGACGAGCGGTCTCGGCGCCGGCGCGGACCCCAACGTCGGGCGCCAGGCGGCCCTCGAGGACACCGAGCAGTTGATCAGCGCGCTCAGCGGCGCCGACATGGTCTTCGTGACCGCCGGCCTCGGGGGCGGGACCGGAACCGGGGCGGCGCCGGTGGTGGCCTCGCTGGCGAGCGAGCTCGGCGCGCTCACCATCGCGGTCGTCACGAAGCCGTTCAAGTTCGAGGGGAAACGCAGAGCCGCGCAGGCCGAGCGGGGTCTCGACGAGCTTCGCGCGTCCGTCGACACGGTGATCGCCATCCCCAACGAGCGGCTGCTGGGACACATCGAGCAGTCGACGAGCCTGGCGGATGCGTTCCTGGTTGCCGACGACGTCCTGCATCAGGCCATCCGGGGCATATCCGATCTGATTCTGGTTCCCGGCATGATCAACCTCGATTTCGCCGACGTGAAGACCATCATGTCCGGCATGGGGATGGCCATCATGGGCACGGGCTACGGCGAAGGCGACGACCGCAGCGTCAACGCGGCGAATCAGGCCATCGCGAGTCCGCTGATCGAGGAAGCCCGCGTCGAGGGCGCCCGCGGCGTCATCATCAACATCACCGGCGGTTCCGACCTGTCCATGGTCGAGGTCAGCCAGGCGACGACGATCATCCACGAAGCGGCGCACGAGGAGGCCAACATCATCTTCGGCGCGGTCGTCGATCCGACCATGGAAGGGAAGGTCAAGATCACCGTCATCGCGACCGACTTCGAGGGGCTCGGGGGACGCAAGGCAGCCGCCGCGAAGGCCGATACGCCGGTCGATCTGCAGACCTTCGCGAGTCAGCGGCAGGAGGACGCGCCGCCGATGGCGGTGGCCGCGGCCGGGGGCGGCGGCATAACGATGTCTCGACGAACCACTATCGAGCTCACGCCGCCGGCAGGCCCGGTCATCGACTCCGAGGGCGCCGGCGAGGCGGTCGATGCGGGCGCCGACGCCGATACGGAGCAGGAGCAGGCGCCGCTGCCGGCGTTCCTGCGCCCGCCGCTGGAGTAGCGGCAAGCCCGCCGCGCCCAACCGTGTCGGGCGGTGACCGGCCGGCGCATTGCCTGCCATCCCCGCCGCAAGGTGCGTGCCCGCGTGGTGAACGCGGGTCGTCCTCCAGCCGGCCGCGGCGTGGCGTCGAACCGGTCAGGCGTCGGGCCGGCGGCCGACCAGAACCACCTGCGCGATGGCCAGTTGGCGGGAATGGGTCATCGTGAGCAGCGTGCGGGTGGCGCCGAGCGCCTCGAATCGCCGCAGTGCGCCGCCATGCAACCGCAGTTGCGGCGGCCCGCCTTCCCGGACGACCTCGACGTCGCGCCAGAGCACGCCGCGCGCCCGCCCCGTGCCGAGCGCCTTCATCGCCGCTTCCTTGGCGGAGAAGCGGGCCGCGAGGTGTTGCGCCGGCGCGCGGCGCCGCAGGCAGTAGCGGGCCTCGCCGTCCGTGAAGATGCGGCCGATGAAGCGTTCGCCATAGCGCGCTGCGAGATCCTCCACGCGGGCGATCTCCTCGATGTCGATGCCGATGCCGATGATCCTGTCGCCGCCGGTTGCCCCCGCGTCCGGGGGCGGCGGCGCCGCGTCCGCGGGCCGGCCGGCGGACGCGGCGGGCGGGGTCCCGCCGCCGGCCTGCTCCGGACTGGCCGGCCGCGCCATGCTGTCCATGGCGGCGGACGCGTCCGGCGGGGTCCCGCCGCCGACGGCCCGGCCGTCCATCGCGGCGTTGGCCAGGGCGTCCGCCCGCCGATTCCGCGCGCGCGGAATGTGCTCGTAGCGCACGCGGCCGAGCCGGCCGGCGAGCTCGCCGGCGCGGCCGTGCAGGACCGCGAGCTCGGGGTGCCGGACGCGGTACTCGCCGCGCATCTGGCGCGTCAGCAACTCGGAGTCGGAGCGGACGATCGCATCGCGGTGGCCGTGGGCCACCAGATACTCCAGCGCGGCAATCAGCCCGCGGTACTCCGCGGCATTGTTGGTGGCCCTCTCGATCGCGCCGTTGAATTCGTCGACGAGGCGGGCGTCCTCGTCCTCGATGCGCACGCCGTAGCCGGCGGATCCCGGGTTGCCGCGCGAGCCTCCATCGATGTAGACGACCACGCGTTCCGTCATGCCGGTGTTCCGTCGCTTCGCAAGCGGATCACGGAGCGGGGGGTGCGTCTTCTTCCGCGGGGTAGTGGAGAATGCGCTGACAGCTTTCGCACTGAATCAGCCTCTCGTTCAGCCGCACGTCGTTGTAGAGCTGCGGCCGGAGCCGGACCTGGCACGCGCCGCAGCGTCCTTCGCGCACCGCGCCGACGGCAATCCCCTTGCGGCCGCGAATCAGGGTATCGAACGTCTCCAGCAGTTGCGAGGGCAGATCGGTCACCAGGGCGGTGCGGTGCTCGTCATGACGCTCCACCTGCGTCCGAAACCGTTCGCGGTCGCTTTCGAGCCGGTTCTGCTCTTCGCGGATCGCGGCCTGCTCCTCCGCCAGGGCGTGACGCGCCGTCTCGACGTCGTTCGCAAGCTCGTCGGCTTCGAGCATGCGCTCGAGTATCAGATCCTCGAGCCGCAGGACCTCCGCGTTCGCGCCGGCGATCTCCGACTGCACGGCGTGGTACTCCTTGTTGGTCTTGACCGCCATCGACTGTTCCTTGAACTTCGTCAAGCGGCCCTGCACGGTGGCGACTTCCTTCTCCAGGACCCGGCGCGCCGCCTTGTTCTCGGTGAGCCGGAGGTCGGCCGTCTCCAGCCGGCCCGTGTGCTCGGCCAGCCGCGCTTCGAGCGCCTCGCGTTGCGAGGGGAAGGCCTCGATGGCCTGTCTGGCATGGCGGACGGCGGTCTCGAGTTCCTGCAGGCGGATCAATCGTTCGAGGTCGGGAAGCATGGATCAGGCAAGAAAAAAGCCCCGCGGGGGCGGGGCTTGGTCTTTCGCGGCACGCGGCGGTCCTGTCGCGCCCGCAAGAGGGGTGGTGGGCCCACCAGGATTCGAACCTGGGACAGGCCGGTTATGAGCCGGCGGCTCTGACCGCTGAGCTATGGGCCCTTGCAGTCCGTGGAGGAATCCCGCGTCGCACCGGGATGCAGCGGGGCTTTCGCCACGGGCTGCCGGAAAGGGCACTACGTGCCCCCTTCCAGAAACGCGCGCAGCTTTCGGCTGCGGGACGGGTGCCGCAGTTTTCGGAGCGCCTTGGCCTCGATCTGGCGGATGCGCTCCCGCGTCACCGCGAAGTTCTGTCCGACTTCCTCCAGCGTGTGCTCGCTGCCGTCGCCGACGCCGAAGCGCATCTTGATCACCTTCTCTTCGCGCGGCGTCAGCGACTTCAGCACCGACTCGGTCTGTTCCTTCAGGTTCAGGCTGATCACCGCGTCCGACGGCGACACGACCTGCCTGTCCTCGATGAAGTCCCCGAGGTGGCTGTCCTCCTCCTCCCCGATCGGCGTTTCGAGGGAGATGGGTTCCTGCGCGATCTTGAGCACCTTGCGGACCTTGGTGACCGGGATGTCCATCCGTTCGGCGATTTCCTCCGACGACGGCTCGCGCCCGAATTCCTGCACGAGGGCCCGCGACGTACGGAGCAGCTTGTTGATCGTCTCGATCATGTGCACCGGGATGCGAATGGTGCGCGCCTGGTCCGCGATGGCCCGCGTGATCGCCTGGCGGATCCACCAGGTTGCGTACGTCGAGAACTTGTAGCCGCGCTGGTACTCGAACTTGTCCACCGCCTTCATGAGGCCGATGTTCCCCTCCTGGATGAGGTCGAGAAACTGCAGGCCGCGGTTGGTGTACTTCTTGGCGATCGATACCACGAGACGGAGATTGGCCTCCACCAACTCCTTCTTGGCGCGTTCGGCCTGTGCTTCGCCCCGTTGCATGCTCGCGAGCATGTGCGACAGGGAGCCGGGCGATTCCTCGAGTTCCGCCAGCGACCTGCGCAGCCGGCTCCGGAGCTCCCGCCGCTCCCGCAGCAGTCCCGCGCGCTCCCCCTCTTCGAGGCGTTGCCGATTCGGCGCGGCGAGCCGCCGGTCGAGTCCCGCGAGCTCGTTCTGCGCACGCTGCACCGCCGCCGCCGAATCCCGGAGACCGTCGACCCAGCGCTGCTTGACCGGCTCGATGAAGTCCATGCCGCGAATGAGCCGGGCCAGCCTGACGCGTGCGCGCAGGGTCAGCCGGCGACAGACCTCGTGCCGCTGCCGCTCGCGCTTGGGGACGCGGTCGAGCTCGGCCTGCCGGTCGCCGAGCTCCGCCTGCGCCGCCCTGATGGCCTCGATGTGCTCGACGAGCTGCCGTCCGCGATCCGCCGCCGGTCGGTCCTCGGCGGGCGTTTCGTCCTGGACGACCACCAGCTCGCGCGGCGAGCGGTCGCCGACCTTCAGCTCGTCGCCGAAATCGATGATGGCGCGCGCGACCGACGGCGTGCGCGACAGGGTCTTCAGCACCGCGAGCCGCCCGCGTTCGATGCGCCGGGCAATCTCCACCTCCCCGTCCCGTGTCAGCAGCGGCACGGTGCCCATCTCGCGCAGGTACATCCGGACCGGGTCGCTGGTCTTGTCGATCGGGCTGGGGGTGAGATCGAACTCCGGCTCGTCACCACCCACGGACCCGCGCTCGAGACGTTTCTTCTCCTTGTACTTGTCCTCGGACTCGACTACCTCGATGCCGGCGTTGCCCAGCGAGGCGAACAACTCGTCGAGCTCTTCGGACGAGGCGATCTCGGGCGGAAGCAGATCGTTGATCTCATCGAAGAGGAGATAGCCGCGCTCCTTGCCGACGATGATCAGTTGCTGGATCTCGTCGTATCGCTCTTCGATCGACAACTGCCTGCCTGACATCCCGTCACCTCGTGCGGTCGGCTTGCCGTTGCGGATCAGCGCGCCACGCGGGGGACCGGCCGCTTGGTGACGCACCACGCTGGAGATTGTATATGGCGCCGCGCCATCGTGCTCGGCGCCGCGCATCCGCCCCGCTACGCGTGCGCGCGGCAGTCAGCCGGCGAGCTCCTCGATGCGTTGCTGCAGTCTGTTCTTGCGTGCCAGGAGCGCGGTGATCTCCCGGGCCGGTGAACCGTCCTGATACCGGCGGTCAATCTCGTTCTGAAGCGCCGCGCCCTCCCGCTTGTACCGCATCCTCCGGAGCTCTGTCCCACAGTCGGTGACGTCGTTGGGGGCCACCGCCTCCTGCGCGATCTCCGACACCAGCTTCCGATCCTCTTCATCGAGTCGCTCCCGGAGCGCCTCGGGCGCCCCTTCGGCGGGCACGGTCGCGAGGGACCGCGCGACGTCGAGAATACGGGCCGTCTGGAGACCCTCCAGGTCGGCCGGCTCCAGGTTCGAGAGGACGGACTGGGCCGCGGCGGTCTCGTGCAACATTGCCCAGATAAGGCCCTTCTCGGCGGGCAGGAGCGCCGTCTGCGCGGCGCGGATGTCGGCTTGCACCTCCACCCGCCGCGGCCTCGACTCCTGCAGGACCTCGGCACGGAATGTACCCTCGGGCACCTGCCCCCGTAGCTCCACGCGATCGATGAAGTCGTCTCGCACGACTTGATCGCGGATTGCGCCCGCCACCGGCTTCATCAGATCGAGCAGAGCGCGTCTCTCTCGCGCACGGGAGAAGTTCCGTCCGCCCGCCGCGCGGTCGAGAACGTCCTCGAGGTACGGCCGCGAACTCCGTAGCTGCTCGCGATAGGCGTTGCCGCCATGCTGCCGAATGTATCCGTCGGGGTCGTCACCGGAGGGCAACTGGACCACGTTGACCTGGAAACCCTGGGAGAGCAGGAGCTCGCCGGAACGCGCGGCGGCGCCCTCGCCCGCCGAGTCGGGGTCGAAGCTGAGCAGGGTCCGGGAGCAGAAGCGCCGCAGCAGCCGGACATGGCGGTCGGTCAACGCGGTGCCGCAGGTGGCGGCCACCGGCTGCACGCCGGCCTGAACCGCCTGGGCGAAGTCGAAGTACCCTTCGACGAGAACGACATACCCGACCTCGCGCACCGCCTGCTTCGTCAGGTGCAGGCCGTACAGGGTGTGCCCCTTGGTGTAGAGCGGGGTCTCGGGAGAGTTGAGATACTTGGGCTGCTGATCGGCGGCCAGCGCGCGCCCGCCGAACGCGACGACCGAGCCGGTCTCACGCGCGATGGGAATGATCAGCCGGTTGCGGAAGCGGTCGTACGGACGCCCGTCGTCGCGCTGGATGACGAGGCCGCTGCGGAGCAGCAGCTCGATCGACTGTCCATTCTCCTGCAGGTGCCGGGTCAGGGCGTCGCGACGGGGTGGAGCGTAGCCCAGGCCGAGCCGCTCCGTCGTGTCCGTCCGGATGTCCCGTTCCTCGAGGTAGCGGCGGGCCGCGGCGCCGCCCGCCGCCTGCAGTTGCCCGCGGAAGTACGCGTCGGCCAGCTCGTGCACCTTCAGCAGCGCCTCGCGTTCGACAACCGCTGCCCGGTCGCGTTCCGGGTCGTCCGACTCGGGAACCTGCAACCCGAGGCGCTGGGCCAGCGACTGCACCGCCTCGGGAAAGCTCAGCTTCTCGTGGAGCTCGACGAATTTCAGGACGTCTCCGCCGGTCGAGCAGCCGAAGCAGTGGAAGAAGCCCTTGTCCCGGTTCACGGTGAAGCTGGGCGTCTTCTCCTGGTGAAACGGGCAGAGCCCCTTGAACGTGGCGCCGGCTTGCTTGAGCGGCACGACTTCCTGGATCACCTGGACGATGTCGGCCTGCGCCTTCAGGTCGTCGATGAAGCCGGGGGGAAAGCGCGCCACGGGGGGTGTCAGTCCTTCAGCTCGATGACGGTCACGCCCCTGCCGCCGTGCTCCGGGGGGGCCGCCTCGAACTTCGCCACCAGGGGATGTTCGCCGAGAAAAGCGGCGATGGCGCGGCGCAACTGGCCGGTTCCGTGGCCGTGGATCACGCGCAGTTGTCCCGCGCCGCCGAGCAGCGCCCGGTCGACGTACTTCTCCACCCGCGACAGCGCGTCGTCCACGCGGCAGCCGATCACGTTGAGCTCCTCCGGGGCCCCGGCGTTCGCGGCCACCGCGACCGTCACTCCGCCGCTCGTCCCGGCCGCCTGGGCGACGCGCAGGTTCCCGGCCGGCACGTGCAGGCGCTTGCCGCGGGCCTCGATCTCGGCGTCGTCGCCATTGACCGCCACCAGGACGCCTTCCAACCCCAGCGTCTCGACCCGGACCCGGCTCCCGACCGCCGGCGGCGCGGCCGGCGCCCGGGTTTCGGCCGGGGCCGGCGCGACGGGCACGGACCGTTCGCGGACCTTCTCGAGCGCGTCGACGGCCGCGCGCTTCAGCTCTCCGGTGACGCCTGTCGTCACGCGCTTCCGACCCGCGCCCTGGCCCTTCGCCGCCTGGACCAGCGTGCCCGCCCGGTTGCGGACGTCGCTCACGATTTCCTCGACGGCCGTCCGCGCCGCCTTTATCTCCTTGTCCACTCCGGCGTGCAGGCGTCGTCGCGCGGCCCCCTCCTTTTCGTCGAGCGCCTGCCGCGCCCGCGCCAGCGCCGCACGTTCCTCTTCGAGTTGCCTGCGGCCGGCCTCCAGCTCGGCCCGCTGCGCGTTCACCTCCCCGATGTCGCGCTCCACCCGGGCCAGGTGCTCGGCCAGTTGCGCCTCGCGGGCGCTGCGACGGCCGCGTGCATCGTCGACGATCGAGGAGGGAACCCCCAGGCGCGTGGCTATCTCCAGGGCCAGGCTGCGACCGGGCGAGCCGTACGTCAGCTCGTAGGTGGGCGCGTACGTTTCCGTGTGGAAGCCGAAGCCGGCGCAGGCGACGCCCGCGGTCGTCGACGCGTACGACTTCAGCATGTCGTCGTGGGTAGTGGCCGCAACGAGAGCGCCGCGCCGCCGGAAGTGATCGATGATCGCGGCCCCCAGCGCGCCGCCTTCGACCGGGTCGGTGCCCGCGCCGACCTCGTCGAGCAGCACCAGGGCCGGCAGGGCGAGCCGGCTCTCCATGGCCACGATGCGGGCGATGTGTCCCGAGAACGTGGACAGGCTGTCGGCTATCGACTGCTCGTCGCCGATGTCCGCGAACACCGACTGGAACACCGGCAGCGCGGCCGCCCGGCCGGCTGGCACGTGCAGGCCGGCCTGCGCCATCAGGACCAGCAGGCCGACGGTCTTCAGCGCGACGGTCTTGCCGCCCGTGTTGGGTCCGGTCACGATCAGCGCACCGACCGGCGGAGCGATGTGCAGGTCGACCGGCACGGGTCCGGGGGGGCGCGAGTCGTCTTCCTCGCGCAACCGGCGTTCACCGGCCCGCTCGCGCACCGCCGGCATCAACAGCGGATGTCTGGCCCGCGGGAGCTCGATCCGCGCATCGCCCGCCAGCTTCGGTTCCACGCCGTCGACGAGGCGGGAGAAGCTCGCCTTCGCCTGTATGACGTCGAGCTCCTCGGCGGCGGCCAGCGTACGGCGCAGGTCGAGGGCGCGCCGGCGAAGCGTATCCGCCAGGCTCAGCAGGATCCGGTGAATCTCCTCGCTCTCCTGCTCCTCCAGGGCCACGATGTCGTTGTTGATCTCCACCGTGCTCAGCGGCTCGAGGAACAGGCTCGCCCCGCTTCCGGAGCTGCCGTGCACGATGCCGGGGATGGCGGCGCGGTGCTCCGAGCGCACGACCAGCACGAACCGGCCCGACCGTTCGGTCACTACCCGCTCCTGAAGGTACTTGGCCGTGTCCCGCCCGCGCAGGTACGACTCGAGCGTGCCGCGGAGCCGGTTGCGCTGCCGCCGCAGCCGATCGCGCAACGTCCGCAGCCTGGGGCTGGCGTCGTCGAGCACCTCGCCCTCGGCATCGATGGCCCCGCGAATGGCGGCGACCTCGCGCTCGAAGGATTGTGCTGCGCCGAGGACGGCTTCGAGTGCCGGATACGGTCCTCCCCCCGCCTTCTCGAACGCCGCGCAGACGCCGTCCATCGAAGCCAGGAAACGGGCCAGGCCGATGAGCTGCAGCGGCTCGACGACGCGTCCCTCGACGGCCAGCGCGGCGACCGTCTGCGCGAGGTCGGCCGGTGCGTCGAGGCCGAACGGGGCGTTGGCCTCGAGGTAGGCCACTCCCTCGCTGGTGGCCGCGAGGCCGGCGGCAACCTGCTGGGCGTCGGTTTCCGGGGCGAGCCGGTCGATTGCCGCTGCTCCCAGCGGTGTGAGCGCCAGGCTGCGGACCGCGGCCGCGACACGATCGAATTCGAGCGCCTGCAGGGTTCCCTCGTGCATCGTGGTCTTTCGAATCGTGTCTAGGCCAAGTGATTGATCGCGCTCGCCATCGTGGCCGCGCCGAGTCCGTTGTCGATGTTGACGACGGCGACGCCCGTCGTGCAACTGTTCAGCATGCCGAGCAGCGCGGTCAGTCCGCCGAAGCTCGCCCCGTACCCGACGCTGGTCGGCACCGCGATCACCGGCGCGCGCACCAGGCCCCGGACGACGCTCGGCAGGGCGCCTTCCATGCCGGCGACGGCGATGACGACGCGTGCCGCGTCGAGGCGCTGGCGCTCCGCCAGCAAGCGGTGCAGTCCGGCGACCCCCGCGTCGTAGACGGTCTCCACGGAATTGCCGAGAGCCTCGGCGGCGACCCGGGCTTCCTCGGCCACCGGGAGGTCCGAGGTGCCCGCCGCGACGACGACGATGGTGCCCCGCCCGGTCCGCTCCTCCGCGGCCGTGCGGGTGATGGTGCGCGCGGCGGAATGGAACCGTGCGTCGGGAACGCGCTCGCGCACCGCGTCGAAGGCGTCGCGCCCGGTCCGGGTGACGATGAGGGTGTCGCCGTTGGCGACGATCCGTTCCGCGATGGCCGCGGTCTGCGCGGGCGTCTTCCCGGCCCCGAAAACGATCTCCGGACAGCCCTGGCGCACGCTCCGGTGGTGGTCGACGCGGGCGAAGCCGAGGTCCTCGAACGGCGCGCGCCGCAGCAGGTCGAGAACGCGCGACTCGGCCTCCTGCAGGTCGAGCACCCCGCCCTCGAAGTCGGACAGAATCGCGCGCACGTGATCAGGGCTCATGTCCGCCGGTGGCGCGGCCGCGAAGGCGGCCCCGTTGACTTGGCGCCAACGGGATTGTACCGTCGCCGCCAATGTCGTCGCCGGACGTCCTGGTGGTGGGGCTGTATTTCGCCGTGCTGACCGGTCTCAGCGTCTACGGCGCGCACCGGGCGTACCTGCTGTACCTGTACAGCAGCGGCCGGCGTCCCGGCCGCCGGCCGCCGCCGCGGGACGGGCGGGCGGAGCCGCCGCGCCTCACGGTGCAGTTGCCGGTCTTCAACGAAGCGTATGTCGTCGAGCGGCTGATCGACGCCGTCGCCCGCCTTCATTACCCCCGGGACCGTTTCGAGGTGCAGGTGCTGGACGACTCCACGGACGAGACCGGGAGTATCGCGCGCCGGGCCGTGGAGCGCTGGAGGGCTCGCGGGCTCTCGATCCACTACCGCCACCGCGCGGTGCGGAACGGCTTCAAGGCGGGCGCGCTCGCCGACGGGTTGCGCCTCGCCGCGGGCGAGCTGATTGCCGTCTTCGATGCCGATTTCGTGCCCCCGCCGGACTTTCTCGAGCACGCCGTGGGCGTGTTCGCGGATCCGCGCGTCGGCATGGTCCAGGCGCGCTGGGGGCACGCCAACCGCCGCTACTCGCTGCTCACCCGCCTGCAGGCGCTGTTGCTCGACGGCCACTTCGTGCTGGAGCACGGGGGCCGGCACCGCGGCGGCTGCTTCTTCAACTTCAACGGCGCCGCGGGCATCTGGCGGCGTGCCGCGATCGAGTCGGCCGGCGGGTGGCAGCACGACACCCTCACCGAGGATCTCGACCTGAGCTACCGGGCCCAGCTCGCCGGTTGGCGGTTCGTGTTCCTGCCGGACGTGGTCGCGCCGGCCGAGCTCCCGGTCGAGATGAGCGCGTTCAAGTCGCAGCAGCACCGCTGGGCCAAGGGTTCGATCCAGACGTGCCGCAAGGTGCTGCCGGCGGTGCTGCGGGCCGACGTGCCGCTGCGGGTGAAGGCCGAGGCGTTCCTGCATCTGACCGCCAATTTCAACTATCTGCTCGTCCTGGCCCTGTGCGTGCTGATCCTGCCGGCCCTGGTGGCCCGCACCGCGGCGGGGGGCGCGCAGGGGCTGCTGCTCGTCGACGCGGCGGTATTCGGTTTCGCCGCGGTGTCGGTCGTCACGTTCCACGCCGTGAGCCAGCGGGCGATCGGGGGGCGCTGGTGGGCCCGCCTGCGGGATCTGCCCGCGATGGTCGCGCTGGGTCTCGGGCTCTCCGTCAACAACGCGGTAGCGGTGGTCGAGGCCCTGGCCGGACCCACCGGAGAGTTCCGGCGCACCCCGAAGTACGGCGTGCGGTCGCGGGGAGACCGTATCGCCGCGGGCGGCCGGGGCCGGGGAGTCCGGGTGCAGCCGCTGGTCGAGATCGCCTTCGGGACCTACTTCACGCTGGCCGTCGCGTACGCCCTGGCGGCGGGCGTGTACGGCGCCGTGCCGTTCCTGGCGTTGTTCCAGATGGGGTTCCTGTACACGGGGTTCGCGTCGCGGGCGCCGCGCTACGAGGCGGAACCGTCCCGGGGCGGCCTGGCCGACGGAGGCGCCCGGTGACGTCGCCCGGCGCGGGCGCGGCCCCCGGGGCGGGCCTGGAGGGAGTGGTCGCCACCTCGTCGGCGATCTGCCACATCGACGGCGAGCAGGGCGTGCTGGCGTACGCCGGTCACGACATCCACGATCTCGCGCGCGAGGCCAGCTTCGAGGAGGTCTGCCACCTCCTCTGGCGCCGCCGCCTTCCCTCGCGCGCGGAGCTGGGCGACCTGCGTTCGGATCTGGCGGCGGCCCGCCGGCTCCCCGAGGCGGTGTTGCGGCTGATGCGCAGCCTGCCGCCCGGCAACGCGATGGACGCGCTGCGCACGCTGGTGTCGGCCCTCGCCCACTCGGATCCGGACGTGGACGATCGGTCGCCCGCCGCCGCCTACCGTACCGCCGTCCGCCTGACCGCGCAGGTCGGCAGCGTCGTCGCCGCGTGGGGCAGGCTGAACGCCGGCGGCGGCGTCATCGAGCCGGACCCGGCGCTCGGACACGCGGCGAACTTTCTCCTGCTGCTCACCGGACAGCGGCCGTCCGGGCTGCAGGCGCGCGCGCTGGACGTCGCGCTCATCCTGCATGCGGATCACGAGCTGAACGCGTCGACCTTCGCCGCGCGGGTCACCGCCGCGACGCTCAGCGACCTGCACTCGGCCGCGGTGGCCGGCATCGGCGCCCTCAAGGGGCCGCTGCACGGCGGCGCCAACGCCGCGGTGATGCGGATGCTGCTGGAGCTCGGCGCCGACGCCGACGACGCACGCGTCGAGCGGACGGTGCGCGACATGCTCGCCCGCAAGGTGAAGGTGCCCGGCTTCGGGCATCGCGTGTACCGGACCGAGGACCCGCGGGCCACCCACCTGCGCCGCATGTCGCAGCAGATCGGGGAGCGCGCGGGCAACACCCGCTGGTACGAGATGTCGCGGCGGATCGAGGCGGTCATGAAGGCCGAAACGAAGATCGACGCCAACGTCGACTTCTACTCGGCCTCCACCTACTACATGCTGGGCATTCCCATCGAGTTGTTCACGCCGGTCTTCGCCGTAAGCCGCATCGCCGGCTGGACCGCGCACGTGCTCGAGCAGTACGCGAACAACCGGCTCATCCGCCCCCGCGCCGAGTACGTCGGGCCCGAGTATCCGCAGCCGTTCACGCCGCTCGCCGGGCGCTGACCGGGAGCGCGCGCGGCCGGTCATCCCGCTCGCCGGGCGCTGACCGGGAGCGCGCGCGGCCGGTCATCCCGCTCGCCGGGCGCCGGCCGAAGCGACCCCGCGGCGACGTCGCGGGGCGCTGCCCCTATAATTGAAGGAACGCCTCCGCGCCGCTCGATGCATCACCGCCAGATCCGCAACTTCTCCATCATCGCCCACATCGATCACGGGAAGTCGACTCTCGCCGACCGCTTCCTCGAGATCACGGGCGCGTTGCGGCCGCGCGAGATGGAGGCACAGGTCCTCGACTCGATGGACCTGGAGCGGGAGCGCGGGATCACCATCAAGGCCCATGCGGTCCGTCTCTCCTACACGGCGGACGACGGCGAATCCTACGTCCTGAACCTCATCGACACCCCCGGCCATGTCGACTTCTCCTACGAGGTCACCCGCTCGCTCGCCGCCTGCGAGGGCGCGCTGCTGCTGGTGGATGCATCGCAGGGCGTCGAGGCCCAGACGGTCGCCAACGCCTACCTCGCCGTCGCCAACGACCTGGAGATCGTCCCGGTCATCAACAAGGTCGACCTCCCGGGCGCCCAGCCGGACGAAGCCGCGGTGCAGATCGAGGACCTCGTGGGTCTCGACCCCTCGCACGCGCTGCTCGCCAGCGCCAAGGAGGGGAGCGGTACGCGCGAGATCCTCGAGGCGGTCGTCGCGCGGATGCCGCCGCCGGCCGGCGACCCGGAGGCGCCGCTCAAGGCCCTCATCTTCGACTCGTGGTACGACGCCTACCGCGGCGTAGTCGTGCTGATCCGCGTCGTGGACGGGGCGGTCCGGCCGCGGATGAAGGTGCGGTTGATGGCCGCGGGACAGAACTACGAGGTGGAGCAGGTCGGCGTGTTCGCGCCCAAGCCGCAGGCCGTGGATCGGCTCGGCGTCGGCGAGGTGGGCTTCCTGATCGCCAACGTGAAGAACGTCGCGGACGCGCGCATCGGCGACACCGTGACCGAGGCGTCGCGCCCCGCGGCGGCGGCGCTGCCCGGGTTCCAGGAAACGAAGCCGATGGTGTTCGCCGGGCTCTATCCGGTGGAGAGCCATCAGTACGCGGACCTGCGCGAGGCGCTCGAGAAGCTGCGGCTCAACGACGCGGCGTTCTGGTTCGAGCCGGAGACGTCGGCCGCGCTCGGCTTCGGGTTCCGCTGCGGGTTCCTCGGGCTGCTGCACATGGAGATCGTGCAGGAGCGGCTCGAGCGCGAGTTCGACATGGACCTGGTCACCACCGCGCCGGGCGTCCTCTACCGGGTGACCACCACCGACGGCGACGTGTTCGAGATCGACAGCCCGGCCAAGCTTCCCGACGCCGGCCACATCGCGAAGGTGGAGGAGCCGGTGATCACCGCCATGATCCTGACCCCGGCGGATCAGGTCGGGGGCATCCTGCAGCTCTGCCAGGAGAAGCGCGGCGTGCAGAAGGCGCTGGAGTACCACGCGGCGCACCGCGTCATGATCTCCTACGAGCTGCCGTTCAACGAGGTGGTGCTCGACTTCTACGATCGGTTGAAGACGCTGTCGCGAGGGTACGCCTCGCTCGACTATCATGTGACCGGTTACTGGGACTCGCCGCTCGTCAAGCTCGATTTGCTGGTCAACGGCGAGCCGGTCGATGCGCTGTCCGTCATCGTCCACAAGGAGATGGCCTACGCGCGCGGTCGGGCGCTCGTCACCAGGATGCGGCAGCTCATCCCGCGGCAGATGTTCGAGGTGGCCATTCAGGCGGCGATCGGCACCCGCATCATCGCCCGCGAAAGCGTCAAGGCGCTGCGCAAGAACGTCCTCGCCAAGTGCTACGGCGGCGACATCACGCGCAAGCGCAAGCTGCTGGAGCGGCAGAAGGAAGGGAAGCGGCGAATGAAGCGCGTGGGCAGCGTCGAGATTCCGCAGGAAGCCTTCCTGGCGGTCCTCAGGGTCGAGAATGACTAGGAACCGGACCCGCAAGGCGGCCGACAGGCGCACGCGGGCGGCAGCTCCGCCGCCGGGGCCGCCGCCCTACCGCAAGTCGACGGCGCGCGAGTACTTCGAGTCGATCGTCATCGCCGTCATTCTCGCCCTGTTCGTGCGCACGTGGGTCGTCGAGGCCTTCACCATCCCGACCGGCTCGATGGAGCACAACCTGCTGGTCGGCGACTATCTGCTCGTCAACAAGTTCGTCTTCTCGCCGACGGCCTCGGGCGCCGAGCGGGTCCTCCTGCCGCAGGGGACGGTGTCGCGAGGAGAAATCATCGTGTTCAAGTTTCCGCGGGACCCGGATCGGGACTTCATCAAGCGCGTCATCGGGCTGCCGGGAGAGACGCTCGAAGTGCGGGAGGGCGAGGTCCACATCGACGGCGAGCCGTTGGACGAGCCGTGGCTGCGCCAGCCGGGAACGGCATCGGCCGCCGGCGCGGCGGTCATTCCGAGGCGGGACAACCACGGCCCGGTCGCGATTCCCGACGGGCACTACTTCATGATGGGCGACAACCGGGGCAACTCCGAGGACAGCCGGGTCTGGGGGGTCCTGCCGCACGAGCTCATCAAGGGCCGGGCGGTGGTTCTCTACTGGTCGTACGATTCCGGAACTCCGGTGGTCATTCCCGAGCCGGGCATCGGTCCCGCGCTGCGGCGGATCGGATCGATGGCCACGCACTTCTTCACCCGCACGCGCTGGGACCGGATGCTGCGGCAGGTCCGCTGACGCGAAAATGGATTTCCGCGGCGTGGCGGCGGCGGCCGCCGGGCAGCCGTCGATCAAGCGCCGGCAGGCGCCGGCGGCGGCGTACGGCGGCCGAAGATCGCGGTCCCGACGCGCACCATCGTGGCGCCCTCGGCGATCGCGGCCTCGAAGTCGTGGCTCATGCCCATCGACAGCTCGCCGAGCGCGGCGGGGTCGATGCCCTCGTCGCGCAGCTCGTCGCGCAGCTCCCGGAGCCGGCGGAAGTACGGACGGGTCGCTTCCGCGTCCTCGTTCCAGGGTGGCATCAGCATCAGTCCCCGGACGCGGGCGGCCCGGCACGCCAGGGCGGCCTCGAGCAGCGGGCGGACTTCTCCGACCGGCGCGCCGTGCTTGGTCGCCTCGCCCGCGAGGTCCACCTGGACGAGCAGGTTGGGAGCGGTCCCCGCCTCGTCCGCGCCCTGATCGAGCCGGCGCAGCAGCTTCCTGCTGTCGACCGAGTGGATCCAGTCGAAGGCGGCCGCCGCGGCGCGCGCCTTGTTCGACTGGAGATGGCCGATCAGGTGCCACCGGACACGCAACCCGGCGGCCCGGTCGATCTTGCCGAGCGCTTCCTGGACGCGGTTCTCGCCGAAGTCGGCCAGGCCGGCATCCGCTCCCGCTTCGACCGCGGCGAGCGGAAACGTCTTCGAGACGGCGACGAGCCTGATCGCGGCCGGATCCCGGTCCGCCGCCGCCGCGGCCCGTGTCAGGCGCTCGTGGACGCGCCGCAGGTTCGCGGCGATCTCTTCGGGAGCAGGCGGCGTACTCAGCGCTCAGCGCTCCAGCTCGGCGATGCGCGATCTGGCGTCGGCCGCGTGCTCGCCGCCTGCATCCAGGCTGACGGCGTGCCGGAACGCCGTCAGCGCGGGGCCGGGCTGGCCGATCTCGGCCAGCGCCACCCCCAGCCAGTAGTAGGCCGGCGCGTAGCCCGGGCTCCGCTCGGCCGCGTCCTCGAACTGCTGCCGCGCATCCCGCGGGTTGCCGTCGTCGAGCAGGAAGATGCCGCGAGCCACCGCGTCGGCTGCCAGCCGGCGTCCTTCTTCCAGCGCGGCGAGGGTGAGACGCGTCGCTTCTTCGCGGGCGGCGGTCGCTTCCTCCGGACGTCCGGCGCGATTGAGCACGTTGGCCAACCCGTAGTACGCGGCGGTGTAGTCCGACCGTACGGCGAGAGCGTCCTCGAAGGCGCGTTCGGCGGCGGTCCAGCGTCCCAGCGCGGTGTAGGCGACGCCGGTGTTGTAGAGGCACTCGATACAGTTCGGGTCGAGGCCGGCGGCGAGCGTGAACCAGGTCACGGCGTCGTCGTACGCGCCGTCGCGGTTGGCTTCCACGCCGGCCGCGAACAGCTCGTCCAGGCGCTCGCGAGCTCCGCCGGCGAGGATCCAGGGGGCGACTCCCCCGGCCGGTCCCAGGACGAACCGAATCGCGACGGATCGCCCGTCGCGAACCCGCACACGGTAGACCTCGCTCCGCCGCGCGCCGCGCGCCGCCGTCGCCGCGTACAGGCCGGGCGCCACGTCCGGGCGCGCGAAACGCCCGTCCGACCCGGTCTCGAACTCCATCGAGGCGCCGTCGTCGTCCAGGGGCAGCAGGACGATGAGTGCGCCGGCAACGCCGGTCCGGCTCTCTTCGTCCACCACCGCGCCGCGCACCGCGCCGGCGGGCTGCGCGCCGCTTGCGCCTGCAGCGCCCGCGAAACCGAGGGCGGCGGCACAGGTCAGGGACAGGACCCAGCGGGTCATATCCTCCAGTCTAGGAGTCTGCGCCGTAGAACGCAACGGAGTGAGTTCTGCGGCGCAGACTCCTGGAGCGGGGGGGATGGGCCGAAACGCCGAGCCAGCGAGGCGTTTCGGGGCGCTAGCAGCCCGTGGAAAAGCCCCGCTGCATTCGAGCGGCGATGCATCCCGCGTGGACTGCGTTGCTCCTCGGTCGAATATGCCCGATATGGTCCCTCGTCGCGCCTTGCCACGCGGGCGCCTCGCCGCTCTCGATGCGACGCGGGGTTTCGCCACGGACTGCCAGGAGTCTGTGCCGTAGAACGCAACGGAGTGAGTTCTGCGGCGCAAACCCTACTCTTCCGCCCGCGCAGCGGGGCTCGCGGCGTCGAAGAAGCGGGCGACCGACGCGAGGTCGTTCGTCACCGGTGCGGGCGGCAGCGAATCGAGGAAGCGGCGTCCGTAGCCCTTCGTCCGCAGCCGCGGGTCGAGCAACGCCAGCACGCCGCGATCCGTGCGGTGCCGGAGCAGCCGTCCGAGCCCCTGCAGCAGCGTGAGGATGGCCAGCGGCACCTGGTAGTCGGAGAACGAATTGCCGCCCTCCTGTTCGATCTGCTCCATGCGGGCCGCGGTCAGGGGGTCCCCCGGAGAGGCGAACGGGAGCTTGTCGATCACCACGCAGCTCAAGGCGTCGCCGGCGACGTCCACGCCCTGCCAGAAGCTCGACGTGGCCAGCAGCACCGCGTTCGGCGTGGTGCGAAACTCGCGCAGGAGGACGCTGCGCGGCGAGTCTCCCTGCACCAGCAGCGGATACGGCAGCGTCGGATCGAGTCGGGCCTGCACGTCGCGCAGGTTCGCGTAACTCGTGAAGAGGATGAACGCCCGGCCGCGGGTGATGCGCAGCAGCGCGGTGACCTCGCGCGCCACGGCAGCGGTGAAGCCCGGCTGATTCGGCGGCGGCACCTTCCGCGGCAGGTAAAGGACGGCCTGCTCGCGGTAGTCGAACTCCGAGGGCACGCGCAGCTCGGTCGCGTCGACGATGCCCAGGCGTCCCCGGAGGTAGGAGAACGAGTCGTCCACCGTCAGCGTGGCGGAGGTCAGGACCGTACTCTCCTTCCGCTCGATCAGCAGCTCGCGGACGATGTCGGACACGTCGATCGGCGCGGCGCGCAGGAAAAGACCCCGCCCCCGGCGCTCCGCGAAGTAGACGTAGGCGGCGTCGCCGGCGGCCAGCAGGAACGCGAGCTCGGTGCGGATCTCCTCCGCCCGCCGGCCGAGCGCCGCCAGGTCGGTGCTGCCGGCCGGTCCGGCCAGCCGCGACGCCGCGGCGGCGAGATCGCCCAGGCGCCGTCCCAGGAGGCGCGCCGGCTCGGCGACGCCGGCGAACGTGTCGGCCGTCACCCGCGTGCGCTCCCCGGCCGCGGCCGCCGGTGCGAGCGCGGCGAAGAACAGATGGGCGTCGCTGCGCACGCCATCGAGCAGATCCAGCAGCTCCCGCACGGACGCTTCCTCCAGCTCCGGCGCCGGTGCCGCGTCGCCGGCGACGAATCGCCGTCCGTCGTGGCACAGCTCGTCGAGCCGGTGGTTGCTGACGGAAATGCCGAAGTACTGCGTCGCCACGTCCTCGATCTGGTGGGCCTCGTCGATGACCGCCACGTTGCAGGCCGGGATGACCTCTCCGTAGGCGCTCTGTCGCACGGCGGCGTCCGCGCACAGCAGGTGGTGGTTGACGATCACCACGTCCGACTCCGCCGCCCGCTGGCGCATCTTCGTGACGAAGCACTCCTGGTAGGCGGGGCATTCGGTGCCGATGCAGTTCTCGGACGTCGCTGCGATGTCGCTCCAGACGGCCAGATTGTCCGGGAGGTCCTCGATCTCGGCCCGGTCGCCCGTCTCCGTCTGGTCGGCCCACTCGGCGATCCGGTGGATGACGCCGCTCTCCGCCGGCGGGAGCAGCGCGCCCGCCGCCTCCGCGGACGCCGTCGCGAACCGGTGCAGGCAGAGGTAGTTGCCGCGCCCCTTCATGTACGTGGCGCGGAAGTCGACCCCGAGCGCTTTCCGCAGGTCCGGAAGGTCCTTGTAGAAGATCTGGTCCTGCAGGTTCTTGGTGCCGGTGGAGACCAGCACGCGCAGTCCGCTCAGGATGGCGGGAACGAGATAGGCAAGCGTCTTGCCGGTACCCGTACCCGCCTCGGCCAGCAGCACGCCGCCGTTCTCGAGCACACGCGCGGCGGCGGCGGCCATCCGCCGCTGGCCCGGCCGCGGCTCGAACGCCCGCATCGCGCGCGCGAGCGCACCGCCGTCGGCGAGCGCCCCGGCGACCCGTTCTTCCAGTCCCGGATCGCGCCCGCCGATCGTCGCCTCGCGGCTGTGATCGCCGCCCGACCGGGCCTCGCCGGGTCTCTGCGCCGCTTCTACGGCGCGGACTTCCGGATCTGGTCGTGGCGGGGAGGGCTCGGGTACAGGGGGAACTTCCGGCACAGCGCTTCCACCTCGCCTCGCACCATGGCGGCGACGCGGTCGTCCTCGGGCGCGGTCAGCACGCGCCCGATCAACTCCGCCACGGTGTCCATCTCCGCGTCCGCCATGCCGCGGGTGGTGAGCGCCGGCGTCCCGAGCCGTATGCCGCTGGCGACCATCGGCGGCTGCCGGTCGAACGGGATGGCGTTCTTGTTCACCGTGATGCCGGCCCGCCCGAGCGCCGCCTCGCAGACCTTGCCGGTGAGGCCGCGGGAGAAGACGTCCACCAGCAGCAGGTGGTTGTCGGTGCCGCCGCTCACGATCCGGAAACCCTGATCGGCGAGCGCGCCGGCCAGACGGCTCGCGTTGCGAACGACCTGGCGCTGATAGTCGGCGAAGCCGGGGGCCGCGGCCTCCCGGAAGCAGACCGCCTTGGCGGCGATGACGTGCATCAGCGGACCGCCCTGCACGCCGGGGAAGAGGGAGCGGTTGATCGCCTTCCGATGCGCTTCCCCGCACAGAATCAGGCCGCCGCGGGGACCGCGCAGCGTCTTGTGCGTGGTCGTGGTGACGATGTCGGAGTGCGGCACCGGACTCGGGTGAAGACCGGTGGCGACCAGGCCGGCGATATGCGCCATGTCCGTGACCACGGCGGCCCCGACGTCGGCGGCCGCGCGGGCTATGCGGGCGAAGTCGATGACGCGCGGATAGGCGCTGGCGCCGACCATGATCAGCGCGGGCCGGTGCTCGCGGGCGAGCCGCTCGAGCGCCTCGTAGTCGATGCGCTCGTCGTCCCGGCGGACGCCGTAGGGAACGATATCGTAGAGCTGTCCGGAGAAGTTCAGCGGGTGCCCGTGCGTAAGGTGCCCGCCGTGCGCGAGATCCATGCCGAGCACCGTCCGGCCCGGCTCGAGCAGCGCGAAGTACGCGGCCATGTTCGCCTGGGCGCCCGAGTGCGGCTGCACGTTGGCGTGCTCGGCGCCGAACAGGGCCTTCGCGCGATCGATCGCGAGCGACTCGGCGACGTCGACGTGCTCGCACCCGCCGTAGTACCGCCGGCCGGGATAGCCCTCCGCGTACTTGTTGGTCAGCGGCGAGCCCATGGCCTCGATCACCGCCGCGCTGGCGAAGTTCTCCGAGGCGATGAGCTCGAGCCCGTCGTTCTGCCGGGCCACTTCGTTGCGGATGGCCGCCGCGATCTCGGGATCGCTGGCCGCGAGCGGCTGCAGGCGGTCCGTGGGGCCGGTGGCCGCAACGGCCCGGCCGGCGTCGAGGGTCTGCGTCACGTAGTCCCTTCCAGGCTGCGTTCCAGATCGGCGATCTTGCCGACGCGCCGTTCGTGCCGGCCGCCGGCGAACGGCGTGTCGAGAAAAGTCTCGACGATGGCCACTACCGTATCGGGCGGCAGCGATCGGCCGGCGAGAGTGACGACGTTGGCGTCGTTGTGCTCGCGGCACAGACGGGCGCCGTCGGGATCGTGCACGAGGGCGGCGCGCACGCCGGGCACCTTGTTGGCGGCGATCGACATCCCGACGCCGCTGCCGCAGATGAGCACGCCCCGGTCGAACGCGCCGGACGCGACTCCCTCGGCCACCGGCTGCGCGAAGTCGGGGTAGTCCACCGCCTCCTCCGAATGGGCGCCGAAGTCGACGTAGGTATGGGCCGGTGCGGACGAACCGTCGCCCGCGGCCCCGTCGAACGCACGCCGCAGGGACGCTTTCAACACGACGCCGTGGTGGTCGGCGCCGAGCGCAATCCGCATCGCAAAATTGTACTACGGTGTGTGTGGTCGGCGGTCTTCAGGAGCGTCTTCCGGGACGGTGTGCGTCCACGACATTCCGCAGGCGAACCGGTCGAATAGAATGTGGCGGTCCTTTTCGGCTCCACCAGTGAAGTCCACGAATCGACCGGCAGGCCGGCCGCGGGCGGGCTCCGGCCCCGCGGCCGATGCGGCGGCCGCCGCCCGCCCGCGGCTGCGGCGGCGCCCGGCGACGAGCGGTGGAGCTTCGGGCGCGCAGGCGGCGCCCCGCGCGGCGCGGCACTCGCCCGGGAAGGAGGCCCGCCCGTCCGCCGCGGCGGAAAGCGCGCCGGCCGTCCGGCCGGTCGCGCGGGAGCCGGCGGTCGCGCTGGCGGCGCGCGGCGAGCAGCGCCTGAAGACCGGGCATCCCTGGATCTACCGCTCCGATCTCCGGCGTGTGGCCGCCGGGCCGGGTGACGTGGTGCGGGTGACCGGGGCCGAGCGCCGCGCGCTGGGCTACGGGCTCTACAGCAGTCGCTCGGTCATCGCCCTGCGGATGCTGACCAGGCGCGATGTCCGTCCCGACGCGGCGTTCTGGCGCCGGCGGCTGGCGGCGGCCGTGCGGTACCGGGAGGCCCTCGATATCGACGCCACCGCGTACCGGCTGGTTCACGGCGAGGGCGATCGACTGCCCGGACTGGTCGTGGACCGCTACGGCGACGTGCTCGTGGTGCAGGCCCTGTCGCAGGCGACCGACCGCCTGCTGCCGCTCGTCGCCGAGCTGCTGATCGAGCTGCTGCAGCCGACCGGCATTCTGCTCCGCAACGACCCGCAGGTGAGGAACCTCGAGGGACTCGAGCGCAAGGTCGAGCTGTGCCACGGCGCCGTTCCGCAGGCGATCGAGGTGTGCGAGGGCGCCGTGCGGCTGTCCCTCGACCCGTGGCAGGGGCAGAAGACCGGCCTGTTTCTGGACCAGCGCGAGAACCGTCTGGCCGCGGCCCGCTACGCGCGCGGGAGGGCGTTGGACGGCTTCAGCTATACCGGCGCGTTCGCCCTGCAGATGGCCCCGGCGTGCGACGAGGTCGAGGCGGTCGACGTCTCGGAGAGCGCCGCCGCGTCCGTCGCGCGGAACGCCGAGCTGAACGGAGCCGCCAACGTGCGCTCCCGCGCGGCCAACGTCTTCGACGTGCTGCGCGCCTACGACCGGGCGGGGGAGCGGTTCGACACGATAGTGCTCGATCCCCCGGCGTTCGCCAAGAACCGGGGAGCCGCGGAGCGGGCGCTCGCCGGCTACAAGGAGATCAACCTGCGCGCGCTGCGCATCCTCGCGCCGGGCGGGATCCTCATCACGTCGAGCTGCTCGTACCACGTCGACGAGCCGGCGTTCTCCCGCATGCTCGCGGCGGCCGCGGCCGACGCCCGCGCGGACGTCCGGGTGGTCGAGAAGCGGCTCCAGAGCCGCGATCACCCGGTGCTGGCGACCGTGCCCGAGACCTCGTATCTGAAGTGCGTCGTGCTGCGCCGGATGTAGCCCGGCATCGTCGCCGTAATCCACGGGACCGCACCGCTTCGGCGGCGCGGATTCCTGCCCGAGACGGCCGCCGGTGGGGATGGGGCGGCGGGGCCGCATGCTATATTCGTTCGCACTTCTCAGACAAGGAGCGACTCATGGCGAGCCCTGCCGCTTCCATGCCTTCCGTAGAATCCCGTTTCGCCGAGGCCTTTCCGAACTCGCGCAAGGTGTACGTCGAAGGGGAGCACGTCCGCGTTCCGCTGCGCGAGATCGCGTTGTCGGGCGGCGAGGCCCCCCTGCAGGTGTACGACACGAGCGGTCCGTACGGGGGGGACGTGCGCGCCGGCCTCGAACCGTTGCGCCGCGACTGGATCGCCGGGCGGGGGGACGTCGCCGAGGTCGCGCCGGCGGGCCGCGCGCACGGATCCGAGCAGATACCGGCATCGTTGCACCGGCCGGTCGTGCGCGGCGCACGGGCCGTCAGCCAGATGCACTACGCGCGCAAGGGCGAGGTGACGCCGGAGATGGAGTTCGTCGCCCTGCGCGAGGGCTTCGAGCCGGACTTCGTCCGCGCCGAGGTGGCCCGCGGCCGGGCCATCATCCCGGCCAACGTCAACCACCCCGAGCTGGAGCCGATGGCGATCGGCCGCAACTTCCTGGTGAAGATCAACGCCAACATCGGCAACTCCGCGGTCACCTCGTCGATCGACGAGGAGGTCGAGAAGCTCCGCTGGGCGACGCTGTGGGGCGCCGACACCATCATGGATCTGTCGACCGGCGACGACATCCACGAGACGCGCGAGTGGATCATCCGCAACGCGCCCGTGCCGGTCGGCACCGTTCCCATCTACCAGGCCCTGGAGAAGGTGGAGGGACGGCCCGAGGAGCTGACCTGGGAGATCTACCGCGACACCCTCATCGAGCAGGCCGAGCAGGGCGTCGACTACTTCACGGTGCACGCCGGCGTGCTGCTGCGGTACGTCCCGCTGACGGCCGGGCGCATGACCGGGATCGTGTCGCGGGGCGGTTCCATCCATGCCAAGTGGTGCCTTGCCCATCACGAGGAGAACTTCGCCTACACACATTTCCGCGAGATCTGCGAGATCATGCAGGCCTACGACGTGTCGTTCTCGCTCGGCGACGGGCTGCGGCCCGGCTCGATCGCCGACGCCAACGACGAGGCGCAGTTCGCCGAGCTCCGGACCCAGGGCGAGCTGACCCGCATCGCCTGGGAGCATGACGTGCAGGTCATGAACGAGGGGCCGGGGCACGTGCCCATGCACCTGATCCGCGAGAACATGGAGAAGCAGCTCGAGTGGTGCGACGAGGCGCCCTTCTACACGCTCGGGCCGCTCACCACGGACATCGCCCCCGGCTACGACCACCTGACCTCGGCGATCGGGGCCGCGATGATCGGCTGGTACGGCACGGCGATGCTCTGCTACGTCACGCCCAAGGAGCACCTCGGCCTCCCGAACCGCGACGACGTCAAGGCCGGGGTCATCGCCTACAAGATCGCCGCCCATGCCGCGGACCTCGCCAAGGGACATCCGCGCGCGCAGGCCTGGGACGACGCGCTCTCGAAGGCGCGCTTCGAGTTCCGCTGGCAGGACCAGTTCAACCTGGCGCTCGACCCGGTCACGGCGCGGGCCTACCACGACGAGACGCTGCCGGCCGACGGCGCCAAGGTCGCGCACTTCTGCTCGATGTGCGGGCCGAAGTTCTGCAGCATGGAGATCACCCAGCAGATCCGCGACTTCGCGGCCGAGCGGGGCCTTGGCGAGGGGCAGGCGGTCAAGATGGGCCTGGACGAGAAGTCGGCCGAGTTCCGCGAGCGGCGGGAGATCTACGTGCAGACGAAGTAGGGGTGTCGGCTGGGTGATCGGGTCTTCAGGCGCTCAAGTCCGAAAGGGGCGGCTCCGTCTCGCCGGCTCCACGTCTGTAGTGTCGGCCCGGACGAGGAGAAGTTGTCCCTACCGCGGCCGCGCGGCAGCGCGTGCCGAGTTCGTAGCCAGTGTTGCGGTGACCGGCTCCGAAACGGATCGGTATGTGTCCACGAGTTCCTGCAAACGCGAAAGCAACGTAGGGGCGATACGTTCGTCTTCGAAATGCCAACCCTTCTCGCCAACCGCCGCCGGTCGATCCGTGCCGAATCTCAGGCCGTCACTCAGATGTACCGTCAATCTGTGTTCGTTGCAGGTCAGTTCCAGTTGTTCTCGTTCCAGAAACCCCGCCACGAGATCCGCGAACGAAGCGTCATTCCCCCTGTAGAGGGAGATATGCGGCGTATAGCCGTAGTCCCTGATGGGGTAGCTCGGCTTCCACCAGATCTTCCGGAGATTCGGACTGTGGACGCGCAGGAACACGACTTCCTGATCGGGATTCGTGAATCGACCGACGTCGCCGATCCGTAACGTGTCGTCGCGCAACGTCTCGCGGAACTTCGCAAGAACACGGGGTGCAATTGCCCGCCGGTACGGTCCTCGCACGGTAAGGTGGACCGGGTGCCGGGGCTCCACCCCGGCCATGATCCACTGGATACGCCACAAGAGCGCATTGACTTCCCGGTGCGCAATCTCGAGAAAGATGAATCGGCTGCCAGTCATCGTTACAGAATGAGGTACCGCCGATAATCGCCGGGAACCCTCGGGTGGGTCAGCGCGTCATACAGGAACGTCGACAGCACTTTCGCTCTGTCGTTGACGACATCCTTCTGTTCTGTCAGGAACGTCTCGACGTCCTTATTCTCCTTCCACGACAGGAACTCCTCGTAGATGTCCAGAATGCGATGCCATCGGCGCATCAAATCCTCGTCGCCCAGGAAGTCCAGCCCCGTCGCAAGACGTTCGAGAGGCGTCTTCTTGCACAGGTCCTCCACGGCGGAGACGGAATCAGCAGGCCGGGCAACCAGAGGAAACACGGTTCCGAAGACGGTCAGCATGCGGCTGAACTTGAGGTTGACGTTCTTCTTGCGAAACGGTTGATTGGGCTCGTGCCGGCGTTCTTCATAGTTGAGGCACATCGTTCGCCAGTAGCGCAGCAAGTCGTTGAGGAGGAAGATTGGCTTGAACGAAGTCGTTTCATCCCGGTCTCGGTAATAGAGATCCAGGATGTCGCGGAGGTGCTTCCGGTACAGGGTTTCGTTCGCGACAAACCTTCCTTCCAGTATCAGCAACATGCGTGTCGTGAACAGATTTTCGCTGTCATCGAGACGCGAACCGGTACGGGATGTCAGGTCGTCCATGAAGGAGATCTTGAGATACTCGCCGTCGTTGCTGAACGATGGAAACCGCAGTCGTTCATTGATCCTGATCATCTCCGAGAACAAACTGATCTGGAACAGCCGCTTGCCGACCAAGCCGGAATCACTGACTCCGTCAGCAGTAACGAAGAGATCGAGATCCGATTTGGCGCCGATCTCCATTCTGGCCAAGGAGCCGGCACAGAAAATCGCCAAGGGATGGCCCTTGATAAGATCATAGTCCGCAAAGGCCTTCCGCACTTCGGCGATTCGAACTTCGGACTTCGAGTACCGCTCGGCCAGCGCCCGGTGTTGATGGAGCGCATTGGTGCATGCTCCTAAAGAGATCGCTGTCTTAGCCAACACGTCCCCGTTGCCCCCTTTGCGCCGGGTCATACGACCGACGACAGTCACTTATCATCCACCGCCGCAAACTCCCGGCAACCGGCCGATGCGCTCACGGTACCTGAATCATACCACGCAACTACGCGGCTCGTTGTGGTTCTAGTCCGAATGGCGATTCCTGGCGTTCAGGGCCGCGGGAGTCCTGAGTCGGTCGACGGCGGCGGCCCGGATGGGTTCGCGTTCTTGTAGAAGCGCGACTCCAGTGTGCGCATGCGGTCCTTGTACACTTCCTTCTGGTCCGCAGCGGTGAGATCGAACGCCCGGACGAAGAAGCGGCACTCGTTGGCGACGCTCCATTCGAGAAGCTCTCGTGTTTGCTCTCGGAATTCGGTCGAACTGAGAAGTCGGCCTGTACGAACCCGTGAGAGTGGAAGCGAAGCTCGCTTGTGTTCATGCTGCCGTGCCCCGGCCGGCTGCAGGATATAGCCTCCGTCTACCAGAGCGACGTCGAACAGGTAGGCGACGGTGTTGTCGTTGTCCGTCCAGCAGCTCGAGTGATCGGTTCCGCGGCCATCGCCCACTTCAGTATCGGCTATTCTTTCTTTCGCATCGGCGAGGGTCAGACCGGCAGCATGGCTGATCTTCGCGATCTCGGCCAGAGTCGTCATAGCGTCGAGAACAGCCGTGATCCCCTTGATTCCCGTTTCTCGAAGTGCTTCCGCCAGTGTTTCGTGTGCTTGCATTTGGGAAGCGACGGCCTCGGGGGAGGGGCCCGTTTGCGGGTCGCTTTCCTCGTCCAGAGCTCGCAGGAGCGTTCGCCAAATTCTCCGCGGCATGTCGATCTCGCGTTCCACTGGCGAGAACATCGCGGGCCGCTTCGGGGGAGAGACCGAGTTCATCGAGAGTCCCTTGGATGGACTCCAACTGCTCCAGCTTCTTTTCGACGTCCTCGCGCAGGTCCGTCTCGCGTCCGAGCAGGACCGTCATCGCCAGAAGCAGCACGAACACGATCAGGATGACCGTTTCCGCCATTGTCAATCCCAGAACGAGTCCGCCGGGAAGGCTGCGTCTTCCCACTTTGGGCATCATTTTCTCCACGGCATGAACCACCGGCGACGAGGTTGGCCTTGAACGCGTCTGGCGTCTCGGACCAGGGATGCCAGCGTCGCTGATGCCTGCGTCAGTTCATCATTGACGGCGCGGACTTGGTCGGCCGAGCGGGACTCCACCTGCGCCAACTGCCCTTGCTGTCCGTCGATCCAGCGCTCGCAGAACTCGATCAGGCGCCGGGTGCCGTCGAACCGCTCATGGTCGCGCCGCTGGACGAAGAAGATCTCGACGCGCACATCCCGCAGGCTGGTGCGCAACGCGTCCGCGCCGGGCGTTCGAATGAAGATGTCGTAGTCGAGGGGTTGACGGTAGAGCGAGAGATGGTCGGAATGCTGCATCAGGTCGGAGATCAGGATCAGGCGTTTCGGGATCTCCGCGTACGTCCGGCGCGCGAGCTTCGCCACCGAGGTCGCCTGGATGTTCTCCATCAGTGGCGAGGTGGGCGCCGGATCCTGGTTCAGGAGAGTGCGGAACAGATCGTTGAGAGGCTTTCTGAAGCGTGTCTCGCCCTGCCGGCGGATCAAGTCCGGATTCGCAATCAAAGGGTTGGCCCTGTCCGGATCTCCGGGATTGCAGACGGTTAGCCGTGGTGGAAGTAGATTCTCCCCGCCGGCGACCGGAGACGTTTCGTAGGCGATGACCATCTCGTCGCGCACGATGGGTGACAAGGAGTGTCGATCATCTCGTCGGGGTTCGCTGGACGGCCAGAGGTCGTCGAGACGTCCGAGAATGTCCTCGCGGCTGATCGAATCGAGACGGTCGGTGGTGTCCACCAGGATCGCCGTGATCCGACTGGGGCCGGCGATCGGGCACAACGTCTCCGGATCGCGAGGCACGGGATCGGGGCGCAGCAGCCACATCGCCGCGACAAGCGAAACGGCGAGCACGCTGAGTGCAACGCCGCCGGTCTTCGACCAAATGGGTTCTGTCGGCGGGACCTCAGCGGTTCGCCACGCCGGCCGGCAGGGTGGTGATCTGGATGATCGTCGGGAAGGTCGCCGCGCCCGCGCCGGGCGCCGGATTGATGTAGCCGGCCGCTCCGTTCCAGGTGTAGTCCTTTACCGTGACGCTCGGGCGGTAGTTCATCTCGCGGTCGCGGAACCGCGCCGTCTCGAACTGGTGGATCGCCGGCGCGTCGTACACCCGCCGGCCGCGCTCGCGCAACACGACCGAGTAGTAGCGCACCATGTCGGCGAAGCGGGCGCTCGTGCCGAACAGGTGGAAGCGCTGTCCGCGGCCGGCGTCGTACGAGGTGATGTACTGCGCGTTCGGATAGACGGGGACGCCGAGGGTCGCTTCCGTCGGCGCCTCCGTGGCGGCCACCGACGGCGCGTCGATCCCGGGCGCGGGCGCCGGCCGCGCGGGCGCTGCCCCGGGAGTGGGGAACGGACGCGGCACCGGCTGGCGTTGCGCGGGCAGCGGAACGGTCGTCGTGCCCACCAGCAGCATCGCGCAGGCGACAATCGAGGCGCGGGGGTACGTCACGGCCGTATTATGACGCATGCCGACCCTGCGTGCGTTCTGCGATGCCGGTTACGACTGGCTGGTCCGGGTGCTGACCGAGCTGGTCCGTCTGGAGTCCCCCACCACCGATCCGTCCGCCGTCGATCGCTGCGGAGAGCGACTGGCGGAACATCTCCGCGAGATGGGCGGAACCGTCGAGCGCATCCCCTCGCCGACCAGCGGCGCGCACATGCGGGCGAGCTTCGGGTCCGGCCCGCCGGAACGGCAGGTCATGCTGCTCGGGCACTTCGATACCGTGTGGCCCGTCGGGCAGCTCGAGCGGATGCCGTTGCGGGAGGAGGACGGCCGCCTGTACGGACCGGGCGTGTTCGACATGAAGGCGGGCATCGTCATCGGAATGCTGGCCGTGCGGGCCCTGGCCGCGGCCGGGCGGCTGGCCCGGACGCGCGTGGTCATGTTGTGGACCGCCGATGAGGAGCGGGGCAGCCGTTCCTCCCGGGGGCTGGTCGAAGAGGAAGCCCGCCGGAGCGGCGCCGTCTTCGTGCTCGAGCCGTCCCTGCCGGAGGGGGCCGTCAAGACCGGCCGCAAGGGCTGCGGCGAGTTCGAGCTGCGCGTGCGCGGGATCCCGGCGCACGCCGGCATCGATCCGACCCGGGGCGCGAGCGCCATAGACGAGCTGGCGGCGCAGATCCGGGCGGTCGGCGCGCTCCGGGATCAGGAACGCGGATTGACGCTGAACGTGGGCTTCATCGAGGGCGGCGACCGTCCCAACGTTGTGGCCGAGCACGCCCGGGCCGTCATCGACGCGCGCGCCGCGACGATGGAAGACGCCCGTCGTCTCGAGCGCAGCATGCAGGCGCTGCGGCCCGTGCTCGACGGAACCAGCCTGGCGGTCGGCGGCGGGTTCTCGCGGCCTCCGTTCGAGCGGACGCCGGCGGTGGCCCGCCTCTACGAGCACGCCCGGGCGGTCGCGGCCGAGATGGGCCGGGAGCTGGGCGAGGGCGTGACCGGGGGCGGCTCGGACGGGAACTTCACCGGCGCGCTCGGCGTCCCTACTCTCGATGGCCTGGGTGCGGTGGGCGACGGGGCGCACGCGCTCGACGAGCATGTCGTCACCGCCGATCTCACCTGGCGGGCCGCGCTGCTGGCCGGGCTGATCGTGCGGTCCGGCCAGGAGCTTGCGCCGCAGAACGCAACGGAGTGAGTTCCGGGACGAAAGGTCGTGGAGTGGGGGATGGGCGTTGCGCCGAGCCGGCGAGGCGTTTCGGGGCGCTAGAATAGATAGAGGAGGATCGCATGGGGAATACGGTCAAGACCGCTCTGCTGCTCGGTCTGCTCAGCGGCCTGCTGCTCGCGCTGGGCGAGTGGCTGGGCGGCTCCGGCGGGTTGCTGATCGCGTTCGTCTTCGCGGTGGTGATGAACTTCGGCTCCTACTGGTTCTCCGACCGCATCGTGCTCAGGATGTACCGCGCGCAGCCGGTCGGCCCGGAGCATCCGCTGCACGGGATCACGGCGCGGCTCGCGCAGCGCGCGAACCTGCCGATGCCGAAGGTCTACGTCATCGAGGACGACTCTCCCAATGCCTTCGCCACCGGACGGAATCCGAAGCACGCGGCGGTGGCGGCGACCACCGGCCTGCTGCGCTTCCTCGACGAGCCGGAGATCGAGGGCGTCATCGCGCACGAGCTGGCGCACGTCAAGCACCGCGACATACTCATCGGCTCGGTCGCGGCGACCGTGGCCGCCACCATCATGATGGTGGCCCGCATGGCGCAGTTCGCGGCCATCTTCGGCGGTTTCGGCCGGGACGACGAGGAAGGCTCGAATCCCCTGGCCCTGCTCGCCACGATCATCGTCGCCCCGCTCGCCGCGATGCTGATCCAGGCGGCGATATCCCGCTCCCGGGAGTTCGCGGCGGACCGCGGCGCGGCCGCCATCGCCGGCAATCCGTACGGCCTGGCCGGCGCGCTGAAGAAGATCGACGCCGCGCAGCAGCGGATCCCGCTGGATGCGAATCCGGCCACCGCGCACATGTTCATCATGATGCCGCTGTCGGGCCGCGGCCTGATGTCGCTCTTCAGCACGCACCCGCCGACCGATCAGCGCATCCGGGCGCTGCTGGGAACGATCTGAGCAGGGCTACAGCCGCAGCTCGGGCTGCGCCGCCGGGTGTCGCCCGGGAGCCGGCGCGCGAGCGTCTCCGGACCCCGCCGCCGGCGCACGCTCCCGCCGCAGGCCGTGCCTCTCCTTCAGGGTCCCCATGACCGTCCGGAAGCGGGTCGCGTACGACGCCGAAACGTACTTGCCCGCGTAGAGACGGTCGTACCCGGCCACGAGTTGCGGGTACTCGCGCGCGAGGAACTCGAGGAAGTGCCGCCGCGTACCGCCCTCGAGGTGCAGCAGCAGCGAGCCGACGTAGGAGGCCCCACTGTCGGCCACCGCCTCGAGCGTTCGCTCGATCTTGGCCGGGTGGGAGCTGATGCCCGGCACCACCGGGGCCAGCAGGACCCCCGCGTCGACTCCCGCGTCGCGCAGCCGCCGCACCGCGCGCAGCCGCTGGAGCGGGTGGGCGGTACCCGGCTCGAGCTTCCGCCACGCCTCCTCGTCCACCGTCGGCAGGCTGAACGTCACGCTGCACTCGGTACGGCCGGAGAGCTCGGCCAGCAGGTCGGCGTCCCGGACGGCCAGCGTCCCCTTGGTGATCAGTCCGAGCGGAGCGGGACGGCGGACGAGCGTCTCCAGGACCCGCCGGGTGAGCCGGTAGCGGCCTTCTATCGGCTGGTACGGATCGGTGGCGGTGCCCAGGGCGATCATCTGCCCGCCGAGGGAGCGCTTCGACAGCTCGCGGGCGAGCACCTCCGGAAAGTTGGTCTTGACGAGCACCACCGACGAGAAATCGTCGCCCGCGCCGAGCTCGAGTTGCGACTGGTAGCGGCGGGCGAAGCAGTAGTGGCAGCCGTGGGTGCAGCCGCGGTAGGGGTTCAGCGTCCAGCGGAAGGGCATTCCCTCGACGCGGTTGAGGGCCGAGCGGCAGGTGATCTCCTGGTAGGTCGCGCCTCCGGCGCGAAGCACGCCCTCGCGCGGACCGGCGGCGCGGGCTTCTCGAACCGCGACGGCCGCCGAGCGGGTGGTCGGCCTGCTCCCGACATCGAACAGGGTGTCCTGCAGAGGCATGTATATTCGCTTTTTGTTCGCTCATCATCGCGCAGGCCCGGCGGCTTGTCAACCGCCCGGCCCGGAAGCCGGGCTCGCGGGCTTCAGCCGAGCCGGGAGCGCCAGTCGTCGAGCAGATCGCGGAGCGTCTCTTCCAGGCCGATACGGGGTTCCCAGCCGATGTCCGCGGTGATGCGTCCGCGGTCGCCGAGAAGAAGCGCGTAGTCGCTCGGGCGGAGGCGTGCGGGATCGACCTGCACCGCCACCGGCGCGCGGGCCTGCGCCAGCAGCGCGGCGAGCACGTCGCGCATGCGGTGCGCCGAGCCCGAGCAGACGTTGTAGACGGCGCCGCGGGCCCCGCGCTGCATCAGCGCACGGTACGCGCGAACGGTGTCGCGCACGTCCAGCAGGTCCCTCCGGGCGCTCAGGTCGCCGACCCGCAGCGTGGGTTCGGCGGCGCCGGCTTCGATGCGCGCGATCTGCCGGGCGAAGCTCGAAGCGGCGTACGACGGGTCCTGGCCCGGTCCGAAGTGCGTGAAGGAACGCGTCCGAATCAGCGCCAGACCGTCGGCGGCGTAGCGCGCGGCCAACATCTCCTGCGCCAGCTTGCTCACGCCGTACGGACTGACGGGACCGATTGCCGCGTTCTCGTCCAGCGGGCCGTCGTGGGGGCGATAGACGAGCGCGGAGCCGGGCAGCAGCACCCGCGCCGCGGGCGAGGAGCGTTGCAGCGCGGCCAGGAGGTGCTCGGTGCCGATCGTGTTGGTGCGGAGCGTCGTTACGCGGCTGTTCCACGAGCCGGCGACCGCGGCGGCGCCGGCGAGGTGGTAGACCTGTCCGGGCTGCAGCTCCGCCACGGCGCGGTCGACGGCGTCGCGGTCGAGAACGTCGACCTCCTGCCAGGCGACCCGCCCGTCCCCGGTGCGAACGGGTCGCGGCTCGGCGCCCTCGGCGCGCGGGCGCCGCCAGCCGACCACCTCCGGCGCCGGGCGCTCGGCGAGGAGCCGCGCGACGAGGTGGCTGCCGGCGAAGCCGGCCGCTCCCGTCACCAGCACGCGTTCGGCCATCGGCGCTTCGCCCCGGTCCTGCGGCTGCGGTCGCGGTGGCGCACCGGCTAGCGGTACCCGCCTCCGGCGCCGCCGAAGTTGTTGGTGAACGTCCCCAGTCCGGCGAGGGTGAACGAGAGCGTGAAGCGGCGGTCCCGATCGATGAGGGCCCGCGTTCCCAGCCCCTCGAAGTTGAATACCTGGTAGTCGATCCGGAACCCGCAGCACTGCGCGTTGTAATAGAGACGGATCATCTGAGCCAGGAACCGGCCCTGCCGGATGTCGTAGTTGAAGTCGTACAGACCGCCGAACTTGTTGTCCGGCGTGCGGAACGACGTCGACGAATTGATGTAGTTGTCCAGGCGCGAGGGGCGATTGAATCCGGACAGGCCCTCGATGAAGCGGCGCTGGCTCCAGCCGCCGCTGGTCGCGATCCAGCCCCCGAGCTCGTAGCTCCCTTCGGCGGAAATGGTCCGCATCGGGCCCATGCGGAAGAGTGGAAGGTAGGGCACGCGCTCCAGGCTTTCCGGGCCGCCGGCAAGCAGCAAGTCCTCCGTATCCCGTCCCGGGTCGAATTCCATGCGGACCGTGCCGCCGAGGTTCCGGGTCGGCTCGGCGCGCACGATGACCGATACCGGCGAGAAGTTGCTCGGCGGCGTCCCGCTGAAGCTGGTGCGGAAGCTGCGGTCGTACTGTGCGGCCCTTTCGTCCGTGTAGTAGCTCTGCGTCACCGAGGCGGAGAGGATCTCGCGCGCCACCGACTCCCGACCGCCCTCGAAGACCCGCGCGTACAGGCGGGTGTCGATACCGTACTCGTACTGGACGACGTTGCCGACGATCGAGTCGATGCCCTCGATGCGGACGATCCGATCGAAGAGCCCGTCGTCGATGTCGCTCACGCGGGAGACGCCCACCCAGGGCTCGATCAGGTGCTTCATTCGCTCGGAGTAGCCGCTGTTCGGCGTGTCCCAGATCTTGATGAACGACGGACCGGTCGCACGGGTCGACAGCTCGAAGAACTGCCGGCCCACCGCGACGTCCACCTGTTCCCTGCTGACCAGATCCCGGCTCTCGTCCCAATAGGTGGCCCGCCAGCTCGCGGTCGAGTCGATCTTCAGGAAGGGCCAGCGGTTGAACGGAAACTGCAGCACCGGATACAGGTCGAACCGGTTGAGTCCCTGATCCCTCTCGGTCAGGACGCCTTCCCGCTCCCGGCGCGACCGTCGCAGCAGCTTGGCGTACTCGGCGTCGAACGAGAGGTACAGCGGCGCCCCGAACAGCTCGGTCTTGCCCCGCCCGAAGGCGATGCGCGGGCCGGCGCCGTTGAGCGCGGCGTCGGTGCCGAAGAATCTCTCGCTGTAGTCGTAGGTGCCGCTCAGCTCGTACTCGCCCAGCGGGCCGCTCAGGTTGCCCGACATGGACCGGCGCGAGTTGGAGGCGTCGAACACGTTGGTGTGGTAGGTCTGACGGACGTCGATGTCGGTGAAGTAGTCGATCTGGCCCCGCGCCGTCCAGTCTCCCGGCAGGCCGTGCCGGGCCTGTCCCCGGTACTCGTCGCTCCGTCTCGCGTCCCGTGTCCTGGTGCCGCCCGCATAGGCGATTTCCGCCTCCGGTTCGTTGAGACGATAGAAGCGGAAGTCGCCCTGGGTTCCGTTGCCGCGCTCGTAGCGGTATTCGGCGCCGCGGCCGTCGCCGCCGTGCTGCATGAACCAGTCGTGGTAGAAGGTGGCGTCCTGACTCCGGTTGATCGCCCAGAAAAAGGCGTTGCTGAGACTCGACCCCTGGTACCGCGAGGCCCCGTACGTCGGCATCAGGAAACCGGTCGCCCGGCCATCCTCCTGGATGGGGTAGAACATGCCCGGCATGTAGAAGACCGGCACCCCCTTCACCTTGAGGACCGCGTTCAGGAGCAGGGCGTGCCTGTCGAGGTTCAGGACGAACGTCGTCGCGACCATCTGCCACCGGGGCGTCGGCTGGACGCAGCTCGTGAACGCGCCCTTCGTGATCTTGTACGTCCGCGGGCCGGTCCGCTCGATCATCTGGCCGTGGAACAGCAGGTCGGCCTCCTGCGTGCCGAACATGCTGCGATCGACTTCGCCGCCCAGGTCGACCCAGCCGTAGGCTTCGTGAAAGACGGCCCGCTGGTCCAGCGTCCAGTACTCCACCCGGTCTGCGGAGAGGCGGACCTCGCGCGAGGAGAAGACGACGTCGCCCGACGCCTCCAGGCGGAGAGAGGGCGTCCGGGTCTCTTCCCCCGCGGCGGCCTCGCCGGCGGCCCCGCCGCCGTTCGTACCCGCTGCGGCCCCGCCGGACGAATCCGCGTCGCCGGATTCCGCGGATGCCTCTTCCGGCGTGTCCACGTAGATGTCCACCTGGTCCGCGCTGAACGTGAAGCCGTTGCCCTCCAGCTCGACCTCTCCGATCAGGCGCAGGTGGTCGGCGCCCAGGATCTCGTAGCTCCACTGCCTGGTGTCGAACGGCAGGTCCGGGAAGACCTGTGCGGCCGCCTCGTCCGGCGCCAGCGGCAGGACCAGCATCGCGGCCAGGAGAAGCCGCGCCCGGCGGCTCGCCGTCGACTTCCGGGCGGCGCCGCAGGGGCTCTTGCCGGGGGCTCGGGAATCTCGATGCATCCAGTAACCGATTCTACTCCCGCGCCGGGTCCCTCACCGGGCCGAGCGCCCCGAAACGCCTCGCCGTCTCGGCGTTTCGGCCCATCCCCCCCGCTCCGCGACCTTGCGTCTCAGAACTCCGCTTCGCTGCGTTCTGTGGCGCAAGCTCCCAGCGCCCCGAAACGCCTCGCCGTCTCGGCGTTTCGGCCCATCCCCCCCGCTCCGCGACCTTGCGTCTCAGAACTCCGCTTCGCTGCGTTCTGTGGCGCAAGCTCCCAGCCGGCCGCTGTCCAGTGCGCGCAGGACCTCGCCCACCAGGTAGACGGATCCGGTGACTCCCGCGACCGGGCCGCTCCGCCAGGCGGCCCGCAGGCCCGCGGCCGGCGAGGCCGCCGATTCAATCGGAACGCCGCGGGCGCCGGCGCGCGCCGCCGCCGCCAGATCGGCCACCGGCGTCGCCCGCGGGCTGTCGATCGGGACGCAGACGATCCGCTTCGCCGCACCGCCGAGCGCCGCGAGCATGCCGGCGGCGTCCTTGTCGTCGAGAGCGCCGAACACGAAGGGCAGACCGGACGGATAGAGTCCGGTCACGTAGGTCCGGAGCGCCGCCGCGGCGGCCACGTTGTGGGCCGGGTCGAGCAGCATGCGCCGGCCGGGCGCGCAATCGATCAGCTCTATGCGCCCGCGCCAGCGCACGTGGGTCAGCGCCCGCTCGACGGCGGCGCGCGGGACCCGGATCCCGGCCGGTCCCAGCTCCTCCAGCAGGCGCACCGCCACGGCCGCGTTGCGGAGCTGATGGCGGCCCCGCAGGGCGAGGGTCAGCGGTCCGTAGCGGTTGCGGGGCGTCTCGAGCGCCTCGACGCGGAGGAGGCCGTCAGCCTCGTGCCAGCGGACGGTCACGTCCGCGGCGGCGTCGACGAAGCGCGCGCCCGCGGCCGCCGCCTGCCGCCGGAGCACGTCGCGCGCCTCCGGCTTCTCCTCGGCACTGACGGCGACCGTGCCCGGCTTGATGACACCCGCCTTCTCGAAAGCGATCTCGCCGAGCGTGGCGCCCAGGTGCTGCTGGTGGTCGAGGTCGATCGACGGGATGCCGGCGGCCGCTGCCCGCACCGTGTTCGTGGCGTCGAAGCGCCCGCCCATGCCCACCTCCAGCACGGCGACGTCGACCCCCCGGCGGCGGAAGAGCTCCAGCGCCAGCGCCGTCGTCGCCTCGAAGAACGTCGGTGGATGGGCAAGCTCTCCGGTGGCGCGGAGCCGTTCGATCGTGCGGCGGATGCGGGCCGCCTCGAGCGCGAGCGCGGCATCGTCCACGGGGCGTCCGAGCAGTGCGAAACGTTCGTTCAGCTCGATCAGATGCGGCGAGGTGTACAGGCCCGTGGAGTACCCCGCGGCGCGCAGCCCGCGCTCGACCATGGCCGCGACCGAACCCTTGCCGTTGGTGCCGGCGATCAGGACCGACCGGAACTGCCGGTCGGGGTGGCCCAGGGCGGCCTTGAGCGCCTCGATGTTGTCGAGTCCGAGCTTGATCCCGAACCGCTCCAGCCGGAACAGGTAGGCGAGCGGATCGTCGGACGGCAGGCCGGAAGGGGGCGCTGGGACCATGCGGCCGGCTCCGGCGTCGCGCTAGGGGACCGCGGTGCGAGGCACGTAGTAGCGCGTGCGGTTGCCCATGTCGTCGATCTGCTTCAGCAGGTCGTCGAGCGCGCTCTCGCCCCATCCGAGGTCGAACTCGGAAGTCTCCACCACCAGCAGCGGGGTCGCCGTGTAGTGGAAGAAGAAATGGTGGTAGGCCTCGTTCAGCTCGCCCAGGTAGCGATCGTCCGGCGCGGTCTCCGGCGAGCCGTGCCTTTCCCGGGCGCGCGCCCGCCTCCGCAACACGTCCGTCGGGGTCTGGAGGTAGATCACCAGATCCGGCGTGGCCACGTTCGGAGCGAGCAGGTCGTAGAGCCGCTGGTAGATGAAGAGCTCGTTGTCGTCGAGGTTCAGGAACGCGTAGATCTTGTCCTTGTCGAACAGGTAGTCCGAGATGGTCAGGCGCTTGAACAGGTCGGACTGCCGCAGCGCGACCTGCTGGCGGTGCCGGGCCAGCAGCGAGAACAACTGGGCCTGGAAGGCCGCGCCGGGGCGGCCCGCGTAGAAGTCGGCCAGGAACGGATTCTCCGTATCGTCGAGTATGACCGCCGCGTCCAGCCGGGCCGCGAGACGCTCGGTGAGGGCGAGCTTTCCGACGGCGACGGGGCCTTCGATGGCGATGTGCCGGAAGTCCACGGTGGGCCGAGTATAGTCAATGCCACGTGCTATGATCGCGTTTCTCTCCGGCTCGTTCTCCATGTCTCGCGCACTGCCGGTGGCTTGTCTCGTCCTCGTCGCGGGGTGTGCGGCCACACCGCCCGCTACGGTTCCGACACCTTCCGCCGCACCGGATCCGATGGCCTGGATTCTGCGGCTGGAGGACGAGCGGCGGCTCGCCGATCCGGGGCCGGCTCCCGGCGCCGGCGTGCGTGCGGCGGTGGGGTCCGCGGCCGGCCCGCCGGTGCTGCGCCCGGACCTGCTGGCGCTGCTCGAAACGCCGGCGGCGTACCTCCGGCGCCGCGCCGCGCTGGCCGTCGGCAGGGTCGGATCCCGCGCCGGCGTCGACGCATTGGTCGAGCGCCTGACGGATCCCGAGGCCGAAGTACGCCAGATGGCGGCTTTCGGCCTCGGCCTGATCGGAGATGCCGGCGCCGCCGGGGCGCTCGTCGACGCGCTCGACGACCCTGCGCTGCCGGTCCGGGGCCGGGCCGCGCAGGCCCTCGGCTTCCTGGGGGAGCGGTCGGCCGCCCCGGCGATCGGGGCGCTGGTCCGCCGCCTGGCGCCCTCGGCGTACGACCTCGAGCCGGACGACCTGACCTGGCCGTTGAGCGACGAGGTCGAGGCGTTTCGTCTGGGTCTCTACGCGCTTGCCGACCTGCAGGCGTTCGAGCCGCTCGCCGAGGCGGTGCTCATCGACGAGGGACGCCCGATTCTCTGGTGGTGGCCCGTCGCCTATGCGCTCGGGCGAATGGAGGATCCGCGCGTCCTGCCCGCACTGTCCACGCTGGCCGGCGTCCAGGGCACCATCGGCGTCGCCCTGGCCGCGCAGGGGCTCGGCGCGCTGGGCGATCCGCGCGGCGTCGAGGCGCTCGAGGATCTGCTGAGAGTGGATCGCCGGGACCGGCTGGTCGTGACCAGCGCCGTGCGCGCTCTCGGCGCAATCGACGATCCGGCGGCCGTGGCGGCGCTCGACCGCTTCGTCCGCATCCGGAGGCTGGACCGGCAGCTCCGGCGCGTGGCGGTAGAGGCGCTCGCGAACCACGCGGGAGATGCTTCGGTCGAGGTCTTCGTCGAGCTGCTGGGGCATCCCTGGGCGCCGCTGCGGGCCGCGTCCCTGCGAGCGCTGGCGCGGACCGATCCCGAGCGGTTCCTGTTCGCGTTGTCCGGCCTGGGCGCGGACCCCGACTGGCGTGTCCGCGCGGCGGCTGCCGACGGGCTCGTTCACGTCGATCCCGAGGCGGGAGTCGCCACGCTGACGGCCATGCTCGCCGACGCGGACCGGCGCGTCGTGCCCGCGGTGCTGGAGGCGCTGGTCGCTGCCGGCGCGCCGGAAGCGCCGGACCTGCTGCTGGAGCAGTTGGAGACGGCCGACGCCGTGGCGCGCGGCGCGGCGGCGCGCCTGCTGGGCGGGTTGCGGCCGGCGCGAGCCGGCGGCGCGCTGGCGGCCGCCTACGACGCGGCCGAGGCGGACCCCTCGTTCGAAGCGCGCGCCGCGATCGTCGAGGCGTTGGCCGCGTACGGCGCGGACACGGCCGGGGACACGCTGCGCCGTGCGCTCGCCGATCGGGACTGGGTGGTCCGCCTGCGGGCGGCCGAGCAGCTCGCGGAGCTGACGCCGGACGCTCGACCCTACGCCGAGATCGCGCCCGCGCCGGCGGAACACGGGGTCGACCACGGCGCGCCCCGCCTGACCAGTCCGCCCGTGTCGCCGCACGTCTATTTCGAAACGGGCCGCGGCACCATCCAGATCGAGCTCGCCGTGCTGGACGCGCCGCTGACGGCGGACACCTTCGCGACGCTCGCGCGCCGGGGTTTCTTCGACGGGCTGACGTTTCACCGCGCGGTGCCGGGGGAAGCCGTGTACGGCGGAGACCCGCGGGGCGACGACCACGGCGGACCCGGATTCACGCTGCGCGACGAGCCGAGCCAACTGCCCTTCCTCCGGGGCACGGTCGGGCTGGCGCGCGATCGCCCGGATGCGGGAGGCAGCCGGTTCTTCATCACGCTTCTGCCGCAACCCCGGCTCGACGCCCGCCATACGGCGTTCGCCCGCGTCGTCGCGGGGATGGAGGTCGTCGACGCGCTGCAGACCGGCGACCGGATCAATCGCGTCCTCGTGTGGGACGGCGTGCAGCCGTTCCGCGGCGCGGGCGGGCAGTGACTTCCCCGGATCCCGGGAGTCGGTGGCGTGGAGCCCCGCTGCATGACTCGTGGACTCAGCCTTCCGTGAGGCTGGTCCGCAACCGCTGCCGGCGGCGGTGACGCGCGAGGGCGAGCTCTATCAGCCGGTCGATGAGCGCCGGATAGGGCAGTCCCGAGGCCGCCCAGAGCTTGGCGTACTGGCTGATCGCGGTGAACCCCGGCAGCGTGTTGGCCTCGTTGACGTACAGCCGGTCGCCGGCTTCGTCGAGCAGGAAGTCCACGCGCGCCATGCCGCTGCCGTCGAGGGCGCGGTACGCGTCGACGGCCAGCGCGCGCACCTGCTCGGTCCGCGCGGCCGGCAGCCGGGCGGGGATGACGATCTCGGAGCGGTCGTCCAGGTACTTCGCCTCGTAGTCGTAGAACTCGCCGGAAGGGATCACCTCGCCCGGCACGGACGCCTCGGGGGCTTCGTTGCCGAGAACGGAGCACTCGATCTCTCTTGCCGCGGGCACCGCGACCTCGACCAGGAGCTTGTCGTCGAACGTCCAGGCCAGGGCCAGCGCGGCGCGGAGGCTCTCGCTGTCGACCGCCCGGGACACGCCGACGCTCGATCCGAGATTCGCCGGCTTGACGAACAGCGGATAGTCGAAGGCGGCCTCCAGGCGCCCGATCGCCCCGTCCGGATCGGTCTCCCATTCGAGACCGCCGACCACGCGCCCGGGCACCACCGGCAGTCCGTGGGCCCGCAGGAGCACTTTCGCCACCGCCTTGTCCATGGCGGCGGCCGAGGCGAGCACGCCGGCCCCGACGTAGGGCATGTTCGCCAGCTCCAGCAATCCCTGCAGGGTCCCGTCCTCTCCATACGGACCGTGGACGATCGGGAAGACGACGTCCAGGGCGAGCTCGGCGACGGTCGCCCGTTCCAGGTCGTTCCCGTGCGCGCCCGGCGCGTCGCGCGCGATCGTGAGCAGCGGGTTCCGCGCCGGGTGGGCGACCAGGTGCGCCTCGGCGCCCCTGTCGGCCGGCAGCGCCCCTGCCGCGCGTGCGCCCGTGATCACGGCGGCCGCCGACTCGGTCGACGGCGGCCGCGCGGCGATGGACCAGCGTCCGGACTTGTCGATGAAGAGCGGGACCGGCTCGTAGCGGTCGCGATCGATGTGGCTGAAGATGGCCGCCGCGGACGCGAGCGACACTTCGTGCTCGCTCGATCGCCCACCGTAGATGACGCCGACGCGGAGCCGCCCCACAGGTAGGGGTAGTATACGTGACCGGGTGACGGAGACGGCCTTGTTCGAGGTGACCGCGGGCGACGGCCGCGCGCGTTGCGGGCGCCTGCGCACCCCGCACGGCGCGGTGGAGACGCCGGCGTTCATGCCGGTGGGGACGGCCGGCGCGGTAAAGGCGGTGACGCCGCGGGATCTGGATGCGGCGGGCGCCGCCATCGTCCTCGCCAACACCTATCATCTGCACCTGCGGCCGGGCGACGAGCTCATCGCCCGGCGGGGCGGACTGCATCGCTTCATGGGCTGGGACGGGCCCATCCTGACCGACAGCGGAGGCTACCAGGTGTTCAGCCTGGCCGCCCGCCGCGTGATCGGCGAGGCCGGCGTCCGCTTCCGGTCGCACCTCGACGGCAGCGAGCACGAGCTGACGCCGGAGACCGCGACCGACATCCAGGCCCGGCTCGGCAGCGACATCGCGATGGCGTTCGACGAGTGCACTCCCTGGCCGGCGTCGCTCGCCGCGGCGCGCGAGTCGATGGAGCGCACGCTGCGGTGGGCCCGTCGCTCCCGGGGGCGTCACGACGCGCTGGCGGGATCGCCCCGGGGCGCCGGCGCGGTCATGACGACGCCGGGTCAGCTCCAGTTCGGCATCGTGCAGGGCGGCATGTATCCGGCGCTGAGAGAGCGAAGCGCGCGCGAGACCGTGGACCTGGGCTTCCACGCCTACGCGATCGGCGGGTTGAGCGTCGGGGAGCCGACGCCGGTGATGTACGATGTGACGGAAGTCACCGCCGCGATGCTTCCGGCCGACCGGCCGCGGTACCTCATGGGAGTGGGCACGCCCGCCGATCTCGTCGAGTCGGTGGCCCGCGGGATCGACCTGTTCGACTGCGTGCTTCCGACCCGCAACGCGCGCAACGGGCAGCTCTTCACGCGCAACGGCCCGCTTTCCATCAAGGCCGCCGCCCGTGCCGAGGACGACCGTCCGGTGGAGGCGGACTGCGGATGCTATACGTGCAGCAACTTCACGCGGGCGTACCTGCGCCACCTGCACGTGGCGAAGGAGCTGACCGGCGCGGTGCTCAACACGGTGCACAATCTGCACTTCTACCTTGACACGATGCGGCGGATCAGGGAGGCTATCCAGTCGGGCGGTTTCGAACGCTTCCGGCAAGCCTTCCACCACGCCTACTGCCATCGGCAGAGACCAGAGACCCCGGAAGCTCTGACGCATCAATGAGTGTGCACCACGTCGAAGCGTTGTTCGCCATGGCCCAGCCCGCAGGCCAGCAGCCGGGTCCGTTCATCCAGTTTCTCCCGCTGATTCTCATCCTCGGCATCTTCTACGTGATCATCTGGCTGCCGATGAAGCGGCGGCAGAACAAGATCCGGGAGTTCCAGGCGGCGCTGAAGGTGGGCGAGAAGATCGTGACCACCAGCGGCATCTACGGCTCGATCACGAAGCTGCACGACAAGTCCGTGCAGATACAGATTGCCGACCGGGTACGGATACAGATCGCGCGCAGCGCCATCGGCGGCTATCAGGGCCAGGATCCCGTCGTGCAGGAAGGGAGCGGCTCGTAGGGGACGGCCATGCAGAAGAACCTGCAGTGGAAACTGCTCGCAATCGTGGCGGTCACCGGGCTCGCCGTCTGGGGCGTCTACCCTCCCGGGGACCAGATCCGGCTCGGGCTCGATCTGAGCGGCGGCGCGCACCTGGTGCTGCGCGTGGAGACCAGCGACGCGCTGCAGGTGGAGACGGAGACCGCCGCCGAGCAGCTCGGCGAGCAGATGTCCGTCCAGGGGATGGACGCGGCGACGGTGGTGCCGGTCGACGCGGAGACGATTCGCGTCGAAGGGGTGCCGGGGGAGAGGGATCAGGCCTTTCGCCAGTTGTCCGACGAGCGGCTCGCCGTGTCCTACGATCGCGAGCCGGGCGCCGGCGGGTCGTACACGTTCCGGATGCGCGGGCCGGTGGCCTCTTCCCTCCGCGAGGAAGCGGTGCGGCAGGCCCTCCAGACCATCGAGCGGCGCGTCAACGAGCTGGGGGTCTCCGAGCCGATCGTGGCCCCGCACGGCATAGGCGGCGACCAGATTCTCGTCCAGCTCCCCGGCGTGTCGGACGTGGCGCGTGCGAAGTCGCTCATCCGTTCGACCTCGCTGCTCGAGCTGAAGCTGGTCGAGGAAGGGCCGGCGGCGAGCCGGGAGGCGCTCCTGCAGACCAGGAACGGCGTGGTGCCGCCGGACATGGAGGTGGCGACTCAGCCGAGCGGCGCCGAGCCGTTCTACTACCTGGTGCGGCGGGTGGCCGCGGTGACCGGCCGCGATCTGCGAAACGCGCGGCCGTCGCTCGACGAGTTCAACCAGCCGGCCGTCAGCTTCACGCTCAACCGCGAAGGCGCCCGCAAGATGGGCGACATCACCAGCGCCAACCTCGGCCGCGGACTGGCGATCATCCTCGACGGGCAGGTGCGGTCGGCGCCGACCATCCAGGGACGCATCACCGACAGCGGTCAGATCACGGGGGTCAGCCAGCAGGAGGCGGAGGATCTGCAGATCACCCTCCGGTCCGGCGCCCTGCCCGCGTCGCTGACCTACCTGGAGGAACGGACCGTCGGTCCGACGCTTGGCGCCGACTCGATTCGCGCGGGGGTCGCGGCCTCCATCGCCGGGCTCGTGCTGGTGGCCATCTTCATGCTGGGGTACTACAAGCTGGCGGGCATCAATGCCGTCGTGGCGGTGGTGTTGAACCTGCTCATCCTGATGGCGTGCATGGCCTACATCGAGGCGGTGCTCACGCTGCCGGGCATCGCCGGCCTGATCCTGACCATCGGCATCGGCGTCGACTCCAACGTGCTGATCTTCGAGCGCATCAAGGAGGAGCTGCGCTCGGCGAAGAGCGTCCGCTCGGCGGTGGCCGCCGGTTTCGACCGCGTGCTGCTGACGATCATCGATACGCACGTCGCGTCGCTGATCGCGGCGGCGTTCCTGTTCCAGTTCGGGTCCGGGCCCATCCGGGGTTTCGCGACCACGTTGTTCTTCGGCCTCGTGTCGAACGTGTTCACGGCCGTCTTCGTCTCGCGATCGCTGTTCGAGACCGTCCTGTCGCGTCGCCGCGTCGCGACGCTGAGCATCTGAGATGGCGCTGTTCAAGGAGCCCCGCATCGACTTCGTCGGCCGCCGCTGGTACGCGTTCGGTCTGTCCGTGCTCGTGGTGGCGGCCGGCATCGTCGTGCTGTTCCTGCGCGGCGGTCTGCCGCTCGGGATCGACTTCTCCGGCGGTTCGCTGATCGTGCTGCAGTTCGAGCAGCCCACCGGCGAGGGAGCCGTCCGCGACGCCCTCGTGAGCGTCGAGGAGAAGGTCGTTCAGCAGTACGGGGACCCCGGCGACAACGAAGTGCTCGTGCGCCTGCCCCTGGCCGGCCCGGAGGTGGGCGCCAGCCTGGAAGCGGGCGCGAACGAGGTCGTCGACGCCCTGGGCTCCAGCAGCCTCGGAGAGTTCGAGGTCATCAGCCAGGAGCTGGTCGGTCCCGTCATCGGACAGGAGCTGCAGCGCCGGGGCGTCAATGCGTTCGTCTTCGCGATGGCCGGCATTCTCGTCTACATCGGCCTGCGGTTCCGCTTCAGCTTCGCGGTCGGCGCGGTCGTGGCGGTGGTGCACGACATCGCGGTCACCATCTCGCTGCTGACGTTCTTCGGTTACGAGCTGTCGCTCAACGTCGTGGCCGCCATGCTGACGATCACCGGGTACTCGGTCAACGACTCGATCGTCGTCTTCGACCGCGTGCGGGAGAACCTGCGCGTGATGCGGCGCGACGCGTTCGCCGTGCTCGTGAACAAGAGCATCAACCAGACGCTGGCCCGCACCGTGATCACGTCGGGCACGACGGGGGTTGCGGTCCTTGCGTTGTTCGTGCTGGGCGGCGAGGTATTGCGCGGTTTCGCGTTCACCATGCTGGTCGGCGTCTTTAGCGGAACGTACTCGACGATCTTCGTGGCGGCGATGATTGCGATCGCCATCACCGAGCGGCGCAGCGCCAGGGTGCAGCGCGCCGTGGCGCCGAAGCCGGCGGCGGAAGAGAAGCCGCAGCAGGCGCCGGCGCAGCGGCCCAAGCGACGGTCGCGGCGCGCGCGGGCGTCCTAGCGCGGGCGTCCCGGGAGCCCGTGGCGGAACCCCGGATGGCGGCAGCCTACGATCCGTGAACGCGCTGGAAGCCGCGCTGCTCGGCACGTTGCAGGGACTGACCGAGTTCCTGCCCGTCTCGAGCTCGGCGCACCTGCTGCTGGCCCGGGCCTTCTTCGGCTGGGACACGGAGGCCCGGTTCGGTTTGGCTTTCGACGTGGCATGCCATATCGGCACGCTGCTGGCCGTGCTGGCCTACTACCGCCGGGACGTGACGGATCTGGCGCGGGCCGCGGCCCGGCCGCGCACATGGTTGGGCGGGCCGGGCGATTCGGCGGCGCTGGTACGTTCCATAGCGGTCGGAACCGTGCCGATCGGGGTCGTCGGCCTTGCCGCGGCGGATTTCGTGACCGGCGCGTTGCGCACCGTCGGGGTCGCCGGTACGACGCTGCTGCTCGGCGCGGTGCTCATGCTGGCGGCCGAGCGCGCCGGCGCGCAGACGCGCGACGAAACGAAGCTGGGCACGTGGGAAGCGTTCGGGCTCGGCCTGGCGCAGGCGTCGGCGCTGGTGCCGGGCGTCTCGCGCTCGGGCGCCGTGCTGGTCGTGGCGATGCTGCTCGGCCTGCGCCGCGAGCGGGCGGCCCGCTTTGCGTTCCTGCTCGGCATCCCGGCGATTCTGGCCGCGGGCGGCAAGGCGGCGCTGGACATGGCTGCGCAGGGGATGCCGTCGGGAGATCCGGCGTTGCTCGCGGTCGGTGTGGTTTCGTCCGGAGTTGTCGGATACGCCGCGGTGAAGTTCTTCATGGGCTACGTTTCGCGTCATTCGCTCCATCCGTTCGCCGCCTACCGCGTCCTGCTCGGGGCCGTGGCCCTGGCCTGGGTCGCCGGATGGTGACGGACTTCGGGTCGTAGAACGATGCAGTGGCTGCGCCGCAGTCTGATCGCAGGATTCGTCGTGATCGTCCCGCTGGTGATCAGCGTCGCGGCGTTCGTCTGGCTGTTCCAGTTCATCGACGGCGTGATGGGGCCGGTGTACGTCCGGTGGATCGGCCGCGAGATTCCGGGCTTCGGTCTGGCGACGCTGCTGCTGCTCGTGGTGGCGGTCGGGGCGTTCGCGACCAACGTGCTCGGCGCCAGGCTGCTCCGGCGCGGCGAGGCCTACCTGATGAAGCTGCCGGTGTTCCGCGGCATATATTCGCCGGTCAAGCAGCTCGTGGAGGCCTTCTCGCCGGACAACGAGCTCAGCTTCAAGCGTGTCGTCCTGATCGACGACCCCAAGCGCGGCCTGGTGATGGGCTTCCTGACGAAGGAGTTCACGATCGAGGGACAGGAAGACGCGGGCGTGCACGTGGCGGTCTACGTTCCCACCAACCACGTCTACTTCGGAGACGTTCACATTTATCCGCGCGACGTCGTATCCTTCCCCGCGCTGACCGTGCAGGAGGGGTTGCAGGTGTTTCTCACGGGCGGCATGGCGCTGGCGGAACACCTGCCGGTCGAGAGGCAGCAGATCGAGAAACAGCAGGCCGAGACACGGCAGATCGAGAAACAGCAGGCCGAGACACGGACACGGCAGGCTTGAGTTTCCAGGGAGCGGCAGAGGACGGAATGGAGCAGCAACTGTACTTCGTACTCGGGTTCGGGATGCCGGTCGCAGCGGCGGCTTTCGCGTTCTTTCTGATTAACCGGATCAACCGTCACGAGCCGGGCGACGAGCGGATGCAGCGCATCGCGGCGCTGATCCGCAGCGGCGCCATGGCGTTTCTGAAGACGGAGTACACCGTGCTCGCCGCCTTCGTGGGCGTCATGTTCGTCGTGCTCGTCACGTTGCTGCCGGGCGATTCGTTGCTGACCGGGGTGGCGTTCCTGGCCGGCGCGGTGCTGTCGGCCACCGCGGGATGGATCGGCATGCGTACGGCGACCAGCGCGGCGGTGCGGACCACGCACGCGGCGACCACGAGTCTCTCCGCCGCGTTGCGGGTGGCGTTCTCCAGCGGCGCGGTCATGGGACTGACCGTCGTCGCGCTCGGGACGCTCGGCATCGCCCTGCTCTACTTCCTGTACGGGGGCCTGAGCGGCGCCGGGGCCGGCGCCGTGGAGTCGCTGTTCGGGTTCTCCCTGGGCGCGTCGTCGATAGCGCTCTTCGCCCGCGTCGGGGGCGGCATCTACACGAAGGCGGCCGATGTGGCCGGTGACCTGTCCGGCAAGGTGGAAGCGGGCATTCCCGAGGACGATCCCCGCAACCCGGCCACGATCGCCGACAACGTGGGCGACAACGTCGGCGATGTCGCCGGCATGGGAGCGGACCTGTTCGAGTCGTACGTCGGCAGCATCATCTCCTCCATCGCGCTCGCCTGGGCGCTTACGGCGGCGGCGGCCAATGCGCTCTGGGGTGTCGACGAGGCGGCGTTCGGCGCGCTGCAGTCGACGCTCGTCGTCTTTCCGATCCTTCTCGCCGGCGTCGGCATCCTGGCTTCGATGCTCGGCACGTTCGTCGTCAACACGAACGACGAGTCGAAGATCGGCAGCGCCCTGCAGCGCGGCCTGCTGGTGGCGTCCGTGCTGGTCTTCCTGGGCGCGGGCGCTCTGGTCCGCGTTCTCGACGTTCCGCTCGCGGTGCTCTGGTGCGTCGTCGCCGGGGTGGTCGCGGGAGTGGCGATCGGCCACGTCACCGAGTACTACACGGGGAAGGACAAGCCGCCGGCGCACAAGATCGCCCAGCAGTCCGAGACGGGTCCGGCCACCAACATCATCGCCGGTCTCGGCGTCGGGATGATGTCATGCGCGATCCCCATCCTGATCATCTGCCTGGCGATCTACACCAGCTTCGCGCTCGCGGCGCTCTACGGGATTGCGATCGCCGCGGTCGGCATGCTCTCCACGCTCGGCATCAGTCTGGGGGTGGACGCCTACGGGCCGGTCGCCGACAACGCCGGCGGGATTGCCGAGATGAGCGGGCGCGAGGCGTTCGTGCGCGAGCGGACCGACGCGCTCGACGCGGTCGGCAACACGACGGCGGCCATGGGCAAGGGGTTCGCCATCGGATCCGCGGCGCTGACGGCGCTGGCGCTGTTCAGCACGTTCCGCGCGACGGCCGATGCCGCGGTCGCCGAGGCCGGCGGGGCGGCGGCCTTCGAGCCGCGGCTGCTGAGCCTGGCCCTGGACAATCCGAACGTCCTGCTCGGCATGCTGCTCGGAGGCATGCTGCCCTTCCTCTTCTCCGCGCTCACGATGAACGCGGTGGGACGCTCCGCCAACGACATGATCGAGGAGGTGCGCCGGCAGTTCCGCGAGATCACCGGTCTGCTCGAAGGCGAAGCGGAGCCCGATTCGGCGCGCTGCGTGGAGATCTCGACCCGTTCCGCGATCCGCGAGATGGTCGCGCCCGGACTGATCGCGGTGCTGGCGCCGGTGGTGACGGGGTTCGTGCTCGGCGTGTCGGGCCTCGGCGGGCTGCTGGCCGGCGCGCTCGTCACCGGCGTGCTCATGGCCCTGATGATGGCGAACGCGGGCGGTGTCTGGGACAACGCCAAGAAGTACATCGAGGAGGGCCACCACGGCGGCAAGGGGTCGGAGCCGCACAAGGCGGCGGTCATCGGCGATACGGTCGGCGACCCGTTCAAGGACACGTCGGGCCCGAGCCTGAACATCCTCATCAAGCTGATGACCATCGTCGCCGTGATCTTCGCGCCGCTCGTGGTCGCCTGGATGCAGTAGCCGGGAGGCCGCACGCGGTAGGGCGGGGCGGTCTGCGGGCGGTCTGCGGGGAGCGCCAAGGTTGACGCTCCGTAGCGGGACGGTTAAGATGCCGCACCTTGCGCGGGCCGCCCGGCGGACGGCCGGCCCGCGGGGGCCGGGGCCGCGCGGACGCGGCGCGGCAAGACCGCGCGGACGCGGCGCGGCAAAATCGATGGTCCGTTTCTGTGCGGCCGGTGTCTAACATCGGGTGAGTGGGAAGTCGTTCGGCTCGTTGACACGGAGTGGCGGCCTGCTATAATCGGCGCTTTCCAGGGGAAGTCCGCGCATTCGGCAGGCCAGGAGGCGTGCTATGGCTGACACGAGAAAACAGAGCAAACCGGCGCAGGGGGCACCGGCCAAGAAGGCCACGCCCGTGATGTTCGGGGAGATCTCGAATCCGTCGATTCAGGTCGGTGCGCGCAAGTGGTACACACTGCCGCTCTCGATCGTCGCGCACGTGGTCGCGATCGGCGCAGTCGTGATCGTCCCGTTGATGGCCATGGATGCGCTGCCGACGCCGGCGTCGATGATGGCGTTCGTCGCGGCGCCGCCTCCGCCGCCTCCGCCGCCCCCGCCGCCTCCGCCGCCGGCCGCCGCCGAGGCCGCGCCGCCGCCGGTGATCGACGTGAACCCGAATGCGGCGCCGATTGTCGCGCCGGAGCAGATCGTCGACGAGGTAGGCTTCGACATCAACCGGGTACAAGGTGTCCAGGGCGGTGTAGCCGGCGGTGTCGTGGCCGGCATCGTCGGCGGCCTGCCGACCGCGCCTCCTCCGCCGCCTCCTCCGCCGGAGCCGGTTCGCGTGGGTGGCAACATCAGCCCTCCGACCAAGATCCGGGACGTTCCGCCGGTCTATCCGCCCGTGGCGCAGCAGGCGCGCGTGCAGGGCGTCGTGATTCTCGAAGCGGTGATCGGCCCGACGGGCGGCGTCACCGACGTCAAGGTGCTCCGCTCGGTGCCGTTGCTCGACGAAGCGGCGATCACGGCCGTCCGGCAGTGGCAGTACACGCCGACGCTGCTGAACGGCGTGCCGGTTCCGGTCATCATGACCGTGACGGTCAACTTCCAGTTGTCGTAGCGTAGACCCGGGATTCCGTAAACGATCGAAGAGACCGGCGACCAACGCACGTCTCGCCGTAGGAGGAACAGATGGACTTTCTTGAGTTGTGGGAGCAGATGAGTTGGGCCGTGAAGGCCCTGATGTTCGTGCTGATTATCATGTCGATGGCGTCGGTCGGCGTCTTCTTCGAGCGGCTGTTCACCTTCATCCAGGCGACGAACCAGTCGAAGCTGTTCGCGCCGCAGGTGGCGAAGCACCTCAAGGACGGCAAGCTCAAGGAGGCCATCAGCGTCTCGCAGTCCAAGGACTACCGGTACAGCCACCTCGGCAAGGTCGTTCTGGCCGGGCTGCAGGAGTACCAGTTCCAGCAGGACAGCGGCGTCGACCTGCACAAGGACGACGTGGTCGACAGCGTCCACCGCGCGATTCAGCGCGCCGCGGCGCTCACCTCGTCCGACCTGAAGCGGGGCATGGGCATCCTGGCGACCATCGGCTCCACCGCCGTGTTCGTCGGCCTGCTCGCCACCACCCTGGGCGTCATCAACGCGTTCCAGGGCATCGCGGCCACCGGTTCCGGCGGTCTGGGCGCGGTGTCGGGTGGTATCTCCGAGGCGCTGGTCGGCACGGCCATCGGCCTCTTCGTGGCCATCCCGGCGGTCTGGTTCTTCAACTACCTGACCGGCCGGCTCGAGTACTTCTCCGTCGAGATGGACAACTCGTCGTCCGAGCTCGTCGACTACTTCATCAAGAAGTCGTAGGCCGGGTTCTGTCGCGAATCGGATCCGCCGCCGGGCGCAGGTCGCGCCCGGCGGCACCTGCGTAAGGAGAGTTCAGCATGGGAATGTCAGTCGGCGATAAGACCGATGGGCTAAACTCCGAGATCAACATCACGCCGCTGGCCGACGTGATGCTTGTTCTGCTCATCATCGTCATGCTCATCGCGCCTCTGTTGACGGCCGGCGTGACGCTGACCCTGCCCGAGGCGACCAACACGGGCGACAAGCCCGACAACGACAACAACACCACTGTCGCCGTGACCTCCGACGGCCGATACTTCGTAGACAACGTGCAGACGAGCCAGCAGGAGCTGCTCAACGCGATCAACAGTGCGCTGGATCGCAAGCTGGAACGGATCCTCCTGGTCAAGGCTGACGTCAACGCGCAGTACTCGGCGGTGATGGAGTTGATGGACCAGTTGCAGCGGGCCGGCATCGAGAACATCGCGCTCATCACCGAGCGCGAGCTCGCCGGCGCCGGGGGAGGCGAATAGACCCATGGCGAAGAAGAAGCACCACGGTGCCGATGCCATCAAGGAGGCCGTCCAGCCTCACGCCAACTCGGAGATCAACATCACGCCGTTCATCGACGTGCTGCTGGTCCTGATCGTCATCTTCCTGGCCGCCCTGCCGCTCGGACAGCGCGGGCTGGACATCAACCTGCCCCTCGAGACGCAGGGCGCGCAGCAGGCGCAGACGGACAGCAGCCAGATCCTGCTCGAGTACACGGCGGACCGTCGTATTTCCGTCAACCAGCAGCCGATGAACATGGCGACGCTCCAGTCCGAGCTCCGCTCGATCTTCGAGACGCGTCGCGAGAAGACGATGTTCATCGCCGGCGCAGGTTCGCTGACCTACGGCGAGATCATCGACGTCATCGACGCGGCCCGGGGCGCCGGCGTCGAGAAGGTCGGGATCGTCACCGAGGGCATGCGGCGCGCGGCCGGCGCGGCTCCTGTCGGCTAGCGAAGACCGGGAATCTCTTGCGAGAGGCCGGGATCACCGCTGGTGGTCCCGGCCTTCTTTTTTGTCCACACTTTACCCGGTGCGACGTCGGTCGGGTCCCACCAACCCCCGAGTTCCGGGCGAGATCGTCGGCGTCGGCATCGGCATCGCCCGCCGGCGCCGGCCTCTTCCTCCGAATGGATATTCGGATCGGACGACTCGACGATCACGTGCGAAACCTCGGGGAGCGGATGGGCTGCACTCGGAGAGCGAATGGCCAAGCTCGAGGGCGCGATTTCGACGATCACGTGCGAAACCTCGGGGAGCGGATGGCTGCACTCGGAGAGCGAATGGCCAAGCTCGAGGGCGCGATGGACGGGTTCACGAAGGGCCGGCCCTGCCTCGCCCGGTCATTCACGATTCCGGTGCCAGGCTTCAGCCCCCGCCCGGTAGGGAACTGCTGCACCCAAGAAAGGTGCCAAGCTTCAGCCCCGCCTGAACATCGTTCCCGGTAGGGAACTGCTGCACCCAAAAAAAAGGCCGGCCACCGCATTCCCGCGGTGGCCGGCCTCGTCCGAACGGCAACGGGCCCGGACGGCGCCGGACTCGGTTTCCTGATGCAGCCCTACTGCCCGGCAACGGCTGCGGCGGCGCCGCGCGCCTCGTCCTGAATCTCCTGCGCCCGATCCCGCAGCTCGTCCGCCTCGGCGATCAGCGCGTCCTGCTCGGCCTGGTCCTCGCTCATGTTGGCCTGCATCCGAAGCAGGATGTTCTTGTAGACCAGCGCGTCGACGTAGCGGGCGTTCAGTGCGATTGCCTGGTCCGCCGCCTCGATGCCGGCCAGCACGTACTCGGCCTTCTGGTCCTGCGTGATCCGGAAGTCACGGAACGCCTTTTCCCAGTAGAAGGTGGAGATGGTGTAGAAGGCTTCGGGATTGTCGGGCTCGATCTCGGCGCGCTGCCGCAACGCGTCGATGGTCTGGTCGAAGTCACCGGCGCGGTTGTAGAACCCGGCGAGCTGCAGGTAGACGGTGGGATCGTCGGACGACATGTTGCGGACCTCGAGATAGATGGTCTCGGCGTCCTCGAACAGCCCCGATTCCTCGAACAACTGCGCCAGCACGAAGTAGTTGTCCGGGTTCCCGGGGTCGAGCTGGATCATCTCCTGCAGCAGCATCGCGCGGTTCGTCGGGTCGTTCATCTTGTCCGGCCCGTACGCGGCGACCAGGTACTGCATCGACAGCGTCTGGAAGTCCCGGTTGGGAATATTGTCGGCCGCCAGCCGGTAGTATTCCACCGCCCGCTCCAGCAACGCGTCGTTCTCCGGTTCGCCCGCGAACGCCGGGGTGTACAGGTTGTCGTAGCAGTTGGCGATGTAGAAGTACGCCACGCTCATCGCCTGTGACAGCTCCGCCGCCGGATCCTCGTTGACGACGTCCACGACGTGCTGGTACTCCTCGATCGCGGCCTCGTAGTCGCCGCGGCCGTACAGGAGATTCGCTTCCTTGAACGTCCGCATGGCGCCGAGCTGATCGAAGAAGCCGCACGAGACCAGCGGCATCACCAGCGCCGCAACGAGGGCCACTCTCAACAAGATCCGTCCCGTCTGCATGGTCGTTTCCCCCATGAGCCTGTCAGATTACCACGCCAAGGCGAGCCGTAATAGTGAAGCAAAAGGGATGGCAAGTCAACCGCCCGCGGGCGGTTCTTGACCCCCCGGCGCACTGCCCGTATCGTCGTCCGGAGACAGCGTTTCCCATGGTCAGCTTCGCGAATCTGCTGGGCGCGGTCCGCGCCTACAACCCCGAGACGGACGCGGACCTGCTGCACCGCGCCTACGAGTTCTCGGCCCTGGAGCACGCGGGTCAGACCCGGCGGTCCGGCGAGCAGTACATCACCCATCCACTGGAGGTCGCGAGCCTCGTCGCCGAGATGCACCTGGACGACGTGACGATTGCGGCGAGCCTGTTGCACGACGTCGTGGAAGACACGCTGACCACGATCGACAACGTGCGGGCGCTCTTCGGTTCGGAGATTGCCCACGTGGTCGAAGGCGTAACGAAGATCAGCACCATCCCGTTCTCGTCGAGCGAGGAGCGGCAGGCGGAGAACTTCCGCAAGATGCTGCTGGCGATGGTCGACGACGTGCGCGTCATTCTCGTCAAGCTGGCGGATCGCCTCCACAACATGCGGACGCTCGGCCATCTGGGCGAAGAGCGCCGGCTGAAGATCGCGCAGGAGACCGTCGACATCTACGCGCCGATCGCCCATCGCCTGGGTATGAACAAGGTCAAGAACGAGCTGGAGGAGCTGGCCTTCAGCTACCTCGATCCGCCGGGCTACGAGTCGCTCCGGATGCGGGTGGACGAACGCCGCCGGGCGACCGAACGCACGGTGGGCAAGCTCAAGGGAACGCTCGGCGACAAGTTGCGGGAGGCAGGGGTTCCCATCGTCTCCCTGGAGGGGCGCATCAAGAGCGTCTTCAGCATCTGGAAGAAGATCAGGCGGCAGCAGATCTCCCTCGACGAGGTCTACGACCTGATCGCCGTCCGGGTCATCACCGGGTCGGTCCGCGACTGCTACGCCGCGCTGGGCATCATTCACCAGACGTGGCCGCCGGTGCACGGCCGGTTCAAGGACTTCGTGGCCATGCCGCGCCCGAACGGCTACCAGTCGCTGCACACGGCGGTCATCAGCGATCTGGGGCTTCCCTTCGAGGTGCAGATTCGCACCGAGGAGATGCACCAGGTGGCGGAGGACGGCATCGCCGCCCACTGGAAGTACAAGGAAGGACGCGTCGGGGCCGAGCCGGACGAGAAGTACTTCCAATGGTTGCGGCAGCTTCTCGAATGGCAGCAGGAGGTGCCGGACCCGAGCGAGTTCATTCACAGCCTGAAGCTCGATCTGTATCCGGAAGAGGTCTACACCTTCACCCCGAAGGGCGAGGTCAAGGCCTTGCCGCGGCGGGCGACGCCGATAGACTTCGCGTACGCGATTCACACCGACGTCGGCCACACGTGCGTCGGGGCGCGCGTCAACGGACGCATGGTGCCGTTGCGCACCCCGCTGCAGAGCGGCGACATCGTCGAGGTGGTCACGCGCACCGGCAACCGGCCCAACCGCGATTGGCTGAACATCGTCGTCACCACCCGCGCGCGGAACAAGATCAAGCACTTCATCCACGTCGAGGAGAAGCTGCGCGCCGTCGAGCTGGGACGGAAGCTGGTCGAGAAGGAGATTCGGCGCTTCGATCTCAAGCCGCGGGCGGTGCTCGAGCCCGAGGCGGTGGCCAGGGTCTGCGCGACGTTCAACGCCTCGAAGCCGGACGATCTCTATGCGACCGTCGGCTACGGCAGGGTCTCGGCCCGCGCCGTGCTCGAGGCCCTGGTGCCGCGCGAGCAGCGCGGCCGGCAGAAGCCGCAGAAGTCCATCGTGTCGGTGGTGCGGCGGGTCCTGCAGCCGAACCAGGGCACGATCAAGGTGCGCGGCTTCGACGAGATGATGGTGTTCCGGGCGGGCTGCTGCAATCCCATTCGGGGCGAGAAAATCGTCGGCTACGTCACCCGCGGCAAGGGTGTCTCGGTGCATGCCGCGAGCTGCTCGAACGTCGTCAACCTCTTCTACGATCCGGAACGGCGGATAGACGTCGCCTGGGACAAGGCGAACGGCGAGTCGGCCTTCACCGTGTGCCTGACCATTCAGGTGGAAGATCGCCGCGGCATGATTGCCGACGTGACGTCGCGCCTCGCCGACAGGAAGATCAACATCCGCAAGGTGGAGGCATCCGCCAACGAGGACCAGCACGGCCACATCAGCGTCACGTTCGACATCAGCGACATGCAGCACCTGCAGCGCGTCATCAAGGTCGTGCGGGGGGTCGCCGGCGTCCTCGACGTCGAGCGGGTGCACCGCAAGGCGTAGCCCGACAATCCACCCCCGGACCTTGCGTCTCGGAACGCACTTTCGTCTTGTTCCACGGCGCCGGCTCCCAGCCTTCGGAGAACCCGGTCGGTACTGCCGGTGGTGCGCCGAGCACGTTGCGTTCTACGGCGCCGGCTCCCAGCCTTCAGAGCCTGACGATGGCGTCCATCTCGACCTGCGCGTCCTTGGGCAGGCGCGCCACCTGCACCGCGGCGCGGGCCGGCGCCGGGTCGGCGAAATACGTGCGGTACACCCGGTTCATCGCGACGAAGTCGTCCATGTCCGCGAGATAGACGGTCGTCTTGACGACGTCGTCCAGCGTGGCGCCGGCCGCGCGAACGATGGCGTCGAGGCTCTGCAGGACCCGGTGGGTCTGCGCGCTCACATCGCCCTCGACGAGCCGGCCGGTCGCCGGGTCGAGCGGGATCTGGCCGGAGACGAACAGCAGATCGCCCGTACGGACGGCCTGCGAGTAGGGGCCGATGGCCGGCGGCGCGGCGTTCGAGGTGATGGCGGTCCGCGGCACTGGAGGTGGTCGGCGCTACGCGGGCTTCGTGATCCGGTTCGATCGAATGCAGCGGGTGCAGACGCGGAGGCGCTTGACCCGCCCGCCGACGACGGCGCGAACCGTCTGGATGTTGGCCTGGAAGCGCCGGCGGGTCACGTTGTGGGCGTGACTGACGTTGCGTCCGACGACCGGTCCCTTCCCGCACAACTCGCAGCGTTTCGCCATGTCTGTCGAGAATCCCCTCGCGTGAAAAACGGAACAGTATACCACCGGCGCGCCGGCCGGCAGCCCGTGCCGGCTACGGGGGGACGATGAGGCCGGTGGACGACGGCCTGCCCCCCGCATCGGCATCCGCATCCGTGTCGGCGCCGGCGCGGGAGGAGGCCAGGACCCGCCGCAGCAGCGCGAGGTAGGCGCGCTCGTCCTCGTCCTCGCCCAGCGCCCGGCGCGCCTCGCGCGCGCCGGCTTCGATCCGGCGCAGGACGCCCGCGGTGGCGTCGTCCGACAACTGGCGGTCGGCGCCGGGGGCGGCTTCGATGACCCGCTTCATCTCGCCGGCCAGCCGCTGGGCGCCGGCGGTCGCGGCGGGGTGGTCGTACACGATGCCCCGGCTCGCCGTCTCGTGCGTCTGCGCCAGCGCGAGGGCGGCGTGCTCGACGTCGGCGTCCACGAGGCCGGGAGCGTCCGGCCGGTCGCTCGCGAGATGCTCGAGCAGCATCACCGTCAACTGCTGCTGCGGCTCGGTCAGTCCGTACACCGACGCCGCGAGGAACCCCGCATCGCGTTCGCGCCGGCGCTGGACGACGGCCGGCGGATGCGCCGTCGCCGATTCCAGGTACACGCAGTCCGGCGGGCACGCGATCTGCGTCCGCCGCTTGGTTCCGCAGCAGGCGGCGCAGATGGACTCGCCCAGCGCCGGGCAGGAGCGGCGCCCGCGCCGGCGATTGCAGAGAGGGCACGCAGGTTTTGCCATGGCGTTGCGGAACGGCGTCTCAGCTTCGCACAACCCGCCGCGCCGATCAACGGCGGCCCGGTTGCGGCGCCGGCGTTCGCGTCCGGAGAGGACGCCTGTCCACTCTGGAGGGCGGGCCGCCGGATGGGGGAAACCGAAAGGCGATTGCCAACGTCTAAGTCTGTGTGATGGGACATCGGCACGCGGTTTGCTTGATGTCATGACGGAAGGAGCCGTCATCATGAGGACGAAGACGAACGATCGGATGGACAAGGCCCGCTACGACGAGCTCAAGTGCATTCTCGAGGCGCGGCGTCTCGAGATCATCGGGGAAGTCCAGCACAAGATGCGGGACGTGCGTAACGAGGGCGCGGCCGCGCCGCTGCACGAGGTCCGGGACGACGCCGAGAATTCCGAGGCGGACATCCAGGACGACATCGAGTTCGCCCTGCTGCAGATGAAGGCGGAGACCCTCGACAAGATCACCGCGGCGCTCGACCGCCTCGACGACGGTACGTTCGGCTACTGCTACGAGTGCGGGAAGGAGATCTCGAGCCGGCGGCTACGGGCGTTGCCCTTCGCCGTGCGCTGCACCGACTGCGAGTCGATCCGGGAGGACGCTCTCGAGCGCGACATGCACGTCGAGCGCCGCGGAGCGGTATCATTGTTCGCGGATCTGACCGGCTGACGGGCGGACGCGGCACGATGAACGACGAAGCGGATCATTCGGACGCAACGGGAGCTCCGCCGGACGGGCAACAGGTGTCCGTTCCGGCGGAGCTGCCCATTCTGCCCCTGCGCGACACGGTACTGTTTCCGAACTCGTTCATGCCGCTGGCGGTGGCCCGGGAGAGCTCCGTGCAGCTCATCGAGGCCGCCGTCGACGGCGACCAGCTCGTCGGCGTCTTCACGCAGCGCGAGGCGTCGACGGAAGAGCCGGACCGGGACGATCTGTACGACATCGGCACCATCACGCACATCCACAAGATGTTCAAGCTGCCGGACGGCAGCCTGCGGCTGATCGTCCAGGGGCTCGCGCGCGTGACGCTGGACGGGATCAGCGAGTCGAAACCGTTCCTCCGTGCGGCGGTTCGCGCCGCCGAAGAGGTGGTGTCGGACGACGACCGTCTCGAGATCGACGCCCTGCAGCGGAACATCAAGAACAACTTCCAGCAGGTCGTGTCGCTCTCGCCCCTGCTCTCCGACGAGCTGCAGGCGCTGTCCGGGAACATCACCGAGCCCGGCAAGCTGGCCGACTTCATCGCGTCCAGCCTGACCACGCTGGCGACGGCGGCCCGGCAGCAGGTGCTGGAGACGCTCGACGTCCGCGCCCGCATGGATCACCTGAACCGCATCCTCGTCAAGGAGATCGAGGTGCTGGAGCTCGGCTCCAAGATCCAGTCCGAGGTGCAGTCGGAGATGGGCAAGAGCCAGCGCGAGTACCTGTTGCGCGAGCAGCTCAAGGCGATTCGGAAGGAGCTGGGGGAGGGCGACGAGCAGGCCAAGGAGATCGAGGAGCTGCGGCAGAAGATCGAGGCCGCGGGCATGCCGGAGGCCTCGCTGAAGGAGGCGCTGCGCGAGCTCGACCGCCTGTCGCGCATGCCGGTCGCCGCGGCCGAGTACACCGTGTCGCGCACCTACATCGACTGGCTGATTGCCCTGCCGTGGGACAAGCGGACCGAGGAGAAGATCGATCTGGCGCGCACTCGGGAGACCCTCGACGGCGACCACTCGGGTCTCGAGAAGGCGAAGGATCGAATCCTCGAGTACCTGGCGGTGCGCAAGCTGAACCCCGACGTGAAGGGACCGATTCTCTGCTTCGTCGGTCCGCCCGGGGTGGGCAAGACGTCGCTGGCCAAGGGCATCGCGGCGTCCATCGACCGCAAGTTCGTGCGCGTCTCCCTGGGCGGCATGCGCGACGAGGCCGAGATCCGGGGTCACCGGCGGACCTACATCGGTGCGCTGCCGGGGCAGGTCATGCAGGGGCTGCGGCGGGCCGAGTCGAAGAACCCGGTCTTCATCCTGGACGAGATCGACAAGCTGGGGATGGACTTCCGCGGCGATCCGGCGTCCGCGCTGCTGGAGGTGCTCGACCCCGAGCAGAACTCGACCTTCCGCGATCACTACATCGACCTGCCGTTCGACCTGTCCGAGGTGCTCTTCATCACGACGGCGAACGTGCTCGACCCGATTCCTCCGGCGCTGCGCGACCGGATGGAGGTCCTCGAGCTGCCCGGCTACACGGAGGAGGAGAAGCTGGTCATCGCCGTCGAGCATCTCCTCGGACGGCAGATCGAGAACCACGGGCTGACGGCCGAACAGGTGACGTTCACCGAAGAGGCGCTCCGGACCGTGATTCGCGGCTACACGCGCGAGGCGGGCGTGCGCAATCTCGAGCGCGAGATCGGCGCCCTGTGCCGCAAGGTGGCGCGCCGGCGGGCGGAAGGGGACGAGTCGCCGGTCGAGATCACGGTGGAGACCGTGGTCGGGATGCTGGGTGCGCCGAAGCATGTCGACGAGGAGGTGGCGGAACGCACGAAGCGTCCCGGCGTGGCCATCGGCCTGGCGTGGACGCCGGTCGGCGGCGACGTGCTGTTCGTCGAAGCCCGCCGGATGAGCGGCGGCGGCACGCTGACCCTGACCGGGCACCTGGGCGACGTGATGAAGGAGTCGGCGCGGGCCGCCCTGTCGTGGCTGCGCGCGAACGCCCCGCGCTACGACGTCGATCCGTCCTTCTACCGCGACGCCGAAGTGCACCTGCACGTCCCGTCGGGCGCGATCCCGAAGGACGGGCCCTCGGCCGGCGTCACGATGGTGGCCGCGCTCGTATCCGAGCTCACCGGGCGTCCCGTGCGGGGCGATCTCGCCATGACGGGCGAGATCACGCTCTCCGGAAACGTGCTCCCCGTGGGCGGCATCAAGGAGAAGGTGCTGGCCGCCCGCCGGCTTGGCATCGTCGAGGTCGTCCTGCCGAAGCAGAACGAGAAGCACGTCAACGAGGATCTCAGCGACGATCTGCGCCGCGAGATCGACGTGCACTACGTCTCGATGATCGACGAGGTGCTCGACCTCGCCCTGCTTCCCGCACCGCCGCAGGCCCCCCGGACGGAAGACTCCGCCGGCGCCGGACAGGTGCACGGAACCGTCCAGTAGCCGGGAGCCTGACGCAGGCCGTGGCGCTTCACCTGGCGCTCGGCGTGTCCGGCCGGCACGGAGGACACCGCGGGCGCCACGCCGGTTCACGAGACCGTCCAGTGGCCAGTGGCCCCAGCCTCCCTGTATCCCGCCCGGGCGTGGGGATGACTCCGTGTGGCGGACCCTGGCTTTCTCGGTCTCTTTGGAAATGTGTGCATGGAAAAGTGACATATTTAAGGTAGAACCTTAAGATTGTCCAACCATGTGGATCCCGCGGGAACTGGCCGAGGAATTGCCGCGGTTGGCGGCGTCGTTTCCGGTCGTGGTGCTGACCGGTCCGCGGCAGGTCGGCAAGACCGCCCTGCTGGAACGCACCTTCCCGGCGTATCGCTTCGTGCCGCTCGACGCGGGCCGGAACGCGGAGGCCGCCGAGACCCGCCCCGAGGAGTTTCTCGATCGTCCTGCTGGAGCCCTAAAACCACGTGATCCGCCCAGTGGATCCGCTACCGGGGACTGGCGAGCTACCGGGACTGGCGAGCGCCGGCGCTGCAGCTCTGGTTCTGGCAGGACCGAAACGGGCGCGAGGTCGATCTGCTCCTCGAGACGGACCAGCGGCTCGTTCCGGTGGAGTGCAAGTGGACGGAACGGCCGGGCTCCGGGAACACGGCGGGAATCCGGCGCCTGCGGGCGCTGTACGGAGCCGCCGTCACGGACGGCTACGTGGCCTGTACGACGAACGAGGCCTTCGAGGTCGCGTCCGGCCTGACTGCCGTTCCAGGGTGGCGCCTGTGGCCGTCGGCCGCCGGGGATGTACGGGCGGCGCTGACGCCGCCGGCGTGAAGCGGCGAAGCCATGCGGGGGCTTCCGTCGCCACCCGCCGCCGGCCGACCCTCCCCGACCCGATTCGCCGGAGACTGACAGTACCGAGCTGCCAATCGCTGCGCTGCGCGAGCTGGCCGAGTCGGGAGACGCTGCGCGCAGACCGAGTTCGGCGAGCGGTACGAACACGGTCGCGCCGTCGGTCGCGGCTGCGGTCGAGGAGTGCTACCCTGAGCATGTGGAAGCGCTGACGCCCTGGCTCACGCCGGCCCTGCTGGTCGCGCTCTTCACCTGGCTGCGGTTCGACATCCGCGAGCAGCGCCGCGAGCTGAACGGCCGCATCGACGCCCTCGCCAAGGACACGACCAAACGCTTCGACGAGGTCGGCAAGCGCTTCGACGAGGTCGGCCGGCGCTTCGACGAGGTCAACCGCGAACTGGCTGACCTGCGCGAGCGCATGGCCAAGCTCGAAGGCTCGCTCGCCGGCCGCCGCGATCGCGACGTCGCCTGAACGGTCGAACCGCTCAGGGTGGCGCCCGTCCTAGCTGCCTTGTCCGGCCGAAGTGCGGATTCTGTACAAACTACGTACTCGTTGGCGGCGCGACTTGCGCCGCTTTCAGGTTCACCTGGTTAGATTTAGAATCTATGGGTTCCGGGAAAATGACCGCGGAAACTTCCGCCTAGATCAACCGCAGCCCCAGCGCCGTCTTCATGTCCGCCACCGGGCCGTCGGCGGCCGCCGCCCGCGCGGCGTCCACGCGTGTTCCTCCGGTTCCGATGGAAGTGCGGCAAGGTGATGCCGTCCGGCCGCCCGTCTGTGTGTGACGGTCCGAATCGCGTCCGCGAGGTCCTGCAGATCGTCCGGCAGCGCGCACGAGACCACGAGGCGCCGCCCGTCGCGCGGATGGGTGAACGCCAGGCGCGCGGCGTGGAGAAAGGGACGGTGCAGCCGCTGGACCACCCGCAGGTGGGGCGGCGGGTGCCGCCGCCGGCCGCCATAGAGGGGATCGCCGACCACGGGGTGCCCGATGGCGCTCAGGTGCACGCGGATCTGGTGGGTCCGGCCGGTGGCAATGGCCACCCGGACCAGCGTGACGCCGTCGAGCCGCTCGGCCAGGACCACCCGGGTGACCGCCTCGCGCGCCCGCCGCGAACGGGCCGAGATGCGCTTCCGGTCGACCGGGTCGCGGCCGATCGGCAGGTCGATGCGGCGTCCCTGCTGCACCAGGCCCCAGACGAGGGCGACGTACTCCTTCTCCACCTCGCGGTCGGCGAACTGGCGCGCGAGCGCGGCGTGCGCCGCGTCGTGCTTGGCCACGACGATCAGGCCGGAGGTGCCGCGGTCGAGGCGGTGCACGATGCCGGGCCGCAGCTCGCCGCCGATGCCGCTCAGGTCCCGCACGTGGTGCAGGAGCGCATTGACGAGGGTGCCGTCCGCGTGACCGGCGGCCGGATGCACGACCATGCCCGCCGGCTTGTTGACGACGACGAGATCCGCGTCGTCGTGGACGACGTCCAGAGGCAGCGCCTCGGGGCGCGGAGCCGCCGGAACCGGCGCCGGGATGTCCACGCGCACCATGTCGCCGGCGCGCACGGCGATGCCCGGCCGGGCGGCAGTGCGGTCCAGCCCGACCTGCCCCTCCCGGATCAGCCTCTGGATCTGCGACCGGGTGCGGTCTCCCAGACGGCCCGCCAGAAACTGATCGAGTCGCGTCCCTGCGTCGTCCGGCTGCACCTCGATGTCCACGTGCTCGGCCGGTGGCGGCCCGCCGCTCTCGCGGGTGCCATCCTGGGGACGGTGGCGACTGTCTCGACAGTCGGATGGGGCCATTCGGGAGCGGGTTGGTGTTGGCGTTGACTATCTTGATGGTCAACAACGCCACTGCCGTCCTGGATCGGCGTCCGGTGCGGAATCCGCCGGCGATCAGGCGCCGGCGCGCGCCCCCGCCGGCCGCGGCGTCGATCCCCCCGCGCGCGCCAGCAGGACGAGCATTGCGATACTCAGCGGCACCAGCAGCAGCGAGACGAACTGCGAGGTCGACAGGACGTCGAAGACGGCGCCGCGCGGATCGCCCCGGTAGAACTCGATGACGAAGCGCACGACCGGGTAGAGCAGAAGGTAGCTCCAGAACGTTCTGCCCGCGAACGGACGGCCCCGTCGCTCGAACGCCAGCAGGACGCCCAGAATGACCAGCGCCGCGACCGATTCGTAGAGCTGCGTCGGGTGCAGGCTGACGTCGAGCGGCGTCCCGACGTTCGCCGCCGCCAGCGGGTCGGTGAACGTGATGCCCCAGGGCACGTCCGTCGGGTGGCCGTAGCAGCAGCCGGCGAGCAGGCACCCGAGCCGGCCCACCGCTTGCCCGGCCGCGATGCCGGGGGCGAAGGCGTCGCACGTGGCCCACAGCGGCATGCGGTGCCGGCGCATGTACCAGAACGCCACCGCGACCGCCAGCAGGAGGCCGCCGTAGAAGACGCCGCCCGAGCGCACCAGGGTCCACAGATCGGCCGGATTCCGGGCGAACTGATCGAACTCGACGACGAACAGGAGCAGCTTGGCGCCGACCAGGGCGCTGACGATGATCGCGATGCCGAGGTCCATCACCCGCTGCCCGTCGAGCCCGCGCGCTCGGCCGCGGGCGACCGCCACCTGCAGGCCGAGCAGGTACGCCGCCACCAGCAGCAGGCCGTAGGAATAGACGGTGATCGGGCCGAGCTCAAGCAGTTTCGGATACATGCGCGTTCAGGAACAGCATGTCGAGGATCAGGCAGCAGGCGCCCACCGTAATCGCGGCGTCGGCGACGTTGAAGGCCCAGAAGTGCCAGCTTCCCCAGTAGACGTCGACGAAGTCGACGACGTAGCCCGACGCGATGCGGTCGATCAGGTTGCCGACGGCGCCGCCGATAATCGACGCCAGTCCGAGCCGGGCCAGTCGCTGGCCGGGCGGGACGCGGCTGGCGTACAGCGAGATTGCGATCAGAGCGAAGAGGCCGATGGCGCTCACCAGCGCCGGCTTGAACGGAATGTCGACGTTGTTCAGCATCCCGAAGGCGACGCCCGTGTTGCGCACGTAGCTGAAGTCGAGCAGGCCGGGGATGACCGTCACGCTGGAGTACAGCGGCAGCCACGCGTGCACCATCGCCTTGGTGACCTGGTCGAGAAGCACGATTCCGGCGACGATGCCCAGCATCAGGCCCCGCGAGGGGAAGGCCGGCCGCCCGGCGCCTGTCTTCCCACCCGCCCCGCCGGGCGCGGATCCACCCGTGGCGGGACCCGTGGGGGAAGGCGCGGATCCATCGGCGGCGGACACGCCGTCGGGCCGCGGCTCAGCCGACACTTTCCATCGCCTCCGAGAGGGTGTCCACGCAGCGGCCGCACAGTCCGGCGGGGTCCCGGTCGCTCACCGCCGGCACGTAGCGCCAGCAGCGGTCGCACTTGACGCCCCCGGCGCGCCGCGCCTCGATGACCGCGGCGCCGTCCGGCTCGACGAACTGCGCGCCGGCCGCCGCGGCCTCTTCCGCGGCCGTCGGCAACGCGGGGTCCGCCGCGACCGACACGTCCGACGTGATGAACAACGTCGGCAGCTCGCCCGCGTAGCGCGCCGCCAGCTCCGCCGTGGCGCCGCTGGCCCGCAACGCGACGGCGGCTTCCAGCGAGGTGCCGACCGTCTTCTGCTGCCGCAGGCGCTCGAGCTCGACGTTGACGGCGTCGCGCAGGGCCAGCAACCGCTGCCAGCGGGCGAGCAGGCCGCGGTCGACCAGCGCCTCGCAGTCCGCGGGCAGATCGGCCAGGTGCACGCTGTCCTCCCGCGCGCCGGGCAGGAAGCGCCAGAGATCGTCGGTGGTGACCGGCAGGATCGGGGCCAGCAGGCGCGCCAGTCCGTCGGTCATCGTGTAGATGGCGGTCTGCGCCGACCGCCGGGCCCGCGACCCGGGCGCGAACGTGTAGAGCCGGTCCTTCGAGATGTCGACGTAGAACGCGCTCAGATCGACGGTCAGGAAGTGGTTCACCGCGTGCGAGATCGGCTGGAACTCGTAGCGCTGGTAGGCGGCCAGGATGCTGGAGGCGATCTCTCCGTAGCGGGCCAGCGCGTAGCGGTCCACCTCTTCCAGCTCGGCGACCGGCAGGCGGTCGGCCGCCGGGTCGAAGTCGAACAGGTTGGCCACGAGAATCCGCAGCGTGTTGCGGATCTTGCGGTACGCCTCGACCACGCGGGCGAGGATCTCCTCGCCCAGGCGGACCTCCTCGCGGTAGTCGACCATGGCGACCCACAGGCGCAGGATCTCCGCGCCGTAGCGTTTGATGATCGTCTGCGGGTCGATGCTGTTGCCGATCGACTTCGACATTTTGCGGCCCGCCGCGTCGACCACGAAGCCGTGGGTCAGCACCTCCCGGAAGGGGGCGGCCCCGCGCGTCCCGAGGCCGACCAGCAGCGAGCTGTGGAACCAGCCCCGGTGCTGATCGGATCCCTCCAGGTACAGCGTCGCCGGCCAGCCCAGGTCCGGCCGCGGGCCGAGCACCGCCTCGTGGCTCGAGCCCGAGTCGAACCAGACGTCGAGGATGTCGCGCTCCCGCTCGAAGCTCCGGCTGTCGCACGCCGGGCAGTCGAAGTCCGGCGGCAGGAACTCGTCGAGGTCGCGCTCGTACCAGGCGTCGGCGCCGTGCTCCTCGAAGATCGTGGCGGCCCGCTCGACGAGCGCCGTCGTCAGCGTCGCCTCGCCGCACGACGTGCAGTAGACGGCGGGGATCGGCACGCCCCACGACCGCTGCCGCGAGATGCACCAGTCGGGGCGGTTGGCCACCATGTTGTGGATCCGCTCCTCGCCCCACGCGGGGAACCACCGGACGCCGGCGATGGCGTCGAGCGCCCGCTGCCGCAGATCGCCGCGGTCGAGGGCGATGAACCACTGCGAGGTGGCCAGGAAGATGACCGGATGGTGGCACCGCCAGCAGTGCGGGTAGGAGTGCTCGACGTCGGAGCGCTTCCACAGCCGGCCGGCCTCGGCGAGGGCCGCCTCCACGTGCGGGTTCGCCTCGAAGACGCCCATCCCGCCGAACCGCTCCACGTCGTCGGCGAAGCGGCCGCCCGGTCCCACCGGCGCATAGACGTCCAGGCCGTACTGGACGCCCGTGCGGAAGTCGTCGGCCCCGTGCCCGGGCGCGGTGTGGACGGCGCCGGTGCCCTGGTCGAGGGTGACGTAGTCCGCCAGCACGGCGATCGAGTCCCGGTCGTACAGCGGGTGCCGGAACCGCAGGCCCTCGAGGTCTCGTCCCGCAAACGTCGCCAGCGGAGCGCCCAGGGCGCGGCCGGTCTCCCCGGCGACGCGGCCGGCCAGCGGCTCGGCCACGATGACCGCGCCCGTCCGCCCCTCCGGGTCCGTCGTCTCGTACGCCGCGTAGGTCACCTCGGGGTGGAACGCGATGGCCAGGTTCGAGGGAATCGTCCACGGCGTCGTGGTCCAGATCAGGACGCTCGCGGCGCGGCCGGCCAGCGCCGGCGCCAGTGCGTGCAGGGCCGCCTCGCTCCCGGCGGCGAGCGGGAACTCGACGTAAATGGACGGCGAGCGGTGCGGCTCGTACTCCACCTCGGCCTCGGCCAGGGCGGTGCGGCAGCGGATGCACCAGTGCACCGGCTTCTTGCCGCGGTAGACCAGGTCCTGCTCGACGAAGCGGCCGAGGGCGCGGACGATGGTCGCCTGGTAGGCGTAGCGCATCGTCAGGTACGGCGCGCCCCAGTCGCCGAGCACCCCGAGCCGCTTGAACCCGGCCCGCTGGATGTCGATGTAGCGCTCGGCGTACCGCCGGCACTCCCGGCGCACGTCGGCCACGCTCATCTCGCGCTTGCGCTTCCCCAGCTCGCGGTCCACGCGGAGCTCGATCGGCAGCCCGTGGCAGTCCCAGCCCGGCACGTACGGCGCATCGAACCCGGCCATCGTGCGGGCGCGGACGATGAAGTCCTTCAGGATCTTGTTCAGCGCCGTGCCGACGTGGATCTCGCCGTTCGCGTACGGCGGCCCGTCGTGCAGCACGTAGCGCGGCGCGCCGCGGCGCCGCTCGCGGATGCGGCCGTACAGGTCCGTCTCGTCCCAGCCGGCGATCGCGTCGGGCTCGGTGGCGGGCAGGCCGGCCTTCATCCGAAAGCCGGTCCGCGGCAGATTCAGGGTCTCTTTCCAGTCGGGCATGGCGACGCGGCGCGCGGTGAACGGCGACGCGGTGAAACGACGAACGTGGCGCCGTCGACGCCACTCGCCTCAATTGTAGTGCAAATATAATGGTCCTCATGCCGGTCGGGACGCCCCCCGCGCCGCGCGCCGCCCGCCCCCGTACCGGCCCCGCGCGCCGCGTCGACTCCGTCTTCTTCGACGTCGACTTCACCCTCATCCATCCCGGAGGGGCCTTCGACGGCGAGGGCTACCGGGCCTTCGCCGCGCGCCACGGGTTGCGGATCGATGCGTCGCGCTTCGAGGCCGCCGTGCGGGAGGCGTCGGTGGAGCTCGATCGGCTGCAGGACGGCGTCTACCGGCCCGAGCCGTTTCTGCGCTACGTATCGCGGGTCCTGACCCGCATGGGGGCGGCCGGCGACGGCATCGACGCCTGCGCGCTCGAGATCTACGACGAGTGGGCCCTGTGCCACCACTTCAGGCTCTACGACGACGTGCCGCCGACGCTCGCGGCGCTGCACGGGGCCGGCTACCGCATCGGCCTCATCTCGAACACGCACCGCTGCCTGGACTCGTTCCAGTCGCACTTCGCGCTCGAGCCGTACATCACCGCCGCGGTGTCGTCGTCCGACCACGGCTACCTGAAGCCGCACCCCAGCATCTTCCGCGCGGCGCTCGACCGCGTCGGAACGTGCGCGGAAGGCGGGGTGATGGTGGGGGACAGCATGACGCACGACATCGCCGGCGCGCGCCGGGTCGGCATGGCCGCGGTGCTGCTGGTCCGGTCGGGTGAGGCGCCGGAGACCGACGGCGTGCCGGTGATCCGGTCGCTCGCCGAGCTGCCGGACCTCTTGGCGGAGGGGTGCGGCGGGGGCCATCCGCGGGGTTGATGCATCCGGGACGACGGGCGGCAGGTATCGAGTGCCAACCTGGGCGGTTCGACCGTTCAGGCGGTTGGCGCAAGGGCACCTGGCGGACGCCGCCAATGTCGACACCGAACAGGCGGATACGACCCCCATCGTATAGCCGGCGACAGTTCGCGACTGCTACAGAATCGCCGATCGGTGCGGACGGAACATCGGGAAACGGGCGGCCCTCCGGTGGATCGCGTGCGCGAAACGGGTACGTGCATGCTAGTATGCGGACATGGATCGCGTGCACGGATCGGCACGTGGTACACGGAGCGACCTGACGGCCGGCGACCGAGAGACCAGGGCGATGAGCGACTTCAAGCAGGTCCGGTTGGGTGTGACGGAACGCCAGCTAGACGACATGCGCTTCATCAAGGAGGTGTACAGTCTCCCCAACGAGGCGTCTGCCGTCGGTACGGCGTTGGCTGTCACCCGAGCCATTGCGGAGCGCATCAAGCGGCAGCACGGCCGACTGGTTCTCCACAACGACGATGGGACGCGACAGGAGATCCGCATCCCTGGCAGAACCTGATCGATGGCCGACGAACAGAGCCTCGGCGACGCGACGGAGGCCAGAGGGCCGGAGTTCGTCGACGCCTACAGGGGCGATGCGAGATTCTACCGGATAATCGCATACTCTCTCGGAATCGCAATCTCGCTCTCCATCGTCTGCTCGCTGGTGGCTGTCCTCTGCGGCGCGTCGGTTCCGGAGGGCATCACGGCCATCGGCTCGGCGGCGGTCGGTGCGCTGGCCGGCATATTCACGGTTACGTCCAGAAGCTGACAGCGCCGAGTCCGCACCGCTTCGGTCGAATCACCTCCACCGACAGTGGCCCCCCGCCCACCGTGGCCGCCTGCCCCTGACGCGGATGGCGACGCCGGCGAACGAGCGCCGCTGCTTCGGCTTCGCCGAATGCGCTCGGATGCGCTGGGACTGGTGGGTTGCCCTGGAGCGAGGTCTCCCATCGGGCCGCGAACAAGCACCCGCAACCGTCGAGGAAACTGGGCAGCGGGACGTCGATGGCGAGAAGGACCAGGTAGTGCCCGAGTTCATGGGGGAGGATGGCAAGCGGTGGGACGGCGAGTCCGGCCATCGACCATCCCAGGAGAGTCGCGGTTCGCGACCAGGATGCTCCACCTCGCGGTGCAAACGGCGAGTCCGGCCATCGACCATCCCAGGAGAGTCGCGGTTCGCGACCAGGATGCTCCACCTCGCGGTGCAAGTGGAGGTCCGCACCGTCTCGAGAAGGCGGCAACGTAGTTTCCCGCCAGTGTCCCAAGGACAGTGATCGATACAGATTTCCGACTTCGGTAGGGCGCGGCCCCGTTTTTTCGCTGATGGCCACGTTTCGGACGACGCGGCAAGGTAATTTCCGTCGGCATCCTGACTGAAGACTGCGACACTTGTTTCATGAAGGACTACGAAGAAACTCGGCTGCCGTTTCATCCTTCAGGGTGCCCGCCAGCGGCGGGCGTGGGCAACTTGACAGCTTTCCGGCGGCATGGCGATTCCGGTCCGGGATACCGACTGAGAAGGCGCTCAGGATGCCGGAGCGGCCCGCTGCGGCTCGCGCCCGGCCGGGGTGGTCAGAAAACGCGATCCGATGCCTGGACGACGCGCCTGTGCGCTCTCAAGTGCTTGAAAAACGGGGGTTTACAATGGATCCATGATCGTTGGAACGCACTCTCCGCAGTCCGATTGCACCGCGCCCGTTCACCCTTCCATCCCGGTCGGCCCGACCGTCGAGTCGGTGTCCATCCAGGCGTTGGAGAGGCCGGAAGGCACGGCGGCCGATTCGGCTTTCGATGACGTTCCGGGACCAACGGCCGACATCACCGTCGAAGCCGCATTCATCGGGGCATCGGAGCCGGCGGACCGGTCGCCGGCCACCACCGGCCCCGCGTCCGTCGATGTGCCGGAGCTGGCCGGCGGGGCGCTGGTGCCGACCGGCTCGGCGACCACCGATGCACCGGAGGAGCTGGCCGACGGGTCGCTGGTGCCGACCGGCCCGGTAGCCACCGATGCACCGGAGGAGCTGGCCGACGGGTCGCTGGTCCCCACCGGCTCGGCGTCCCTCGACGAGCACCGCGCAGCCGTGCTGCGGCGCCGCGACGAGGCCGAACGCCTCGGCGACGACATCGCCGAGCTGGCCGCCCGCATCCAGGCCGCCACCTACGAGCTGCTCGTGATGATCCGCGCCTTCGACGAACGCGAAGGCTGGAGCGGCTTCAAGTCGTGCGCCCACTGGCTGAACTGGCGCACCGGCTTGGCCCTGGGAGCGGCCCGCGAGAAGGTCCGGGTAGCGCGCGCTCTTCAAGACCTCCCCTTGCTGAGCGACGCGATGCGGCGGGGGCGGATCTCCTACTCGAAGGTGCGCGCCCTGACGCGCGTGGCGACGGCGGCGAACGAGCGCCGCCTGCTTGGCTTCGCCGAATGCGCCCCGGCGTCCTACGTCGAGCGGCTGGCGCGCGCCTGGCGGCGGGTGGACCTGGCCGAGGAGGCCACGGACGAGCGGCGGCGCCACGAGCGGCGGCAACTGGCCACCTGGGTCGACGACGACGGCATGGTGGTCATCCGCGGCCGGCTGTCGCCGGAGGTGGGGGCGGTGGTGCGGCGGGCGCTCGAGGCGGCGGGCGACCGGCTGTGGAAGGAGGCGCCGCGGGAGGAAGCGGCGGAGACCAGCTACGGGCAACGGCAGGCGGATGCGCTGGGGCTGGTGGCCGAGAGCGCCCTGGCGGCGGACCTCGACCGGGGGACGGCGGGGGATCGGTATCAGGTCGTGCTGCACGTCGATGCCGAGACGCTGCGGGCTGGAACCGGCGGATGGGGGTCGGAAGTGCGCGGATTGGCGCCGGTGGTCCACTCGTCGGCTGTTCGCGCGTTGGCGCCGGCGGCCGCGACGGCGGGCACTACCGCGAAGGCGCCGAGCGGCGAGGCGGCCCACGTCTCCGCGGAGACGCGTCGAGCCGCAGAGACGGACGTTCCCGCGGAGACGCCGGCTGGGCACGCCGCTTCGGACATTCCCGCGGAGACGTGTCGGGCGGGTGGTTCAGACGTTTCCGCGGAGACGCTCACGGTCGCCGCCGCCGACGTTTCCGCGGAGACGCCGAGGAGCGATGCGGCGCACGTTTCCGCGGAGACGCTTTCGGTCGCCGCTGCGGACGTTCCCGCGGAGACGCCGAGGAGCGATGCGGCGCACGTTTCCGCGGAGACGCTCACGGTCGCCGCTGCGGACGTTCCCGCGGAGACGTCGCCGGCCGCTGCTGCGGACGTTTCCGCGCAGACGCGTCGGTCGGGTGTGACGAACGTTTCCGCGGAGACGTCGCCGGCCGCTGCTGCGGACGTTCCCGCGGAGACGCCGGCCGGACACGCCGCTCTGGAAGACGCCGACGGACTGCGCGTCTCCGCGGAGACCGCTCGGCGGATGGCGTGCGACGCGGGGGCGGTGGTCATACAGCACGCCGCGGACGGCTCGGTCCTCGACGTGGGCCGCAAGACCCGCACCATCCCGCCGGCCCTGCGGCGGGCGCTGCAGGCGCGCGACCGGCAGTGCCGATTCCCGGGCTGCAACGCGCGGCGCTGCGACGCGCACCATGTCCGCCACTGGGCCGACGGCGGGCGGACGCGGCTCGACAACCTCGTGCTGCTCTGCCGCCACCATCACCGGGCGGTTCACGAGGAGGGCTTCACCGTACGGATGAGCGCAACGGGCGAGGCCGAGTTCCGCTGGCCGGACGGCCGCCCGTTTCCCGATGTTCCGTCCGCACCGCAGTGGAACGGTCCGCCGCTGGCCCCGACAGACGCGCGGCTGGACGCCGCCGGCGTCGTCATCGGGCCGGATACCGCGACGCCGGACTGGCACGGCGAACGGCTCGATCTCGTCTATGCGATCGACGTGCTGTGGACGCCGCGGGAAGCCGGCGGCGCCGTTGGGACCGGAGCCCCCGCGTAAGGACCGGTACCCGCCAATGGCATGGCCGGCCGAGGGGGTGTTGTGCGGGCAGGTCGTGTGGACCGGAAAGACGCTCTGAACCGGTTCACCCGATCGCGTGAGATCAGAACAGCTCGCAAGCTCGCCCCGTGAGACCGCGCTGTGCTGCCACACGAGAGGGTCGGGGCGGCGCTGATGGCCATTGGGATCGGGGGAGCAGGCGGTAGCGAACGCCTGCAGCGCCAGAACGAGCGGTTGAAGCGGGAACGAGCGGTTGAAGCGGGAGAACGAGCGGTTGAAGCGGGAGAACGAGCGGTTGAAGCGGGAGAACGAGCGGTTGAAGCGGGAGAACGAGCGGTCGATGCTGGCGAGCCGAACAGGCTGCAGGGACGCCGGTCTTACGCCACCCGCTTCCCCGTGATCGCCTCGCGCAGGCCTTCGAGCAAGCCTTCGAGGTGCGCCATCCGCTCGCGGAGCAGGCCCATCTGCTCGCCCTGTGCGTCGATGCGCTTGCTCAGGTTCTCTCCCTGTGCGTCGATGCGCTCGCGCAGGTCTTCTCCCTGTGCGTCGATGCGCTTGCTCAGGTTCTCTCCCTGTGCGTCGATGCGCTTGCTCAGGTTCTCTCCCTGTGCGTCGATGCGCTTGCGCAGGTCCTCTCCCTGTGCATCGATGCGCTTGCTCAGGTTCTCTCCCTGTGCGTCGATGCGCTCTCCCTGTGCGTCGATGCGCTCTCCCTGTGCGTCGATGCGCTTGCGCAGGTCTTCTCCCCGTGCGTCGATGCGCTTGCTCAGGTTCTCTCCCTGTGCGTCGATGCGCTTGCTCAGGTTCTCTCCCTGTGCGTCGATGCGCTCTCCCTGTGCGTCGATGCGTTTGTGCAGATTCGTGCCCTGGGTGCGCATTTCGTCGCGCAGACTTCGGAACGACGTACCGATCGCGACCAGGATCACGATGGCGGACCCGACGACGGTCCAGGCAGTGGCGTCCATCCTCTTCAATGATTCTAACCAGGTAGACCTGCAAGCGGCGCAAGTCGCGCCGCCAACGAGTACGTAGTCTGTACAGAAATCCGCAGTTCGGCCGGACAAGGCAGCTACCGGTCGGAGACCGGTCGGATGTTCGCTGCGGGCGGGCGCGGCGATCGCCTCGCGCAGGCCGCTACCCCGGCGGCCACGTCATGTCCCGCCCGGCGAGCAGGTGCAGGTGGATGTGGAACACGGTCTGTCCGGCCGCCGCGTTGCAGTTGAAGACGGTCCGGTAGCCCGCCTCCGCGTGGCCGCGCGCCGCGGCGAGGCGGGTCGCCAGGTGCACCATCGAGCCGACCAGGTCGGCATCGTCCGCGGTCAGGTCGTTGAGCGTCGAGATGTGGCGGCGCGGGATGATGAGCACGTGCACGGGCGCCTGCGGATTGATGTCGTTGAACGCGACGATACGTTCGTCCTCGTGGACGAGGTCGCTCGGAATCTCCCGGGCGGCAATCTTGCAAAACAGGCAGTCGGCCATTTGGTGGTCCTCCCAGTGCTGTCGGTGGCGGCGGTCCTCGGGGCTCGGGCGGCGGTGATCCTCGCAGTGCTGTCAACGGGCGGCGGCGGTCCTCGCAGTGCTGTCAACGGGCGGCGGTGGTCCTCGCAGTGCTGTCAACGGGCGGCGGTGGTCCTCGCAGTGCTGTCGACGGGCGGCGGCGGTCCTCGCAAATCCCGCGGTGGCGGCGGTCCTCTTCCTTATTCAGGGTCGGGCGGCGGTCCTCTTCACTTCAGGGTCGGGCGGCGGCGAGGACGGCGGTGCGCGGAATGCCCTGCAGGTCCGGCCGGAGGCGCAGCAGCTCGGCGCCCGGCGTCGCGGCCACGAGGCGGCGGAGCGCGTCCACCTGGCCCACGCCGATCTCCACGAGAACCCGCGCGTCCGGCTTCAGCCGCGCCGGCGCGGCGTGCTGCGGCGCTGGTGCGGGATGCGGCGCGGCGTGCTGCGGCGCTGGTGCGGGATGCGGCGCGGCGTGCTGCGGCGCCGGTGCGTGCTGCGGCGCGGCGTGCTGCGGCGCCGGTGCGGGATGCGGCGCCGACCGCGGCGGGCGGGCTTGCGGCCAGAGGCCCGCAAACAGCTCGCGGAGCGCATCGAGCCCGTCGGGCCCTCCATCCAGCGCCGTCCGGGGTTCGTGCAGGCGGACCTCGGGCGGCAACGAGGCCAGCTCGCCGGTCGGGACGTAGGGCAGGTTCGCTACCAGAAGGTCGATGCGCGCCCCCCCGCCGTCCGACGTCCCGGCGCGGTCCGACGTCCCGGCGCGGTCCGACGTCCCCCCGCCGTCCGGCGTCCCGGCGCGGTCCGACGTCCCGGCGCGGTCCGACGTCCCCCCGCCGTCCGACGTCCCGGCGCGGTCCGACGCCCCGGCGCGGTCCGACGTCCCCCCGCCGTCCGGCGCCCCTCCCGCCAGCCACTCGGCGAGCGGCGCCTCCACCCAGGCGATGCGGCCGGCGACGCCGTGCGCGGCGGCGTTGCGGCGGGCCACGGCCAGCGCGCCGGGGGAGACGTCCACCGCCGTCACCGCCGCGCGGGGGAACTCGCGGGCCAGCGCCACCGCGAGACAGCCCGAGCCGGTGCCCACGTCGGCGATGGCGAGCGGCGCCTCTCGACGGCCGCCGAACAGCGCCACCGCGGTCTCGACGATGAGCTCGGTCTCCGGCCGCGGCGCGAGCACCGCCGGGGAGACCTCGAACCGCAGACCCCAGAACTCGCGGCGCCCGGTGATGAGGGAAACCGGCTCCCGCTTCTCCCGCCGGGCGGCCAGCGGCGCATAGCGCGCCTCGAACCCCGGCGGCGCCGGGTCGCGGCGGCGAGCGAGGTACGTGGCGCGATCCCACCCCAGCACGTGCCGCGCCAGCACCTCCGCGTCGGCGGCCGCCTCGTCCGCGGCCACCCCGGCGCGCACGAAACCATCCCGCGCCCGCGCCACCCGCTCGGCGAGAGAGGAGGCTTCGCCGGCTTCGGCAGGAGACTGGGCATCGGTGAATGAAGGGGAGTCGGCGAGCGGGGAGGCTTCGTCGAGCGCCGGAGCTTCGCCGGCAGCCGGGGCGTCGTCGTCGGCAGGAGACTGGGCATCGGTGAATGAAGGGGAGTCGGCGAGCGGGGAGGCTTCGTCGAGCGCCGGAGCTTCGCCGGCAGCCGGGGCGGCGTCGACAGCCGGAACGCCCCCGACGGCCGAAGCGCCCCCGACAGCCGGGGCGGCGTCCCCCCCGGCCGCCGCCGTCACGCCGTCGCCGCCTCCTCTTCCGACTCGAGCTTCTCGGACTGGTAGTGCGTGACCACGGTCTCGATGAGCTCTCCGAGATCGCCGGCCAGCACCTCGGGCAGCCGGTGGGTGGTGAAGCCGATGCGGTGATCCGTGATCCGGTTCTGCGGGAAGTTGTAGGTGCGGATCTTCTCGGACCGCTCGCCCGTGCCCACCTGTCCCTTGCGGTCGCTGGCGATCTCGGACTGCTGCCGCTGCATCTCGAGCTCGTAGAGGCGCGAGCGCAGCACCTTCATCGCCTTCGCCTTGTTCTTGATTTGCGACTTCTCGTCCTGCTGCGAGACGACGAGGCCGGTGGGCAGGTGGGTGATCCGCACGGCCGAGTAGGTGGTGTTGACGCTCTGGCCGCCGGGCCCGCTGGAGCAGAACGTGTCGATGCGCAGCTCCTTCGGATCGATCCGGATGTCGACCTCCTCGGCCTCGGGCAGCACCGCCACGGTGGCCGTGGACGTGTGGATGCGGCCGCTCGCCTCGGTGGTCGGCACGCGCTGCACCCGGTGGACGCCGCTCTCGTACTTCAGGCGGCTGTAGACCCGCTTGCCCTCGATGAGCGCCACCACCTCCTTGATGGCGCCGACGCCGGTCTCGTTGGACGAGAGCACCTCCACGCGCCAGCCCTGTTCCTCGGCGAAGCGCTGGTACATGCGGAAGAGGTCCGAGGCGAACAGGCCCGCCTCGTCGCCGCCGGTGCCGGCCCGGATCTCCAGGACGACGTTCTTCTCGTCGTTGGGGTCCTTCGGCAGCAGCAGCACCTTGATGGAGCCCAGCAGCGTCTCGCGGCGCGCTTCGAGGGCGGCCAGCTCCTGCTCGGCCAGCTCGCGCAGCTCGTCGTCGTCGCCGGCGGCGAGCTCCCGGGTCTCGGACAGCTCCTCGACGACCGCCTTGTACTCGCGGAACTGCTCGACGAGCGGCTGGATCTCGGCCAGCGTCCGGGTATGCCTGCGGTACTCCTGCTGGTCCGCCTGCACGGCCGGATCGCTGATGAGCGCCATCAGCTTGTCGTACCGCTCCTCTATTCCCTGCAGCTTGTCGAACATGACCGGCTCAGCCTCCCGAGACGGGCGGCAGGAACGCCACCTCGTCGCCGTCGGCGATGCGGGCGTCCATGCGTGCGTACTCCGCGTTGACGGCGACCGACACGGCGCCGCGGTAGGCGGCGAGCTCCGGGTGCTCGTCCGCCAGCAGGCGCCACACCGTGCCCGCCGTGGCGCCGCCGGGCAGCTCGCGCGCCAGGTCGGAGGCGCCGGCGATGTCGCGCAACCGGGCGAAGAGCCGGACGTTCACGCGCATGCGGCACGCAGGGCCCGCGTGCGGGCCTCCTCGTCGTCGGGATCGGCGGTGGCGCCCTCTATCCAGACGTCCCCGCCCTCGAAGAACTCGTGCTTCCAGATCGGCGCGATCTGCTTTATGCGTTCGATGGCGTAGCGGCACGCCGCGAACGCGTCGGCGCGATGCGGCGACGCGGCGGCGATGGCCACGCTCGCCTCGCCGATCGACAGCGATCCGATGCGGTGGTGCACCGCGACGTGGGTGTCGGGCCAGCGCTCGGCCGCCTCGGCCGCGATGCGCTCGAACGACTTGACCGCCAGCGGCTCGTACGCCTCGTACTCCAGCCGGTCGACCCGGCGGCCCCGGTTCTCGTTGCGCACCGTGCCCAGGAACGACGTGACGGCCCCGGCGCTCGCCGGCGCCCCTTCGAGCCGGCGGGCGACGCTGTCGATGATGGGTCCCAGTGCGAGCGGCTCGGTGGTGACCACGAAGGCCGGCGCCCCCATGTCTCGGCAGTATATCAGCCGATCGATTCCGGCCCCGGCGCCGGGGCGGTCGGCGCGGCGGCCCGCCGGCCGGCGCTCGCCGCCCGGGGACGGGTGTGATCCAGCACGAATCCGCCGCCGCCGACGCGTTGCGCCCGGCGGATCGCCGCGGCGACGTACCGCTGGGCGTCCGCGGCGGCGGCCGCGAGCTCCCCGCCCGCGGCGAGACCCGCGGTCAGCGCCGCGCTGAACGTGCAGCCGGTTCCGTGGGCGCGGCCGTCCCCGGCGGCGACGCGGGGCGTCGCGATCTCGACGGCGCCGGTACCGTCGTCCAGCACGTCGACGACCGTGTCGGCCGGCTCGTCCAGGTGTCCGCCGGTGACGATCACGGCCGCCGGTCCGAGGTCCAGCAGGCGCCGCGCCGCCTCCCGCGCCGTGGCGAGCGAGGTCACCGCGATCCCGCTCAGCCGTTCCGCCTCCATCCGGTTCGGGGTGGCGACCGCGGCCAGCGGCAGCAGCCGGGCTATCAGGCGCCGGATGCCGTCGCGGTCGAGCAGGCGGCTGCCGCCGGTCGACGCCAGCACCGGGTCGACGACGGGCCGGATGCCCAGCGCCTCGAACGCCCGGCACACGGCATCGACGATGGCGCCGTTCGAAAGCATGCCGGTCTTGGCCGCCGCCACCGGAAACCCGTCGGCCGCGGCGGCGATCTGCGCCGTGACGATCGCGGGCGGCAGCACGTGCGTGTCGGCGATCCCCGCCGGTGTCTGGGCGGTCGCGGCGGTGATCGCGCTCAGGCCGTGGATGCCGAACGCGGCGAAGGTCTTCAGGTCGGCCTGCACGCCGGCGCCGCCTCCCGAATCGCTCCCGGCGACGGTCAGCGCGGCGCGCATCGGTCCTCCTGGTCTGCCGGGTTCGGCGGCGCAGGCTCCTAGGAGCCCGTGGCAAAATCCCCGCTGCATTCGAGCGGCGATGCATCCCGCGTGGACTGCGTTGCTCCTCGGTCGAATATGCCCAATATGGTCCCTCGTCGCGCCTTGCCACGCGGGCGCCTCGCCGCTCTCGGTGCGACGCGGGGTTTCACCACGGACTCCTAGCCGGCGGGTCTGCCTGCCTCGTCGGGAACGAAGACCAGCAGGTACTGGTAGCGGAACTCGTCCTCGCGGGCCAGCAGGCGGAACCCCGCCGCCTCGGCATCGCGAATCACCGCGCCGGGCTCGACGCGCTCGGCCAGCGGGGGGCCGGGGCCGCCGCCGTCGAGCTTGTACTCGACGATGCCCACGCGCCCGCCCGGCTTCAGCCGGGGCTTCACGTTCCGCAGCAGCGTGACCGGATCCGCCACCTGTCCGTACACCTCGACCATCAGCAGGGCGTCGATCGGGCCCGGCAGCAGCGGGTTGCTGGGCGTGCCGATGACCGTCTGCACGTTGGTCAGCCCGGCGCGCCGGACGCGCCGGTTGATCGACTCGATCATCTCCGGCTGGATGTCCTCGGCGTACACGAGCCCGTTGGGTCCCACGCGCTGGGCCAGGCGCACCGTGAACCAGCCGCCGCCGGCGCCGATGTCCGCCACCACCGCCCCGTCGGCGATGCCGAGCGCGTCCATGATCAGCTCCGGCTCCTGCCAGGCGTCCCGGTCCGGGCCCTCGAGCACGCCGAGGTCTTCCGGCGGGAACAGCCGGCCGTGGGCGGGGCGCACCTGCGCGTCGGCAACCGCCGGGCCCGGGGCGGGCAGCGCGCCGAGCAGCGCCGCCGCGACGAGCGCGGATCCCGCTTGCCTTGCGTTCACTGTTACTATCCTACGCTTCCTGCCGAGCCCGCGAAACCCTGCGGCGCACCCGGTTTGGCGGCGCCGGCAGTCCGTGGCGAGAACCCCGCGCAGCACCGGGAGCGGCGCGCGTCCGCGTCGCAGGTTCCGGAGACCGTGACGGCTGTGGCGAGAGACCCCGCGCAGCACCGGGAGCGGCGCCGCCCGCGTCGCAGGTTCCGCAGACCGTGACGGGTGTGGTGAACACCCCGCGCAGCACCGGGAGCGGCGCGGCGCCCGCGCGGCAGGGACACGGCGCGCGGGCGGCGACTCGGGGTACCCTGACGATGATGTACCGCCCGCTGCAGCGAGCACCGGCCGCCGCCCTCTCGATCCGGGCGCGCGCGGGTCGGTTCGGCCGGCTGCTGGCCCTCGGCTGCCTGGCGGCCGGCCTGATCGCGGCCGCGCGCGTGGTGCCCGGACAGGAGTTGCCGCCGGCCGTCCCCGGCGTCCTCCTGCACTACGTCCCCGTCACCGACGAGCGGTTGCTGACTCCCGAACCGGACAGTTGGCTGATGTACCGCCGGACCTACGACGGGTGGGGATTCAGCCCCCTGAACCAGATCGACGCCTCGAACGTCGCGGACCTCGCACCGGTCTGGCGCTTCGACACCGGAACGAACGACGGCGAGCCCCAGGCGCCCCCCATCGTCAACGGCGAGACGATGTTCGTGACGACCGCCGATCAGGTGCTGGCCCTCGACGCGGCGACGGGGATTCTGCGGTGGCGGCACGTGCACGCCTTCCCGCCCGACCTGCGGCGGCCGCATTCCACCAACCGGGGGGTCGCGCTGTACGACGACCTGGTCTACGTCGGCACCCTCGATGCGCGGGTGGTGGCGCTGCGGGCGACCACCGGCGAGGTGGTCTGGGAACGGGCCGTCGCGTACTACCGGCACGCCTACTACATCACCCTGGCTCCGCTGGTGGTGAACGGCAAGGTGATCGTGGGCATGTCCGGCGGAGAGTTCGGCATCCGCGGCTTCATCGCGGCGCTCGACGCCCTGACCGGCAGGGAGATCTGGAGGCGGTACACGATTCCCGCCCCGGGCGAGCCGGGGAGCGGGACCTGGTCGGGCGACGCATGGCGCACCGGCGGGGGGCCGGTGTGGCTGACGGGCACCTACGATCCGGGGCTGAACCTGACCTACTGGGGAGTCGGCAACGGCGGCCCGTGGACCGGCGACGCGCGGCCCGGCGACAACCTCTACACCAACTCGACGATCGCGCTCGATGCCGATACCGGCGAGCTGCGCAGCCACTTCCAGTACCACTGGAACGGATCGTGGGACTGGGACGAGGCGAGCGCCCCGCTCGTCGTCGACGTCGAACGCAACGGGCGCACGCTGCCGGCCCTCGTGCACGCGGGACGCAACGGGTATCTGTGGCTGCTCGATCGCAGCGGCGGCGGCATGCGGTTCCTCGAGGCCGAGCCCTACGTGCATCAGGACGTGTTCGTCGGCCTGGATCCGGTCAGCGGCCGGCCCGCGTACGACCCCGCGCGCGTGCCCCGCATCGGCGAGCGCGTCGAGTTCTGCCCCGCCATGCGGGGAGCCCGAAACTGGCGGCCCGAGGCGTTCAGCCCCGCTGCCGGCATGCTGTACGTGCCCGCCACCAACAATCTCTGCTCGGTCATGGAGGGGATTCCCGTGGAGTACCGGGCCGGTCGCGCCTTCGAGGGCGCGGCCACCGAGACCTTCCGGCGGGAGGGCGCCGAGCACGTCGGCGAGCTGCAGGCGTGGAACCTCGACACGGGCCGGCGGGTGTGGACCCAGGAGTTCCCGACCAGCGTCGATTCCGTGCTGGCCACCGGGGGCGGGCTGGTCTTCGCCGACAGCGGCGGGACGCTCCACGCCCTCGACGCGCTGTCCGGCGATCGGCTCTGGAGCCACGCCCCGGAGCGGCACCGGCCGTCCGGCGTGGCGGCATCCTACGCGGTTCGCGGCGTGCAGTACGTCGCCCTGCAGTTCGAGCCGCGATCGGACTTCCCCGACGCCGGCAACATCGTCCTGTCGTTCGCACTCGAATGCCAGTGCTGAACGTGCCTCCCGCGGTCGGTCACGTCGAGGAAGCGAGAACGATGCACGGACTGTCGTTCGCGCTCGAATGCCGGTGCTACGTGCCTCCCGCGGTCGGTCACGTCGAGGAAGCGAGAACGATGCACAGAATCGTCGCAGTCGTCCTGGTGCTGGCGCTGTCCGCCGCGGCGGGAGTCGCAACCGCGCAGCAGCGCGACCTGCGGGCCGCCGCCGCGCGGCTCGCCGCCGCGGCCGAACCGCCGCCGGACGCCGCGCGCAGCGGACCATCGACCGGGAGGCGGGCCGCCAGGCTGGTGCTCGTCGGGGCCGGGCTCGTCCTGGTGCTCGCGGGCAACCCCCAGTACGTCCCGTCCCGGTTCGCGCCGGGAAACACGCCGCGGCGCGTCGACCTCGAGACGTATCTGGGCGCGGGCAGCTACCCCGGCCACAGCTACCAGCTCTTGTACCGGCGCGGTTCCGCGTTCGGCACCGGCTACGGCTGTCCGAGCTACGAGCCGCGCTGCAGCATCGAAGCCGGGCAGCTCGAGGATCAATACGCCTACGGGTTCACCGACGGCTACGACGTCGGCCGCCACGAGGGGCTCGTGGCCGGCCATGCGGAGGGCTTCGCGGCCGGTCAGACCGCGTTGATCCGCATCCTGGACGGCGCGGGGCTCGTGGTCTACGAGGGGCGGTTCGCCCCGGCTTCCTACGTCGGGGAGCGGTTCGTCGACCGGAGGCCGATGCGCTACGTCGGCGCCGGCCTGCTCGCCGCCGGCGCGCTGCTCGACGTGTTCTGGCCGCGGGCCCCCGACCTGGAGCTGACGCCGCTTCCCGGCGGCGGCCGGGTCGCCGCCTCGCTGGGGTTCTAGTTGGGCGTCTCCGGTTCCGCGACCGGCCGCATCGACGGGCGCGCGTAGCCGCGGCCGGCGGCGAGCACGTCCAGGTCGCTCGTCTCCAGATCGAGCACCGGCAGCAGCGCGAACGCCGTCGCCGCGGGCACGTCGACCTGCTTCAGGTAGCCGCCGCACGCGCGGCAGAACTCGATGCGCCGCCCGGCGCGCTCCGGAGCCGCCGCCGCGGTCAGGAAGGCGTCTCCCGAACCGGCGCAGTAGACGCACGCGCTCGCCCGGGGCGTCCAGTCCGCGCCGCAGAACGAGCAGCGGGCGTGGCGCCGTCCGTCCCGCGCTTCGGCCAGCGCCGGCCACGAGCCGCAGGCCGGACACTCGCCGCGCGGCCAGCCGCGGAGGGCGGCCCGCACCGCGGGCGGAGCCGAGTCGGCCGACACCAGCGCCTCGTGCTGCAGCCGATGGGCGATGGGGCCGACGGCCAGCTCGGCGACCAGCCAGACCAGGTCCGGGGCGACCCCGACGTGGTTCGCCCGCTCGCGGATCGCCTCCTGCCGGCGCGCCAGCGACGCGCGCAGCAGGGAGCCGGGCTCGAACTCGCCGCCCTCGATGGCCGCGCGCACGCGCCGCGCCGGCTCGCCCGCGCCGCCGTCGGCGAAGTCGTCGCAGAACGCCAGCAGGAACGGCAACACGCGTTCGGCGTCCAGATCGATTGCCAGGTCGAGCACGGGGGCGCGCCGCCGTTCGAGCCGGTCGAGCAGATCCGGCGGCGCCGCGCTCGCCCCGCGGACAATCGCGCCGGCGTCGGCCAGCAGCTCCACGCTGCGCGTGACCAGCACCCGCTGCAGGTCCACGGCGGCGCCGAGGTCGGGACGCGCGTCGGCCAGCCGCAGCCAGCGCCGTTCGGCGTCGTCGAGGGGATCCCGGTGCGCCATGCGGCGCCAGTATCGCACGCCGGGAGCCTGCGCCGCGGAACGCAGCGAAGCGAAGTGCCGCGGCGCAGGCCCGTGGAGCGGGGGATGGGCCGAAACGCCGAACCGGTGAGGCGTCTCGGGGCGCCGGCGGCGTGTCACGCGGCGGGAAGGCGCGCTATACTGTGAGCACGGACCAGGGGGATGATTCAAGTGGCTGAAACGACTGCGGTTGCAAGCGGGCCGGTGGTTGTCACCGACGCGGCGGCAAGCAAGATCCAGGCCCTGTTGGCCGAGGAACAGAAGAACCAGGCCGGGCTGCGCGTGTTCGTGCAGGGCGGCGGCTGTTCCGGGTTCCAGTACGGGTTGATGATCGAGGAAGGCGCGGGCGACGCCGCCGCGGACCGGATCTTCGAGTCGAACGGCATCCGGCTGTTCGTCGATCCGATCAGCGCGCGCTATCTGTCGGGCGCCGAGGTCGATTTCGTCGACAACCTGACGGGCGGCGGATTCACCATCCGCAACCCGAACGCCAAGTCGACCTGCGGGTGCGGGCAGTCGTTCGGTGTCTAGCGGTCCGGAACCGGGGAGCGCCCGCGGGATGGATCCGCAGTCCGAGTACATCGAGCGCCTTCGCCCGCCCGGCGGCCGGCGCTCGGGCAAGCGCGACCGGATCGTCAACATCTTCCTGCAGCAGGACGGGCACCTGAGCGCCGACGACCTGGTCGACGTGGTGCGCCGCGGCGGCGGCAACATCAGCCGCGCCACCGTCTACCGCACGCTGCAGTGGATGGTCGAGGCGGGCATCGCCCGCAAGGTCGACTTCGGCGAGGGGCGCTTCCGGTTCGAGCACTCCTACCGCCATCCCCGGCACTTCCACCTGATCTGCAAGAGCTGCAACCAGTCGTCCGAGTTCCTGTCGTCGGACATCGAAGGGTTGATCGAGGAGATCGCGGCGGCGCGCGGGTTCGAGGCGGACAGGAGCGTCGTGCAGATCTACGGCACGTGCGACGCCTGCCGCACGGGACGGCGGACGCACCCCGACAAGGTGACGACCGAGCTGCTCTTCGCGCGCGACGCCCTGCGCATCGCCATCGCGACCGAGCGCAGCGGGCTCGAGTTCTACCGGCGCGCGGCGCGCCTGACCCGCGACGCCCGCGGCCGGCAGGTGTTCCGGAAGCTGGCCGAAGAGGAGAAGGAGCACCTCGCGACGCTGGAGGCGCGCTACGCCGAGCTGCTCGAACAGGATCCGCGGCTCGAGTCGCATCCCACGTTCCTCTTCTTCAAGGGCGCGGCGAGCGGCCTGTTCGCGGCGGGCGCCGACGAGTTGTCGCGCGGCGTCGACGACAAGGCGGCGCTCAAGATCGGCATCCGGTGCGAGCGCGGCTCGCACCGCTTCTTCAAGCGCTACGGCGAGCGGTTCGAAGATTCCGAAGGCAAGCGCATCTTCCTGGAGTTCGCCGAAGAGGAACGCGAGCACCTGGAGCTGTTGATGCGCGAGTACCGCGCGCTGCGCGCGCGGCAACCCAAGACCTCGCCGGAGCGGGGGGGCGGGCGGACGCAACGCGCCAGCGCCTGACGCCGCGCCCGCACACGGCACGCTCCGGACCGGCAGTCCTGTTTTCCCGCGGCCCGACCATGATCGATCTGCACATGCACACGACCGCCTCGGACGGGGCGCTGACCCCCCACGCGCTGGTGGCGCGGGCGAACCGTCACGGAATCCGCACCTTCAGCGTGACCGATCACGACACCATGGCCGGCGTCCGGGGCGCGGCGGACGGCGCCAACGCGTGCAGCATGCGCTTCGTGCCCGGCATCGAGATCACCGCGGTCGAGCACGATCGCGACGTGCACGTGCTGGCCTACTTCCTCGATCCCGAGCCGGCGGAGCTGATGCCCTTCCTGGAGCGGCAGCGGCAGGACCGCATGCGGCGGGCGCGCGAGATGGCGGCCCGGCTGGCGGGGTTCGGCGCCTACATCGACATCGACGGCCTGATCGAAGCCGCCGAGATGGGGGGCCGGGCGGTGGCCCGGCCGACCCTGGCGCGCGCGCTGCTCCACGCGGGCCACGTCGAGAGCATGCAGGAGGCCTTCGACCGCTGGCTGGCGGACGGCCGCCCCGCCTACGTGCCGCGCACCGGCGCGCCGCCGGTCGAGGTGGTGCGTCTGGTCCGGCGCGCCGGCGGCCTGCCGGTGCTTGCGCATCCGGGTCTGCTCCGCCGGGACGAGGTGATTCCGGAGCTCGTCGAGGCGGGGCTCGGCGGCCTCGAGGCGTACCACAGCGACCACGACGCGGGGATGCAGTCCCGCTACCTGCGCCTCGCGGCGCAGCACGGCCTCGCGGTGTCGGGCGGCTCGGACTTCCACGGGGACGACCATCCCCGGGCGCGCTGCTTCGGCCGGGTCGGCCTGCCGCAGGTCCACTTCGAGCCCCTGTACCGGCGGATCGTCGAGGCGGACGCGGCGGTGCAACCGGAGCCGCCCCGGCCGGCGCCATGACGGCGGCGCTGATCACGGCGGCCGTGCTGGGCATCGGCGGCCTCGGCTACACCACCGTCATCGGCTTCCTGGCGGCGGCCCCCGCCGAGATCTCCCGCCACGTGACGTTCGCGATCTTCTTCACGTTCATCACCCTGCTGGCGCACTCGATGACGATGTTCTATCTCATCGGCAAGGGGAAGGCGATTCGCGAGGCGGTGACCGACGGCGGACTGTCCGACGAGCTGCACCTGGCGGTGGCCCGCGCGCGCCGTCCCGTCTTCTCCGTCGGGACCCTGGCCATGGCGCTCACCATGCTCGCGGCCATCCTGGGCGGCGGCGTCGACACGGACGTCCTGCCCGTCGCCGTCCACTCGGTGCCCGCCCTGGCGGCGCTGGCGGCCAACGTCCTGGCGTTCCGCGCCGAGCTGACCGCGCTGGCCGTCGCGGCCGGCTCGGTGGCCGAGGTCAACCGGTTGCTGGAGTGACGGCATCGCGCCGCCGCCGGCCCCGCGGAGGCTGGCGGAAGCGCCTGGGAGTCGAACCCAGCCCCCCCGCGCTAGCGGGGAGCGACCGATTTTGAAGACCGGGAGGGCCACCGGGCCCCGTTCGCTTCCCTGCGGAGTGATGGGCGAATGCGGTAGGGAATAGGCGTGAGCCGCACCTTCGCCCCAAGGGGCACAACGGGATAGAGCCGCGCCCCCGGGCGAAGCGATACGGCCTGTCTGTGACGCGGGAGACTAGCTTTCGAGCAGGCGAACCTCGCCGGCGCGCGGTCCCTTCTCCGATTGCTCGGGAGTGAACTCGACGCGCTGGCCCTCGCGCAGAAGCTCGAACACCGCGCTGCGCACCGCGCTGCGGTGGAAGAAGTGCTCGATGCCTCCCTCGTCGCGGATGAACCCGAAACCCTTGTCAATCAACAGACGTGCAATAGTGCCGCTCGGCATGCCGTTCCTCCGCGGGAGCGTGCCTCCAGAATGAATCGGCGGACACCACGCTCCCTTGAGCCGCCTGCTTCCGCGCCGCCACCACTGGAACCAACCATGCTGGCAGAGCTCCAAGACGGCCTCGACGGGGACACCTGACCGGAAGCAGGCAGTCTAGTAACGTAGCCGTCAGAAGTCAACCGGATTCGGCAGCCGCGGCCGGTTTGGCCGCCGCGGGCTTCGGCTTCTTCGGCGGCGGGTACGTGGTCCAGAAGTTCCGCCCGCACGCCGCGCACTGCCAGAACTGCTGCGGCGGCCACGGCTGTCCGGGCGCCGGGTCCCGAAGCTCCATCTGTTGCCCGCACCGCTGGCAGCGGATCCGGATGTCCACCTCGCCGTTGCTCATGGGCGAGATTCTAGTGCCGCGCCGCGCCGGTTTCAACCGGGCGGGTTGCGGTAGGCTCGGCGGGTGAGCGTGCCGGGGGCGAACGTGCCGGGAGTGAACGTGCCGGGGGTGATCCTCGCCGGCGGACGGTCGTCGCGCATGGGGCGCCCCAAGGCGCTGCTGCCGGTCGACGGGCGGGACACGTTCGTCGGCCGCCTCGTGCGCACCCTCCGCGCGGCCGGGGTCGCCGAGGTGGTGGTCGTGGCCGCGGCCGGCGGGCCCGTCGAGGCCATCCGCGGCGTGCTGGCGGCGACACGGCCGGCGCCGCGCATCGCACTGAACCCGGACCCGTCGCGCGGCCAGCTCTCGTCGCTGCTCGCCGGGCTCGAGGCCATCGACCGGCCCGGCGTCGACGCGCTGCTCATGACGCTGGTCGACGTCCCCCTGGTCGAGGTCTCCACCGTCCGGGCGCTGCTCGACGCCTATGCGCGATCGCGCGCGCCGGTGGTGCGGCCGGTGCGCGAAGCCGATGCCGCCCACGGGCATCCGGTCATCTTCGACCGGTCGCTGTTCGGCGCGCTGCGGGACGCCGACCCGGCGGCGGGGGCCAAGCCGGTGGTCCGGGCGCGCGCGGCCGAGACCGAGAACGTACCGGTGGACGACCGCGGGGCGTTCCTGGACATCGACACGCCGGCGGACTACCGGCGTGTCTTCGGGCGGCCGGCGCCCGCCAATCCGCCGCCGCGTTGATCGGACGCGCGCGGTCTCCTAGAATGGAGGTCAGGCGGGCGACCGCCGCACGTGGGCCAGTGGCGCAGTTGGGAGCGCGCGTGAATGGCATTCACGAGGTCACGGGTTCGACCCCCGTCTGGTCCACCACCCCTTCCTCCGGGGCGCCGGCCTCGTCAACCCAACAGGCGGACCAGCCAGGTCACTGCAGCAATGACGATGCCGGTGATGAAGGTCCCGCTGCTCGCCAACACCCACACCTCGAGGGCCTGGATGTCTTCCTTGGTGGCCATGTGTTCCAGCGTGGCTTCGATCCGCGCGAGCCTTTCCTCGTTCGTCGGCACTACCACCAGACTACCCGTCGACCGGCGCCGGCGTCCAGTGCAATCACGTCGCGGCGCCGGCCGCCCGATTGTCCCGGGGCGCGCCCCTGCCGTGACCGGGATCCGGGGAATACCGGGCGCCGCCCGCGGCCCCTTCGCGCTTGCGCCCCCGCAACGTCCGTGCTACCATTCCCGGTCAATCGCCTCTCCGGATGCACCCGGGATGGCGATTCGGGCGCGGTCGGGGCGTGGTTACCAGCATTCCGAACTGCTCCGCGCGTCAAGGGGGGGTGCAGCGCGCCGGGGTTCCGGCCGATAACCGGGATCGGCGGGCGAGGTTGCGCAACCGGCACCGATTGAGGTAGAGTGCCGGTCGGTTCATGAACCCGCGGCATCGGTGGTCGACCCCGGTGGTCTTGCTAGTGGTGCGTGAAACCCCAGTGTTTACAGGGGTTTGGGCACTTTCCCGGGTCGCGTACCCCACAGTCGATCCCACAGCTGACGAGATTCCGCACCCCCCGAAAATCCAATCCAGGGATGCGCCTCGCGCGCGCCCCCACACACACGGATTTATAGTGCAGCGCGCGGGCCGGTGTCGCCGCGCCATGCGCACCAGCCGGTGCCGGTCCCCGGTACGCACCGGAACCGCTGGTACGCCGACGACTCCCCCGGGTCCGAGGCCCGCCGGCACCGCGCCGGCCGCTTTCCGGCACGGGCCGCCTCCGGCGAACGCTCCGCGCGCCGCAGGCGTCGAGGATGAAGGGTGTTGCCCCCATTCCGGTTGCCATTATTGCCGTGCAAAGGTCGCGACAACGCCTCGCCCGGCGCCGGACGGATCCAGCCTTCCCCGGCCGTCAGTCAGGCCGCGTCCCGGTCCCCGGCGTCCGGCGAGGAAGCCCTCGACCGCGCCTTCGAGTTTCGCCATCCGTTCCCGGTTTTCGCCCAGCTCGCGGCGGACGTGGCCGAACCGCTGGGCATCTCGCCCGTCAGGCTCTCGAAGCGCCGCTTTGTCTCCGTACTGAGGTTGTCGATTCGCGTTCCGAGGCTGTCGATTCGGGTCGTCATGGCGGCATCGGTTCGGCCGGCGCGTCGGCGCCGTCTTGGGCCGGCCGTCGTCGCCTGTGCACCTGACGTCGCGACTGTATCGCGTCGGCCGCCCGCCGCGCGCCGTACCGCCTTCCGTCGCCGTACGCCGGGGGCGACCGGCGCCAGGGGGCTTCCGTCGACTTAGGAGAGTGACGGAAACTACGTTGCCACGTTCGCAGGCGCGAGCCCAGGAATCACGGGCCTGGGGGGTCACGCCAGTTGGCAAAGTTGTATCGATCACTGTCCTTAATGGAACACGGGTGCTCCGGCAGACCCCGTACAGAGGGGACGTTCGGGACTGAGCGCGGCTGGACTAGGAACGGGAGACGATCCGGCATCCGATGCCGTAGTAGTTGTCCGGCGGGCGGGGTGCACGACATGAAAGTGAGGCTTTGCCGTACGGGGGTATTGTGCGAGCGCCGATCGGCCGATTCCTTGGGTAGGGAGGACTCCGACCATGCCCGAGGCGCAGTTGACTGAACCGCTCGATCGCGCGGCCGAAAAAGGGGGCGTCGAGGAGAAGTTCGCGGCGTTGGAGGCGGCGGTCAAGGCCGACGTCGAGGCTGTCCTGCGACGCGGAAGGGTGAATGCGCAGGACTTCGAGACCCTCGAGCGGACCGTGTACCGTCGAGCGCTCGCCGCCGCCGAGCGGGTCGCCAAGGGGCTTGGCGCGCAGCGTTCGTAGCCGCATTTGCGGCCGAAATCGATGCGCTCAGGGGGCCGGAGCGCGGCGCCGCGCAGGACTTCGAGGCCCTTGAGCAGGCCGTCCGTCGCCAAGTCCTCGACCTGGCCGCGGAGGCGCTGGAGGAGTCCTTCAACGCGGACGATTCCGACCATTCGAGTTCGACGACAGCGTGCGTCTGCGGCCAGACGGCGCGCTTTGCCGGCCGCCGCCCGAAGACCTTCACCACGCTGCTCGGACCGCTGACGCTGGAACGGGCTTACTACCATTGCGACGCCTGCCGTACGGGGGTGTGTCCGCGCGACCGGGCTCTGGGTATGCACGCCACGTCGCTGTCGCCCGGCGTGCTGCGGATGGTGGGGCTGGCGGCCTCGGGCTTCAGCTTCGCCGCGGCCAGCAACCTGTTGTGGGAACTGGCCGCGGTGCGCGTCAAGACCAAGCAGGTCGAGCGCTGTGCCGAAGCCCTGGGACGTGAGGTCGCCGCCGACGAACGCGCGGTGGCCGAAACCGTTTCCAGCCCCACGCCCACGATGTACTTCGGGATGGACGGTACCGGTGTGCCGGTGCGACCCGCTGAAGTCGAAGGGCGTCGCGGCAAACAGCCCGATGGTTCGGCCAAGACGCGCGAGGTCAAGCTGGCCACCACGTGGACGGCCGAAGGGCGCGACAAGGCGGGCCGGCCCAGCCGCGACCACGGGTCGGTCAGCTACAACGCCGCGGTCGAGAGCGCGGCCAGCCGCGACACCGACCCGCAGCCGGCCGCCTTCGCCCAACGTGTCCATCGCGAGGCAATACGGCGCGGCTTCGACTCCGCGGACCGTCAGGTCGTCATCGGCGACGGCGCCGCCTGGATCTGGAACATCGCCGCCGAGCAGTTTCCGGGCGCCATCGAAATCGTCGACATCTACCATGCCAAGCAGCATCTGTGCGACGTGGCCAAGGCCATCTACGGCCCTGGGACCGACTTGGCCGACCAGTGGGCCAGGGACCGGCGTGCCGAGTTGGACGCCGGCCGGCTGTGTGCCGTCGTCGCCGCGCTGCGCATCCATGTCAAGACCACACCCGAGGCGCGAAAGTGCATTCACTACGTGTTCGGGAACCGCCACCGGATGCGCTATCCGCAGTTCCGCGCCAAGGGCCTGTGCATCTCGTCGGGCGTCGTCGAGGCCGGATGCAAGCAGATCGGCGCCCGGCTCAAGCGCGCCGGCATGCGCTGGACCGTCGCCGGGGCCAACGCCATCATCGCCCTGCGCTGCTGCATCCTCAGCGGCCGCTTCGAGGACTTCTGGGAACGAAGAGCCGCAAACGCCGCCTGACCGCTCATCCAACAATGATGTCGTGCACCCAACCGGCCTGCGGCCCTTGCGTCGGCACCTTGTCCGTGGTAGGCTCTGCGCCAATTGCCCCTCTGGATGCAATCCAGAGGGCGATTCGGACGCAGTCGGGGCGTGGTTGCCACGAACATCCGAACCGCTCCGTGCGTCAAGGGAGGGTGCAGCGCGCCGGGGTTCCGGCCGATAACCGGGATCGGCGGGCGAGGTTGCGCAGCCGGCACCAGTTGTTGTAGAGTGCTGGTCGGTTCATGAACCCCGCGGCATCGGTGGTCGACCCCGGTCCCGCAAGAACGAAAGGAAAGGGAACCACGCATGCGTAAGACAAACAACCTGCCCTGGATGGGGCGCACCGTGGCCACGGCCATCATGGTGCTCGTCGGACTCGGGGTGTTCGCCGGTTCGGCGTCGGCACAAGCGTCGATGGTCTACAAGTACGCCGATGCCGAGGCTTGGTGGGACCTCTACGAGTGCAAGGAGATGCGGATCCTGCTGGGGGCTGCTGACGACTCCGAAACTGCCGCCGGCGGAGCTTCCATGTCTGCCGCCTGCAAGTCGTTCGCGGAGTTGACGACTGCTCGCCAGCGCCGAATCGAGAACTTCATCGATCCGGTCGGCGCAGGCATGACAGAGGGCACGCACACCAATATGGTTGGGCCGCACGCGAGCCACAAGGTTTGGTGGACTGCCATTATCACCGCCACCCCGGCGACGACTGGTCCGAGCTGTGCCACCGCACAGGCTTTGACGGGAATGCGGGCGATTCCGGACGACACCGCAAACGATGCCGCCGTCGGTGCCAACAAGATTCTGGTTTGCCGCGCCTACGACGGTTCCGGTGGTCTGCGGCCCGCTGAGATGGACTTGGTCATGAACGTCGGCAATGCTCTCAGCGGCCGGGGTGCCATGATGACCGACGACGAGGACGAAGAGGAAGCGCCCGCGCTGCCGCTGGTGGGCATCGGCCTCCTCGGCCTCCTGCTGGCCGGCCGCGGCGCGTGGCTCCGCCGTCGTGCGTAACACGGACGACTGACCACACGCACTGCAACGTGCAACACAACGGCTCCCGGCTTCGGCCGGGGGCCTTTTTTTTGCCCGGCGCCCGTGGGGGGGGCGGGCTCGCTTCGGGATCCCATTTTGCGTGATTGCACTTTCGTGCGGACCCGGCCATTCGCATCGAGGCAAGTGGAGGCCGTCGGCGTCTGGACCGATTCCCCGCCGCGTCGACGACCCGCCTTCGGGCTCTCCCGATCCCCTGTGGCAAGATTGACCAGCGGCTCGAAAACCTTGTTGGCGGCCGACGCCGCAAAGGCGCGCAGCGGGTTTGCAGGGCTGTGAGGGGTGCTACCCGAGCCAGCGTGGGAACCCGAGAAGGAGGCCGAGCAGGCCGACGGTGACGCCGGTCTGGATGAGCATCGCCCGGTAGATGTCGGCCAGCAATTCGGCCAGACCGGTCTTGAACTGCTCGGACGTGACGTGGTCGCCGTGCTCGGCTGCCTGGCGGATGGCGTCTGTGATGGCGTCGGCCTGGGCCGGCGTCAGGTCGGCGTCGGTCAGGGAGCGTGCGATTGCGTGCGTGTCGAACACTGGCTCAGGCTACCACGGATCGATTACCGGGAAGATGGCCGCGTGTGGACCATCCCGGCTACCCGCACCGAGGCCGAGGATCCATCGGTCGCGATCCGGCGCTAGCGGCTCGGGCCGTAATCCCACTCCGCTCTGCGCCGCCAGCCCTGCCGTTGCGTCAGTTCCACCGCCAGCGCAATGTCGCGGCGAGCGTCCTGAAGTCCGCGACCAAGCACCTCAGTTGCCCGGAGAGCTGCTCGATTCGCTGCCGCAAGGTCTCGCTCTCCGCGGTCTGCCGCTCGACTCGCTGCTGGAAGGCTTCGACCTGCTCGGACTGCTGCCGCTGTTCGTCGGAGTGCCGCTGCTGTTCCGTCTCGAACTGCGCGGACAACCTCTCCAAGGTGGCCGTCAACTGCCGTTCTAGCTCGTTCATACAGCTCCCTTACTCGCTCGACAGCTTCAAGGCAGGCCGCCCGCCCACGGTCCAGGGCGGATTGCTCAGCGTGCCGGCCGGCAGCACCACGTACCGCTCGCCGTCGATCTCGGTCAGTTCTAGCCCCCAGGTCGTCTCCTCGATCGCGGCCAGCATCCCGCGCGCCTGCGTGATGTCCACGTTCAACGCGGCCAGCGTCTCGACCTTCCACTCGATGCCCGTCCACAACAGGCGCAGCGCCGCCCAGCTCCCGCCGCACAAGCCGGCCGAGAGCATCAGGCCGACCACCAGGGGCCTCAGCCACGCGCGGAGCAGCAGGGCGCTCAGCCGTCCGGTCGCCGCCGCCGTATCGGCTTCGATAGGTACGCAGCACGTCGTTGACGACGGCGCTCAAGCTCTCGCCGAGCCGCCGCAGCCTGGCGGGAGGCCGTCTCCTCGATCTCCCGATGGTCCGCCTCCAGCCGGCGGCGGAGCCGGGATGACAACTCGTTCGGGGTCGAAGTCATGTTCGTACAACGCCCCTTCAGCCGCCACCGCTTGCCGCTCTCCGGGTCGCGGGCGGTCACGTAGTCTCTGCCCTGGCGCGGCACTTCGAGTCCCGCGCCCTCGAGCGTGGAGACGACATCGGCGCGGCTGCGCACGACGCCGTGCTCGACGCGCTGCATCAGGTAGTCGCGGAGCAGCTCGCGCGGGTCGGCCTCGTGCTCCAGGCCGGCGCGCAGATGCGCCGCCTCGATGTAGGCGCGATGGCCGGGCTGCTGCGTCCTCGCCCGCGCCGGGTCGTCGGGCCGGCTCCAGCCGTGTTCGTGGTTGAAGGTGTCGCGTAGCGGGTCGAAAGTCTTCTGCCAGCCGGGCGGCGCGATGTTGAGGCTCTTGCCCGTCTCCAGGTCGTAGCGGGCGGTCAGGATGTGCACGTGCACGCCGCCGCCGCGCTCGCGGTGCAGCACCGCCGTCCACGAGTAGCGGTCCGCCTCCAGTCCTGCCCACGCCGTCTTTCTCGAACTCATCGAGGACCGCTTCGACCTGCGGGCCGGTCGGCCGGTCCTCCGGCGCCCCACGCGATCACGATCGAGCGGTACTTGTGCTCGAACTCCAGCGAGTCGGCGACCGCCGCCACCATGTCCGGGTCTCCGCGGAGGACCTCGACGCCGGCGCGCTCACGCCCCGTCGCGTCCCGCTCGGCGACGAGGTAGTCGGCCGCGGCGCGGGCCGAGCCGGTGCCGCGCGGCAGGCACTTAGTGTGCATCGCCGCCGTCTCCGCCGATGCGGGCGACCGTGCGCAGCTCCCGCTCGAACGCCACGAGGTTGGCGATCACCGCGACGGCGTCGGCCGCCGAGGCGTTGGCGTTCGCCCAGCGGGCGAGCTGGTTCAGGTTGTTGCCGATGCGGGCGAGCTGCCGGGTGCGCTCGCGCTCGGCGTCGGCCGCCGCCGCGGTCCAGGTCCGCGTCCGCGCCATGGCCTGCCGCAGCAGGTCGGACAGCGGCACGCCCGCCGCCGCCGCCTTGGCCCGCCAGTCGGCGATCTCGGCCGGCGACACGCGGGCGTGGACTCTCACGGTGCGGTGGTCAGCCATTGGCGCACCGCCTGAGAGGGAGCGGGGCCAGCGGGTTCCGCTCTCCCGCGAGCCCGGCCGGGCCGCGGGATGCCGGGGGTTCGAAGGGGCGCGCAGCGCCCCGTCGCCAGTCCCGGATCGGCCTCACGGTGGTTGCAGGCATCCTGGCGCTGGGCGGCCTGGGCGTGTTCGTCGGCTCGGCTGGCGCGCAGGGGATGTTGGTCTACGAGTTCGGCGACGCGGAAGCGTGGTGGAACGCCCACGACTGCAACGCGAAGAGGAACCTTCTCGGTAGCGGCGGCGAAGGCGGCAACGAGCTCGTGCAGGCTCCCGAGCGCTCGGCCTGCAAGATGTTCGATGGCCTGATGCGCACGGAGCAACGCTCGATTGAGGATTTCATCGACCCGGTTGCCCATGTCGCGACTGGCGGGACCGCCAACAACGACGTGGGCCCGTTCGAGAACACCAGGCTGTGGTGGAACGACATCGCCGAGTGCCTCGTCAATCAGAAGCTGGGCGGCGAGCTTCCGCTCTCCACCACTGTCGAGTCTGACCGCTGCGATGTTGTTCTGCCGCAACTACGACGGAGCGAACGGCCTGCGCGCGACAGAGAAGGAGGTCGTCGACAGGATCGCCATGGCGCTGTCCGGACGTAGCGTCATGATGCCGACCGAAGAGGAAGCCCCCGCGCTGCCGCTGGTGGGCGTCGGTATCCTCGGCCTGCTGCTGGCCGGCCGCGGCGTGTGGCCCCGCCGTCGCGCGTAGCACGGACGACTGGCCACAGGCACCGACACGTGCAACGGAAACGGCTTCCGGCTCTCGGCCGGGGGCCGTTTTCTTTGCGTTCCGCGAAGGAGATCGACGACGTGACCGAACCGACGACGGACCCGACGACCGACCCGGCGAACGAGCCGGCCGGTCTCTTCTCCCTGCCGGTGGTGCAGCCGGTGCCCCCCGAGGGTGCGGTGACGGTGCGCGCCGACGTGCCGTGGGGGGCGGGGGAGGGCCGCGTGCTCGACCTGTACCGCCCGGCCGGCGCTCGGGGCGCGCGGCTGCCCGCGGTGGTCCTGGTGACGGGGTTCCCGGAGCCGGGCTTCGCCAGGGCCCTCGGCCCGTCGCTGAAGGACACCGCCCCGTTCCGGTCGTGGGTCCGCCTGGTCGCGGACCGGGGCCTGGCCGCGGTCACCTACACGAACCGCGATCCGGCGGCCGACGCGGCCGGCATGGTCGATCACCTGGCGCGGCAACGCGGACGCGATGGGCGTCGACCCGACCGCTACGGTGTCTGGACCTGCTCGTCGCATTTGTCCGCCGTGCCGCCAGTGTGTGTGTCAACGGCTGCCGGGAAAGGGCTTCTTCTGGACAGAAGGTCGACCACAACATGTAGAGGCGTATGAGCGGGCATCGTCAGCAAGAGCCAGTCTGGACTAGTGCTGCGGCATCAATAAACATTAGGACTACCGGGGAACTCGTCTCGAACCGAGAGAGTTCTCATGCCGCAGAAAAAGTACATCGTTCGACTCAGCGCTGAGGAACGCGAGGTCTGTCAACAGACGGTCCGCAAGCTCAAGGGGAGCGGCGAGAAGGTGCGCCGTGCGCAGATTCTCCTGAAGGCCGATGCGGACGGGCCGGCGTGGACCGACGAGCGGATCGCCGACGCCTTTTCGTGCCGCACCAAGACGGTCGAGAACGTTCGCCAGCGCTGCGTGCTGGAAGGCTTCGAGCGGGCGTTGGAACGCAAACGGCGGGCGTCGCCCCCGGTCCCCAAACTGCTCGGCGGCGAACAGGAGGCGCAGATCATCGCTCTGCGTCTGGGACCGCCCCCGAAGGGTTTCGCGAACTGGTCGTTGCGGCTGTTGGCGCGCCGGGTCGTCGAGCTGGCGATCGTCGATTCGATCAGCCGCGAAACCATCCGGCGTATGCTGAAAAAAACGCAATGACGCAGCGGAAGATCGAGTACTGGGTGCTCCCCGCCGCAGGCCGATGCCGAGTTCGTGGCGCACATGGAACAGGTCCTGGACCTGTATCAGAAGCCCTACGACCCGGATTGTCCCGTCGTGTGCATGGATGAACAGCCGGTGCAACTGGTCAAGGAAGTGCGCCCGCCGATGGCCGCCACGAAGCAGCGGCCGCGGCGAGTCGACTACGAATACGAACGGGCGGGCACGGCCTCGGTGTTCCTGTTCGCCGAGCCGCTGGCGGGCTGGCGTCAGGCGACGGCCCGGGCCCGGCGCACGAAGGCGGACTGGGCGGTGGAGGTCGCCGGCCTGTTGGAAGGCCGCTACGCCGAGTGCGAGAAGGTCACCCTGGTGTGCGACAACCTGAACACGCACACCAAGGGCGCCTTCTACGAAGTGTTCGAGCCGGCCCGGGCCCGGGAACTGGTTCGTCGCCTCGAGTTCTGCTACACGCCGAAACACGGCAGCTGGCTGAACATCGCGGAGAATGAACTCAGTTCGATGACGCGCCAATGCCTGCGCGGGCGCCGCCTCGGCGACCTGCAGACGCTACACGACGAAGTGTCGACGTGGTCCACCGACGTCAATGGCAGGCAACGCGGTGTCGACTGGCAGATGAAGGTCGACGATGCGCGGTGCAAACTCAAGTCCGTCTATCCGAAGATTATGACGTGACGGACCACTAGCCTCGCGAAGCGGAGCGCAGCGGCGCGCCTTGACGCCAGTGAGCACAGCGCACGCTGACGATACCGTTCGTCGACCACAGCTCAAGCGGCAACGGTCAGCCGAGCCCGCTGGGTGCCGCGGGCTTCGCACGGTATAATGTCCTCGGTGGCTGGAGGCCCCCGCTCGACCGTCACCGTGCCGCGCCGAGCGCCGAACGCCCAGGAGGCTAGGCCGAGCAGATCTGATGTTCGATTCGCTCACCATCGCCCGTCAGCTGACCGAAGCTGGCCTTGAGCGCGCACAGGCTGACGTGTTGGCGGATGCCATCCGCCAAGCGGCCGAGCACGGTGAGCACGTGACGCCGGAGACGTTGCGCGCCGAAGTCGCCACGCTGCACGGTGCGATCAACTCACTCCGCGCCGATCTCTATCGTGCGATGCTCTTGCAAGCTGGTGTGATCGTCGGGGCTGTCGTCGCCATCTTCCGGTTGCTCGGCTGAGGGCGCACAAGACATCTCCTCTACCTCAACCAGCGGCGACGCGGCCACCGCGGGCCGGCGAGAGCCTTGCCGTTGCCGTACGGTACATGGGCGACAACTCGACGGAAGTGCAGACCACGACGACCGACGCCAACGGGCGTTTCGAGTTGCCGTCCGGCACGGACGGGATCGTCACGGCATCGAAGTCCGGACTGACGACGATCAGCGTCGGCGACATCGACAGCCCGAACAGCCCGACTTCAACGGAACTGCGGATCCGACTGCCCAGGCCGGCACCCTGAGCGGTCGGCTGTACGACATCGCTACCCGTCGGAACGCGGGCAACGGCATGGTCGCGGTCGTGGTCGATCACGAGATCAACCCGCGGTCGGCGGCAGCCTTCGTGACGAACGGTCAGTACAAGTTCGACGGGCTGCCGCCCGGCAGCGCCACGCTGGTCGCTCACGCCGAAGGCTTCGCGCCGGCCTTCAAGACCGTGACGCTCACTGCCGGAGGTCAGAAGACCGATATCGGCCTGCTGCTCGACGGCACTCCCTTGCTACGGTCGTCACCTACTTGCTGTCTCCTCTGTTCTCGACGCCTGAGGCGTCAGATGCCCAACGCCGCCCGCTGCTCGTTCGCCAGCAGAGCGGGATCGTCGAGATCGACCTCGGCCGTCGCGAAAGGCTCCTCGATCGGGCGGTGCAGCAGACGGTTCAGCGCGATCTCGGCGACGTTGCGTGCGGCGCTCGCCTCGATCACGTCCCGCCGGTTGATGGCGATCTGGTTCTCCCAGCGGATCACCTCGGACGCGCGGGCGACGGCGATCCGCCGGCGCGACTGCGCCAGCTCGAGGTTCGGTCGGGTGAGGGTGAGGTTCTCCCGCTGGATCCGCTCGAAGGTCCGGGCTCACAGCACGTCCAGATAGCCGACCGCGGCGCCGTGCGCCACGTCCAGCCGCAGCTCATCGCGAGCCTGCTCGCGTGACGTCTGCACGTGGCGCTCGATGGTCGCCCGGGCGCGCGCGCCGTCCGAGTAGAGGAGCTGCGAGACGCCGACCGACCCGGCCGATGTCCACGCCGGCTGCAGGCCGAACGAGCTCTCGGCGCGATCCCGATCAATCGTCTCGACGCCGCCGGACGCCGTTATCTGCGGTCGCAGGGCGGCCCGCGCCGCCCGCACCGCCCGCCGGCCGGCCGCGACCGACCGGTCGGCCGCGGCGAGATCGAGATTCGCTGCCACGGCCTCGCGCGCCGCCGACGCCAGGCTGAGCCGCCGGGTCACGTTCGTGGGCTCGTGGTGCAGGAGTTACGCCTCGGTCATCACGCGCGAATGAGCCGATGCGGTCCTCGCCGGTCGGCGGCGTGTAGATGATTCCTCGCGGTCCGGCGATCACGGTCCCGTGTCCGCGGCGCACCGGCATGCGGCGGCCCTTGGTCGTCGAACACGCCCTGACCGCCATCGCGTGCCGACGGATTCGCGACCGCGATGCTGCCAGGCGTCGATGATGCTGTCGTAGTAGCGCAACGCGTCGTGGGTGTCAGAGTCGGTCCCGTTCGTCAGGCGCGGTCTGTCCATGTGCTCGATCATCTCGCCGATGGTCGTCACGATGCCCTCGATGGCGGAGCTGGCCTGGGCCTCGATCAGCGTGGCCGTCTGGAATGACGCGTATGGGGCGGCGAACTTGCGGCTCGCGTCGCGCAGCGCGTCGAGTGCTGCGGTCACGCGCTGGCAGCGCCTCTCGACCGCGCGCGTCGTCAGCTGCTCGCTAGGGAACCGGCGACAGGTTGTTGTAGGGGAACAGCGGATCCCATGGCGGGTACGGCTCGGGTGCGGGTGCTCGCAGATGTCGTGTCTGGTGCTGACGGTGGTCGTGGCATGTGGTGGTCTGCGCTTGGGCGCCTGCGGATCTGTTGCTGGACCCGGCTCTCTGGGTGGATCTTGCAGGCAGTGTACCGGCCGTTGACGGCAGTTGAGCCCTCGCTTGGGGGCGGGGCTGAATTTTCGCGGATCGTTCACCGCTGCTGACCTGCCGATCGCGGAGCGATGTCGACCGTGTACTGCTTGTTCACTACTGGTGAACCACTCTGCCGGCTCCGCCGGATCCGGCCTTCCCGCAGGGAGAAATCATGGGTGAGCGACGCCGGGACCGGGGTCGCTCACCCCTCTGGATCTCTGATCTCTGTACGCCTGCACGACAGTGCCCTCTTCGGGTGAACGTACGGTGAAATGGTGCACTGTTTTCGTGCTTTCGGCCTGGGCTCGCTGGAGCGTTCTTCGAGGGACCCCTCCCGGTGCGTTCCCGTCCGGCTGCATCTGCTTGCAAGTTGCTTGTTCGCAGTGCTTTGGCGTGTACGTGCCGGACGTGTGCGGCCTTTGGTCTCGTAGGCTTGAGGCTGATGCGACGGTCCCTTTCGGCGAGCTGGCCGGGTTACCGGGGTCAGGGGGGTCCGATTGGCAGGCGTTCACCAATTGCCCGTTCGGGCTCCGGGCGTTTCCGGACTGGGCCATCTTTGCTGGACCCACGAACGAACTCGATCCTGACCCCAGTCGAAATGGCGATCGCGCTGGTCGCTCGCCGATTTTCGCGATTTGTTGCAACCGTGGTGCACTGTTTTTGAGGATTCGGGCGGGTCTCGTCATGGCGTGGTGGAGGTTTTCATGCGGATGAAGCGCGTGGTGGCGTTCCTGCCGGCGGCGGCCGTCAAGGCTTGCGACGATCTCGCGGCCCGGTACGGGTCGAACCGTTCGGAGGTCTTCCGTCTTGCGATAGCCGAAGGCATGCCTGGTGCGGTCGAGGCGCTGGAGAAGCTCCGCGAGATCCGCATGGTCGAAGCTCTCGGCGCCGGCGCTTCGCGTTCGTGGCGTATCCGGGGTGCGCAGAAGCGCCCTGGGCCAGGTCGTCCCCGCAGCATCCTCGACCCGGATCGCGCCGTTGCTGTTCTCGTGGACTACGGGCGTGCGGTGCGTGCGGCTGATGCAGGACTTTCCGAGGAGGACGTCGGCGTCACCCTGCGGAGCCACGCGCAGGTGATCGGTGTGGCGGCCGACGACCTCGAGGATGTCGTGGTCGATGCGGTGTCGCGCCTGTTCGACCGGCCGCAGATGCAGTCGGTCGCCGACCCGTCGCTGCCGCCGGAATAGCGCTCCGGCTTCGTTCCCGTGCGTGAACACCTGTAGAGTGTGCACGATCCTGGGCGCGTGCGGAACAGCGCTGGCCGCAGTTCCTGCGCGTCAGGGGGTGGAGTCCTGATGCCGTTGCCGCCGATCTGGGAACCTGATGTCGAGCCTCTGGACCGGACCGTGAAGGTCAGGCTGTCTGCACGTCAGCTCGATCATCTCGATCTGGCGGTGAAGGAGTTTCGGATGTCGCGCTCCTGGGTGCTGCGCGAATCGCTCGCGCTGGGCTTCCCGCTGTTCGTCGAGAAGGTTCGTCAGCGGCGGCGTGCGGGCCTGGTGCCGCGCGGGGAGTACCAGAACCCGAATGCGGCGGGTCCGTCCGTTGCGTGGGCCGCGTTCGGACGGGCTGCGTGCGGACCGCTGGGAGAATGCGCCCAAGGCGCGTGAGTCTCGAACGTCGCGGAGGCGGGGAAAGTGACCCCGGCGCCAAGAAGTGTAATTCTCGACGCCGGACGGCTGATTAGACGCCGAACCGGGCTGTTTGGTTCCCTTGTTTCGTGATTTTTCTTCGGCGCGTGTTTCGCCCGCTTCTGGGGCCGGTACGCTCGGCGGGTACTGGGGGACGGGTACCGGAGCCGGTACTTCTCGGTGCGTGAGGGTGGTGTGGATGATCCGCATAAGTGCGGAGATACGTGGTTTCTTCGATGCGTTGCGCTCGGCGTGTCTCTTCCGAAAGTTGCACTCGGTGCGATGCGCCGGATCCTGTTTCCGGTCGAACCGTGACCGCTGTGCCGGTGATCGATACGAGGAGCGTGCTGCCCTCCTGGCGATCACCTCGTAGTCGATATCGACGCCGATCACCGTGTTCGCTCCAAGGCTGGCCGCGACTTCCTTCCGGTCTGTGGCGGCTTGTTGATGCATCAGGCCTGTGGGTCCAACGCTCGGTGGCCGTTTCCGAGGCTGGCCGGTCCGGTGATGTTCTGCCTGGCGCCTGCGGGCTGGATGTAGTGCTCGGCGCTGGAGGCGTTCGGTGCGTTCCGACAGGACGTCCTGCTCGGTGCGTGTCCTCGCGGGAGCGTTCAGGATGCGCTGCTCGGCACCGCTGGTGTCCGCCCGGTTCTCGGTGCCTTCGTGCGATTGCGCGGCTGTGTCGGCGGGGTTTGTCGGTTCGGTGACGCGCGAGGGCTGCTGAGACGGCGCCGGACGGGTTCCGATGCACGCTGCGTTCGGCGTCGTTGTCGCCGGCGGGTTCGCAGCGCTCGGCGTGTTCTGATCGAGTGTTGTGCTCGGTGCGTGTCTCCGCTCCGCTCGGTGCCCTGTAGTCAGTGGAGCGTCTCGGGCGGGTTCGACGATCTCGATGGACGCGATCAGTCGGTCGCGGCGTCCAGGAAGGTGAGCTTCTCGGGCGCGTCGAGGTGTTCGACTCGGTGCCCGGATCTGCAGTCTGCTCCGCTCGGTACCGCTCGGTGCCCGTTCGTGAGGGCGAGTGGTCGTGTTCCTGCCGGCGGCGGTCGTCAAGGTTGCGACGATCTTACGGCGCGGTACGGCTCGAACCGTTCGGAGGTCTTCCGTCTTGCGATAGTCGAAGGCATGCCGGGTGCCGTCGAGGCGCTGGAGAAGCTCCAGGAGACCGGATGGGTCGAGGCTCTCGGCGCCAGCGCGTCGCGGTCGTAGCGTATCCGGGGTGCGCAGAAGCGCCCGGGGCGGGGGCGTCCACGCAGCGTACTCGACCCGGATCGTGCCGTTGCTGTTCTCGTGGACCCCGCCGAGTCCGGAAACGCTGCTTCCGCAGGGGCGAAAGTCCGAACAGGGCACCTGTCACCCAGAGAGTACGTTTTACGAAAAAAAAGCGAAATTTTCACTTGCTAAAATTTTTCCTGGGATTGGGTCTACAGACCCAAGTCTCTAGATATCTACAGGAAGCGCGCTCAATATCCATAGGATGTCAATATCCTGACGGTCTGGAAATGCACCAGAATGGTGCCGTTTGCACTTGCTAAAATTTTTCCAAGAACAAGGTCCATTTCCCGACTCCAGCCGCAGTCCCCGAAGGCGAAGGTCCGACCCGCCGGAGTCAACCCCGACGAACCACCGACCTGGAACGAGCACCGCCACGCCGGGCCCCGCCGCCGCGCCCGGCCTCGAACGCCACACCCCCGCACGCGGGCCCACGCCGCGCACAGGTGCACGTAGCCGCCGGCCACCTTCCAGCGTTGCTGCGCCCCGCTGCACGACCCGCAACGCGACTGCAGCCGCTGGTCGGCAGCGGCCTGCTCGGACGCCGCCTTCTCGGACGACTCCTTCTTCGCGGCCGACCGCTTCGCCTTCTTCGGCGCCCAGACCAGCTCCTCCGGGTCCGGACACGTGCGGCACGCCAGCACCAGTTGGCCGCGCTCGAGCAGCACCGCGGTCGGCCCCCCGCAGCCCGGACACGGCCGGTCGACGACCGCCGGCTTCGGCGGAACGAACGTGCGGTCGCTCTCGGCGTCCGACAGCTCGCCGCGCAGCTTCCCGTAGAAGCCGTCCAGCAACGGATGCATGCCGGCACGCCCGGAGGCGACCTCGTCGAGCTGCTTCTCCAGCTCAGCCGTGAACCCCACGTCGGTGACCTTCGGGAAATGCTGCCGCAACCGCGCGCAGACCAGCCGACCCAGCGGCGTCACGACGAACACGCGGCCGTCGAGCAGCACGTAACGACGATCGACCAGCGTCTTGAGCGTGTTCGCGCAGGTCGAAGGGCGACCGACGCCGGCCGACTCCAGCTCGGCCACCAGCGACGCCTCGGTATAGCGCGGCGGCGGCTTCGTCCACGACGAGGACACCTGCGGCGCAGCACTCCCCGGCGCCCGGACCGTTCCCACCGCCAGGTCCGGCACCGCCGGCGGCTCATCGGCCAGCGAGGCCGGCGGCAGCACGCGGTGGAACCCCGGGTCGACGACCACGCGCCCCTGCGCGACCCGGCGCACCGGCTGGCCGGAAGGACCCGGCGCCGACAGCTGCCAGGTCGTACGGCGGATCCGCGCCGGCGTCATCTGCGAGGCCAGCAGCCGGCGGCGGATCAGGTCGTAGAGCGGCGCATGCCCGGGATCGATGCCCTCTGGGCCGGCCGCCGGGTCGGTAGACCGGATCGCCTCGTGCGCCTCCTGCGAACCTTCCTTCGACTCGTAGCGCGGCGGCTCGGCCGGCACGGCTCCCTCGCCGAACGCGGCCGTCAGCCAGCCGCGCGCGGCCTCCTGAGCCTCGGGGGCGATCATCACCGCATCCGAGCGCATGTAGGTGATCTTCCCGGCCTCGTAGAGCTTCTGCGCGATCGCCATCGTGTCCGACACCAGCTTAAGGCGCGACGAGGCCGCCGCTGCATCGTCGACGTGGTGAACGGCGGCTTCGGCCGCTGCGACGCATCCTTGTGCGCCACCTCGTCCAGCGTCACGGCGACCGACGCCAGATGCGCCGCCAGCGCCTCGGCCTCGCCGGGGTCGTCGAAACGAACGACGCCGCCGTCGGCATCGACCAGCGACGCCTGGACCGGTTCGGCGCCGTCGATCCACAACAGCAGGTCGACCCCGAAGAACTCCTCCGGGCGGAAGACCCGGATCTTCTCGTCGCGCGCGGCCAGGATCGCCAGCGCCGCCGACTGCACGCGGCCGGCGGACAGGGCCGCCCGCAGCCGCCGGCTGAGCAGCGGCGAGACCGTGAATCCCACGACCCTGTCGAGGAACCTCCGCGCCTGCCGGGCATGCGCCAGGTCGTAGTCGATGGCGCGCGGACGCTGGAACGCGGCCCTGACCGCCGCGGCTCGGCTGCCGCGAGCTGTTCGCTGGTGAACGGCTTCGTGGGGCTGGCGGCGTGCCGGGCCGAACGCACCGGGAGGAACGCGCACGGCGTGTCGGCCACGGTGTCGGCGACGAGGGCGCGGCCGGACAGCTCGACGGGTTGTTTGCGGGAAGGCGCGGAATCCTACGCCAAGGTCAAGCACGTGCGCCGCGGGCGTCGACAACATCGCACCTCCGCCGCGGCGGCCCGCCAAGATGACCCGGGAGACGATTTTCCGGACTCGGTCGACCGTTGTGCACATCGGGAATCCGAGCCCCACAGGCGCGCCTGTGAGCGCCCCCGCCCGCCCGCCCCGGCGGGCGAGATGTTCCGCCCGGGCGTCGCCGGCGGTGGCGTCGCCGGCGCTACCAGCGCAGGTAGGGGTCGGCGGGTGCGAGCATGTCGTCGACGGCGTCGAGCAGGGGAACGATGGCGTCGGTGTGCGGGGCGTCTTCGTGCTCGCGGTCGGCGATGTCGTGCTCGAGGTCGTCGGCGAGCGTGCCCGCGACCGCGATTTCGTACGGCGTCATCGCGTGGTTCAGCAGCCACTGGCGGCGCTGCCAGCAGCGGTAGCAGCGCTCGCCGCTCGAGCGGTTCACCAGACGGCCGCAGGTGCCGGATTCGAGCGGCAGGTCGACGCCGGCGCACAGCCGCTTGTAGTAGAGCGGGTCGGCGCGATAGCGGCGCATGGCCGTGCGGTTGACGATGCGCTTGCGCAGGCGGCGCAGCGCGGCGAGCTGTTCGGGGCGCAGCAAGTCCTTGATGGGCATGGGTCGTGTGTCCTCCGGAGCGGAATGGCCCGAACGGGCCGGGTTGAAGGTGGGGGCCGTCAGGCCCGCAGCGTCGCGGATTCGGGGTCGCAGACGGGTGGCGTGGGAGCCGGGGAGCAGGAATGCACAGGCGTTGCCTTGCCCGCGCCCGTGTTCCGCCCGTCCGCCCGCGTTCGCTGGAGTAATTGTCGTCCGTTGTGCCTCCCCTCTCCGGGTCCGTGGCTGCTTGCGCGCCGACTCGGGGAGGCGCGCCGGCCCGGTAGCGGCGTCGGGCGTGGTGCGGGACCGGGGGCCGCTCCGCTCGGCGGCGTTCGTGAGGGCGAGCTTCTCGGGGCGTCGAGGTGTTCGACTCGGTTGCCGGATCTGCTCGGTGCGACCGGTGAGGCGGGCTTCTCGGGGACGTGTGGTGTTCGACTCGGTGGGCCGTGCCGGGTCGCTCCGCTCGGTGCGACCGGTTAGGACGGGCTTCTCGGAGCGCGAGGTGTTCGACTCGGTGCGGGGAAACGGGTCACTTCACTCGCGCTCCCGCTCGGCGGCGTTCAAGAGAGCGAGCTTCTCGGAGCGCGAGATGTTCGACTCGGTGCCGGCGAACGGGTCGTTTTCACTTGGTGGCGGACCTGGAGGCCGCTCCGCTCGGAGGCGGTCCAGCAGCCGGTTGGCGTCAGCGGAATTGCTGCCCGGCTCGAACTGCCGGAGCCAGACGACCGTTTCGTTGCCCAGGTGCTCGAGTTCACGCCGGAGCCCGGGCAGAACCCCGCTCGGCGGATGCGGGGCTTCGATCTGACGCTCGGCGTGGACCCGCGCGCCGGTGCAGCGTCTCGGTGGAGCACGTCCTCAACCGCAGCGCAGGATTCCCCCTTCCCGCAGACAACCCGATCGAGGTCGAGCGCGGTGCGGACCCGGTTCGTCGACTTCCAGCCGCTCGGCCGCCAGCGGGCGGAGCTCGTCGACGGCCAGTCCGCAGTGTCCGTCCCTTCTTCGTCGCCTCGTCGAGCACGTAGCCGATGCCGGCACGTACCCGGGTGGTCGCCGCCTTCTCGACGCCCAGCTTCATCGCGATCGTGTCGGCGAGCTTGAACCCGATCCCGCGGATGGCCCGCGCGAGCCGGTAGGGGTTCCCGCTGACAACCTCAACCGCGTCGTTGCCGCAGGCCTCGACCCTGTCCATCACCAGCGCCAGCACACTGGCGCAGTCGGGGTCGGGGTCGACCATGTCGCTGATGAAGCTTGCGGTGCGGCCCGCCGCCGGCTGGAAGTCGTAGCCGGGGCTGCGGGCGGTGTCGTTGCGCTCGACGCGGTAGCCGAGCTTCGACAGACAGCAACGAGCTCCTCGCGGCAGCCGTATACGTCGCCGATGATGTCGAAGGGGCCGGTCAGGTCTCGGCGGTCGGGCTCGCCGACGATCTCGGCGCTGCGGGCGTTCTCGGGGAGCGGAGGCGGTAGCCTTCGCCGGAAAGCTCCATCCAGCGGTGCATCTCGAGCGGTCGGATCTGGCCGCGGCGGAGTTGCCCGGGGCCGTCTCACTCGGCGGGCGCTGGCCGGTGCCAGGGCCGGTACCCTCGGCGGGTGCTGTCCGGTTTCCCGGCGCGCGGCGCACTCGGCGCCGGTCTGGTGATGAATGCCTCGGCGCGTACGGGCGCGGTCGGGTTCTGGCGTACCGTCTTCAAATCGCGGGTCCGCTCGATGTATCCGGGCAAACACGTACTGCTCGGTGTGGAACTGTGTTCTGGTTTCGGCGTCCTGCTCGGTGCCGTTGGCTTGCGGGCTGCGTTCGCAGCCGATCGCGATGGGAAGTGCCCGGCGGCTGGTTGTGCTCGGCGCGTTCGCGCATCCAGTGCCTCTGTATGTTTCGGAGGCGCCAGGCGGCGGCGAGGCGCTGGCTGACGGCGGCCTTCGTGCTCTGCGGATTGCCTGTCGGCGACTGCCGGCATGGCGGGCCGGCCCCGCGGCCGTTCGCCCGGTGCGTGGGACGTGAGCGCCGATGCCGTGCGCGGTGTTGCTACGCTCACGCCTCCCGGCCCGACGGGCGTTCGGTCGCCGAAACTGGTGCGCGCGGCGGCGCCGCGGCGTCCCGGGGCCCGGCCGGAGCGCGCCGTAACGCCAACTCAATGAGTTCGTCGAGCCGTGTCACGCAGTCGATCTCGACGGCGCGCCGCAGCTCGTCGCCCAGCTCCTCGTCGACCTGTTTGCGGTTGGGTTGCGGCAGCAGGATGCGGGCCAGCCCGCCACGGTGCGCGGCCAGCACCTTCGCGGCGATGCCGCCGACCGGAAGCACCTGTCCGGCGAGGGTGATCTCGCCGCTCATCGCCACGCCGGCACGGACGGGGCGCCCGGTGAAGGCGGACACGAGCGCAGCGGCCATCGTCACGCCGGCCGAGGCGCCCTGCTTGGGGACCGCGGCCGACTGCACGTGCAGATGGACGTCGGTGTGGCGATGCAAGTGCGGGTCGAGGCCGTAGCGCGCGGCGTTGGCGCGCAGCCACGCCAGTGCGGTGCGCGCCGACTCCTGCATGACCTCGCCCTGGCGACCGGTCAGCGTCAGCGCTCCCGAGCCGGGCAGGCAGTCTGGCCTCGACGACGATCACCGCACCGCCGCCGACCGCCGTGCGGCACAGTCCGGCGGCGACGCACGGTCGACGAGTGGGGCAAGCTCCTCGGCGACACCGCCGCGGTCACCGCGCTGCTCGACCGGCTCCTGCATCACGCACACGTGCTCAAGTGCGGGCCGCGAAGCTGGCGCACCCGGGTGCGGACCACCTCGGTAGAGTCGACAGGAGGTGCGTAACCGTAGGGAGTCGGTGGCGCATCCGGCGCTTTCGCACCGGGCCGCAGTCCGAACCCCGTGGGCACGTTTCCTCCGCCCGCTCTCCGGTAGCCGGCGTTCGGCTGGCGTTCGAAGGCGTCGGCAGCCTTCGGCCAGTTGCCCCGGCGTTGCACAGCGGCGGGGAGGATTCGCGCGCGGCCGAGCGTCAACGCCCATCCGGACGTGGCCCGCGCGCGCGAAAGCCCCGCCTCCAGGCTCGTCTGGCGCAACAACCGACACCGACCGTCCCCACCGCCGCCGCGTGCGCCAGACGAGCCTTCCGCGGCACTCGAGTGGTCGCTCAACGCAACGCCCTTTCCCGCTCGTCGTCGTCGACCACACCGTCCGGCCCAGCCCGGCCGTTGCGTCTCGCGAGGGTACCCCGGTCCGGCATGACCAACTCCGACTTCCGGCTCGGAACCCACCCGGGAGATCGGACCAGACAAGGCATCCCTGCGGTGGGTCTGTCGCCACGCTTGCGCCTCGATCGCTCGGCCGACCGCTTCCCCCTCGCGCCGTTACGTAACGGTGTAGCATGGTCGTGTGGCGTTGACGAACGCGGAGCGGCAGGCACGTTACCGGGAGCGGCGCAAGGCCGGCGACTCGCGGATCCGGTACCGTCGGCCAGCGGACCGGAGGTCGCGGCCACAGCAGTGGAACGACGCCGTGCAGACGCTTCTGGCGTTGCAGGAACAGTACCGCGAGTGGCGGGACGCGTGGCCGGAATCGCTGGCCGGGTCCGCGACCGCGGCGTTGCTCGAACAGGTCTGCGAGCTGGATCTGTCGGTACTGCAGGCTGTCGAGCTGCCCAGGGGCTTCGGGCGTGACGGTTAGCGCGCCAGCAAACACGTTGCCAACAGAGGACGCCGTGAAGTAGATCTCAACTCCAGTCTCGGGCCGCCGGAAATGGCCGGTTTTGAGGTGTCCACAAATGGCCGGTTTTGACCCGTCCATTGAGGGCGCAGCCGGCGCCGTCTTGTGTTTGCGTGCCCGTGTGCGGCAGCGGACAATACGCACGTCTGGTGAGGAAAGGACAAGTCCACACTGGCGCGTCGCGCTGCGCGGCAGGTCCAACCACAGGCCCGTTGCCGGGTTCGGGCAGTGTCCCGATGATAGGGTGGAGAATGGCGAGAGTCGTCGGCGGCGGAAGACCTATGAGCGATGCCGCAACCGCGAGAACCGTGCCGGGCTACGACGCCGAGGCGTTCGAGTGGCGAGGGATCCGGCCCGACGGAACGCCGGACGAGGCGATGCTGGAGCGGCTGACCGCTGCGATCGTAGAGGTGGTCGAACCGGAGCGCATCATCCTGTTCGGCTCTGCCGCGCGCGGCGACATGCGCGCGAAGAGCGACCTCGACGTCCTCGTCGTCAAGGATGCGGCGCACCACCGCAAGGTGGCGTGGAAGGTCTACACGGCCGTGCCGAGGGGAACGCGGGCGGTTGACGTCGTCGTCGCCACGAACGCCGACATCGAGCGGCACCGGGACAAGCCGTACTACGTGATCCGGCCGGCGCTCGACGAGGGCCGGGTGCTCTATGACAGGAACGCGCGCGCCTGACGACGCGAGATACTGGCTCAACGAAGCCAAGGAGCGTCTCGAGGACGCACGGACGCGAGCGGGCGGTGCCGGGTAGCAGTGTGCGCGTCCGGTGCGAGCAGGCGCACTACGCGAGTGAGTTCGCGCTCAAGGGCGTGATCATCGCCAGGGGTCGGAGTTTCGCGACCACGCACAACATCCAGGAGCTGCTCGACACGGCAGGCGACGCCGGCGAGGCGGTCCCGGCCGGCGTAGAGGAGGCCGAGGGTCTGACGACCTACTCAGGGGCCGGCCGCTACGAGTTCGACAGGGACCCGGAGCAGCGCGCGGTCGACGACGACGAATACGAGCGGGCCGTGAAGGCCGCAGAGGCGACCGTAGCGTGGGCGGAGGATCGGATCGAGCACATCCTGGCAGCGCGGTAGCGCCGGATCTGGATGTGAAGCCCGGATCGCCTCGTTGATCCGCCATTAGGCCAGCAACTCTCCCCGGAGCAGCGTTGGCGAGAGGATGGCATGGCGACCACGACCGCCCCTGCTATGGGTTGCCGACGGTAATGTACTCGGCCCACTTCGCCATCAGCGTGCGGCGTTGATCGAACAAGTCCGAACGAGCGTAGGAACGTTCGACCTCGTTGCCCACCAGGTGCGCCAGCGCGGTCTCGATCACGTCGCGGGTGTGGCCGCTCCGCTCCGCCGCCCAATCCCGGAAGCTCGAGCGGAAACCGTGCACGGTGGTCGCCTCGGCCAGACCGGTCTGCTGCAGACAGCGTAGCAGGGTCATGTCGGACAGTTGCTTGCCGGGTTGCGGCGAGGGGAACAGCAGCGCGCCCGGGCGCGCGGCCGGCGGCCGGACGGTGCGCAGCACGTCCACGGCGGCCTTCGACAGCGGGATGCGGTGCTCGCGACAGGCCTTCATCCGGTCCGCGGGTATGCGCCACTCCCCCGTGTCCAGACAGACCTCTTGCCAGCGGGCGCCGCGCGCCTCGGCGCTGCGCACGGCGGTCAGCACCAGGAACACGAGGCAGGCGCGGACGACGGGCAGCACCCGGTCGGTAGCCGCTATCGCACGCAGGGCGGCCGGTACGCTCGGGTAGGGCAACGCGCGATGGTGCACCGTCGTCGCCTTGCGGGCCGGCAACGCCGCCTCGATGCCGGCGCACGGGTTGCTGCCGATATGGCCGTGCGCCTGGCAGTAGTCGAAGACCTGGGACATGCGCTGCTTCAGGCGCCGGCCCACCGATGGCGTGCGAGTCCAGACCGGTAGCAGGCAGGCGATTATGTCGGGGCCGGCGATCTTGTCGATTGGCGTGCGACCGATGCGGGGAAAAACATGCTGGGCGAGACTCGATAGGAATCTGGATGCGGCTTCCTCGGTCCTCCACTTGGCGCGGTTCGCGGCGTGGTACTCCTCGGCCGCAACCTGGAACGTGACAATCGGATCCTCTGCTCTCGCTCGTCGGTTGGCCAGCGGGTCACCGCCCCGGCGCGCTGTGCGGAGATTCTCTAGCGCCGTCGCGCGCGCTTCCGTGATGCTGATGGTCGGCCATCCGCCAAGTCCGATGTCATGCCTCTTGCCGGAGAACATGATTCGCTGTACCCAGCTCTTGGCGCCCGTGGGCGAGAGCGAGAGGAGCAGCGTGTTGCCATCCGAGTACCTGTGCGTCTTGCCGTCGGGTATCAGTGAACGAATGAACGAGACCGTGAGTGCGCCCATCTTTCTAATCCTTCGTTTTCCGCCGGCCACGAACCGCCCGTACCCCACAATATACCCCACACCCGGATAACGGTTTGCGCGGAATCGGGCGCATCGCAAAGGACCAGTATAGCACCGACGATCCGGTTGCAAGGCGTTTATTTACAGTAACTTACTGGTATTCCTGATACCGGGTCGGAACGGACTGGACAATCATTGTGGTAGTTCCCGGTGGTCCGCAACACTGAAAGGAAAGGGAACCACGCATGCGTAAGACAAACAACCTGCCCTGGATGGGGCGCACCGTGGTCGTAGCGATCATGGCGCTTGTGGGCCTCGGCGCTTTCGCCGGGTCGGCGCAGGCGCAGGGGACCACGTTCTTCGACTTCGACGATGCCGAAGGCTGGTGGAACTACTTCGACTGCGACGCGATGCGGGTGATTCTCGGCGCTGGCGGGGGCGGCACGACCGACATCACGAAGGCGAGCGAAAGCAGAGCCTGCAAGATGTTTGACGGTCTGAGCCGCGACGACAGGCGCATCATTGAGGACTTCATCGGCATGAGCGGTACCTTCGCCGCCTTGGGCAACGACGGGCAACCGCGCGAGAACACCAAGGGGTGGTGGAACGGCAACGCTGGCGCCGGCGGCACCGTATGCGTTGTCCGTCAACAGTTGGTTGGCGTCCTTCCGCTCGACGGCGATGGCAACACTGATGATGTTCAGGCCCAGACGGAAGACTCGGACGACCAGGACGACCAGTTGTACTGCCGTGCTTACGACGGCACCGGCGGCCTGCGTCCCGCGGAGTTGGACATGGTCAACGCGGTCGGCATGGCGATCAGCGGCCGCGGGGGAATGATGACCGACGACGACGATGACGACGACGACATGGCCGAAGCCCCCGCGCTGCCGCTGGTGGGCGTCGGCCTCCTCGGCCTCCTGCTGGCCGGCCGCGGCGCGTGGCTCCGCCGTCGTGCGTAGCACGGACGACTGACTGACCACACGCACCCGAGACGTGCAACGGACGGCTCCCGGCTTCGGCCGGGGGCCGTTTTTTTTTGCCCCGCGCTCACCCGTCGCCCGGCAGGAGCAGGCGCTCCAGGGTCGCGAGGCGCTGATGCACCTTGCCGAAGGCGATCTCGACGGCCCGGAGGCGGTCGTCGAACCGGTGGAGGTGGTCGCCGACGCCGGCCAGATTCCCCTCGACGGCGTCGATGCGGCCGGTCAGCTCCGTGTGCAGGTCGTCGATGCTGCCGGTCAGCTCCGTGCGCACGGCATCGATGCGGCCGGTCAGCTCCGTGCGCAGGTCGTCGATGCGGGCGTGGATGTCGTCGAGCCGGGCGTTGACGCTGGAGAACTGGACGGAGAGCAGTCCGCCGAGCGAGACGCCCACCGCGACAATGGTCCCGATGAGGGCCCTGGTATCGGTGGTCATGCGGTGCGCTCTGTCCTTATGCAATCGACGCCGGGGGCTGCGCCACGCCAGTCCCGACGACGCTCGGGATGACCGCTACGCCGGTCCCTCCCGACGACCCACTTCGTATCGCTGCGCATGCGGCGCGTCCGCTTCCGCAAGGTATCAGCGCCGGCGACGGCCGCCAAGTGCAATAACTGAACGTGTATTCACATTGCGGGTCGACGGGGCGCCCCATCAACCCGCAGCGAAGCGGGCGGCGCGCACCATCCGCGCGCCTGGCGCGGGGTCAAGAAACGGCCCCCCGGCCGAAGGGGGGATCCGTTCCGTTGCACGTTTGAGTGCGTGTGGTCAGTCGCTCGTGCTACGCACGGCGGCGGAGCCACGCGCCCCGACCGGCCAGCAGGAGGCCGAGGAGGCCGACGCCCACGAGCGGAAGCGCGGGGGCCTCCTCCTCGGGATCCTCCATCGCCATGTCACCCCGTCCACTGATGGCCATGCCGACCCCTTCGACAACCTCCAACTCCGCGGGTCTCAGACCGCCGTCTCCATCGAAGTCGCGGCAGTACAACTGCTTGTCAGGGTCGTCAGAGTCCGCCACCTGAGGCTGAATGCCCTCCAGTTGATCGTCGCGGTCGAGCGCAAGCGCAGCGACCAACTGCTGACGGACAGCGCATTCATTGCCGCCGGAACCAGCGTTTGCGTTCCACCAGTCCTTAGTGCTCTCGAACGGACCGCTCATCGTGCCGTCGACGAAATCCTCAACGGCGCGCCGATCAGCGCGGCTCAGAGCGCTGAACCCCTTGCAGGCTCTGCTCTCGGGGGCTTGCGCCACGACTTCAGCTCCGGCGCCGCCGTCACCGAGGATGTTCCTCTTCGCGTCGCAGTCGAAGTAATCCCACCAAGCCGCGGCGTCGTCAAAATCGTAGAAAGTAATCCCCTGCGCCTCCGCCGATCCGGCAAAACTGACCAGCACCACCACGGCAGCAACAACGAGTTGGTTCAAGTTCCGCATCAGGTCGTCCTTCACCTTTCCCCCAAGGAAAATCGGCCCCGCACCCTCCCGGCCCAAGCCATAGCGCCCGCAACTGCCCGCGCCCAGGGAACGTTAATTCCGCGGTCGTCTTCGTTAGCGGGGTAGACCTACGTTCCGCATGCAGCCTAGTGCAACTGCGCACTTGCCTGCACTGCCAGAATTGGGAGGGTCTCCGCTTTTTTTGGTCAAGACCTACCGAATGTCTCGGCCGTGTCTCCCAGCGTCACGCAGTTGGTTCTACGGAGGCAGCCGATGGGAGTGTGTCCTGGACGACGGGTTCGCCCGGCCGGCCCGGTCGAGGTGAACCGACATCACAAGCGCCGGGCGCCGGACCCGTGTTCAGAGAAGGGCGGGTGCAACTGTCCGGTCAAGCGACTCCGGCGGACGGTCGGCAGCCCGCCAGCCGGGCGCGGTCCGGGCGGGGCGCTGCACCGGCTCGCGGGCTGTTTAGGCTGTCTGCATCGTGTCGGAGTCGAGAACGGCCGTACAGAGGTGACCAGGGGCGCGCAGCGGCGGCAGGCCGTCGGCAACGGGAGAGCAGGCCCCCAAGGGAACGGTGACCGCGACGATGGTTCCGATAATGGCGAAGCAAGGCCGGCCCTCACGGCAAAAAAAACGGCCCCCGGCCGAAGCCGGGAGCCGTTCCGTTGCACGTTGCCGTGCGGGTGGTCAGTCGCCGGTGCTACGCACGACGGCGGAGCCACGCGCCGCGACCGGCCAGCAGGAGGCCGAGGAGGCCGATGCCCACCAGCGGCAGGGCAGGGGCATCCTCCATGCCGTCGTCGTCTTCGCCGTCGGTCATCATGCCGCCGCGTCCGCTGATAGCCATGGCGACGCCATTGACGACCTCCATCTCTGCAGGACGCAGGCCGCCAGTGCCATCGTAAGGACGGCAGTACAACACCGCATCAACATCGTCATCGGCAGCACTGGCGGGCTGAACGCCATCCGTGGCACCGTCACCGTCGATCGGAATGATTCCGACCAACTGCTGACGATGGAGGCATGCAGTGTTGGCGGTACCAGTACCATCTTCGTCGTTCGCGTTCCACCAGTCCTTGCTGCCCTCGTATGGGCCGGTCATGGTGCTCTCGACGAAGTCCTCGAGGATGCGCGCGTTGGCGCGGGACAGAGCGCTGAACCCCATGCAGGCGGCGCTCTCGGACGCCCTCGTTATGGTGGCTACATCGGCTGTAGCGGAGGATCCGAGAATCACCCGCTGCGCATCGCAGTCGAAGTAGTCCCACCAGGCCGCGACGTCGTCGAAGTCGTAGAACGTGGTCCCCTGCGCCGACGCCGAGCCGGCCAGCACCGCAAGGCCGACTAGCACCATGATGGCCGTCGCCACGGTGCGCCCTATCCAGGGCGAATTGTTTGTCTTACGCATGCGTGGTTCCCTTTCCTTTCTGTGCTGCGGCCCACCGGGAACTACCACACACGGATCTCCGGTCCTCCCGCCTGGTTTCGCAGTGTTCCTGTAAAGCCTTGCATATTCGGCTACTTACCGGACCCGGCCCCGGTCCCGGCCGGAGCGTGACGCGCCCCGCGGCGGCGATCGGAATCATGGGGTATTGCGTGGGAGTGCGCCGGTGGGCTACCCTGACAGGGTGTCGCCAGGATAGGCCCGTCGCGCTTCCCGCGGTGGACCGGGGGCGCCGTGTGGCGAGACGGGCGGCACGGCCGGTTCCGGCGGCCGCGGGGCGCCGCGCGGCCGGCGATCCGAAAGGTGGGTCATCGCGTGGGGTACGCCGGGGCAGCCCGGCAGGGAGGTCCCCAGCAGCATGGGCAAGCTCACGCTGGCGTTCATCCGGTCGCTGGCGCCGGACGGCAGGACGCACCGTTATTCCGATGGCGGTACGCTGCTGCTCTCGCTCTCGCCGACGGGCGCGCGGACGTGGATACAGCGGCTGACGGTGGCGGGCAGAAGGCACGACATCGGACTCGGCGGGTGGCCCACCGTCACCATCACCGAAGCGCGCGCCCGGGCGCTGGAGAACCGGCGCCTGGCGCGCCGGGGCGGCAATCCGCTGGCCGCCCGGCAGGCGCGGGCGCAGCAGCCGATCGTCACGTTCCGGCTGGCGGCGCAGAAGTACCACGCCGCCAACCGCGACCGGTGGCGGACCGACGATTCCGCGTCCCGATTCCTGTCGAGCCTGGCGAAGCACGCGTTCCCGCGCATCGGCGGCATGCCGGTCGAACAGATCGCCGGCCCGGACGTCATCGCCTGCCTGCTGCCCGTCTGGACCCGCACGCCGTCGGTGGGAAGACGCGTGAAGCAGCGCATGGCGCTGGTCTTCGACTACTGCCAGGCGCACGGCTACACGAAGGCGAATCCGTGCAACGGCATCGAGGCGGCGCTGCCCGCGCGCAAGGCGAAGACCGTGCACCATCGCGCGCTGCCCTATGCCGGCGTGCCGGCGGTGGTGCGGACCATAGCGGACAGCGACCAGGTCCTGCCGGTCGCGCGCGCGTGCTTCGTGTTCCTGGTCCTGACCGCGGTGCGCAGCGGCGAGGCGCGCGGGGCGCGGTGGCGGGAGGTCGACCTGGACGAGCGGGAATGGCGCATACCGGCCGACCGGATGAAGGCCGACCGCGAGCATCGCATTCCCCTGCCGGATGCGGCCCTGGACATTGTGCAGCGGTTCCGGCCGCGGGACGCGCGGGACGCGGCGCTGGTGTTCCCCTCGCCGCTGACGGGCCGGCAGTTGAGCGACATGACGTTGCTCCGCTGCCTCAAGACGACGGGCCTGGCCGGCCGGACGACCGTCCACGGCTTCCGCTCGAGCTTCCGGGACTGGGCGGCCGAACGCAGCGGACACACCCGCGACGTCATCGAGACCGCCCTGGCCCACACGGTGGGCGACGACGTCGAGCGCTCGTACGCGCGCTCGGATCTGTTCGACCAGCGCCGCGCCCTGATGGCGCAGTGGGCGGCGTACGTCACCGCCGGCGCCGACCTGTGCGGGTAGATCCTCAACGGTGGCGGAACGTGTGAACCCCACGTCCACCCGCTTCCGTCTGGCGCCGCGCGGCGGTGGCGCGCGCCCTCGGCTGCACGTCGAGGCGGAGACGCTGCGGGCTGGGCCCGGCGGGCAGGCGGCGGCCGATTCGCGGATTGGCGCTGTCGTCGGCCGCGTCGGACGTTCCCGCGGAGACGCCGGACGACACCGCGTCGGACGTTCCCGCGGAGACGCGCTGGACCGGCGGTCGCGACGAGCCACGGCCGCCAGACAACATGGCCCTGTGGCCGGCCGGTGTCGGTTCCAGCGACACACGGGTGTAGCTGCAGTGGATCGCTGGCATCTACAGGAATGCCATCGCTCTCTCTGGCACCCTCATGATCAGGGGATTCGCCTCTCCGTTGGAAGCGGCTTTCGCCAAGGCCTCTTCCACAGTGGCCCGGAGTCGGTTGAGACTCCAGTGCCCGGGACGGAACCCGGCCGGGATTCGCTTGTTTTCTGTGGCTTTGGTCAGGATTTGCGTGCTTTCTGGTCAGCGCCAGCGGTCGCAGGCGTTCCTGGCGGCCGGTATTCGGTTGCTTTCGCGGCCTCTGTTTCTGTGGAAGCACAGGCGCGGTGGGGACCGGCGCACCCGTATAGCGTCGCATGCTCTCGCGAATGTGACTGCACGTGAAGTGAGTGCACTTGACGGCCGTCTCGGGCGCTGATACCGTTGGAGAGACGCGCGCGCCGGTGACGGCTGTCCCCGGCGCCGATACCTTGAGGAGCCGGGCGCACCGCATGGGCATCGATACGAAGTGGGTCGTCGGGACCGGGGTGGCGGTCATCCTGAGCGTCGTCGGGACCGGCGTGGCGCTGGGGGTTTTCCTGTTGTCCGGTGTGAACGCCCGCTTCGATGACGTCAACGCCCGTATCGACGACCTGCGTACGGAGCTGATCGCCCGCGTCGACGACCTGCGTACGGAGCTGCTTGCCCGCATCGAGGCCGTCGAGGGGAATCTCGCCGGCGTCCGGACCGACCTCCGCCGCTTCGACGACCGCCTGCGGGCCGTCGAGATCGCCCTCGGCCAGGTGGATCAGCGCCTCGAGACGCTGGAGCGCCTGCACCTGCCGGCCGGCGACGGCGCGCGTTAGCTCCGGCTCGCGGGCCATCCACGGCGCGGGATCAGGAACCGGTTGAGCGCCTACCTCCGCATGGTGGAGCAAGGTGAGCGCGTGGCCGTTACCCATAGAGGCCGCGTCGTCGCCGAGTTGGGTCCCCCCCAACGCGAGTCGGTTCAGGCCTGCCTTCTGAAGAAAGCAGAAGACCGAGCGCAGCGAGGACCTTTTCTGGTCCGGTCTCCTGGGTGGGTTCCGAGCCGGACGTCGGAGTTGGTCATGCCCGGCCGGGGTACCCTCGCGAGACGGAACGGCCGGGCTGGGCGGGACGGTGTGGTCGACGACGACGAACCGAAGAGGGCGTTCCGTCGAGCGACAAGTCGAGTGCCGCGGAAGGCTCGTCTGGCGCACGCGGCGACGGTGGGGACACTCGGTGGCGGTGGTTGCGCCAGGCGAGCCTGGAGGCGGCGCTATCGCGCGCGCGGACCACGTCCGGATGGGCGTTGACGCTCGGCCGCGCGCGAATTCTCCGCTCCGTCTCGGATTACACAGATTCAGGAGCCGCGGGTCGGTGGCGCCGCGGCAACAGCGGACCCCGTGGCCGTCCACGAGACGCCGGCGGTGGAGACGGTGACGGCGACGTCGGTCGCGACGGGTCCGTTCGATAGCTCGGCACGTCGAACTCGAGCACCACCGAGTGGTGTACCAGGCGGTCGATCGCCGCGGCGGTGGCCATCTGGTCGCGGAAGATCCGGTCCCATTGGCTGAACACCAGGTTGCTGGTCACCATCACCGAGCGGCGCTCGTAGCGCTCGGCCAGCAACGTGAACCGGACCTCGGCTTCGTCGGGACTCTGCTGCACGTAGCAGCGCCAACACCTGCAGCCGGCCGTCCGTGTCGGCCACCAACTGCGGCACCACCTCCGACTCCCACACCTCGGCGAACGGGTCCTCCCGCGTCCGCCACGTCCGAGGCGCCTTCGCCGTCGACGGCAACGCGCCGCTCTGCCACTCTTGCGCCGTCCGCTCGCTCATTCCCCACGCTTTCACTGTTGAATTGCCACGCGGTGGTCACCAGCGGGCGCGGTTCGTTGCCGCGCCCGCACCCTACGATCCTTCAGGCTGTCGTCCGATAGGTCAGGGCAGACCGGAATCCCGATCGCTGCGGTCGGACTGATCGTCCACGGCGTCATGCTGGCGACGGTCTGGTCGGACGTGCTGGCCAACAGTGTCGGATTCACGCTGCTGCCAGGAACGGCGCGTCAGTACGTCGTTCCGATTCTGGAATCGAGGAGACAGGACATGCGAAAACAGATCATCTTCACGGTGCTGACGGCGATAGTGCTTCCGGCTGTCGGCGAGGCGCAGAGTCACGGCCACAACTGCGACACGGATGCGAGCGGCTACAGCTACACGATCTCGACGCCGTCTGGCGACTCCCGGCAGCACGACTTCGACGTGTACTTCAACAACAACCAGTCGGTCTTCATCCTGCTGGTGTTCGACGACGAAATTGACACGGTACTGTCCACGTCGAGCGGGCTCCAGAGCGGAGATCGGTTCGTGCACGGCAGCGTGCGGCTGTTCGGGGACAGTACGTATACCGTCGCCGTCGGCTGCATCAATTCGGACGCAGCCTACCGGCTCTCCGTCCGGCGCGGCGACGAGATCAGTCTGTCGGCACCGCGGCGCCTGGGCGCCCACGAGGGACTGAGCACAGAGGAGGCGGCGCGGTCGCTGATCGTCGAGGCTGCGGTAATCGACGCGAGGACCGAACTGGTCAGGTAGGCCATTCAGGGGGTGGGGGCTCCGGTCCCCGCCCCAACCCCCAACTATACAGTTCACGCGAAGACTTTCGCCTAATTTATTGAGGAGGTTCTGACATGCAGATCATCGAGAGCCGACTGCGAGGTGGTGAGCGCGGCCGTGAGAATCGCGGCAGTTTCAGTTCCGCCGACGGCGATATTCTGGCGTGCGACGCCGGGGCGGTGGTCATGCGGCACGCCGCGGACGGCTCGGTCCTCGACGTCGGCCGCTAGACCCGCACCATTCCCCCGGCGTTGCGGCGGGCGCTGCAGGCGCGCGACCGGCAGTGCCGCTCCCCGGCTGCAACGCCCGGCGCTGCGACGCGCATCCACCGGCGCACCCGTATAGCGTCGCATGCTCTCGCGAATGTGACTGCACGTGAAGTGAGTGCACTTGACGGCCGTCTCGGGCGCTGATATCGTTGGGGAGGCGCGCGCGCCGGTGACGGCTGTCCCCGGCGCCGATACCTTGAGGAGCCGGGCGCACCGCATGGGCATCGATACGAAGTGGGTCGTCGGGACCGGGGTGGCGGTCATCCTGAGCGTCGTCGGGACCGGCGTGGCGCTGGGGGTTTTCCTGTTGTCCGGTGTGAACGCCCGCTTCGATGACGTCAACGCTCGTATCGACGACCTGCGTACGGAGCTGATTGCCCGCATCGAGGCCGTCGAGGGGAATCTCGCCGGCGTCCGGACCGACCTCCGCCGCTTCGACGACCGCCTGCGGGCCGTCGAGATCGCCCTCGGCCAGGTGGATCAGCGCCTCGAGACGCTGGAGCGCCTGCACCTGCCGGCCGGGGACGGCGCGCGTTAGCTCCGGCTCGCGGGCCATCCACGGCGCGGGATCCGAAGCCGGGCCCGCCGCGAGATCACGCCCTTGAGTGCGAACTCACTCGCGTAGTGCGCCTGCTCGCACCGGACGCGCACACTGCTACCCGGCACGCCCGCTCGCGTCCGTGCGTCCTCAAGGCGCTCCTTGGCTTCGTTGAGCCAGTATCTCGCGTCTTCAGGCGCGCGCGTTCCTGTCATAGAGCACCCGGCCCTCGTTGCTGCTGGCGCTGTCGCTCGGTTGAACGCGGCGTGCGAAGTCACTCGCACCGCGCGGGGCGCTGGTGGTCGCTTCGCTAGCGGTCCGGTTCGTGTGTGCGCCCGCGTTGCCTGTCGGCTACGGTGGGCAGAACCACTCCGGTTTCCCATACCTTCTGGCGGCCTGCGCCGGTTCGGCAGGCGTCGTGAAGTGCTTCGCGGATGCGGTGCGCACCGAAGGAAGCCGCACGGAGGTGGTGGCCGATGCCGCTCTCGTCGAGCCCGCGGTCGATTTCGCCGGGGGCTATTGCGATTCGGTGGACTCCGCCGCTGTTGGTGCGGCATTCGATGATCGCGCCCTCTCCTTCGGTCCAGATGGCGACGTCGCGGTACAAGGCTCCCCGCAACGCGGCGCCGGCTTGTGTGCCAAGCGTGGCGGGGTCGTCGATCGTGCCGATGCCGACAAGCTGCACAGGGGCGTCGTGCTCGAGGGCCGCGTCCGCGTTTTCCAACATGAGCGCCCTGACTTCCGTTTCGGAATCGCTGTGGCAGTTGACCGCTGCGGCTAAGGCCCGGGGATCGTGTTCGGCGGCCTTGATCAGGTCGAAGACGTCCCGCACGAGTGCTTTGTCGACTCTCTGGAGTTTGCCGTGGAGTATCTGGGCGCTGTCCAGGACCATTGCGGGGCGCCCGTTGACCAGTGCCTCCCGCTCGGCGCCCGGCGGGACCGGGCTGAGTTGAACGATGTCGACCTCGCCGGCGTCGAACTCGATGACCCACTGCCTTGCGTGGTACGTCGCTCTGCCCCCCAGGTCCGCCATCGTCTGACGGAACCGGCTGCCGGGTTCGGCGAGGTCTCGCAGGGGCACGTCGCGGCCCACGGCCAGATCGAGGTCGAAGCTGTCGCGGTGTTGCCAGCGGGCGGCCAGCACGGTGCCGCCGCCGAGCTGGAAGCGGTGCGGTCCGCTGTGCAAGTTCGCCAGTTCGTCGACGATCGCCTGGTGCACGCGTTCCCACAGGTGTCCGCCTGTCACGGAGAGCGTCAGCTCTTCGCGGCCCATCGGTTGAGCTTGTGGATTCGGGGGGCGTAGGCGAAGTTGGCGCGGTGCAGCGCGGCGACGAGCTGGCGCAAGGTGTAGGCGCGTTGGACCCACGCTTCGATGAGCTCGCCTGTGGTTGCCTCGGCGCCCCACATGCGGATGATGCTGGCTTGCCGTTCGGTCGGTCGGTTGGCGCGCACGGCGTCGTAGAACTCCTCCGAAGTCGGGCGCAGCTTCCAGCCGGCGCAGCCGCTGGCGAGTCGGCGCTGGACGGCAAGGGCGTGACGGCCGCGCGGCGTGCCGGGCGCGCACAGCCGGCTGAAGTCGTCTTCGGACGCCGGGCGGTCGCTGAAGGCGTCTGGCGGCAGCAGCACGGCCGGTCGCATGGGGTTGCGTTCGGCTTGACGCCGTCGGCTCTCGGTGCGGGTGTCGAACGCCGAACGCGTCAACATGACGATTCACCATACCCTACTCGGCAGGTGGCGTCCCGGTCGGGCTCGATGCGTGGTGTGTCAAGCGAAACTCAAAACTGACCCCCTGGCGACATCGAAAACTGATCCCCGAAGAAACGGCGTATGTTGCGGAAGTGGAACGCGGCGACGTTCCGTCGGTGTCGTGACGGACCCGACGAAACGATCGGTTCCAGAAAGGAGGTCAGCAACTGACAACAGACTGACGAAACTGGGGGTCCCTTTCACGTGGCCACAGGGGTCCTTTTTCAAGTTGCCATTTCCACGCAGCGCGGCGTCGACATACGGTCGGCCTTCGGAGGCTGCGAAAGAAAAGACATGACAGCCATTCGGCGGGCACGTCGATTCCAGTCCGGGACGCCGACTGCAACGGCGCTCAGGCAGCCGGAACGGCCCCCTGCGGCTCGTTGCCGGCGGGAATGGACATGGAGCGCGATCCGGCGCCGAAACGACGTGCCTGTACGCTCTCAAGTGACTGCAAAACAAGGGGTTACAATGGATTCATGAGCACCGTGACGCATCCTTCGCGGGCCGCTTGCATTGCGCCCGTTCGTCCATCTACCGGCTCGGCTTCCCACGACGTGGCAAACCCATCGGCCGGGGCACTGGTCGCTACCGGCTCGGCCTCCCTCGATGTAGCGGAGCCGTCGGCCGGAGCGCTGGTCCGCACGGTCTCGGCTTCCCTCGACGTGGCAAACCCGTCGGCCGGGGCACTGGTCGCTACCGGCTCGGCTTCCCTCGACGAGCACCGCGCCGCGGTGCTGCGGCGCCGCGACGAGGCCGAACAGCTCGGTGACGACATCGCCGAGCTGGCCGCCCGCATCCAGGCCGCCACCTACGAGCTGCTGGTGATGATCCGCGCCTTCGACGAACGCGAGGGCTGGAGCGGCTTCAAGTCGTGCGCCCACTGGCTGAACTGGCGCACCGGTCTGGCGCTGGGGGCCGCTCGCGAGAAGGTCCGGGTGGCGCGCGCCCTCGGAGAACTCCCGCTCTTGAGCGACGCGATGCGGCGGGGCCGGATCTCCTACTCGAAGGTGCGCGCCCTGACGCGGGTGGCGACGCCGGCCAACGAGCGCCGTCTGCTCGGCTTCGCGGAATGCGCCCCGGCGTCCTACGTCGAGCGGTTGGCGCGCGCCTGGCGGCGGGTGGACCGGACGGAGGAGGCGGCCGACGAGCGGCGGCGTCACGAGCGGCGGCAACTGACCACCTGGGTGGACGACGACGGCATGGTGGTGATCCGCGGCCGGCTGTCGCCGGAGGTGGGGGTGGTGGTGCGGCGTGCGCTCGAGGCGGCGGGCGATCGTCTGTGGAAGGAGACGCCGCCGGAGGAAGCGGCGGAGACCAGCTACGGGCAACGGCAGGCGGATGCGCTTGGGGTAGTGGCCGAAAGCGCTCTGGCGGCGGACCTCGACCGGGGGACGGCGGGGGACCGGTACCAGGTGGTGCTGCACGTCGAGGCGGAGACGCTGCGGGCTGGGCCCGGCGGGCAGGCGGCGGCCGTTCGCGGATTGGCGCTGTCGTCGGCCGCGTCGGACGTTTCCGCGGAGACGCTCTGGACCGCTGGGTCGGACGTTTCCGCGGAGACGTCGCCGGTCGCCGCGTCGGACGTTCCCGCGGAGACGCCGGACGACACCGCGTCGGACGTTTCCGCGGAGACGCTCTGGACCGCTGGGTCGGACGTTTCCGCGGAGACGTCGCCGGTCGCCGCGTCGGACGTTCCCGCGGAGACGCCGGCGGGGCACCCGGCTTCGGAAGACGCCGACGGGTTGCGTGTTCCGGCGGCGATGGCGGTTTCACCGATCGGTGGGCAGGCTGCCCTCGAAGACGCCGACGGTCTGCGCGTCTCCGCGGAGACGGCCCGCCGGACGGCGTGCGACGCCGGGGCGGTGGTCATGCGGCACGCCGCGGACGGCTCGGTCCTCGACGTTGGCCGCAAGACCCGCACCATTCCCCCGGCGTTGCGGCGGGCGCTGCAGGCGCGCGACCGGCAGTGCCGATTCCCGGGCTGCAACGCGCGGCGCTGCGACGCGCACCATGTCCGCCACTGGGCCGACGGCGGGCGGACGCGGCTCGACAACCTCGTGCTGCTGTGCCGCCGCCATCACCGGGCAGTTCACGAAGAGGGCTTCACGGTGCGGATGCGCGCATCGGGCGAGGTCGAGTTCCGCTGGCCGGACGGCCGTCCGTTTCCCGATGTTCCGTCCGCACCGCATTGGACCGGGCCGCCGCTGGTCCCGACGGACGCGCGGCTGGACGAAGCCGGCGTCGTCATCGGGCCGGATACGGCTACCCCGGACTGGCACGGCGAACGGCTCGACCTCGTGTATGCGATCGACGTGCTGTGGACGCCGCGGGAAGCCGGCGGCGCGGTGGGGACCGGCGCACCCGTATAGCGTCGCATGCTCTCGCGAATGTGACTGCACGTGAAGTGAGTGCACTTGACGGCCGTCTCGGGCGCTGATACCGTTGGGGAGACGCGCGCGCCACGGCGCGGGATCCGAAGCCGGGCCCGCCGCGAGATCGTGTCCCCCCCCGGTCTTCAGCTTCTCGCCGGCCTCGGTCTTCGCCTCTTCATACGGACTTCTGCGCCGTTCTGGCGGGCCTCGTCCCGCCGTACGGTAATGGTCCGTCGCTCTGCGCGCTCGTCCTGCAACTGCGCCTCGTGTGCGGCGACCACGAGTTGACATTGTGGCGCTCTGTGTCTACATTCTTGCGATGCTGACATCGGGCGTCAGGGAGATCAGGAACCGGTTGAGCGCCTACCTCCGCATGGTGGAGCAAGGTGAGCGCGTGGCCGTTACCCATAGAGGCCGCGTCGTCGCCGAGTTGGGTCCCCCCAGGCACATCACCGAGGAAGAAGCGTACGGCGAACTGCGGCGCCGCGCGCGAGCAGGGACGGTTCGGCCGGGCGCCCCGAACCGCCCGGACGTCTACCCGCGTCCGTCCCGCCGATTGCCTTCCCGAATCGTCCAGGACCTGCTCGACGAGGTTCGCGGCGAGTGGTGAACTTGTACGCCGAGACGAGCGCTGTGGTCGCGTGGCTGCTCGACGAAGAGCGCGGTGACCGTGCCCGGGCTCAATTGGCCGCCGCCGAGGTGGTCTTCACGTCGGACCTGACCCTCATCGAATGCGACCGCGCGTTCGTCGCGCCGCTGCCACGGGACGGATCACGGCGGGCGAATCGGTGCAGCTTCACGCGATCGTCGACACCGCATCGGCTCACTGGACCCTGCACTCCATGGATGCGGAAATCGTCCATCGGTCCCGCCGGTCGTTTCCTTGCGAACCGATTCGAGCGCTGGACGCGATTCATCTCGCGACGGCGCTGTCGGTCCGGACTCTGTCGCCCGACGTGCGGGTGCTGTCGTTCGACGATCGGATTCGTGACAACGCCGCCTCCCTCGGTTTCCAGGTGGCGCCGGCAGCCAGCGCGCAACCGTGACAAACCGTTGGTCCGGTCCCGGTTTCCGCTGACCGGACCCTCATCGGGGGAGTGTGAAGTGGACCCGATAATGCGGAGCTGACCAAGTCAACGATTGGCGCCGCCTCATCGTCCGTGATCCGGGGTGCCGTGATCGCGCCGTAGCCGCCGTCGTCGACCCGCCAGACGATCGTCCCGGTGGGTTCGCCGTTTTGCGGCCGCCGGTGCAGAGGGCACCGCCCTCACAGCCGGCGACATAGACGGAGGCGACCGCAGCCAAACGATTTACTGCGCCAGCTAAGATGACATCATGGACGACAGCTCGACCGCGCTTGCGAACATCCAGGCGTCCGCCATGGCGCTCCGTGGCGGCGGCATGATGACCACGGATGAGGGCGAAGAAGAGGCCCGCGCGCTGCCGCTGGTGGGCATCGGCCTCCTCGGGCTCCTGCCGGCCGGCCGCGGCGCGCGGCGCCGCCGCCGTACGCAGCTCGAGCGACCGACCGCATGCACGGCAACGTGCAACCCAACGACTTCCGGCTTCGGCCGGGGGGCCGTTTCTTGACCCCGCGCCAGGCGCGCGGATGTGCGCGCCGCCCGCTTCGCTGCGGGTTGATGGGGCGCCCCGTCGATCCGCAATGTGACTACACGTAAAGTTATTGCACTTGACGGCCGTCGCCGGCGCTGATACCTTGCGGAAGCGGACGCGCCGCATGCGCCGCGATACGAAGTGGGTCGTCGGGACCGGCGTGGCGCAGCCCCCGGCGTCGATTGCATGAGGACAGAGCGCACCGCATGACCACGGATACCAGGGCCATCATCGGGACCATTGTCGCGGTGGGCGTCTCGCTCGGCGGACTGCTCTCCGTCCAGTTCTCCAGCGTCAACGCCCGGCTCGACGACGTCCACGCCCGCATCGACGACCTGCGCACGGAGCTGACCGGCCGCATCGACGACCTGCACACGGAGCTGACCGGCCGCATCGACGCCGTCGAGGGGAATCTGGCCGGCGTTGGCAACGACCTCCGCCGGTTCGACGACCGCCTCCGGGCCGTCGAGATCGCCCTCGGCCAGGTGGATCAGCGCCTCGAGACGCTGGAGGGCCTGCACCTGCCGGCCGGCGACGGCGCGCGTTAGCTCCGGCTCGCGGCCATCCACGGCGCGGGATCCGAAGCCGGGCCCGCCGCGAGATCACGCCCTTGAGTGCGAACTCACTCGCGTAGTGCGCCTGCTCGCACCGGACGCGCACACTGCTACCCGGCACGCCCGCTCGCGTCTGTGCGTCCTCAAGACGCTCCTTGGCTTCGTTGAGCCAGTATCTCGCGTCGTCAGGCGCGCGCGTTCCTGTCATAGAGCACCCGGCCCTCGTCGAGCGCCGGCCGGATCACGTAGTACGGCTTGTCCCGGTGCCGCTCGATGTCGGCGTTCGTGGCGACGACGACGTCAACCGCCCGCGTTCCCCTCGGCACGGCCGTGTAGACCTTCCACGCCACCTTGCGGTGGTGCGCCGCATCCTTGACGACGAGGACGTCGAGGTCGCTTTTCGCGCACATGTCGCCGCGCGCCGCCGAGCCGAACAGGATGATACGCTCCGGTTCGACCGCCTCGACGATCGCGGCGGTCAGCCGCGCGAGCATCGCCTCGTCCGGCCTTCCGTCGGGCCGGATCCCCCGCCACTCGAACGCCTCGGCGTCGTAGCCCGGCACGGTTCTCGCGGTAGCGGCATCGCTCATAGGTCTTCCGCCGCCGGCGACTCTCGCCGTTCTCCACCCTATCATCGGACACTGCCCGAACCCGGCAACAGGCCTGTGGTTGGACCTGCCGCGCAGCGCGACACGCCGGTCTGGACCTGTCGTTTCCTCACGCTCTCGCGAATGTGATTGCACGTAAAGTGAGTACACTTGACGGCCGTCTCGGGCGCTGATACCGTTGGGGACGCGCGCGCCGGTGACGGCTGTCCCCGGCGCCGATACCTTGAGGAGCCGGGTGCACCGCATGGGCATCGATACGAAATGGGTCGTCGGGACCGGGGTGGCGGTCATCCTGAGCGTCGTCGGGACCGGGGTGGCGCTGGGGGTATTCCTGTTGTCCGGTGTGAACGCCCGCTTCGATGACGTCAACGCCCGTATCGACGACCTGCGTACGGAGCTGAACGCCCGCTTCGATGACGTCAACGCCCGTATCGACGACCTGCGTACGGAGCTGATTGCCCGCATCGAGGCCGTCGAGGGAAATCTCGCCGGCGTCCGGACCGACCTCCGCCGCTTCGACGACCGCCTGCGGGCCGTCGAGATCGCCTTCGGCCAGGTGGACCAGCGCCTCGAGACGCTGGAGCGGCTGCACCTGCCGGCCGGCGACGGCGCGCGATAGCTCCGGCTCGCGGGCCATCCACGGCGCGGGATCCGAAGCCGGGTCGATGGCGCGGGTAGGGACCGGCGCACCCGTATGGCGTCGCATGCTCTCACGACTGTGTTTGCACGTGAAGTGAGTGCACTTGACGGCCGTCTCGGGCGCTGATACCGTTGGGGAGACGCGCGCGCCGGTGACGGCTGTCCCCGGCGCCGATACCTTGAGGAGCCGGGCGCACCGCATGGGCATCGATACGAAGTGGGTCGTCGGGACCGGGGTGGCGGTCATCCTGAGCGTTGTCGGGACCGGCGTGGCGCTGGGGGTATTCCTGTTGTCCGGTGTGAACGCCCGCTTCGATGACGTCAACGCCCGCTTCGATGACGTCAACGCCCGTATCGACGACCTGCGTACGGAGCTGATCGCCCGCGTCGACGATCTGCGTACGGAGCTGACGACCCGCATCGAGGCCGTCGAGGGGAATCTCGCCGGCGTCCGGACCGACCTCCGCCGCTTCGACGACCGCCTGCGGGCCGTCGAGATCGCCTTCGGCCAGGTGGACCAGCGCCTCGAGACCCTGGAGCGCCTGCACCTGCCGGCCGGCGACGGCGCGCGCTAGCTCCGGCTCGCGGGTCCGTCTTCATGCACCGCGCGGGCGTCACCGGCGGCTGGGAGCTACCGGCCCGTGTCAGTAGACGGTGAACAGCCGCTGGATCTCGGCGCCGTCCCGGGTCCGGGTCAGCGCCAGCATCAACAGAACGCGGGCCTTGACCGGGGAGAGGTCCTCGCCCGCGACGCGTCGCAGCTCGTGGCGTGATTCGGCCGCGCGCCGTCCGATGCCGCGGCGCCGGAGGCGGGCCGGGACCCGGCCGCCGCCGGTCCGGGTGGCGGTCACGACCACGACGCCGTCGGCGGTCACCTCGTCTATCGCGTCGGCCTGCGGCGGCGTCGTGGCGCCGGCGCCGGCGGCGGCAATGACGATGCCCTCCGCGCCCAGGTCGCGCGCCGCGCGAACGAGATCGCCCGAGGCGCCGACGTAGCTCGCCAGCAGGGCCACGCGCGGCAACCCATCGAGATCGGAGACGTCGAACTCCGTCCGCCGCGTGTGCCGGCGGCCCGGACGGCGGAAGTACTCGACGCGGTCCGCATCGACGACGCCCAGCACGCCGCGGCGTCCGGAGTCGAAGCTGTCCAGCCGCTGCGCGTGCGCCTTGCGGACGGCGCGCGCCCCGTGGATCTGTCCGTTGGCGACGACCACGGCCCCGCGGCCGCGGGAGGCGGGGGCGGCGGCGACGCGGACCGCGTCCAGCAGGTTGGCGGCGCCGTCGTAGCCGGGCGTCTGCGGCCGCCGCATGGCGCCGACCACGACCAGCGGCCGGCGGGTCCGCACGGTCAGGTGCAGGAAGTAGGCGGTCTCCTCCAGCGTGTCCGTGCCGCTGGTGACCACGACGCCGGCGAGGTCGCTGCGCGTCGCGAAGAGCCGGTTCAGGCGTTGCGCGAGATGGAGCCAGTGGGCGACGGTCAGCGAACTGCTCGGCACGTTGGCGAACTGCTCGGTCTCGATCGCGGCATGGCGGTCGGCCGCCGGAACCAGGGCCGCCAGCTCGACCGCGGTCAGCCGGCCGGCCGGATCGTTGGCGATGGTCCCGCCGGTGGCGACGATGCGAACGGCGGGGCGCGCGCCGATCTGCGCGGACTCGGCCGCGGCCGGCGCGGCCGCCAGCCACAAGCCGGCCGCGGCCACCAGCGCGTGCCTGATACCTGTCGCGATGCGCGTCAACCCACGGTTACTATACCGAATCCGCCGTCACGCCATGCGCGCGCGCGAGCCAGCCGACGAGCCGGCCGAGCGCCTCGCGCGGCGTCGCGCCGTAGAAGGGCATCAGGGCCGTAGGGACCCCGGGGTTGCGGACGAGGCAGGCGCGCCAGCGGTTTCCCAACGCGGGTGTGACTTCGACTACGTACCGCTGGTCGCCGATGGTCTCTTCGAACCGATGTGTGGTCACGGCTTGATGGGGAGCTGGTTGCGTTGTCCGGGCCTCGAAGATTCTAGTGAGCCGGCCGTCACAATCAAGCGAAGGCGGAGACGAACCTCGCGCCCACAGGCCGCGACGATCGGGTAACGGCCGGGAAATCGGCGCAAAGAAAAACGTCGCATCCAAAGAAAATCCACGGAACGTGCACAGGACATCCACAGGTTTTCCGCAACGCGTGTCAGCTACTGCACGAAAGTGGATGGCCGCACGAAGGCCGGCGCGCCGCGATCGGACCGTGGCGCCGGAGCGCGTGCCGTGATCACCCCGCGCGAGACCCGCCTGCTGCGCGCCCCCACGCTCGGGGCCTTTCAGCGCGCGATCGCCGAGGCGGTCGCCGGGTGCGGCGCCGCGTCACCGGCCGCGGCGGGGCTGACCTCCACGCGCGCGGCGACGTACGGCTCTTCCACCTCGTCCGACACCACGCATGCGGCGGCGGTGCTGACCCCCACGCGCGAGGCGACGCTGCAGTTGCGGCGCACGCTCGACGCCGCCGGGGTGGATTCCGGGCGGGCGGCCCTGGTCACGCGGGACGAGTGGTACGACTGGCTGCGCGACCGGATGGGTCCGGGTCCGCCCCTGCTGACTCCCGTCGAGCGGGAGGTCGTCGCCGGCGCGGCGGCCGGCGACGCCGCGGCCGCGGGTTCGGCGCCGCCGTTCCGGCTGCGGCCGGGCATCGTGGCGGCGCTGCTGGCGTTCTACGACCAGCTTCGCCGCCGCCGGCGCTCGGTCGACGCGTTCGAGCGCCTCCTGGTGGAGGAGCTGGAGCCGAGCGCCGAGCTCGACCGCGGCGCCCGGCGCCTGCTGCTCCAGACCCGGTTCCTCGTGGCCGCGTTCCGCGCCTACGACCGGCGGCTCGACGCGCTGGGCGGCCTCGACGAGCACCGGCTGCGGGAGCGGCTGCTGGCCGCGGACGGCATCGCGGCGGTGTCGGAGATCGTGGTGACCGTGCCCGATCGGGTCGCGCACGCGGCCGGGCTGTACGCGGCGGACTTCGACCTGCTGGCCCGTCTCCCGCGGCTGGCGCGGGTGACCCTGATCGCGACCGACGCGGTGCTCGACAGCGGGTATCGGGAGCGGCTCGAGGACCTGCTGCCCGGCCTGGTCGAGCGGCGGGTCGAACCGGCGCCCCGCCGGGCGCCGGCCATCGTGGTGCCCGACGCCGGCGGGGACCGGCCGTACTTCGTGTGGCGCGACCGCGAGGAGGAGCTGCGCGCGATTGCCCGCCGGGTGCGGCGCGCGGTCGCCGCCGGGGCGCGCCCGCCCGCGTCGGCCGCGGTGGTGGTCCGGCGCCCCTTGCCGTACGTGTACCTGGCGCCCTCGGTGTGCGGTGCGCTCGACCTGCCGGTGCGGACCGGCGACGCCCTGCCGCTGGCGGTCGAGCCGTACGCGGCGGCCGTCGATCTCGTGCTGGCGTTCGCGGCCGGCCGGTTTCGGCGGGGACCGGCGGTGGAGCTGCTGCGGTCGCCGCATTTCGCATTCGACACGGGCGAAGCGCCGCCTTCGGCCGCCGCGATCCGGGCCCTCGACGCCGCGCTGGCGGAGATCGGGTTCGCCGGCGGGTTGGAGCCGCTGCAGGCCTGCGCCGCCGAATGGGAGGCGGCGACCGGGGTCCGGCGCACGGCGCTCGCCGCCCTGCGGTGCGTGGTCGCGCTGGCCGGCGAGCTGCGGCCGCTGCTGGCGCCGCGGCCGCTCGGGGCGCAGTTGGCTACGCTCCGCGCGTTTCTCGAGCGGCACGCGCCGGCCGGCGAAGCCGCCGCTGACGAAGCCGAGGCTGACGAAGCCGCCGCTGACGAAGCCGAGGCTGACGAAGCCGCCGCTGACGAAGCCGACGCCGACGATGCTGACGAAGCCGGCGCAGGCGCCGCAGAAGCCGGCGATCTCGCCGCGCGGGGGCGGACCCGCGTCCGGCGCGGCCTCGAGGCGCTGGAGGCGGCGGAGCGGGAACTGAACCAGTCCGGCCGGGACGTGGACGTCGACGGCGTGGCGCCGGTCGTGCGGCGCTGGATCGAGAGCCGGACGTTGCCGCCGCCGGCGCCGTCCGAGGGCCTGCAACTCGTCGACGTCCACGCGGCGGCCTACGGGCGCTTCGACGACGTGTTCGTCGCGGGTCTGGTCGAGACCGATTGGCCCGCGGGCACGGGCCGCAACATCTTCTATCCGGCGGGCCTGCTGGCCGGGCTCGGCTGGCCGCGCGAGCGCGACCGGCAGCGGGCGTCTCGCGCCGCGTTCCGCGATCTGCTGGGCCTGGCCGCCGAGCGCGTCTGGCTGTCGGCCTTCAGCCTCGAGGACGACGTGGTCGTCACCGCCTCGCCGCTGCTCGAGGACGTCGAGAGCATGGACCTCGAGCGGGTTTCCGCGCCGGAACCGGCCGCCGGCGACGCGCCGCCGGGCCAGCCGGCGGAGCAGCGCGCCGAGGCGGACCTGCGCCGCCGCTGGCGGGAGCTGCGCGCGGCGCGGGCGGCGGGTCCGGACGCCCGCGACCGGCGGTCGCGCGGGGCGGCCGGCCGCCAGCCGGAACGTTCGTACACGGTCAGCTCCCTGGAGCGCTACGCGGCGTGTCCGTTCCAGTACTTCGCCCGGCACACGCTGGGTCTGGAGGCCGAGCGCGCGGCGCAGCAGACCCTGACGCCGGAACGGCGCGGGCTCGTGCTGCACCGGGTGTTCGAGGTGTTCTTCCGCGACTGGCAGCAGGCCGGCCGCGGCGCGGTCACGCTGGCGAATCTGGACCTGGCGCTGGAACGCTTCGCGGTCGCCGCCGAGGACGCCGTCGGCGGGCTGCCGCCCGTCGACCGGGCCGTGACCCGCGGGTGGCTCCTGGGTTCGGCCGCCGCGCCCGGCCTGGCCGAACGGGTGTTCGTCGCGGAGATCGAGGGCCAGACCGGCGTCGTCGAACGGCTGCTCGAGTACCGCATCGACGGCCGCTTTCCGCTCGGGCGTCCGCCCGCGCGCCGGGAGGTGGCGATTCGCGGCGTCGTCGACCGCATCGATCTGCACGCGGACGGCACCTTCCGCGTCATCGACTACAAGGCGAGCCGGCCTCCGCATCCGTCGCGGGCGCTGCAGCTCCCGGTGTACGCGGGCTGCGCCGAGCGGCAGTTGCGCGCCCAACGGGGGCGGGACTGGCGCGCCGCCGAGGCGCTCTACCTCGCCTTCGGCGATCCCCGGCTGCAGGTGGCGGTGCCGGGGGGCGACGTCGCCGCCGCGATGGACGCCGGCGGAGCGCGCGTCGTCGAGCTGGTCGAGGCCATCGAGGCGGGCCGCTATCCGCCGCGGCCGGTCGATCGCGCGCGGTGCGCGGCGTGCGACTTTCCGACCGTCTGCCGCAAGGACTATGTCGACGACGCGTAGCTCCCCGCCCGCCGCGCTTCCGGATCGGGCGGCCCGCCTCGCCGCGGTGGACCCGCGCCGCAACGTGGTGCTGGAGGCGTCGGCCGGCACCGGCAAGACGTCGGTGCTCGTCACGCGCTACCTGAACCTGTTGCGCGCCGGCATCGACCCGCTGAACGTGCTGGCGATCACCTTCACGCGGCAGGCCGCCGCCGAGATGCGCGAGCGGATCGTGGACGAGCTCAGGCAGGACGCCCTGCGGTCGCGCGCGGGCGAGGCGCGCTGGCGGAAGCTGCGCGACCGGCTCGGCGAGATCGGCATCAGCACCATCGACGCCTTCTGCCTGTCGTTGCTGCGGGAGTTCCCGCTCGAAGCCGATCTCGATCCCGATTTCGCGGTTGCCGACGAGACGGAGATTCCGCATCTCGTCCGGCAGGCGGTCGAGCGGACGCTGGTCGCGGCCGGCGCGCTCGCAAGCGGGGACCCCGACGTCGCCATGCTGCTGGCGCAACTCGGTCCCTGGCGGGTGCGCCGGGCGGTGACCGAGCTCGTCGAGCGCCGCGCGGCGGTGGCCCCCGCCCTCGAACGGGTCCTGCGGGGCGCGCCGCGCGACCTGGACGCCGCCGGCGCGTGCCGCCGGGCGGCCGAGGGCCTGGCCGAGCGCCTGGACGGGAAGGGCGCGGCGTTGCGGCGCCTGCTGGAGGACGGACCGTCCGAGGACGGCGCCTTCGCCGTGGTGGCGCGCGATCTGGCCGGTCTCGACCGGCTCGCCGACGCGGGGCCGGCCCGCATCCGCGCGGTCCTGGACCGGCTGCGGGCGTACTTCCTGACCCGGTCGGGTTCGGTGCGCAAGCGGTTCGCCGATCCCCGTGCGCGGCGCGGGTCCCCGCGGGTCCGGCGCTTCCGCGCGGCCGCCGCGGCGCTCGCGCCGGTCGTCCACGAGGCGCTCGGCCGCTTCGATCGCGACGTGAACGTAGCGCTGGTACGCGGCGTGCAGCGCGTCTTTCGCATCGGCGTGACCGAGTATCGGCGCGAGCTCGAGTCGCGCGGGCTGCTCGACTTCTCGGACGTCGTCGAGCGCGCCGTCGATCTGCTGCGCCGGATGGACGAATTCGCGCGCTCACGATATCGGCTCGAGTCGCGCTATCACCACGTGCTCGTCGACGAGTTCCAGGACACCAGCCGCGCCCAGTGGGAGCTGGTCTCGCTGCTCGTGCAGTCGTGGGGCGAGGGCAGCGGGCTGGTGCACGACGCGCCCCTGCCGCCCAGCGTCTTCGTGGTCGGCGATCGCAAGCAGTCGATCTACCGCTTCCGGGATGCGGACGTCTCGGTGCTCGAGGCCGCCGGCATCGCGGTCGGAGCGCTGCGGGCGGAGGGTTCGAAGGGCGTGCGGCAGTGGATCTCGCACAGCTTTCGCGCCGTGCCGGCGTTGCTCGCCTTCGTCAACGACCTGTTCGCGGCCGTCGACAAGGCGCCGGACCGCCGCGACGCCTTCCGGTTCGACGAGCACGATCGGTTCCCCGTCGACGGGACGCCGGCGCCCGGGCGCGAGAGCGATATCGAAACCGGGACCGCGACCGGGGAGGATCGTGCCCCGGCGCTCGGCATCGCGGCCGCCGAGAGCGTCGCGGGCTGTGCGGCGCTGGTGGCCGGCGAGGTGGCCCGCCTGCTCGAGGACGGGCAGGTCCGCGACCGGGGCACCGGCCTGCGCCGGCGCGCCGCGCCGCGCGACGTCGCGGTTCTCTTCCGCACGCGCCAGAGCCACCGCGAGTTCGAGCGGGCGCTGCACGAACGCGGAATCCGGACCTGCGTCCACAAGGGGCTCGGCTTCTTCGACGCCGACGAGATCAAGGACGTGCGGGCCCTGCTGCGGTACCTGGGCAATCCGTGGAGCGAGCTGCGCGCGGCGGCGCTGCTGCGGTCGCGCATCGTCGGCGTCTCCGACCGCGCCCTCGCCCTGCTGGCCGGGGGCCTGTGCGACGCCCTGCTCGCTCCCGCGGCGCCGGCGGCGCTCGCGCGTCTCCCCGACGACGATCGGCGGCTGCTGGACCTGGCCCGCGCGAGCGTGCCGGGGTGGGTGGCCCGGGTCGACCGGATGCCGCCGGCGGCCCTGCTCGACCGGGTCCTCGACGAGTCGGCCTACGATGCCGAGCTGGGTCCCGGCGGTCTGGTGCAGGCGCGGGAGAACGTCAAGAAGATCCGCGGCCTGGTCCGGCGGGTGCAGAACCGGGGCTACGCCACGATGACGCGGGTGGCGGACCACATCGACCAGTTGTCGGGCGACGTGGCGAACGCCGTGGTGGAGGCCTTCGACGCGGTCAACCTGACCACCGTGCACGCGGCCAAGGGGCTGGAGTTCCCGGTGGTGTTTCTCGTCGACGCGGGCCGCGGCGCCGGCGCCGCGGCGCCCCCCGTCCGGGTGACGGCGGCGGCGGGCGACGGACAGCCCTCGGTGTCGGTGTGGCCCTTCCGGACCGAGGCCGATCGCGACCGGCTGCTCGCCGAGCGGGAGGAGAGCAAGCGCCTGCTCTACGTGGCGGCGACGCGCGCCCGCGACCGTCTGTACTTCTCGGCGACGGCCGGCGCCGGCGGCTTCGAGCCGGGCCGCGGGAGCCTGGGGGAAGTGCTGCCCGCCGGCTTCGCCGCCCTGCTGGGCGAGGCCGCGGGCGCGACCGGGCCGGTCGTCGGCTGGTCCGGCGCGAGCGGGCGGACGCACCGGCTCGCCGTGGTCGGCGCCGTGCCGTAGCGGCCGGGTTGTCCGCGCCGCGGAGACCGCGCGGGCGACGCCGGGGCAGACGGCGCTACGCCGGGTCGGGCGATGCGTCCTCGGCCGGGGGCTCCTCCTCCCGGGCGGGCGCGGCCCACGGAAGCCGCGCGTCGGCGCCGATGCGCTCGACCCAGACGCGCGCGTTCGCCTCGGCTTCCTCTTGGGTCTGCCCGGGGAGGATGACGGCGCCGGCCGGTCCGGACTCGCCGGCCGCGACGGCCCAGGCGATCCAGTGCCCCGCGCGCGGTTCGCTGTGGATGCTGTATTCGCTCATTGCTGATCCGTTCCCGCGGCAGATGGTAATCGCCGCGGGCCGCCTTGACAACCATCGGAACCGACTCCTATCGTACGGCTCGTGTCCGCCGAACCGCCGCCCCGACCGTTCCGCTGCGTCGATACCGACGACAAGCGCCCGTCGTCAGCGCGAGACGCTCGGTCGGCGGGGACCGTCCTCGGTGACGAGGTCGCCATCGACTTTCCGTCCATGACCCCGATCGTCGCCCGCATGCGCGATGCGTTCTTCGCCGAGGGCGTCGATCGCAACGTGGCCACACGGCGCGCCGAGGTGGAGCTGACCGCGCGGCAGGCCGACCAGGGCGTGCGCGTGCCGCTGGATCTGACCGTCGAGCACACCTGTCCGGCCTGCGGAGGCCGGGGCGAGCTGTGGCTGGACCCTTGCAGCCTGTGCCGCGGCCGCGGCGCCGGCCTGCTGCCCCACCGGATGCACTTCCATGTCCCCCCGGGGGTCCGCCACGGGACCCGGCTGCGCTATTCGATCAACCCGCCGCACGCTTTCGAGACGCACATCGAAGTCCGCATCGCCGTGCAGTGACCGGCGGTATCCCGACCGCCGCGCGGTTGTCACGCCCCGGACCGAGCGGCTAAGCTTGACGGGATATGCCTGCCTCGGAAGCTGTCGTCCTGGATGCCCTGAAGGCGGTGACCGACCCCGATCTCGGGCGGGACATCGTCAGTCTCGGCTTTGTCAAGAACCTGGTCATCGACGGGGGCCGCGTCGCGTTCGCCATCGAGCTGACCACGCCCGCCTGTCCGGTCAAGGATCAGATGCGCGAGCAGGCCCGCGCGGCGGTGTCCGCCATCGGCGGCGTCGACACCGTCGACATCGAGATGACCGCGAGCGTCCGCTCCGCGGTTCCCGACGCGCAGCAGGCTCCGATCCCCGGCATCCGCAACATCATCGCCGTCGGCGCCGGGAAGGGCGGCGTCGGCAAGACGACGGTATCGGTCAACTTGGCGGTGGCGCTGGCCCGCTACGGCGGGCGCGTGGGGATCATCGACGGGGACGTGTACGGCCCGAACGTGCCGATCATGCTCGGTATCGACGCGCGCCTCGAGTCGGACGGAAAGAAGATCGTGCCGGCGGAGAAGCACGGCATCCGGGTCGTGTCGATGGGCTTTCTCACCGACGCGACGGCGCCCATCATCTGGCGCGGCCCGATGCTGCACGGGGTGGTCCGGCAGTTCTTCCAGGACGTGAAGTGGGACGAGCTGGACTACCTGGTCGTCGACATGCCCCCGGGAACGGGAGACGTCGCGCTCAGCCTGAGCCAGACCGTGCCGGTCACCGGCGCCGTGGTGGTGACCACGCCGCAGGCCGTCTCGCTGTCCGACAGCCGCCGCGCGGTCGGCATGTACCGCAAGCTGAACGTCCCGACGCTCGGCATCGTCGAGAACATGAGCTACTACGCCTGCTCGGGCTGCGGGCAGGAGAGCGACCTGTTCGGGCGCGGCGGCGGCGAGGGCGTCGCCGCGGAGCTCGACGTGCCCTTCCTCGGGGACATCCCGCTCTATGCCCCGATCCGCGTCGGCGGCGACACGGGGGCGCCGATCGTGAGCGCCGAGCCGGAGTCGCCGGCGGCGCAGGCCTTCCTGCGCATCGCCGAGCGGGCCGCCGCGCAGGTCTCCATCCAGAGCTTCCGGCCGCCGCGGCCGGCCGCCCCGCCCGCGATGGCCGCGGGACCGACTCCGGTTCGCGGCTGATTTGCAGGATTCGACCACGCGGCCGGCGAGTTGAACGACCGGAGCGCTTTCGTCACGCCGAGCGATCCGCAGTGCGAGCGGGCGGCCCGGCCTTCGCTACCCGAGCACCCGGCCTGCCGGTTCAGCGCCGTTGCTGCGCCTCGCCGGTCATGGGGACGAAGCGGACCGGCAGCACCGCCTCGGTGGTCGCGCCGTCGGCGGTCTTCGTCACGATGAGGATCTCCTGCCTGAAGCCCCCCACCGGGATCACCATGCGGGCGCCGACGGCGAGCTGCTCGACCAGCGCCGGGGGCACGTGGTCGGGGGCCGCGGTGACGACGATCGCGTCGAAGGGCGCTTCTTCCGGCCAGCCGCGGTAGCCGTCCCCGGTCCGGACATCGAGGTTGTCGTAGCCGAGGTCGGCCAGCAGCGTGCGCGAGCGGTCGGCGAGCTCGGGGACGATCTCGATCGAGAAGACGCGGCTCGCGACCTCGGCGAGCACCGCCGCCTGGTAGCCCGAGCCGGTGCCGATCTCCAGCACCTTCGCCGCGGGCGTCAGCGCGGCGGCCTCGGTCATGTAGGCGACGACGTACGGCTGGGAGATGGTCTGCTCGAAGCCGATCGGCAGCGGCGTGTCGTCGTAGGCCCGCGCCGCGAGCGCTTCGGGAACGAAGCGGTGGCGCGGCACCGCTTCGAGCGCTTCGAGCACCGCGGGGTCCGAGATGCCCCGTGCGAGAATCTGGCGTTCCACCATCTGCTGCCGCTCCCCGGACCGGCCGTCTTGACGCGCGGACCGTTCTTCGGCCACGCTGGCTGACTCGCCGGGCCCGAGCGCGCAGCCGAGCACCGCGCCCGCGCAGGCGAGGAGAATCCGCTGTCGAGCGCTGGCAAGACGATGTTCTGGTTGTTGATCGCCGCCGGTTTCGGCCTGTTGTCGTTTGCCCACGTTGCGCCCTTCCCGTTTCTGCTCGACGCGGTCGCCCGCGCGCCCGCCGTCTGGAGCATGCCGGAAGGCGACGGCCCTCCGGCGGTCTACCTGACCTTCGACGACGGACCGAACCCGACCGCGACGCCGCAACTCCTCGACGTGCTCGCCGAGCTCGACGCGCGCGCCACCTTCTTCGTGATCGACCGGCACCTCAGCGCGCGCACGGCGCCCATCGTCCGGCGCATGTTCGAGGAGGGCCATGCCGTCGCCCTCCATACGCACACGCGGCACTGGATGGTGCTCCCGCCCGACGAGCTGGCGCGCCGGCTGCACGCGGCGGCCGCGCGCATCGAACGCCTGGCCGGCGGCACGCCCTGCCGCGCCTTCCGCCCCCATGCCGGCTTCCGCAGCGGCCGGATGTACGAGGGGCTGGCGCGGGCCGGCTACTCGCTCGTCGGCTGGGGCTGGGGCCTGTGGGACTTCAACTGGTACCGCCGCCCCGATCCCGCCGGCCTCGCGGACCGGCTCGCCGGCCGCATCTCGGGCGGCGACATCGTCGTCATGCACGACGGACATCATGAGGACCCCGAGGCCGAGCGGCTGTACACCGTCGACGCGGTCACCCTGCTCGTCCCGAAGCTGCGCGAACGGGGCTTCGTCTTCGGCACCATCTGCTAGCGGCTCCGCGGGGTCCCGCGTCGTGCCCTCCCGGCCCGCCATCTACGGCGCCGACCCTCGGCCCAGCCACGCGTCGAGACGCGCCGTCTGCGCGGGGGATGGCGACTCCACCGGCCGCAGCCGCCACTCCTCGGGCGGGCGTTCTCCGAAGCGCGCTTCGAGCCGCAGCAGGCGTTCGCGCCGGGCGATGAGGAACGTGACCTCGTCGCCGGCCCGGTAGAGATCCAGGCGCTGCCTCCATCCCGCCGGCGCGACCCGGTAGTCGTCTATCGCGATGATCTCGTCTCCGACGTTGAACCCGGCCTCGTGGCCCGGCGTTGCGCGGGGCACCCCGGCGACGAGCAGCCGGCCGCCGGCCGCGCGCGTGCCGAGGCCGAGCCAGGCCGGCGCCGCCGCGTGATCGCCGTTCCCCGCGCCGCGCGCGAACTCCAACCCGAGCCAGTCGAGGGCGGGCTGGTAGTCGAGCTCGTCCGTGGAGCGGATCGCCCGGTCGAACCAGGCGCCCAGATCGACGCCGGCAATCTCGGACGCCACCGCCTCGAACTCGCCCGGCCGGAATCCCCGGGCCCCGGAATAGCGGGGGTAGGCCGTCTTCAGCACGTCGTCCAGGCTGCGGCGCCCGGCGGTCGCTTCGCGCACCCGCGCGTCGAGCAGGAAGCCGATGACGGCCCCCTTCGTGTAGTAGCTGACGGTGGTGTTGCGGCTGTTCTCGTTCGGGCGGTAGAACTTGATCCAGGCGTCGTGCGACGCGTCGGCCACCGGTTGCACCAGCCGGCCCGGTGTCGTCTGCAAGGAATCGATCTGGCCGGACAGCGCCTCCAGGTACTCCTCGCGGGTCGAGATTCCCGCGCGGTGGACGAACAGGGGTCCGTAGTACGAGGTCAGGCCCTCCACCATCCAGAGGCTGGGCGTGTATGCCTCCCGCTCGTAGTCGAACGGCCCGAGGGCGGCGGGCCGCAACTGCTTGACGTTCCAGGCGTGGAACAGCTCGTGGCTGACCGTTCCCAGCCAGCGGAGATAGCGGGGGCGGTCGCGGCTGGTCCAGCGGCTCGTCATGAGCAGGGTCGAGTCCTTGTGCTCGAGCCCGCCGCCGGCCTCGACCAGCATGTTCAGGAACAGGTAGCGCTCGTACGGGAAGAAACCCCACGTCCGGTGCTGCTCGCGCGTGATGCGCTCGACGTCGGCCGCAGCCGTCGGACCGTCCCAGACCCCGCCCTCGCCGAAGTTGACCAGGGCGTGGGGAATGCCGTCCACGGCAAAGGGGTAGGTCGCCGGGTTGCCGGCGATGATGGGCGAGTCGACCAGCGTGTCGAAGTCCGCCGCGCGGTAGCTGTGCGGCCGGCCGTCCGGGGCCGGGGGCAGGGCGGTCACGCTCTCGCTCCAGCCGGCGGCCGGCTCGATGCGCACGTCGTGGGGGCGCGGCGCCGCGTCGGCCAGAGTCAGGAACGTCGGCGCGCCGTTCAGCATCGCGAAGTCGGCCTCGACCCAGTTCGTGCGGACGCTCATCTCCCGGCAGTAGACCCGGTAGGTCACCGCGATCCGGTCGGCGCCGCCGGTCTCGACCCGCCAGCGGTTCTTGCTCGACTTGGCGACCGCGAGGGGCTGTCCGCCGAGGGTGGCGGCGCCGACCGCCTCGACGTGCCGGGCGTACTCGCGGATCAGGTAGGAGCCGGGCGTCCAGGCCGCCATCATCAGCTCGACGGCGGGCCGTCCGTCCGCCGGCAGCACCGCTTCGATCTCCGCGTAATGCGTCGCCGGCGCGGGAAAGCGGACCGTGTACGAGATGGGATCGAGAGCTTGCGCAAACGGCGTTGTCGATCCCGCCGGGAGCAGGACGAGAGTCAGGATCCCGAGCGCCGGGAGCGTGTGGCGGGCGCGCCGCCGCATTCGAGCGGCGCTGCATGCCGCCTGGGTTCCTGGCATTCGATTCTCCTTTCGAACGGTTCACTCTACCACCATCGCTGAATCTCACCCGTGGCGACCAGACTCGGCATGTCGCTTGCTTCCCCTGGTCTGGAATGCCCGGGGCAAGCAGGCCCGGGCCCCGAAAACCCTGCTGCTATGATGCCGGTGATCGCGCCGTCCGAGACCCACGGTCGGCGTGATGCGACCGGGAGACCTCGACGATGACCAGCGTCGCGTTCCTGTCCGGCCGGTTGTACGAACGCGACCAGTCTGACGAGGCTCGCCGGCAGGGGTTGGGCAAGGGGTAGGCCGCTTCACCCGGCGGGAGCCGGCGCCAGATCGCGCGCGGCGACGGCGGCCCCGAGCAGGGCCGGGTCGGCGATCCGGATGACGTGCACCGGCATCGCCGTCATCAGTTGCTCCATCGGTCCCTTGGCCCGGAACGCCTGCAGGAAGGTGGGCGATTCGAGCGCCGGGAGGATGCGCGGGGCGATGCCGCCGCCGATGTAGACGCCGGCCGTGGCCAGGGCCCGCAGGCCGAGGTTCCCCGCCTCGGCGCCGAGGGCGCCGGTGAAGAGATCGAGCGTCTCCACGCAGCGTGAACAGCGGTGTTCCAGGGCGGCCGACGTGATCTGCCGCGGGAGGTCCTCGAAGGCGACGCCGGCGGCGGCGGGGCAGGCCTCGGCGTCGTGCAGGCAGGCGTGGATGTAGGCGAGCCCCGGACCCGACAGCACGTGCTCCCAGGAGACCCTTCCGAAGCGGCGGGTCAGGGCCCGCAGCAGGTCGATTTCCGCGGGCGTGCGGGCGGCGAAGTCGGCATGGCCCGGCTCGCCCGCCACCGGCAGCAGGCGGCCGCCCACGCGGTGCAGCAGCGTCTCGCCGAGGCCGGTGCCCGGCGCCAGCAGCGCCGCGTTGCCGTCGGCCGCCGGTTGTCCCGCCTGCAGCGTCGCCACCTCGTCCGCGGCCAGCACCGGGACGACGTGGCCCATCGCCTCCAGGTCGTTCAGCAGGCGCACCGCGGGGATCGCGAAGCGCGCGGCGACCGCCGCGGCTTCGACGCGCCACGGCACATTGGTGAGATCCGACGCGCCGTCGCGCACCGGGCCGGCCACGCCCAGCGCGGCCGCGTCGACCGTCGCGCCGGCGGCCCGGCGGTCGAGGAACCCCGCCAGCAGCGCCTCGAGGCTGTCGTGGTCGAGCGTCGTGAAGCGTTCGACGGCCAGCGGCAGCGGGCGCTGTCCGCCCGTGCCGTACAGGCCGCACACCGTCTTCGTTCCCCCGACGTCGGCTGCGAGCAGCGTTCCCATGCGTCAGCCCCGCAAGCGTCTCCCGACGGCTCCGATTCCCGCCCGCCCGACCCGTTCCCGGTGTGTGCGCCGTGCCGCGGCGCGGACACCCGGCCCGCCGGGCGCCGTACGGCGTGACATTATGATCGAACCGCTCGACGTCCATGACGCAGTCTTCGCAAGAGCAATCGGACGAAACGCTGGGACGGCTCTACCACGGGCTGCGCCTGATCCGCGAGCGCTATCCCGACGTCCGCGGGGTGCGCCTGCGCCACCTCGAGAAGTGGGGGCTGGTGCGCCCCGTCGTGCGCACCGGCGCCGATACCTACTACACCTTCCACGACGTCGGGATCATCAAGCGGATCCAGGAGGAGATCGCTCGCGGCGGATCGTTTCGCGGCGCGGTCCGGCTGCTCCTGGTCGAGCGCGAGGGGCAGTTGGCGCTCGACTTCCGCGAGGTGCGCGGCGAGGCGCATCCGGCCAAGGTCGTCACGCTGCGGAGGCCGTCCGGGGGAGCGCGTCCGGCCGGGGAAGCGTCACCGGACGGCGCTCGACGGGCGGCGCTGGCCGCGCAGTTCTTCCGCGAGGGCTCCGAGCTCGACGAACAGCCGGGGGAGGGGCGGCGGCGCGCGCAGATCGCGTACCGCAAGGCGCTGCTGCTCGATCCGGGTCTGGTACCGGCCCTCGTCAACCTCGCCAACCTGCACTACGCGCAGGACAATCTGGTCGAGGCGCAGGCGCTGTACGAACGCGCCCTCGGGCTCGCCGGCGACTGTTTCGAGGCGGCCTTCAATCTCGGGAACATCCACCATGACCTGGGTCGGTACCGGGAGGCGGTCGCCTGTTACCACGATGCCCTGCGGGTGCACGGCGGCTACGCCGATGCGCACTTCTATCTCGCGGTGACCCTGGAGAAGATGGGGCGCTCGTCCGAAGCCAAGCCGCACTGGCGCACCTACCGGCTACCGGACGCTGGCCCCCGACGGCGAATGGAGCGACCTGGCGCGCGAGTTCAGCGACTAGGAGCTCAGAAATCGAATTCGTCCGGGTCCGCGGGGTCGCGCGGCGGGGTCTTGCGGCGCGCCTTGTAGAAGCTGCAGTCCGGGCACCAGGCCTGGGGATTGAAACCGTTCCGGCCGGCGTAGGGCAGGACCTCGCCGTGCTTGCAGTACTCGATCCCGCCGTCGAGCTCGTCGTGCCACCGGCACGCGCGGAAGCGGTTCACCGCCGGGGAACTCTCGCTCACCGTGCGCGGAACGTGATGATGCCGCGGGCCGGATCGTACGGGGACACGCCGACCGTGACCCGATCGCCGGGCACGACCTTGATGCGGAACCGCCGCATCCGACCGCTCAACTGGGCCAGGACCTCGTGTCCCGAATCGCACTGCACGCGGTAGAGGCCGCCGCTGTGCACGGCGACGATGGTGCCCTGAACGTCGATGAGGTCGTCTTTGGCCACGTGGGTTCCTGAAGCGGGAAGATTATATAGGAGTGGGCGGCGCTCCGCGTGCGGGCGCCCGGGCCGGGGGCCTGCGCAGCGGAGTTCCGAGACGCGAGGTCATGGAGCGGGGGATGGGCCGAAACGCCGGGCCGGCCAGGCGTTGCGGGGCGCTACAGCGCCCGGACGGCGTCTTCTATCCGGCGGGCGATCGCCGCGTAGTCGTCGCCCTCGGCGCGGATCGGATCGCCGAACGCGACCCGCACCGGGCCCGGCCGGGCCCGGCGCGCTCCCACGGCCAGCACCCGGTCGACGCCGTCGATGCGCACCGGCACCACCGGGACCTGCATCCGCGCGGCCAGCATGCCCACGCCCGGCTGGAACGTGTCGATCCGTCCCGTTTCGCGGCGCACGCCCTCGGGGAAGATCAGCACCGACGAGCCCTGGCCCAGCAGGGTGCCGAGATGCCGCATCGCCTCGCGCGCGCCGGCTTCGCGTTGCGGCAGCGGCGCCACGTTGAAGCAGAGCACGCCCAGGTAGTACGCGAGACTCGTGGCAAGCCGTTGCCGCCGCGGATGCCGCTCGGGATGGAAGTGCGGCGCGAACCACTCCCGCCCCGCGACGGTGGCCACTCGGTAGCGCCGCGCCGGCGGCAGGGCGGCCAGGATCACGGGGCCGTCCATCACGCTCTGGTGGTTGGCGGCGTACAGCACCGGGTCGGGGGCGCGGGCGAGGCGGTCGAGGCCCTCCACCCGGATCCAGGCGAAGCAGCGGGTGAGGGGAAGCAGGAACGCGGCCAGCGCGGGACGGCGGAACGCGCGTGCCGCGGGATGCTGGCTCCAGGTGGGAAACGTGAGCGCCGCCTCCGCGGCGGCCTCCGCGAGCACGGACGCCGCCGCGGGACCGCCCGGCGGTTCGCGCGGGTCGCCGGCCAGCAGCGCCCGCAGATCGTTCACCGTCGCCGACGGCGCCAGCGCGGTCTCGTCCACCGTGCGGTCGAAGCGCCGCTCCAGAGCCAGGGCCAGCTCGATCCGCTCCAGCGAGCCGAGCCCGAGCTCCTCCAGCGTGGTGGCGCCGGTGATTTCACGGCCGTGCGCGAAGCGGGACAGCACTTCCTCGACCGACCCGCCGCCGGCCGTCCCGTCGCTCGCCGCCGCCGGTTCGCCGCCGTCCACCCAGCGCTTCAGCTCGCGCCGCTTCAGCTTGCGGGTGCCGTCGGTGCGGGGCAACGCGGGACCGGGCCAGACCGAGAAGGCCCGGATGCGCTGGTGCTCCTCCAGCCGCGCATTGGCCTCGCGCACCGCAGTGGCCGGGTCCGTTCCCGCGGCGAGCAGCAGCACCGCGTGCACGTGCTCGCGTCCCGCCGCGCCGCCGGCCACCACCCCGGCGTCGCGCACCCCGGCAACCTCCAGGACCGCCCGCTCCACGTCGTCGGGGAAGACGTTCAGGCCGTCGGGCGTGACGATCATCTCCTTCTTGCGCCCGTGGACGCGCAGCCGGCCGTCCGCGTCGAGCGCGCCGACGTCGCCGGTGTGGAACCAGCCGTCCCGGAAGGCGGCGGCGGTCGCCTCGGGGGCGTTGTAGTACCCGCCGGTGACGTTGCCGCCGCGCACCAGGATCTCCCCGTCGTCGGCAATCTTCACCTCGATCCCGGCGATGGGCCTGCCCACCGACCCGCGCCGCGTCCGGAACGGGTGGTTGAGGGTGACGATCGGGGCGGTCTCGGTCAGGCCGTAGCCCTGGATGACCAGGAACCCGAGCCGCGACCAGAACGCCTCCACCTCGGGATCGAGCGGCGCCGCGCCCACGACGAACGACCAGAACTTGTAGCCGAACAGGCGGTGCACCCGGCGGTAGCGCCACCAGCGCCGCGCCGCGTGCTCCGGCTTGTCCAACGGCGCCGCCGCCTCCGGCGCGACGTGCACGACGTAGTCGCGCAGCACGTCGAGGATCTTCGGCACGCAGACCAGCACCGACACCCGGCGGGTCCGGATCCGGCGGACGATGTCGGCCGGGTTGTAGCCGCGCATGAAGACGGTGACGCCCTCCAGCATCGGCGGCACGAAGGTCGCCATCGCCTGGCCGAACATGTGGCTGAGGGGCAGCAGGTTCAGGAAGCGGATGGGGAAGAAGGGACGCCCGTACTTCGCGTACTTCCGGACCTCGCGCTCCACCGGCACGATGTTCGCGAGCACGTTCGCGTGCGTGATCCGGACCCCCTTGGGCTCGGCCGTGGCTCCCGACGTGAAGATGATCTCGGCCAGGTCGCCGGGGGTCGGGCGATCCGCGGCGCCCGGGTCCGGCGCCGCGCCGGGGACGTCGGGCGCGGGCGCCCCGGGCCGCGCGTTCTCGAATCCCCCGTCTTCGGCCAGCGCCCCTTCGAGCGGCCAGGTCTCGACACCCTCCAGCTCCGGCAGCCGGAGGTCCCGGCCGGCGACGACCAGCGGGGCCGAGACGATCCGCACGATGCGTCCGACCAGATCGGAGGAAGCACGCAGGTCGATGGGGACGGCCACCGCGCGGGCGAGCAGGCAGCCCCAGAAGGCGACGATCCATTCGGCGCGGTTCTCTCCCCACAGCACCACGCGGTCGCCGGGAGCGAGGCCGAGTCGCCGCAGGCGCTCGGCGAAGACCAGGGCGGCCCGGCGAATCTCGTCGTACGACCACGTGTAGCTGCGGTAGCCGCCGTCGTAGACCAGGAACGGGCGGTCCGACCGGATGCGATCGTCGAAGAAATCGAGTAACGTGTCGCGCGGCATGCTGCTCCTGGCCCGACAATCGTCGCCTGCGGCTCCGCTTGCCGCCCAACCGGGCCTGACCAGCAGTCTACGCCGTTCTGCGGCGCAGACTCCTAGCGGAACGAGGCGCCCACGTTGAAGGCCACCTGCGTCTGGCGCGGCGAGGCGGGGGCGTCGTCCAGCTCCGGCAGCGGGCTGATGGCGTAGAGGCGGATGTCGATGGTGAACGCGACGCGGTCGCTGATGAACCAGCGCATGCCGCCGCCGTAGTTCAGGGTGTTCACGGCGCGCTGATCCGGTTCCTCGGGGTTCAGCGGGTCCACGGGAAACAGCGACAGGCGCGACGACCCGAGCCCGCCGCTCAGGTAGCTCCAGCCGTTGCGGTGGCCGAAGTTGAAGGAGAGCTGGGATCCGAGGGCGGAGAACCGCTTGCGCAGGATTGGGCCGTCGGGGTCTTCGGAGCGCTCGCCGGGGGCCTGGTCCGCGCTCGAGGCGTGATAGCTCGCCCCCAGGCCGAAGGTGATGCCCAGCAGACGGAAGACGTACACGTGCCCGCCGACGTCGTAGCCGAAGCCGCGTCCGGGCGTGTCGAGGACCGGCAGCTCGCGGGCGGCGGCGAGCTCGCCGTTGCGGGCGAACGGAATCAACGTGCCGCGGACGTCGAAGACGTAGCCGCCGATCGGTTCCTGGGGCGGCTGCGCGCGCGCCGGAAGGGAGGTCGCAAGCAGCGATGACAGGACGGAGAACAGCCACAGCCAGTGGCGCGCGGCGGGAGCGGTCGGCCGGGTCACTCGAATCAGTATACGGGCGGCGCCCGCGAGGCGGCCGATGAGCGCGCTGGTCGCGCCGGCCGCCATCGAAGCGGCCGCGGCGCGGATCCGGGGCACGGTCCGCCGCACGCCGCTGGTCGACGTCACCGACCTCGCCGGCCGTCCGCTGCACCTGAAGTGCGAGAACCTGCAGGTGGCGGGCGCGTTCAAGATCCGCGGCGCGTGCAACCTGGTCACGCAGATCGCGTCCGGCCCGGACGTGCGCGGCGTCATCACCTACTCGTCGGGCAACCACGCGCAGGCGGTGGCGTGCGCGGCGCGCGGGCTCGGGCTGCCGGCGGTGGTCGTCATGCCCGAGACGGCGCCGGCCGTCAAGGTCGAGGGGACGCGTTCGTACGGCGCCGAGGTGTTCTTCGAGGGGACCACGTCGGTGCAGCGGAAGCGGCGGGCCGAGGCGATCGCCGCCGAGCGGGGGCTGACCATGGTGCCGCCGTTCGACCATCCGGAGATCATCGCCGGGCAGGGCACGGTCGGCCACGAGATCCTGCAGGACCGGCCGTCGGTCGATACCGTCTACGCGCCGGTCGGCGGCGGCGGGCTCATCGCGGGGGTGGCCGCCGCGGTCAAGCAGCGGCGGCCGGCGACGCGTATCGTCGGCGTCGAGCCGGTCGGGGCGGCGGCCATGGCCCGCTCGGTCGAGGTGGGCGCGCCGGTGACCCTCGACGCGGTGGCGAGCATCGCCGACGGGCTGCTCCCGGTGCGCCCCGGCGACCTGACCTTCGCCCACGTCGCCGCGTTCGTCGACCGCATCGTGACGGTGGAGGACGAAGCCATCGCCGCCGCCGTCCGCTGGCTGGCGGTGCGGGGGAAGCTGGTCGTCGAGCCGAGCGGCGCCGCCACGGTGGCCGCGGTGCTCTTCTCGGGGCGGTCGGACGCCGCCGCCGATGGTGCGACCGTCGCGATCCTCAGCGGCGGCAACATCGCCCCGGCGAAGCTGGCGGCGCTGCTGCAGGAAGCCGGCGCCGCGCCGTAGCATCTCAGAAGCGCACCCGGATGCCTCCGAACGCGCTGCGCGGCATGCCGGGTCCGATGAACCGCGGATCGCTGGCGTCCGGAACCTCGCGCAGGAACACCTCCAGCTCGGCCAGCACGCCGCTGGTCGCGTAGCGTGCGTCGAGCAGGTTCTCGATCCGGGCGAACAGCTCGACGCCGTTGTCGAAGCGGTAGGCGGAGCGCAGGTTGACGACCCCGTAACCCTCCAGGGGGATCTGGTCGTTGCCTTCGTCGCCGAGGAAGAACCGGCTGGACGAGACGACCGTCTCCAGCGCGAGGTCCCAGGCGTCGGTCAGGTCCTGGCGCACGCCGGCCTTCAGGCTGTGCCGCGGGATGCCGGGAAGCCGGTCGCCGGGCACGACCGCGACGCCGTCGTCCGTGGCGGCGTCGTTGACCTCCTCGTCGCTCGGCAGCAGGAGCCCCGACTCGAACGTCGCGTCGACCAGCCCGTAGCTCATGTACCACGCGGTGCGCGCGAAGCTGCCGCCGAGCTCGGCGTCGAGCCCCGAGCGCGCCGTGGCGCCCGCGTTCTGGAAGTAGCCGGTGCCGATCAGCTCGGGCGACGCCACGAACAGGATGTCGTCGTCGATCCGGGTGCGATAGGCCGCGATCGACCATTCGCCCCGCCCGAAAGCGGTCCGCCAGCGGCCCCGGACCCCCACGTCGAACGACCGCGCGACCGCCTGCTCCAGCGGCGGGTCGGCGACGAACGCGTTGGGCACGCGGCACGGCTCGGCCGGGTCCGCGCAGCTCAGCTCGGCCGCGGTCGGCGCGCGGTTCGACTCGGAGTAGCGGGCGAAGAACGACGTGTTCTCGTCGGCCTCGAAGACGGCGCCCACCGCCGGGTTGAAGCGCCCGAAGGCGTGGCTGCCGTTGAGCGACGTGCCCAGCATGTCGACGATGTCGATGCCCGCGCGGTTGTAGCGCCCGGAGACGGTGACGTGGACCCGCTCGGACAGCGACAGCGTGTCGCTGATGTACACCCCGAACGCGCTGTTCGCCGTTTCCAGCTTGGTGTTGAACAGGTCGTCGCCGCCGAGGCCGTACAGGCTCGTCAGCAGGCCCGATCCCAGCACGCCCCGGTCGGGCGTCAGCGAGCCCGGCTCGCTGCTCGACTCGAAGGCGACGTCGGCCAGATCGGCCGACACGCCCACGACGAACACGTTCTCGCGCGCGCCGGCGCCGGTCGTCGCGGTCGCCTGCACCGTCGCTCCGTAGCCCTGCGCCAGGGTCGTGGTGCGGTTGTAGGCGCCGTCGCCGGCGGCGTCGAGACTGGTGATGAAGCGGCCGGAGACGAGGTCGACCAGCGGCGTCGCCTCTTCTTCTTCGTCATGGTCGTCGTCGTCATCGTGTCCGTGGTCGTCGTCGTCATCGTCGTGGCCGTGGTCGTCGTCGTCCGCGTGATGGTCGTCGTCGTCATCGTCCGCGTGATGGTCGTCGTCGTCATCGTCGTGGTCGTGTCCGTGGTCGTCGTCGTCGTGCCCGTTGTCGTCGTCGTCGTCGTCGTCGCCGAAGCAGAGGGTCTGCTCCGGCGCGCCGGCGGGCAGCGCGTCGTCGTCGCAGACCCCGAACTCCGCCTCGTCGCCGTTCAGCGTGCGGCGGTCGAGGTCGCGGTAGTAGCCGGTGATCTGCACCGACCAGACGTCGGACGCGGCCACGCTGGCGCGGCCCTGCACGAAGCCCAGCCGGTTCTCGGTCGTGTCCGGGAACGTAAAGACGGCGCTGCGGTCGACTTCCAGCAACTCCACCGGGGCCGGCGCGTTCCCGTTCAGGCTGGTATCGGCGTAGGTGACGCTGACCCCCGCGTCAACGCGTCCGGCCCGGTAACCGACGTCGGCAAAGGCCTGCGTGACCTCGGAAGGCGACGCGACCCGCCATCCGTCTTCCGAGAAGTGCGTCGCGCCGGCGTAGAGCGCCCAGGGTCCGTTGTTGGCGCCGTACTCGGCGGTGGCCGTCAGCCGGCCGAAGGCGCCGCCGGAGAACTCCCCGGCGAACCCGCTGTTGTCGAACCCGTTCTTGAGTCCGAGGGCGAGCGCGCCGCCGAGGGCGTTCAGGCCGTAGACCGGATCGGATCCGGCGCTGAGCTGCACGCGGTCGAGGGCGAACTGCGGCATGAGATCGAACTGCACCGTGTCGCCGAACGGCTCGTTGATGCGCACGCCGTTCTGATACACGGCGATGCCCTGCGGCAGGCCGAGCAGCGGCGAGGCGGTGAAGCCGCGAAAGCGGAGCGTCGGCTGGAAGAGGTTCGTGGTCGTTCCCTCCAGGGTCACCGCTCCGAGGCGCTCGTTCAGCGCGTCGGCCATCGAGGCCGCGCCGCGCGCCGCGAGATCGCCGCCGTCCACCACGGTTATCGCCGCCGCCAGGCGATCGCGATCGACGCCGACTCCGGGCAGCGGGGTGACCCCGACCACGTCGACCTGCTCGGTGATTGCCGCGACGGGCAGCATCACGTCGACGACGCTCGCCTCGCCGGCGGCGATCTGCACGTCCTCCCGCACCTGCGTCTCGAAGCCGCTCAGCGTGAAGGTGAGGGTGTATGTCCCGGGGTCGAGGGCCAGCATGTACGCGCCGCCCGCATCGGTCGCAGCCGTGACCGGCGGTCCGGGCGCCGCCTGCGCGGTGACCGTGACGCCCGGGGCCGCGGCTCCCTGCGCGTCGGTCACCGTGCCGGTCAGCGACCCGGTCTGCGCCGCGGCGGCCGACGGCGCGCCGAGGCAGAGCACGGCGGCCCCGATGACGGCGAGCCGATGGAGCGGGTTCCCGGAGGCGCGGCGCCGCGCGGCGGCGGGGACGACGAGCGGACGGTCTGCTGGCGGAAGATTCATGTCTGTACATTCCGTTGCCCGCCGATCCGTTCAGGCGGAATCTCGGCGGCCGGCCACCGCGCGGCGGCGCGAATCGCGTCGTCTCCCCCGGCAGTACCGGCGTCGAGGCGGTCGGTGCCCGCTCGGGTCCAGGCCGGGCGCACCCCGCGCCCCGTGTCCCCCCCAGCCGCGCGACTCCTTCGCCCGCCCCCGGGGCGCGACCCTTCGACCCGGTTGCCGCGTCGGGTGTAGACTGCGCGGCGAGAAAGCATGGCGCCCGCGGTTCACGACCACGCACTCGATCTGCCCCTCGGCGTGGGGGAGTCCGTCGCCCCGGCGGCGCGGGACGAGGCCCGGCGGGCCGTGCTGCTGCTGTTCGATGCGCATCGCGGCGGCGTGCACCGCTACGTGCGGGCGCTCGGCGTGGCCGACCGGGACGGGGACGACATCGTCCAGGAGGTCTTTCTCGCGCTGTTCGATCACGTGGCGCGCGGGAGGGACCGGTCGAATCTGCGGGGCTGGATCTTCAAGGTGGCGCACAACCTCGCCCTCCGGCACCGGGCGCGCGAGGCGCGGCGGTGGCGCCTGGGTTCGCTGCTCGAGCCCCGTCCGGTATTCGATTCGACGCCCACGCCGGAGGACCGCTACCTGAACGGCCAGCGGCAGGCCCGGCTGCTGGCGGTCGTCGACGCGCTTCCGGCACGGGACCGGCGTTGTCTGCAGCTTCGAGCGGAGGGTCTCCGGTATCGCGAGATCTCGCGCGTGCTCGGCATCTCGCTGGGCAGCGTCGCCAATTCGCTGGCGCGAGCGCTGGCGCGGCTGCGCCGCGTCGACGAGAGGTAAATGCCATGTGGCGCAAGGTGAAGCACGTGTCGGACGGCGAGTTGCTGCTGTTGGCCGACGAGGGCGCGCTCTCCGCACGGCGCCGGTCGAGGGCGCTCGCGCACGTTGCCGAATGCCCGCGGTGCACGCTGCGCCGGACCGAGCTGGCCGCGGCGGCGAGCGAGGCGGGACAGGCCTGCCGCGAGAGGCCGATCGCAATGGCGCCCCTGCACGTCGCGCGGGATCGGCTGCGTGCGGCGATGGCGGTGCGGGCGGCGAGGAGCCGCGGGCCGGTGTGGGTGGTGCGCGGCCTCGCGGCGGCGGCGGTGCTCGCTGGTCGCGGTCCTGTCCGTGGTCCGGCGGGGGCACGAGCGGGTCCGGACCCGCGGGTGCGGCGGAACCGGTTCGACTCCGCGGGCGGTCGTGTCCGGGCTGCTGCTGCCGCGGCCCGATCTCACGCCGGGCCGCGTCCGGCCGGTCGCCATGGAGGACATCTGCGGCAGCACGCTTGCGGGCGGTCCGGTGGTGGCGTCGCAGGTCCCGCGGCAGGTGTTCGCGGCCTACGGCGTGGACTACCGGCGCGCCGGGGACTACGAGCTGGACTTCCTGATCACGCCGGAGCTGGGCGGCGCCTCCGACGCCAGCAACCTCTGGCCCCAGCCGTATCGCAGCGTCACCTGGAACGCTTACGTCAAGGACGAGCTGGAGCGGCATCTGCGGCGTCTCGTCTGCCAGGGCGCGGTGGACCTGTCTACGGCCCAGCAGGAGCTGGCGGGCGACTGGATCGCCGCCTACAAGCGGCGCTTCGACACCGAGCGGCCCTTGCGCGACTACGGCCGGTTCCCGCTGACCGCCAGCGACGTCGAGGCGCTGCAGGCCGAGGCGCTCGAGCGGCTGCTGCTGCCGCCGGCGCGGCGTTCCTGAGCATGCGAAGGACATCTCTCGGGCCGGGAACTTGCGCCGTGGAACACGGTCGGCGTGCGTTCCGCCCTGCAGGCGCCCGGGGCGTTCGGCGCTGGAACCGGACACGGAGCCTCGTGACGGGTACGGCGTTCGCGTTGGCGTTGGCGGTCGGCGTGGCGGCGGTCGCGGGCGTTGGAGCGGAGGAGCAAACGCCGTCGCTGGTCAGGATCGGGGCCATACCGACCTCCGCCCCGGCGATGGCCCTGACGGCGGGCGACGGCCATCTTGTTGTCGGCGTCGGTTCCAGCGTGCACGTGATCGACGTGTCGCGTCCCGCGTCGCCCGCCGCTGTCGGCGCCTACGAGTTCGAGCAGCCGGTGCTGGGGCTGACCGCCGCCGGCGACGCGGTCTACGTGGCCAACAGCCACGACGGGCTCCGGCGGCTGGATGTCTCCGACCCGTCGGCGCCGCGGTTGACCGGAACCTCTCCGACGCGCGGGCAGGCCGTCGGAGTCGCGGCGTCGGGTACACGCGTCTTCGTGGGCGACAATTCGCTCGGCTTCGACATCGTGGACACGGCCGACGATGTTCGGCGCGTCGGCGAGTATCTCGGCGACGGGTTCCCGCGCGGCATCGCCGCCGCCGGTCGGCTGGTCTTCGTGGCGGATCAGCCCGCCGGGCTGATCGTGGTGGACGCCTCGGCTCCCGCCGCGCCGGCGGTGGTCGGCAGCCTGTCGCTGGGCCGCGATCCGATTACGCAGGTGTTCGTGCCGGACCCGCGTTCGACCGGCGGCGCGTCCCCGGACCTCGTCTGCATCGTCAGCGGACGCGTCGGGCTCCAGGCGGTCGATGTCTCCGACCCGGCCGCGCCGGTCGTGACGGCGCCCGTTCCGGTGGCCGGCCGGCTGGCCGGCGCCGCGATGTGGGGGCGCCGGGTCCACGCGGCGAGCGGCGACGTCCTGCAGGTGTTCGACCTGACCGATCCCGGCCGACCGGTGCTGGTGGCTGCATCAGAGCTCGGTGGCCCCGCGGGGCCGGTGGCGGTCAGCGACGAGCTGGTCTTCGCGGCCACGCCCGCCGGGGTCGTCGTTTTCCAGCGGCAGGAGTAGCCAGAGTGGCGGATGACGCCCGCGATGGCGGCCGGCGTCACGAGCGAGTTGCGGGATGTACGATGGATCGTGGGGCTGGTTGAGTGCGCACGCCGCCGCCGCCGGGTCCGCGGGGGCCGTACAAGAAGCGACAGGTCCATCGCGTGTGATACCGTAGGCCCCGCGAGGGAGGCCGCATGAGTGGAGAAACTGCGATATGGGCCGGCCACCAGTTCTTCGTCTATCCGATGGGCGGTACGTCGTGGCATGACTTCCCAGGCGTGTACATCTTCGCCGGCCGCTGGCAAGGCCACTGGATGCCGGTCTACGTGGGGCAGACGACATCGTTCTCGATGCTGCCTGCCCATGGTGCATGGGCCGAGGCTCAACGGCTTGGCGCTACCGATGTCCACGCGCGCACCATCTACAATCCAGATGCCCGGGCGTCGCTGGCGGCGCAGTTGATTCGGGACTACGGGCCCAGGCTCAATGCGGGCACGTTATCAGCGCGCGCCGCCGCCGGATGAAGCCTTCGCGGCATGTCGCCAGAACTGATAGCAATCATCGGTGTCGGTGCCACCGTCATCGTCGCTATTGTCATGGCGACGCTGGGCGTCGTCGGCCTGTTCGCGACCGTGGTTATCTGGCTTTATGGCCTGATCCATAGTGCCGACGAGCGCAGCCGCAAGCAGGGTGAGCGCATCACACGCACCGAGACGCGGCTCGACGAACTGTCTCCGCCGGGATCTGCAAAAGGCGACGGTGGCGCGGCTGACTAGACCCCAAACCTGAGAACGCGATTTTCGGGTCCGATTTCAAATCAAGACACGACCGCGTACAGAGAAGATGAAGGAGTGGTTCGGCGATGACGTGTCGGCCGACTGACGGAGACTGGATGCGCGGTGCCGCTGCTGGCACGATGCGTGCGCTGCTGTGCGCCGCGTTGATGCTGGCCGCGGGATCGGCCGGGGCGCAGGAGTGGGCCCAGTTCCGCGGCCCGGGCGCGGCCGGCGTGGTCGCCGACAACCCCGACCTGCCGGAGCGCTGGAGCGCGACCGAGAACGTCGCCTGGCGCACGCCGCTGCCGGGTCTCGGGTGGAGCTCGCCGATCGTCGCCGGCGGCCTGGTGTTCCTGACCACGGTGGCGAGCGACGGCGAGGTCGAGACCCCCGAGAGCGGCTGGTACCGGTTCGGCGAGCGGGACGTCCCCGCGGACGTGCACCACTGGCTCGTCTACGCGCTCGATCTGCAGACGGGGGAGGAGCGCTGGCGCCGGGAGGTGCACACCGGCGTGCCCGCCTCGTCGCACCACCTGAAGAACACCTTCGCGTCCGAGACCCCGGTCACCGACGGGAGCGGCTGTACGTCCTTTTCGGCAACGTCGGCCTCTACGCCCTCGGCTTCGACGGCACGCTGCTCTGGTCGCGCGCGCTGCCGCCGGCCGAGACCCGCAACGGCTGGGGCACGGCGTCGTCGCCGGTGCTGCACGACGGCCGGCTCTACCTGGTGGTCGACAACGAGGAGCAGTCCTACATCGCGGCGCTGAGCGCCGAGACCGGCGCCGAGGTGTGGCGCACGGACCGCGACGAAGGGTCCAACTGGTCGACGCCGTACGTCTGGGAGAACGCCCGGCGCACCGAGATCGTGACCACCGGCACGGACCGGATCCGTTCCTACGACCTCGACGGCCGGCTGTTGTGGGAGCTGGCCGGCATGTCCACCATCGTGATCCCGACCCCCATCGCGGCCCACGGCCTGCTCTACCTGGAGTCCGGCTACATCGCCGACTACTTCCGCCCGGTCTACGCCATCCGGCCGGGCGCGTCCGGCGACATCTCGCTGGCCGAGGGGGAGACCGCCAACCGGTTCGTCGCGTGGTCGCTGGAGCAGGGGGGTTCGTACCACCCCTCGCCGCTGGTGTACGGCGACCACTACTACACGCTGCTCGACCGCGGGATGCTGACCTGCCACGACGCCCGTACCGGCGCGGAGATCTACGGCCGGCAGCGGATCGACGTGGGCCAGGCGTTCACCGCCTCGCCCTGGGCCTACAACGGCAGGATCTTCGCGCTCAGCGAGCAGGGCACGACCTACGTCATCGAGGCGGGGGCCGGCGTTCCGGATCCTGGCCGAAAATCCCCTGGACGAGTTCACCATGGCGACGCCGGCCATCCTCGACGACAGCCTGATCATCCGCACCGCCGAGGCGGTCTACCGCATCGCCGAGCGCTGAACCTCAGGATCGCTGGCCGGCAATCAGCTCGTAAACCCTGTCGATCCGGCCCGCCAGCGTGTCCAGGCGGCCCCCCAACATGGCGAACCGGCCCTCGAACCGGCCCTCCAACGCGTCGAACCGGCCCTCCAACGTGTCGATCCTGGCGCTCAGGTCGGTGCGTACGCCATCGATTCGTCTTCCCAGCTCGGCATGTGCCGCGTCGTTGCGCGTCTCGTAGTGGGCGAGCATCCGCCAGACGCCGAACAGCGTTGCCGCGACGGTGCCGATGGCGGTCCAGATATCGGTCATCGATCCTCTTGCAGCAGCCGTGGCGATGTCGCTCCAGCGTCCCTGCGTCCTCGATTGTCGCTCGGGCGATTGCCGCTGGCAAACCGTGGCGGCACGTAGTTCGAGGCGTCCACGCATCGCCTGGCAGCGTGGGTGGTTCAAGCGCCACGTTGCCCATCGACCGGACGGTTCGGCCGACGTTCGGCGTATAATCATCGTTTCCCGTCTCCGGGTTCCCGGTTCGGCGGGCTTTGTCCAAGTCAAGGAGCGATTCATGCGAGGCCGATTCGAGGTTGCTGGTGGTTTCTCTGGCCGCAATGCTGTTGGCCCTGCCCGGTGCTGCTTCGGCCGGCGCCGAGGACACCCCCACGTTCACGAAGGACGTGGCGCCGATCTTCCAGCAGAAGTGCCAGGCGTGCCACCGGCCGGGCTACATCGCGCCGATGTCGCTCGTGACCTACGCGGAATCGCGGGCCCTGGGCGCGGTCGATCAGGACCCGCGTGGAGGCGCGCCAGATGCCGCCGTGGCACATCGACAAGTCGGTCGGCATCCAGGACTTCGAGAACGACCGCTCGCTGACCGACGAGGAGATCGACACCATCGTGCGCTGGGTCGACGCCGGGGCGCCGCGCGGCAACCCCGAGGACATGCCGCCGCCGGTGGAGTTCGCCGACGACGACGTCTGGAACTACGCCGGCCTGTTCGGCGGCCCGCCGGACCTGGTCGTCTACTCGACGCCGTACACCGTGCCGGCGGTGGCGCAGGACCGCTGGTGGAAGCCGGAGGTGCCGACCGGGCTGACCGAGGACCGCTGGATCCGGGCCATCGAGATCCGCCCGTCGAGCGTCGAGGGCCGCCGCGTCACGCACCACGCCCTCGCGCGCCTGCAGCAGGAGGAGGACGACGATCTCGGCGCGGCCTCGGACGTCGGCCCGGGCCTGCTGATGGAGTGGGCGGTCGGCAAGCAGGGCGAGATCATGCGACCGAACAGCGGCCAAGCTCATCAAGGCCGGTGCGAGCATTCTGTGGGACGTTCACTACCACGCGGTCGGCGAGGAGATCACCGACACCGTGGAGCTCGGTCTCTACCTCTATCCGAAGGCGAGGAGCCGAAGCACCGGCAGGTGCTGTCGGCGTTCAGCACCATCGAGGGCGGCAGCGACCACCTGTCGATCCCGCCGAACCAGGTGACGATCACCGAGCGCTTCCACGTCTGAAAGCAGAACGGGCGGGTGAGAAACTACCAGCCGCACATGCACCTGCGCGCAAGGGGATGCAGATGACGGCCATCCTTCCCGACGGGACCACCGAGGTCCTGAGCCGCGTGAGCGACTTCAACTTCAACTGGCACCTCAACTACGTGTACGCCGACCACGCGGCGCCGCTGCTGCCGAAGGGGACCGTGCTGCACCTGAAGTCGTGGTACGACAACACGTCGGGCAACCGGGCGAACCCCGATCCCAACCAGTGGGTCGGCTACGGCGACCGGACCGTCGACGAGATGGGGCACGCTGGGTCAACGTCACCTACCTGGACGACGACGACTTCGCCGCGGCCGTCGCCGAGCGCGAGGCGCTGGCGACCAACGACAATTAGCATTTTTCGCCGGAAGACCGGCTCCGTGCGGCCCGGCGGGCCGTTGGGCCGGCAGGCGAAGACACCGGGAGCCGCCCTCGTCGCGGGGGCGGCTCCTCTGACGTACGAGGAGGCTGACGGCATGCGCGTGGAGGGTTCGGCGGAATGGACGACGGCGGTCGTCCTGGTGCTCGCGCTGGCGGCAGGCGCCGGCGCGGCCGGGGCGCAGGTGCCGGGGACGCTGCAGGAGTTCGGCGCACCGGTCTATCCGGCCTACGAGGGGTGGTACGAGAATCCGGACGGCAGCATCACCCTGCTCGCCGGCTACTTCAACGCCAACACCGAGCAGATCGTCGACCTGCCCGTCGGCGCCGGCAACTACATCGAGCCGGGACCGGCCGACCAGGGGCAGCCGACGCACTTCACGCCGGGCCGCTCCTGGGGCGTCTTCACCGTCCGCATCCCCGGCGGCGATCCGGACGCCCGGTTGATCTGGCACCTGACCGCGAACGGCGAGACGGTGTCGATACCGATGCATCTCGATCCGCTGTGGGTCCTCGAGCCGTTCGAGGACGCCGCCAACGGCAACAAGCCGCCGGTGGTGCGCTTCGCGCCCGACGGCGAGGAGTTCACCGGTCCGCCGATCGGGATCGCGCGGGAACTGGCCGCCACGGTGGGAGCGCCGCTGGAGCTGGCCGTCTGGACGTCCGACGAGAAGCCCACGGACAACCTGGTCGCGGCGTCCCGGCGGCCGCGGCCCGCCCTGATTCTCCGCTGGCACGTGCTCCGTGGGCCGGGGGAGGTGGAGTTCTCCGCGCCGGTGCAGGAGTTCGCCGACTCTTCGGATCAGAACCCGGCGACGACGGCCACCTTCGCCGCCGCCGGCGACTACGTCCTGCGCGCCGAGGCCCTCGACGAGACGGGGGTGGGGGGCAGCGGCTTCCAGTGCTGGCTGGACGTCGGCGCTGGTCGCGGTCCGCGTGTCCGAGTAGGAACGCCGGCGCTGTGCGCCGTCGCGCCGGCGGCCGGCGCCGCCGGAGGGGCCCGCCGGTTTCGGCGCAGGGCTGGCGAGGCTTCGCCTCGGACCGAAGAGACATGTAGGCCTGTGTAGTTGCTGCGAGTCGAACTTGACGCAACGGTAGAGGCCCCGGTCGTTCAGGGCGTCTACGCTTCAACGATGAAGAGATTCGGAAACGGCGGCCCCGGGCTGCCCGCACGGGCGCTGGCCGTCCTGTTCGGGTGCTGCGCGCTCGCCGCCGCTACGGCGCGGGCCGCGGGTCCGGTGCAGGGCGGGTCGGCGCCGGCGCGACTGCCGGCGGCAGCCGTCGTCATGGTCGAGCCGTTCGTCAACATCTCGCGGAATCCGGCGGACGCCTGGCTGGGCGCCGGCATCGCCGGCACCGTCGCGGCGGATCTCGACGCGCTGGGTTTCGCGGTCGTTGAAACGCCTGATGCGGCCGCCGGGCGCGACGTGCGCTGGGTGGTGGCCGGTGCGTACCAGCGGCTGGGGGAGCGGCTGCGGCTGACCGCGCGCCTGACCGAGGCGGCTACCGGCGTGGTCGTGGCGTCGGTGCGTCTGGACGGCGCGCTCGACGAGGTCTTCGCCCTGCAGGATCGGATTGTCGCCGAGCTGACGGCGGGCGTCGGCTGGAACGCCGGCACGACGCGGCCGACTCCCCGCGGCCGGGCGGCGCCGCCCGCCGGAACGGGCGCTCCGGTGCGTGCCGGCGTTCCCGGGCGGCGCGTGCCGGCCGCGCCGCCGGGCTTCCTCGAGGGGATCATCACGCCGCGGTCGAGCGGCGGCGCGGCGCCGGCCGGCGAGCCGGGACGCCCGGCGCCGGCGCCGGAGGAACGGGCGGAAGCGCCGTTGCCTGCCGCTGCCGGTGGGAACGCATCTCCCGGCGTCATGGGCGGACCCGCGGCCGGCTTCGTACCCGCCGCCGGCATCCTGGCCGGGCGTCCGAGCGTGGAGCCGGTGCGCACGAGCGATCCGCCGAGCATCGACGGCCGCCTCGACGACGCCGTCTGGCGCCGGGCGGCGCGCATCACCGAGTTCGTCCAGAGCAGCAGCCGCTCGACGGCGCGCCGGCCACCGAGGCGACCGATCTCTACATCGCCTACGACACGCAGAACCTCTACTTCGGCGTGCACGTCCACTACTCCGACCCCGTGCTGATCCGTGCGAACCGGTCGGATCGCGACCAGACCTTCAGCGACGACACGATCACGCTGTACTTCGATCCGTTCCTCGACCAGCAGCGTGCCTACGTCTTTTCCGTCAACGGCTATGGGGTCCAGAGCGACGGCATCCTCGACTCGACCACGCCGACGGGGGGCATGGGCGGCGGCGGCCGGCGCAGCAGCGGCGGCGGCCGGCCCGGCGGCGGCGGCGGGTCCGGCGGCGGCGGACGCCGGGGCGGGATGAGCGCGTCGCTGGCCGCGGCGCTCGGCGGCGCACCGGCCGGCGACACCTCCTGGGACGCCCTGTTCGAATCGAGCGGCACCCTGGTCGAGGACGGCTGGACGGCCGAGATGGCGATTCCGTTCAAGAGCCTGCGCTATCCGTCGCGAGGCCGCGGCGAGCGCCACCGCTGGGGTTTTCAGGTCGTACGGACGATCCCGAGCAAGAACGAGACCGACGTCTGGGCCCCCATCTCGCGCGACGTTGCCGGCTTCCTGCCGCAGATGGGCCTGCTCGACGGGCTGGCCGACCTGTCGACGAGCCGCAACCTGGAGATCCTGCCCACGCTCACCGCCATCCAGTTCGGATCGCTCGATACCGGGACCGGCGTCTTCGAGGACGGCGACCCGGACCCCGAGGGCGGCGTGAACGTCAAGTACGGTGTGACCCCCAACCTGACGTTCGACTACACCTACAACCCCGACTTCTCGCAGATCGAGTCCGACATCCCGCAGATAGAGGTCAACCAGCGGTTCCCGCTCTTCTATCCGGAGCTGCGGCCGTTCTTCCTGGAGGGGCAGGAGATCTTCCAGGTGCCGGGGCAGGTCAACCTGGTCCACACGCGCACCATCGTCGACCCGCGGCAGGGCGCGAAGCTCACCGGCAAGGTGGGCAACACCACGGTCGGCGTGCTGGTCGCCAACGACGAGGCCCCGGGCCAGGTGGAGGGCGTCGACCCGTCGTTGCAGGGCAGGACGGCGCAGGTGGCCGTCGCCCGGGCGCGCTACGACCTGTACGCCGAGTCGTACCTCGGCGTCATCGCGACCGATCGGGAGTTCGGCGACGGCTACAGCCGGGTGGGCGGCGTGGACGGCCGGTTCCGGCTCGGGCGCACCTCGTCGGTGAGCTTCCAGGCGGCGGCGGCGCAGCACCGCAACCTGGAGGACGGCGACAACTCGGGACCGATATTCCATCTCGCCTACGACCGGACCGGGCGCAATCTCAGCTACTCGGCCGCCGTCGACAGCGTCCATCCCGAGTTCCGCACCGACACCGGCTTCGTGCTGCGCACCGACACCCGCGTGGCGCAGGCCAACGTCTCGTACCGCTGGTGGCCCGAGAACTGGCTGGTCAACTGGGGGCCGCTGGCCAGCTACAGCCGCAACTACGACTTCGAGGGCCTCCTGCAGGACGAGCAGGCCCAGGTCGGGGTGCGGGGCCTGATGTCGAACAGCATGATCTGGGTCGCCATGGCCAACCGCGACATGGAGCGCTACGGCGGGATCGAGTTCTTCAAGACGAACGCCTTCCTGGGGGGCGGGTTCGCGGCCAGCCGCCGCCTGTCGGCCGGGGGCTTCTTCAACTGGGGCGACCAGATCCGCTACGGCGACGACCCGTTCCTGGGCAACGGCGCCACGGCCACGCTGTTCGCCTCGGTGCGGCCGATGTCGCGGCTCAACGCCGACCTGAACTTCATCACCAGCCGGCTGCACGATCCGCGATCGGCGGAGCAGGTCTTCGACGTCAAGATCTACCGCGCGCTGACCACCTACCAGTTCACCAACCGGCTGCTGCTGCGCAACATCCTGGAGTACAACGCGTTCAGCGGCACCCTGGCCGCCAACCTGCTCGTCACCTACCGGGTGAACGCGGGGACGGTCTTCTTCGTCGGCTACGACGATCACTACCAGCAGGGCGACCTGATCGACAGCACGATCTTTCCGACGACCCGCTTCGAGCAGACCAACCGCGCGATCTTCACGAAGCTGTCGTACCTGTTCCGGTTCTGATGGAGAGTGCCGTGACCGCGCTCTCGGTCAACGTCAACAAGATCGCCTGGCTGCGCAACTCGCGCGAGGGGGCCCGGCCGAGTGTGCCGGACTCGGCGCGCACCGCTATCGCGGCCGGCGCGCGCGGCATCACCGTCCACCCGCGGCCCGATCGGCGCCACATCCGCCCGGCCGACGTCGAAGCCCTGGCCGCGTTGCTGGCGGCCGAGGCGCCGCACGTCGAGTTCAACATCGAGGGCAACCCGGCCGCCGGCCCGCGCGACAACGGCTATCCGGGGTTTACCCGGCTCATCGAGACGGCCCGCCCCGACCAGGCGACGCTGGTCCCGGACGCCGACGCGCAGCTCACCTCCGACCACGGCTGGGACCTGTCCGACCCGGCCGCGGCCCGCTTCGTGCGGGAGGTCGCCGGCCGCTACCGCGCGTGGGGCGTCCGCGTCAGCCTGTTCATGGATCCGGTCGCGGAGCAGGTCGCGCGCGCGAAGGAGTGCGGGGCCGACCGGGTCGAGCTGTACACCGGCCCCTACGCCGAACTCGTCGAGCGCCACGGGCTCGAGCATCCGGAGACCCGCGCCTGCCGGGAGACCTATGCCCGCGCGGCGCGGTATGCGGCCGAGCTGGGGCTCGGGGTCAATGCCGGCCACGACCTGAACCTCGACAACCTCGCCGCGTTCATCGCCATCGGCGGCATCGCGGAGGTCTCCATCGGCCACGCGCTGATCGCCGACGCGCTGGAGATGGGCCTGTCGACGGCCGTGCGCCGGTACCTCGACGCCATCGCGGCCGGCGCGTCGGCCGCGACCGGGCATGCGGGCCGGCCTGCGTCCGGTGGCGTCGGGACCGATGTTCCGCTTCGCCCACGCGGAAGACGCATAGCGGGGGGCTCTTGACGATCCCGAGTTGACCAAGTAACCTGACTAAGCAGGCTGAAGGACCGGTTGGGACATGCTCCAGGTCAACGTACATGAAGCCAAGACACACCTCTCAAGGCTGATCCGGCAGGCCCTGGACGGTGAGGAAGTCGTTATCGCGAAGGGGAACCGGCCGCTGGTCCGCCTGGAGGTTCTGCCCGAGGCGCGGAAGGCGCGAGGGCTCGGCAGCGAGCGCGGCCTCATCGTGCGCATGGAAGACGACTTCGATGCTCCGCTGGAAGACTTCGCGGAGTACATCTGAGTGCGCCTCCTTCTCGACACCCATGCCCTGCTCTGGGCCGTCGGTGCTCCCGAACGGTTGAGCGAGCCCGTGCGCGCAGCGCTGCTTGCGGATCGCAACGAAGTTTCGCTCAGCATCGCGAGTCTGTGGGAGATCGTCGGGTGCTCGAGCGGGTCGCGGCTGACGCGCTGACCCGCTGGCCGCCAACCGCTCCCGGAAGTGGCCAGCCGCGACGGCCGCCGGCTACTCCGTCTCCGGCAGCGCGAAAGCGACCAGGCGCGGGCCGCCGCCGACGGTCAGCGCGATGTACTGCCGGCCGTCGAGCAGGTAGGTCATCGGGGTCCCGATGCCGCCGCTCGGCAGATCGACCGACGCCAGCTCCGTCCCGTCGGTCTTGTCGTAGGCGACGATCCGCGGGCCGTTGTTCGTTCCGCCGGCGGTGAGGCAGTAGATCAGCAGCGTCTTGGTCAGCAGCGGGCCGTTGCTGCCGTTGTCGCCCCCCAGCGGCGGCAGGTTCAGGTGCCGCAGGCGCGGGTGATTGCGGTAGCGGTCGCCGTTGCCGGTCGGGACCCACCAGGCGTGCTCGCCGGTGTTCAGGTCGATGGCCGTCATGCGCGAATAGGGCGGCTTGAGCAGCGGGAGTCCCTGCGGCATCTGCGGGCTGTCGCGGATGGCGCCGCGCCGCGCCAGCCGCTCGTCCTCCGGGGCGCCATGCGTGTAGGCGACCGTCGCCCCCAGTGCCGGGTCGGGCTCGTACAGCGGGATCACCGTGGCCTGGTTGCGCGACGGGATGTAGAGCATCCCGGTCTCGGGATCGACCGCCGCGCCGGCCCAGCCGGCCGTGCCCCCGTCGGGGGGACGCATGAGGGTGCCGCGCGTGACCCCCTCGATCGGCCGGTCCAGGGGGGTGAACAGCGGTCCGAGCCGGAAGCCCTCGACCGCCTCGAGCGCCATCTGCCGGACCTCGGGGGTGAAGTCGACCAGGTCGTCGATGGTCACGCCCTGGTAGTCGAACGGGGCCGGCCGGGTGGGGAAGGGCTGCGTCGGCGACGGCACCTCGCCCGGCATGTTCGTCTCCTGCGGTACCGGGCGCTCCTCGATCGGCCAGATCGGATCGCCGGTGACGCGGTCGAACACGTAGACGAAGCCCTGCTTGCTCACCTGCGCGATCGCCTTGATCGGGCGGCCGTCGACCACCACGTCCACCAGGTTCGGGTGCGTGGGGAAGTCGTAGTCCCACAGCCCGTGGTGCACCGCCTGGAAGTGCCACTCGCGCTCGCCGGTCTCCACGTCGACGGCGATCAGGGTCTCGGAGAACAGGTTGTCGCCGAGCCGGTCGGCCCCGTAGTAGTCGTTCGTCGTCGTGCCGGTCGGCAGGTAGACGTGCCCCAGCTCGTTGTCGCCGGCCAGCATCGACCAGACGTTGGCGTTGCCCGAGTAGCGCCACGACTGGTTCAGCCAGGTGTCCGCGCCGAACTCGTCGGCGCTGTTCGGCACGGTGTGGAAGTCCCACGCGTGCTCCCCGGTGCGCACGTCCCAGGCCCGTACCCAGCCCGGTATCGCCTCCTTGGTGATGCGCCGGTCGGCGACGTGCGAGCCGTGGATCACCTTGTCGCGGACGACGATCGGCGGCGAATGGATGCCGTAGAGCAGGGCGTTCAGGTAGTCGCGCTCGCCGCGGGTGGCGCGCGGGAGGCCGACCATCGCGTCGACCATGCCGCTGCCGTCGGGGCCGAAGTCGGCGCAGGGCTGCCCGGTCTGCGCCTTCACGCAGACGACGTAGCCGTTGCCCGTGCCCCAGAAGATGCGCTCGTCCCCCTCGCCGTCGGTCCAGTAGGCGACGCCGCGCTGGCGCCACGTCCCGGTCATCGTGGTCGTGCCCTCTTCGTAGCTCTTGGGGTTGAAGACCCACAGCGTCTCGCCCGTCTTCGCGTCGACGGCGACGCCCTGCGACAGCGGCGTGTTGAAGTAGAGGACCCCGCCGACCATCAGCGGCGTGGCCTGGAATCCGGTCGGGCTCGGCAGGTGGCCGGTCCGATAGAGGTCGGGTGTTTCCTCGACGAGCGCCTCGACGACGGCGTCGAGCGGCGCCCACCACTCGCCGCCCCCCGGGGTCGACTTGCTGACCCGGTTGTCGACGGACGTCCACTCCCAGGCGAGCTCCAGGTCGGCGAAGTTGCTCGCGTCGATCTGATCCAGCGGCGAGTACTTCCTGCCGCCGATGTCGCCGGCGTAGCTCCGCCACTCGCCGTCGGAGGTGTCGTAGGTCTGCCACGGCCCGGCGGTGGTGTCCTGTTGTGCGTGGGCGGGCTGCGCCGTCCAGAGCAGGGTGGCGAGCAGGAGAACCGGAGCGAAACGCATCGACTGACGCATGGTGAAACCTCTATGCAGTCCGTGGTGAACGGCGCGTGGCACCGAGAGCGGTGAAGCGTCCGCAGCTTCTTCCTGGCGAACAGGATCGGAGTACCAGAACGCCGGCCATCGTACACCGGTTCGCCGAAACCGGGCGCCGCGCTGGTTTGTGGCGGCCGAGCGCACCGCTACCGTCGCCCCGACGTCGAGAGTGTCAGGAACGCGGGAGCACTTCGGCGCCGGTCAGCCCCAGATGGTGATCCGTCGCCCAGACCGTCCGGATGCCGTGGCGCGCCATCAGCGCCAGGCTGGAGGCGTCGACGTAGGTCAGGCGAGCGCCCCGGAGGCGGTCCAGCATGCGCCACGTCTCGCTGCGCAGCCCGGGGTCGGTATCCAGCACGGTCAGGCCGTCGAGATTGTCCAGCAGGAGCCGGAAACGCCGGGCGGCTTCCTCACCGTGCTTGTGGAGGAACCAGGCATGCCCCTCCGCGCAGACCAGCACGGAGGTGAACCATCTCGGCCGCGGTCCGCCGAAAAGCGCCCGGGCCTGCCCGTGGTGCCGATCACGCCGGTTGCGGGCCGCGATGAAGATCCCGGTGTCGAGGAATACCGTGGGGCCGTTCACGGCTTGTCGCGTCCGTACACGACGTCGTCGACCGTGGAGCTGTCGTCCGGCTGGCCGTCGAGATCACCGACGTATGCCATCCACGGCTTGTCGCTCGGCTCTCGCGAAACCGCTTCCCGCAAGCCTCGCCGGCACAACTCGGCCAGCGAGATGCCCTGGCGCTTCGCCAACTTCCTGGCGCGCTCGTACAGCTCTTCGTCGACCGAGATCTGCGTCCGAATCATGTTATCACCATGCTCTGTGATGATAACATCGCGGTGCGGGCTCGTCAGCCCGGCCGTGGACCGGGCGCTCCTCTCGGTCATGCTCCAGCTTCGCGCGGGTGAGCGCGGTGTTGGGGATGCGGCGGCAGGACTACTTCGGGCAGGGGAGCCGGGGCTGGTTGAGGCTCCACGAGAATGGGGCGCGCTGGATCGCGTGCGCGCGACCTTCCATGCTACCGCTCGGCGACCTCGCTCCGCCACCCGGCGCGGCCAAGCTCATCCTTTAGCAGCCGGAGCCTGCCGACGAGGTGATTCCCTTCCCGGCCGGGAACGAGCCCGGCGCGGTAGAATGGACGACGTGAACCCCGACACGGTGTGGATCATCAGCACGGTGATCACGGCGGCCGTCGCGCTCGCCGGCTTCATGTATGCGCTGGTGAACGGCGTGCACAAGCTGATCGACGACGTGCGCGCCGATCTGAACCGCCTGCACGACGACCACAAGCAGCTCGAAGAACGGCTGCGCGCGGCCGGCGCGTAGCCCCCCTGCGTCCGATAACGGCCCATTCGGTTAACCGGGGAGCCGTTGCAGCATTTCTGCCCTGTCTCCGGCCAGCGGTTCTCGAGGTGTCGCGCTCCAGGTCTTCGCGGCGCTGCCCCCTGCGGTACAGCCCAACGACGAGAACCCGGACGTCGTCTTTCGGGCCTTCGCCGACCAGGAGGTCATTGCCCTCGATGCCGCAGGCCTCGTCGATGAGGGCCGAGACGGCCGGCCAGCGGGTATCGTCGAGCATCGCGTCGTGCAACGACGCCAGGATGTGCTCGAACGCGTCTTGATCGCTCATGTCGATTCCGCCTGAAGCCCCGTATTCGTGCGTGCCATCGTCAAGAACCGGCGTTTCTTGTACAACATTTGCGCGGCCCCTGTCCCCACCAGAATTAGCAGGCTACTATCCGGAAGACCACTTTCTTACTCCTATATGGCATGGCGTCTCGCCTGTCCTACATGAATTGGCAGGAAAGAGCCATCGCGCCGCTATCGTGGATATTGCGGAATTGCTAGCTGAAAGCGCTGTTCTGTTGTAGACTTCGCGTCCCCGATGACCGTTTCGCTTTGGTCACTCAGCAAGTCGGAGTCTGGACGGGTGGCCTCTGCTTGCAGGCGACCCCTTCGGGAGTCCGCAGAGAATAGGAGCAGGACCATGGTGAACGCCCGTTCGGGGTTGTTGCCCGTTCTCTGCGTCTCCCTGTTTCTGGCGGCGGATGTCGGCGCTCAACCTCGCGTGGGCGCGCTGGCGATTGACGAGGGGCAAGGCGCTCAGTACGGCTGGGCGGTCGACCACCAGACCGCGGCGGCGGCACGGGAAGCGGCGTTGCGCGAATGCGGCGCGGGGTGTGCGGTCGTGCTGACGTTCGACCGGTGCGGGGCGTATGCGGCCGATCAGGACAACGCCGCGACGGCGTTCGGCTGGGGGGAATCGTATGCCTCGGCGGGCGGCGCCCGGCAGCGAGCGCTGGCGGAGTGCCGATCGCGCGGCGGGTCGGGATGCATGGTTCGGGTGTGGGGCTGCAACGGTCCGGTGGTCGAGGAAGGGCTGGGTCTCGACCGAGCCGCACGGCGGCAGATCCAGCAGGGACTCCAGGCCGGCGGTTTCGACCCGGGCGGCGCTGACGGGCTGTTCGGCCCGCGGACCCGGGCGGCGATTCGCCGCTGGCAGCAGTCGCGGGGCGGGCGGGCCACGGGCTATCTGGACGACGCGGCCGTGGCGGCGCTGCGGTCGGCCGCCGCGTCTCGGGTAGAGGCGGCATCTGCGGCGCCCGCGGGCTCCTCGGCGCAGGAGAACCTGTTCTGGCAGTCGATCATGAACAGCACGAGCCCGGCGGAGTTCGAGGCGTATCTGCGGCGGTTCCCGAACGGCGTGTTCAGCGAACTGGCGGCGGCCCGGCTGGCGGGGCTGCGCGGGTCGCGGATGTCGGCAGGGCCCGCGGGTGCCGGGACTATTGCGAACGGCGATACGCGTCCGCAACCAGGGACTGGGTTCCGCTCCGACCAGACCTGCGCCGGCAACCCGGCCGACGGGCCATGCTGGATAGAGGTTGCCCAGAAACCCGGGTGCTACGTCTGGAACCCGAATCCTCAGCCGGCCGAAAGCGTGACCTGGACGGGAGAGTGTGCCGATGGTCTGGCTCAGGGAGGGGGAACGCTCACCTGGACCTCGGACGGAAGTCAGCAGACGGGAACTGGACGCCTCCAGAACGGCAAGCACAACGGCATCTGGGTCATCCGTTTCGCAAGCGGGGAGGTCCAGGAAGGCCCTATTGTCGACGGTGAGCCGAACACCACACTCCCCGGTCGAGGTCACCGTCGCGCCCAGCGCGAGTCCCCCATTCCAGACGTAGCACTCGGGCCGCTGGTAGACCTGCATCCAGCACGCCGCACCATCAGGTTTGCCGTCGCAGGTTTCATCGGCGCCGATGGGAGATACAGGGTCGGCCGACACGCTGTTCGCCGTCGACCCGGAAGAAACCGGCGATCCGGCGATCCGGAGAACCGCGATCCGGAACCCGCAGAGCCGGCGCCTCCGGTTTGCGAACCCGCTCCAGCGCCTGAATCGCCGGCAGGCGCCCGGAGCCCCGCCAGCCGGTTCCGCGCCAACGCCACGAAAACCCCGTTCGGGAACTGCTGCAGATACGCCTCGAAGTCCGCCGGGTTCGTGCTGTTCATGATCGACTGCCAGAACAGATTGTCCGACCCCGCATTCCCCGGCGGCGACCCGGCCGGCGCGACGGCCGCAGCCGCCGGAGTGGGCACGCCAGCCGACCGCAACGCAGCGGCCGCCGGGCCGTCCAAGTATCCGGTAGTCGGTGCGCCCCGTGACTCCTGGCAGCGGCGAATCGCCGCCCGCGTCTGCGGGCCGAACAGGCCGTCCGCACCGCCGGGGTTGAACCCCTCCGCGTGGAGGCCTTCCTGAATCTGACGGCGCGTTGCCCGATCGAGTCCCAACCCCTCCTCGACCACCGGACCGTTGCAGCCCCACACCCGCACCACGCACCCCGACCCACCACGCGAGCGCCCGCGGGGCGCCGACGTCCGGCAACGGCGCGAGCGAAACGGTGCTGCCCGCGACGTTCAGGCGCGCGCCTGAAGTTCAACCTGCAACACCGCCTCGCCAACCACCACGGCCTGCGCGTGAGTGTGGCCCACTATCCGCCGGCCACCTCGAAGTGGAATCCCATCGAACACCGCCTGTTCTGCGAGGTCACCAAGAACTGGGCAGGCCGCCCGCTGGACAGCTACGAGACCATCCTGAAATACCTGCGCACCACGCGCACCGCCACCGGACTGCGCGTGCGCGCGCACTTGGTGCGCAAGACCTACAAGACCGGCGTCAAGGTCACCGACGCACAGATGCAGGAGCTGCACATCACACCCGACAGCTCCCTGCCCAAATGGAACTACACCATCGAACCCATGTAACGAAAATCGGAAGTTATTCTTGCGCCGGCCCTCTTACCTCGAGCCCTGCGTCGCCGCTTCCGCGGCAGCTCTCTCCGTGGCGCGGGACCCGGTGAGGGCGTTGTAGAGCCCGTAGTTCCCTTCGTGACACGAATACTCGAACATCGGATCCTCGGTGCGCGCCATGGGCAGCGAGCCCGTCCAGGAGCGCGTCCACGTCCCCGGATCGGTCACCGTGAACTCCCAGTCGAGCGTGTCGGGACCGGTGCGCGTGTAGCGCTCGACCACGTGCAAGGCCTCGGTGAGACGCCCGGGGACCTTTCGGATGATGGTCCGGTCTCTGAAATTGGTCGTCTCGACCACCAGCGTGTCGCCGTCCCAGTAGCCGCGCGAGTCCCCCGCGTACTGCCGAATGGCGGGCGAGACATGGGGACGCCCGTCCAGGGGAATGTAGCGAACCTCGTGAATGTGCTCCTGGAGAATCGCCACCCACTCGGGATTCTGCACGATGTGATAGTGGTTGTTGTACCCGCTGGGCAGCGAGGGGATTCCACGGTACCAGATGCACCGGAAGGCCAGTGGCATCTCCTCCGGCCCGGCGGCGGGGCTGCGTCCGGCCGCCACGTCCCGGAGCCGTAGCGCCTCCGGCGACGTCTGCCTCGCGTGCGCCTCCGGCGTCAGGGCGGGCAGCCTCCCGTTCGGCGGATCGATGACGATCGATGTGCGCCCCGTGGTGGTCGTGCCATAGTCCAGCCACAGGTTGTTGTAGAAGCCCGGTGCCCCGTCTTCTCCCCGGTCCACGTTGCCGCCCGCTCTCGTCCGCCGCGCGGGCCGGAGCAAGAGGCGTTCGTTGTGCGCGATCCTCTCCTGCTGGAGGTTGGCCGCTTCTTCCTCCGTCAGAAACTCCTTGGCCGCCTGATCTTCCGGACGCTCCATCGGCGTAATGGTGCCGTTGTTCCAGACTCCTTGCAGATCCGGATCGCCCCACGGCGTGCGGGGCACCTCCGTCGACTGCGCCGCCACGAACAGCGGCGTCAACGCCACGACCGCGAGCACGACGAACACCGCCGCGACACCTCGATTGATCATCTGCCCTCCTCCGAGCTTCTGCTACGCACCCATCATGGACCACGTCGCATCGGCGGGCAAGTGGCGCGCCCGGCAGCCGGTCCCCAACGGTTCGAAGGCGGCGTCGGCCGGCCTCTCGTCGTCGCCCCTGCTGCGCCACGACATGGCCCGCACTCGCGCCTGGACGCCGTCAGCGAACGAGGTCGAGCGCGCGCGGACGCGCGCCACTCCTCCACATCGCCAACGGCCTCAACCAGATTGCGCGGTGCGCCAACCTCCGGACGTCGGCGGCCGACGCCAACGACGTGAGCCTCCGGCTCGCCGCGATAGCGCTGGCCCTCCGGGCCCTGGCGCCGCCGCCGGGGGGATGCGCGGCTGCCCCATGATCGTAGAGGCATCTCGCCCGGGATAACGCTGGCGTCGAAGCGCCTCGGGTCACGTTCGCGACCGGTGCGAGTGGCGGGGCCGTTGCGGCTGTCCTCATCCTCAGGCTCGTGCTGCGATAGGTGCACCCGTACAGTAAATCTCACCCTTCTGTCGTGAACCCTCTGCCGGTCTGCCGCGTTCATCCGCCGCATGCTGCTGCACGTGCTCCCGCCGGGCTTTCACCGCATCCGCTACTACGGCTTCCTCGCAGAAACGGGCACCGGGCCGCGTGCCGACAGGCGCCGGCTGCGGCGCCACCCCGCTTCCGGGGAAGCGCACTCTCCGCGACAAGGAGAAGTCGTGCACCGTTCGGGATATTGGGGTTACCCCAGTGAGGAGTAGTGACTTGTGGGCTGGGAAACCGCCGGCGACGCCGCCTTGCTCGCACTGTTCAGCTTCGCCGTGCAGATATTGCTCGTCTTCCTGCGCGGCGGCAGCAGCGTCCGGGCGCGAATCGTGCCCAACCACGCCCAGGACCACCTGCTCAATTACGAGATCCGCAATGCCGGCAACGTGACCGCGGAGGATGTTCTCGCGGCCGGCCGAGGCACAGAGGGAACGGTGGAACACGGAGGATGCTCGGGAAATCCGGCTGGAGTCACTGGCTCCAGGGTGAAGCGTACACCTCGATGTTCTGCTCACCGATCGGTTGGGACGGAGAGCCGGTCACCGTGACCGTGCGGTACAGTGTCAGGGAGCACGAAGAAGTGATCGAATCTGAAGGCGGGTCGCTTCAGACCGTGTTCCGAAGAAACAGAAGACAAAGCGGAGCGAATTCTGGTCCGGTCTCCCGGGTGGGTTCCGAGCCGGACGTCGGTGTTGGTCATGCCCGGCCGGGGCACGCTCGCGAGACGGAACGGCCGGGCTGGGCCGGACGGCGTGGTCGACGACGACGAATCGGAAAGGACTCCCACCATTCGTCAAGCCACATTGTTCGTGTTCTCCTCAGTCCGCGATGGGCGGTGGAGACCGTCCCGAGACGGAGTTGAGCGGCCATCGTCGTCACGGGCCGAATCTGGACGAGCGTGCGCGGGGGCCGGCGTCCAGGGCGTGAGCCCCCGCGGAGCGGGGGCAGAGCGTAGAGGAGCCCGTTGACGTCGGCGGCAGGCCACGTGCTTTAACCTGCCGTTGGGGTCTTCGCACTCTCCCGCAAGGTCCGAGCTAGACGCCATGGATGTCGCCATTGCCGTGCAAGACGTCGCTTGGATCGCTTTGGCTTTGGTCCTGGGCTTGTTGTCCAGGACTGTCGGGCTGCCGCCGCTGGTCGGTTTCCTGGCCGCGGGCTTCCTGCTCAACCTGTACGGAACCGTCAGCGGGGAGATGCTGCAGAAGTGGTCGGACCTCGGCATCACCCTGTTGTTGTTTCTCGTGGGCCTGAAGCTCGACGTGAGGATGCTCGCGCGCCCGCAGGTCTGGGCCGTTGCCGGCCTGCACATGTCGATCGTCGTTCTGGGGCTCGGAACGGGCATCCACCTGCTGGCCCTACTGGGTGCCTCGTTCCTGACCGGCACAGGTTTCTCTCAAGCCCTGCTGATCGCCTTTGCCTTGAGCTTCTCCAGCACGGTCTTCGTGGTCAAGGTGCTCGAAGCAAGAGGAGAGACGGCATCGCTCCACGGCCGCATTGCGGTGGGGATCCTCATCGTGCAGGATGTGGCCGCGGTTGTCTTCCTGGCTCTGGCGGGAGGTGAATGGCCTACCGCCCGGGCACTGCTGTTGCTGCTCCTCATTCCGCTGCGGTCGGTGCTGACCCTGGTCCTGCAGCGCGTCGGCCATGGCGAGCTCCTTATCCTCTACGGCTTCCTGCTCGCCCTGGGTGGAGCGGCGGCGTTCGAGCTGGCGGGCCTGAAGGGTGACCTGGGCGCTCTGGTTCTCGGCGTTCTGATCGCCAGCCACGACAAGACCGACGAGTTGGCGAAGACGATGCTCGGCTTCAAGGACCTGTTCCTGCTCGGCTTCTTCCTCTCCATCGGCGTCTCCGGGCCCTTGACGGCAGAGGCGGTTCTCCTCGGCGCGGCCATCACCCCGTTCGTGTTCGTCAAGTCGGCCCTCTTCCTGGCTCTGCTGGCCGCGTTCAAGCTGCGGGCACGAACGGCGCTCCTGGCGTCGTTGAACCTGACCAACTTCAGCGAATTCGGGCTCATCGTCGCAGCCGTCGGCGTCGCCAACGGCTGGCTTGACAGTCTCTGGTTGAGCGTCATCGCGGTCGCGCTCTCCCTGTCCTGTGGCGTCGCCGCGGGACTCAACTTCGTCGCCGATCGCATCTACGCGAGATTCCGGACGGCATGGCAACGCCTGCAGCGAAGAGAGCGGCTCGCCGACGACCGGCTGCTCGACACCGGGGGAGCGACGATCCTCGTTCTGGGCATGGGCCGCATCGGCACCGGGGCCTTCGAAGCGATGCATCGACAGCACGGCGAAACCGTCGTCGGGGTGGACATCGATCCGGCAACGGTAGGGGACCACCAGTCGGCGGGGTTCAACGTGCTGTGCGGCGATCCGAGCGACGCGGACTTCTGGGATCGCGTGCAGGACACGAAGACCGTCGAACTCGTCATGTTGGCGCTTCCCAACCTGCCTGCCAGTCTCGCCGTTCTCGACCAGCTCAGGGCCGCTTCGTTCAGAGGCCGGGTCGCCGCCGCGGCCAGATTCCAAGATGAGGTCGAGCCGCTCGAGCGGGCTGGCGCGTCGGTCGTGTTCAACGTTTACGACACGGCGGGCTCGGGGTTCGCCGCGCAGGTGGCCGCTCAAGGCTGATGCCACTGGGAGCACTCGACGCCGGAGGAGACGCCTCGGAGTTCCGTACCGGAGGGGATGGGTCGGGACTCGGGATGCCGCGCACGGACCACCGGTTCGGCGTGCGCGACGTCGGCGTTCAGGACGGCCGACCTGCTGGAGATCCTCACTCCGATCTGGCGCGTCGAGGCGGCGGTCGGGGAGGTCCCGCCGGCGCATCCGGTCCGTGATCGAGTGGGGCCCTGGCCCTGGACATGCACAGCGAACGCAGGGGCTCGACCTGGTCACCGACACCGTCCGTCTCACGATTGGCAGTCGCAACGTCCTGAACACCTATCCGGACGAGAACCCCGACCCCGGCAGGCTCGGGAACCGCTATCCGCCCTCTGCGCCGTTCGGTTTCAGCGGCGGGTCCTACCACGTGCGGCTCAGCTACGAGTGGCGCACGAAGGGCTGATCTCACGCCCTCGAACACCGCCTGATCAACGCTCGCCCGCGCCGGGCGACCACGCCGTGGATGGTCTTCGCTTCCTCCGAATCCGGGCCGCAGCCGTCAAATTCCCCCCGGGTTTGGAGGGAAGACAGTAGCGCTCGGGTCGGTTAGGGTTACGAGCCTGTTGCCGCAGCGTTGTTGCGGAAGCCGGTGATTCGTCGGCCTCACGATCGGCTGCCTGAGTCGCGACCAGCGGAATCGTCACTCCCCGACCTCCATCCACGACTTTCATCGGACAAAGGAGAACCAGAAATGAACTCTCGTCGGGTTCTGACCATTTCATTGTTTCTCGGCGCCATGCTTTCCGGGTCGGCGTCGGGGCAACCGCCCGTCGCTTGCAACGGCACGAGTTGCACCGTCGCGGGCTCTATTGCGGACGACGTGACGTTCGAGGCGGGCAACACCTATCTTCTGCACGGACAAGTGGTGGTGGAAGAGCCGGCCGTGGCGCGAGTGGCTTCATCGGCCGCCCTCTCCGCGGCGGGCAAGGCCCGTCCAGCCCTGCCACCACGACGATCGACACTCACGGTCTACAACCTCCACGCGCACAAGCGGGCCGACGTCGACAACCTCGATACGAACACCACGTCGAACCGCGACATCTACACCGGCTTCGAGCTCAGCTTCAACGCGCGCTTCCCGGGCGGCGGCAACCTGTTCGGCGGCATCGACTTCGGGCGCCGAAGTGGCTGGTCGAAATGACACCGCGTCGGCCGGCCGGCACGGAGACCGCGAGAAAGGCGGCGCTGCTGCCCATCAGCATGACGTAGCCGGCGCCGCTATGGCGCCTGTGGGGACCGACCGTCGGCATTCTCGCGGGCACCGTGACCGGGAGCATCGTCTTCGGTCTCTACGACACCGCGGGCATTCGCCAGGCGGGCTGGGTCGGCTTGCCGCCCATTGCGTATCCCGGGCTCGCTCTCGGTTTCGGACCCGAGTTCTGGGCCCTGCTGCCGGCGTTCGTGCTGGTGACCCTGGTGGGCGCAATGGACACGCTCGGCGACGGCGTTGCCACCCAGCGGGTATCGTGGCGCCGGTCGCGCGCCATCGATTTCCGATCGATCCAGGGTGCGATGTCGGCCGATGGCCTCGGGAACCTGTTGTCGGGTCTGGCCGGCACGCTGCCGAACACGACCTATGCCACGGGCATCTCGATCGTGGAGCTGACCGGCGTGGCGGCCCGCTCAGTCGGCGCCTGCATAGGGCTCATCTTCGTCGCGATTGCGTTCCTGCCGAAGTTCCTGGCGGTGATCATCGCGATTCCCGGTCCGGTGGTCGCCGGCTACTATTGCTGATCCGGCGGGAGGAGGAACGCACGGAGGGGAACGGTCGGCGGCTGTTGCTGGTGGCGGGCGGCGAGCGTGATGCGGCCGTGCTGGAGTTCATCGCCGCCACGGACGAGACGAACCTCGAGGACCAAGTGGCGTTGCTCGGCGACCGGGCGGTGGGCGGAGGCATCGAGCAGGAAGTATCCCTCCGGTTGCTGCGGCACTACGCCTCGTCCGTGCGCCACAACCAGTACCACGATACCGACGTGATTACGGTCCGCGTCGAGTCGGCCTCACGCACGATGCTCTGAACCGCCTACGTGGCGCCTCGATTGTCGAGAACGGTTGGAGCGGGACGAGCTGAAACCACGAAGAACGACTGAACGGGAAACGACCGTGGGTATGCGAAAAACGAAATCGAAGCGCAAGGACGACATGCGGGGAGTGAAGACGGATACCGCGCGGGCTGCGCAACCTGGCCCCGGACCACACGCTGGTGCTGGTCAACGGCAAGCGCCGCCACCGCTCGTCGATAGTCGACTGGCACGGCGGCAACGGCGTGGCGTTCGGCTCGCAGGGCCCGGACATCTCGGCCATCCCCGCGATTGCGCTGCGGCAGATCGAGGTATTGCGCGACGGCGCGGCGGCGCAGTACGGCTCCGATGCGATCGCCGGCGTGATGAACTTCCAGCTCAAGGACGCCTCGGCCGGCGGCTCGGTCGAGCTGAACACCGGGCTGTACCAGGCCGGCGACGGGGAATCGACGCAGTTCGCCGGCAACGTCGGCCTGCCGCTCGGCGCCACCGGGTTCGCCAACCTCAGCCTGGAGTACGGCAACGCGAACCCGACCGACCGGGCCGCGCCGCGGCGCGACGCGATGGCGCTGATCGCGGCCGGCAACACGCACGTCCCCTCCGACCACCCGCAGGTGTGGGGCGACCCGGCCGTCGACAACGACCTGAAGGCGTTCGGCAACTTCGGCTACACGCTGCCGGCCGGCGTGCAGGCGTACGCCCACACCAGCTACGCCACCCGGAAGGTGACCTACGGCATCTTCTTCCGCAACCCGAACACGCGGCTGGGCGTGTTCAGCAACGACCGCGGCCGCACGCTGCTGGTCGGCGACGTGCTGGCGGCCAGCGGCATGGGCTCGGCCGACTGCCCGACGGTCGCCGTCACCGACCTGGTGCCGGACGCGGTCGCTCTTCAGCAGGTGGCCGACGACCCGAACTGCTTCACGTTCCAGGAGTTGTACCCCGGTGGCTTCACGCCGCAGACGGGGGGTACGGCAACAGACGCGTCGCTGGTCGGGGGCGTGCGCGGCTTCACCGCCGGCGGCTTCAACTGGGACCTGAGTGGCTCGCTCGGCGTGCACCACACCGACTTCTTCATCCGCAACACGATCAACGCCTCGCTGGGCCTGACGTCGCCCAACGCCTTCGACGTCGGGCGGAACAGCCAGCGGGACGTCAACCTGAACTTCGACGTGTCGCATGCGGTCACCGACCGGGTGAACCTCGCGGCCGGCGCGGAGTGGCGCGACGAGCAGTTCGGGCTGCGGGCGGGGGACCGGGCGGGATGGACGGTCGGCCCGTATGCGGCGCAGCGATTCATGGCCGGCTCCAACGGTGTCTTCGCCTACAGCCCGCCGCAGGCGGGCACCTGGAGCCGCCACAACGTCGCGGCCTACGGCGACCTGGAGGTGACCGATCCGGACGAGGCGTGGACGCTGGGCGCGGCGGTGCGCTTCGAGGACTTCGAGGACTTCGGGACGACGACCAACGGCAAGGTGTCGGGCCGCGCCGGGTTCGTGCGCGGCAGCGTGAGCACCGGGTTCCGGGCGCCGACTCCCGGGCAGCAGCACGGCCTGAACATCCACAGTTGGTTCGACCCGACCGTCGGCGACCTGGTCAACAACGCGGTCATCCCGTCGGTCTCGCCGGTGGCGCTGTTGCGCGGGGGCGCGTCGCTAGAGCCCGAGACCTCGATCAACTACACCGCCGGGGTGGTGTTCGGCGGCGGTCCGTTCATGCTGACGGCCGACTACTTCCGCATCGACGTGTCCGACCGGATCGGCATCACCAGCAACTTCACGCTGACGCCGGCCGAGATCGCCGAGGTGGTGGCCGGCGGCTTCGAGGCGGCCGAGAGCGTGCGTAACTACCGGTTCTTCACCAACGCCTTCGGCACGACCTCGCAGGGCATCGACGTCGTCTCGACCTGGACGCCGCTGGCGCTGCGCGGCAACACTGTCATCGGCGCCGTCTTCAACCACACCGACACGGAGGTGACGGACAACGACAGGGGTCTGCTCGACGGCCGGCGGATCGCCGAGTACGCCTACGCGCTGCCGCGCACCCGCTGGAACGTCGGCCTCACGCAACGCCTCGGGCGGGCGAGCCTGCTCGGCCGCGTCAGCTACTACAGCGGCTGGTACGACTACGACAGCGGGCGCGGGACGGTCTTCGATCCCTCGGGCGGTCTGGAACAGGGCTTCTTCGACGGCCGGCCGATCGTCGACCTGGAGCTGAGCGTCCCGCTCGGACAGGGAACCATGCTGGCCTTCGGGGGGCAGAACGTCTTCGACACCTACTCGCAGGTGTCTATCATCGCCAACGCCGTCGGCGAGCAGTACAGCGAGTACATGCCGTGGGGCTACAGCGGCGCTTACTACTACGTGCGCATCGGCTACGACTGGGGAGGCTGACCTCGACCCCCGTGTCGCCGACAGGAACGCCGGCGGTGACGATCAGTGGATCTGTCTCCCCGCGCTCACGCGCGTCAGGCGCATCAGCTCGGCGAACCGGTCGGACTCGTTCATGGGGAGCGAGTTCGGCTGCGAAGGACCTGACCGACCACCCGCGCGAGGTGATCGAGGCGGCGCTCGGACACGTGGTGCGGAACCAGACCGAGGCGGCCTACGCACGGTCCGACCTGTTCGAGCGGCGCCGTCGGCTGATGGATGACTGGCTACACTACCTGAACGGACAGCGACGGCCCGGTTCGAGTGCCTCGGCAACTGACGATGTGTGCACGAACGCGTCGGCAAATGATCCGGCCTGAAGCGATCACGAGGCGACTACGCAGGGCTTCCCCTGATGCCGGACCGCAGCCGTCCAATGCCCTCCATTTGGAGGGAAGACACTGCCGCTTGGGTGGGCTACGATAACGACTCTGTTGCCGTAGCGTTGCGGCGGAAGCCAGTGCCTTCATCAGCCTCACGATCGGCTGTCTCAATACGGGCGCGACATTCGATTGCGGCTGAAATACACCATGCGAATCGCCGTGGTGGGTAGAGGAAGCGCGGGTTCGCTCGCCGCCGCCATCGTATCGCGCAGACTGCCGGACCACGAGCTCCATCACATCTACGATTCCCGGATTCCTGTCATCGGGGTCGGCGAGGGCACGCTCCCCGGGCTTGTGAATCACTTGCGCGACACCACCGGTCTGGATGATGCGACCGTTCAGAGCCGCCTGCACGCCACGCGGAAGTACGGCGTGCGCTTCGAGGGCTGGGGACGCGCGAATCGGCAGTTCATCCACGACTTCGGAGACGGCAGGCTCCGTCGAGGTGGGTGGCCTCGGTGTGTTCACTCAACAGCGTGGCTTCTCCGGCGCCACCGTCCACCTTGTGCAGTCCCCACGTCGAATGATCCGCATTCTCCAGGGACAGGTCGGAGTCGCGGCCCTGAGAGTCCCGGATGGCCCCGCCTTCGAGGGTCAGCGCGTGCGGTCCGATCTCGATGCCGTCCGCGTCCCGATCCGAAGCTTGCACCGTGTAGCGGAAGACAAGCGATAGCCCACTAGCGGAGATCCTGTCGTATGTCATTCGGCGCGTCGTGCCCCCAACGTCGAGGGTCAGTGCGGGGCCGCCGATCACGTAGGGCGCCTTGTCGAACCGGACGGCAGCCTCTACTACCTCGGCCAGGCGGTAGGTATCGCCGATGCGCGGTCTGGATACCAGACCGAAGAACTTCACCACGAGACCGGTGTCGATGCCGCCGTCCACGCTGTAGCGACCGGGCTCGTGGAAATCGGCGCCCTGGAAGTTCAAGGTGGCGTCGTTGCCGGCTGCGTCGCGAATGGTCCCTCCGTTCAGGGAGAGAGGTCCCGACGAGATCGCGAGGCCGTTGGTATCCAGGTCCGAAGCCTGCACGTCGTAGCGGAAACGGAGCACGGAACCGTAGTCACCATGGACCAACTCGTACATCTGCATCTGCCGGGTCTGGGAACCGATGAGCAGTGCGAGGGTCGGTTCACCCGTTACCGACAAGTGCTCGTTGGCCCGGATGGAGAAGCGAATCCGCCCGCCGCGCCCGAAGGTGTCGTCGGGGTAGCCGCCGAGCGCGAGTACCGGCGGGTTGTCGACGCGGCCGTCAACCTTGCGGTCCGGATCGTCTGTGACTGCGTGCCGGCCAAGGTCGAGGTCCGCATCCGTCCCGCCGGTGTCCCGAATGGTCCCGCCGTTCAGGGAGAGAGCATCCGCCACTATCGAGAGTCCGTCCGAGTCCAGGTCCGACGCTTCCACGTCGTAGGCGAAGCGGAGTCTCGTCGTGCCGGAGATGGAATCATGACGAGATGCGTAAACGGCAGGCCGCGTACGTGTTCCAAGGGTCAATCCCAGGCTCGGCGTGCCTGTCAGGTCGACGTATTCCGAAAACACAACGTCGGTGACGATCCGCTCACCCAATTCGAAAGTGTCGCGCCGCCACGGGTATCCAGGCTGGCGTACCGAAACGCTCGTAACGACCGGTGGGTTGTCCAAGCCGCCGTCCACCGTGAACGCCGACGCCGTCAGCGCGAAGTCGCCGAGGTCGACAGGCACGTCAGTTCCCGAGGCGTCCCGGATGGTCCCGCCGTTCAGCCGGAGGGCGTTCACCGCGAACGAGATCCCGTCCGTATCCACGTCAGCCCTCTGGACGTCGTAGTAGAAGTCCAGCCGTGACGTCGATGAGCCGCCGCTCGTCGAGCGTCTCACCTTCCCGCTGAACAGCGCCAGCCGGGTTTCCGCCCCCACTGCCAGCGCCAGCCGCGGTGAGCCGGTGACCGTAATGTGGTCGTTCAGCGTGAGCGACAAGCTGACGCGTTCGCCGCGGCCGATGGGATCGGCCGCGCCGTTTCTGTCGATGGACACCGCGGTGATGCCGACGTTGTCGTCGTCCACTTGTGACCAGGGGTCCCAACCACCTCCACCCCGGGGCGAGTCAGCGCCCCCGCCCAGCGCCGGCAGGGCTCCGACCGCGGTCATCCCCTGGCCGCAGCGGAGGGGGCCAGCAGGAGTCGTATTCAACAGCGTCACCAGCATGGTGAAGTCATCCGCCGTGCCGACGCGCAAGTCAGGTCCGTTCTCGCGGTGCGGTACGACGAAGTCGGTCACCTCGTCGCCGTTCACGTCCGCGGGCACGGCACGGTTCCCGAAATAGGGAGTCGATCCGGCGAACGGGACGGGCGGCATCGCCCGGAAGGCGCCACTCCCGTCGTTCTGGTACACGAGCGGCGATTCGGTGCGTACGTGGGGACCTCCCAGCATGACCAGATCCGCGCAGCCGTCGCGATCGATGTCGTATGTCCCCAGTGCGCCGGAGTTGTACAAGGGGTGTCCGTCCAGGTTGCGCTCCGGGGTCGTGGCACTCTGATCGCCCATCCAGGCTGTCGTCTCGTCGCCGAACGACATGCCGCCGCGGTTGACGAGCACCTGAATGTAGCGGCCCGTGGCCGGGAGGTTTGCCAACGACTCGTCGTTGCGCAGGTGCGCCAAGAGCAAGTCCTGGAATCCGTCGCCGCTGACGTCGAAATGCGCCTGCCCTGTGACCTGCGTGTAGCCCTCGTTGAACGCCGGACGCGGCAACTCGATGCGTGTCGGATAGTATCCGGCGCCGTCATTGATCAGGGCGATGCTGAACTGATTCATGGTGTTGCTGGTGATCTTGCGGCTCTGCCCGAGTGCGAGGTCGAGATCGCCGTCGCTGTCCAGGTCTACGAGGTGCCCCTGCAGGTGGTACCAGTTTTCCGGCCAGTTGTAACGGAGCGCAGGCGGAGCGCGTGTTTCGTCCACGGTGAACGTGCCGTCTCCGTTGTTGATCATGAAGTGGCTGTAGACGTTCTGGCCGCCGATGCTGTCGACCCACAGGTCGATGTCCCCGTCGCCGTCGATGTCGCCCGAAGTCGCTGACTTGAGATGGAGGTCGGCGGGACCGGAGTAGTGGGGCTGCGGCCGCAGCGTGTGCTCGCGTCTGACCGCATCCGCCAGCGCTTCCGACGGCCGCAGCCTTCCGTCGGTACTACTCAGGAACAACTGCGGTGGATTGCCGTATCCGCGCCTCTCGGCGAACACGTAGCCGCCGTAGTCGAAGACCGCCAGGTCGACCCGTCCGTCGCCGTTGAAGTCGTCGGCGACCACAATCGGGACGCGTGCGTCGATCGTGCCCTCGACGAGTTCCGGCGCGTACGTGAAGCTTCCATCCTCCTCGCCAACGAGGATGCGCAACGTCGTCTTCGTGAACCGTTCCTCAGGCGCACCGACGTTGGTCTCCTGGCGCTCTCCCGCGAGGACGTCGTCGCGCCCGTCACCGTTCAGATCGGCGACGGCGTGCACGGTATCCAGCAAGCCAAGGCCGGGTTGCGTGACGACCCGCAGAAAGGTCGGCAACCCGGTGCAGACGGCTCCCGTGAAATCGCGGATCGTGTCCAGCCACGCCTGGACGCCGGGCAGGTCCGGCACGCACAGGCCACTTCCTTCGAGCTGCAGCCAAGTGAGCGCCGACAGGCGGGTCAGGCTCTCGGGGAGCGGACCACTCAGCATGGTGCCGCGGAGGTCCAGACGCGTCAGCCCAGTGAGGTCTCCCAATTCGGTCGGAACCTGCCCGCTCACCTGATTGCGCGTAAGCGACAACCCTTTCAGGTTGGCCAGCCGTCCCAGTCCCGCCGGGATCGAACCCGTCAGCCGGTTAGCCTGGAGATTCAGATCCTCGAGGTGAGTCAGGCTGCTCAACTCCGGCGGGATGGGCCCCATCAACCCGGAGTTCCCGCCGATCTGTAGTAGTCGGATATGGGACAGCTTCCCCAGCTCGGGCGGCAGCGACCCGGTCAGCCCATGGTCGATGAAGTCCTGCACCGTATCGTTCCAGCCGCCGAGGTGTAGCCGGGTGACGCGACCGTTACGGTTCACCTCCACGCCGTGCCAGTCGCCGAGCGGCGCGCTGCTCAGCCAGTTGGTGTTGTCGATCCACCCGTCCCCTCCGGCCGCGCGGTAGAGCGCCTCGAGCGCGGCACGATCCGCCTCCTCGCTTCCCTGCGCGCGGGTGTCAGTAGATGAAATCAGGCCGGCGATCGCCACCAGAACAAGCAGCGCGGCAGGGAAACGCATCAGCCGAGGACTCTCCATAACTCTCACATGTCGCCGAGAATCCGACGGTCCGACGCCGCGCGACGTAGTAACATGCAGCAGCAGTTTGCCATCTTAGTTAGTGTCGGCCAGAAAACCCCGTTTTCGGGCAGAGATCTACGCTGATTCGTGGCATCCTGGGCGTGATTTCGGGCCGAAGTCCGGCCGCGACGACCCCGCCTGACGAGCTGCGAATAGGCGAAGGTCGGCAAATCAGCCCGATGCCCTGTTTCCGAGGACAGTAAGACCGTGCCGTCTGTTGCCGGCTCCGAATCCGGCCTGACTACGAAGACAGGTGGTCAGGCGATGCGTTGCTGTCGCCTGCGCTCCCGCTTCTGGAGAAGCAACCCGATACGATGCAGGTTGGCCGCCAGCACCGACAGAGCAACCGTCCGCGCGAAGCCGTCCGCGCCATGGCTGCGAACGCGGTCGAGTCCCCGATGCTCCAAACCGTTGATGGCAGACTCGATCGCAGGATGCGCACGCCGCGCGGCCGCAAACGATTCTTCCTCTTCCCGCTCCCGGTCGGCTCTTGAAAGATACCCTTTCCGCGGCAACGCATTGACGTCGAGAAGTGTATCGAGATGCACCCGATTGTCGCGGCTGTGAAAGCCTCGGTCGAAACTGCACGCTCGTAACTCCGGATACAATGCCTGCGTTTCCTGCACCATCGGCAGCGCCACGTCCACGTCCTCGCCCGCCCACAGGATCTTGTGGTGAAGGATGAATTGATACTGGTCCTCGATAAGAGCGACAGGAACCCCGAGTTCAACCGGCGTGCCCGCCTTGCCTTTGGAAACCCAACGCGTGTGTTCCTCGAAAATCGAAAAGACCTTCTCCTCGTGAGGGATCGTCTCGCCACGCAGAAGACGCCGCTCCACATGGTCAATCTGCCGCCGGGCGTGAGCGACGAGGCCGGCGATGGACCGACAGCCCGATTCCCCCACGCCCTGGTCCCGCAACGCGTCGAGCGTTGTCTCTGCGCGCTCCACCAGCGCCCGGCAACGCGCCACATACGCCTCCACCCGCTCCGGATGCCGCTGCGCGCGCCGCGTCGAGCGCACCTTGTTGAACAGCTTCTTGACCTCCCGCGACAGATGGCGCCATTGACGCCAGCCGCCTACCGCGTAGCGCGCAGCCGTCCGCCCCGTCTCCCGCAGCAGGCAACGCATCGCGTCCCACAACAGGCTGACGTCCGTCGGATAATGCACGTCCGTTTCGACGACGAAAGAGTCACACCGCCCGCGTAATGGCTCGCCAGGCTTTTTTTTTGCTACCTTGTGCCCGCTCTCCACCACCAGGCGCCCGACCGCAGACAACAACTCCGGCGTCAACAAGGACACGTTGTCGACCACCGTTTGGTACTCGTAACGCGTCTTGTCATCGAAATCCCCGTGGCCCAGGAATGCACGTATCGTCTCATGATGGTTCGTCAGGTCGTGGAGACGGTCGAAGTCGCAGCCCAGTCCCTGCTTCAGGACCCCCAGCACCAGTATCTGCCACAGGTCCATTCCCGGACGCCCGACCGTGCGGTCGGCCTCTGGCAGAATATGTTCGTCCAGCAGCGCCAACAATCGGGCCCGCAACGCCTCGTCGCACCAAATGTGCTGAAGCCCCTTCAACACCGCCGGGATGTCGTCTCGCGACTTCGGGTTGATCCAGATCTTCTCGACCGGCACCTGACCGATCTGTAACTGCGACCGGTGAACTTCTCTCATGATGTCAATTCGCGAAGATATTGCCCGAATGCGCCGATCCTCGGGAAATCACCTCCGAGAATACGACAATCGGACGATCTTCGCCACCCTGAAATCCGCGGTACACCCTGTAGAATCAATCACTTGCGGGGTTTTCCACCGAACACTAGTTAGCCACCTCGAAGTAGTTTCCGTAGTCCCTCCAAACGGAGGGGATTTCGCGGGCGGACGCACACGAAAAAGGAGTTTGGCCGTCATCTCTGACAATCTACCTTCGATTGAGGGGAGATTCCAAGCTGGATGATGATTCCGTAGTATGTGATGCACGCGCTGCGCGAACCAACGCTCCATGAGATGGAATCACGGCCGCCAAGTTCCCCTCCATTTGAAGGGAGGACAGTACGGCTTGGGGCGGGCTACGATAACGAGTCTGCTGCTGCAGCATTACACGCTGGAGGAGGTCGGCACGGCGACCGCTGCGGTGGATGGACCGGCATGGCGCCCGGCTGCGACCCGGGCGGCAGCCACTCCCTCCGTTTGGAGGGGACACGGCGCTGCCGAGGCGCTGCATTCGGACTCTGCGTGCTGCCCATCGGGCCACGCTGCGACGGAAAGCCGGGGGAGGCGGGCCACTTGGGCCAACGGGAGCTGTACGACCGTATCCTGCGGTCGCTGTACGACGCCGCTTTCGACGAGGTCGGTTGGCCGGGAACCGCCGCCCTCATCGATGCCGCGTGCGGCATCAAGGGGAACGCCCTCATACTGGTCGACGGGCGCTCGCCGCGGGATTCGCAACTCTATTTCGCCCGGTTCTGCTATCGGGGACAACGCCGCGTGGACCTGGAGCGGCTCTACTTCAACGAATACTGGTCCCGGGACGAGCGCGCGCCGCGCGTAAGGAGCCTGCCCGACGGTTTGCTGATCCCTGCGAGGGACCTCTTCACCGAGACGGAGAGGAGGATGTCGGCGACCTACAACGAGGGGATGCTGCTCTCCGACACCCAGGACAGCCTCAACGTGCGTCTGAGTGGGCCGGGCGAAACGCACGTCGGGTGGGTGCTCGCCGATCCCGTCGATGCGAGCGGCTGGCGGTCGGAGCGCACTCGGATGGTCGAGCGGCTTCTTTCCCACGTGCGCCAGTTCGTGCGCGTCCGGCATGCGCTGGTCGAGGCGGAGGCGCTCGGGAGGTCGCTGGCGGGGCTGCTCGACGCCACCGGGGCCGGCGTCATCCACCTCGACCGGAGGGGACGGATCGCGGCCGCGAACGACCGCGCCGTCGAGCTGCTGCGGCAACGCGACGGGTTGATCGACGACGACGAGGTCCTGCGCGCCGTCGAGCCGGCCGATGACGCCCATCTGCAAGGGCTGTTGTCGCGCGCCCTGCCGCCCTTTGGCGAGCAGGGCGCCGGGGGCTCGATGACCGTCGGGAGGGTCTCCGTGCCGCCGCGTCTGGTGCTGCACGTCAGCCCCGTGGGCAAGCGGGACCATCGCACGCGGCGCCTCGCAGCGCTGGTGCTGGTCGTCGACCCGGCGCGTCCGCCCCACATCGATCCGGTCCTCGTGGCCTCGGCGCTCGGCCTGACGCACGCGGAGACCTCGGTGGCGGTGATGCTGGCCACCGGATGCAGCCTCCGCGAGATTGCGGCGGCCACGCGCCGGAAGGAGAGTACCGTCCGTTGGTACCTGAGGCGGATCTTCGCCAAGCAGGGCGTTTCCCGCCAGGCGGACGTGGTGCGGCTGGTGCTGTCGGCGTCGGGCGTGCTGCCGCCGTAGCGCCGACAGCCCCCGGCATCGGCAGACCGCGACGTCCGGCGCCGCGTCGGACCCGGGCCGGTCAGTGCGCCGGTGCCTCGTCCGGCAGCGCGAAGGCGATGAGCCGCGGGCCGCCGCCCACGGTCAGCGCGATGTACTGCCGGCCGTCGAGGAGGTAGGTCATCGGCGTGCCGATGGCCCCCGACGGCAGGTCCACCGACGCCAGCTCCGTCCCGTCGGCCTTGTCGTAGGCGACCAGCCGCGGGCCGCCGTTCGAGCCGCCGGCGGTGAGGCAGTAGATCAGCAGCGACTTGGTCAGCAGCGGGCCGTTGATGGCGTTGTCCCCGCCGAGCGGCGGCAGGTTCAGGTCGCGCAGCAGCGGGTGGTTGCGGTAGCGGTCGCCGTTGCCGGTGGGCACCCACCAGGCATGCTCGCCGGTGTTCAGGTCGATGGCGGTCATGCGCGAGTAGGGCGGCTTGACCAGCGGCAGCCCCTGCGGCATCTGCGGCTCGCGGCGAATGTTGCCGCTTCGGGCCAGCCGTTCCGCCTCCGGCGCGCCGTGGGTGTAGGTGACGGTGGCGCCGAGCGCCGGGTCGGGCTGATAGAGCGAGACCACCGCCGTCCGATTGCGCGACGGGACGTAGAGCATCCCGGTCTCGGGATCGACCGCACCGCCGGACCAGCCGGCCGTGCCGCCCGGCGGCGGGCGCATGATGGTGCCGTACGTGACCCCTTCGATCGGCCGGTCGAGCGGCGTGAACAACGGTCCGAGCCGGAAGCCCTCGACCGCCTCGATCGCCATCTGCCGGATCTCCGGCGTGAAGTCGACCAGGTCGTCGATGGTGACGCCCTGGTAGTCGAACGGCGCCGGCTTCGTCGGGAAGGGCTGCGTCGGCGACGGCACTTCGCCCGGCATGTTCGTCTCCTGCGGCACGGGGCGCTCCTCGATCGGCCAGATCGGATCGCCGGTGACGCGGTCGAACACGTAGACGAAGCCCTGCTTGCTCACCTGCGCGATCGCCTGGATCGGGCGGCCGTCGACCGTCACGTCCACCAGGTTCGGGTGGGTTGCGAAGTCGTAGTCCCACAGACCGTGGTGGACCGCCTGGAAGTGCCACTCGCGCTGGCCGGTCTCCACGTCGACGGCGATGAGCGTTTCCGAGAACAGGTTGTCGCCGAGCCGGTCGACGCCGTAATAGTCGTTGGTCGTCGTTCCGGTCGGCAGGTAGACGTGGCCCAGCTCGTTGTCGCCGGCCAGCATCGACCAGACGTTGGCGTTGCCCGAGTAGCGCCACGACTCGTTCAGCCACGTGTCGACCCCGAACTCGTCGGCGCCGTTGGGCACGGTGTGGAAGTCCCAGGCATGCTCGCCGGTGCGCACGTCCCAGGCGCGCACCCAGCCCGGCACCGCCTCCTTGGTGATGCGCCGGTCGGCGACGTGCGAGCCGTGGATCACCTTGTCGCGCACGACGATCGGCGGCGAGTGGATGCCGAACAGAATCGCGTTCAGGTAGTCCCGCTCCTCCCGTTCGAGCCGCGGCAGGCCGACCATCGCGTCGACCCGGCCGCCGCCGCCGGGACCGAAGTCGGGGCACGGCTGCCCGGTCTTCGCGTCGACGCAGATGAGATAGCCGTTACCGGTGCCCCAGAAGATGCGCTCGTCCCCCTCGCCGTCGGTCCAGTAGGCGACGCCCCGCTGCGACCAGGGGTTGCTCATCGTCGGCGTGCCCTCTTCGTAGGCCTTCGGGTTGTAGACCCACAGCGTCTCGCCGGTTCGCGCGTCGACCGCCACGCCCTGCGACAGCGGGGTGTTGAAGTAGAGGACCCCGCCCACCATCAGCGGCGTCGCCTGCAGGCGCGACAGAATCGGCCGGTGTCCGGGGCGGTAGAGGTCGGGCGTGTCCTCGATCAGCGTGTCGACCACGGTGTCGAGCGGGGCCGTCCACTCGCCGCCGCCCGGCGTCGACCGGCTGATGAAATGGTCGACGGTGGTCCACTCCCAGGCGATCTTCAGGTCGGCGAAGTTGCCCGCGTCGATCTGGTCGAGCGGCGAGTACTTCGTGCCGCGGACGTCGCCGGCGTAGCTCATCCACTCCCCGTTGGAGGTGTCGTAGGTCTGCCACGGCCCGGCGTCGTCCTGCTGAGCCATTGCGATGGACGAGCCGCCGAGGAGCAGCGCAAGCATCAGGGCGAGCGAGAGCGACTGGCGCATGACGTGACCTCCGTAGGTGTCGCGGAACCGGGCTTGCACGCCCGGGCAGTCGAATTCAGCCGGTGCCGGCAATCCTACACCCGTTGCCCTGTGGCCATCCGTTTGTCCATCCGATTCCATCCGTTATCGTCTCAGGTGTCCTGCATCCGCGACATGTACGCACGCAGCACCGCGTTCATCCGGCTCTGGTACCGGGGGCCGCGTGAACGGAACCAGTCGAGCACGTCCTGATCGACACGCAAGGAGATCGCGCGTTTCGGCGGAGGAACCACTACCGCGTCGTTCCAGAAGTCGGGCGGCAGGTCCTTCAACTCCGGCGGGGAGGCCGAATCGACCTCGGTGTCGGACATGGCCCGGAGGCGTTCGAGGTCTGCCCGGCCGCGGCTGGGTCGGGTCGGTTCAGCTCTCCGCTGCTTCCGCGTAGACTGTGCGCTCACGGCGATTGCTCCTTCGTGCCGAGATGATTCGCCGGGTGACGAAGCGGTCCTCACGGCGATCGGTGTAGACGACGGTGAGCGGAATCCCGTCGGCTCGTCCGATCGCCACCACGCGCTTCTCCCCGTAATCCCGTCGGCGATCCTCGACCTCGACGGTAACGCCGTCGAAGATCAGGGACGCGAACGCAAAGTCGAATCCGCGCTCACGCAGGTTGGCTTCGCTCTTGCGCTCGTCCCAAGCGAACTGCACATTGCAGTATACGAAAGTATATACAAACCCGGACGCGTCCAGCGCGCGGGAATAAGCGCTCGCGATTCCGTGTTGCCCGGTCCTCCGTCGCGGAGTACGATGCGACAACTGGACGTGCGTCTCGATGTCGGGACATCGGCAAACGCAAGGAGCATCCATGGTCCGACGGCAGAGCGGCAGTCGGCGCCGGGCAGCCCGGACCGCGACAACCCTGGTGGTCGTAGCGGCCGTTGGCGCCATTGGCACTAGCGTCCTGGCCGGCGCGACGGTGGAGATTTCTTCACGCCGATCCGCGTTCGCGGCCGGGGCGACATACCCCGCAGCCGCGCAGGCGCCCGCTCCGGCCACCGAGGCCGGGTCCGTCGCGCCCCGCGCGGTCCTGGACCGCTACTGCATCACCTGCCACAACGATCGCCTGCGGACCGGCGGGCTGAGCCTGGACGCGGCCAGCGTCGACGCCACGGACCCGAGCCGCCACGCCGACGTCTTCGAGCGGGTGATCCAGAAGCTGCGGACCGGCGCGATGCCGCCGCCGGGACGCCCGCGGCCGAACGAGGCGACCTACGACGCGGTGGCGAGCCGGCTCGAGGCGGATATCGACCGCGCCGCCGCGGCGAACCCCGACCCCGGCCGGACCAGCACCGTCCACCGCCTGAACCGCACCGAGTACCGCAACGCGATCCGCGACCTGCTCGCTTTGGATCTCGACGTGACGCCGCTGCTGCCTGGCGACGAGACCTCGGACACCGGCTTCGACAACAACGCCGACGTCCTCTCCATCTCCACCGCGCAGCTCGAGCGCTACCTCTCGGCGGCGCGCACCATCACGCGGCTCGCGACGGGGTCGACGCCCACCGGCCCGGGCTTCGAGACCTTCGACGTGCCGCTGCTGCTGCTGCAGGACGAGCGGCAGAGCGAGGACATGCCGCTCGGCTCGCGGGGCGGGGCCGCCGTCCCGTATCACTTTCCGGTCGACGGCGATTACCTGATCAAGATCGAGCTGCGGTCGAACTGGCAGGACTACATCCTGGGCATGGGCAATGCGCACCTGCTCGACGTCCGCATCGACGGCGAGCTGGTCGAGCGGTTGACGGTCGGCGGCGACGCTCCCGGCCGGCCGGCGCCGGTGACGTTCACCATCGCCGAGCGGGGCGATCCCGAGTGGGAGGCCTACCTGCAGTCGGCGGACGAACGCCTCGAGGTGCGCGTGCCGGTCGAGGCCGGTCCGCGCACGGTGAGCGTATCGTTCGTGCGCAACGTCTGGGAGCCGGAAGGGATCCTGAAGCCGCGGCAGGCGGGAGAGGTGCTGTCGAACGACGAGGTCTACCACGGCAATGCCGCGGTCAGCGCGGTCGCCATCGGCGGGCCGTACGCCGTGACGGGTCCGGGCGACACGCCGAGCCGCCAGACCATCTTCACCTGCCGGCCGGAGACCGCGGCGCCCGAGGACGAGCGTGCGTGCGCCACCGGGATCGTGTCGCGCCTGGCGCGCCGCGCCTACCGCCGCCCGGTGACGCCGGACGACCTGGACACGCTGCTCGGCTTCTTCGACAGCGGCCGGGCGGACGGGGGCAGCTTCGACGCCGGCATCCAGCTCGCGCTGGAGCGGATGCTCGTCGATCCCGATTTTCTCCTGCGCATCGAGCGCGATCCGGCCGGCGCGGCGCCCGGAGAGCCGTACCGCCTGCGCGACGTGGAGGTCGCCTCGCGCCTGTCGTTCTTCCTCTGGGGCAGCATCCCGGACGAGCCGCTGCTCGACGCCGCCGAGCGGGGCGGGCTCACCGATCCGGCGGAGCTGGAGACGCAGGTCCGCCGCATGCTGGCCGACCCGCGCGCACGCTCGCTGGTCGACGACTTCGCCATGCAGTGGCTGCACCTGCGCAACCTGGAGGACGTGACCGGCGACCCCGTGCCGTTCCCCGACTTCGACGACAACCTGGTCGAGGCGTTCCGGCACGAGACGACGCTGTTTCTCGCCAGCACCGTGCGCGAGGACCGCAGCGTGCTCGACCTGCTCGACGCCGACTACACGTTCGTCAACGAGCGGCTCGCGCGCCACTACGGCATCCCGGGCATCTACGGGTCGCGGTTCCGGCGCGTCACGCTGCTCGACCGGGAGCAACGCGGCGGCCTGCTCGGTCACGGAGGCCTGCTTGCCCTGACCTCCTACCCGACCCGCACGTCGCCGGTCCTGCGCGGCAAGTGGCTGCTCGACACCATTCTCGGCGCGCCGCCCCCGTCGCCGCCGGCCGACGTCCCCGCGCTGCCGGAGGGGGGAGAGGGTGGCCGGACCACCTCGGTGCGGGAACGGCTGGAGCGCCACCGGCAGGCGCCGGCGTGCGCCACCTGTCACGCCTCGATCGATCCGCCCGGCTTCGCGCTCGAGCAGTTCGACGGCCTCGGCGCGTGGCGTACCGCCGACGAGTTCGGCAATCCCATCGACGCCACCGCGACCATGCCGAACGGCCGGACGGTGGCGGGGATGGCGGGCCTGCGCGCGCTGCTCCTGGAACGTCCCGAGCGGTTCGCCGGCACGGTGACCGAGAAGCTTCTCTCCTATGCCCTCGGTCGCGGCCTGGAGCACGTCGACAGGCCGACCGTCCGCGCCGTCGTCCGCGAGGCCGCCGCGGACGACTACCGCTGGTCGGCGCTGATCGCCGGCATCGTCAAGAGCCCGGCGTTTCTGATGCGCAACGCGGCGCCGGTCGCCGGCGTGAATTAGCGCGGGAAGAACGTGCGACCGCAGAGACATCATCGGTACGCAAGAGCAAGGACGACATCATGACCATCAGCAGGAAATCGCTGCCGCGCCGTACCGTGCTGCGGGGCCTCGGCGTGACCTTGGGCCTTCCGTTCCTCGACGCGATGTCTCCCGCGCTCACCGCGCTGGCGAAGAGCGCGGCGAAGCCCATCCACCGCTTCCAGGCCATCTACGTGCCGAACGGCATGGCGATGCAGTACTGGACGCCGGAGAAGGAGGGCCGCGACTTCGAGCTGACGCCCATCCTGGCGCCGTTCGAGCCGTTCCGCGATCAGCTTCTCGTCATCTCCGGGCTGCGCGCGTCGTGGGCCTACGTCCACGCGGGCGCCTCGGCGTCGTTCCTCACCGGGACGCCGCGCGGCGGGGTGAACGAAACCGATGTGCTCGCCAGCACATCGATGGACCAGATCCTCGCGCGCGAGCTGGGCAGGACGACGCAGCTCGGCTCGCTCGAGGTGTCGATGGACAAGTTCGCCAATGCCGGGCAGTGCACCGCCGGGCTGAGCTGCGCCTACACGCAAACCATCTCGTGGCGCACGCCGACCATGCCGCTGCCGATGGAGAACAACCCCCGCGCGGTCTTCGAGCGGCTGTTCGGCGACAGCGGCTCGGCCGACCCGGCCGTCCGCCGGGCGCGACGCCGGCAGAAGCAGAGCATTCTGGATTCGGTGACCGACAAGCTCACCGACCTGAAGGTGGCGGTCGGACCGCGCGACCGCGTCAAGCTCGACGAGTACACCGAGGCGGTGCGCGACGTCGAGCGGCGCATCCAGCTCGCCGAGCAGCAGCGCGACGTCGAGCCGTCGTTCACCGAGCAGCCGTCGGCGCCGCCGCGCGTCTTCGAGGAGCACCTGGGGCTGATGCTCGACCTGCAGTTCCTGGCGCTGCAGGCCGATCTGACGCGCGTGGTCACCTTCATGATGGGACGCGAGCAGAGCACCCGCTCGTATCCGCAGATCGGGGTGCCGGACGCGCACCATCCGCTCTCCCACCACGAGGACGATCCGGAGCGGATCGCCGTCATGTCGAAGATCAACGCCTACCACGCGAAGCTGACCTCGGACTACCTGGCGCGGCTGCGCGCGGCCGAGGACGCCGACGGCTCGCTGCTCGACAACATGACCATCCTCTACGGCGCGGGCATCTCCAACAGCACGCGGCACCTCGGCGTCAACCTGCCGCTGGTGCTCCTCGGCGGCGGGGCCGGAAAGCTCAAGGGCGGCCGGCACCTGCGGTATCCCGGCGACACGTCGAACGCCGACCTGCTGATGACGCTGATGGACAAGCTCGACATGCCGCTCGACCGGCTCGGCGACAGCACGACGAAGCTGCCGATCGACACGCTGTCGGAGGTGTGAGGTTTCGGTGAACGGCGATCTGGCCTTCCGGTTCTTTCGGGAGTTCTTCCTTCTGGAGTACGCCCTGAAGAAGGCAGGATTCGTTCGGGCTGACGGAGGACGCCGAGCGTTCGCCAAGACGGATTGGCAGAAGTTCGAAGCGAACCGGCTACCGGGCCGCGAGAGTGTTTCGCGAGGTCATGGACATCCCGGCAGGTGAGAGATTGACGTCCCTGTCGGACATCGCTGGAAGGCTGGGGGGCGGCAGCTTTATGTGCACTGCAGGTGTTCCCGGCATTGCCGCGCTGGTATGTCGGGGAGACGACGACGTTCGGATTCATGTTCGGGAACGCGGCTCGGCGGACTGGGCTCGACAGGCTGAGAGCTTCGCGTTCGCGCGAGCGATCGGCGACGTCCTCTGTTTCGGGGATGCGCGCCGCTCCATCGTGAACCGCCTGCATCAGGCCGAACGGCAGGCGGCCGGCAGGGCGTTCGCGGCGGAGTTCTTGGCGCCGGTCGAGACCGTGATCGGTATGGTCGAAAGCGGCCTCGACGACGAGGAGATTGCAGGGTCGTTCAACGTGTCCCCCCAAGTGATCGCGCGGCAGATCGAGAACCGGAGCCGCATCCGCGAGGCCTGCGCGACGTGACGGGGAGCCCGCTGGGCGGGTGACGCTCATGCTTCCGGCAGGTCGTCTCCGGGTACCGGCGCGGCGTCGGGGGCCCGTTCGAGATAGCGGGTCAGATCGCCGGGCCTCGCGGCGGCCGCCCGCCGCTTGAGTAGCTCGTCGGCTGCCTCGACGGCGCCGATCTTCTGCGCGACGGCCGACGAAATCCACTGGTTGAGGGATACGCCGTCTTCTCTGGCCAGACGCGCGGCCGTTTCCTTCAGCGAGATCGGCAACTGCAGCGGGTACTTGTAGCGGATAGGCTGACTCATCGGCGAAGTCTCCTCACAATCGCCCCCGGCGTGAGGACCTCGATGCCCAACCCCTCGGCGGGCAGGAAGTCCTTCACGTTGTGCGTCACGATGGCGTCGGCGTTGCCGTTGGCCGCAGTCTCGAGGACCATCTCGTCATCCGCGTCGCGCAGCAAGGGACGGGTTCGCCAGCGCAAGTCGACCGGTTCCGCAACCGCGGCCAGCGCATTCATCACGGCACGGACGTCGGCCGGCGAATGCCCCGTCGCGGCGCGGGTCTCGCGCCGGCCCAGCACCGCCTCGTACTCGAGAAACAGCGCTGTGGAACAGAGCACCCTCACCCTTCCCGCTTCCGCGTACCGCAGCAGCGCGTTGCTCGCGCCCCGGCGGCTCCGAAACGCGGCGACGACCACGTTGGTATCGAGCACGAACCTCACCCGCAACAGTCAGTTTGACATCTTTGGAGATGTCAATACAAGTCCAGCCCGCGACCTGCTGATCACGCTGATGGACAAGCTCGACATGCCGCTCGACCGACTGGGAGACAGCGCGACGAGGCTGCCGGTCGATGCGCTGTAGGAGGTGTAACATGGAACGGGCGGCGTGGCATTGAACAGACTGCTTCTGAGCCTGGGAGTACTGGCGTGGCTGGGGCTGCCGTCGGCGGCTTCCGCCGCACAGACGCCGTACCGCGTGTTTGTGGCGCCGCTCCTCGTCATCGGCGGCGAGGGTCCGACCCGGCACGAGTACGTCATGCTCTTCGAGCAGCGCGACGAGTGCGCGGAGATCGTACCGACCTCGCGAGAGGATCTAGCTGACTTCACGGTCTGGTTCGAGTACGAAGTCGTCACGCACTCCATGCTGCTGTGGGATGCCCACGGCGACCTCGTGAGTGAGCGCAGTGGTGTCTTCCAGGGGCACAACATCGTCGCGGACGTGTGCGACGCCATCCGGGAGCATGTAGCCGAGTAGCGTCGAGCTCACGCCGCGTCGAACACGTCGGCCACGGTCACGGCGAAGCCGTCGAGGCACGCCGAATCGGCTTGCCGACCCCTGCCGAATACGCCGTGTTCGGCGTACGCATCCCCGGTCAGGGTCAGCACGGTGATCGTCTCGTCCATGGGATTGACGATCCAGTATTCGGGAATGCGCGCTTCCGCGTAGTCGCGGCGCTTCGTGTGCGTGTCCCGCTCGGGATCGTCGGGGCTGACGATCTCGATGACCAGGTCGGCGCCGCGCCAGTAGTCGTTCCGGCGCCGCGGGTCGTTCGCGTCACGCAAGAGCAGCAGGTCGGGCTCGCGGAACTTGCCGTCGCGGATGCGCAGGCGCAGGGGAGCATAGCGCACCTTGCCGCCGAGGGCCCGGACGAAGGGCGACAGGGCCAGAAAGAGGAACTGCGAGATGGCCTGGTGGCGGTCCGTGGGCATCGGCGGGACCTCCAGGCGGCCGTCCGTGAACTCCATCAGCAGTCGGGCGTGATCCGTCAACTGGAGGTACTGCGCCTGCGTCCACAGCCCCTGCAGCGGTTCGATGTCGATGTCGGTGTGGTCGTCCGGCGTGATGATCCGCAGTCCGAGCCGGGGCGCAGCAACCGTCATGATCCTTCCGTACCAGGATACCCGGATCGCGCGAGAGCGGCCGTGCAGGATCTCGGTCGTGACGTGCGCGGGGGCATCCCGAGGACCTCGCGTGCGGGTGACTTCACGGGCGACGCGCGCCGTCAGGCGGCGCACGTCGTCGCGGTTCGCAGACTGGCCCTGGCGTCACATGCCCCAGACGGTGACCGGCGCGTCACCCGCACCGGCCGGCGTTTCGCGGCGGAGGATCTTTTCGTCCCACGTCCGGTTGGACGCGCGGTCGAAGACGATCAGGTGGCCCGACTCCGCGCCGCAACCGTCCATGTAGCCGCGGGTCTGCGCCACTCCCTCTGCGATCGTTCGCTCCGGATCGTCGTGCAGCACCTTGCACTCGATCACGAACCGGCGGGTGCGCCGGCCCTGCGGCCACAGGATCAGCAGGTCCACGCGCCCGCGGCCCAAGGCGTACTCGCGCTCGATGCGCCCGCCGCCGTTGACGACCCGCTGGAGGCACGCCTGCAGGAGCAACTGCGGGCCCGCCTCGTGGTACTTCTCGAAGCGCTGCACCCAGTGCTCGGAGTGCTCCCGGAAGAACGTCTGGAACGCCTCGATCAGCCCCGCCACGTCCAGGCCGCCGTCCGCGTCGACGTACCACGCCATCCGGTGCGGCAGTCCCATCTGCACCGCGTGGTTCAGGTGCCGGGGCACGACCTCGGCGTAGATCGGGTTGGCGATGCGCGGCGTGCCGTCGGCGTCCAGGGCCACCAGCCCCAGATCATGGACGTAGGCCACGTCCTCCGATGACCAGGCGGACTCGGACGTCCCGGCCAGGATCGGCTCCACCACCCGTCGCACCCGCTCCTCGCCCAGCTTGTTCGCCAGATCGTCGATGTGCGTGTCGCGGCGCAGGATCAGCCGCTCCTGCGCGTCGAGGATGTCCTCCGCCGTAATCGTACGGGTGCGGTCGCGTCCGGTCTCGTTCTTGAAGCAGGCCTCGCGGCACAGTGCGTTCACCAGCCACGGCTGGCCGGCCGAGCGCGTCCGGACGCTTCGCGAGCGCTCGCTCCGTCGGTGAACGCCTGCCCGGTCTCTTCGGTGTGCTGGGCCAACAGCGCGCGCGTCTCGGCCTCGGTGAAGTCGCTCCGTCGGTGAACGCCTGCCCGGTCTCTTCGGTGTGCTGGGCCAACAGCGCGCGCGTCTCGGCCTCGGTGAAGTCGCCCAGGCGCAGCGACTCGGACTTGATGTTGAAGGCGCTGCCGCCGAGGACCAGGGCGTTCTGTCGTAACGGCCGGCGCTGTCCGCGGCCGGCGACCACGGCATTATTGCTCATTGGACGGCGGGGCGGCGTTGTCCGGGGAACCTCGAACCCGGCGTCTCGACCGATTGCACCGCGGGCGTCGCGCAACGCGAATACGTTCTGTACGTGGGGAGTCCACCGCCGCAAAGCGCGTGCGGCGAGCCGCGGGCGTCACGCAGCGCGCAAGTGTTCTACACTGGCCTCCATGTCCATGCAGATGACGGGGGGCCGGATGATGGTTCGACGGTGTGCGGTCTTGTCGGGGCTGGTCGCTGCGAGTCTGACGGCCGCATCCGCTGCGGACCAGCCGCTCGCGGATGCGGCCCAATACGCCGACTGGGGCGTCGTCCGCGCGTTGGTCGAACAGGGCTCCGACGTCACCGCGCGCCAGGGGGATGGCGCGACGGCGTTGCACTGGGCCGCCTACTGGGACGAGGTCGAGCTGGCGAACCTGCTGATCCGCGCCGGCGCCGACGTGAACGCCGCCAACGATCTGGGCGTCACGCCGCTGTGGGCGGCGGCCGAGAACCGCAGCGCGGCGATGGTGCGGCGGCTGCTCGACGCGGGGGCGAACCCCAACGCCCCGCTCCTCTCCGGCGAGACGCCGCTGATGACCGCGGCCCGAGTCGGCGCCGCGGACGTCGCCCGCGCACTGCTGCGGGCGGGGGCCGACACGGCGGCAACCGGCGGTCGCAATCAGACGGCGCTGATGTGGGCGGTGGCCCAGGGGCATTCGGACGTCGTAGAGGCGCTGCTGGCGCACGGCGCGGCGGTCGATGCCCGGTCGGACGTCTGGACCGAGGTCGTCAAGACGACGCCCGAGCCGTGGAACCCGGAGTACGTCACCCAGATTCCCCAGGGGGGTTACACGCCGCTGCTGTTCGCGGCGCGGGTCGGCGATCTCGCCTCGGCGAAGCTGCTCGTGGCGGCCGGCGCCGACGTGAACGACCAGCCGCCGTACGGTACCAGCGCGACGGTCGTCGCGGCGCATAGCGGACACGGCGACGTGGCGGCGTTCCTGCTGGAGCAGGGCGCCGATCCGAACGCCGTCGATGCCGGCTACACGGCGCTCCACGCGGCGATTCTCCACAAGGACGCGACGCTGGTGCGCGCGCTGCTCGACCACGACGCGGACCCGCACGCCACAGTGCGGCGCTCCACGCCGGTCCGCCGCGACGCGGTCGACTTCTACCTGCACCCGTCCTACGTCGGCGCCACGCCGTTCTGGCTGGCGGCGCGCTTCAACGCACCGGACATCATGCGCCTGCTCCTCGAGCGCGGCGCAGATCCTCTGGCAGCTCACTACCCGAAGTACTGGCCAGGGTCGCTGTCGATCCGCGACGAACGCGTGCAGGTGGAGGAAGGCGCCACGACCGCGCTGATGGCGGCGGCCGGTCTGGGCGGCAGGGATCCGCTGTTCTCGGTGGACCGTCTCTCCCGCATCGCCGAGAGCGCGCCGGTCCAGAGCACGCGGCGCGAGCCGGATCCGGCGTTGCGCGAGCGGATGATGCTCGAAGCGGTCACGATCGCCGTTGATCGGGACATCGACGTCAATGTAGCGAACGCCGAGGGCAACACCGCGCTGCACGGCGCCGCGGGCCGGGGATACGACAGCGTCGTCGAGTACCTCGTCGCGCAGGGGGCGCGTCTCGACGTCAGGAACGCGGACGGGCGCACCCCGTTGGCCCTCGCGCAGCGCGGCCGGGTCCGCGGCCGCAACGCGGCGCCGCACCACAGCACCGTCGAGCTGCTGCGCCGCCTGGGCGCCGGCGAGTAGGTCCTCACGAGGCCCTCAACTGCTGGAGGATCTGCGGCGAAATGCGGTAGCCGGCTGCGGTCATCCGTTGGACGATGGCTTCCGCGTCGCGGATCACCTGCCGTTCTTCGGCCAGCAGCAGCATGCGGACCGTGCCGATGTAGGCGAGTCCGCATTGCAGGGCCTGCCTGCGCGCCAGCCGATCGTCGATGATGAGCAGCGACTGAGGCGTTTCCAGCGCCAGTTCCATCGCCTCCGTCTCGCCTCTCCCCAGGCTCAGGGAGAACCCGCGTTCCGCCGGTGTGGGTTTGACGGACGCCACACCGATCCATCCGACACGAATGGCCTGCTCGATGCGGTGGGTGTCCTCTCCCGGCTTCCGCACGCACTCGTCCCGGACGGCCTCGGGAATGCGGAGCCGGGAGAACAGCGCCCGGGGGACGAACAGGGCGTCGACCTTGGCCATCGCGATCAACGGCCCGGCGTCGCTTATGACGACAGCCACGCCGAGACGTCGGCGGCTTCCCGGGATGTCGTTTCGTCGTGGCGCACGACATCGATTCCCAGGCTGCCGAGGTGATCGATGAACTCACTCACGGAAAGGCCGCTGACCGCCGCGGCCTTCCCGAGCGAGACGCAGCCCTCGCGATAGAGACTGGCCGCCAGCGCGGGACGTATGCCGCTCTCCGAGTCGGTCAGAGACTCGTCCAGATGCACCAGCAGTGCATCTGGCTCATTACCCTTGAGGACCAGCACGGGGCCGGCGTCCCTGGCCAGACGCAGCGCCAGCGACGGGTTCTTCTTCAGTGCGCGTACGTTGGTTGCAAACACCGTCGCCACCTGGGAGGTGTGGTCGCACTACGTAGACCACGTCTGGTAGGAACGCTAGCATGCGCCGGCATCTGGGTCAATCTCTCGCTTCAGTCTGTCGGCCCCCTGCCGGCCGGTCTACACTGACCCCAGCGAGGGCGATTTGCGCCTGCAGCCGGTGTATCCAAGGAGAACATCATGAGTGCAGCCATCGAACAGCTCGTCAAGCGCTACGAAGGCGGTGGGATGACCCGTCGGGAGCTCGTGCTCGCGCTTTCCGCGCTGGTCATGGCCCGTCCCGCGGGCGGCGCGGCGGCGCAGCAGGCCGCGGCTCCCGCGCCGATCCGCGTGCGCACCATGAATCACGTCACCCTCACCGTGTCGGACGTGCAGCGGTCGGTCGAGTTCTACCAGCGGGTGCTGGGGTTGCCGCTGGTCACCACGCAGGGGACCGAGCGCGACTGGGACGCCCCCGCGGTGCCGGTGCTCGGCATCGGCGACGGCCCGCAGTTCATAGCGTTCTCGCAGGGGGACCGGCCGCACATCAACCACTACTGCCTCGGGATGGAGGGCTTCGACGCCGCCGAAATCGTCGCCCGGCTGGCCGAGCACGGCATCGAGGCGCGGGTGCGCATGCGCGCCGATTCCGACCCGCCGGCCGAAGAGCTCATATTCCCCGACCCGGACGGCATCCCCGTGCAGATCCAGGACGTGAGCTACTGCGGCGGCTCCGGGAAGCTGGGCGACCTGTGCGATCCGGACGACCGCCCGCGCGTGCGGTGACCTGCCCCGCGCTCGCCGTTGCTGCGATATCGGGCCAGGCGGACACGTTGTTCCCCCGGTGAGGTGTTGACTTTCGGGGTCCGGTTCTTCAGGCTCGAAATCATGACACTCGGGATCGAGCTGGAGCGAGAGGAAGACGGTCGGTGGCTGGCAGAGGTGCCGGCTCTCTCCGGGGTCATGTGCTACGGGAAGACCCGGGACGACGCTGTCGCCCGCGTGCAGGCGCTCGCTGTGCGTGTTCTCGCGGATCGGCTGGAGCACGGAGAACCCCGTCCGGCCTTGCTCGACGTGTCGTTCGGGGCTGCGTGAGTCGCTGGCCGGCGGCGAAGGCCGGAAGACCTCCAGCGCCCGCGAGGTGTCACTTGCAACTTCATGCGGCCCGACGTCCCGTCGCCATTGCGTGCCTTGTCCTGGCGCTGGCCGCTCCCGCCGCCGGCCAGCCGGCGGCGCAGGACGCGCATCCGGACATCCAGCTCTTCCTCGACGCGGGCGTGCCGGGCGGTCCGCGGTCCAGGGACGCGTTCGAGCAGCTCGGCGCGCAGTGGCGTGACGCCTACGCCGGCATCGTCTGGGATCTGGCGTGGCTGCTGCGTCCGCCGAGCCAGGGGTTCGTCCACTTCTTCACGCTCATCGGTTTCCTCCAGGAGCAGACCGGGCAGCGCTTCGGCGCCGATCTGGCGGGCTGGCAGCAGTGGATCTGGTCGCAGCCGTACGACCCGCATCCCGACCACGGGTTCTTCAAGGGGCAGTGGTACAGCCGGATCGATCCGCGGTTCGCGGAGTTCTTCCCGCGGGGGGTGACGTCGCTGATTCGGCTGGACGAGATCGAATGGGGCGGGGTAGCCGTGAACGGGATCCCGCCGCTGGAGTACCCCGAGCGCCTCGACGCGGACGACGCGGACTACCTGGCGGACGGCCACATCGTCTTCGGCATCGCGCTCGGCGGCGAGGCGCGCGCGTATCCGAAGCGCATCCTCGCCTGGCACGAGATGGCGCTCGACCGTCTGGGGGGCGTGGAGCTGACCATCGTCTACTGCACGCTGTGCGGCACGGTGATCCCGTTCGAGAGCGTGGTGGACGGCCGGCATCTGACGTTCGGCACCAGCGGGCTCCTCTACCGATCGAACAAGCTGATGTTCGACGACGAGACGAAGAGCCTGTGGAACACGTTCGAGGGGGAACCGGTGCTCGGCGAGCTGGTCGGGAGCGGTCTGCGGCTGACCCCGCGCGCCGTGGTGACGACCACCTGGGGCGAGTGGCGGCGCCGGCATCCGGAGACCACCGTGCTGTCGCTCGATACCGGGCACCGGCGCAACTACGCCGAGGGCGCCGCCTACCGAACCTACTTCGGCAGCGACGACCTGATGTTCGCGGTCTCGCGCCGCGACGCGCGCCTCCGGAACAAGGAGGAGGTTCTGGTTCTGCGCCTGCCGGATCCGGAACGCCCGGACGAGCTGTTGCCGTTGGCCGTCACCGCGCGGTTCCTGCTGCGCAATCGCATCCATCACCACGAGTTCGCGGGGCGGAACCTCGTGATCGTCACCAGCGAGCGGGGAGCCAACCGGGTGTACGACGCGGGGGCCGTGCGCTTCGAGCGCCGCATCGACGACGAACGGGCGGTCGACGACGCCGGAGGAATCTGGCGGGTGTACGAGGAAGCGCTCGTGCTGGAGGACGACGCGGGCGAGCGGCTGGCGCGCGTCCCGGCGCAGCGCGCCTTCTGGTTCGGCTGGTACGCGCAGTTTCCCGACACCGAGCTGATCGACTGAGGCGATCGGTCCCGGCTCGCTTCGGCCTCGACCCCGGCACCTGACCGGCGCCTGCCCTGTCGGCGCTCGTCGGGCGTCGAGTTGGCGCGGCGGTCGGTGCGCGGTGCTCCACTCGCCGGCGGATGCGCCGCCGCAACCGCTCAGCCGCCGGACGCCCAGCCGTAGTTGATCCGCACGTAGAAGAACGCGCCGTTGGCGCCGAACGGCGTCTGCACGCTGAAGCGGTTGCCCTTGGCGCGGGCGATCGGGTTCTCCTCCGGATCGTTGCCGAACGCGTTCTGGCCGCCGACGGTGAGGGTGGCGGACTCGCTGATCGTGTACGCGGCCTCGAGGTCGACCACCGCGTCGCCGTGGTAGACGTAGAGGTCGCGCGAGTCGAACCACTCGTCGTAGTGGCTCAGGCGCCCGAGCAGGCGCCAGCGGCCGAGCGTCTGCCGGACCGAGCCATTCCAGCGGGTGCCCGGAATCGCCTCCTGCAGCTCGCGGACGCGCAGCGCGTCGAGCACCGTCGCGTCGAAACGGGTGACGGTGGTGGCGGTGTGGTTGAAGAGGAATCCGAACGTCGTGCGGCCCCCGAGGGACGGCGGCGCCCAGGTGGCGACCAGGTCGAGTCCCTGCGTGCGGGTCTCGAAATCGTTCGTGAAGAAACGGAAGTTCTGCAGGTTGCGGGCGCTCGTCACCCCCTCGGCGAGCAGACCCTCGACCTCCGGCGCGGTCAGCGCGAACAACTGCGTCAGTGCGAGCCGGTCGGCGAGGCGGATCCGGAAGTAGTCGGCGGTGAGGCTGAACGCCCCCGCGTCGACCACCGCGCCCACGGTGTAACTGACCGACCGTTCCGGCTGCAGCGGCTCTCCGCCGCGCAGTCCGGCAACCCGTGATGTGGACGGGATGGTGCCGTTGTTGACCAGGTCCATCAGCTCGTGGTCGTACTCGGTCGAGACGTTGAAGGCGTTCTGCTGGCCCGGGGTCGGCGCCCGGAAGCCGCTGCTGGCGCTGGCTCGCAACGCAGTGCCGCCAGCGAGGCGCAGACGTCCGGAGAGCTTGCCGTTCGTGGTCGTGCCGAAATCCTCGAAGTCCTCCAGACGCAGCGCGCCGCCCAACGACCAGCCGTCGTCGCGGCCCCGTACCTCGAGGTCGCCGTAGAGGGCCGTGTTGGCCCGGCTCCAGGCCCCCGCCGCGATCGGACTGAAGCCGGGGAAGCCGTTCGAGCCGGCGCTGAAGCCCTGTGGCGCGTACGGGCCGATCTGCCACGACGGCTCGTCGCCCAGGCCGATCGTGAAGCGCTCGTCCCGCCACTCGGCGCCCCCGGCGAGGTGCACGCGGTCGTTGACGGGATAGCCGAGATCGACGTGGAGGCCGAGCTCGTCCTGCCGGTAGAGGCCGGGATCGAACGTCGTCGGCGTCGCCGGCCCGAGCGAGGCGTTGACCGTGTCGTAGATGAAGAAATCCGCTTCGCTGGTGCCGGCGCTCGCGCTTGCGTCCCACAGGATGCCCCCGGCGAGCTGGCCGCGCAGGCCCGCGACCAGCGACGCGTCGAGCACGTCGCCTCCGAACTGCGGGGTGAAGCCGCCGGGGAAGCGCTCCTGGAACGAGAAGCAGTTCGGATCCGCGAAGATCCGTGCCAGAGCGGCCTGGTCCGGCCTTCCGCCCGAGACCGGCGCCGCGGGGCAGCCGGCGGACCCGTCGAGGACCCCGTCCCGCGCGTCGCGCGCGTCGCCGATCAGCAGGCTCTGTCCCCGGTCGGCGCTGAACACGGCGGCCCGCGTGTTCGGATTGCGGAAGAAGAAACCGCTCTCCACCCGCCGGCTGGCGTAGTTGGCGTGGCCGTAGGCCTGCACGCCACCGGCGAACAGGTGGCCGAAATTGCCCCAGAGCTTGACGTTGTCGTCGATGCTGGGGGATCCCCAGATCTGGGCGGGGTCGGCAACCGCGTCGTTGCCGGCCGCGATGAGCAGCGCGGCGTCGTCCCGCTGCACGCTGCGGCTGGTCGGGGCGGTGTTGCCGTATTCCATGCTCAGGTTGGCGAAACCGGTCTGTCCGAGCGGCAGTCCGACGTTGCCGGCCACGGTGTAGGTGCCGCCGTCGCCCGCGCCGTAGCCGCCGCTGTGCAGCTCGAGGCTGCCGCCGCTGCGATCGTCCTTGAGCTGGAAGTTCAGTACCCCGGCGATGGCGTCCGAGCCGTACTGGGCCGCCGCGCCGTCCCGCAGCACCTCGATCTGCCGCAGCGCGATGGACGGGATCGCGGAGATGTCCGGGCCCTGCGCCCCGTCGGATACGCCGTTGCCGATCCAGGTGATGACCGCGCCCCGGTGCCGGCGCTTGCCGTTGACCAGCACCAGCGTGTGGTCCGGGGCGAGGCCGCGCAGGTTGGCGGGACGGATGATCCGGGCCGCGTCGCCCACCGGCTGCGGGTTGACGTTGAAGGAGGGGACCAGCGTCCGCAACTGATCCCCGACATCCGTGCTGCCCTGGCTGACGACGTCCTCGTAGGGGATGGCGTCTATCGGGACCGTCGACGCGATCACCGATCGGGGCCGGGAGCGGCTGCCGACCACGACCACCTGCTCCTCGAACTGCGCCCGGAGCACGACGTCCAGCGTCACCGGGCCGGTGGCGATGGTCACCCCGCGCCGCACGTCGCGGCCGAATCCGGGCAGCGTGAACGTCACGTCGTAGGCGGCGGGCGGCAGCTCCTCGAACACGAAGCGCCCCGCCCCGTCGGATACGACGGTCCGCGTTGGGTGCTCGGATACGGCGGTCTGCGACGGACCGCCGGCAACGGCGGCGGGAACGGCGCCGGCCGTGCGACGCGCTTCCACCGTGACGCCGGGGAGGACGAAGCCCGTCGTATCGGTCACGGTGCCCGAGAGGGTTCCGTTCCGTGCGGGGGTTGCGTCCTGCGCGCCGGGCGCGTCCTGCGCACGGCCGGCCACCGGTGCGAGCAGGGCGGCGGCAAGGAGGAGCCCAAGGCAGGTTGCGGGGCCGGGACCGGATCTGGCAATCATCCTGTTCGTCGCGGGCGGATTCGGACCGCGGGCTGCGCCGGGTGCATTCGGCCGCGGTGCGCTGGCCCGACCATCGTCGCCGCCGGCTCCAAATGCCGTCCAACCGGGACCGGCCAGAAGGTCTGCAATCCTATCGCGGCGCCGGCTTTCCAGCCCGACCATCGTCGCCGCCGGCTCCGCTTGCCGCCCAACCGGGCCTGACTGGGAGTCTACGCCGTTCTACGGCGCAGACTTCTAGCCGCCCCAGCCGTAGTTGAGGCGCGCGTAGTAGTACCCGCCGCTCAGGCCCCACGGCGTGAACTGGCTGTAGGGGAGGCCGAAGATCTCGGCGAACAGGTCCATCCGGTCCGAGAAGGTGTCGGCGATGTTCTGGCCGCCGACCGACAGCGTGACGCCCTCGCCGAGCGGGATGCTCAGATCGAGGTCGACGATCGAGCGGCCGTTCAGGAGCGGCGAGTCGGGGCCGCGCACGAAGCGCGCGTCGAAGTGGTCGACCCACGAGCCGTAGTAGCTGAAGCGGCCGAGGAGGCGGACCCGCGCGAGTTGCTGGTTCAGCGCGATGCTCCAGCGGGTCTTGGGCACGCCGCGCTCGAGGCCGAGCACCTCGCCGGGGCCGAGCAACTCCGAGTCCTTCGTCACCTGCGTGTCGGTGTAGTTGAAGGTGAAGTTCAGCACGGTGTCGCCCCCGAGATCCGGCGGCGTGTAGGTCGACACGATGTCGATGCCCTGCGTCCGGGTCTCGAAGTCGTTGATGAAGAAGCGGAAGAAGGCCAGGGTGCCGGCCGAGGCGATGCCCTCCGAGATCAGCAGCGCGCGCTCGTCCTCGGTGAGCGTGAACGTCTGCGACAACGCGAGCCGGTCGGCGACGTCCACGCGAAAGTAGTCGGCAGTCAGCGTGAAGGGCCCGTTGTCGGCCACCACGCCGGCCGTCGTGTTGACCGAGGTCTCGGGCGCGAGCGGCACGCCGCCCCGCAGTGTGGCGGCCAGGAAGGTGGACGGCACGTTGGCGCTGTCGACGAGCTGCAGGGTCTCGGGGTCGATGGTCGTCTGCACGTTCAGCGTGTGCTGCTGGCCCGGCGTGGGCGCGCGGAACCCGGTGCTGACGCCGCCCCGCAGGGCGACGTACGGATTCAGCGCGACGCGGGCCGAGAGCTTGCCGTTCGTGGTGGCGCCGAACAGGTCGAAGTGCTCCAACCGCAAGGCGCTGCCGAACGACCAGCGGTCGTCTGGTTCCCGCAGCTCGAGGTCGCCGTAGACCGCGACGTTGCTGCGGTTCCAGGCCCCGGCGGTGTAGTCGGGGAAGCCGGGAAAGCCGTTGGAGCCGGAGACGAAGCCCTGCGCCGCGTACGGGCCCACCTCCCACGACGGGCGCCCGCCCGCCCCGATCGTGAATTTCTCGTCGCGCCACTCGGTGCCGGCCGCGAAGTTGACCATGTCGGTGGCGGCGTAGGAGACGTCGAAGTTGAGGTTGACCTCCTCCTGCTGGTAGAGGCCGGGGTCGAAGTCGCGCGGCGTGTCGAGACCGAGCGAGGCGTTGACCGTGTTCTGGAAGAAGAAGTCCGACTCGTGCGAGCCGTAGCTGGCGCTGGCGTCCCAGGTCAGGCCGCTGTCGGCGATCCGCCGCAGCCCGGCTACCGCCGACAGGTCGGTCACCACGCCCCCGAACTGCGGGGTGAAGCCGCCCGGGGCGATCTCCCGGAACGAGAAGCAGTCGGGGTTGGCGTTCACCTGCGCGAGGGCCGCCGGGTCCGGCACGTTGTCGGTGATGCGCACGATGGGACAGTTCGCGGAGCCCATGCCCTGCGCGGCGAGCCGGTCGCCGATGAGCAGGGTCTCGCCCCCGTCGAGGCTGTAGATGTTGGCGCGGTTGTTCGGGTTCCGGAAGTAGAAGCCTTCCGTTACGCGCTTGCTGGCGTAGTTGGTGTGGCCGTAGAACTGCAGGCCGTTGCCGAGCAGGCTGCCGAAGTTGCCGAACAGCTTCAGGTCGTCCTCGATGGTGGGGTTGCCCCAGATCTGCGCCGGGTCCGCCACGTCGGTGTTGCCGGCCGCGATGAGCGCCGCCGCGTCGGCGCGCTGCACGCTGCGGTTGGTCGGATCGGCGTTGCCGTACTCCAGGCTGAGGTTGGCGAAGCCGTTGGCGCCGAGCGGCAACCCGACGTTGCCGGCCACGCTGTAGGCATCGCCGTCGCCGGCGCGGTAGGTGCCGGTGTTCAGCTCGAAACTGCCTCCCGTGGGGTTGTCCTTGAGCAGGAAGTTCAGCACGCCGGCGATCGCGTCCGAGCCGTACTGCGCCGAGGCGCCGTCGCGCAGCACCTCCACCTGCCGCAGGGCGATGGTCGGGATGGTCGAGATGTCCGGTCCCTGCGAGCCGTCGGTCACCCCCGCGAACCAGGCGATGACCGACGAGCGGTGCCGCCGCTTGCCGTTGACGAGCACCAGCGTGTGGTCGTGGGCGAGGTTGCGGATGCTTGCCGGCCGCACGAGCGTGGCCGCGTCGCTGATCGGGTGCGTGGCGACGTTGAAAGAGGGGACGAGGGTGCGCAACTGGTAGTCGAGCGTGGTCATGCCCTGACTGGCGACGTCCTGGAACGGGATGGCGTCGATCGGCACCTGCGATTCGGTCACCGACCGCGGCCTCGCGCGGCTGCCGACCACGACCACCCGCTCCTCCAGCTCCACCGCCAGCTCGACGTCGAGCGTGACCGTGGCCCCGGCGCCGACCTCCACCGCGTCGCGCACGGCGTCCTGAAAGCCGGGCAGCGTGAACGTCACCGTGTAGGCGCCGGGCGGCAAGGCGAGCGTAAAGATGCCGGTACCGTCGCTGACGGCGCTTCCCGCCGGATCGCCGGCCGCGTCGCGGGCGTCCACAGTCACGCCGGGCAGCACGAGGCCCGTCGTGTCGGTGACCGTGCCGGAGACGGCTGCGTCCTGGGCGGCGGCGGGAACAGGTGCTTGCAACGCTCCGAGGAGCAGCCAGACCGACAACGCCCTGCCGTTCAATCGCCGCATGTCTCGTTTACCTCGCTTCTTTCGCACCTCCCGTTCCGACCGGCGTGAAGCGGACGAAGATCATCACCAGCCGTAGTTGATGCGGGTGTAGTAGTAGCCGCCGTTGAATCCGAACGGCCCGAACTGGCCGTAGCGGTTGCCTACGCCGCTCACCGCCCCCGGGTTCTCGTCCGGGTAGGTGTTCAGGACGTTCTGGGCGCCGACCGACAGCGTGACCGCGTCCCCGAACGGGAAGCCCATCTCGAGGTCCAGCAGCGGCTTGCCGGAGTACAGCGGATACAGCGACGACATGGCCACGCCGAGCGCCGAGCGCGCATCCTCGCGGTCCCAGTACCCGCCGTAGTAGTGCAGCCGGGCCATGAGGGTCCAGGCATTCTCCCTGTGGTTGACCCCGATGTTCCAGCGTATCCGTGGCAGCCCTATGGTCAGCGCGGCGACACGGTCGGCGTCGAAATGCTCGGCGGTGAAATCGGTCACCTCCGTGTCGGTGAAATTGAAGATGCCGCTGAAGGTGGTCCGCCCGCCGATGGCCAGCGGGGTCCAGGTCGAGACGACGTCGAGGCCCTGCGTGCGCGTCGAGAAGTCGTTGACGAAGAAGCGGAACGCCGCCAGGTTGCCGGCTTCGACGATCCCGTCGGCGAGCAGCGAGGCCACCTCTTCCGGCGCGAGGGTGTAGTTCCGCGTGATGGTGAGCCGGTCCGCCACGTCGATGCGGAAGTAGTCGGCCGTGAAGGTGAAGGTGCCGGTGTCCACCACCGTCCCGACGGAGTAGTTGATCGACTCCTCGGGCTGCAGCGGCGTGCCGCCCCGCAACGCGGCGATCCGGGAGGTCGACGGGATGGTGCCGTTGTTGATCAGGTCGTTGATGGCGTAGTCGAACTCGGTCGTTACGTTCAGCACGTTCTGCTGGCCGGGGGTCGGGGCGCGGAAGCCGCTGCTGACCGCGGCCCGCACCGCGAACTCGTCGGTGAAGCCGTAGCGTCCCGACAGCTTGCTGTTCATCGTGGTGCCGAAGCTGTCGTAGAAGTCCTCGATGCGCACCGCGGCGCCCAGCGTCCAGTCGGTCTCCACGCCGGCAACCTCGATGTCGCCGTATACCGCGATGTTGGCGCGATCCCAGGTGCCGGCGTTCTCGGGGCGGGTGCCGTTGTAGCCGTTGGAGGCCGAGCTGAAGCCCTGCGCGCCGAATGGGCCGATCCGCCACGACGGCTCATCGCCGGCCCCGAGATGGTACTGCTCGTTGCGCCACTCGGTGCCGCCCGCGATGTTGATCATGTCGCTTGCGGCGTAGGACAGGTCCGCGTTCAGGCTCGTCTCGGTCTGCTGCAGCAGGTTCGGCTCGAAGCGGGTCGGGCTGTCGGGGCCGAGCGAGGCGTTGACCGTGTCGTAGATGAACGTCTGCACGTGGTTCTGGCCCTGGCTGCCGCTGACGTCCCAGTTGAGTCCTCTCAGCGTGGTTCCGCGGACGCCGGCGACCACCGAGTAGTCGCGCACGTCGCCGCCGAACTGCGGCGTGAAGCCGCCGGGAAATCCTTCCGGCGCCCCGAAGAACGGTTCGTGGAAGGTAAAGCAGTTCGGGTCACTGCCGACCTGGGCCAACGCGCTCGGATCCGGCGTGCCGTTGACGACGTTCACCGTCGGGCAGTTCGCCGAACCCATGCCGTTCGCCAGCAGCACGTCGCCGACCAGCAGCGTCTCGCCGCCGTCCACCGAGTACACGTTGCCGCGGTTGTTCGGGTTGCGGAAGTAGAAGCCGCCGGTCACCACCTTGCTGGCGTAGTTGGTATGCCCGTAGAACTCGGCGTTCTCGCCCCCGGAGCCGAAGTTGGCGAACAGCTTCAGGTCGTCCTCGACCAGCGGCGTGCCCCATACGCGCGACGTGTCGCGCACGTTCGTGTTGCCGCCGCCGACCACCGCCTGCGTGCCGCCGTCCTGGACCGCGCGGTTGGTCGGATTGGTGCCGCCGTACTCCATGCTGAGGTTGAGGAATCCTTGCGGACCGAGCGGCAGACCGGCGTTGCCGGCGAACGTGTAGCCGGGAGCGCGGCCGCCGATGCCGTTGCACGACCGGCCCAGCGGGCCGCACGTCGCGGGGTTGCCGTCGTTCTCGTCGAAGAACTGTCCGGTGCGGAACTCCATGCTGCCGCCGGAGCGCGCGTTCTTCAACTCGAAGTTGATCACGCCCGCGATGGCGTCCGAGCCGTACTGCGCGGCCGCGCCGTCGCGCAGCACCTCGACCTGCCGCAACGCGATGGAGGGGATGGCCGACAGGTCGGGCCCCTGCGCGCCGTCGGCGATGCCGTTGCCCAGCCACGCGATGACGGCCGCACGGTGGCGGCGCTTGCCGTTGACGAGGATCAGCGTATGGTCGGGCGCCATGTTGCGCAGGTTGGCCGGCCGCACGATGGTGGCCGCGTCGCTGATCGGTTGGGTATTGACGTTGAACGACGGGACCACGGTCCGCAACTGGTTGGTGAGATCGACGTCGCCCTGGCTGATGAAGTCCTCGGCCAGGATCACGTCGACCGGCACCGCCGACGCCGTGACCGACCGCGGCTCCGCGCGGCTCCCGACCACGACCACCTGCTCCTGGAGTCCGATCTCCATCTCGATGTCGACCATGGCGGTGGCGCCGGCGCCCACCTCCACGACCTGGGCGGGCGCGTTGAAGCCGGGAAGGGCGAACGTCAGCTCGTAGCTTCCCGGCGCGAGCCCGCCGAACGTGAACTGGCCCGTGCCGTCGGTGAACGTCACCTGGCTGGCTCCCGCCGCGTCCAGCGCTTCCACGGTGACGCCGGGCAGCACGAGGCCCGTCGCGTCCCTGACCGTGCCGCTGATGGAGCCGGCGTCCTGCGCGTCTGCGGTGCCGGGCGCCAGCAACGCGGCCGCGAGCAGCAGTGCCAGCGGGATGGATGATGGTGGGTGGAGCTTCATGTCGGGAAACCTCCGTTTCGTGCGAACGCTAATACCGGTACAAGCAAGACCTATTCTAAAGCGGATCGGGGTGTCTGGCAACGTGAGAGCGCGTAATTTCATGGGAACGACAAGTTTCGGGCGAGACAATGCTGCCGACGCGGGCCGTGGCGCGCCTCCGGCCAGGGCGCGCCTCCAGCCATTGTCCGCCAAGAACGCGTCGTGCACGCCGCAGACGCCCGCCTCGGGCCGCTACCGCTCGGGCAGGGCGAACACCACCAGCCGCTCGTTCCCGCGCGGCTCGCCCGTGGCCGGGGCGGAGACGTTGGCGGCGACGTACTGTCTGCCGTCGTTGCCCGCGTAGGTGATCGGTACCGCCTCGACGTTGTAGTCGAAAGCGACCGACCACAGCTCCTCGCCGGTGCGCGCGTCGAACGCCCGGAAGCGGCGGTCGACGGTGGCGCCGATGAACACGAGGCCGCCGGCGGTGACGATGGGGCCGCCGACGTTGCGGCTGCCGACGCGCTGCTTGCCCTCGGGCAGCAGCTCGTCGATGCCCAGCGGCACCTCCCACGCGATCTCGCCGGTTGCCGCCTCGACCGCGACGAGGCGCGCCCAGGGCGGCTTGAAGCAGGGGAGCGCGCCGAGCCGCTCGCCGGCGGCGTCGAAGATCGGGGCCTCGAACGGCGGGCCGGCCTCGCGGACGAAGGCCACCTGGTCGTCGGTGTCCGAGGGGTACAGCTCGTTCTCCGTCATCCAGCCGCTGATCGGCTGGTCCTTGGAGTTGACGAAGATGTAGCCGAGCTCGGGATCGTAGGCGGTGCCGTTCCAGTTCACGCCGCCGCCGGTGCCGGGGAACACGAGCGACGGCGGGGTCCCGTCCTGCAGGTACCGGATGGGCGTATAGGGTCCGTCGTTGTAGTAGCCGACCGTGTCCCACAGCTCGCGGCAGGCGGCCGCGTGCTCCGGCGTGGTGTCGTCGGCGGTGACGATGTCGTCGGGACCGATGCTCACCCGCGACACCGCGGGCGGCGCGAGCGGAAACGGCTGGGTCGGCGAGTACTGCTCGCCGGGCACGTCGCCGGCCGGCACGGGCCGCTCCTCGACCCCGTGAACGGGCTCGCCGGTGACGCGGTTCAGGATGAACATCCAGCCCGACTTGCCGACCTGCGCGAGGGCCGGAATGACCTCGCCGTCGCGCTCGATGTCCATCAGGCCGGGCGACGGCGGCAGATTGTAGTCCCACAGCTCGCGGTGGATGTTCTGGAAGTACCAGGCGAGCTCGCCGCTCGCGATGTCGATGGCGATGGTCGAGTTCGCGAAGAGGTTGTCGCCGGGGCGGTCGCCTCCGTAGAAGTTCGACCCCGGGCTGCTCACGGGCATGTAGACGAGGCCCCGCTGCTCGTCGACGGTGAGCGTGAAGGCCCACACGTTGTTCCCGATGCGGTCGCGCCAGCTCTGGTTGCCCCAGGTCTCGCTGCCGAAGTCGCTCTCGGTGGGCAGGGTCGGGAACTCCCAGCGCAGGGCGCCGGTCGTCGCGTCGAGGGCCCGTGGCCAGGCCCGCGTCGGCTCCCCGCCGCCGCGCGGCTGGTTCAGGTGGGGCGCGATGTGCCGCTGACCCGGCCCGAAGGCGCTCGAGCCCAGGATCAGGGTGTCGTCGTAGACCACCGGCACCCCCGTGTAGGGGATGCGGATCGCCGCCTCGCCCCCGTCGCCGAACGCGGTATCGCGCTCGCCCGTCGCCGCTTTCAGGGCGATGACCTTCCGCAGGCTGGTGAAGTAGATGCGGGCCTCGTGGGCGTCGGTGGCCGGCCCGTAGGCGACGCCGCGGAACGACGCCAGGCCTTCGCTCAGCTCGTGCCGCCAGATCTCCTCGCCGGTCTCGGGCTGCAGGGCCACCACGCGGTTGCCCGACGCGAGATACATCACGCCGTCGACCACGATCGGCGTCACCTGCTGGAAGAGCTCGGCCGGGCTCGGCCCCTCGATGAATCCGTCCTCGGGATGGAAGCGATACGACCAGACCTCCTCGAGCGAGGTGACGTTCGACGTGTCAATCTGGTCCAGGGGCGAGTAGCGCGTGCCGGCGAGGTCGCGGTTGTAGGTCGGCCAGTCCGCCTCCGCGCTCCGGTCGGACTCCTGCGCCGGCCCCGATGCCGGGGCCAGGACGACGGCGAACAGCACCACGGTCGCCGCTCGCACGCGGCGCGTCCACCCGGAGGAAGCCCGAACGACGGTCATCAATCGCATGGAGCTGCTCCCCTCTCTCGATTACAAGCGAAGCTGAACGTTCCGCCGCCGAATCGTCGCCGGCGGCCGCGCGTCCGGTGCGTCCGCCGGCGGCCCGATTCCGTCATCAGGGCTGATCGTTTGCCGCTGCCGCTGCCGGCACGTCGCGGAGGCGCTCCTGGACGGTGCCGGGGATGCCGAGCCTGGTGTCCGCGCCGAGCTCGGCCAGCAGCGCTGCGGTTTCCGGCCAGCTCTGGAACTGGAACGACTGCTTCGAGCCCTGGGCCATCCGGTAGGCGGTCCGTCCGCGGAAGTCCCGCGCGTCGATGTCGGCGCCGCGCGCGACAAGATACTCCACGACCTCGTTCAGCCCGCGGAACGCGGCCCCGTGCAGCGCGGTGAAGTCGGCCTCGTTCACTGCATCGATCTCGGCGCCCGCCTCCAGCAGCACCCGCACGGCTTCCTCGGCGCTCGGAGAGCGGACGCCGCGCGGTTGCCGCGGCGTGTAGGTCGACCGTCCGAGTCCGGCCGCCGCCATGAACGGGGTGGTGCCGTCGTCCGTCGTCAGGTGCTGGTCCGCTCCCGCGGCGAGCAGCGCGCGCAGGATCTGCGCGTTGCTGGACGTGCGGCTCTCGCCGACGCCGAACGTCCGGCTGGCGCCGTTCATGTCGAACGCCGCCACCCACAGCGGCGTGGCGCCGCGCAGGTCGCCGGTGCCGCAGGCGAACGGCTCGAACGCGCCCTTGCGGGGATAGCCGATGTAGCTCATGAGCATGGCCGACGCGGTGATCCGCGCGTTCGGGTCGGCGCCTCGGGCGAGCAGCGCCTCGACCAGCGGGAGCCTGCGCCCGGTGGCGAGCCGGGAGCGGCCCCGCCGCGAGTAGAGCCGGTTTCCCCCGTGCCGGGCGTACCACTCGCGAAGCCACGTGCCGACGCCGCCCGCCGCCGCGTGGAGCGCCCGCACGCCGTTCATCTCGCCTTCCGGATCGGCTCCCTGCTCGAGCAGGAACAACGCGAAGGCGTCCTGGCCGCTGACGATGGAGAACGGAAGGACGTGGGTGCCGTCGGCGCTCGGCGCGTTGACGTCCACGCCGGCCGCGATCAGCGTCCGGGCCGTCTCGATGTCGCCGTTGCGCGCCGCGAACATGAGCGGCGTGAAGCCCTTGACGGTCGATGGCGCCGGGTCGGCGCCGGCGTCGAGCAGGAGTCCCACGATCTCCGGATGCGGCTCGGACACCGCCCACATCAGCGCCGTGCTGCCGGTCTCCGTCACGGCCGCGTCGGCGTTTGCGCCGTGCGCGAGGAGCGCCCGGACCACGCCGGGGTTTCCGGTACGGGAGGCGGTCATCAGGGGCGTCAGGCCGCTCGTCTGCGCCGCGTTGACGTCCGCTCCGGCCGCGAGCAGGGTCTCCACCATGGCGAGGCTCGCGTTCTCGGCGGCGCGCTCCAGGGCCGTCACGCCGTGGTCGTCGGCCAGATTCACGTTCGCGCCGGCGGCGAGCAGCCGCTCCACCAGGTCCGCGTCGTCCCAGTGGGCCGCCCAGAGAAGCGCGGTCGCGCCGTCCGCCCGTGCCGCGTTGACGTCGACACCCTCGGCGAGAAGCGCGATCGCGGCCGCGCGGTCCTGGCTGGCCGCGGCGGACATCAGCCGGAAATCCCGATCCTGCGCCGCCGTCGTCGCGGCGGTCGCGATCGTCAGGAGCATTCCCAGGCAGACGCGCCCTGCTGTCGTGGTCATGACCCCACTATAAGCACGCGACGGGTGCTCGTCTAGCAGTCCGCGGCGAAACCCCGCGTCGCATCGAGAGCGGCGAGGCGCCCGCGTGGCAAGGCGCGACGAGGGACCATATTGGGCATATTCGTAGCCGTGGGCACGGCGTCGCTTGCGGCGTCTCGATTACGGCACGACGTCCAGCTCGCGAAGGGCGGCGTCGAATATGTCGGGCCAGCCGCGGTTCGCCAGCGGGCTTGCCGGACTCGGGTGCGGCGCGGCGCCGCACCGCGCACCGGCGGCTTCCGCAACCGGGCGGGCGCGGTCGGCGGCGAAGCGGCCGATGCCGACCACCACGGCGGGCCGCAGGTGCGCGACGCTCGCCGCCAGCGCCTCGTCGCAGGTCGCGAACAGCCGCTCGCGGGCTTGGCGGGGACGGAGCTTGTCGGGCGTGACGTTGCGGCCGCCGTCGTCGACGAAGCACAGCGGACAGTAGTTCCACACGAAGGCGCGCCGGAAGAAACGCTCGGGCGACCCGAAACGCTCCCGTGCCCAGCCCCACAGGCGCGCGCCGCTCACTTCGCCCCGGCCGATGCCGAAACCGAGCACCGGACGCCGGGGATGCTCGCGCGCGGGGCGACCCACCGGCGCCTCGATGCCGAGCCAGTCGCGCACCATCGTGACGTCGCCGAACGGCACCCCGGTCTGCGCCATCCCGAACGGACCGGGATTCATCCCCACGAACAGAACCTCCCGCGCGTCCCCTCCGTACAGCTCCAGGTAGAGGCGGTGCGGCGCCCAGGCGTAGTCGAGCGGCGCGTAGACGTGCGTCACCGGCGCCTCGAAACGCAGGGCGCGGGTCCGCGCCCGCAACCGCTCGGCGACCGCTACGAGGTCGGACATGGCCACAAGACCCTACACCGTGGCCGATGGGACTGCCGGTGCCGGCGATTGTGATCCAGAATGCGCCCGAGCACCGGTATACTGGTGCTCTCGTCTTGCCGGGAATCTTCGCCGTGAACGGGGCAGGCTCCCGGCGCGGTTGACTGGCGGAGAACGGAGCCGCGCGGGGACGGTGGCGGGCCTCGGTCCCGGGCGGCGTTGCGTTCGGAGTACCTGAGGAGCTGACGACCATGTCGAAGATGCTGGTTGCGCGTCTGGCGGGGTTGGTCGGATTGGCCGCGGCGCTGAGCCTCCATCCGCCGGTTTACGCGGCGTCCGCCGGGCCCGGCGCCGGCTCGTCCGTGGCCGGAGCGCAGGCATCGGCGCCGGAACCGCCGTCCCGGGCGCTGTTCGACCGCTACTGCGTCACCTGCCACAACGAACGGCTGCAGACCGCGGGACTGATGCTCGACCGGCTCGACGTCGGCGACGTGCACGGCAATGCCGAGACCCTGGAGAAGGTCGTCCGCAAGCTGCGCAGCGGACAGATGCCCCCGGAGGGTCGGCCCCGGCCCGACGCCCAGGCCATCGATGCGTTCGCCGGCGCCCTCGAAGCGGCGCTCGACCATGCCGCGACGGTCGATCCGAACCCCGGTCGCGTCGCGTCGCGCAGGCTGAACCGGCTGGAGTACGTCAACGCGATCCGGGATCTGCTGGATCTGGAGATCGACGGCGAGGCGCTGCTGCCGAGCGACATGGCCGGTTTCGGGTTCGACAACAACGCCGATGTCCTGTCGATCACGCCGGCCCTGATGTCCCGCTACATCGCCGCTGCCACCAAGATCAGCCGCGTCGCGGTCGGCAGCCCCGACAACCGGCCGGTGATGCAGGTCTACAAGGTCGGCTACGAGCGCCGCGACGTCCGGCGCAACGAGGACATGCCGTTCGCCACCCACGGCGGGCTGGCGGTGCGCCACACGTTCCCGCTCGACGGCGAGTACCTCTTCGCGATCCGGCTCAAGCGCAACGAGACCATCGAGACGATCGACGGCATCGCGGAGGACGAGCACCAGATCGAGTTGCGCATCGACCACGCGCTCGTCCGCCGCTTCGACATCGGCGGCAGGTTCCCGGGACCGGACCCGGGAATGCTGATCGCGGTGCCCGAGGACGACGTCGAGGGGCAGCGCCTGCACGAGTACCGGATGACGGCCGACCACGAGCTGGAGCTCCGGGTGCAGGTCAACGCGGGCACGCGGCTCGTGTCCGCCGGGTTCACCGACTCGGCGCCCTCGCCGAACGTGCCGGCCGATCTGCCCGGCATCGACATGCTCTACATCTCCGGCCCGTTCGACGGGACGGTTCCGGAGAGTACGCCGAGCCGGCAGCGCGTCTTCACCTGCCGCCCGGCCGACCCGGGCATGGCGGCGGAGGAGGAGTGCGCGCGCGAGATCATCGGGTCGCTGGCGCGGCGCGCCTACCGCCGGCCGGTGGGCGATGCCGACATCGACCCGTTGCTGGCGGTATACCGTGAGGGCCGCGCCGCGCGCGACTTCGAGGCGGGCATCGAGCGTGCGCTCGAGGCACTGCTCTCGATGCCGAGCTTTCTGCTGCGGGTCGAGCGGCAGCCGGTCGACACGCAGCCCGGCGCCATCTACCGCCTGAGCGACCTGGAGCTGGCCTCGCGGCTTTCCTTCTTCCTCTGGAAGAGCATCCCGGACGACGAGTTGCTGGATCTGGCGGTCGCCGACCGGTTGAGCGAGCCGGACGTGCTCGCCGGGCAGGTGCGGCGGATGCTGGCCGATCGCCGGGCCACGCGGTTCCTGAACGACTTCGTGGGGCAGTGGCTGGCGGTCCGCAACATCGACTCGCAGGACCCGGACGGGGCCCTGTTCGCCGGCTTCAACGACTCGCTGCGCACCGCGATGGTGCGCGAGACGGAGATGTTCTTCGAGAGCCAGGTGCGCGAGGACCGGCCGATCCCGGAGCTGCTGCAGGCGGACTACACGTTCCTGAACGAGCAGTTGGCCCGCCACTACGGCGTGGAGGACGTCTACGGCAGCCGGTTCCGCCGCTATACGTGGAACGACGACCGCCGCCATGGTCTGCTGGGCCATGCGAGCCTGCTGACGGTGACGTCGTATGCCAACCGGACGTCGGTGGTGCTGCGCGGCAAGTGGGTGCTCGAGACGCTGCTCGGGTCGCCGCCGCCGCCGCCGCCGGCCAACGTGCCGCCGCTGGCGGAGAACGACCGGGGCAACCCGTCGTCGCTGCGCGAGCGCATGGAGCTGCACCGCAGCAGCCCGGTCTGCGCGAGCTGTCACCGCCGGATGGATCCGCTCGGCTTCGCGATGGAGAACTTCGACGCGATCGGCCGCTGGCGGGAGGACGACGGCGGAGCGGAGATCAACTCGACCATCGAGCTGTCGGGGCACACCATCGACTCTCCGCGCGCCTTCCGCGAGGCGCTGCTGGCCGAGGGCGACAACGAGTTCATCCGGACGGTGGCGGAGAAGCTGCTGATCTACGCGTTGGGCCGCGGCGTCGACTACTACGACCAGCCGGCCCTGCGGCGGATCGCGCACGAGCTGGCGGGGGACGGCTATCGTTGGTCGTCGCTGGTGCAGGCCGTGGTCGCGAGCGACCAGTTCCGGTTGCGGCGGGCGCCGCGTCCGGAGGAGAGCATCACGGCGAATCAACAGTAGCCCGCGGCGAATCGAGGGCAAGGCAATCGATCGGACAGCACGCGCGCTTGCCGAAGGGAGTTCCGGCATGTTCATCACGAAGAAGCACCTGCCCCGGCGGACGGTACTGCGCGGCCTCGGCGCGACCATCGCGTTGCCGCTGCTCGACGGCATGGTCCCGGCCCTTACCGCCATCAGCCGCACCGCGGCGGCCCCGATCAAGCGGCTGGGGGTCTTCTACGTCCCCAACGGGATGTCGATGCCCTACTGGTTCCCGAAGACCGAGGGCCCGATGGAGTATCTGCCGCCGACACTGCAGTCGCTCAACCACAGGAAGGAGCGCGTGCTGCTGTGCGGCGGGCTGGACGACGAGCCGGCGAACCTGGTCAAGGGGGGCGGCGACCACGCCCGCTCGGCCGGCACGTTCCTGACCGGCGTGCCGTTCAAGATCACGAACGGCGCCGACGTCTACGCGGCGGTGTCGATGGACCAGATGGCGGCGCGGGAGCTCTCGAAGGAGACCCAGATCGCGTCGCTGGAGCTCGGCATCGAGTCGAACGCGATGGTGGGCAACTGCGACGGCGGGGCGAGCTGCGCCTACACCAACACCATCGCCTGGCGGACCCCGACCACGCCGCTGCCGATCGAGAACGATCCGCGCGCGGTGTTCGAGCGGCTGTTCGGCACCACCGGGAGCACCGATCCGGAGGCGCGCCGGGAGCGGTTGCGCCGTGACCGCAGCATTCTGGACGCGGTCGGCGCGGAGCTGGCGGACCTCGGGCGGGTCATCGGACCGGGCGACCAGATCAAGCTGGACGAGTACCTGGACGCGCTGCGCGACGTCGAGCGCCGCATCCGGATGGCGGAAGAGCAGAGCGCGCGCGAGCTGCCGGTCGTCGATCAGCCGGTCGGCGTGCCCAACGACTACCAGGAGCACGCGCGGCTGATGATGGATCTGCTGGCGCTGGCCTACCAGACCGACCTGACCCGCATCAGCACCTTCATGCTGGCGCGCGAGGTGAGCGGGCGCGCGTATCCCGAGATCGGCGTGCCCGATTCGCACCACCCGCTGTCGCATCACCAGGACGAGGCGGCCAAGCTGGAGCGGCTGCACAAGATCAACGAGTACCACTTCCGGCAGTTCGCCTACCTCGTCGACAAGCTCGCCGGGCTTCCCGAGGGCGACGGCACGATGCTCGACTCGACGCTGTTCCTGTACGGGACCGGCATCAGCGACAGCAACACCCACTTCCACGACGACCTGCCGATCGCGCTCGTCGGCGGCAAGGCGGCCGGGATCGAGGGCGGGCGCTACATCCGCTACGCGGACGACACGCCGCTGGCCAACATGCACATCACGATCCTGGAGAAGCTGGGGGTGCCGATGGAGGCGCTCGGGGACAGCACGGGGAAGGTCGACCGGCTCACGGACGTCTAGGAATCCGCGGCCGAGAAGATGGTGCCGATGCAGACGACGCTGTACTCGCGGGAGTCCAACTTGAGAAGCCGCGGCGTGCGCGGGCCGGTCCTGATCGACGCCGAGACGGGCGCTCCTGCCGGCACCGGGCGACGTGGGAGCCGTCGCGCGTGCGTCGCACTGGTTCTGGTTGCTGCGGCAACGTTGACGGCTGGCGCGGGCCTGCACGCGCAGGACGGCCCGAAGCCCTACCCGATATATACGGCCGATCACCTGGCCGGCACGATGGAGACGCTGGGCCCGAACTTCGCCGCGGCGGTGCGCGCCCTCGATGCGGGCGACTACCCCGCGGCGAAGGAGCGGCTCGCCCGCGCCCGCGAGCAGCTCGCCACCACCATCACCTTCTGGCGGCAGCGCGAGCGGGACGACGGGGTCGGCTTCGTGCGGACCGCCGTACGGGCGATGGACGACTTCGACGCCGCGATGTCCGCGGAGGATGTCGACGCCGAGGTTGCGTCCGGATTCGCCGCCGACGTGCAGGCGACGTGCAACGCCTGCCACGCCGTCTACCGCGAGCCGGACCCGGATGGCGGGTTCCGTCTCCAGGCCGAAGCGCTCGAACCGTAGCCGCCGGCCGGTAGCGCCGACCCGGCGGGGTCGTTCACGTTCGGTTCCCGCTGGCAGCGCCTCGGGAGCAGCGGGCTCATGAACCACGCCTCCACGACGCACACGGGGCCGCTCGGCTCCACCATTCACTGTCTGCGGGCCGACGCCGAGACGGTAACGGCGCTCGCGGCGATCGACTGGAACCGCTGGTTCCCGCGGGTCACTCTCGACCCCGTGCTGGGGCTCGTCACGCTGATGACTCCCTCGCGCCTCCACGAGAACCTGGCCGAGATCCTCTTGCACGTCGTCGACACTGCCGGGTCGGCCGTGACAGGCGCCTCGAAGGGACTGCTCTCCACGCGTCTCCGGGGGCCGGCAGAACCGCCCGGCACGGGGATGGAGCCGGACTGTGCCTTCTACGTCGGCGAGCGCGCCCGGGGCTATCAGGAGGCGCTCCTCGAAGGCGAGACGGCGGCGGATGCCTTCCTGGAACGGACAGCACCCGATCTGGTGGTGGAGGTGGAGATCACCAGCGCCGACGAGGGCAAGATCGGACGCTACGCCGAGTTGGGCGTGCGGGAGCTGTGGCGGCTGCACGGCCGGACGGGGACCCGCGATCTGCGGGTCGACTTCCTCGCGCTTCGAACCGGGACGGACCCGCGCCCGATTCCCGCTTCGGGCGTCCTCGGCGGTCTCACGTCCGACGACGTGTGCGAGGCGGTGGACGGCGTGCGGTTCAGCATGACCGCTCAGGAGCGAATCGACGCGGTCGCCCGTGTCGTACGCCGCCGCCGGCGTTCCAGCGTGCGGGTGCGCGAGGCGGGCGCGCCGTACGCCACGGACGCGACGCCCTGACCCGCCGCCGCGGTCAGGGAATTGGGCCGAGAGGGTGTGCGTCACCGGGCCGCGCTACGAAGAACGCGTAGCTGTAGTAGTTCGAGTACGCCTTCCACACGTCGATCTCGCGCTGGCACTGATCGGCCAGCTCCTGCGCCTCGGGCCGGTCGCGGTAGCGCGTTCGAAACCGCGTCACGTTCCGTTGGAGCGGCTGGTAATAGTCGTTCCACCAGGCGGACGGGGGCAGCACGAAGTTCCCGACCGTCTCGTACCCGCACGCGTCGATCGCGGTCACGAGGGTCGCTCGGTCGCGGATCGCGGGGTATTCCTGTTGCCAGAACGAGACGCACTCCGCCGGCGGGTCGGGTTTCGTCCAGCAGACCTCCGTGAAGGCGACGTGCCCAGCGTGCACGAGCAGGCGACGCCAGTCGCGCAGAGCGGCCTCGACACCCATGACGTAGATCGCGCCCTCGCACCAGATCAGGTCGAACGAGGCGTCGGCGAAATCGAGGTGGCGCATGTCGGCGACGCGAGCCTCCACGCGGTCGGCGAGACCGAGACGGCACGCTTCCCGATTCAGGACGTCGACGAACGGGGGATGGTTGTCGACCGCGACGACGGTGACCGGGGAGTTCTGTGCCAGGACGCGCGTCTGGCGGCCGGTTCCGCAGCCGACGTCGAGCACGCGGGTCTCGGGCCCCATGCCTGGCACGAAGGAGAGGGCTCGGAGGGTGCTCGCCGTATCGCCCGGCCCCTGCCGCGGCAGCCCGCTGAACAGCTCGAAGAACAGCGCGGTCGCCGTGTCTACCGCCATTCGCGGGCTAGGAGCTTGCATCTAGCGCTCGAAAACGCTGGCGACCGGGAGGTGAAACCCGGGCAGGAGCGGTTCGCCGTCCAGCGTGTCTCTCCCGGTGAGCCGGCGCGGTGCCCGGCCGGGTTCGTGAATCGTGAGCGATGCGTCCCCGGCGCTCACCACCCAGACAGCACGGGAGCCGGCGGCAAGCCAGGCGGCCACCTTTTCCGCGACCTCCCGGCGGGTGTCGCTTGGGGACACCACCTCCACCGCCAGGTCGGGCGCGCCGTCCCAGAAAGCTGCGGGCTGTCCGGACACCGGAATTCGCTCGCGCCGGACAAACGCGACGTCGGGTGCGAGCACCGTGTCGGGGTCTCTCTTCAACACGAAACCGGTCTCCGCGCCGCAGACGACACCCAGGCCGCGCGCCTTCACGTGCACGGCGAGGGGTACCGTCACGTTGACCACAAGGGCGCCGTGTCTGAATCCCGCCGGCGTCATGCGCCTGAGTTCCCCGTCGATGAGGGCGTACCGGTATGTGTCGGCCGGCAACCGGAGCAGCTCCTCCGCCGTCATCGTCCGGGATGCAACAGTCACGCCATGCATGGCTTCCATCTACTTCAGACCGTGCCGCGCCTTGAACACCGGCCAGTCGCGCTTCAACTCGAGGAATGCATCGAGGTCCCCGCACAGCAGGAACGGGTTGGTCCGCTTCTCGATCGCCAGGGTCGAGCTGGGTCGCACGCCGTAGTCGTGACCCGGCCACACTGTGGCGTCGTCCGGGAAGGTATCCAGGACGCGCCGCAGGCTGTTCCACTCCGTTGTCGCGTCCTCGTCGGTCCGCGTGCCGCCCACCTTGCCGACGAACACGAGGTCCCCGGTGAAGAGCAGACGGTGGGACGGCTCGTAGAGGACCAGGTGGTCGGCGGCGTGGCCGGGTACGTGCAGGCATTCGAGAGCCAGGACGCCGATCTCCAGGCGCGCGCCGTCGTCCAGGTGGACGTCGGCGTCGACGGGGCAGGCGGGGTGCGCGGCCACGGCGGCGCCGGTCAGTCGCACCGCCTCGGGGTTACCCTCCGTGTGGTCGGGGTGCCCGTGCGTGTTGACGACGTGGGTCACCGTGAGTCCCTGCGCGGCGGCTCGCTCGGCCATCGCGCCCGGTGAGTAAGATGGGTCGATGAGGACGGCGGCCCGCGCGTCGCGGTCACCGAGGAGGTAGCCGAAGTTCCGGTCGCCGCCGGTGCGGATCTGTTCAAAAACGAGCTGCACGAATGTATATTTTATGCGCTGCGTGGTCGTGGGGGTCCGGCGCTTCGGGCCACGCCGCAACAAGGCGTCGTCAGGGCGCGCGAGGCAGGCGGGATACCGATCGTCGAGCTTTGGGCGCCAGGGGCAATCACGAAGAAAGGGAAGCGTGAACCATGCGTAAGTGTCTCCTTGTCATCGCCGTGGTGGTCGCGTCCGGCCTGCTCTCCGGACCGGCCCTGCTGGAGCAGGCGTCGGGTCCGTACGAGGCGGTCGACGGTTGGCTGAAGCCGTTCGCCGAGGCGGGGTACGCGTTCGGATCGGCCACGGGCGTGTTCGCCGAGTCGCCGGATCGCATCTTCGTCGCGCAGAGCGGCGAGATCCGCCTGCCGGACCCGGTTCCGGACGGCTTCAACGGCTACGTCGGCTCCATCGGCCTGAACGCGCTCGAGGCGGGGGAGAACCGCGTCTGGCGCAACTCGATCTTCGTGGTCGACGGTGACGGCAATCTGATCGAAGCCTGGACGCAGTGGGACGAGATGTTCGAGGGGGGTGCCGGCCCGCACAAGATCAAGATCAACCCGTTCGATCCGGATCGCAAGGTGTGGGTGGTCGACGAGACCAACCACCAGGTGCACGCCTTCTCCAACGACGGCTCGGAGCTCGTGATGTCGCTCGGCGCCGGCGGGGCGGGCAGCGACGAGACCCACTTCGACATTCCGCGGGACGTGGCGTTTCTCGATGACGGATCCATCTTCGTCGGCGATTCCGGCAACTCGCGCGTCGTCAAGCTCGACGCCGAGGGCAACTTCGTCACGTCGTGGGGCATTCAGGGCAACGAACGGGGCCAGTTCAACGGGATCCACGCGGTGGCCACCGACAGCATCGGCCGGATCTACGTCGCCGACCGGGACAACGACCGGGTGCAGGTGTTCAACGAGACGACCCGTTCGACCTGGTACCATCCGAACATCTCGCCAGTCGCCACCTGGCCGGGATTCGAGTCCGCCAGCGACATCTACGCCACCGGCTACGAGGTCTGGATTGCCGACAACGGGCCGACGCGCATGGTCAAGCTCGACTGGAACGGCAACCCGCTGTACGAGTTCGGGGCCGACTCCGATGCGGCGGGGCAGTTCGGCGAGCTGCACCAGTTCTCCGTCGACGCCGAACGCAACTTCTACGGGGCGGACAGCGTCCACGGCCTGGTGCGGAAGCTCGTTCCGAGCGAAGGGGCCGGCTTCACCGAGCTGATGGGACGGCCGGATCCTGCGCTGCGCTAGCCAGAGCGGCGAGGCGCCTGCGTGGCAAGGCGCGACGAGGGAGCATATCGGGCAATACTCGACCGAGGAGCAACGGAGTCCACGCGGGATGCATCGCCGCGCGAATGCAGCGGGGCTTTTGCCACGGGCTGGTAGGGACTTGCGCCGACGGTGCAGACTCCCGGTCAGGCGGCGCCATGGACGCGGGGGCCTGCTCGCGCGACAACGCGGGCAGGCCCTTGCCGTCTACACCGGTCCGGACGGGAAAGCCGACGATCCCGCGAACCGGGCCGCCGGCAACTTCACGTGCCGCTGAGCGGGCGGGCAGCGTTCCCATCGACCGCCGCCAGGCGAAGCGGGCGAGAGACACCGATGAGCAGCGATCTGTACGACACCGGAATGGAGACTCGGCGGCGCGTGCTGGGCGACGACTACGTCGACCGCGCGGTGGCCGGGGCGGACGCGTTCAACGAGGAGTTCCAGCGACTCGTGACGGAGTATTGCTGGGGCAAGGTCTGGGGGCGGTCCACGCTGACCGACAGGGAGCGCAGCCTGATCAACCTCGGCATGATCTCGGCCCTGAACCGGAGCGCCGAGTTCAAGGCGCACGTGCGGGGGGCGCTGCGCAACGGCTGTTCGGTCGCCGAGATCCGCGACACGCTGTTGCAGGTCGCCGTCTACTGCGGCATTCCGGCCGGGGTGGAAGCGTTCCGCCTGGCGCGCGAGGTGCTGGACGCCGAAGGAATCGCGACAGACTGATTCCGCGGCCTCATCCACAGCGACGGAGCGAGGCACGCGGGTGATGCCCGGCCGCGGGACGCTTCGCCGCGGGCCAGGTTCCCGCTACTGCGGCACGTAGGCGGCGGCGGGTCCGGCGAACTGTACGGTTTCGTTCCCGGACGGCGCGCTGCCGAACATGCGGGCGGGCCGTTCGTCGACGGTCGGCGGCGAGCCGCTCGTCAGCACCAGCCATTCGGAGACCGCGCCCGCGTCCAGCGGCCCTATCCGCAGATCCGCGATGTCGTCGGCCGCCTCGCCGAAGGCGCTCTCCTCGATGGCGCGCCATTGCACGCGCACCGAGGTGTCGCCCTTGTTGGTGATCCGGTAGCGGTACTCGTAGCCGTCCGCCGTCTGCTCGACCTCCGACTCGAAGATCACGTTGACGTAGTACCACAGCTCGTACTCGACGTCGAACGCGCGGGTCCCGCGCGAGGTCACGAGCGGCTCCCAGGTCTCCGCCTGCCGGGCCGCCGCCGGGAGTCCGAGCACAAGGCAGCCCAGCGCGCCGACCAGCAGCACCGCTGCGAGACGACGGCCGCCGGTGGTGGGGCTGACATGCCGGTTACGCCGTGCGCAGGGGGCAGACATGCGGCCATTCTACCAGCGGCGACACGGGAGACGCCGCGGTTTCGGCGATCCGTCGGTCTTCGGGCGACCGGCGCTGCGGCCCGGCGCACGACGGATGCGGTCGTGCCGGCGGGCGGAACCAACCGCGACTCGCGGGGTCGAATACGGCAGTGAATCTCGACCGGCACGTCCGGAGTCCACGACGGGTTCCGAAACGGCTCGGGATCACACGGGGGACCCATGTCAAAGACCGTATGGGGTTGTTTGTTGCTGCTGGTGCTCGGTGCCGCGATCCTCGCGGGCGGCTGTTTCGGGAGCGCCGTGGATGCACGCGAGGCGCTGAGCCTTGCCGAGGTGACGACCGGTTGGCTCCCGGCCGAGTCGGATGCCGGGAACAAGATTGCGCCCGTGCTGTCGTTCCGCCTCGACAACACCGGCGCCGCACCGCTCGGCGTGCTCCAGGTCAATGCGGTCTTCCGCCGTGCCGGGGAGGACCTGCAATGGGGCAGCGCCCTCGCGCGGGCGGTGGGACGGGAAGGGCTCGCTCCCGGCGCGTCTGCCGGTCCGTTCACGCTGCGCTCCGAGCGCGGCTACACCGGCCGCCAGTCGATTGACTCCCTGCTGACGCATCGCGAGTTCGTCGACGTCTCGGTCGCGCTGTTCGTCCGACACCGGGCGGACCGCTGGGTGCGCCTCGGCGCGTTCGACGTCGACAGGCGGCTGCTGGCGGTGGACGCGGCCGGTTGAAGCCCGGCCGAGTGTCGGGTCGACCAGGATGCGTGTGGGATAATCGAAGCCGGTCTGCCGATGCTCGTCAGCCTGTCCATCAAGAACTTCAAGAGCATCCGCGAAGCACACGTTCGCTTCGGGCCCTTCACCTGCTTCATTGGCCACAACGGCGTCGGCAAGAGCAACCTGTTCGACGCGATCCACTTCCTCGGCGCGTTGACCGAGCGGGACATCTCCGACGCGGCAACAGAAGTCAGGCGCACGAGCGACGGCGGCTACTCGCCGCTCGACCTGGTGTTCGGCCGGGATCCCGGTCGCTCGATCGAGTTGTCGGCGGACATGGTGGTGCCTCCGATAGTCGCGGACGACTTCGGCGAGTCGGCGAAGCCGAGCACTACGCTCCTGACCTACACCGTCAGGCTGCGCTACGCGCCGGAATCCGATCGGCTGTTGGTGGAGTACGAAAGCCTGACGCACGCGAAACTGGGAGACTCCCGGAACTTCATCGGGTTCGATTCCTCCAGGGAATTCAGGAAATCGGTCGCTCTGGGGGGGCGCTGGGGCGGTCCGCTGATTTCGACCAGGGAGGATCGCATTCAGCTCCATGGCGACGGTGGCAGCCGCGGACGTCCTGCGCCCGTCGGCCGGTCGCCTCTCACAGTGGTCGGCGGCACGAACACCTCCGACTACCCGACCGTCCTCGCCGCCAAGCGCGAGATGTCGTCCTGGCGCGTACTGCATCTGGAGCCGAGTGCGATGAGGACTCCGGATACGCGTTCGGCCTCGCCCCACGTCTCGGCCTCGGGCGGTCACATACCGGCAACACTCCATGCGCTCGTAGCGAGGGATCCCGATGCCAGTGCCGAGATCCTCTACAGACTTCGCCAGCTCAATTCCGACATCGCCGAGTTGGGTGTCTACGCCGATGACGTTCGAGACCAGCTCGCTCTGCGTGCCCGTGTCCGGGGCGTGGACAACTGGTTGTACGGCCGCTCGCTCTCGGACGGAATGCTGCGGTACATAGCCCTGGTGCTGATGCTGGTGGATGTCCAGGACCGGGCCGTCCTGTGCATCGAGGAGCCCGAGAACGGCATTCACCCTTCGCGCGTACCCAACCTGGCGGAGTTGCTGCGCGACTATGCCGTCGACGTCAGCGAGAAAGTGGGTGCCGACAATCCCCTGCGTCAGGTGGTTCTCAATACGCATTCTCCCGAGGTCGCGAGGCAGTTCTCCTGCGATGATCTGCTCTTCGTCGAGCGGGCGCTCACCAGCACGGACGGGCCGATCAGTGTTTTCCGACCGATCGCCGCCACATGGCGAGCCAATCTGCGGAATGGAACGCAGTCGGTGGCACATCCTGTCGACCGCCAGGCGGTCGTCGACTTCATTGGAGGTTCCCCTGTCAACTCGGAGTTCGATCAATTGAGGCTCCAGTTCGGGTCGGCGACGTGAACCGGCAGTTGGCCTGGTCCATCGTGGCGGATGGCGGAACGGACATGCTGCTCGTACCGGTCATCCAGTGGGCCGTACACCGTCTCGACCCGGGAGTGGAGATTCTCGAGCCCGAGTTTCGGAAGCGTCGAGGAAGCGTCGTCGAGTTCCTGGCGGCGTACAGCACGGGGGCGATGCTGATATTCGTCCACCGCGACTCCGAGAATCTCACGCTCGACGAACGCCGGAGGGAGTTCGAGACCGTCGGACGACAGGATGTCGTGCCTGTCGTACCTGTTCGGATGTCGGAATCCTGGCTTCTCTTCGACGGGCTTGCAATCGCGAAGGCGGCCGGCTCGCCGGCTCGGCGTTTCGGCCCATCCCTCCGCTCCAGGAGTCTGCGCCGCAGAACGCACTTCGTTGCGTTCCACGGCGCAGGCTCCTAGACTTGTCTGTCCCCGCGGGTGCTTCTGGATGGAGTCTGGTTGCCGACGCCCTGTACGTGAGCGCCCCTTGCGGCGGGTTGCGGTCCTGGCGTTCGGATGGCTCGCTCTCGGGCTTCCGGCGGCGCCGGCCGCGCAACCCGCCGATGCGGTTCTGATCGTTCCCTTCACCAACCTGAGCCGGCAGGCCGCCGATGCGTGGATTGGTCAGGGGATTGCCGAGACGGTGTCGAGCGACCTGCGCGGCTTGGGCGTGCGCGTGGTCGGCGATGACGCGCGGACACGCGGCGCGCGCGATGGCCGGGACGGGAACGACGAGGCCCTGGCCGCCGGCCGCCGGCTGGGCGCGCGGTGGCTCGTGGCCGGTGGCTATCAGCGTGTCGGCGATCGACTGCGCATCACCGCGCGGCTCGTCGACGCGGCGACGGGCGAGGTGCGCGAGAGCCTCCGGATCGACGAGGCGGTCGCCGGTCTGTTCGACGCGCAGGACCGGATCGTCGCGACGCTTGCCGATGCGTTGGTCGCCGAGCGCCCATGGGCCGCCCGCACGGCGGTGGCCGGTTCTTTCCCCGAAAGCGCCACCGGGCGGATGCAGTCGGTTCCCGATCCGGTCGAGGCTGCGAACCGGGTTCGGGACAGTGGCGCCGCCGGCCCGTTCGGCGCCGGTGCCCGGCCCGGGAGTCCGGCCGCGGGCGGAACCGCCATGACCGGCATGCTCGAGCTGGACGATGCGGTAGAGGATGCGATCCCCGGCAGCGGCAACGGCGGCAACGGCAACGGGGGCGCGAACGGCGGCCAGACCGCCGCACGGCAACGAGCGACTGACGCGTCCAGCATGGAGCGCAGGTTGGGCGGCGGGTTCGCCGCCGCCCCCCTCGCACGCAAGCGCGTGACCGTCGGCCGCGCCGCGCAGCCTCCCAACCTCGATGGCCGGCTCGACGATGCGGTATGGGAGACGGCGACGTACGTCAACGACTTCGTCCAGGTCGCGCCGGTGGAGGGCGCCCCCGGCACCGAGGAGACCGAGGTCTGGATGGCGTACGACCGCGACCACCTCTACTTCGCGTTCCACGCCCACTACACCGATCCGGGGATGATCCGGGCCAACCGGGCCGACCGGGACGAGATCGGCGGCGACGACCGCATGTCGGTGCTGTTCGATCCGTTCCTCGACCAGCAGCGCGCGTACCAGTTCAGCGTGAACGCGTACGGCGTCCAGAGCGACGAGCTGGTCAATGCCGACGGGAGCCGCGGCGCGTCCCGCAGCCGGTCGCCGGTATCGCGCTCGGACAGTAGCAACCGCGGCGGGCGGTCATCGGGCGGCGGCGGCAGCGGGTTGAGCAACTCGGGGCAGTTCGGCATCCGCGGGGACCGCTCGTGGAACGCGCTCTACGAGACACGCGGACGGATGGTCGAGGACGGCTGGACGGCCGAGATGGCCATCCCGTTCAAGAGCCTCCGGTATCCCGCGCTGGGGGGCGAAGGCGGTCGGCGCTGGGGCTTTCAGATCACGCGCGTGATCCGCGGCAAGTCCGAGGCGCAGTCGTGGTCGCCGATCTCGCGCGGGGTGGCGGGGCAGTTGACCCAGTTCGGCATCCTGGAGGGACTCGCCGATCTGTCCCGCAGCCGCAACCTGGAGATCCTGCCGGAGCTGACCGGCGCGCAACTCGGCGCGCTCGACACGTCGAGCGGGAGGTTCGACGGCCAGGATCCGTTCGGCGACCTGGGGGTGAGCGTCAAGTACGGCATCACGCCGAACCTGACCGCGGACGTGGCCTACAACCCCGACTTCTCGCAGATCGAGTCGGACCAGCCGCAGATAGAGACGAACCAGCGCTTCGCGCTCTTCTACCCCGAGCAGCGCCCGTTCTTCCTCGAAGGGCAGGAGATCTTCCAGACCTCCACGCCGCTGACCCTGCTGCACACGCGGACCATCGTCGACCCGCGCTTCGGCGGCAAGCTGACCGGCAAGGTGGGCAGAACCACGCTGGGCGTGATCGTCGCCGACGACGAGGCGGCGGGACGTCTCGACGACACCGCGCACCCGCGCTTCGGCACCACCGCCCAGACCTTCGTGGGGCGGGCGCGCTACGACCTCTACTCCGAGTCCTACGTGGGCGCCATCATGACGGCGCGGGAGTTCGGGCACGACTACAACCGCGTGGGAGGCATAGACGCACGGTTCCGGCTGGGACGTACGCACCGCTTCAGCTTCATGGGCGTCGGCTCCGAGACCCGCAGCGAGGAGTACGGCTTTCTCCGGGGGCCGGCGATCGAGGCCGACTTCACGCGCCAGGGGCGGAACCTGAGCTACGGGGCGGCCTACGGGAGCATCGACCCGGAGTTCTGGACGGAGACCGGCTTCCTGCCCCGCTGGAACCTGCGGCAGGCGACCGCCAACGTGGGCTACCGCTGGTGGCCGGAGTCGACCCTCATCACCTGGGGACCGACGGTCAACTATCTGCGCCTCTACGATCACGTTGGCGTGCTGCAGGACGAGCAGATCCAGGGCCAGGCCAGCTTCCAGTTCCGGCACAACATCTCGGTGACCGCCAACGTCAACCGGGATCTCGAACGTTTCGAGGAGGTCGACTTCCGCAAGAGCGGGTACGGCGCATACGGCGTCATCAGCTCGCGGCTCGTCTCGATCGTCGGCGGCTTCAACCGGGGCGACGGGGTTCTGTACAGCTACGGCGGCTTCACGAACCCGCTGACCGCCAGTCCCTACCAGCGCGCGATTCTCGGCGACTCGAGCACCGGGAGCTTCCTGATCAGCGGTCGGCCGTCATCGCGCTGGCGCTCGGATCTGACCGGCATCTTCAGCCGGCTCATGGACCCGACCGCCGCGGCCGAGGTGGTCGACGTCAAGATCTTCCGCACGCGCACCACCTACCAGTTCACCGACCGGCTGCTGCTGCGCTACATCCTGGAGCACAACACGTTCAGCAAGACGCTGGGCAACAACCTGCTGATGACCTACCGCATCAACGCGGGGACCGTGGCGTTCCTCGGCTACGACGACCGCTACCGGCAGGGCCGGCGCATCGACGAGTTCCTGTTCCCCACTGCGGCGCTGCAGCGGACGAACCGTGCGGTGTTCGGCAAGCTTTCCTATCTGTTCCGGTACTAGGAGTCTGCGTCCCGGAAAACGATGCCGACGCGAGCGACGCTGACACGGGAGTTCGCGTGAGGGAGAATGAGTGTCGACGCAGGCGACGCTGAACCAACGGAGCTCCGGTCCGGGGCTCTCCAGTGAAGGAGACGGATGATGAAAGCTGTAGCTGTCCTCGGTGTGTCGGCCTTGTTGCTGCTCGGCGGCGCGGCGGCCGCTTCCGCCCAGCTCACGGCGGCGAGCGAGGGGCCGGTCGTCTACGGCCACCACCACCTGATCGTGACCGATGCGGCCGCCCACAAGCGGTTCTGGGCCGACACCCTCGGCGGGGTGCCGACGCCGTTCGGGCAGTCGGAGATCTACAAGTTCCCGAACGTGCTGGTCTTCGCGCGTGAAGGCGACCCGACCGGCGGCACCAAGGGGACGACCGTCAACCACATCGGCTTCTGGGTGCCGAGCGTCCGCGCCGTGCTGGCGAAGGTGCGGGGAGCCGGCTATCCGATCGTCACCCGCGATGAGCTGCCGCCGGCGGTCTCGGTGATCGACCAGATGGCCTACCTCCCGGACCAGGACACCTACATCGCCTACGTGATGGGGCCGGACGGCGTGAAGGTCGAGCTGGTCGAGAACCGGACCCAGGCCGAGCCGATCGCGCTGCACCATATCCACTTCGACGCCAACGACGTCGACGCGATGAAGGCGTGGTACGTCGACATGTTCGGCGCGGCGCCGGGGATGCGGGGCTCGTTCCAGGCGGCCGACCTGCCCGGCGTCAACCTGACGTATTCGCCGAACTCGGCGGAGCTGGACGGCACGCAGGGACGCAGCCTCGACCACATCGGCTTCGAGGTGGATGGTCTCGAGGCATTCTGCCGGGAGCTGGAGGCCAAGGGCATCGAGTTCGACCGCCCGTACCAGGAGATCGAGGCGCTCGGGCTCGCGATTGCGTTCTTCACGGATCCGTGGGGTACCTACATCGAGCTCACCGAGGGACTGGACGAGTACTGATGGCGCCGGAAGCCTGCCGCCACCTTCGCGACCAGCTCTCTTCCAGAGGGACTGATCGACTGCGAGTACCGATGGCGCCGGGAGCCTGTGGCCGCGGACTCCTCGACCGGACGCGGCGCCGCCTGGGAGCGCTTCTGCTGCTGGCGGCGCTCGCCCCGGCCGTCGCGGCCGCGCAGGGCCCGGTGCGGGTCGACCCGTTGCTGCTGGAGCAGTACGTCGGCCAGTACCGGCTGTCGGCCAACTTCGTCCTGACGATTCTCGTCGAGAACGATCGGCTCTACGTGCGAGCGCCGAATCGCGGCACGCGGCTGCTCGTGCCCACCTCCGAGACCGATTTCATCGAGGTGGAATCGGGGCTGCGCATCACGTTCCGCATCCGCGCGGACACGCGCCGCGTCGATCACCTCGTCTTCGAGCAGGAGGGCTACGGGCGCCGCGCCAACCGAATCTCGGCGGAGGTCGGCGTCGACCCCGCCACGCGTCCTGCGGTGGTGCTTCCCGTGTCGACGCTGGCCCGCTACGTGGGAAGCTACGAAGAGCAACCCGGGTTCGGCATCGACATCACGCGGGAAGGCGACCGGCTGCTGGCGCGGATGATCGATCAGGACGCCATGGAGATCTTCGCCGAGTCGGAGACCGACTTCTTCTACCGCGATCGCGACGTGCGCATCTCGTTCCGCGTGGAGGGCGACGCCGTCAGCGCGCTGGTGTGGCGCCAGGGCGGCGCCGCCCTCGAGATGCGCCGCCTGGACTGATATCGGCTTCTCCGCGGGCGGACCGCTCACGGCCACCCCTCTGAACCGGACCGGCCGGACGGGCACCCGAGACCTGCGCGGTCGTCCGATGCCGTCCGGCCTGGAAGTCTGCGAAACCGCCGACGACTCCCTGTCAGTTCCCGGCCAACTCTTCGTAGACCGCGGTCAGGAACCGTTGCGGGTCGCCCCACTTGGCCTCGTAGTCGGCCGTAGGCCCGGCCGCCAGCACTTCGTCGTAGCTGGCGCCGCTGTCGACGAGAGCCGACACCTTCGCTCCGACGTCGATGATCATGTCGCGGAACTCGATGACGTCCGCGCGGCCCGACACCACGCCGTGGCCCGGCACGATCTTCGTGTCCGGACCCGCGATGCCGGCCGCGATGCCGAGCGCCTCGATGGTGCCGTCGAGCGTCCCGCCGTTGCCGCGGTCGATCACCGGGAAGGCGACCGTCCGGAACACGTCGCCGAGGTGCAGCACGTCCGAGCCCTTGAAGTGGATGAAGCTGTCCCCGTCGGTGTGCGCCGGCGGCACGGGCAGCAGCTCGACCTCCTCGCCGTTCAGGTGAATCCGGACCGCGTCGCTGTACGTCAGCACGGGAAGCGCAATCGCCGGCAGGCGCTCGGCCAGACGCAGCCGGACGCGGTCCTGGGCCACGATGCTGACGCCCATCCGCCCCATGTTCTCGTTGCCGCCGACATGGTCGCCGTGCACGTGGGTGTTGATCAGGAAGCGGATGTTGCCGTTGGAGATGCCGTTGATCGCCTCGACGATGCGGCCGGTGAGCGGCGCGAACTGGTCGTCGATCATCACGACGCCGTCGTCGCCTATCGACAGGCCGATGTTGCCGCCGCGTCCCTCCAGGTAGTGGACGGTGCCCGCGACATGGTGGGTGGAGATCTCCACCGCATCCCAGTCGACGGCCTGCTGGGCGCGGGGATTGAAGCCGACGATCAACAGGGCGACAACTGTGAACGTGGCGCCGACGAGCATGCTGCGATTCATGGACGTTCCCTCCAGACGAACAGATACCGCCAATAGTGAATGCTCACCGGAAGCGTATCCAAAATACGGCCGCCGTGGGGGCGGGCGTCACGCGGTTCGCCGCTCGGCGGCCCGTCGCGACGGGTGGACCGTGCGGCTGCGGCGGGTGGAATATAGTGGGGCAGCGGTCATGTGCTGCAGGAGGATTCAGTGAGCGCCACGACATCACACGCAACACGCAGGCCCGGCGCCGATCGTCGCCGTTTCCTGAAGCAGGCCATCGGCGCGGGGGCCGCGCTCGCGGCAACCGGAGCGAGCCCGCGTGTCGGCCGCGCCCAGGCATCCGATCGGGTCGTCCGCTTCGATCATGTCTCGTTCCCCATGCGCAACACCGAAGCCATGCTGGCGTTCTACCGCGACCTCGGCTTCGAGGTGATGGAGGGGGAGCGCATCTGCTCGGTGCACTTCGGCGACGCCAAGATCAACCTCCACCGGCCCGAGACTTGGGAGAGCGTCGAGTTCACGCTGCGGGCCCCGCGTGCGGTCCCGCCGTGCGGCGACTACTGCGTCGTCTGGGGCGGGAGCGCGGCCGAGCTGGAGCGGATGTTCGAGCGGGTCGGCGCTGTGGTCATCGAGACGGGACCCCGCCAGGGCGGCCGCAACGGCGGCATGGACACCGGGATCAGCCGCTACATCCGGGATCCCGACGGGAACCTGCTCGAGTTCATCATCTACCCGTGAAGCCGGGCCCCTGCGCGCGGGGAGGCTCCGTCCGGACCGCCGAGGGCGGCCAGCGGGGGACCACCGCCCCGCAGGCACGGTAATCGACGAGCCGGAGTCCGCCTTCCGGCGGCGCCGGAGCAGCGATACGCCGCGGCGGCGCCGGGACGGTGATCGACAGCCGCCGCACCCGCCCGGCCGGGAGTCTGCGCTGCAGAATCGCCCAGCCGCGGGCGGTGCCGAGTGGGCTCCTGGAAGCCCGTGGCAACTGCTACGAGAGCGTGGTCGCGAGCGTGAGCAGGCCCAGAACGAACAGCACCGCCACCCCGGCGACCAGCGCCTTCGCGCCGAAGTCGGACGCACCCGGGCTCAGGGCGTTCAGCAGCCCCACCAGCGCCGCGCCGGCCATCCCGAGCGCCGCGATGCCGAACAGCCCGAAGAAGAAGTTCGCCAACGCCAGGGTCACCATCTCGCTCACGTGATACCTCCCGTGGCATTCCGGTCGGCCGCCGCGGCCGCCGGGGGGAAGGACTGTAGCATGATTGACGCATGAGGCGCCTTCTCCTGGTCGACACGGACTCGGCGGTCTTCAACGACGACGCGGCGGCGCTGGCCATGCTGGTCCGGCGGCGCGACCTCTTCGAGATCCTCGGCGTCACCGTGGTCGCCGGCAACCACACGGTGCCGCAGGGGGCGGAGCACATGCTCCATCTGTTGGAGCTGACCGGTGCGGCGGACGTGCCCCTGCACCTGGGTGCGCATGCGCCGCTCGTCAACACGGCGGAAAGGGCGGCTCGCTGGGAGGCGAACTGGGGCGCAATCGGGTTCAAGGGCGCCTTCGCCGCGGCCCCCGGGGTACAGCCGCCGCACGGCGGGCGCTTCGCCGCGACGCGGCCGCGCTCGAGCGACGCGGTGGCGTTCCTCATCGAGACGATACAGCGTTACCCGGACGGGGTCACGCTGGTGGCCCTGGGGCCCATGACCAACGTGGCGCTGGCCCTGCGGCGCCGGCCCGACCTGGCGCCCCGCATCCGAAGCCTGGTCTTCATGGGCGGCAACGCGCGCGTGCCCGGCAACGTCACTGCGGCCGCGGAGTTCAACTTCTGGTTCGATCCGGAGGCGGCAGCCGCGGTGCTGGCGGCGCCGATACCGCGCATCGTGATGTTCGGCCTCGACATCACCAACCACGCGCCGTTGCACAGGACGCTGTTCGACCGCATCGTCGCGGCCGACACGCCCCTGACCCGCCTGATGCGTCACGACATGGGACCACGGTTCGACGGCGATCCGGCCGCGACGTCGTACGTCTGGGACTGCATCACCGCTGCGTGGCTCATCGAGCCTTCCATCGTCACGGCGTCGGAACGGCTGCCGCTAACGGTCGATACCACCTTCGGTCCGGCCTATGGCGCCACGATCGTCGATGCAGGCGGTGGTGTAGAGACCGGCCGGCGCGTCGAGGTGATGCTGGATCTGGACGTCGAGCGGTTCTACCACCTGTACTCGGACCTCCTCACGCGGCCGCCTGGCGCTCCTTCAGCGCCTTGACGAGCAGGTGGACGCCGAGGCCGAGCGGGATGACGGGCCACCACGCGGCGAGCCAGTCGAGCGGGATGCCGAACAGCGTGTTCGAGAGCAGCACGACGCCCAGGACGATCAGGATCACGCCGCCGCCGATCGAGCCTCCCAGGTTCGGGAGCGACATGTCCATGTCCATGCTCGGCAGCTCGATGCCGTCGACGCCGTCGAGGGCGAGATTGTAGAGGGTCGCGCGCCGGCTCGCGTCGACGACGTTGTAGGTGAAGAAGAAGGCCAGGAAGATCCCCAGCGCCGGGGCCAGGGCTTCGGACGAGCCATCGCTGGCCGCCAGCAAGGCGATGGTCGCGCCGAAGATGAAGTTGTAGACGAAGCCCAGCTTGTAGTAACCGACGTAGATCTGGCCGAGGCCGGGCATCAGCGACAGCAGTCCCGCCAGGACGGGGGACTTGCGCTGCAGGTGCGGCATGCCGCCGGGTTGTGCCGTGAAGTACGCCTGACCGGTCGCCGGCTGCGGCGGCGTTGCCGGCTGAACCGGCGCACCCGGCGGCGCTGCCGGCGATGCGGCTGGTGGCCTTGTGGGCGAAGGTGGGGCGGGCTCCGCTGCCGGCGGACCGGGAGCGGGAGGCGTCGTGGCCGCCGGCGGGAGGTGCGGGGGTTCCTGCGTTTCGTTCATGGTCTGTTCCTCCTGGCCGGGGCCGCCGCGTCCTCTGTGGACGAGGCCGAAGAGAACGGCGAGAGCAGCAGCTCCGCCAGCATCGCGCCCGCGTCCCGGCTGAGCGAGCGCAGGGCGTGGACGCCGCCGAACACGTCGCGGTCTTCCAGCGCCCGGGTCAACTGCCGCCAGTGCCGGCCGAGGTCCGGTGCCGCGCCGACGGCCCGCCGGGGCCACGACGACAGGCGCGCCAGCCAGTCCGCCGCCTCGCTGGCGCCGCCGGCTGTGACACGCACGGCCTCCCCGCGGAGCGTTGCCACGGTCCGGTCCAGGACCGCGAAGGACCGGGCGCCCACGGCCTGCGTGCCGGCCGCGCTGCGCTGCACGAAGGCCTGCACGTCGACCGCGGCCGTCGACAGGGGCGACCCGGAGGCGCCGGAGATCAGCCACACCGCCAGCGCGACGCCGCAGCCGGTCTCCCAGGCTATGCGGGGGCGGGCCAGAAGTCGGCGACCCGTCTCCCGCACCCCGTCGAGGAACCCGCTCCATCGCAGGTGCCGGGGCAGCGTGCCCGCGACGACGTCGACGACGAGCTCGGGATCCGGGCGCAGCGCCGAGAATGCCGGCAGGTCCTCGGCCAGCCGGGCGAGAGCGGTCACGACGGCCATGCAGTCCGGGCAACGCCGCAGGTGCGCGTCGACCAGGTCACGGTCCGCCTCGGGCAGCAGGCCGTCGATGAGGTCGCCCAGGCGTGTCTGCGCCTGTCCGCACGCAGGACCGCTCGTGCGCGCGAGGATTGCCTCGGTCAAATCGGCGGGAGCCTCGACCATCGGCGCGGGCTCGCTCCGCATCGCCGCCAACAGCTCCCGGCATTCGGGGCAGCGGGCGGCGTGGGCCGCGGCGCGCAGCCTCTCCTCCTCCGCCAGCGCACCGTCGGCCAGAGCCTCCAGTCGGTCGGCAAAGTCGGGACAGTCCATCGCTTCATCTCCGCGGCCGGGCCGCGTCGGCGTACGAGGGGTCGATCGCGACGACCTGCCGCGCCAGCTCCACCCGCGCGCGGCTCGAACGGGACTTCACGGTTCCCAGCGGCACGCCGAGCAGGCGGGCGATCTCGTCGAGGCGGAGTCCCTGGATCTCCTTGAGCAGGATCATCTCCCGGCTCGCGTCGCTCAGGCGCGCGAGCGCCGCGTGGACGGTCCGTTTCCGGCCGTCCGTAAGCCACGCCTGCTCCGGGTTCGGCGCGGCGTCCGCCGGCCCCGCGTCCCGCCCCTCGACGTTCCCCAGGTCGTCGGCCGGCGGGCGCGACTTGCGGCGGCGAAGCTGATCGATACACAGGTTCCGGGTAATGCGCAGCAGCCACGCCAGGAAACGGCCCTCGTCGAAGGCGTCGAGCTGCCGGTAGACGCGGACGAATGCCTCCTGCGCCACGTCCCGTGCGTCCTCCACGTTTCGCAGATAGTGCCAGGCGAGGCCGTACACCCGTCCCTGGCAGCCGCGTACGAGCTGTTCCCACGCCAGGTCGTCGCCCCGGCGGCAACGCTCGACCAGGGCCAGGTACGGGTCCGCGCCGGCGTCTTGCGGCGTCATCATCGAGAAGAACGCGCCCCGGCGGAAAAAGTTCGCCGTTACGTCGGCGCGCTGGTCCTGCACGCCGACAGGTCCCGGTTGCGGCGGCGCGGCGACTATAATCAGGCCGCGAAATTCATCGGCAGACGCTCAAGGAGGTCCCCCATGCCGTCTCCGGCCTCTCGCGGATATCTCGTCGGGTCGATCGCGGCCGGCCTGCTGCTCACCACGGTCCACCCTGCCCCGGCGCAGGAGCGGGAGTTCACGCCGGTTACCGACGCGGTCCTGCAGGATCCCGATCCCGCCGACTGGCTCAACTGGCGGCGCACCCTGGACGGGTGGGGCTACAGCCCACTCGACCAGGTCGATCGCGACAACGTCGGCGACCTCCGTCTGGTCTGGTCCTGGGGCCTCGAGCCGGGGGTGTCGCAGACGACGCCGATCGTGCACGACGGCGTGATGTACATCGCCAACCCGGGCAACGTGGTGCAGGCGCTCGACGCGCGCACCGGCGACTTCATCTGGGAGTACCGGCGCGAGATGGACGAGCGGCTGCGGCCCGCCGCGCAGATGCGCAGCCTCGCCATCTACGAGGACCTGATCATCCTCAATACCCGGGACGCGCATGTCGTCGGACTCGACGCGCGCACCGGCGAGGAGCGCTGGGACACCGACGTGGCGCCGGACCACGACGGCTACGGGTTCTCGAGCGGGCCGGTCATCGCCGACGGCACGGTCGTGGCGGGGTTGCGCGGCTGCGAGCGGTTCCGCGAGGACACCTGCTACATCGTCGGGGTCGACGGCCGCACCGGGCGCCTGATGTGGCGCACGTCGACCATCGCCCGGCCGGGCGAGCGCGGCGGCGACACCTGGGGCGACCTCCCGCTGCTGTTCCGGGCCGGCAGCGATGCCTGGATCCCCGGCGCCTACGATCCGGTCACCCGCCTCGTATACTACGGCACGGCGCAGGCCAAGCCGTGGTCGCGGGACGCCCGCGGCACCGACGGCGACGCCCTGTACAGCAACTCCACCCTGGCCCTCGATCCGGAAACCGGCGAGATGCGCTGGTTCTTCCAGCACATCCCCGGCGACAGCCACGACATGGACGAGACGTTCGAGCGGATCCTGATCGACTACGACGGCCGGCAGTCGGTGTTCAGCATGGGCAAGCTGGGCATCCTGTGGGAGCTCGACCGCACGACCGGGGCGTTCACCAAGGCCGTCGATCTCGGCTACCAGAACCTGGCCGACATCGATCCGGAGACCGGCGAGTTCACCTATCGCGAGGGCATGGTCTCGGGCGTGGGCGAGATGCTCTTCTTCTGCCCGAGCACCGGCGGCTTCAAGGCACTGCGGGCGATGGCCTACCACCCCGACACCGGCGCGCTGTACGTGCCGCTGAACCTGCAGTGCGAGACGGCCGCGTTCGGGCCGGTGGAGCAGCGGCCGGGCGGCGGCGGCACGGGCGGCGTGCGGGGCCGGCTGAACCACTTCCATCCGGACGCGCCGGGCCAGCTCGGCGAGTTCCAGGCGCTCGACATCCGGACCGGCGAGACGCTGTGGAAGCACCGGCTCCGCGTCCCGTACAACACGGCGGCGCTGACGACGGGCGGGGGTCTGGTCTTCGTCGGCGACTGGGAGCGGCACGTCTTCGCCTACGACGCGGCAAGCGGCGAGCAGCTCTGGCAGAGCCGGCTGACGACGATGGCCAACGGCTATCCGATCACCTACGCGGTCGACGGCAGGCAGTACATCGCCTTCGGCGCGGGCGGCCCGCTGGGCGGCTCGAGCTGGACCAGCATCATCCCGGCCGATCTGATTCCGGAGAAGCGCAACCCGCGCCAGGGCAACGGCATTTTCGTGTTTGCGGTACCCGAGTAGCGGCGGTGCCCGTCATCGAGGGGCGCTGTGTCCTGCGGGTCGCGCCCGTGTGAGCGGGATGTGGCGACGAGTAGTCTCGGCACGGGCGGCACGCTCGGAGAGTGGTTCCGGCCCGGCCGCAGGCCGGGCCCATTGCCGCGGAGGTCAACCGTGAGAAAGCACTATGTTCGCCGGTTCGCCGTCGTCTTCGCCGTCGTCGGTTTCGCCGCCGTAGCGGCCGTGCCGGCCTGGCAGTCGGCCGCGAACTACACCGAGGTCTCCGTGTGGCCGAAGCCGGCCACGACCGCCGCCGGCACGCCCTCGGCCTGGAACTTCGGCCAGGTGGTCGCCGTGGCCACCGGCGCCGACGGCAACATTCTCGTACTGCACCGTGGGGCCCAGCCGGTCCTGGTGTTCGAGCCGGACGGCACCTTCGTGCGAGGTTGGGGCGAGGGGCTGTTCAGCAACGGCAAGGTCATGGGGGTGGCTCCCGAGGACCGGGCGCCCGGCGCGTCCGGCTACACCGCCGTCTACGGCCCGGCGGGCTGTCAAGCCTGCGGCGCGCACGCCATCCGGGTCGATCCGGAAGGCCACGTGTGGGTCGTGGACGCGCCCGGCCACGCGGTCTACAAGCTGCGCGAGACCGGCGAGCTGCTGATGCACCTGGGCACGCCCGGGGTCCCGGGCGCCGGTCACGACACGTTCAATCTGCCCACGGACATCGCGTTCGCTCCCAACGGCGACATCTACGTGAGCGACGGCTACGGCAACGCCCGCATCGTCCGGTTCTCGAAGGAGGGTCGCTACCTCGGCGACTGGGGCTCGCGGGGCACCGGGCCGGGCGAGTTCGGCCTGCCGCACGGGGTCGCCGTGGCCGGCGACGGCCGCGTCTACGCGGTCGACCGCGACAACCGGCGCGTGCAGGTGTTCGACGCCGAGGGCAAGTTCCTCGACCAGTGGACGGATCTCACCGGCGTGCAGGCGCTCTTCGTGACGAAGGATCAGCGCATCTGGGCCGGCGGCGCGCTGCGCACGCTGGACGGCGAGATCCTGGCCGAGCTGACGGGCGGCGGCGGCGGCCACGGCATGACCGTCTCGCACGACGGCGAGGTGTTCGCCGCGCAGCTCAGCGGGCGCGTGCAGAAGTTCGCGGCGGGCTCGCCCGACTGAGCGAATCGATCGGGTGGCTGCCCGCCCCTACGGAGTCGGCGCCGGTGGCAGGACCAGGTCGAGATCCGTTTGCGTGAAGTCGTCTCCCTTGCAGAGGAGCGGCTCGCCGAGCTGGCGGGCGAGCGCGTAGGTGAAGCAGTCGCCGTAGTTGAGCCCGGCCGGGTGTCGTCCCTTCCCGAAGTCGACGAACGCCCGCCGCGCCATCCGGGCCTGAGCCGGATCGACCGCCATCACCTCGATGCGCGCGGCCTCCAGCAGCATGTCCAGGCGTTGGACGCCTTCCGCTCCGTAACGCGACTGCAGGACCATCGACGCTTCCACGAAGGTGGCGGCCGAAGTCCGCCGCACGGCCGCCGCCCCGATCGCCTCGGTAAAGGAGCGGCGGTCGGGCTCGTCCTGCAGAATCGCGAGAAACGCCGACGTATCGATGACCATCAGCGGGGAACGCCGTACTCGTCGTACCCAATGATCTCGTTCGCGGGGCGTCCGTCACGTACGGGGAGCTTCGCGCAACGCCGCCCGATCTCGTCGAGCTCGTCGGCCAGCGAGCGTCCGCTGCGTTCACGCCTGAGCCGCTCCAGACGGTCTCGAATAGCCTCGGCCACCGCCTCGGTCTTGGTCCGCCTGCTCAGCAGCGCCAGCTCCGCCACCAACCGTTCGGTTTCCGCGTTCCTGATGTTGAGCGCCATTGTGTTACATGTATAGTTCAATATCTACACTGTAACAGTCAACGGTTTCCGGGGATTCCCGGTCGCAAGCTGCAGCAGGACCAAATCGTCGAGCTGGCGCGGGAATCGAGCGGGTCGGCGCCGGGCATGCTGAGCTGGATGGATCGCATGACGATCTACGTACTGGCCGTTACCATTTCCGCCATCGTAACGATTCTGGACATTGCCGGGAGGCTCTCCAACGAGCGTCGGCCGGCCATGTTCGTCGGTCTGGTGCTCGCCATCCCCGTTTTGGCGCTCGGGCTGTACGAGTACGGTCTGCTGGCGCTTACGCTCCTGGCCTACTGGGTTGTGCGCTGGGTCCGCTCGCTCGCGCGCAGGTTGGCGCGTGACGGACTTCGGCCAGGACGCCGGGAGGCGGTCGAAGATAGTGCCGTCGACCGGTCGGGATGGCCGGCGTCAGGCCCCATCGGTCGATTGGGGCCGGCGGCCATCGTGGCGACGTGGTCCGCGTCGCAGTTGCTCGTCTGGCTGAATCCGTTCCAGGCGCTGGAGATCTTCCGGCAGATTGGCGGAAACGCGGCGCTGGCGGAACGGGAGGAGCGCAGCGGAGACGATGGTCGCGGCTATCGCACCCGCGCCGTCTACACTCTGCCTTTCCGGGGCGAGTGGTTGCTCGTCAACGGGGGCAATACCCGGAATACCTCGCATTCCTGGGACGTGCTCGGCCAGTGGATATTTCGGACGGACGTGCTCGGCCAGCGCTTCGCGCTCGACTTCGTGCAGGCGAACGAGGCGTTCGAACGCCACACGGGTCGGGGCACGCGCGCCGCGGACTACTTCTGCTACGGGCAGGACATCCTGGCGGCGGCCGACGGCACCGTCGTTCGCCTGGAGAGCCGGGTACGCCAGGCGTTCCTTGGCTGGGGCATCTGCGACTTCACGGCACGCAGCTTCGTGGGCAATCACGTTGTCATCGAGCACGCGGAGGGAGAGTTCGCGTTGTACGCCCACCTGATTCGGGGCAGCGTCACCGTCGCGACCGGCGACCGGGTGACCCGCGGACAGGTGATCGGCCGCTGCGGGCACAGCGGCCACAGCACCGAGCCGCATCTGCATTTCCACTTGCAGGACGCGGGAGAGCTCTGGGAAGGAATGGGTCTGCCGGTGCGCTTCTCGGGCTTGCTCGTTGACGGGGAGCCGGCCGATGAGAGGCTCCTGACCGCCGGGAACCGCGTGCGCCCCAGAACAGACCTCGACAAGCTCAACGCCATGAAGCTGGGCGCGATGGCCGACGCCATCCAGAAACAGCTCGACACTGACGGGGTGATGCGGTGCCGCCCGTCATCGATGGCGGTCTCGCTTGTCAGGTCCGGGGCAAAGGCCGCCGACGTCAGCGGCCTTCTGTAGCAACTGTATACGTTGGTTTATGAGCTTTAGAATGCAATATATTGATCCTTATGGGGGCTAGGGTCCACCCTCCCTCGGTCCAGCGCGCGCTCCGTGCGCTCGGCCGCGACATCGGCATCGCGCGCCGGAAGCGGCGCCTGCCCGTGGCGGACTTCGCAACGCGCATGGGCGTGTCGCAGGGCACGCTGATGAGACTCGAGAAAGGCGAGGCCGGCGTCTCGATCGGGGCGTTCGCGATGGCGCTATTGGCGCTGGGTGAATTGCACCGCCTCGATGAGATCCTGGACGTCTCGCGAGACGATACCGGCCTGATGCTCGACGTCGACAGCCTCCCGCGGCGCATCCGCCGGCCGAGGCCTCGTTCCCTCGGATAGCGTTGCCCGCCATGGCCAAGACGACGCGGCGCGTGCGGGTGGCGCTTGGTGAAGCGCTGCATCCGGTCGGCGAGATCGTGTTCGAGTTCGACGGCCGGCGCGAGGCGTGCATGTTCCGCTACGCCCCGGAGTGGCTGGAGAACCGGGGGGCCTTCGCCATCTCCCCGGCGACGATGCCGCTGGCCGGCACGCCCCTCTACTCCAGTGCGTCGCGAGAGCGCCCCCGCTCTGCCTTGCCGGGACCGATCGCCGACGGTGCGCCGGATTCGTGGGGGCGTGGTCTCATCCGCAAGGCCTCGTCCGGGGTGCTCACGGAGCTGGACTACCTGCTGGCGGCGGACGATGCCACTCGACAGGGCGCCCTCCGCTATCTGGACGAGGCGGGTCGGCCGCTGGCGCGAACGTACCCGCCGACTCCGCGCCTGGCCGAGCTGGACGAGCTGCGGCGCCTGACCGGCCTGGGCGTCGACGACTTGAACCGGGATCCGGACGCGTGGGAACGGCTGTTGGGAAGCGCCGGCTCGCTCGGTGGCGCAAGGCCCAAGGCGAGTGTCCGCGACGAGCGCGGCAACCTGATGATCGCGAAGTTCACGTCCGACGACGACACGATGCCGATCGAGAGGGCCGAGGTGGCGGCGCTGAAGCTGGCGCGTGCCGCTGGCGTGAACGCCGCGTCGGCCCGCATCGAGCTCGGCGACACGGACCGGCCGGTGGCGCTCGTCGACCGGTTCGACCGCGTCGCCGGCGACAGGGTCCACTATCTCTCCGCGCAATCGTTCCTCGGCGCGGAGACCGCGACAGGGGCGTATTACACGGATATCGCCGACGCGCTGCGGGCGCATGCGCTCGACCCGCGGGCGCAACTGACCGAGCTCTTTCGAAGGATGCTGTTCACGATTCTCGTGTCGAACAACGACGATCACCTCAAGAACCACGGCCTGCTGCATGCCGGCGGGGGGCTCTGGGTGCTGTCGCCCGCCTTCGACATCAACCCCCAGCCGCACCGCCGGCGTCAGTTGGAAACCGGCATCAGCGAGATCAGCGGGAACGCAGCTTCCATCGAAGCGGCAGTGGACGCCGCTCCCTTCTTCGACATCGAACGCGATGCCGCCGTGGCCATGCTGTCGGGCATGGAGTCCACCATCGACGAGCAGTGGCGGGCGTGCTGTCGGGCCGCGGGTATGACCCCCGCGGAGATCGAGATGTACGAGCCGGCCTTCGATCGCCACGAGACTCGGATCGCGCGACGGATTTCTCGGGCGCGGTGACGGCCCGCCCCGTGTCGGGGCGAATCGTGTCCGACCATGCACCGGCGCCAGCGGTCGAACTTGCCGCGGCGGGCCGCCGTATGCGATGTTCAAGAATGACCGTGTTGCGCCGGGCTCGGCTCGCAGTGCTGTCGGCCCTTGCGGTAACCGTGGCTGTGTCCTTCGCTTCGACCGGCACGGAGGTCGAAGGCGCGGCCAGCGATTTCCAGGCCGATCTGGCGGCCCGCGTGGCGCAGTTGCGGGACGATACCGGTCTGACCGCCGTGGCCGCCGCGGTGATCGTGGACGGAGAGCTCGCGGGCGCGGCCGCCAGCGGGGAGCGCAGACGGGATTCCGGCATCTCGGTGACCGTCGACGACCGCTGGCACGTGGGTTCCATCACCAAGTCGATGACCGCCACCCTGCTGGCCGTGCTGCAGGAAGACGGGCTGCTGTCGGCGGACGACGCACTATCCGTGTTGTTGCCCGATATCGAGATGGCCGGCGGCTGGAGCAACTGCACGCTGCATCATCTGCTGACCCACACCGCCGGCGCCCCGGCCAACTTCCCGATCGAGAGCCAGCAGGTCTGGCCCGACACACCGGAGGAGCTGGTCGCCGAAAGGCGGCGCTTCGTCGCGGACGTCCTCTCCGAGGAGCCGGAGTCTCCCTGCGGCGAGAGCTTCGTGTACTCCAACGTGGGCTACACCATCGCCGGCCACATCGCCGAGACGGTTGCCGGCGAACCCTACCAGGCGTTGATACAGAACCGCGTGTTCGTGCCCCTCGCGCTGATGAGCGCCGGTTTCGGCGCGCCGCGGGGCGAGTACCCGGATCAGGAGCCGGTCGGGCACCAGGTCATGTGGGGCCGCCGGTTTCCGCGCGACCCCTTCGAGACGCGGGCCGACAACACGCCGCTGATCGCTCCGGCCGGGACGGTCCACATGACGCTGGGAGACCTGGCCCGGTACGGTGCGGTTCACCTGCAGGGCGAGTACGGAACCGAGGACGAGCCGGTCCTGTTGACCCGGTCGAGCTGGCAACGGCTGCACACGCCGTTCCTCGACGGCTACGCCAGCGGCTGGGTTCTGTACGAGCGCGACTGGGCCGGCGGTTCGGTGATCTCGCACAACGGCAGCAATACCCTGTGGTACGCCTTGCTGATGTTGCTGCCGGTCAGGAACACGGTGCTGGCGTTCGTGACCAACGACGGCGCGATCGAAACGGCCGACAGCGCGTTCGTGGAGCTGGCCGCGGAGCTGGCCGGGGAGTTGGCCCCGTCGGCGCCGGGATCCTGAGCCTTCGTGCTAGAGTCGCCGCAGGCGACGATTGACTCCCAATACGGAGGCTCACATGCACCCGACGTGTCTCGTTGTGCGAGGCGTCCTGCTCGTGGCCGCGGTGGTCACGGCGCTGGCGCCGGTGCCCGCCGGCGCACAGGCCGATTCCTCCGCGCCGTTCGTGCCCGTCACCGACGCGATGCTCGAGGATCCGGCGCCGGGCGACTGGCTGACGTGGCGCCGCACGCCGGACGGCTGGGGCTACAGCCCGCTCGAGCAGGTCGACCGCGAGAACGTCGGGACGCTGCGCCTGGTCTGGACGCGCGCCCTTTCCGGGGGCAGTCAGGAGGGGACGCCGCTGGCCTACGGCGGCGTGCTGTACATGCCGAACCCGAGCGACGTCATCCAGGCCATCGACGCGGTGACGGGCGACCTGCGGTGGGAGTACCGCCGCGATCTGCCGGACGATATCGACGACTACGTCAACGGGTCGATGACCAACCGGAACATCGCGATCTTCGGGAACCGCATCCTCGACACCAGCGCCGACAACTACCTCTACGCGCTCGACGCCGAGACCGGAGAGCTGGCCTGGGAGACGCAGATCCTCGACTACCTGGTGAACCCCGCCCGGCACTCGTCGGGTCCGATCGTAGCCGGCGGCAAGGCGATCTCCGGCCGGAGCTGCCGGCCGCACGGCGGGCCGGAGGCCTGCGTCATCACCGCCCACGACGCGGAGACCGGCGAGGAGGTCTGGCGGCGGCGCCTGGTGCCGGCGCCGGGCGAGCCGGGCGATGAGACATGGGGCGGCGTTCCCTACGAGGAACGCGTGCACGTCGGGTCGTGGATGGCGCCGAGCTACGACCCGGAGCTGAACCTGGTCTACGTCGGCACGTCGGTCACGTCCCCGGCGCCCAAGTTCCTCCTCGGCGGGATCGAGAACAACTACCTGTATCACAACTCGACGCTGGCGCTCGACGGCGACACCGGCGAGATCGTGTGGTACTACCAGCACCTCAACGATCACTGGGATCTCGACCACCCCTTCGAGCGGCTGCTGGTCGACACCGCGGTGGCGCCGGACCCGGCGGCGGTGAGCTGGATCAATCCGCGTCTCGAGGCCGGTGAGGTGCGCAGGGTGCTCACCGGCATCCCCGGCAAGACCGGCGTCGTCTACACGCTGGACCGCGAGACGGGCGAGTTCCTGTGGGCGCGCCCGACGGTGACGCAGAATGTCATCAGCGCCATCGACGGGGCGACCGGCGAGGTGACGGAGAACGCCGAGCTCATCTTCACCGCCGAGGGGCAGGAGGTGCTGACCTGCCCGACCTGGTTCGGCGGCAAGGACTGGGAGGCCGGCGCCTACAGCCCGCGGACCAACACGATGTACATGCCGCTGCGCAACACCTGCGCCCGCATGATGGCCACGCGCGAGGCGCGCATCCACTACGCGCTCGCGCTGCGCCACCAGCTCGCGCCGGGGACCGACCAGCTCGGCACCATCCAGGCCATCTCGGCCGAGACGGGCGCCACCGGCTGGCTCTACGAGCAGCGGGCGGCGACGATGTCTCTCGTCGCGACCGGCGGCGGACTGGTGTTCGGCGGCGACACGAACGGCCGCTTCCGGGCCTTCGACGACGAGACCGGCGAGGTGCTGTGGGAAATCAACCTCGGCTCGGCGGTCAGCGGCTTCCCGATCACCTACGCGGTGGACGGCCGGCAGTACGTGGCGGTGAGCACGGGCCCGTCGGGCACCGCGTCCGGCTTCACACGCCTGACGCCGGAGCTGCGTCCGAGCGTGGGCAACAATCTGTTCGTTTTCGCTTTGCCTTGAGGTCCATCCCGACTACGCTCGGTCGGCCGCCGGCCAGCCTCCGTCTACACGGCCGACGTGCTGGAGATCAACGATGCGCAAGATGAAGACCGCCGGTTGGTGTCTCGTGCTGGCCGCCGCGGCCGTCGCGATCGCGTCCACCGCCCGCGCCCAGTCGGCGGTCGGGGACGGACCCGGTACCGCAACGGCAACGAGCTCGTCCGCCCCGACGACTACCGGGAGTGGATGTTCCTGAGCTCCGGCCTGGGGATGACCTACGAGGCCGAACGGGTGCAGGAGGCCGGCAGCGGCGCGCGCCCCATGCGGTTCCAGAATGTCTTCGTCAACCGCTCGGCCTACGCGGGGTTCCAGGAGACGGGGGAGTGGCCGGACGGCAGCGTCTTCATTCTGGAGATCCGGCAGGCGGTCTCGGAGGCATCGATCAACGTCGCGGGGAGCTTCCAGAGCGACCTGCTCGTGCTCGAGGCCGAGGTGAAGGACTCACGGTTCGAGGACGGGTGGGCGTTCTACAACTTCGGGTCCGCCGGCTCGATGCCCGACGCGGTCGCGCCCCTGTCCCCCGCGGCGGCGGCACCGTGCGTCCAGTGTCACACCGAGCACACCGCGGTCGAGCGGACCTTCGTGCAGTTCTATCCGACGCTGCTGGAGATCGCGCGCGAGAAGGGCACCCTGAAGCCGGGCTTCTAGCAGTCCGCGGCAACCCTGCACCGTGACCATGCGGGGGGCGAGTATCAGGTGACGAGACCGCGAGCGTCGCGGCCGATGCAGCCGCGCGCGCCCGGCTCGGACCTATAATCTCAGGGGCGGGCGTCCGAACCGGGGAGGCAGGGGATGAGTGAGGCACGAGTCGTGCGTTGCGTGATGGGCGCTGCAATCGCAGCCGCGTTGCTGGCGGTTCCGGCGGCGAGCGGGGCGCAGTCGTCGCAGGAGGAGCGGTGGACCGTGCCGCGCACTCCGGACGGCCGGCCGGATCTGCAGGGCGTGTGGGCGAACAACACCGCCACGCCGCTGGAGCGTCCGGAGATCCTGGGTGACAAGGCGACGCTGACCGACGAGGAGCTCGCGCGGCTGGAAGCGCGCTACGCCGAACTCTTTGCGAGCGGCGAGAGCGACGCGGCCTTCGCGGACAGCGTCTTCGTCGCCGCCCTCGGCGAGCAGGACACGTTCTCGTCGCGCGACACGGCCACTGGCAACTACAACCAGTTCTGGCTGGTCGACCGCGACTTCGACAACCGGACCTCGCTGGTCATCGATCCTCCCAACGGGAGGCTGCCGGCCTTCACGCCGGAGACCGAGCGGCGGATCGACGCCCGCATCGCCCACCTGGCCGACAACCCGGCGTCGTCGTGGACCGACCGGCGGCTGCAGGAGCGCTGCATCACCTTCGGGATGCCGAACCTGTTCGCCGGCTACAACACCTACTACCAGGTCATCCAGACGCCCGACACCGTCGTCTTCCTGCACGAGATGATCCACGACGCGCGCATCATCCCGATCGACGCAGGACCGCACGTCGACGACGCCATCCGCCAGTGGCACGGCGACGCGCGCGGCTACTGGGACGGGGACACGCTGGTCGTCGAGACCACGAACTTCTCGCCCAAGAGCGATTCGCCGGCGGCGCTGTACCAGCGGCAGCGCGGGTCCGCGGAGCGGTTGCGCCTCGTCGAGCGTTTCACAAGGGTGGGTCCCGATACGCTGCGGCACGAGTTCACGGTCGACGATCCGGGCACCTACGCGGGCCCGTGGACGGCCATGATCCCGCTGTCGCGCAAGGACGAGGCGCTGTACGAGTACGCCTGCCACGAGGGCAACATCGGCATGGAAGGGATCCTCGCCGGCCATCGCGCGGAAGAGCGGGAGGCTGCCGCCGGCGCACGGTGACCGCCGGCAGTCCGTGGTGACACCCCGCGTAGCACCGAGAGCGGCGCTGCGCTCGCGTGGCAAGGCGCGACATTGCCCCCGGGTTGCCGGGAGCTCCCGAGCGCCGGAAGTTGGAGCGGCGACCGTTGCCCGAAAGACTGCCCAGCCTTCCTGTTTCCATGACTTCCGGTGCGGCACGCGGTCGATCGTCCGATCGCCGCCGTGCCCAATCCGGGCGGGACGGCCGCTTGGCGGTCGGTCTCGCGACGATTCCGCTCGTAGCGCTTGTCGGAACTGCCGGCGTGGCCCACGCACAGTCCGATCCCGTCCCCGGCACGCCGGACCAGCTCGAGACGACGGACTCGATTTCCACGACCGGGGCCGGGTTCGCGCTGACCGGGGTGGTCGATCGCCCCGCTCCGCCGTCGCCGCCCGCGGTCATCGCGCGCGACGCGCTGGGACGCGCCACCGTCCGCGCCGTCAGGCTGGCCTCCGGGCTGCGTCTGGACGGCGTCCTCGACGAGCCGGTGTTCGAGGTGGTCCCCGCCATCGACGACTTCATCCAGCAGGAGCCGAACGAGGGTGCGCCGGCCAGCGAGAGGACCGAGGCGTGGGTCCTGTTCAACGCCGAGAACATCTACGTCGCCGCCCGCATGTGGGACTCGGCGCCGCCGAGCGCGTGGGTGGCGAACGAGATGCAGCGCGACACGCCGCAGCTCCGCGAGAACGACACCTTCTGGGTGGCCTTCGACACGTTCAACGATCGCCGCAACGGCATCGCGTTCTACACGAATCCGCTCGGCGCCCTCGGCGACTTCGCCATCACCAACGAGGGGAATCCGAACGGCGACTGGAACCCGGTGTGGGACGTGCGCACGGGACTCTTCGAGGGCGGCTGGACCGTCGAGATGGAGATTCCCTTCAAGTCGGTGCGCTACCGGCCGGGACCGGCCCCGGTCTGGGGAATCCAGTTCCGCCGCATGGTGCGCCGGAAGAACGAACGCTCCTACCTCACCCCGGTGCCCATCTCGGCCGGCCGGCGCGGCCTCTTCCGCGTATCCGACGCCGCCATGCTCGTGGGCCTGGAGGTGCCCAACGAGGGCAACGTGCTCGAGGTCAAGCCGTACGCCATCGGCGGGTCCACGACCGACGTCAACGTCCTGCCCCCGACGGCGTGGGACGGCAACGGCGGCGTGGACCTCAAGTACGGCATCACCCAGAACCTGACCGCCGACTTCACGTACAACACGGACTTCGCGCAGGTGGAAGTGGACGAGCAACAGGTGAACCTGACCCGCTTCAGCCTGTTCTTTCCCGAGAAGCGCGAGTTCTTTCTCGAGGGCCGGGGCATCTTCGAGTTCGCCCGCGGCGGCGGGCCGAGCTCGCGGTCCAGTGCGCTGCGCCAGATCGGCGGCGGCGGCCGCAGCTCGCGCGGGAGCGGCAATGCGCCGACGCTCTTCTACTCGCGCCGGATCGGCCTCCAGGATGGAGCGGTGGTGCCGATTGTCGGCGGCGGCCGGGTCACGGGGAAAGCAGGCGATTTCGATGTGGGCCTCCTGAACATCCAGACCGGGAATCAGCGGGTGCCCGGGTCCGGGGGATTGCTCGCCGCGGCGACCAACTTCACGGTCGTGCGGCTAAAGCGTGACATTCTGCGTCGCAGCGCCATCGGCGGCCTGTTCACGAACCGCTCGGTATCGGTCACGGGCGCGGGTCCGGGCGCCAACCGGGTATTCGGGGCCGATGCCACCATGGCGTTCTACGAGAACGTGAGCGTGGTGGGGTACGCCGCAAGGACGCAGACGCCCGGTTTCGAGGGCGCGACACGAGCTACCAGGGCCAGTTCATATACGCCGCGGACCGCTACGGCCTGACCGCCGAGCACCTCGTCGTCGAGGACAATTTCATACCCGAGGTAGGCTTCCTGCGACGCGACAACTTTCGGCGATCGTACCTCGCGGGACGCTTCAGTCCGCGCCCGGCGTCACTGGAGGCGGTACGGCAGTTCCGGCTCGAAGCGAGCTACGAGCACATACTGACCGCCGATACCGGCATCCTGGAGACGAAGCAGGCGCAGGTGGGCTTCAGCACCGAGTTCGAGACCAGCGACCGGTTGGGAATGACGTTCGCTGACAACTACGAGTTCCTGGTGCGGCCGTTCGAGCCGGGACCGGGCGTCGTGCTGCCGGTGGGCGGCTACGGGTTCCGAGACGTCGAGGCGACCTACCAGGTCGGGGCGCAGCGCCGGCTGACGGGCACCGTCACGGTACGGGGCGGCGAGTACTTCAACGGGAACATCCGGTCCATCGGCTTCAGCCAGGGCCGTCTGTCGGTCACCCCCGAGCTGTCCATCGAGCCGACGGTGTCGGAGAACTGGATCGACACCCCGCACGGCTCGTTCCATACGCGCCTGATCGTCTCCCGTCTCACCTACACCTTCTCGCCCCGCATGTTCTTCGGCGGACTGATTCAGTACAACTCGGCGGCCAATACCGTGAGCACCAACCTGCGGCTGCGCTGGGAGTACAGCCCCGGCAGCGAGCTCTTCGTCGTCTACACCGAGGACCGCGACAGCGACCCGTTGCGGCCGGACCGGTTCGACAGCTTCTCCGCGCTTCGCAATCGCGGCCTCGTGGTGAAGGTGAACCGGCTGTTCCGCTTCTAGACTAGGAGCCTGTGCCGCGGAACGCAGCGCGGCGAAGTGCTGCGGTACATGGCTGTATCCGTGCGCGCCGCAAGCTTCCGGGGCGGTGGGGGCTGGGGCCGAACACGGCGCCTGGCGACGGGTCTGGCGGCGCTGAAACGTGGTTCGCGGCGGGTTGGTCGGCTCGGCGTTAACGCTGCCGCGCGAAAACCCGTAGAATCAATGCCAGGAGTCTTTGGCGCGGGGCCGGCTCGATACCGACACGATGCGCGTTCGCACCCTATTCGCAACCCTTGGCCTCGCGGCGCTGTTCGCTTCCGGCTTGGCCGCGCAGGGCCGGCCGACACTGGTCGAGCGCGACCCCGCCCCGACGTTCACGTCCGGCGTCGACATGGTCACGGTGCACGTCTCCGTGCGCGACCGCCAGGGACGGATCGTGCGCGATCTTGCCCCCGCGGACTTCCGGCTGAAGGACAGCGGCTACGGCCGGCGCATAGATCACGTCTTCCTCAGTGACGCGGCGCTCAGCATCGCCGTGCTGGTCGACATCAGCGGCAGCATGGCGCTCGACCGCAACATCGACCGGGCCCGGCGTGCCGTGGACGCGATAGCCGGATCGCTGCAGCGCGGCCGCGACGAGCTGGCTCTCTTCACCTTCGATACGGTGCTGCGGGAGGTCACGCCCTTCACGAACGAGCTCGATCGCATCGGCGCGCTGGAGCTGCGGGAGGCGCCGTACGGCAAGACGTCGCTCTACGACGCGATCGCCGATGCGGCGACCCTGGTGGGCCGGCGCGCCAACCCCCACCGCGCGCTGCTGGTGCTGACCGACGGGGTGGACAACGGCAGCCGGCGCACGGCGGGAGAGGTTTCCGGCGCAGCGAGCGCCATCGCCGTGCCGGTGCACGTGCTGACGGTGGCCCGTCCCGCGCCCCGGCGCGCGAACCGCGCGGCCGAAGCCGCCGCCACGGATGCGGCGGCTTCGCTGGTGGACCTCGCGCGCTGGACCGGCGGCAGGGTGCACGCTACGCGCACCCGGGAAGACCTGCTCGCGACACTGCGCGAGTTGCTGCCCGGCCTGCGCTACCAGTACGTGCTCACGTTCCAGCCGAGCTTCCGTCGCGGATGGCATCCCATCGAGATCCGCACGGCTGATGATAATCTGGTGGTCCAGGCCCGTAGCGGGTACGTGGCGGGCCGGGCCCGACTGAAGTGGTAGGGTCATACGGTTGTTTCAGGAGGAATCATGCGGAAGATGCGGATGACGGCGAAGATGATGGCGCTGGCGGCGGTGATCGTGCTGGTCGCTTCGGGTTGCGCGACGAGGGGCTGGGTGGTCAACGACGGCGGCGACGCGGGCGCCGGGCTCGGCGAGACCGTGGACAACGTCAACGACCTGAATAACCGGCTGGAGGAGACCCAGGAGCGGACCACCCAGAACGCCGAGCAGATCGGCCAGGTCGATCAGCGCGCGCAGGCGGCCAACATGGCGGCCCAGGCGGCGCAGGGCGCGGCGGACTCGGCGCAGATGGCGGCCGATGAGGTCAGCGGACGCGTCGATGGGGTCGAGTCCGCCATGGGCACGTTGATCACCGAGGTGACCATCAACGAGGCGCAGGGCGGATTCGGGCTGGCGCGGTCCGAGCTGCCGGACGCGGCCCGGGCCCGGCTCGATCAGTTGATCATCCAGCTCCAGGGGGCCGGGCAGGCGGCGTTCATCGAGATCGAGGGCCACACGGACAACACCGGCGACGAGACCTTCAACATGCAGCTCGGCCTGCGCCGGGCCGATGCGGTCAAGAACTACCTGTACGAGCAGCACAATGTGCCGCTGCACAAGATGAACACGATCAGCTTCGGCGAGAGCCGGCCGGCTGCGCCCAACGACACGAGCGACGGCCGGGCCCAGAACCGGCGCGTCGTGGTCAAGGTCCGAGGTTAGGCTTGTGCGGGGACGGGGGCGCGAGTCTGCCCGTCCCCGCGTTTCCGGCGGCAACCCCGTCCAGCCGTACGCGCCGTTACGAGCGCGCGGTGCGTGCGCCATCTCCAGGAGCACGACCCATGACAGAAGAGCAGAAAATCGACCCCCGCGTGTTCGAGCTCTACGACGAGTACTGCCATGGCTACATCGACCGGCGCGAGTTCCTCAACCGCGCCGCGGTTCTGACGGTCGGCGGCGTCTCCGCGCTGTGGATGGCGCAGGCGCTGATGCCGCGCTACGCCGAGGCGCAGACGATCTCGTTCACCGACCCGCGGATGAAGGGCACCTACGTGGAGTACCCCTCGCCCGGCGGCACGTCCGGCCAGATGCGCGGGTACCTCGTGCAGCCGACCGGCGACGGGCCGTTTCCCGCCGTGCTGGTCATCCACGAGAACCGCGGCCTGAATCCGCACATCGAGGACGTGGCGCGTCGCGCGGCGGTGGCCGGGTTCCTGGCGCTGGCCCCGGACGGGCTGTCGCCGGTCGGCGGCTATCCCGGCAACGACGACGACGGCCGGACGCTGCAGCGGAGCATCGACCCGGCGACGCTGGATCAGGACATGATCAACAGCGCGCAGTATCTCAAGGCCCACGCGCTTTCCAACGGCCGCCTCGGCGCCACCGGGTTCTGCTGGGGCGGCGGGATGACGAACCGGCTCGCGGTGGAGTTGGGCAGCGATCTGCAGGCGGGCGTGCCCTTCTACGGGGCCACGGCGGCCACCGCGGACGTGCCGAAGATCAGCGCGTCGCTGATGGTCATCTACGCCGAGTCCGATCCGCGCATCAACGCCATGTGGCCCGAGTACGAGGCGGCGCTGCAGGCGAACCACGTCGATTACGAGATGCACATGTTCCCGGGGACGCTGCACGGCTTCCACAACAACTCGACGCCGCGCTACAACGAGGCGGCGGCGGGTCTGGCGTGGAACCGCACCGTGGGCTTCTTCCGGCGCCACCTCGCCGGGTAGACTCGAGGCGGCTCCCCGCGGGATGCGCAAGCGTCTCCGGGGAGCCGTCCTTCTTCTGTTCCCCGAGGGCGAGACACCCGCGGGGACTCCTTCCTCTCTCCGGACGCGAGACGCCTGGGACTGCTTCCTCCTCCGGGACGCAAGTTCATGGAGCGGGATGGGCCGCAACGCCGAGCCAGCGAGGCGTTTCGGGGCGCCAGCTCTTTCCCCGCGGGCTCCGTCCGTCAGTGCCGGGTTCGAGTCGGTAACGGCTGCTGCTGGACGTTACTGGTTGGCCGCCGCCGCCGGCACGTCGCGCAGGCGCTCCTGAACGGTGCCCGGAATCCCCAGCCGGGCGTTGGCGCCGAGGCGCTGGAGGAACGCCGCGGTCTCCGGCCAGCTCTGGAACTGGAACGACTGCTTGGATCCTTCCGCCATCCGATAGGCGGTGCGGCCGCGGAAGTCGCGGGCGTCGATGTCGGCCCCCTGCGCCACCAGGTACTCGATCACCTCGTTCAGCCCCCGGAACGCGGCGCCGTGCAGGGCGGTGAAGCCCGCCTCGTTGACCGCGTTCACGTCGGCGCCCGCCTCTATCAGGACCTCCACCGCCCGCTCCGCCCCCGGGGACCGGGCGCCCCGGGGCTCCCGCGGCGTATAAGTCGAGCGGCCGAGTCCCGCCGCGACCATCAGCGGCGTGGTGCCGTCGTCCGTCGTCAGGTGCGGGTCGGCTCCCGCGGCGAGGAGCATACGGAGGATCTCGGCGCTGGCGCGGCTCGCGGCCCCTTCGACGGCCCCCGTGCCTTCGGGTCTGCCGAAGCGGATGTCCTTGACCCGCGCGTTGGCGCTGTAGGCGGCGATCCACAACGGCGTGGCGCCCAGCAGATCGCCGGTGCCGACGGCGAACGGCTCGAACGCGCCCTTCTTCGGATAGCCGATGTAGCTCATGAACATGGCCGACGTCGCGCTGCGGGCGTTCGGTTCCGCGCCGCGCGCCAGCAGCGCCTTCACCAGGGGCAGGGCCCGGACCGGGTCGAACGCCGAGCTGCCGCGCGTGCTGTATCGCGCGCCGCCGCCGTGGCGCCGGTTCCAGGGGGCGAGCCAGGTGTCGACGCGGCCGACGGCGGCATGCAGGGCCGTCACGCCGCCCATCGAGCCGTTGGGGTCGGCGCCCCGATCCAGCAGGAACCGCGCGAAACCGTCGTGGCCCCTGACTATCGCGTAGGGCAGCGCGTGCGTGCCGTCCGCGCCGGTGTGGTTCACGTCGACGCCGGCCGCAAGCAAGAGCCGGGCCATCGGGATGTCCCCGTTGCGTGCGGCGAACAGCAGCGGCGTGAAGCCGGGCGCGGTCGATGCGTGCGGGTTCGCGCCGGCCTCGAGCAGGGCGGCGACACCGTGCGCATGGCCCTCGGCCACCGCCCACATCAGCGCCGTGCTGCGCGTTTCTGCGGTGGCGGCGTCGACGTCCGCCCCATGCCGCAGCAGGAGGTTCAGCACGCGGGCGTCTCCGGTGCGGGCGGCGATCATCAGCGCGGTCAGGCCGCTGGTCTGCGCCGCGTCCACGTCGGCGCCCGCGGCCAGCAGCCGGTCGACCATGGCGAGGCTCGCGTTCTCGGCGGCCCGCTGCAGCGGGGTCACGCCGTGGTCGTCCGCCGCGTTCACGTCGGCGCCGGCTTCCAGCAGCAGATCCACCAGGTGGGGATCGTTCCGGTGGGCCGCCCAGAGGAGCGCCGTGGCGCCGTCCGCCCGCGGTGTGTCGGGGTCGACGCCTGCGTCGAGCAGGACGCTCACCGCTGCCGTGTCCTGCGCCGCCGCGGCGGCTACGAGCCGGTCATCCTGGCCGGCCGCGGGCGCCGCCGCGAGCCCGGCGCCGACGAGGCTCAGCGAAACGAACCATCCGAGAGCGCGACGGCGATACTGGACGTCCATCGGTCTCTCCCCCTCGGCCGCCCGGCATCGCCGGCGGCCGCCGCGATTCTCGTCAGCGGGTCACGGTGACCGTCAGGTTCTCGCCGGTCAGCAGCGCCCCGTCGCCGGCTACCGCGCGCAGCACGTACGTCCCGGGCTCGTCGAAGGTGGCGTTCACCTCCCAGCGCCCGTCCGGCGGGACCGGCGGCAGGATGTAGGGCGGCGACCACGGCGAGTTCGAGTAGACCCGCGTGTCCTGCCACGTCTTCAACTGGTGCGGCCCGAACGTGACCTGCGAGGCGTCGCCGCGGTAGACCATCCACGAGAACCGCAGGCCGGGCGGGTTGCCGGGCACGATCTGCCGGGGCGGCGTGTACGCCGGGTGCGGCTTTCCCGGTTCCACCGGCGGCGGCGCGTAGCTGCCGGACGGCAGGCCGTCGTCGCTCACGAACGCCACGAGCCGCAACGGCTCCCCGACGCGCACGCGGCGCGGCTGGTCGACGGCGAGGCTCAGGGCCGGGAACTCGTTGTCCCGCCACTCGTCCCGCACGCGCCCGAAGTTCGCGCCCATCTCGGTGGCGATGGTCTGCCGGTCGAGCAGGTAGTCGGTGCGCAGCGTGCCGTAGGCGCGCTCGGTCCGGCCGTTGGTGGTCAGCGTCCAGACCACTTCCCGGTCGCCGAAGTCGGGCGGCACCACCACCGTGAACAGGAACAGGTTGCGCCGCGGGTAGAAATGCGTCGGCTGCCCCCGGTCCGGGCCGCCGGGTTCGATGTGGTTGTCGGGCCCGATCGGCACGTCGAGCTCCTCTTCCCAGTTCGAGTTCATGTAGCCGAAGAACATCGTGTAGGAGCCGTCGTCGTTCTGCCACCACCCCTCGTAGGCGGGCGAGACGCTCTGCCCCCGCGAGTAGGTGAACCGGGTCTGGGCGCCGGCCTGGACGTGCGCCAGCACAAGCACGAGGGCGAGGGCCACCACCCCCCAGCGGGACCGCTGCTGCGTCAGCATGCTTCCGATCTCCGTACGGCTACTGGTCGTTGTTGTCCGCCCCCTGCACCTGCGAGGGGAACTCCACCTGGCACAGCGGACAGCCGATCAGGTGGTTGTTCGGAGTCAGGCCCAGCCGCTCGCGGCGCGCGGCCATCTCCGCCTCGAACTGCTCGTCGGTCAGCTCCAGCGACTCGCCGAGGTCGATGAACATGTTGGCGACCGAACGGCGTCCGCCTCCCGACCAGTTCCGCGGATCGGCCACGTTCCGGTTGGCGGCGGTGGTATCGAGCCAGCCGATGATGTGCAGGATGGTTCCCTTCGGCAACAGCGGCGCGTAGTCGTCCTGGTAGATGTACTGCTTGACCCAGTTGTGGTCGTAGCCGACGCAGTTCAGCGTCTCGATGTTGTGGCCCCAGATCGCCTCCACGCACATGCGCATGCCGGGGGCGTGCTGGTGCGGCTCGAACGAGAGGATCTTCGTGTGCTTGTCGAGCACCCGGTACGCGTGCAGCTCCTGGTCCGCCTGGTTCGGCTTGATGTCGATGTCGACGCCGTTGCCGACGAACGTCCGCGAGTGCGAGATCTCGGGCTCGTAGCCCTGCGGGTGCAGCTTGAACGCGAACTTCAGGTGCGCGCGTGTCTCGCGGCCGTTCGAGTGCAGGTGCGCCGTCTCCAGCTCCAGGTGGGAGCCCGCCGGAAGGAGCCGGCCGGCCACTTCCGGAAAGATGTCGGCGTTGCGTCCGACCTCGTGGACAGGGAAGCGCGTCGCCGACTCGACGTCCGCGCCCTCGGGCATGACGGCGCCGTAGGTCATGTGGTGGAACACGTAGCGTCCGCCGACGGTGTCGCCGGTGGCGTCGGGCGGTATGTCGTTGAACTCCTTCACCTCGACCGCGGCCACGTAGCGGTCCTCGGTCAGCCCGGTCGGAATGGTCCCGAGCGAAGTCCACTTGTCGGGTGCGGCGGCGGGCACGGTCACCACCGGCGATTCGAGGATCAGGTCCGGCTCGCCGAACGACCACTCGTTCGCGTCGCCGAAGTCGATGGGCGGCGGCAGGTCGGCCCGGTTGCCGAGCGGCGCGCCGTTGTCGGCCCAGATCGCGATCTTCTCGATCTCGTCTTCGCTCAGCGACGGATCGTCCTTGAAGTGCTGGATCCCCAGATCGCGCTCGACGAACCAGGGCGGCATGGCGCCGCGCTGGTTCCGCAGGCCGGTGCGCAGCTTGATGGCCCGCGCCCAGGGCCGGACCTGCTGGTAGGTGAGGAGCGACATCGGCGCGACCGACGCCGGCCGGTGGCACTGCTGGCAGCTCCGCTGAAGAATCGGCGCGATGTCCTTCGCGTAGGTCACCTCCGGGTCCGCCCCGGCACCCGACTGGGCGCTCGCCGCGACGGGCGCCATGAGACCGACGAGCGCGAGCCCGAGAACGTGCTGAGCCTTCATCGCAGACACACCTCCTGGGAACCTGTCGGACGAAGCACCTACAGTACTTCGTCACGGGTTCGCCCGCAACCGATGGTATGTTGAGCACGCAGCGTCGTCGGCAGAGGGGAGGAAGGCACCGCAATGATTACCGAGAGCGCGCTCGTCGCCCTGGCCGGCCTGGTGGCCATCGTCGCCCTCCTCTTCCTGCTCATCACCCGCTTCAAGTGGCACGTCTTCCTGTCGCTGCTCGTGCCCATCGTACTGTTCGCGCTGATTCCGGGCATCGACTTGCAGACGTTCATAGATGCCTTCGAACAGGGCTTCGGCCGCACGATCCAGAGCATCGCGGTGGTGATCGTCCTCGGCTCGGTGCTGGCCGAGGCGCTCAAGCACACCGGCGGCATCGAGCGCATCACGGCGTCGATGATCCGCTGGGTCGGCCAGGCGCGCATGCCGCTGGCGCTGACCCTGAGCGGCTTCGTCATCGGCCTCGCCATCTTCTCCGACGTCGGCTACGTCATCCTGAACCCGCTGGTCCATTCCGCCGCCATCAGCAGCGGCCTGAACATGAGCGTGATGGCCACCGGCCTGGTCGGCGCGATGCAGCTCACGCACGCCATGGTGCCGCCGACCCCCGGTCCGCTCGCCGCGGTGGCGCTGGTGGGGGCGGACATCGGCCAGGTAATCCTCTACGGCGGCATCGCCACCCTCATCGCCTCGCTCGCCGGCTGGGTCTACGCGCGGGCCGCCGGGCCGTACATCGAGTCGCCGCCGTCGAGCGAGTTCGTGGGCCAGTCGTTCATCGAGCAAGGACGGGAAGCGGAGCTGCCGGCGACCTGGCGCGCCTACGCGCCGATTCTCATCCCCCTGGCGCTCATCGCGGGCCAGAGCGTGACCGCGTTCGCCCTGCCGGCCGAGCACCTCGTCAACCGGGCGATGCTCTACCTCGGCTGGCCGGTCGTAGCGCTCGGCATCGGCATTCTCATCGCCTACAGCAACACGAAGGCCGACCAGGCCGAGGCCCGGACGGGCAAGTGGATCGAGGAGGCGCTGCGGGGCTCCGCCATGATCATCATGGTGACCGGGCTCGGCGGCTCCCTCAGCCAGATCCTGCGCGCGACGCCCGCCGTGGACGCCATCGCCGAAGCCGTGGCCGCGACCGGGCTGGCGCCCATCTTCCTGCCGTTCGTGCTCGGAATAGCCGGCAACCTGATTACGGGCTCGACGACGGTCGGCGTGATCACCGCCGCGTCGGTGGCCGCGCCGATGATGGACACGCTCAACCTGAGCCCGGAGGCGACGATGCTGGCCGGGGCCGCCGGCTCGATCATCATCAAGTACGTCAACTCCAGCTACTTCTGGGTCTGCACCTCCCTGTCGCGCATGCCCCTGAAGTCGGCGCTGCTCTCCTACGGCGGGGTCACGCTGGTGAACGGCGTGACCGCGATGGCCGTCGTCTACGCGCTCTGGGTCGTCGGGTTGATCTGATCCGGTGATCGCGACATGGTGTCGAGTTGAAATTGAGGAGGCCGTAGCGTGAGTCTCGGTGTGTCGGAGGCATGCGAGCGAATTCATGCGGCCGTGGAACGGTTGCCGCGATACGCTGGATCAGCCTTCCGTGTACCGTTCGACAACGGGCTGTACTTCGTCTTCGAACAAGGCGAGAATAGCCAGCACGGTCCCAATGGGCTTCCTGATTGCAGTACTTGCGCAGTGTACCCTCTGCATCGCCAGTTCCAAGTGGATTGGGCACTATGCCCACTCGGACAGTCCTTGCCTGACGCCGAACTGTGAGCGAGTGGACGAGAATCCAGGGCGGAACGGGAAGTTCTGTGACGACTAGACGGCGAAGTCGGTCGGCCCCTTGTCTCCGAATCTCATCGCGATCATCTTCCCGTCCGGCAGAAGCGTCCACTCAAGGTTGTCTCCAAGAGCGAGTGTGACCTTTCCGTTCGGACCGTCGTACTCCATGACGGCGTGTTGCAAGAAGCTACGTCCCAGTATGATGTCGAACGGCAGGTTCTGGCTGACCGGGTACTGGGCGAACCGACCATAGAGCGTCAACTCGGGAAGATCGATGTAGACCTGCGCCAAGTGCACGCGCGCCCGACGGGTTCCATCGATGGCCCGCAGGACCGTCCAGTCGACCTGCGGCATCAGAACACGCTCAGCGACGGCCGGGTCGACGAAGCTCTGGTCGGCGCCCGTATCGATCAGGGCGCCGAATCTCTCCTCGCCGAGATTCGGACGCTTGCCGCGCCTGTACTCCGGATCGAATCCGATCTGGACTTGAACGATTGGTCCATGCTTGACAAGGCTGGCTCTAGCCTTCGCTGGGTCACGAGCCATTCGGCTCTTCCCAAAGTGAGGCCGGAAGAGAGGTTGCCTGACTGCTGCCGACCTCGCGGATCAAGTAGGGGCCGTGCCCGAACTGTCGAACACTGGCGTCGGCGGCGTCTTCGAACGACCCGTACGTTCCGACGTGCCTTCCGTCGTGGAAGACGACCCACTGGCCGCTGCAGGATGGCTCGAGCGTGGGCCGCAGTCTCTCGAACGCCTCGATCTCGGCAGCGAGTGGATCGACATCTTCCGGAAGCATGTTGGCTCTCCTCTTCCAGTCATTGTAAGCCCGGATCCGCCCGGCCCCGGTCTGCGGATTCGGGTGTGCTCCGCGTGTGCTGATACACTCCAGAATCCGCACGGATCGGGCCGTGCGGTCCGGACCGTTCCGCTCTGCCACAGGAGGCCACCGTGGGCAAGATCGAGAAGCGTTGGCGTACGGGCATGTCGCGCCGCGAGGCGCTCGCCGGGCTCGCGTCGTTCCTGGCGGCGTCGCCGCTGCTGCACGCGCAGCGCGATCCGTGGCCGCTCGGGCCGCACCGCCGCTTCCTCGGCTTCGACGAGATGCGCGACGTGTTCGACTTCGAGCCGATCTTCCGCGCCAACGTGCCGCTGTCGGTCTACGACTACACGGCGCACGGGACCGAGTCGGAGTTCACGCTCTACCGCAACCGCGACGCCTTCGAGTGGGTGGATCTCATCGACCGGGGCGGCGTCGACGCGAAGGACGTCGACACGTCGACGGAGCTGTTCGGGCACCGCATGCCGAGCCCCATCATGCTCGCGCCCACGGCCCGCCAGCGGACCCTGCACCCCGACGGCGAGCTGGGGATGCACCGGGCGGCGACCACCACGGGCACCACGATGATCGTCAGCAACGCGTCGAGCTTCCCGTTCACGAGAATCGCCCGGGCGGGGGCCGAAGGGCCGCTCTGGTTCCAGCGCTACGCCACGCGCGAGATGGAGCCGAACCGGGTCGCACTCGGGGACGCCCAGGAGGTGGGGTCGCAGACCATCGTCGTGACCATCGACCAGCAGGCCTCCTACTACGAGCGCGACCTGCACGACCGGCATCTCGACGGCACGCCCCGCCGGGTGACGCGGCGCACGCCGCCGAATCCGCCGAATCCGTACCGGGTCAACGCCGGCCGGTTGTGGTACGAGTGGAAGCTCTTCGACGACCTGCGGCCGATGTGCGAGGTGCCGATGCTGGCCAAGGGCATCCTCACCGGCGAGGGCGCGAAGAAGTGCCTGGAGCACGGCTGCGACGGCATCATCGTCTCCAACCACGGCGGGCGCGCCATCGACTACGGCCCCTCCAGTCTGGAAGTGCTCGAAGAGGTGGTCCAGGCGGTGGGCGGCCGGGTGCCGGTGCTCATCGACAGCGGCTTCCGCCGCGGCAGCGACGCGCTGAAGGCGCTGGCTCTCGGCGCCGACGGGGTCTGCTTCGGGCGCGCGTCCCGCTGGGGGCTGGGTGCGTTCGGCGAGGAGGGGGCCCAGAAGGTGCTGGAGATCCTCAACGCCGAGTTGCGGCAGGCGATGGCGGCGGCGGGCGTGAGCTCGATCGCCAAGATCGACCGCAGCATCGTCAAGACGAACTTCCCGTAGGGGCGCGTTCACCGGCGGAATGCCCGGAACGATGGTCCGCTTCGGGCACATTCGACCGAGGAGCAGCGCAGTCCAGGCGGGACGCATCGCCGCTCGAATGCAGCGGGGCTTTCGCCACGGGCTGTTGAGGCAGCAGAAAGGTACACGGCGATGAAGCTCGACAGGCGGGAGTCTCTCCGGAAGTTCGGTGCGTTCGTGGCCGGCTCGCCCCTCGCGCAGGGAGAACCGCTCGCACAGGGGCAGCCCGGCGGCGGGGCGCCCCCCTCGGACCGGCGGGCCCCGGTGCTCGAGCTGGTCAACGTCCCCGAGTTCGAGGAGCAGGCGCGCCTGGTGCTCGCGCCCGCGCGGTTCGAGGCGATCGGCGGCGGCCACCGCACGTCGTTCGACAGGATGACGTTCCGGCAGCGGCTGATGGTCTATGCCATGGACCTCGATCTGACCACCCGCCTCTACGGGTACGACATGTTCGCCCCGATCATCGTCGGGCCGGTCGGGAACCAGGGCGACATCCATCCCGAGGGCGAGCTGGCTACCGCACGCGGCGCGTCGGCGGGCAAGGCGGTCATGGTGGCGACCCGGCAGTCGAGCCATCCCATAGAGGAGATCGTGGCGGCGAGCGGCGAGCCGGTCTGGTACCAGCTCTACGCCGACAGCGGCTCGCTGGGGGACGACGCGGCGCGCGCGGTCGACGCAGGCTGCCGGGCGGTGTGCGTCACAGTGGGAGTGTCGTCCTCCGATAATCGGCCGACCTCGACGGACTGGGACGCGGTCGCCGCGCTCGCCGAGGCGGTGGACGTGCCGGTCGTCGTCAAGGGCGTCATGAGCGTCGACGCCGCGGAGACCGCGCTGGCGGCCGGCGCGCAGGGGCTCGTAGTGTCGAACCACGGCGGCCTCGTCGACCGCGGCACGGGCACACTGGCCATCGACGTGCTGCCGGCGGTGGCGGATGCCGTCGCCGGCCGCGTCCCGGTGCTCGTCGACGGCAGTTTCCGGCGCGGCACCGACGTCCTGAAGGGTCTCGCGCTCGGCGCAACCGCCGTCATGGTGGCCCGCCCGCCCATGTGGGGCCTCGCCGCCTACGGGGCCGAGGGGGTCCAGACCGTGGTCGAGATCCTGCAGACCGAGCTGGCCCGCAACATGGCCGCTTCGGGGCGTCCGACCATCGCGATGATCGACCGCGAGCTGGTGCGGTTCGATTCGCGGTAGACCGACAGCGTCGGGTCCTACAGTCCCGAATCCTCAATCTGCGCGATCTTCATCAGGTATCTCTGAAGGCTGCTGCTGGCGATCGTGGGCACGCCCGCCGCGCTTGCACGGGTTCCCTGGCCGTACATCGCCAACGTGCTCGGCTTCGGTGTGGGCGGCGTGGCGTTGCTGGCGGGCGGTGGGCGCGACCGTCGGCTCCCGCTGCTCGGCGGCCTGTTTCTCACGATCGGTTCCGCTTTCGCAGTCTCTTTGATGCCGCAGTCCGGCGTCGCCTTCGGCGGCACGCTGCTGCTCCTTCCTCTCCAGCCGGAGGCGTTCGTGCCGCTGATGCTGTGGCGTTTCGTCAGCGCGTTTCCGGTTGACAGCCATCGGCCGAGGGTTCGCCGGATCGCCGACTCGTTCATCGGCGTCTCGTTTGGCGTTGGTACGGTGCTGTTCGTGACCAGCGCCGCCGGCTACTTCGCCGATTCGCCGCTGTTGGCAGAGTTGACGGCGCTCTTCGAGCTGCTCGACCGCAATCATCAGGAATGGGTCTACTGGCCGCTGCTCTGTATCGTCGCGGCTCCGGCACTTCCGTTTCTGCTCTGGCGGACCAGACTGGAAACATACGAAGCACGTCGCCGTGTGACGCTCTTCGTCGGGGCTCTGGCAGTCGGGCTGACGCCTTTTCTCCTCGCGGTGGTCGCCATGCCGTTCGTGCCGGTGCTTTGGGACCCGTTGGTGCAGCAGCGTGTCGGCGTCGTCCTCTATGGCGCGCTGATGTCCATTGTGCCGTTGGCCACCTACTGCGTCCTGGTGGAGCGCGTGATGGACTTGCAGTTCGTCATCCGCGTCACGCTGCAGTACGCCCTCGCGCGGTACGCCGTCTGGGCGGTCAGCCTCGGGCCGCTCGCCTATGTGGCGCTCGACATCCATGCCAACCAGCAGTTGACTATCGCCGAGTACTTCCAACGGTTCCGACCCATGGGACCGCTTGCGCTTTCCGCGGGCGGCCTCCTTGTCCTGAGCTTTCGCCAACATCTGCTGCGGGCCGTCGACCAGTGGTTTCTTCGGGAGTCGCCCGACCAGTCGGAGATCCTTGCCCGCCTCGCACGGCGCTACCGAACGGTGGACAGCTTCCGGGGCGTGGTCGGCGCGCTCGCCGAAGAGTTGAAAGGAACCCTGCGACCCGCGTCGCTGGCAGTATTGCTCGTGAACGACGCCGGAACCGGATTGATCCCGATTGAAGGGACGATAGCGGAGATTCCCAGCGGCTCGGTGTTGCTTGAGATGCTCCGTTCGGCCCGGAGCGAGATCCAGCTCGATTCTCGAGCACTGGGGGCGCTCGCGCGAGTGCTTCCCGCGACCGATCGGAAATGGCTGAACGATGCCGACGCGCATCTGTTGTTCCCGCTCGTGGATGCATCCGGAATGTTCCTGGGGGTGGTGTTGATTGGCCGGCCTCGGACCGGCCTGCCGTATTCGACCACTCACCGCGCATTGATGACGGCGGCCTGCGGTCAGGCGGCGATGCAGATCGAGAACCGCCGGCTGCGCGATCTCGAAGCCGGCCAATCCCATCCCCGCGACGACGCCGGCTTGCGTGGACTCAACTGGCGGGACGAGCCGGCCGCGCAGTGTCCGAGGTGCCGTCGGGTCTGGAGTTGCGAGATCCGGCAATGCTCGTGCGGGACGGCCACGACTTCCGGCGCGTTGCCGTTGTTAATCCAGCGCAAGTTCCGTCTCCATCGTCTGATCGGTGTCGGCGGCACGGGGGTTGTCTATCTAGCTTTCGACACGATTCTCGACCGCCAGGTGGCGATCAAGACACTACCGTCGCTCCGGTCCGAGTCGGCCCGGCGGCTGCACCGCGAGGCGCGGGCGATGGCGAACGTCGTGCATCCGAACCTCGCGCTCATCTACGGGACCGAGCAGTGGCGCGGCACGCTGATGCTGGTCGTGGAGTACCTCGCCGGGGGAACGCTGCGTGAACGGATGGGTCGCGGGCCGATGTCGTGCGAGGAGGCGATCGAACTCGGGATCGTTCTCTCGGACGTGCTCGATCGCCTGCATGCGTCGGGAATGCTGCACCGCGACGTGAAGCCGAGCAACATCGGTGTGACCGGGGACGGCCGACCGAAGCTGATGGACTTCGGGCTCGCGCTGCTCCATCGCATCGGGGACTTCGGCCGCCCGGCGGGCTTGCCGTCCGACCGCGCGTCGGAGGCGCCCGATCCGTGGGCGGATCCGGCGGTCACGGTGAGCGGTGCCGACGGCTTGGCCGGCACGTCGTTGTACCTGGCGCCGGAAGCGCTAGCCGGCGTTGCGCCCCGGCCCTCCTTCGATCTGTGGGCGCTGGCGCTGGTGCTGTACGAAGCGATCGCCGGGCGCCATCCGTTTGCGGCCGACGACGTAGAGGCCGTGCTCGCCGCCGTCGAACGGGCCGACGTTCCCGACATTCGCGACTGTCGGCCGACGTGTCCGGCCGGACTCGCTGCGTTTCTGCGGGGCGCATTGTCACGCGACATCGCACGGCGCCCGGCGACTGCAGCCTCCATGCGGAACGAGCTGCAACAGGTGCAGCCGCGCGTCCGAGAGACCGCTGCGGCCGGCTAGCTCGCCGGTGCGTGGGCTGCGCCCACAACGGCTCCGTCGCGCGGATTTCTGATTGACCGCCCGGGCGTGTACCGAATCGGCGCGACTGCCGTTATTCCTCCTGATGCAAGGATCGCGCATTTCTGATTGACCGCCCGGGCGTGTACCGAATCGGCGCGACTGCCGTTATTCCTCCTGATGCAAGGATCGCGCACCAGGTCGATGTAGCGACGCAGCTTCCGCGCGTAGTCCGCCGTCGATGTGAAAATGTCTCGCGACAGCATGTTCCGCCGCACCTTCGAGCACCAGAGCTCGACCTGATTCAGCCACGAGGAATACGTCGATGTGAAGTGTAACGCTACGTTCGGGTGAGCATCGAGGAACGCCTCCACCAAGTGCGTCTTATGGGCGGACAGGTTATCGAGAAATCTCACGAAGTCTGAAAGGAAAGTAACGGGTGTTCAAGCGATTCGTTCTCACTTCTGTCGCCGCCACGGTGCTGGCGCTTGTCGCACAACAGCCGGTGTCAGCCTCGCAAGGGCCATCGGAGTGTAACGAGATCATCTGCATCGGAACGTACTGCTTCGAGGTTTCGGTGCCGTGCGACCCGTGGCCACCCTGCCCGTCGTGGTTGCCTTGGTGCGAATAGCCCGAATAGCCAGACTTCGCCTGTGCCCCTACCTGCGCGCGACGGGCCATTTCTTCCTTGTGCCCAGTCGCGCGCGTTTCTCGCACAGGCAGGCTCGCCGCCGGCCTTTCGGCATCAGTCTTTTCCAATAACGCATGAGTCTGGTGCGCCGTGAAAGGCGCCATTCCTCAGCGGGTGCGAATCCCGCCCGGCAACTGTCGTGTGTGGACGCCTCCCCGATTGTCAAGCCTTTCTGAGTCGCCTCGTTCTGCACCTCCGTGCTCTCGAGGTGGACGCGTGCACCGACCGGTTCCGCCGGGGTATTGGCGGCGGCATGCATGGAAGAGGGGGATGAGCGCAACAGGGGAAGCCCTGCCGGTGGCGCGGCACACGCCAACCGACAAACCGCGAGGGCCAGGTTGGGCCGTGCAGGGTGGCGGAGAGGCCCGCAGACCGAGGAAGCCGGGTAACGCCGGCGGAGGGAAGGGGCTTTGGTTCGAGGGCAGCGCATGACGGAGGAAGGGACATGGGGACTGGTGAGAACCTAACAGCCTCAGAGCGAGTTCAGCGACTCCAGACGGCGCTACATGCGAAAGCGAAGGAAGCTCCTGACTTCCGGTTCTACTCTCTGAGCGACAAGGTGTGGCGCGACGACGTGCTCGCGGTCGCCTGGCAGGTTGTCCGTCGTTCACCCTCTACGGCTTTCACGCTGTAACGGCTCGAAGTTCATCGTCGGGCCACGCGAATCGACCCCATGGAGATTTTCCGCGCAACGTAGTACTCCACTGTTCACAACCGGGGTCCTCGACAGCACAAGGTGCGTTGGGCATGCTGCGCCGCCGCTGTCAGAAACCGATGTGAGCCGACCGACGCGTGCGCCTCAGTTCTTCTCGGATCTCGTCAACGACGTTCGTTGACATCCCGCATCCACCCGGCGCGGAGCCTGTACCGACGAACGCCACGAGACCCCGGTCTGGCTGGTGCCGGCCGGCCGGCGACGGCCATTCTCTTCGGGCTGACTGTACGCGAAAACGGCCATGCCGGCGTTCTCTCCTTAGTGACGACATGTGTGGTGCAGGGCGCACCACGCCATGCGCATTAGAAGGAGTGGATCGCGGCTGCGCAGAATCACCGAGGACCTAGCGTTAGGCCGTTGGCACCCCAAGTCTTCCTGGTGGTCGGCTGCGGGCCGTTGGCGAGGTTACCAGCATGTTCCCGACTGTATCAATGACCCGGCAGTACTCCCGTCTATGCTCAGGAGTGTGGCTGCTCGACGGTCGGCGGCCGGTGATCAGGGCGGCCGGCGTGCATCGCCCGGAATGCGAGCCTGGGAACCCTGGCGGTAGCGACGGATGCACGTTGGCGAGTTGCGTGCATCTGGGTAGGCTTCCCGCTGCATGCTGGACTTGGCTAGACTGCGGTTAGCCGGATGAAACCCGGGTGGGCGCTCCCACTTGCAGGTAGGAGTTCCCCGGCCGCGGCCAGCACCACGGTTCTCGGGGCCGCTTCGGGTGTGCCGGGGACGCGGCGTGACACGGCTGACCAGAGTTGAATAGAAGCGCGGTGGAACTGCAGGAGATCACCCCAGTCTTGGGCCCCGATAAGCGGGACAGGGGCCTTGATGCGAGCTGAAGAGCATGACGAGAATCCGACGCGTGAGTCCCGGTTGTGCCGACGCCGTGCGCCTGCGGCTGCTGGCCGGCCGGGTGCCGGCAACCCGCGAGTGGCGGTCGTCAGCGAATCGTTTGGGCGGGAGGCGTTCGGTTGAGAGCTCGCGGTCGGACGGCGCCTGATACGGCGGGGCTTCCGAGTTCCTGGACCGCGCGGTGACAACGACGGCGGAGACGAGACCTGGTCGGTCATTGGCGTGGCTGCTCGCCGCCTTCGGGCTCTGTTCACAACCGGTGTACGAAAACGGCCATGCCGGCGTTCTATACTACTGGGTAGCCAGAAGCGCCCGACTTGTGGCGTGACTGCTGGTGCAGAGAACGGAGCTTGGGCCCCGATACGGGACAGGAGGGCGAGGAATAGCATGACGAAGACCGTCAACGTTGGTGTCATAGGGGCACTGTTACTAGCCGCGATGCCGGTTCAGGCTGAGCCGATTGAGGCGCAAGCGATCGCAGCAGCGCGCGCGAACACGTTCATGCAGGCCATGCAGGCCGGTAACACGACGTACCAACGCTCTCGGCTACGTACGTGGATCGGAATCGGGCTCATGACAGCGGGCATCAACCTGGCGTTCTTCGGAAAGGAGTGTGGAACGACGGGAGCTCTTGGACCGGGCTATATGCAGACCGGTGCCTTCGGGTCCGTGTCGGTTTCGGCGGCCGGCCTCAAGCCCGTTGCTGGCGCTGAATGCGCGATGGGGTTCACGCTCACGTCACGAGTCAACGTGGACGGGCAGGACATGTCCTCGAGCGGGCCGGTACAGCTTGCCAGACGCTCCCAGCTCGACTTGACCTTCCTGTCGGGACCCGCCGTTCCGGAGGAGTTGGGCAATGCGGTCGCCGATGCCGTCCTCGGGTCGGCGACGGTTTCGGAGTCCTGGCCGCGCGGGCGCATGGTCGCCGGCCTCGGGATGGCAGGTGTCGGGCTTCTGCTCACAACCGTTTTTGCGAACGTGCCGGTCGAGGTGACAAGGTTGGACCGATCGGGCGTCGCGATCGGAAGCCGGCTCAGTTGGTAGCAGCCGGCGCGCCGGCCGGCCAGGAAGCGTTCCGCTCCTGCTGGAGGTGATGCATGCGACCGATCGTCTTCGTGACGGCGCTTGTGATGGGAGTCGCCAGCCCGGCGACTGTTGGTGCTGCCGGTGCCCACGAAGCCGGCCTCGACGCCTTTAGCCTGCCGGTGTCCCTCGACAGAATCAAGCGACGACTGGAAGCGCTCCCCCCGGGCGACCAGCGTCTGATGCTGCGCCTGACGGAGCGGGTGGACGTCTACGCCCGCGAACTGGCCATCAAGATCCTCCATGACTTCAACGTGAAGAGCTGGGCGTCGCCCCTGGGCGGGAGGACAGGAGGCGCAATTGCCTATGGCTCGCCCACCCACAACGAGATGATGAAGGCCATGACGCCTGCCTTCTGGCAACAGCAGGCCGCCAGCATGGGCGGGTTGGGCTTCGGTTGGTAAGGGCGCGTGGATACCTTTCCTCTTTGCGAGGAGGAGGAAACCAACGATGGCCAAGTCGAGAACCGCCGTATCCGGCGTATCCGGCGGCATTCCGACAGGAGATGGTCGAGCTGGGCGGTCCGAACGTAATTGGGGCGCCGCCCCGGGTGGTAGGATGACTCGATGACTTCCCGTCGCGTGACCGCGCTGGCGGGTTCCGCCGCCGCGGTAACCTCGGACCACGCGCGAGCCGACGCCTCGGAACCCGCCCCTGAATTCCTGGGCCTGACCATTCAGCGGCGGTCGGCGGAAGGCTACCGGTCCGTACCGGCGAGCGTTCGGCTGCCGGGCTGGACGGCGGCGGAGATCCACGCGGCCTTCAATGAGGCCGAGCTGTCGGAGTCGACGTGCGTTGTGCTGGATCGGGTCGGCCGTGCGCTGGGAGAGGCCGAGGGCACCGGTCCGGACGACGATGTGTGGCTGGGGGCGCAGCGCCGCGAAGCGCGCGCGGAGGGAGTGGCCGCCGGCATCGCGGAAGCAGTGGCTGCCGCCCGTGCGGAAGGGTGCGCGGAGATCGTTCACGCGATCCTGCGGAACCGTGGCTTGGCCGTCTCGGAACAACTGGCCGTACGCATCGCGGGCGAGGACCCGAATGTGCTCGCCGCCGCCGCGCTGGCCTGTCGCGACGAGGCGGATCTGCTGGCCCGCCTGGACGAGCGGCGCCGCGCCGGCCGGCCGTCGCGCACTCGAGATCGCTGAGTCGCCGGATCCCGCAGCATCCGTCGCCTCTTCTCGACCACGCTCGGTCCTGCCAGTGTGTCCGTCATGGGGTTGACCTGCTCGGCCCGGTGTTAGGATGGCTCCGACTTTCATCGAGGAGTCTCGGCACATGCAAAGAACGACACAATTGGTGATGGTGGTCGCCATCGCGTTGCTCGCCGCTCCACCCGCGACGGCGCAGGAGCCGGCCGGTGGGATGGTCGAGTGGCCCTACGTGGGCGCCGACCAGGCGGCCTCGAAGTACTCGCCGCTGGCCGACATCGACGCCTCCAACGTCGACCAACTCGAAGTCGCCTGGACGTGGGAGCCGAACGAGCTGCCGAACCAGGAGTTCCGGACGCGGCCGGGCAGCTTCGAGGTGATGCCGCTGATGATCGACAACATCGTCTACGTGTCGACCATGTACACGCGGGTGGTCGCCCTGGACGCCGAGACGGGGGAGCAGCTCTGGGCCTTCGATCCCGAGGCGTGGCGCACCGGCCCGGACGGCGGGCCTCCGGGCGGGTTCAAGCACCGCGGCGTCGCGGCGTGGCCGGCCAACGCCAACCGGACGGCAGGGGCCGGCGACCAGATGCGGATCTTCATCAACAGCCGCGACAGCCTGTATGCGCTGAACGCGGCCGACGGGTCGCTCGTCCGCTCGTTCGGCGACGACGGCCGCGTGCTGCTGACCGAGAACTTCCCGAACCCGGTCACCCACGAGATGTTCGACCAGACCTCGCCGCCGGTCGTCTTCGAGGACCTCGTCATCGTCGGCAGCCGCGTGCCGGACCGCATCCAGCAACGCTTCGACACACCCGGATCGGTGCAGGCGTTCGACGTGCACACCGGCGAGCGCCGCTGGGTCTTCTATACCGTGCCGCAGTCGAACGACGCTTTCGGAGCCGACACCTGGGAGGGCGGTTCCTGGCGCTTCACCGGGCACGCCAACGTGTGGGGGCTGATGTCGCTCGACGCTGAACGCGGGCTGCTGTACGTCCCGACCAGCACGCCGAGCAGCGACTACTGGGGTGGCCGGCGCCTCGGGGCCAACCTGTTCGCCGAGTCGCTCGTCTGCCTCGACGCGCGGACGGGCCGGCGCGAGTGGCACTTTCAGGCGGTGCACCACGGGTTGTGGGACTACGACTTCACGTCGGCGCCGAACCTGATGACCCTGGAGGTGGACGGCCGGACCATCGACGCGGTGGCGGAGGTCTCGAAGCAGGGCTTCACCTACGTGTTCGACCGGGTGACGGGCGAGCCGGTCTGGCCCATCGAGGAGCGGCCGGTGGACACCGAGACCGACGTGCCGGGCGAAGTGCCGTACCCGACGCAGCCGTTTCCGACCAAGCCGCCGCCGTTCGCCGCCCAGGGGATATCGCTGGAGGACGCGAACGACCTGACCCCGGAGATCCACCGCCTCGCGGTGGAGGAGCTGCAGACCTATCGGCTCGGGCCGCTGTTCACGCCGCCCAGCCTGCGGGGCACGCTGCAGCGGCCGCGCGTGGACGGCGGCGCCAACTGGGGCGGCGCCGCGTTCGACCCGACTACCAACCGGCTCTACGTGCGGACGTCGGAAGGCGTGTCGCCCAACCAGGTGTGCGAGACCGATCCCAATCTTCCGGACGTCGACGTCGCCTACACCAACAACTGTCCGCGCGGCGGCTCGGCCGGCATCTTCCGGGGATTGGGCGGGTACATCCCGGCGGAGCGGAGCCGGCTGGGGCCGATACCGCTCGTCAAGCCGCCCTACGCGCGCCTTGTCTCCATTGACCTCGACGCGGGCGACATCGCCTGGAGCGTGCCGTTCGGCGAGGGGAGCCGGGTCATGCGCTCGCATCCGCTGCTGCGGGGCGTCGAGCTGCCCGAGCGGCTCGGCACGCCGGGCGCACCGGGCCCGCTGGTCACCGGCGGCGGTCTGGTCTTTCTCGGCGGCGGCGATCCGTATCTCTATGCGTTCGACGCCGACACCGGCCGCGAGGTGAGCCGTGTGTCCACCGAGTTCCGCACGAGCGGCAACCCGATGACCTACCGCTCGCGCGCGGGCCGGCAGTTCATCTTGATCGCCACCGGGGCCGGCCCGGATGCGCGGCTCGTGGCGTTCGCCCTGCCGGCGGGGTGATCCTGGCTTCGTCCCGGGGATTGGGTTGACGTGCCGGTTTCGTGCCGACGGAACCGTACAGGGAGCTGACGGTCACCCGCGACGGAGAACGCGATTCCCGAGAGCAGGGTCCGTCGCCGCCCAGCCACTCGGAACGCCCTCGTCGTTCGCCCAGAGCATCCCCTCGGCCCGCGCCAGCAGCCGCCGCAGGCCGGTGCGGCGCAGCGCCGACACCGCGACGCCGCCGTGCCGGCGCGCCAGCGTCTCCCCCTCGCCGTTCCCCAACCGGTCGATCTGGTTGAAGACGAGGAGCTCCGGCGCCTCGATGCCGATGTCGTGCAGCACGCGGCGGACCGCCTCGATGCGGCGCTCGCAATCGGGCGTCGCGGCGTCGACGACGTGGAGGAGCAGCGACGCGTCGGCCAGCTCCTCGAGGGTGGCGCGAAAGGCGGTCACGAGATCCGCGGGCAGGTCGCGGATGAACCCCACCGTGTCGGTGACGATGACCTCGCGCTCGCGCGGGAACCGCAGGCGCCGCGATGTGGGGTCGAGGGTCGCGAACATCTGGTCGGCGACGTGCACCTCGGTGCGCGTCAGGGCCCGCAGCAGCGTGCTCTTGCCCGCGTTCGTATAGCCGACGATGGACAGCACCGGGACCGCGCGGCGCCCCCGCCGCTGCCGGCGGTTCTCGCGCTGCGCGGCCAGCTTCTTCAACTCGCGTTCCAGCCGGGTCACCCGATCCCGGGTGCGCCGGCGGTCGACCTCGAGCTGCGTCTCGCCCGGTCCCCGGCCGCCGATGCCGCCGGCGAGCCGCGACAGCGAGACCTCGGCGCGCTGCGCGAGCCGCGGCAGCAGGTACTTGAGCTGCGCCAGCTCCACCTGCAGCTTGCCGTCGCGCGTGGTCGCATGTTGGGCGAAGATGTCGAGGATGAGCTGCGTGCGGTCTATCACCCGCAGCTCCATGCGCTCGCCCAGGTTGCGCGCCTGCGTCGCGGTCAGGTCCTGGTCGACGATGACGAGATCGACGTCGCTCTGGAAGGCGCGGATGACGAGGTCGTCCAGCTTGCCGGCGCCGACGACGGTCTTCGGGTCCACCCGAGGCCGCTTCTGCGTGACGACGTCGACGATGTCGACCCCCGCCGAGTGGGCCAGCTCGCGCAGCTCGGCGATATGGACCTCGAGGTCGTCGGTGCTGCGGCCGGCGGTGACCGAAACCAGGATCGCGCCCTCGCGATCGCCGATACGCTCCGCGCCGGTGTCGCGCGCGAGCGCGGCCTCGCGGTCTCGGATCCACTCCTGGAAGTCGAAGGCGAGCAGCGCCGGCGGCTGCGGATCGAGTCGCTCGATGCCCGCGTCGCGGTCGTCCGGGGTGCGGCCGCCGGTGGGTGCGAGCGCCGCGGTGTGGGCGAGCGTGGGCAGGCCGTCGTCGTCCATGCCCACCGTCACCATGGCGTCGAGTCGCAACAGCAGCAGGTCGGTGCGGTCGTCCCGCGACAGTCCTTCGTTTCCAAGCCGGGTGTGGAGGCAGCGCAGGCCGCGCAGGCGTCCGCGGCCGGCCCGCAGGCGGCCCCAGTCGGGAAGGGCAATCGAGTGGGCGTCGCCCACCATCACGTGCTGGACCAGCCCCCGGCGATCGAGCAGCACGCCGACCTGGCGCCGAATCTCGTGGCTGATTTCGGTCAGGTGCCGCGCGAACTCCTGGGTGATCAGCCGATCGGCCGGCACCCGGCGCCGGAAGAGGCGCTCGAGCTGGCGCGTCTGACTGGCCTTGAGGCCGTGCGTGTCACCGAAGACCTCGATGCACTCATTGTATGTGTTCCAGCAGATTGCGTCGCGGAACGCAGCGTAGCCGAGTTCTGCGACGCAAGGTCGTGGAGCCGGGGGGAAATGGGCCGAAACGCCGAGCCAGCGAGGCGTTTCGGGGCGCTAGAAGTCGATGCGCGTGCTGACCCCGAAGCTCCGCGGCGGATTCGTCAGATAGCCGATCGTCAGGGGGCCGCCGAGGAACGTGCCGGGATGCAACACGGGCGACAGCGGTCGAGCGAACGTTGCGGGGGCGTCGGGCTGGTTGGAGCCGGGTTGTCGTCCCCGCAGGCGATCGTGATGCCGAGCATGAACAGAACGGAGGACGCTCGGCTTATCATGGGCCACGTGACCCCGGTCTCCCTCTCCAGCGACACCGAGACCCGCCCGGTGGTCGGCATGCGCGCGGCGATGGCCGCGGCCGAGGTGGGCGACGAGCAGAAGGGACAGGACCCGACCGTCGCGCGCCTCCAGGAGCGGGTGGCGGATCTGCTCGGCAAGGAGGCGGCGCTGTGGCTGCCGACCGGGACCATGTGCAATCTGGTGGCGGTCAAGACGCACACCCGGCCCGGGGACGCGCTGGTGGCCGAGGCGATGGCGCACGTCATACGCGCCGAGTCGGGCGGCGCGGCGCTCGCCTCCGGCGTGATGGTGCAGGGCATCCACACCGGGCGGGGCGTCTTCACGCCGGCCGAGCTCGAGGCCGCGATGGACCGGGTGGTTGCGGTTCCGGTGCCGTACGGCCAGCCGGTCGGACTGGTCTGCGTCGAGCAGACCCACAACTTCGGCGGCGGCGCGGTCTGGAAACGCGAGGAGCTCGCCGCGGTCGGGGCGTGCGCGCGAGGGCGTGGCGTGCCGCTGCACATGGACGGCGCGCGGCTGCTGAACGCCAGCGTGGCGAGCGGCATCCCGGCGGCCGTGTTCGCGGCCGAGGTGGACACCCTCTGGATCGACTTCACCAAGGGACTCGGCGCGCCCATCGGCGCGGTGCTGGCGGGGACGCGGGACTTCATCGCTGCGGCGCGCCGCTACAAGCAGCTCTTCGGCGGCGCCATGCGGCAGGCCGGAGTCGCCGCGGCGGCCTGTCTGTACGCCCTCGACCACCACGTCGACCGCCTGGCCGAGGACCACGAGCACGCCCGCCTGCTGGCGCGCGGCCTGGCCGCCATCGACGGCATCGAGGTACGGAACGCCGCGCCGGAGACCAACATGGTCTTCTTCGACGTGAGCGGGCTGGGTCTGAGCAACCGCGAGTTCGTCGACCGGCTGGCCGCGGCCGGCGTGCGAATGGGCGGCGCTGGAGGGCAGATCCGGGCGGTTACCCATCTGGACGTCTCGCGGCGGGGCGTCGAGAGGGCGCTCGCCGCAATTGCGGAGATCGCCTCCGCGGCGCGGGGGTGAGCACCCATCCGTCCGTCATACGCGTCCTGTGTTCCTCACGACGCGTTGGCATAAAGGCATATTCATTGATATGCTTTTATGCATGCGCACCACGATAGACATCAACGACGGGTTGCTGCGCGCCGCCAAGTCCCACGCGGCTCGTGACCGTCGGACGCTGAAGGCGGTGGTGGAGCAGGCGCTGCGGGAATTCCTGGCTGGAGCGGCGCGCGCCGTCGCGGACGGACCGCCGATTCCGGTCTTTCGCGGGCAAGGGGTCCAGCCGGGCGTGGACCTGACGGACAACGCGGCGCTCGAAGAACGGATGAATGCAGAGTCCTGACGTCAACGTCCTGGTGAGTGCGTTTCGCGCGGACGCGACCCATCACGATCGCTGTCGCGCATGGCTGGACGACGCCTTCTCCGATCGACAGCCGGTCGGTTTGTCGGAACTGGTGCTGAGCGGCGTGTTGCGCGTCCTGACTCACCCGCGGGTCTTTCATCCGCCGACCCCGACCGAGGCGGCCGGCGCCTTCGTGGAGGCGCTGCTCGCGCAGCCCGAGACCGTCACATTGCGGCCCGGCGACGGCCATTGGCGAATCTTCCGCAACCTGTTCGTGGCGCACCGCCTGATCGGCAACCGGATTCCGGACGCGTATCACGCGGCTCTCGCCATCGAGCACGGTTGCGAATGGGTCACGCTCGACCACGGCTTCTCGACGTACCCGGGCCTCATGTACCTCAACCTGCTGGACAGTTGATGTCGGTATCGGCGACCGCTACGCCCCGGCACTTTCTCCTCGCCTCCCATCAGTGCCTCTACTTCGCCGACCGGGAGGCGCGGACGCAGTTGCTCCATCCGTACGAACCGCGCTCCGCGGAGGACTATGCGACCTTCGCGCGCGCCGGATTCCGCCGGTCGGGCTCCGACATCTATCGACCCCGCTGCGACGCGTGCCAGGCCTGCATACCCACCCGCGTCGCTGTGGAGCGCTTCCGCTGGGGGCGCCGCTTCCGCCGTGTGCTGAAGAGGAACGCCGACCTGACCGTGGGCGTCCGCCCGGCCGCGGTCGACGATGCCTGCTTCGATCTGTACGCCCGCTACATTCGCGGCCGCCACCGGGACGGCGAGATGTACCCGCCGTCGCGGGGCCAGTTGGAACACATCGCCCGGTCGGACTGGGCCGGGACGTTCTTTCTGAGTGCGTGGCTCGGAGGTCGGCTGGTGGCGACCGCCGTTACCGACACCCACGCGCACGGGCTGTCGGCAATCTACACGTTCTTCGATCCCGACCTGTCGGACCGGAGCCTCGGCGTCTTCGCGATCCTCGAGCAAGTGAAGGAGTGCCGTCGCCGCGGCCTGCCGCACCTGTACCTCGGCTTCTGGATCGCCCAGTCGCCCAAGATGCGCTACAAGATCGACTACCAGCCGCTGCAGTTGCTCGTGGGCGGCAATTGGCGGGAAGTTGAACCGGTTGCAGGGAGCGATTCCGCCCGGCTCGCGCCGGCGTGACCCGCCGGTCGGGCCACTTCGCCATCCCGGCGTCGTCCGCGCCGGAGCCTTGCCTCGACGCCGACGCCGGTTCCTCGACCCGACGCCGGCCGCGGCCTCAGAAAGGCGCCCGCGTGCCCAGATCCGCGCGTTCGGCCCGCGCCAGAGCAGCCTGGGCGATGGCGATATCCTGGGCCGCGTTACCTACCGACTCGAAGAGCGTGAAGTCGCGGTTCCCGCGTCCGCCGGGCGCCTCGCCATTGACGATCTCGCCGAGCTCCGCGGCGACAATGTCCCTGCCGATCAGGCCGGCCTCCGCCGGGACGACGAGATCGCCCGCTTCCGCCCAGGCGGCCTCGCGCTGATCCACCACGACACGGGCGCGACGCACCAGGCCGGCATCGAGCTCCTGCATGTCGGGACGGTAGGAGCCGACGGCGTTCACGTGCGCGCCCGGCTCCAGGTCGCGGGCGTCGAACACCGGACGCGTGCTGCCGGTCGCGGTCACCACCAGGCGCGCGCCGGCGAGCGCCTCGGCCGCATCCTCCACCGCGCGCAGAACCGGCGGCGGACCCGGATCGTGCTCCGGGGTCAAGGTGTCCGCGGCTTCCGAGAGGCGGGCGGCCAGGCGCTCGGCGCTCGTCCCCGACCGCGACACGATCCGCACTTCCCGCAGCCGGCGCGTCCTGGCGAGCAGCTCGACGTGCGAGCGTCCCTGCGCGCCGGCGCCGAACACGGCCAGGACGTCGGCGTCGCGGGGCGCGAGCAGCTCCGTGGCGAGCGCGCTGCCGGCGGCGGTGCGCATTTCGGTCAACGACGCCCCGTCGAGCAACGCGCGGGCGCGGCCGGACTCCGCGTCGAGAAGCAGGACGGCGCCCTGCACCATCGGCGCGCCCCGCGAGGGGTTGTCCGGAAAGACCGACACCACCTTCGTGCCGAGCGCTCCGTGGTTGCCGAGCACGGCCGGCATGACCAGCATCAGGCCGCGGGCGCTCTCCAGGTGAGCGCGAACGGGGACCGTCGCGGTGCCGCCGGACAGCTCCCCGAACGCAATCCGCATGGCGTCCACCGCGTCTCGTGCGGTGAGCGCTCGCCGTATGTCGTCGGCCGCGAGGACCCGGACTTCCATACGGCTCGATCGCACAAGGCCCGCAGGGTCGCTACCGGACCAGGCGACCTACGCGTCGGTCCGCCACAGAGGGGTGTACGCCATGGCGCGCACCGTGGCGAGCCGTTCGACCACGTGAACCCGCTCGCCGGACTTCAACGTGATCGTCGTCGGGGCGAAGATCGCCCGTGCCGGGTTCTGGGGCTCCACCCTGGCGACTTCTCCGATGGGAATCAACCGGGGGCGCCGAGTACTGGTTTCGTGGCAGGCCATGAACTGTGACATCTGCAACCTCCCGTGTGTTGCAGGTATCGGAAGTTCCGGTACGGAGCTGTAGCCCCGCGGTCGCGCCCCTGGCGGATGCGGCTACGCGAGCGTGGCGTTTGCGGGTGCGCCGGACTCGACCCGCTGACCGCGTTGCGAGCGGAGCAGGCCGGGAACGCGCGTGCGACGCGGGGTCCGCGGGGGCCGAGGGTTACGCGCTGTTCGTAGCGAGCTTGCGGCGGGCCATCTCGCGCACCGTGCACGGCGGCTCGATGACCTTCACCCGCTCACCCGACGTCAACGTGATCGTCGAGGGGCTGAAGATGGCCCACGCCGGGTCCTGCGGCTCGACCTTGGCGACCTCTCGAATGGGGATCTGCCGGGCGCGCCGACCGCGGGTCTCATGGCAGGTCATGAACTGTGACATCTGCAACGCGCTCCTTGTGTTGCAGGGTATCGGAGGTTCCGCTCTCGATCTGTAGTCGTCGAGTCGGCGCCGCCACCGGCCGAAGTCTCGCCGGCTTGCTCTACGGCGTCGGTCCGTACGATGCTCGACCCGCTGACCGTCCTGCGGGCAGAATAGCCGGGTCATGCATGCAACCGAGGCCGGCCTGCTGCGCCGCGAAGTCACCACCTTGATGTTCGACCAGTACGGCACGGTCGTCGACATGCAGCGCGGCCTGACCGAGATGGCCGCGCCGTTCCTCGCCGGCAAGGGCTGGTCCGGGGAGGCGCACCGCTTCGTCACCTGGTGGCGTCGCACGCACTTCGAGGACTCGATGATCGACTCGCTGTGCGACCGCGGCCACACCTCCTACCGGCAGATCGGCCATCGTGCGGTAGCGCAGGTCATGCGGCGCTCCGGCATCGACCACACCCACGACGAGGTGCGCTGGCTCGTCTCCTGCATCGAGCGGCTGAAGCCGTTCCCCGACGTGCTCGAGGCGCTCGGCCGGCTGCACGAGCGGTACCGGCTGGCGATCCTCTCCAACGGCGATCGGGACATGCTGGAGGCGGCGAAGCCGCACATCGGGTTCGACTTCGATGCCGTGATCTCCGTGGAAGAGTCGGGCTACTTCAAACCGCACCGTGCGACCTACGCGAAGGCGTGCGAGTTGCTGGGCGTCGACCGTTCCAGCGTGCTGTTCGTGGCCAACCACGCTTTCGACTGCATCGGCGCCAGGGCCTACGGAATGCGCACCGCGTTCATCGACCGGCGCCGGCGCCCCTTCGGCGATTCGCCGCACCAGCCGGATCTGATCGTCGAGGACTTCGCGGCGCTGGCGCGGGCGATGTGCGGCTGATGCCGCCATCCGGGCCCGGGCAGGACACCCTGCTGCGCAGTTGGAGGAGTTCATGAGCGATTCCGTCGAGTTGAAGGGCGTCGAGGAGACCTTGATGATTCCGCTGTGGGGAAGGGCCATCGCCACGCAAAGGGGAGGCCTGATTGACGATCCGGCTGCCGTCGACCTGGTCGGACGGTTGGAGTACGACTTCGAATCGAAACTCAAGCAGGCGCGAGCCATCGCGCCCATGCTCGCGGTGCGGGCCGCACGCTTCGACGAAGCGGTGCGCGATTTCATCGACAGGCATCCGGACGGCGTCGTCGTCGAGCTCGGCTGCGGCCTCGACACCCGCTGGGAGAGGTGCAACGGCAACCGGGTGGACTGGTTCGATCTCGACCTGCCCGCGGTGATTTCCCTGCGCCGGCGATTTTTCCAGGACGGGGAACGCAGAAAGATGCTCGCCGCTCCCCTGCAGGACAGTGCGTGGCGCGATCTGGTGGGACCAAGGGAACGTCCGTTCCTGTTCGTGGCGGAGGCCGTGTTGTATTACCTGGAACCCGGTGACGTGGGTCAGTTCCTCCGTTCGATATCCGCGAGCTTTCCCTTCAGCAGCATCGTGTTCGATACCATCGGAACAGGCGCGATGAGCCGCCAGGACGGCCACCCGCTGATGCGACACTACGACGCGCGGTTCAGGTGGGCGGTGGATGACGTTCAGACGCTTGTGGCCGACAACGCGTACACCGTGGTTGGCGTCGAGTTCCTGGCGGACCTGCGACGGGAAGAGCTCGGGTGCCTGCCGCTCACGAGCAGGCTGCTGCTGCTGGTGATGCGCAGAATGCGCTGGTTCAGGGAGTCCTCCCGCCTGGTCCGGTTGTCGTCCCTCGACGCGTGACGCGCTCGACGGACCCGCTGCACGCCTGTCGGAAGAACCACGCGCCCGCACGCCCTGCGCCGGTGAAGTTGCTGAAGTTCGGCTACGGGCCGGCAATTCTCGGCTTGCTGATCAAGCTCGTGTTCTTCCCATGATGGAACCAGATCCAAGGGCTCCCGCCGAGGTGGACACGGCCTCTGCCATCTCGCCCATCGAAAAGAAGACGAAGTCGGTCGTTGGCATCTCCGCAACGCGCTCCGTGGCGCCCCAGCTTCCGCCTTCCGACAGGCGCTGCCGGTCGATCCAGGCGTTGGCGAGGCCGAAGCGCTTCGCCGGCACGTGGTCGTGATGGAGGCTCTGGGCGGTGTGCAGCACGTCCGAGCGCTCCAGCCCGAGATCCGACCGCAGGTGGGCGAGCATGTATTCGAAGTTGGCGTCGGACGGCTTGTAGGAGCCGATGTCCTCGGCGGTGTAGATGGCGTCGAACTCCACCCCGAGCTTCCGGTTCGAGGCGGCGATGCCGTCGCGGTGCACGTTGGACAGGATGACGAGCTTGTAGCGGCGCTTGAGAACGCGCAGCGCATCGGCGGTGTCCGGGAACGCGGGCCAATGGGACACGGAGGCGCCGAACGCCTCGTCGAGCGCCGCGCTGCTTTCGAGGCCCAGGCTCTCGGCGATGCTCCGATGCACGCGTGTAAGCAGCTCCGGGTAGCGCAGGCCGGGCGTGGCCTGTTCCTGCCGGTGCTCGCATTGCGCGAAGGCCCGGAGCCCGACGTCGCGGGTGACTCGGCCGCCGCCGTCTCCGTTGCGCATGATCAGCGGCTGCAGCGCGTCCCAGATCCCGCACTCCCAGTCGATGAGGGTGCCGTAGCAGTCGAAGGTCAGAACGCGGTAGTCGGTCAGTCGGGGCATCGGCGCATCCCTACTGGTCCTTGAAGTAGTCGTCCGTGTGTTCCAGCCAGTCCTGCCGCGGCGGGTTGAAGATGTCGACGTCGAGCGTCTCCTCCAGCGCCTCGGCCCTGTGGGGCACGTTCGACGGCAAGTGCAGGATTTCTCCCTCGCCGACGTCGACGACCTGCGCGAAGTCGTCGCCCACCCAGAAGCGGAGCCTGCCCTTCAGGATGTAGGTGAGCTGCTCGTTGTGGTGCGAGTGCTCCGGCACGATCGCGCCCTTCTGCAGGTAGACGTGGGCCACCATCGTGCTGTCGCCGCATACGATGCGGCGGTCGATGCGGTTCGTGACCCGCTCCTTCGGCATGTCGTTCCACGTAAACTTGGTCACGGTGGCTGCGTTCGGCATGGCGCCCAGTGTACGCCGGGAGGTTGCGCCGTAGCTCGGTGCAGACTCCCGGATAGGCTTGGTTGGGCGGAAAGCGGAGCCGCGAGGCGACGATTTCCGGGCGAGGCGGGAGGAGAACCGTCATGAAGCTGACCGCCGAGGAGCTCGCGCGGTTCGACGTGCAGGGCTACCTCTTCTTCCCATCACGCTTCTCGGCCGACGAGGCGGCGGTGCTGCGGGCCGCCGCGGACGAGGTCTACGCCCTCGACCGCGAGGAGGTGTGGCGCGAGTCGAGCGGCGTCGCCCGCACGGCGTTCGCGGCGCACACCTACAACGAGGCGTTCCGCCGCCTCGGACGCCACCCCCGGCTGATCGAGCCGGTGATGCAGCTCGTCGACGGCCCGGTCTACATGCACCAGTACAAGGTGAACGCCAAGGCGGCGTTCGACGGCGAGATCTGGCAGTGGCACCAGGACTTCGGCACCTGGCACCGCGACGACGAGATGCCGGAGCCGCGCGCCATGAACATCGCGGTGTTCCTCGATGAGGTGACCGCGGCCAACGGGCCGCTGCTGTTGCTGCCGGGGAGCCACAAGCAGGGGGTGTTCGAGGCCGGGCACGACCTGGAGACGACCAGCTATCCGCTCTGGACTCTCGACCGCGCCACCGTGACGCGCCTCGCCGACCGGGGCGGTTGCGTGGCGCCGACCGGGCCCCCGGGCAGCATCATCGTCTTCGCTTCGACCCTGGTGCACGCCAGCCCCCCGAACATCAGCCCGTTCGGCCGCAGCATCGTGTATCTGTCGCTCTGCCACGTCGACAATCACATCCGGCGGTTCAAGCGCGCCGCGTGGATCGCGCACCGCGACTTCGCGCCGATCGAGCCGCTGGCCGACGACTGTCTTGCCGAGCTCGTGCGCGCCGGCACCGCGGCCTGAGCGCCACGCCATGTACCTCTACGACCAGCTCCGCGAGCGCGCCGCCGCCGGACGGCCGGTACGAGTGGGTCTCGTCGGCGCCGGCAAGTTCGGCTCGATGTTCCTGAGCCAGGTGCCGTCGGCGGTCGGGCTCGAGGTGCGCGTGATCGCGGATCTCGATCCGGATCGTGCCCGCGCCGCGTGCCGCGCCGTGGGCTGGAGCGCCGAGCGCATTGCGAGCACGCGGTTCACGGCTGACGCGGTGGAGGCCATCGGCGCGGATGCCGTCGACGTCGTGGTCGAGGCGACGGGAGACCCCGCGGCGGGCATCGCGCACGCCCGCGCGGCGTTCGCGGCGGGCCGGCACATCGTGATGGTCAACGTCGAGGCCGATGTCCTCGCGGGACCGCTGCTGGCCGCCGAGGCGCGCGAGGCCGACGTCGTCTACACGATGGCCTACGGCGATCAGCCGGCGCTTACGTGCGAGCTGGTGGAGTGGGCGCGCTCGTGCGGCTTCGACGTGGTGGCGGCGGGGAAGGGGACGAAGTACCTGCCGTCGTACCACGCCTCGACGCCGGACACGGTGTGGGAGCACTACGGGCTCACCGCCGAGCAGGCCGGCGCGGCCGGGATGAACAGCCGGATGTTCAACTCGTTTCTCGACGGGACGAAGTCCGCGATCGAGATGGCGGCCATCGCCAACGCCACCGGCCTCAAGCCACCGCCCGACGGCCTGCGGTTTCCCCCCTGCGGCAAGGAGGACCTCGCGCACGTGCTGCGGCCCGCCGGGGACGGCGGCCAGCTCCACCACAAGGGACAGGTCGAGGTGGTGTCGTCGCTCGAGCGCGACGGCCGGCCGGTGGCGAACGACCTGCGCTGGGGCGTCTACGTCGTCATCGAGGCGCCCAACGACTACACCGCCGGCTGCTTCCGCCAGTACGGCATGAACACCGACGCGACCGGCCGCTACTCGGCGATGTACAAGCCGTTCCACCTCATCGGGCTGGAGCTGAACGTGTCGATTCTCGCTGCCGGGCTGCTGGGGAAGCCGACCGGGGCGACGCGCGGGTTCGTCGGCGACGCGGCGGCGACCGCCAAGCGGGACCTCTCGGCGGGGGAGACCCTCGACGGCGAGGGCGGGTTCACCGTCTACGGCAAGCTGCTCCCGGCGCGGGCGTCACTTCAAGGCGGCGCGCTGCCGATAGGGCTCGCACACGGCGTGGCGCTCAGACGGGCCGTTGCGGCGGGCGAGGTGGTGCGGTGGCAGGATGTCGAGATCGATCCGAGCGTCGAAGCCGTCATGGCGCGGCGCGAAATGGAGACGCGCTTTGCCGGCCTGGCGGCTCAGCGCTGATTGCGGGCGAGTCAGAGACGGGCCTTGCCCGCCAGCCCCGCGATGCGGTGCCCGGATGGGTCAAACGCGCGAGGCGCGATCGCGACGACCGTCGTCGCGAGTCGCGCCTGGAGGAATCCGGTGGTACCACTTGACCTCGACGAGTTGCGAAGCTACGCCAACCGCGACTGGGGGCTGCCGGAACGGCTGGCGTGCAGGCAGCGGACGAAACTGCCGGTTGCGCAAAAGGTCCGGCTGGCCATCGACCTCTACGAGGCGGCGCGCGCCAACCGGCCCGAATGGCCGGACGAAACAGTGCGTCAGGCCGACCTCACCAACCACCAGCGCATCCGTGCGCTGCTCGATCGCGCCGCCCATGTCGGCCGTCGCTGAAGTCCTCGGCGCCCTCCGGCGCGTGATCGACGGGCAGGGGCTCTCCTGGTTCGTCTTCGGCGCCCAGGCCGTCGCGGTGCGCGGCGCACCGCGCGCGACGCAGGACATCGACGTTACCGTGCAGGTGGAGCCGACACGTCTTCGAACGCTCGTCGAGGCGCTCGAATCGGAAGGGTTGCGTCACCGCTACCCGGACATCGCGGAGGAGCTGATCGAAAGGGGAGCTGTCGTTCCACTGCGCCATGCTTCCGGGATGGAGGTCGATCTCGTGCTCGCCGGGTCCGGCCTGGAAGCGATTGCCCTCGGTCGCGCCAGTCGCGTCGCCATCGACGGCGTGGAGGTGCCGGTGGCGCAGGCGACGGACCTCGTCGTGATGAAGGTCCTTGCAGGCCGCGGCAAGGATCTGGACGACCTCCGCTCGCTGCTGGCGGGCGGCGAGGTGGACCTGGCGGAGGTGCGGGATATTCTCGGTCAGTTGGAGGAAGCCCTCGGAGAGTCGGATCTGCTTCCCCGTCTCGAGGACGCGGTGGTCGCGATCGAGGACTACTGAATCTGGTCTTCACGAACCGAACGGTCGCCGCGCCGGCGGAGAATCTCATGTGTACATCGCCATCCTGGTTACGCCAGTCGACCCTGGCCGCGGTTCTGTTGCTGAACGGTTGCGTCGAATCGGCGCATGACACGGTTGCCGAAGACAACACGCCCGCCCGGCTCCGTATCGAGGTCAGCTACACCGCCGACGTCTACGGCGGCCCGCTCACCGGACGTCTCTTCCTGGGGCTCAGCCCGACGGCGGATCCGGAGCCCCGTATCGCCGCTTACAACTCCGCGCGGCAACGCGATGGCCGCGTGCCCTTCTTCGCGACGGATGTGGCCGAAGTCGGTGCTGGCGAACGGATGGTCATCGACGCCGCGGCTGACGGTTACCCCTACCCACGTCTGGGAGAGCTGCCGCCGGGCGACTACTGGGTGCAGGCGCTGCTCCACGTCTACACGGAGTACCGGCGGCAGGACGGTCACCTCATCTGGGCGCCGCAGGACCAGTGGGAAGGCCAGCGCTGGGCGTTCTCCCCGGGCAACCTCGTCAGCAGGCCCCAGCGCGTTAGCGTGGACCCGGCCTCGGACACGCCGATCCAACTGGAACTCACCGGCGAGATCCCGCCCGTCGAAGTGCCCCCGGACACCGAGTGGGTCAAGCACGTCCGGATACAGAGCCGCATCCTCAGCGACTGGTGGGGGCACCCTATGCACCTCGGGGCGGTCGTCCTGCTGCCGCGCGGCTACGACGAGAACTCCGAGTTGCGCTACCCGGTGGTCTTCGAGGCCGACCACTTCAAGCTGGAGCCCGCCTTCGGATTCACGACAGAGCCGCCGTCGGGAGGGCCGCAGCTCTTCGCGCAGATGATGCGCGAGTCGGGCGGGATGCGCGAGTCGGGGTACGACTTCCAGCGGGCGTGGACGGGCGCGGACTTCCCGCGCATGATCGCGGTCACGATCCAGCATCCCACGCCCTTCTTCGACGACTCCTACGGCCTGAACTCGGCGAACAACGGCCCCTACGGCGACGCCATCCACCAGGAGCTGATCCCGTACCTCGAAGAGAACTTCCGCATGATCGGCGAGCCGTACGCCCGCGTGATCACCGGCGGCTCCACCGGCGGCTGGATCTCTCTGGCCTCGCAGATTCACTACCCGACGTTCTACGGCGGCACGTGGACCTTCTACCCCGACCCGGTCGACTTCCGGCGCTACCAGTTGATCGACATCTACGAGGACGAGAGTGCATTCGTGGTCCCGGATGCCGTTCCGGGCGCGCCCGAGCGGATGTTCCAGCGGACCATCGAGGGACAACCGGTGGGCAGCGTCCGGCAGTTGAGCCAACTGGAGCGGGCCCAAGGCTCGCGCGGCCGCTCCGGGGGGCAGATCGACGCCTGGAACGCCGCGTACGGGCCGACCGACCAGGACGGCTATCCGCGCCGCTTATGGGACCTGGAGACCGGCGTCATCGACCGCGAAGCGGCGCACTATATGCGCGACAACGGCTACGACCTGCGGCACTACCTGGAAGAGAACTGGTCGCGCATCGGCCCGGACCTCGTCGGCAAGATCCGGATCTACAACCCCGAGATGGACCAGTTCTACCTGCCGTACGCCGTGTATCTGCTGGAGGAGTTCCTCGCAGGCACGACCGATCCGCACTACGGCGGCGAGTTCGTCCACGGACGTCCGATGAAGGGCCACGGCTGGTCGCCGTTCACCAACGCCGATCTGATCCGGCGAATGGCGGACCACATCGCCGCCAACGCCCCGGCCGGCGCGTCGACGGCGTGGAACGAGGCAGGATCCCGATAGCGTCGACCCGCATACCCGTGCGGTCGTTCGCGAGCGCCCGGCCGAGGTCATTTCAGGTCGACCCGGCTCACCTTGACCAGACGATGTCCCACCAGGTCGACGACGGCCTGCGCCTGCTCGAGCGGGATGTAGCCTATCAGCGGCTCGTACTGACCGTCGGCCGGGTCCATCTCGATGAACAGCACTTCGGTCAGAACCGGCCGGAAATGCTCCATCCGGAGGAGAACCGGTCCACAGATGTCGCCGCTGACGACGGCCTGAGTCGCCGTCTCGACAGCGACCGTATCGAGGGTCGTGAGCGTTCCCAGGCGGTCCCGCCAGACGTTCGGGAGCGTCAGGTAGGCAGCGCCCGTGTCGACCAGCGCATCGCAACGGATGCGGAAGGTCGCGTCGGTCCCGTTCTCGATCGCCGCTTCGACTCTGATCCGGCCCATGATGGTGTTCCCGTGTCGAAGCAGTGTACCCCGGCCGCGGTTGGCGACCCGCTCCTTCGGCCTGTCGTTCCACGTAGCGTAGTCGTATCATCAGCCTGCGAAAGGCCAATGCCCGGGAGGTGCGGAAACGTGCCGAAGCTGAACCCTGACCCGACCGTGCCGACCCCCGAGGAAGATGCCGCGATCAATGCCGGGATCGCAGCCGACCCGGACACCGAGGAACTGGACGACGCCTGGTTCGCGCGCGCGCCGCCAGCGTCGGTCGTGGACCCTGACCTCGTGGAGCGTGTCAGACGCGGGCGAGGCAGACAGAAGTCGCCCACCAAGGAGCAGATCACGATTCGTCTGGATGCGGACATCACCGCCCACTTTCGGGCGGGCGGTCCAGGTTGGCAGACGCGCCTGAACAACACCCTGCGCCGTGCCGTGTTCGGGCGGTCGTAACGTAGGAGCGCCGGAACCGCGGGGTGGCGGTAGTGTCTCAGTTCGAAAACTGAGACACTACCGGGGTGGCGCGATGCTTCACAGGTCGGTCGCCCGCCCCGCGCGGAGATCCTCGATTGCTTCATCCGCGAGCGCGTCGAGCAGGCCGCTTGATGCGTCTTGTTCTATCTGTACGTCCCACTGCGCAGCGTCGAACTTGGCGAACCAAGCCCGGAACTCCGCGAGATCGGCTGGCGAGAGGCGAGCGACCGCCGACTCGAGATCTGCCACGTTGGGCTGTGTCGAGAATTCGCCTGACAGTGGGTCGCAGGGAATGCCCGTCAACTATCGCCGTTCGCTCGTGGCGTCCCGCTCCAGGCAGATTCCCTGCGGCGCCCCGTCCAGTTCGATTCCCTCGACAGCCTGCTCCGCGCTCGCTTCCTCCAGCGCGTACAGCGGATCCAGCACACGCGCGGTTGTCACCGACTCGTGACCGGCGAAGCGGACCTGCCACCGCAGCCGGCCGTCGAACCTCTCGGGGACGACCACCACGCAGGCGAATCGCTGCCGCCCCGGCAGGAACACGGTGGGTTGGCTGCGGTCGGCCGCACCCGGGAGGAACGCGTTGTCCTCCCCGTCGACCGTAACCTCGACGCGGTTCAGGTTGTAGTAGCCGAACGCGAGCGTCAGCGATCCGTCGGGATTCGCAATGAAGCCGTCGTAGATGAGATAAACAGGGTGGCGGGGCTGGACTGCGACGGCGGCCTCGCCGACGGCAGGCCATACCGCGACCGCAGCAGCCGGTACGGCGAACGCAGCAACCAACACCGCGACCGCGGTCAGCAGAGCGGGGAAGAGGGCAGCGCGGAGCAAGCGCCTACTCCTCGGCCTGCAGCGCGGCGTACTCCTCCTCCGAGATGTGGAAGTAGTCCAGCCAGCCGATGTTCATCTCGTCGATGGTCCGCTGCCCCCAGCCGACGGCCGCGGTGGGATCGGGATTGACCCGGTTGGCGGCCGAGTTGTCGTGGTACGCGGTGACGTGCATGACGGTGCCGGCCGGCAGCGTCAGCGGCGTCTCGTACACGTAGGTCGGCTGCCAGTCCCACGCGAAGCGGTCGACGTCGGCCAGCAGCTCCGGTCGTCCGCCGTCCGGGCGGATCGCTTCCAGGGTCATCGCCTTGCCGCGGTAGTGCATGTGCGGCTGGAAGCTGATGATGCGGGTCGGCTCGGGCAGGGTGAAGTAGGCGTCGCTGCGCGCGTTGGCCTCGCCGGGCGGAATGATCAGGTCATGGCGATTGGATACCGCCCTGGTCGTGACCACGTAGTCGGGCTCGTACCCCGGCGGGTAGAACTTGATCCCGACGCTGGTTTGGTCGGTAAAGCTCCGCTCGTCGTCCGGCAGGTAGTGGAGCTGCAGCCGGATCCGGTCGTCCTTGCGCAGCAGCCGCGCGTAGCCGTCCTCGAAGTAGTCGCCCACGAAGTCGCCGCGCGCCCGATTGGCCAGCAGCTCGCGCACCCCGCGGGGGCCGCCGCCGGCCGACTCGTCTTCCTCGTCCCGCACCGCGTACACCAGCACGTGGTGCACGACGCGCGACTCGCCCGGCATCACCTGGATCCACTTGATGTAGCGGTCCTCGGTGAGACCGCTCTCCATCTCGGGTTCAGGATAGGTCTCGATCGAGTTGGGGGGCACGACGACAGGCGGACTGGTGACGACCAGGTCCGGTTCCTCGCCGTGGTACCACGTGTCGACCGCCGGCCACTCGACCGGCGGCGGGGCGTCCGCGGGGTTGCCGCGCGGGGCGCCCTGGTCGACCCAACGGGCGACGGTGGCGATCTCGGCATCGCTGAGCGACGGGTCGTCGCGGTATCGGCCCACCGTGCGGTCTGCGAACCACGGCGGCATGACGCGCGATTCGACCCGCTGCTTGATCGAACGCGCCCACGGACGGACTTCCTCGTAGGTGAGGAGCGACATCGGCGTGAACATGTCGGGCCGGTGGCACACCTGGCAGGACCGCTGCAGGATGGGGAGCACGTCGCGCGCGAACGTGGGGCGCTCGGGGACCGTCCCGCCGTCGTTCGCGGCCGCGGCGGCCGGATTCATCCCCACCAACGCAAGCAGCAAGATGGCGCCCACCGAGACCTTCGACAACGACATGCTCACTGTCTCCTAGCGAAAACGGCCGGCAAGGCTCCCGGCGCTCCCTGTTACTGTCAGGCGCAAGTGACCCCGCGTGATCTCGCGAAAACGGCCGGCAGGGCTCCCGGCGCTCCGGATGCCGGGTAATGAAGCCCGCCGGCCGTTCAGCATCTTCCGCCCGGGCTCGACGCGCCCGGGATCACTCCGTCACCACGAACGTGACGTCCTGATGGGTTCCCAGCCCCCCGTCGTGGGCGATGCAGCGCAGCGTGTAGGTGCCCGGCTCGCTGAAGGTCGCCTGCACCACCCACTTGTTGTCCGGGGGCGGCTCGGGCGTTTCCCAGCCCGCGCCCCACGGCGAGTTCGAGTTCGCCCGCGTGTCCTCCCAGACCTTGGCCTGCACGGGATCGAAGGTCACCGGCACCGCCCCCCGGTAGACGAACCAGGAGAGCCGCAGGCCCCTCGCCGCGATCGGAGTCAGGCTGGTCGGTCGGGCCGGGTCCACGGGACGCATCGGCCGCGGCGTCGGCAGGCCGTCCTCGTCGTGCGCCACCGCGGTCAGGGTCACCGGCTGGCCGACGCTGACCTTCCTGGTCTTCTCGCCGTGCACGGCCAGCACCGGGCCCACGTTCTTGAACAGCTCGCCGGAGACGCCCGCCCCGTTGTTCGCCATCCGGACGTTGTTGTCCATGTAGTAGTCGGGCAGCAGCGTCCCGTAGGCGCGTTTCGTCTCGCCGTTGGGGCTGGTCAGCGTCCAGACCAGCTCCTTGTCGCCGAAGTCGGCGGGGACCCGGATCCGGAACAGGAACCGGTTGCGCCGCGGCAGGAACCAGGTCGGCTGTCCCTGGTCGGGTCCGCCGGGCTCGATGCTGTTGTCGGGGCCGATCGGGAGATGGAGCTCCTCCTCCCAGTTCCGGTTCAGCGTCCCGAACACCAGGTTGAAGGAGCCGTCCGGGTTCTGCTCCCACCCTTCGTAGGCGGGCACCACTTCCTGCCCGAAGTCGTACGCCCGCCGCATGCGCTGCGCGGTCGCGTCCTCGGCCACCAGGCCGACCAGCATCGCGGCCAGAAGGACGAGCGGAAGCAGGAGCCTGACGCGGGCTCCCGCGGCTCTCACTGTCCTCCTCCAGCGTCGGCCGGCTCCACCTCGACCGTGCCGCAGAGCGGACAGCCGGCGGTCACCTCGCCGTCGGCGAGACCGAGGTTCGCGCGCCGCTTGGCCATCTCGGCCGCGAACTCCTCGTCGGTCATGTAGACGCCGCGCATCAGGTTGATGAACATCTGGTCGACCGAGCGGTGTCCGCCGCCCGACCAGTTGCGCGGATCGGGCACGTTGGGGTTCGCGGGCGAGTTGTCGAAGTAGCCGGTCATCCGCAGGATGGTGCCCTTGGGCAGCAGCGGCGCCGCGTCGTCCTCGTAGTTGTAGACCCGCACCCAGCTATGGTCGTAGCCGGCGCAGTTGAGCGTCTGCACGTGATGCCCCCAGATGGCGTCCAGGCACATCCGCACGCCGGGCGCGTGCATGTGGGGCTCGAAGATCGTGATCAGCGTGTTCTCCGGCAGGGTGAAGTAGGCCTCCATCTGCTGGTCGGGATCCATCGCCTCGATGTCGAGGTCGACGCCGTTGCCGAAGGACATGCGCACCCACTTGCGGGTCGGCTGGTAGCCGCGGGGATGGAACTTGAAGGCGACGTTCAGGTGCGCCCGCGTGTCCGCGCCGTTGGCGTGCAGGTGCATCGAGTTGAACTGGAGCTTCGACCCGGCCTTCATGATCTTGCCCGCCTCGGGGTCGAAGACGTCGGCGTTGCGCCCCACCTCGTGCGTCGGCCAGCGGCGCTGCGCGGCCAGCGGGTCGTCCTCGTTCGGATCGGGATCCGGATCGGTCACGCCGAGCGTGGCGTGATGCACCACGAAGAGCCCGCCGACGGTGGCGCGGGTCTCGCCCTCGCTGCGCTCGGTGATCTCCTTGTACTCCATCGCGGCCACGTAGCGGTCTTCCGTCAGTCCCGTCGGCACCTCGCCGATGGAGCCCCACCAGTCGGGTGCGTCGCCCGCGATCTCGAAGCTCGGGGACGACACGATCAGGTCGGGCTGCCCGATCTCCCATTCGTCGACGTCGATGAACGGAACCGGGGGCGGCATGTCCGCCGGGTTGCCGCGGGGCGCGCCGTTGTCCGCCCACTTCGCGATCAGGGCGATCTCATGATCGCTCAACGACGGATCGTCCTTGAACTGCTGGATGCCGATGTCCTTCTCGATGTACCACGGCGGCATCACGCCCGGTGTGTCGCGCAGCCCCGTGCGGTACTTGATGGCGCGGGCCCAGGGGCGCACCTCCTCGTAGTCGATCAGCGACATCGGGGCCAGCGAGTCGGGCCGATGGCACTTCTGACAGCTCCGCTGCAGGATGGGAGCGATGTCGCGGGTGAAGGTGACCTCGTCCGTGGCCGCGGCCTGTGCGGCCGCCGGGGACGGCAGCGCGACGAGCGCCGCGACCGCCGTGGAGAGCAACACCTGCCAGGCGAACGTCCGCCGCCGGTTGCACGTCGTCATCTGCGTCCTCCTCCGTGCGAACGCGCGTTTCCGGCCAGAGTCCAGGAACCCATTCTAGGAGCCCGTTGGGTAAACCGCAATGGGATCCACGTGCATATGATCGCGACACCGGCGGGCGTGTCCGTCGAGCGTCGGGGTGAACCTCTGGCGCCCGACGAATCTTGTCCCGCCGTCCAGGCGGGAGTGGCTGAGCATGGCTGCGTTCCACGTCCGCTTCTGGACTGCCGGCATGGCCGGCGTCGTCGAGATGGGGAGGCCGCCGGCCGTCCGGCCGGACGCCGGTGTCGATCGCGCCCGGGACGACGCAGTTGGCCCGGATCGTCCGCGCCGCCGTCGATCGCGTCCAGCGCCTCTTCCAGCGCCACCGGGTCCGACGCGGCCCAGATGCAGACCCGGGCGCCGGCGGCGCGGAGGGTCCGCGCGATCGCCAGGCCGATGTTCCGGCTGCCGCCGGTTAGCAGGGCCACTTCCGCACCCAGATCGGTGGCTGGATTCATGTCGCTGACCGCGCCCCGATGTTACCAAAGCAGGCTCTTGCCCTTGATCAGCCGGAACCGCACGTCGTCCTTGCTGCCGAAAGTCCAGGCGTCGGCGATAATGGAGGTGGCCATCCCGCCGCCGCGTGGGCTGACGGGCAAGCCGGTCTGCGACCGGGCGCGGACGGTGTCAAGGCCGTACCCCACGTAACGGGGCGGCGCGTAGCGCCGTAGTCGGGACAACCTCGGTGAGTTGAATCGGCCGCCGGGCGGCCCGGGGATTCTGGAGTCGCTGATGCCTGACCGTTGTACGCCCTGCCGGATGATCGCGGTGCTCGCCTGCGCCGTCGTCTGGTGCCTGACCGCCGTGCTCGACGCCGAGGACTGGCCGCAGTGGCGCGGCGTCGACCGGGCCGCGGTGTGGCACGAGACCGGCATCGTCGAGCGCTTTGCCGAGAGTGGGCTCATCGTCAAGTGGCGCGCGCCGGTGCGCGCCGGCTTCGCCGGACCGGCCGTTGCCGACGGCCGCGTCTTCGTTCCCGACTATCAGGAGACGCCGGGGAGCCGCACGATGGACGGTCATGAGCGGCTCGTGGTGCTCGACGAGGAGTCCGGAGCGGTTCTCTGGACGCGGGAATGGCCGGCCACCTACCGCAACATCGTCCCGGTGTTCGCCACCGGCCCCCGGGCCACGCCGACGGTGGACGGCGACCGCGTCTACATCCTCGGGGCGGCGGGCATGCTGTCGTGCTTCGATACCGCGAGCGGCGACCTGATCTGGCAGATCGACACCGTCGTCGACTACGACGTCACCGTGCCGGTCTACGGCGTTGCGCACTCGCCGCTCGTGGAGGGCGAGCTCCTGATCACGCTGCTCGGCGGCGAGCCCGACGCCATGGTGGTGGCCTTCGACAAGGCGACGGGCGCCGAGGTGTGGCGCGCGCTCGATACGAATTCGGAAGCGGGGTACTCCTCCCCGATCGTGACCACCGCGGGGGGCGTGCGGCAGTTGATCGTCTGGCACCCGGCCGGGGTCACGTCGCTCGACCCTGCCACCGGCGGTACCTGGTGGGAGCATGACTTCCCGATCCCGAGCGGGCTGACGATCGGCACGCCGGTCCGCAGCGGGCGCTACCTGCTCATCACGCAGGTGGAAAACGGCGGCCTGATGCTGGCCCTCAACCCCGACCGTCCGGCGGCGCGCCCGGTCTGGACCGGCACCAACCCCAACCGCACCGACCGCCCCGTGCAGCGCTCCATGACGTCGACGCCGATCGTGGTTGGCGACGCGATCTATGGCCTCAACAGCTACGGCGAGCTGCGCGGCGTGGACGCGACGACTGGCGAACGCTTGTGGTCAAGCGACCGCCTCGTGCCCGAGGACCGCTGGGCCAGCTCACACCTCGTGCAGCACGAGGGCCGCGCTCTCATCTCCGTCGAGACCGGCGAGCTGGTCATCGCCCGCTTCACGCCGGCCGGCTACGAGGAGGTCGACCGCACGCACCTGCTGACGCCCACCACCCGTACCCGGGGCGGCGGCTCCAACCGCTGGAGAAACGTCGACCGCGCCGTCCTGTGGGCGCATCCGGCGTTCGCGAACGGCCATGTCATCGCGCGCAACGACGCCGAGGTCGTCCGCGTGTCGCTGGCCGCCGCGGACTACGAGTAGAGCCGGAGCCGGTACGTCGCTGGGATGACGCGCATGGCCGACGCCCGACTCGAAGTGATCGCCGACGCGGGGCGGCAGGTCCGCATCGACAAGGCTCCGTTCCGCCTTGGCCGGCGGGCCGAGAGCGACCTGGTACTGCCGCGGGGAGAGGTCTCCCGCGACCATGCCGAGATAGTGGCGGCCGGTTCCGGCTACGCCATCAGGGACCGGGGCTCCCGCTACGGAACCTTTATCAACGACGAGGCGGTAGCCGAACGGGTGCTCGCCGACGGCGATCGGATCCGCCTGGGTCGAGCCGGCGGCGCCGAGCTTGTCTTTCGCCTTGCGGCGGCGTTGCCCACAATCCGGGATGCCGGCGCGGGTACGGCCGCGGCGGCCGAGCTGCGGCAGATGGCGGCGCTGCTGGAGGGGCTCCGCGCCCTCAGCTCGGCCCGCGTTCTCGATGACGTGTTGGCCCTCGTGATGGACTCGGCCATCACGGTGAGCGGCGCCGAGCGCGGGTTCATCATGCTCGCGAACGACGACGGTGCGCTCGACCTGAAGATGGCGCGGGCCCGCGGCCGACAGACCCTGTCGGGCAGTGGCTTCAAGACCAGCCGGAAGATCCCCGAGGAAGTGTTTCGCACGGGCCGGACGCGCATCGAGGCCAATCTGCTGGACGGCGACCTTGCCGCCGCGCACGTGGGCACGGTGGCGCTGGGGATTCGACACGTGATCTGCGTGCCGTTGCGCCTGATGCGGTTCTCCGACGCGGCATCGGCGGGACCGGCGGCAGAGGAGGAGCAGCAGCAGCAACGGATCGGCGTGCTGTACCTCGACAGCCGTGACAAGGCGAAGCTGTTGTCTCCTGCCACGGAAAGCGCACTGGAGACGCTGGCCAACGAGGCGGCAGTGGCCATCCAGAACGCGGAGCTGTACCGGGCCGCGCTCGACAACGCCAGGTTGGAGCGCGAGATGCAGACCGCGGCGGAAATCCAGCAGGCGCTGCTCCCGAACCGGCGGCGGTCCGGCGCGTTCTTCGAGGCCGCGGCGGCGACGCTGCCGTGCCGATCCATTGGCGGCGACTTCTTCGACTACGTCGACCGGCCCGATGGGTCCCTTGCCTTCGCCCTCGGTGATGTGGCCGGGAAGGGTCCCCCCGCGGCCCTGCTCGGCGCCTTGATGCAGGGCTCGCTCGAGGCGGAAGGCGGCAGGGGAGCGGGCCCTGCTGCGACGCTGAGCACGGTGAACACCGCGCTGGTTCGTCGCGGCATCCAGGGACGCTTCGTGACGCTCTTCTACGCGATGCTGGATCCCCGGGGCCGGCTGGTCTACTGCAACGCCGGACACAACGCACCCGTGCTGGTGCGTGCGGATGGTGTCGAGCGCCTGGAGACAGGCGGGATGGTGCTGGGACTCTACGACGGCGTCCCGTACGACGAGGGGACGGTGATCCTTCAGCCCGGCGACTGCGTCGTGCTGTTCAGCGACGGCGTGTCGGAGGCCATGAACGCGGAAGGTGAGGAGTACGGCGACGACCGCCTTCTCGATTGCCTGACAGACATTTCCGGTCCCGAGTGCGAGGCCCGCCTGCGGGAGATCTTCGCCAGCGTCGAGCGATTCACCGCTGGCGCGCCGCAGCACGACGACGTGACGGCGATGGTCGTCGGCTATCGACCGCGCGCGTCGGCAGCGACGTAGTTGCCGAGCCCGGCACCCGTGCCGTCAGGCGACACGTCTCGACCCGTTTCGCGAAGAAGACAAGTCACCAACAAACACGGAGTCCTTCGGTTCGACCCGTCGAAGAGGCATGCTGCCATCGTGCGCGCCCGGGGTGATACGATGGCCGCGTTCCGTGCGGAATCGCGCGTCGCCACCGCGGTAGACTCAGGGTCGACCGGCCTATGCGCGTCGGGGCGACAATCGGGAGAGAAACCAATGCGAACTGTCACCTTCGTCGTCGTGTGCGTCGCCTTGACCGTGGCCGTGGCTGTCCCGGACGGCGCCGCGCAATCGACGTCCAGTGCCGCCCTGCCGTCGGATCTCGGGGTCATCGACTTTCCGACCTCCGGCTCCCCCGATGCCCAGGTCCATTTTCTCCGCGGCGCGGCGATGCTCCATAGCTTCGGCCTCGAGGATGCGGCCTTGGAGTTCCGGCAGGCCCAGGCCCTGGCTCCGGACTTCGCCATGGCCTACTGGGGCGAGGCGATGAGCTACAACCACCCCCTCCAACGCTTCCAGGAGTGGGACCTGCCGCGGCAGGCGCTCGAGCGGCTGGGGCCGACCCGGGAGGCCCGGTTGGCCAAGGCCCCGACCGAGCGCGAGAAGGGATTCGTCCGCGCCGTGGATGCCCTGTTCTTCGGCGCAGGCGAGGAAACCGATCGCCGCGTCGCGTACGCGGACGAGATGGAGCGGCTTGCCGCCGCCCACCCCGACGATCACGAGGTGCAAGCGTTCTACGCGCTGGCGCTGTTGGCCACGTCGAGCGACTATGGCTACGAGCCGTATCGCACGAACGTGAAGGCGGGCGCCATCGCGCTGCGGGTGTTCGACGACAATCCGGATCATCCGGGCGCCGCGCACTACATCATTCACGCCTTCGACGATCCGATTCACGCGGCTATCGCGCTGCCGGCGGCCACGCGCTTCGCCGCAATCGCGCCCGGTGTCGTGCACGCGCTGCACATGCCGTCGCACATCTTCATCCAGCTCGGGATGTGGGACGACGTCTCGTCGTCGAACGACGCCTCGTATGCGGCGGCGCTCGAGATGTTCGAGCGGCAGGACACCTACGAATCGGAAACGCAGCGGTACTTCAATGCCAGGAATCTGACGCATGCGCTCGACTGGGGCCAGTATGGCGACCTGCAGCGTGGTGACTACGCCGAGGCGTGGCAGGCGGTCGAGAACGGGGAGATGGTCATCGCCAATACCCAGGCGCCGATTGCCTTGCAGCGGGCAGCCATCACCCGGCCGCGGTACGTGATCGAGACCGAGCAGTGGCAGGTCATCGAGGTGTCGCCACATGCCGCGGCGGGGGGACATCTGGCGAACGGCATCAGCGCCGTGCGGACCGGCGACCTGGCGGCGGGCGCCGCGGCGGCCTCGGCGCTGGCCGCGCTGGACGGTGCCGTCGCGGCGATCGCGCATCACGAGGTCACGGCGCTCCTGCACGCCGCGCGGGGCGACGCGGACGCCGCGGCGGCCTCGATGGACAAGGCGATCGAGCTGGCCGAGTCGCGGGGCGCGCCGCGCGGGGCGCCGACCCCGCTCAAGCCGGCGCACGAGCTGTATGGCGAGATCCTGCTCGAGCTGGGTCGGCCGGCTGAAGCCGTCGAACAGTTCAAGCGCTCGCTGCGGCGCACGCCGAACCGTTCGCTCTCGCTCCGCGGGCTCGCCCGCGCCGCCGTGGCCGCTGGCGATGCGGACACCGCGCGCGCGCAGTACGCGCAGCTCGTGGCGCAGTGGCGCGGGGCGGAGGACGCGCCGAGCGTCGCGGAAGCGCGGCAGTTCCTGAGGGACCACTAAGCGGCGAGCGAGCGGATCAAGCGCCGCCTGCGGCCGCGAGGTGCGGAGCTTCAGACTCACCAGGTCGTATGGCCATCCTGGAGCCTCCGCGTACGAGCGGAGTCTCCACGATGCCCTCTACCCGCGCAGCGTTCCACGGCGCCGTGACTGCCGGTTCATGGATAGACGTAGCTGGACTGCACCCCGAGCGGCAGGCCGACCAGCCAGTAGAAGACCAGGAACAGGGTCCAGGTGACGAGCAGTACCGCCGAGTACGGCAGCATCAGCGACACCACGGTGCCGATGCCGGTCGACTTGACGTACCGCTGGCCGAACACCACGACCAGCGGGAAGTACGGCATCAGCGGGGTCACGATGTTGGTCACGCTGTCGCCGACGCGGTAGGCGGCCTGGGTCAGCTCGGGAGCGATCCCCAGGTCCATCAGCATCGGCACGAAGATGCTCGACAGCAGCGCCCACTTGGCCGAGGCCGATCCGACGAACAGGTTGATCACGGCGCTCAACAGAACGATGCCGACGATCGTGACCTGGGGGAACAGGTTCAGATCGCGCAGGAAGTTCGCTCCCTTCAGCGCGAGCAGCAGGCCGATGTTCGAGCCGTTGAAGGCGGCGATGAACTGCGCGGCGAAGAAGACCATCACCAGGTAGTAGCTCATCGTGCCCATCGCGGCGGTCATGCCGGCGACGATGTCGCGGTGGCTCTTGACCGACCCGGACACGTAGCCGTGCACGACGCCCGGCACGATGAACAGGACGAAGATCAGCGGCACCAGCATGTGCATCAGCGGCGCCGCCACGCTGGTCAGCGACCCGTCCTCCGCGCGCAGCGGCGAGCCGCCGGGCAGCATGGCGAGGACCAGCAGCACGAGCCCCGCCACCAGCGCCGCCGCGCCGGCCCGGAAGCCGCGCCGGTCGTCGTCCGTCAGCGCCTCCATCTTCGGCATGGCGCCCGGGTCGCCGTCGATGGCGGTCTCCCGGAGACGGGGTTCGATGACCCGGTCGGTCAGGTACCAGCCGACCGCGATGACGAGCATCGACGAGGCGGCCGTGAACGCCAGGTTGCACAGCGGATTGACCAGCCGCTCGGGGTCGAAGATCTGCGCCGCGCTCTGCGTGAACCCCTGCAGCAGCGGATCGATGCCGGACGGAATGAAGTTGGCGGCGAAGCCGCCGGAGACGCCGGCGAACGCCGCCGAGATGCCCGCCAGCGGGTGCCGGCCCGCCGCGTAGAAGATCACCCCGCCGAGCGGAATCACCAGGACGTAGCCGGCGTCGGCCGCCGTGTGGCTGACGATGGCCGCCAGCATCAGCATCGGTGTCAGCAGGCTGCGCGAGGTCACGCCCAGAATCAGCTTGAGACCGGCGTTGATGAAGCCGGTCTTCTCGGCCACGCCCACGCCGAGCAGCGCCACGAGCACGACGCCCAGGGGCGGAAACGCGGTGAACGTCGGCACCATGTTGACCATGAACTCGGTCAGCGCGGTCCCCGTCAACTGGTTCAGGATGCGCACCGGCTCGCCGGTCCGCGGGTGCGTCTCCGTGAACTCGATCGGCGACAGGATGGCCGAAGCGACCCAGGTCAGCAGCAGCAACAGCAGGAACAGGATCGCTGGGTCCGGCAGGCGGTTGCCCACCGTTTCGATGCCGCTCAGGAAGCGGTCGATGCCGCTGCGGCGCTTGTCGTTGTCGGGACGCTGGTTGTCTTCAGCCTTCGGATCGGTCATGCGGTCGGACCTCCGTGTGTCAGCCGGACCAGACTATTCTGTCAGGGCGGCTTCGCGCCAGGAGACCGCAGTGGGATCGCAATGACAGGTGTCGCCCCGCTCGTGGGAGGGTCGACCAACCGCTCGGATGGCCGTGTCCGTGGTCAGGCCCCCGTAGCGACGCTCGCGGCGGCGGAACGCCTCGACCGCGCGGCGCAGATCCTCGCCGTCGAAGTCCGGCCACAGCGTGTCGATGAACAGGAGCTCCGCGTAGGCCGACTCGAACAGCAGGAAGTCGCTCAGGCGCTGCTCGCCGCTCGTGCGGATCACCAGATCGACCGGCGGTGTTGCCGGATCGGAGTGGCACGCGCGGTTGACCCGCCGCAGGAAGCCGGCTTCGTCGCAGCGTTCGTCCGACCTCAACATGCCGGCAGCGGCGAGGATCGCTGAGCGAGCCGAGTAGTCCACGGCCAGCCGCAGATAGAGCCGGGTGCCGTCGTGGGTGGCGCGCTCCGATTCCTCGATCGCGCGCGTCAGCGCGGGCGCCAGGCGGTCTCGCCGACCAATCAACGCAAGCCGCACGCCGTTGCGGCGGCAGTTCCTGCGCTCCCGGACGAGAAACGACTCCAGCAGCCGCATCAAGGTGGATACCTCGGCGGCCGGCCGTTGCCAGTTGTCGGCCGAGAAAGCGTACAGCGTCAGCGTCGCGATGCCGAGCTCGGGCGCCGCTTCCACCGCGCGCCGCACGGCGTCGGCCCCGCGGCGGTGTCCCTCCGTGCGCGGGAGCCCGCGCGCGCCCGCCCAGCGGCCGTTGCCGTCCATGATCAGCCCCACGTGCAGGCCGCGGCTTATCACTCGATCCATCTCAACCCGCCTCTCCCCCGACAGTCCCGGTTCGTTCCTGCTGCTGCCGGGCCACCGGGCGTCTGGATAGCACACGGCCGTGCAGCTCGGTTCTCAACCGGTAGTCGAGAGGGCCAGTCGCTCGACGAGGGTGACGACGACGAGGAACGACAGACCGAGCAGAACGAGGGCGCCGACGGCGAAGATCATCCGCAAGCGGCGGCTCTCGAAGGGGGCGGCGGCGGCCAGGTTGCCGAACTGCGTGACCACACGGACAGCGACGTACATCGCGATGAGCACGGCCGCCAGATCGAGAGGGGGCGCGTCGTCGATCCATGCCGACCCGACGAGAGTTGCGGCGGCGAATACCCGTATCAGCCAGGCAAAGAAGATCTCCTCGGCGGGAACCAACCGGTCTTGTAGTGAACTGAGCGCTTGTTGCATCGTGACACTCCCCTAGCTGGTGCAGCCGTCATCGGATTCGTTCGACGCAGTATCGGCGGACCGCCGTGCCGAGACATGAGCGAGAAGTGAGGGAGCGGTGATATTCCGCTGAGGGGTGGGCGAAACGGCTCCGGGAGGCTGCGAGCTTGCGCCGCAGACCGCGGCGCAGCGGAGTTCTGCGCGCCCCAAGACGGCGCGCTAGCGGGGTCTTCTGGTCAGTCCGGCGGCCAGGCCCGAGCCGAACATCAGGCCCTCGAAGACGCTGATCGCGACCCGGGTCACGACACCCGGCTCCTGCTCGCCGAGCAGGCGGGCCAGGGGCGCGAGGCCGACCTGCGAGCCGGGGAAGCTCTGCGCCATGAAATCGAGGCTCATCGCCCCCAGGAAGCGGCCGCTCCAACCGAGCATCCCGGCGGCCAGCGCGCAGGCGAGTCCCGCCAGCATAGCGACACGGACTCGGGCAATCCCATGCGGGGTGGCCATGCCGCCCTCCGCGGTTGGCGTGGCGAGCCCGTAGCCAAGCCCGACCGCTGCGCCGAGGACCAGGCCCTCCACAGCCCCGGTCAGCGGAGAGAGATCGCGACCGAACAGACCTTTCAGCACGAGGCGCCCCAGCAGGTGGGCGGTCGCGCCGATAGCCAGACCGCTCAACGCTCCGGCCAAGGCAAGCGCCAGCCGCCGTTGCGCGCGGAAGGCGGCTTCCGCGGCGGCCAGACCTGCACCGATGCCCGCCGCCGCGACACCGCCCACCGCCGTTCCGAGCATTGGCAGCATCGCCACCACGCCGTCGCCTGCCGTCGATCCCGGTCCGAAGCGGAGGACGAGCCCGCCGATGAAGCCGCCGATTGCCCCGGCGGCCGCTCCGCCGCCGGCCGCGCCCGTCCACCGGCGCCCCGCCAGCTGCGCCGCGCGCCGGATGCGAAGCAGGAACAGGATTCTCGCGGCTGCAAGCCAGCCCGGGTGTCCGACCAGCGGGACCGGTCCCGCACCCGGGACGTCCCAGCGAGTGTCGCGCAAGTAGGCGCGAGCCACGGCGTGTCCCTTCCTGCGGTCCAGCCGGTCGAGAGCCTCTCGTGTTCCCAACTGGTGCAGGGTCTCGGCAGCCTGTCGCCGCCGGGCGTCCGCTCTCTCGGTGTCGACGGTATCGTCGTCGAGCAACGTCTCGATGGCTTGGTCGAAGGAGACGTTCGCATCGGGCTCCGACGTGGCGCGCACCGGCTCCGATGTAGTGCGCACCGGCTCTGCCTCGGCAGCCCGCACGGGCTCCGGCCGTCCCTCGTCGGGCTCCTCGATGATGTCGTCGCAGACGAAGCGATAGCCGTGCCGCTGTACCGTACGGATGAAGGTCGGCGCGCGAGGATCATCACCCAGCGTGCGTCGGAGGATCCGGATCGCCTGGCTCAGGGCACCGTCGGTGACCGCCACGTCGCGCCAGACCGCGTCGAGGATCTCACCCCTCGACAGCGCCTCGTTGCGCCGCTCGATGAGCATGACGAGCAGGTCGAAGCAGCGCGGGATCAGCGGCAGTTCCCGACCGTCGCGGACGAGCGTCCGACGTGCGGGGGACAGGATGTGACCGGCGAACCGGTAGCGAAGTGTGCCGGGGGGCGACGGTCGCATCGACGGTCGGCAGTATACGGGGTCTCGCGACCGGTGCCGGTGCCGCCGCGATGCGAAGCGTCCGGGAGGCGCTTACCGGCCGGCCCGGCGAGTGACGCGACGTTCGACGCCTCTCTCAAGTGCTCCGGGCCACGGCGGCAGCTTCGCCGAGCGACCTGCAATTCCTGCCCCGGCTGAAGTACGCTTGCCGCACGATGGCGGCCGGGGCCGGGAACAGCAGGCGCTTCTTCACCACGACCGGCCCCGTCAAGCCAGACCGGCACTACTGCATTCCACCGCTGGACCGGCTCGATCTGGAGCAGGTGCTGGCGCTCGTCGGGGACGAGAAGTACTTCGTGCTGCACGCGCCCCGGCAGACGGGGAAGACCTCGGCCCTGCTGGCGTTGCGAGACCGGCTGAACGCCGACGGCTACCGGTGCGTGTACGCCAACGTCGAGGTGGCGCAGACGGCCCGCGAAGACGTCGGACGGGCGATGCGCGCAGTACTGGGCCGGCTGGCGTCCCAGGCGCGGATGACCTTGGGCGACGAGTTCCTGGAAGACGTCTACCGTGACCTGGCGGCGAAGTACGTTCCGGACGAGGTGCTGCTCGAAGCGTTGGCGCGCTGGTCCGAGGCGGACGCCAAGCCGCTGGTGCTGCTGATCGACGAGATCGACATGCTCATCGGCGACTCGCTGCTGGCCGTGCTGCGGCAGTTGCGGACGGGATACAACCAGCGCCCGCGCAGCTTCCCGCAGAGCGTGGTGCTGTGCGGGGTGCGGGACGTGCGGGACTACAGGATCCACTCCGGGTCGGCGAATGCGACCATCGCCGGGGGCAGCGCGTTCAACGTCAAGGCGAAGTCGTTGCGGCTGGGGGACTTCTCGCAGCGCGAGGTCCTGGCTTTGCTCGGGCAGCACACCGCGGAGACGGGGCAGACATTTGCGCCCGAAGCGCTGGAGACGGTGTGGGAGCGGACTCTTGGGCAGCCGTGGCTGGTGAACGCGCTGGCGGCGGAAGCCTGCTTCGAGGACAGGGCGAACCGCGACCGGTCGCGGCCTATCCGTGCAGAGGCGATCCGGTTGGCGCAGGAGCGGCTGATTCTGCGGCGGGAGACGCACCTGGACCAGTTGGCGGACAAGCTGCAGGAAGACCGCGTGCGGCGCGTGGTCGAGCCCCTGTTGAGCGGCGGCGAGGAGCACGGCTTCTCGATCCGCGACCTCGAGTACGTCCGCGACCTCGGGCTGATCGCGCCCGACGATCCGCTCCGCGTCGCCAATCCGATCTACGCGGAGGTCATCCCGCGCGAGCTGACCTACGCCGCCCAGGCGGGACTGACCGAGGACCCGGCCTGGTATGTCGATGCCGACGGCGGACTGGATGCGCGGAAGCTGCTGTCGGCGTTCCAGACGTTCTTCCGGGAACACTCGGAGCACTGGTCGAAGCGATTCCAGTACCAGGAGGCCTGGCCGCAGTTGCTGCTGCAAGCGTTCCTGCACCGGATCGTGAACAGCGGCGGGCGCGTCGAGCGCGAGTACGGGCTGGGGCGGGGACGCACGGACCTCTTGATCGTCTGGCCGCGGCGTGGCGGGGAGTCGGGCGCCGGCCGGTCACATGCCAGCGGTTCCCGCGTTGGCGCCGGAGAGGCTGCGCAGGTCGACGAGATCGTGATCGAGTGCGAGGTACTGCACGGAAGTCTGGAGCGGACCATCTCCGCGGGTCTGGAGCAGACGGCAGCGTACATGGACCGGTGCGCGGCGGCGGCAGGCCATCTCGTGGTCATCGACCGCGCGTCTGGGAAGAGCTGGGAAGAGCTGGGACGACAAGGTCTTCCACCGCCGGATGCAGACTCGCCGCGGCGTCGCCATAGACGTGTGGGGCATGTGAAGACCGCCGGGCGCGGTCGCCTCCCGCTCGCGAGTGCGGTTCTCGACTTCCCGTTCAGTCCAGCGAGTGGAGGCTGACAGACTGTCCGGTTGTGCGGTTCGGTGGCTTTACGCCGAGCGGTGCACGGATCGGCGAGTACTCGTTCCGTCTTCCGTCCGGCCTGTCCGCGTGGGTGCAGGCGCCCGTGACACCGACGGGCCGACCCAGGCGTGCCGGGGACATCCGTGGTGCGTGGCGGTTCCGGGTCACGACCGTGGGCGGTCGGCCACGGCCGTGGAAGATCGCCGAGCAGGTCAATAACGTGGCCGACTGGATCTGTGCTCAGGCGGAACGATGACTGAAGATGATCCGCCACGGGCCAGGCCACAAGTCCGCCGCTCTGAGCATTCACCGGCGCGCATGAATACCCAGATATGCACGTGCGAGGGCGTAGTTGTCCTGCTACGAAATCAGCAGGATCGTGCTGACGGTCCGCTGAGGCCGTCCTGAGCGATTTCCGTCCGGAGCCGGAATCCGGACGGCATATGCAGAAGCCGCTCGGGCGGCGTCTGATTCTGTGTCCGACCGCTTGAATACGCGATCGGACGTGTTCAGAAAACGTCAATGTTTACGGGTGTTTTGGGCCCGAAGCGGCTTGATCACCCATCGATATAATCCCCAATTCAAGGGGGATGTCACTATCCGTTCCGAGACTGCCACGACTCGCGCAGAACGACTGCGCCGGCTCCGGTTCGCCGATTCCGGCTTCTGCGACTACACGTTCCGGACAGACGTCATCGACATCGGCCAGGGTAGCCGATTCCCGAAGCCTGGCGCGCGCAATCCGCTCGCGCCAGAGAGTCTCACATGGCGAGGGCCATCAACCTCCCGCAGTGCGCGTCGACGAGCCGCCTGCTATCCGGTTCGCCCGGCTCGCCTGCGCCGATGGCCGGGCCCCGTGTTCGGTTTTCGGACAGATTGTGGCCTATTCGAGATTCTGGTGTCCGTCCGCAACGTCGGGCCCGGTGCAGCAGACGAGCGGCCCGCGCACGGCGCCGATGCGTACCATGGCGGTGTGCAATCGGCGCGTCGACCCGCCACGCCGCCGAATGTGGCAGGATGGAGATTATGCTGACGAGCGGTCCGTCGATGACCTCCTCGGCCACTTCACAGGACGCCCTGCACGCCCTCCTGCGCGATGTTCTGCCGCCCCAGGGAGGCTGGAGCGACGAAGAGTACCTCTGGCTCACCGATCGGTGCAGCCGTCTGATCGAGTTCACGGACGGCCACGTGCAGGAACTTCCGATGCCCACGTTTACTCACCAGGCCGTCCTCCTGGCCCTGTATCGACTGTTTCACGACTACCTGACGCCGCGCGGCGGGGTTGCGATGGTGGCGGCGTTGCGCATGCGCGTCCGTGCGGGCAAGTTCCGGGAGCCCGACCTGCTGCTGCTCCGTGACCGTTCCGATTCCCGGTGCCAGGACCGCTACTGGCTGGGCGCGGACTTGGTGGTCGAGGTCGTGAGCCCGGACGACCCGGATCGGGATGTGGTGGAGAAACGCGCCGACTACACCGAGGCGCGAATCCCGGAGTACTGGATCGTGGACCCCCGCGACGAGACGATCACCGTGCTCGTGCTGGAGGGCGACGCCTACGTCGCGCACGGTGTGCATACCCGCGGTCACGCCGCCGCGTCACGGCTGCTCGACGGATTCACCGCCGACGTGGCGGCTGTCTTCGACGCGCCGAAGGGCGGCGCCTGATCACCGGCGTCCCGGGGCACTCGATGGTCCGCCCGAACCGGGAGTCGAGCACGCCGTCGTCGCCGATTCGTTGCGCCCGGTTCAGCAGCGGGCGTCGCGACCGACGAGGCCCGCGGCGATCACCTGACGCGGCAGCGAGAAGCCGTCGGTGCACCGGATCGCGCGAATGGTGGGCGTGTGGTCGAGCGCGTAGGCCGCAATCGACGCGGCGCGCAGCTTGAGGTGGGCGAAGATCCGCCGCCGGCCCGGGAGCGGGCGCAGGCTGCCGTCCGGGCCATCGGCCGCCGGCAGCAGCTTCAGGCTCACCGCGCCGCGCACGTTGCCGCCGATGGCGAGGATCCGGCGGCGGGGCGGATCCACCTTGACCGCGATGTCGCAGTGGGTCCGCGCGCCGACGCCCATCTGGCGCCGCCGCTCGGCAATTGACCGGTAGGCCGGTCGGCGCGCGCTGCACAGCAGGTCGCCGGGCGCGACCGGCGCCTCGCCGATGTCGTGGGCCGCGAACGCCGCGGCCGGCGAGTCGGTGCCGCGCGCGCGGATGGCCTGGTCGATGTAGACGTGATGCGCGACGGCGCGGCGGAAGAGAGATGCCTCGCCGAGGCCGGCCTCGCACATCACCCAGGACACGAAGGCCGCCGACCACGGGTAGCGCCAGCGCGAGCCGACGCCGCGCGGCCCGCGCCACACGGCGTTCTGAGCGTCGATGATCCAGCCGCCCTGCGGCGTGACCGTCCCGTAGCCGGCGATCGAGTCGGCCACGCGAACCGACTCGGCCCGGCCCGGCCGCCGCCAGCGGCGCCGGCGCCGCTGGCCGGGTCCGGACGCCCGGTCCAGCGTCTGGTCGACGACGATGAATCCGAAGAACGCCCACTCCTGCACCGCCAGATCGACGATGCGCTGCCGGACCTCGTTCAACGGAGCGGTGCGGCACGGGGTGCGGCGGATCCGCATGGCGCCGGGCTCGCCCGTGACGCGCGCCGACGGCGCCACGACGTCGAGGACGTCGGGCGACAGCCGGTCGAACGCGGCCTGCTGTGCGCCCACTGTCGCCACGCATGCGACGGCGAGCAGCACGGCGAGCGGCTTCATCGGCATCGGATTCTCCGGTTCCGCAGTGGTTCCGTGCGGAGGCGGGGGACTCTATCATCACGAGCAGCGTATCGACAATGGTCGATTCGGCTCGTCCGCGTCAGACGACATGCCCGCGCGCCGGCATCATCGGCCGACAGGCCCGAAGTCGGGCGGCGGCCGGCGATGCCTCGTTGCCGCCTCGTAGGCCGAAGCGACGCGCAGGACGAGCGGCTCGTCGCCGGGTCCCGCCCAGAACGAGATGCCGACGGGGAGTGGGGCATCGAGATCCGTCCGGCGGCTGCCCGTGACGTTGTCGTAGTCGTCCCTGTCGTCGTTCAGCACGTACTCGGGGTCGTAGACGATTCGATTGAAGCCGGCCGGCACCGTGATCTCCGGAATGCCGAGGTTGGCGCTGGTGGGAAACCGACCGGTCGGACGGTTCCTGACCGACGGCTCCCCGGCATATCCGATGCGCACCGGGGGCACCGTGATCGTCGGGTTGACCAGCACGTCGAGGTCGTTCCTGTGCAGCACGTTGAGCAGGACGAGCCGCATGACGTCGCGCATCTTCACGCGCCGGGTGATGCCCTCCGAGACGATGTTGCGGGCGTTCTCCCAGTTGCGCATCGCCACCGCGCGCCGCTCGCTGTAGTACTTCGAGTTCGCGTTCAGGCTCGTCCAGTCGGTCACCGTGGGATCCCCGCGGCGCAGCAGGTACTGGGCCAGGTGAAAGCTGAAGCTCAAGGTCGGCGGCGAGCTGTTGATGCTGCGCAGGTTCAGGTCGGCCGACAGCGGCGCCACGCCTTCCGCGGCTCGCACGAGATAGTCGCGGCTGGTCACGTCGTGGCCGGGTACGGCGAACCGGTACGCGCCGTCGGCGTCGCGGGCCTGGATGTACTCCGGCATGTGGACGGGCAGGATCTCGCCTATCGCCCGGTGAAAGTCGTACGCCATGTTCGGGATCGACGGGTCGTCCGGATACTCCGGATCGGACGATTCGACGAGCTCCGCGCCGAGTTCGTCACGCAGCACGCGCAGGATCTCCTCGTTGACGAGATCGCTCATCGCGGCGTCGTTGTCGGTGTGCTCGACCATGTACTCCCGGACCACGCCGATGCGCACGCCGGCGAGCGGCCTGGCGTCGGCGGTCTCCTGATCAACCACGAAGCTCGCATAGGGCGCCGCGGGGATCAGCGCGCGCGGGAGCGCGGCGTAGATGTCGCGCGGATCGTGGAAGCCCCTCTCCGTGTTCCTGAGCGCGTCGAGGACCAGGGCCGCGTCCTCCACCGTGCGGCAGTTGATGCCCCCCCGGTCGAGGTAGGGCTCCACGCCGGTCGAACCGCCGTAGGGCACGAGCCCCTTGGTCGTCACGAAGCCGACGACGCCGTTTCGCCACGCCGGCTGCCGGCACGATCCGCCGGTCTCCTCGCAGATCGAGCAGGTGGCGAGGTTCGCGCCGACCGACACCGCCGACCCCGAGCTCGAGCCGCCGGGTTCCCGAGCCGTATCGTAGACATTGCACGACGGGCCGGCCCAACTGCTGCGGGAGACGCCCGCGCCGAGAGTCCGTGAGCCGGCGGTGGCGCCTCCCGGGTCGCCGCCGCCGGCGTTGTACTCGGAGAGGTTGGCCTTGGCGTAGATGATGGCGCCCTTGGCGCGCAGCTCGGCGACGACCGTCGCGTCCCGCGGCGGAGCATCCATCGCGTAGGCGGTGTCCGCCCCGCTCGTCGACCGCATGTCGGTCGTGTCGAAGACGTCCTTGAACGAGATCGCGGCGCAGTACATCGGCATCCGCTCGAGGTCGGGATTCGTGCCGTAGAGGGCATCGAGCTCGGCTGCCCTCTCGAGCGCGTCCGGCTGTTGGCGGAACGCTTCGCACGCGGCGGGGCAACGCGCCGGCAGGGTGCCGTCCGACGGGTGCGCGTCGCACTCGGCCTGGCAGGTTACCGAGCGTTCGCCACGGAGGTTGAGAGTGCTCAGCGCATTGAGCTGACCCGCGTCCTCCATGCCGACGACCATGCCGTACTGCTGCTGGACGCCGGGATCGGACCGCGTGGGCTCCATGCGGCCGAACTCGATCGGCAGCCCTTGGTAGTCGTCGTAGTCCGGCAGAATCCCGCGCACCGGCACGGTGGTGGCGGGGAACTCGATCGGGGCCCCGGCCCGGACGGCACCCCGACCAGGCGCAACCCGTCCACCGTCCCCGGTAACGAGCTGCGTGCAGATGCCGTTGTATGCCCTCGCGCGCTCGACATAGGCCTCCACCACCTGCACGCAGGTCGTCTCGCCCTGCCGGATCGCGCGCTGAATATCGCCGATGGAGGCTTCTTCGATTTGGAAGGCGCTCTGTGCGAACGCGGCGACCACACCCATCGTCCACGCGCATCCGAGCGCCGCGCTCACGGCGACCACTCGTCCAACGTCATACCGGTGATCCGACAGCGTTGTCATCGTCTGCTCCTGAGTTCTGCCGAGGTGGTCGCGCCGAATCCAAGCCGATACCAGAGCGGGCACAGCGCCAGGGCCGTCACCAGCAGCCCGCCGATCCAGACGGGCGCCGACGGCAGCCACACCGGGGGCGGGCTGCCGACCAGCCAGCTCCCGATTCCCACCAGCGCGGCGAAGAGGGTGGCCGAGCAGAGCGCCGTCGCGCCCAGGGCCCGCGCGAGGCGCCTGGGGCCGAGGTCTTCCTCCGCGCCCTGCCCTGCCGCGATCGGACCCCAGAAGCCGACCGGCCGTACGCGCCGGTAGAACGCGGTCAGGCGCTCCCGGTCCTCGGGTCCCTTGATCCAGATCGCGACCAGCGCCGCAACTGTCGATGCCGTGGCCGCGAGCAGCAACCGTAGCGGCTGCTGGTCGTCACCCAGGTAGACGATGAGCAACGGCGCGACGGCGGAGGCGACGACCATGGCCGCGATCTCCGCCCACGCGTTCATCCGCCACCAGAGCCACCGCAGCACCAGCACCACGCCGAGCCCGGCGCCGAACAGAAGGTTGATCTGCCAGGCCTGGTTGATGGACGTCAACTGGCTCATCACCGCCATCGCGATCACCAGGGTCAGCACGCTCGCGGCGCGCGCCACCCAGACGAGCGAGCGGCCGCTCGGCTCCGTCTTCAGCCACGCCTGGCAGATGAATCGCTTGTAGATGTCGTTGGTCCAGTAGGAGGCGCCCCAGTTCAGATGCGTGTCGACGGTCGAGGCGAGCGCCGCCAGCATGCCGGTCAGCATCAACCCGGTCACGCCGGGCGGCAGCAGCTCCGCCATCCCCCGGACATAGGTCGCCTCCCGGTCGGCCTGTATCAGGCCGGGGGCGAGCCCCGGGTCGGGTGGGAACAGAACCAGCAGCCCGACGGCGAGCGGCAGCCAGAGCAGGCTGCGCAGCAGCACCTGAGCGAACGTGAAGACGACCGCGGCCGTCCTGGCGTCGCGATCGCTGCGACAGGCCATGGCGCGCTGGGCTAGATACCCGCTGCCGTCGGAAACGGAGTTGATGAGCCAGAGCAGTCCCAGCAGCGAGAGCACCGACCAGGTGACGTCTTTCGCTCGTCCCGGCGTGAACGCCAGGATCTCGTCGGGCAGAATCCCCCCCGGTCCGCCGCCGGCGAACGCTTCGTGCAGCTTCGCCTGCATCCCGCCGAGCCCGCCCGCCTCCGACACGACGATCGTCGTGAACGCCAGCGTGCCGACGGCCATGACGGTGATCTGGCCGATGTCGGTCGCGACGACGCTCCGCAGTCCACCGGTGGCCGAGTAGAGCGCCACGACGGTCAGGATCATGACGAGCGACAGCAGGTTGTTGGCGGTCTTGATCCAGACGTCGGGATCGGCGAGCCCGCCGATGGTCAGCGGCACGCCCACCGCGTCCACCAGGCCGACGACCGGTTGAAAGATCTCCCCGGGCAGCCATTCGTTCCACAGCAGGAACGGCTCGGCGATCTTGGCGGCGGCGAACAGCACCCAGGCCAGGGCGACGCAGTTGATGATGGTGCCGAAGTAGAGAGCCTTGACGCATCGCAACACGGCCGCCGGCCTGGCGCCGTAGCGCACCTCGGCCAGCTCGGCGTCGGTGACCACGCCGGCCCGGCGCCACGCGCCGGCCAGCACGAAGCCGAGCACCAGAAAGGTGACGCCGAAGATCCAGAGCTGCCACAGCCCGAAGATCCCGGCGGTGGCCACCAGACCCGTCACGAGCAAGGGCGTGTCGGCGGCAAACTGGGTGGCCGCCATGCTGAGCCCCGCCTTCCAGCCGGGCAGGGACCGGCCGGCGAGAAAGTACTCTTCGAGGTTCTTCGACGCCTGCCGGCGGTTCCGGAAGCCGACGCCGACGGCATAGGCGATGAAGAGGACGACGATCAGCGCGTCGATCGGGCTCACGCGTCGATTCTGCCATGGGCTGGCCTACGACGAACGTTGGCGTCCGTCTTCGGTTCCGCGGCAGTCCCCGTGGGTTCCTCCGGAGCAGCCCGCGCGGGTTTCCCCCGGGTCTCACACTCGGGTCATGGGCAAGAATGCCGCGTCGCTTCGCTAATGCTATTCCGTTCGCAACGCGACCGCGGGATCTACGCGGCTCGCCTGGCGTGCGGGGAGCCAGACCGCCAACAGCGCCACGAGGCCCAGCAGGCCAGCGGCGGCGGTCAGGACGGCGGGATCTCCCGCGCTCACGCCGACGAGCAGGTTGGCCACCAACCTCGTGGCTCCCAGGGCTCCCAGCAGGCCAATCGCGATGCCGGCAGCCGCCAGACGCAGGCCGTCGCGCACGATTAGGTTCCTCACGCGCCGGGTGTCGGCACCGAGGGCGAGGCGGATCCCCATTTCCCGCACGCGTTGCTGCACGAGGTACGCCATGAGCCCGTACACGCCGGTGGCGGCGAGCACGACGGCCAGGGCGGCGAACGGCGGGCCGCAGGTGCCCGCTACCGTCTTCAAGCTCCTTCAACGGCAGGCCTCCGGGATCCGGAACCTCGCCGCGTACCGCTTCCGCTTCGGGAATCTGACCGGCGGCGCGACACCCGAGCCGCTGGCCGTTGCGAGACGGCGCATGGCACGGCGCTTAGGAGGGCGGCCTAAATTAACTTGCCAGCTTTCCGATTCCCGATCATACTGGTCGCGTGAAGCGCGACATCGAGTTGGAAGCGACCATTGTTGCCAAGTATGCCGCGGTAGCGCCTGTGTTGGACGAGCTCAGTCGCCGCCGGTGGGCGGCAGCCGAGTCGCTGGCGATTGGCTATGGCGGCGACGCGCTGGTTTCGGCCGCCACCGGTCTGGCACGGGAGACGATTCGCAAGGGACGTCGGGAGATTGCGGGCGGCGAAGCGCCGACGGGCCGCATACGACGTCCGGGCGCCGGACGGCCCCGCATCCAGGAAGATCAACCCGGCATCCAAGCCGCGCTCGAAGCGCTGGTAGACCCGCTCACCCGCGGGGACCCGACCTCGCCGCTGCGCTGGACGTGCAAGAGTCGCGCAAAGTTGGCGGCGGCGCTGACCGAGCAGGGATGGCGAGTGAGTTCGACGACAGTGGGTCGGCTGCTCAACCGCCTGGGCTACCGGCTGCAATCGGTTCGCAAGCGGCAAGAGGGCGCCACGCACCCGGACCGCAACGCGCAGTTCGAGCACATCAACGCGACCGCGGACGCGCTTCTGGCCGCCGGCGAGCCGGTGATTTCGGTCGACACGAAGAAGAAGGAACTGGTGGGCAACTTCACCAACCGGGGCCGGGAATGGCAGCCGAAGGGCACGCCGCCGGGCGTGCGCGTGCACGACTTCCCGACCGACGCCGAGGGTAAGGCGATTCCCTACGGCGTTTACGACATGGCCCGCAACGAAGCATGGGTGAGCGTCGGTCGCGACCACGACACGCCGGCCTTCGCGGTGGCCTCGATTCGCCACTGGTGGCGCAAGATGGGGCGGCGGGCCTACCCGAACGCCACGACGCTGTACATCACGGCCGATGCGGGCGGGAGCAACGGGTATCGGTCCCGCGCCTGGAAGCACGAGATGCAACGCTTTGCCGACCAGACCCGTCTGACCATCCAGGTCAGTCATTTCCCACCCGGGACGAGCAAGTGGAACAAGATCGAGCACCGGCTCTTCTGCCACATCACGGCGAACTGGCGCGGCACGCCGCTGACGACATTTGAGACCATCGTGGATCGCATCGGGAACACGCGGACAGCGGCCGGGCTCCGAGTCCGGGCCGAGCTCGACGACAGACAGTATCCCACGGGCGTCACGGTGACCGAGGAGCAGATGAACGAAATCGCGCTGGTCCCCGACGAGTTTCATGGGGATTGGAACTACAAACTGGAACCTCGACGAAGTTGACAAACCTATATTGATCACTGTCCTTACTGCCCGGAGATCCCCGGCGCCAAGGACAGGACGAACCAAGGGTGAAGCGCGGGGCAGTCTCCTGGAAGCCATCGCACTGATTCTCAAGGACCGCCGCGAGGACGGCTTACGGGGCATCCTGCGGCTGCCCGAGCGTTCATAAGCAATTGAGTGAGGATACAGAGGCCACCTACGCGGCTTCTTCCGTTCCACATCCGGTCCGGATTCCGTTCTCGTTGAGCAATCTGTTGTTGTGCCGACCGTCGGTCGGTCTGGGCCGGCCTCAGCATGTGGCCGCGAAGTGTCGGGTCGCGGGCTTCCATCGCGACATCAGCGCGGCGACGACCGGAAGCCGAAGAATGCGTGATGGAGAGTTATGGGCGGTCTCGGATCCTGCCGCGTATGCCGGCTACTTCTCGCCCAAGGTGCCGCGGGGGCACTACACGGTCCCAGATGTTCCGGTTGTCGTCCCTTGCGGGTCAGGTGACGGTTGATGCCGGCCGTCGCCGCCTTCGCATCCTCGGAGAGCACGTATCCGGCCATGAAGCCGACTGCGTGATTGCCGCCGTACTTTCCGTCCACGAAGCGGTCGATGCCTTCGACAACGTACTCCCGACACAGGTCGGCGCGACTCCCCGCGACCCGTTTGCACTCGACGATCGCGTGCGGGTCGTGTTCGTCGTATTCCTCGCGGATGTCGCTGAAGAAGATAGGGATGTCCGTACGCCCATCCGGTCTCAGAAGACTCCGACTCGAACGCGATTCGGTTCCCGGCAGGACAGTCATCTTTCTGCGCCATGCGCCAAGTGTGGTCTTCAGCGCCGCCCGCATGCCGGCTCGAAGCTGCTCCGTGATCTCCACCTCCCCGGCCTCCGAGTGCACCACTGGAGATGTGGATGCCTTCTGCCAGCCCTCGTCGAGAATCTGCAGAATCGCGTCGCTACGTTCGGTGTCGATGTCGATCGGCTGTTGGCCGATTGCACCCCACCCAACGGTGTTCGATATCATGTCGCGCGGTCGCGGTACGCACTGTCCCTGACCACGGCGTCCGCGTCCTCCAGGCCGCGCACGCTCAACCAGTGTCGGCGGGCCGCCGGCTTGATGATCGACACTTCGTCGCGTGCGTGCACACGCAGCTCGCGAACGCCGACCAGCGCTTCTGCGACCCGCACCTGCGTGCGCTCGCCGATCCGTTCGAGCACAGAGCGTAGCGGGCCGTCGGGCGCCACGACCTCTGCCACGGAAGGGATCGGCCGATCTTCGAGCACGAACCGAACGACACGGTGCGGTGCATCTTGCGCCATATCGTAGATTTCGGCCCGCATGCGCCGGCGGTTCGACACGGCCAACCAGTCGTCCATCGTGGAGAGAAACGCCTCCGTATACCTCTGCAGGTCATCCACGTCGGCGGGAGCGACGGACTCGTCCCGACCCGCCTTCCATTGCCATCCGGCCCGGAACAGGCCGTCCCGGACGATGATGCGGTCCGCTTCATCCATCTCGTAGAGATCGAAGACGGCATCGTCGAGCGCGTGCCAGCCTTCAGCATCGGGCTGCTGTCGGTGAAGCGAGCGGACCATCTGAATGACGCGCTGGCCGGCAACCGATTCGACGCTGTCCTGGAGAGCGGGTGCAGGCAGGGCGGTGACATCATTCATCTTCAGGCGCCAGATCCACAGGCCGAGAGCCGAACCGGTCATCAGCAGGTACCACGACGCCAGAGCCGAACCGAGAATTCCGGCAACGAGGTACGCCACGCTGAGGGACCCATCGGGGAACGACGCGCCGTAGAAGGCGTCCGTGAACACGGCGTCACGCTCCGAGACTGCCACCACAGGGCGGGGAGTGCCTTGCATGAACTGCTTTACGAGGAGAAGCGGCGCGCGATAGACCGTGCGTTGCCGCGGCCGTTCGGCGCGGCCTCTATTAAACTCCGGCAAGTCGTCGATCGACAGCGAGAACGGCCGCGCTACGGCTTTCCCGTCGACAAAGGGCAGCCCCATCAGGAAGCCGGCATCGCGACTGCGATTGCCGAATATCAGACCGTTCCGCAATCCCGTCTCCAACGATTCGAGGCGGGCTCCCAGAGCCTGGTGTTTGTCCCACAGCTCGTCCAACAGGAGCAGGTCGGGCCGACGGCCCAGAAGGCTTGCCTTCATCAGACCGGCATTGCGCTTCCAGCTCGCGACCGGCAGCGTAGTGATGTCGCTGGGCGCAATCTCGATGGTGTGGCTCTTCTCACCCGCTTCCGACCAGCGCGCCTGCACCAGGGTCAGGCGATCGGCGGGTTGACCGCGATGGCATGCCAGGAGTGCAACTGCGGGCATGTTGGCCTTCGGGAATAACCAACCAGACAGCTCGGAGAGGTTGATCAAGGTGATGGGGCTCAGTGCGTCCAGGGTGTCGCGAACCGCTCTTGTGCTGCTTGGGCTCCTGCTGAAGAAGGGCATGGCGCTCAGGACCATGCCGAACCGGGTCCTGTCGTGCGCGAAGTCCCTAGCTCGCGCAATGAAATCGAGGCTCTGGCCGCGAAGCGGCGCTCGTGCTCCGGCGGTCCGGCGGGCTACGGTCCCGGCCTTCCCGGTGTAACTCCATGGGGGATTGCCGACGATTACGTCGAATCGCTTCAAATCGTCTTGTTGGCCGAGTACCTCTCGACCGACCGCCGTCTGCTCGATGGTGCGTGCGTCGCCGACCAGCAAGGTCCTGCCCCTTAACGGTTGGAACCGGAGCGCCTCTGGCGGCTGAGGATCCGGATCGAGCTCAAGCGCCGCCAGATAGAGGCTGAACGCGGCGATGCGCAAGGCCGCTTCGCTGATGTCCACGCCGTACACCTGTTCGTACAGGGTCTTCCTGATCGTCGCGCGACTAGGCCTTCCATCCCCGGTCCTGAGATGTACCAGTCTGCGCAGAGCCTCCACAAGGAAGACGCCCGACCCGCAGGTGAGATCCAGTACGCTCTCCTTGCCCGTCAGACCGTCGAATACTTCGTCCAGCACTAGGGAAACAGCGGCCAGCGGTGTGTAGTACACGCCTTGTTTGCGTGCGCGATTCTTGCCGGTCGAGGCCGACGCCGATGAGTGGACAAACTGCTCGTAGATGGCGCTCACGAGCTCGACCGGGATCACGTCGAACCGATAGGGAAAGAAGTGGATCTGACCGGTCTTCAGGTCTTCCCCCCGCAGAAACCTCGCCATCCGATCAAGATGCCGCGCGTCGGGAACCGCCTCTGCGGATGGTGGGAACATGTCGCCGTTGAAGGTTTCTCGCAGCCAAGCGAACAGCCGTGCCGTCGCGGTGCGGTCCTGCAACACCTCGCTCAAATCGCCATGACCGCACTCCGCGATCAGCTGCTGTTCGGTGACGATTGGTCGGTCGATCAAGTACTTGATGAAGATGCAGCGTCCGATCAGTCCCTGGGCGCGATCGTGACCGAGACCTGCGTCGACCAGTGTGCGTTCCAGAGTGCTCAGGTCGCGCAGCAACCTTCGGTCGACGCTCGTTTCCCGACTGACGCGAGGTTCACGGTGCCAGAACTCCCCCGTCTCCATCGTCAGGCGGCCAGCGACCGCATCGAGTCTCGCCAGTTCCGAGTCGACGTGGCCGAAGGTGTCGAGCCGATTCGCCGCCGCGTCATCATGCTGCAGCGGGGTTCCAAAGCCGTTGTAGAGATCGATGCGTTCCGGAGAGACAAGCCACAGCAGTGGCGCGAACCCCTGGTTCCAGATTTCCCTCTGCCATTCAGCGACGGGGACCTGGTCGGGGTCGTCCACGTACTTGAAGTACACAGTGAGACCCCCAGCGCTGATACCTTTGTGCTCCGTGCTGGCGCTCCGTCCCCACCAAGCGTCAGGGCCGAACGACGGTAGCCGAGCGTGCGCGCGGGAACCCGAAAGCCCCACACTGGGGGCGGCGCATTCCCCATTCGCCAGATATCCAGTGCGTTCGAGGGCGCGGCCGAGCGGTTCAGCGATCATTCCCACCCCCGCGCCGCCGGACTGACAAGAGGTCGGCGGATCCGGCTCCGGCTTGCCGTTCAGACGGCGGGTATTGCAGGCTGTCGCGAATCTGCCCGATCAGGGCGCCGACGGCGACGCCGTCGATGTCCAGGATGTGCTTGGCGAGATCGAGTTTCATGACCTCGTGGGTCGGGTTGTGGCTCTCCGGTCGCAGTTCAACGTGTCGTTTGTCGATCCGCACGAAACGCTTCAGCGTCACCTCGTCGCCGAATCGGGCGACGACAACCTGCCCGCTCTCCGGGCTCGTAGTCCTGTGGACGGCGACAATGTCCCCGTCGCAAAGGCCGGTCCGGTTCATGCTGTCGCCGCGCACGGTCAGAAAGTAGTCCGGCCGCGGCCGGAACCGGTCCGCGATGGCCGCAGGCAATCGCTCGACGATGTGCGTTTCAACCAGAATCGGCGTTCCGGCGGCGACCTCCGCCACGGGTCCCACCACTGGAAGATTGTCCTGCTCGATCACCCGGATTCCACGCTTGATCCTCGGACGTACCTCGATCCAGCCCTTGTCGGCCAGAGCGGTCAGGTGGCCGCTCACGGATGAGGCGTCCCTGAGTCCGAGGGCCGCTGCGAGTTCGGCTCGTGTCGGAGGAATCCCGTTCTTCCGCAGGTACGCCTTGATCCAGTCCAGCGTCTCTTGCTGCCGGTCGGTGAGTGTCTGCATCGTTCCGGATCCATGGACCCGTTCGTCTGGAAAAATATTACCACATATTTCAGGATATTTTATTAAATTAAAGGGCTATATATTTATGGACATCCTCTCCAATGTGCTACATGTTCTTGAGCATCAAGCCTGTTTCCGGCACCCGTCCTGGTTCCGACCGGGACCTGCTCGGCTACCGGTCCGGCGCCCTCTTGGCTCCTTCCCGGTAGCCCGACGCGGGATTTCCGTCCCCGCCAGTCCGGAACGGGAGACGGTGGTCGTTGAGTGAGGCGCAGCCGACTCCTGCGACACCTGCGCAGGCACGGTTGACACTTGAAGCGAGAGGCCCGGACTCGGGAGGCCGCCCCGACGGCCTCCGCTCAGAACCGGAACTGCCGGGTGAGCTTCACCACGAAGGCGCGGTTCTCCAGTATCGGGAAACGGCGGCCGTGCATCTGGTTCATGAACGTGTCCCGCTGATCGTTGTAGACGACGAACAGCTCGCTCCCCGGCTGGTACTCCCACCGCAGGCGCACGTTCGTGCTCAGCAGGTTGTTGGTCGAGTTGTACTGCAACAGCGCGCTGGCGAACATCCGCGGCGTGAAGGTGTAGGTGAGCCGCGTGGTGGCCACCCGGGCGGTGAACCGCCCCTGCGGCAGCGTGATCCGATTGAACGAGATGCTCGGCTCCACCGCGAACTGCCGCGAGACCTCGATGCGGCCGCGCGAGTAGCCGACCGCGGTGATGTCGCCGTCGAAGAACTCGCCGTGCTGCAACACCAGGCCGCCCGCCAGCCGGCGGTGCGGTCCCATGCGATAGGACACCTGGAAGTCCTGGAACTCGTAGCCGCCGACGGGGATGGTCACGTCGTCGGTAATGTCGAAGGGCCGGGCAAGGAACTCGTAGTCCCGCTGGATGTCCGCGCTCAGGCTGTCGCTGTTCTCGAAGGCGGTCCGAAAGCGCCCCTGCAGGATCCGGGTCTCGAGCTGCCCCGCGCCGTTCAGGATGTAGTCGACGCTGCCGCCCCAGGTGAACTGGCGAACCGCCGCCAGGCCGGCCGGTCGCGGACTGAACTGTCCGGAGACGAAGGTGCGCCGGAAGTCGTCGCGACGCAGGAAACCCACCTCCGGGTTGAAGTTCCTGCCGACGAGGAGGTGATCGACGCGCAGGCCGTAGAGGTCGTCGTCGTAGGAGAACGCCGCCTGGTAGCTCTCGTTCCTTCCTTCGAGGCCCGGCGTGTTCGTGCGAGCGTAGTAGCCGTAGAGGTTGACGTCGTCGTAGAACGAGAAAGCGCCATCGACTCCATACGCCTGGTTCGCGCCATCGCCGGTCAGCGAGACCGACCGGTTGGTGAAGATCGCGCCGATCCGACTCCGCCGGAGAATGTCGCGCTTTACCCGCAGCACGCTGAAGTTGGTCGGGACGGCGTCGGCGCCCGGCGCGTCGTCGGTTTGAATGTTGATGGCCCCCACGCTGAAATCGCCCACCTTGCCGGTCAGGCGTCCGCCGCCCAGAATCGGCACGGTACGTCCCTGGTCGAGGCCGATCCGCCGGCTGAAGAAGATCGTGGGGGCGTCTCCGCTTCCAAAGAAGCCCGACGCGCCCACACTCCGCCGCGCGGCCCCGCCGCCGCCGGCGCCGGGCGCCCGCCCGAAGTCGAAGATGCCCTGACTTTCCAGAAAGAACTCGCGCTTCTCGGGGAAGAACAGGCTGAATCGCGTCAGGTTGATCTGTTGTTCGTCCACCTCGACCTGCGCGAAATCGGTGTTCCAGGTGAAGTCCGCCGTCAGGTTCTCGGTGAGTCCGTACTTGACGTCGCCGCCCGCCTGCCCGGCGCCGTCGTTCGAGATCGGGGGCACGATGGTCCGGTCGGTGGCGAGCGAGCCGATCACATAGGGCTTGACCTCGAACGTGCGGTTGCCTGCCGGCACCTGCAGGCCGGTGAGGGTGCCGGCCGCCGACACGCGGAACTGTCCCGGCCCGGCCGAGATCGGCACCGCCGTGAGGTACGCCTCCTCGAAGCTCGACCGGATGTCCCGGCCCAACTGGATGCCCCACAGTTGCTCGGCCCCGGGCCGGAAGCGGAGCGACTTGAACGGGATCGCCATTTCGACGGTCCAGCCGCCGTCGAAGCGACCGGTGCGCACATCCCAGACGGGATTCCAGTCGCGATTCGGGTCTCCTTCGTCGGTGATCTGCCGATCGCTGAACCCCCCGATGGGATTGACCCGGAAGGCGAAGCCGTTGCGGCGGTCGTAGAAGGTGTCGAACACGACGATGAATCCGTCGTTGTTGATGAGCTGAGACGAGTCTCGCTGCATCTCGTTGGCGATCCACTGCGACTCGGGAACCGACTCGTGGACGCGGGCCGCCACGTAGATCGACTCGTCGTCGAAGAAGATCCAGGCGTCGGTCGGCTCCGAGGCCGGAGCCCCCTCGTCGGGGGCCTGCTGGATGAAGTCGCCGAACGGCTCCACGCGGTCGTAGATCGGCTCATCGAGCACGCCGTCGAGCCGCCAGGGTCCCTCGAGGCGGACGGCGCGGACCGTGGCCCCGCCGTTGGCGTCGCGGTTGATGGTGGCAGGCGGCACTGGTGCCGCCGGACCGTCGATCAACGGGCCCGCGGGTTGGAATCCCGCCGGCGGGGGTTGCGCCGGCGCCGCCAGCGGCAGGACCCAGAACGCGAGCGTGGCGGCAAGCCGCGCCGCGCGACCGGCGGCGGGGGCTCTCCCGGAGAGCTGTGGCGGCGACATGTCGTGGAGTCTACGGAGCCTTGCGACGGGTTTGGCGGCGCTGCTTGACGTTCACGGCTCAGAAACGGAACTGCCGGGTGAGCTTCACCACGAACGCGCGGTTCTCCAGCATCGGGAAGCCGCCGCGGTTCCTGAGGTTCATGAAGGTGTCCCGCTGATCGTTGTAGACGATGAAGAGCTCGCTGCCGGGCTGATACTCCCAGCGCAGGCGCACGTTCGTGCTGAGCACGTTGTTGGTCGAGTTGTACTGCAGCAGCGCGCTGGCGAACATGCGGGGCGTGAATCCGTAGGTGAGCCGCGTGGTGGCCACCCGGGCCGTGAAGTCCCCTTGCGGCATCGTGATCCGATTCCACGAGATGCTCGGCTCCACCGCGAACTGCGGCGAGACCTCGATGAGGCCGCGCGAATAGCCGACCGCGGTGATGTTGCCGGCGAAGAACTCGCCGTACTGGAACGAGGGGCCGCCGGCCACGCGCCGGTGCGGTCCCATGCTGTAGGACACCTGGAAGTCGGTGAACTCGTAGCCGCCGACGGGGATGGTCACGCCGTCGATGATCTCGAAGGGCCGGGGGAGGAACTCGTAGTCCTGCTGGATGTCCGCGCTCAGCCTGTCGCTGTTCTCGAAGCTGGTCTGAAAGCGGCCCGACAGGATGCGGGTCTCGAGTTGCCCGGCGCTGTTCTCGATGTAGTCGACGCTGCCGCCCCAGGTGAACTGGCGCACCGCCTCGATGCCTTCCGGCCGCGGGCTGAACTGCGCGTAGACGTAGCTGCGCCGGAAGTCCTCGCGGCGCATGAAGCCGATCTCCGGGTTGAAGTTGCGGCCGACCTGCAGGTGATCGACGAGCAGTCCGTAGAGGTCGCCCTCGTAGGAGAACGCCGCCTGGTAGCTCTCGTTCCTTCCCTCCAGGCCCGGCGTGTCCGTGCGCGCGTAGTAGCCGTACATGTTCACGTTGTCGTAGAACGAGAACGACGCGTCGAGTCCGTACGCCTGGTTCGCGCCGTCGCCCCTGGTCGATACCGAGCGGTTGGTGAAGATGGCGCCGACGCGGCTCCGGCGGAGGATGTCGCGCTTGACCCGGAGCACGCTGAAGTTGGTCGGGAGGGCGCTGCTGGCCCGCGCGTCGTCGGTCTGGATGTTGATGGCGCCCACGCTGAAGTCGCCCACCCTGCCGGTCAGTCGTCCGCCGCCGCGAATCGGCACGGTTCGTCCCGCCTGGTCCAGGCCGATCCGCCGGCTGAAGAAGAGGGTCGGCGCATCGCCGGGTGGGAATACGCCCGGCGGCGCGTTGAGGATTCCCCGCGCGGAGCCGCCGAAGCCGCCGAAGCCGGCCACCCGCCCGAAGTCGAAGATGCCCTGGCTTTCCAGGAAGAACTCGCGCTTCTCCGGGAAGAACAGGCTGAACCGCGTCAGGTTGATCTGCTGCTCGTCCACCTCGACCTGCGCGAAGTCGGTATTGAAGGTGAAGTCCGCCGTCAGGTTCTCGGTGAGGCCGTACTTGACGTCGACGCCGCCGTTCCCGTCGCCCTCGTTCGAGATCGGCGGCACGACGGTCCGGTCGGTGTTGAGCGAGCCGATCGCGTAGGGCTTGATCTCGAACGTGCGGCTGTCCGCCGGTACCTCCAGGCCCACCAGGGTGCCGGCGACCGACAGGCGAAACTGTCCCGGCCCGGCCGAGATCGGCACCGCCGTCAGGTACGCCTCCTCGAAGTTCGACCGGATGTCCCGGCCCAACTGGATGCCCCATACCTGGTTCGGTCCGGGCCGGAAGCGGAGCGACTGGAACGGAATCTCCATCTCGACCGTCCAGCCGCCGTCGAAGCGGCCGGTGCGCACGTCCCAGACGGGATTCCAGTCGGGATTCGGGTTGCCCTCGTCGGTGATCTGTTGATCCTGGAAGCCCCCGATGGGGTTCACCCGGAAGGTGAAGCCGTTGCGGCGGTCGTAGAAGGTGTCGAACACGACGATGTAGCCGTCGTTGTTGATGATCCGGAACGAGTCGCGCTGCATCTCGTTGGCGACCCACTCCGACTCGGGGACCGACTCGTAGACGCGGGCCCCCACGTAGATCGACTCGTCGTCGAAGAGGATCCAGTTGTCGGTTCCCTCCGTGGCCGGGGCCCCCTCGTCGGGGGACTGCTGGATGAACCCGCCGAACGGCTCGACGCGGGCGTAGATCGGCTCGTCGAGGACGCCGTCGACCCGCAGGGGTTCATCCAGCCGGATGGCGCGCACCGTCGCCCCGCCGCTGGCGTCGCGGGTGATAGTGGCCGGCGGCACCGGGGCGGGCGGACCGTCGATCACGGGGCCGGCAGGCTGGAAACCCGCCGGCGGGGGCGTGGTCTGGCGTGGTGCCTGCGAAGAGGGCAGGCTCTCCGTGCCGGCTGAAACAGCGGCACGCTCCGGGCCGGCGTTCTCCTGGGGGGTGGCTGCCAGCGATGTCGCTCCCGGCAGCGCCAGGGCGCACACCACGAGCGCGCCTGCGAGCCTTGCGGTCTGTCTCGTGCGAGCCGCTTTCCCGTCGGGCTGATCCATCGACATGGAGTGGAGTTTACTCGCCCGTTGAATCGCGCAGGGCGCTTGCGCTAGCCTGTGGCCATGGCAACGAGCGTGGCGGCAACGTCTCAGGAGGCGCTGAACGCTCTCCTCTCCGATGCGGTGCCGTCCCAGGGCTCCTGGAGCGACGAGCACTACCTCTGGCTCACGGACCGCACCCGCCGCCTGATCGAGTTCACCGACGGCCGCGTTGAAGTACTCCCCATGCCGACCGAGAGGCATCAGATTATCCTGCTTTTTCTCTACCGGCTGCTCTACGCCCACGTTCATGAATCGTCCCGCGACGGCGTCGTCGTGACCTCGGGATTGCGGATGCGGGTGCGCGAGGGAAAGTTCCGCGAGCCGGATCTGCTGCTGCTTCGCGACCGGTCCGATTCCCGTCGTCGAGACCGCTTCTGGCTGGGCGCGGACCTGGTAGTCGAGATCGTCAGTCCCGATGACCCTGCCCGCGATCTCGTCGTCAAGCGCGCCGACTACGCCGAGGCCGCCATACCCGAATACTGGATCGTCGATCCCCGCGGCGAAACCGTCACCGTGCTCGATCTCACTGCCAACGCGTACGTCGAGCACGGTGTGTTCGCCCGCGGCGACGTGGCGACATCGCCGCTGTTGGAAGGCGTCGCCGTCGACGTGACAGCTCTGTTCGACGCCGAGGGATAGGCCGCCATCCGTACTCGGCGACGACCGGAATCGGTCACCACGCCAGCGCTCGACCTGACGGTCGTTCGCCGTCGGGAAGCTCAGTGCTCCGTGCGCGATGCCGCGGCGTCGATGAACAGATCGAGCACCTCGCGCACGACGTCGTTGTTCGCACGGGTCAGGTTGATCAGGCCGACCACGACCACGCGCGATTCCGGCTCCATCACCATCAGCGACGTGCCGCCGACCGAGCCGCCGGAGTGGGACAGCAGGCGGCGCCCGTCCTCGCGCGTCCGGATGAACCAGCCGAGACCATAGCCGACCCCTTCGCCGTCGCGGGTCTTCTGCTCGGTGAACAGGAGCTTGCGGGACGCCTCGGACAGGAACTCGTCGTCGAGGTGCGCGTTGGCGAACGCCAGTATGTCCTCGGTCGTCGAAAGAAACCCGCCGCCGGCCCACTTGTAGCTGTTGTCGACCCACGGCGCGTTCACCACGCTGCCGGCGTCGTCGCGGACGTAGTAGTTCGTCCGCCCGGGGATGATGGGGACCACGAAGTCGGCGACCGTGTCGCGCAGGCCCAGCGGGCGGAAGACCGCCTCGCGCATGGTGTCGAGGAACGGCTGCTTCGCCGCGCCTTCCACCACGGCGCTGAGCAGGTTGAAGCCGTAGCTCGTGTAGGCGAACGCCGAGCCCGGCTCGTGCAGCAGGGGATCGTCCGCAAAGATCGACAGGCCGTCGAGCACCGTCGGGTACGGGTCGCGGATGAAGTTCTCGTCGCCCCGGTAGTGGCGGATCCCGGCCAGGTGGCCGCCGAGCTGCCGCGCCGTGATCGGATGCGCCTTCTCCGGGAACGAGGGAACGTACGCCTGGATCGGTGCGTCCAGGTCCAGGCGTCCGTCCTCGACCAGTCTCGCCACCGCCGCCGCGGTCAGCGACTTCGAGATGCTGCCGACGCGGAACTTCACCGCCGGCTGCATGGGGACGCGGTGCTCCAGGTTCGCGTAGCCGAAGCCCTCGGACCAGACCGTCTCGCCGTCGACCGCCACGGCGATGGCGATCCCCGGGTAGCCGCGGGCGGCCAGATCCGCACGCACCAGCGCGCGCGCCTCCTCGACCACTTCCGCGTAATGCAGCGGGGCGGGAGCCAACGAGGGGGCCGTGGCCGGAGCGCCCGCCGACTGGGCCGACGCGGTCGCGGCCGCCGTGCCGACAGCCAGCCCGGCCACGAGCAGGAGCCCGTGAAGGCGACGAGATCCCAACGTGGCCGGCAGCAGGAGCGCGTGGAAGCGGTAGGACTGCGTAACGACGGCTGGCGCCATGTCGCGCGTTCGGGAGTGCTGTCGCGTCATCGTCTCGTCCCCTCGATGTCGGTGCGCACGCTGAACACCGTCTTGCCGGCCGTCACGTACAGGGTCCGCAGGTCCGGTCCGCCGAACGCCGCGTTCGTGATCGTGTCCTCCGGGATCGGGATGTGCCGGATCAGCTCGCCGGCCGGCGAGATGACGTGGACGCCGGCGACCGTGTCGAGCGTCTCGCTGGTCCCGCGCGGCCGGTTCAGCCCCGCGGCCACGTACAGGTTGCCCTGGCTGTCGATGGTCATGCCGTCCCCGCTCCGTCCCGGATAGAAGTCGTAGAGCACCCGCATGTTGCCGGCCGTTCCCTCCGGACTGAGGTCGAACGCGCGGACCATCCGGGGCCCGCCCTCGGCCCGATCGATCTCGATGACGTACAGCGTGGTGTCGTCGGGCGAGATCACGATGCCGTTGGGGCGCAGGACCTCGGGCTCGGTCAGGATGCGCTCGATCGTTCCGTCCGGGTCGATGCGGTAGACGCTATGCACCCCGGTCTGCTCCGGCGTCCGGTTCGGGCCGGGCCGGTCGGTGAAGTAGATGCGGCCCTGGCCGTCGATGGTCAGGTCGTTGGGCCGATGCAGCTCCCTGCCCTCGTAGGCGTCGGCGAGCACTTCGACCTCGCCGGTCGCCATGTCGGTGCGGGTCACGCGGGGCAGACCCGTCGTGCCGTCGCCGCCCTCGCAGGCGAGCAGGCGCCATTCGCTGTCGAAGATCAGGCCGTTGGCGTCGTTGCTCGGCTGGCGGAAGGTGGAGAGCTCGCCGTCGGTCGACAGCCGCATGATGCGGTTGTTGCCGAGATCCGTGAAGTACAGCGTGCCGTCCTCGGCCACCGTCGGACCTTCGGTGAAGGCCACCGTGGTCGCCACCGTCACCTCGGCGCCCGTCGCCCCGCCGCCCGCGGGCGCCGCGTCCGCGCCTCCGCCCGCCTCGAGCGCACCGACGCTCTCCTCGAGCGCACCGAGCCGAGCGATCACGGTTTCCTGCTGGCTCTCGAGCGATTCCAGCACGCGGAGCACGTGCGCCGTGCCCACAACCCGCGGTTGATCGTCGCCGCGATCACGGTTTCCTGCTGGCTCTCGAGCGATTCCAGCACGCGGAGCACGTGCGCCGTGCCCACAACCCGCGGTTGATCGTCGCCGCAGGCCGTCATCACCGGCAGCAGTATCGTCATCATCCACACGGCGCGTCTCTTCATGCGGCTCTCCTCCGGTATGTCGCGCAGGGCCCTGCAATCCGGCCCGCAACAGCCGTCCTGGCCCTTGCGATCTTCGCACGAACGCGGCGCGGCGTCTTGCCGGACCCGCTGCCTCGCGGTCCGGGCCGCTCCTCTTCCATGCGCCGGTTCGACTACCGCGCCTGCTGCGCGGTCCGTCCGTGCTGGCCCATGATGGATCTGGAGACCTCCGGGCGCAAGCGCGCCCGCTCCACCGCCGGTCGCGCTTCGGAGCCCGTGCAGCAGGGAGGGTGCCGGCGCGGACGACGACGTGCTAGCGCCCCGAAACGCCTCGCTGGCTCGGCGTTTCGGCCCATCCCCCCCCGCTCCACGACCTCGCGCCGCAGCACTTCGCTTCGCTTGCGTTCTGCGGCGCAAGCTCCTAGCCTGTGATCCGGGGACGAGGAATGACGAAGACGGGAGATGGCGGGGCACAGGCGGCGGACGCGAGGCGAGCCGGTGGCACTTTCTTTGGGGACGGCAGGGGTTCGGCCGGTTCCGACACCGCCCACGACCGGGACCGCGACGTCATCCGCCGGCTCTTCGAGACCGGCGAGTATCCCTACAAGGACAAGCTTGCCCGCAAGCCGTACGAGCGGGAGAAGGCCGCGCTGCAGGTCGAGTTGCTGAAAGTCCAGGACTGGGTCAAGGTCACGGGCGGGAAGGTGGTCATCCTGTTCGAGGGCCGGGACGCCGCCGGCAAGGGCGGGACCATCAAGCGGTTCACCGAGCATCTCAATCCGCGCGGCGCCCGGGTGGTGGCGCTCGACAAGCCGACCGAGGGCGAGCGGACCGAGTGGTTCTTCCAGCGCTACGTCCGCCACCTGCCGCACGGCGGCGAGATCGTGCTGTTCGACCGATCCTGGTACAACCGCGCCGGCGTCGAGCGGGTCATGGGGTTCTGCGGCGCCAAGGATTACCTGGAGTTCATGCGCCAGGCGCCCGAGTTGGAGCGCATGCTCGTCCGCAGCGGCATCCGGCTGTTCAAGTACTGGTTCTCCGTCACCCGCAAAGAGCAGAGACGCCGCTTCGAGGCGCGCGAGAAGGACGTGCTGAAGCAGTGGAAGCTGTCGCCGATAGATCGGCAGTCGCTCGACAAGTGGGACGAGTACACGGCCGCCAAGGAAGCGATGTTCTTCTACACGGACACCGCGGACGCGCCCTGGACCATCGTGAAGTCCGACGACAAGAAACGGGCCCGCCTGAACTGCATGCGGCACTTCCTGGCGGCATTGCCCTATACGAACAAGGACACCCGTGTCGTGGGCTGTCCCGACCCCCTAATCGTCGCCAACGCCGACATGATCGGCGCCGGCGACCCCGACGCAGGAAAGCAGGGGCCGTCCGACTGACACCGCCGCCGCTACCACGAGAGGGGCGCCGACCGCGGGGCTCCTTGCTTGCGCCTCTCGAGCGCTTTCCTCATTGGTGCGGCGGACGCCCCGGCCCGCCGGGGTGTTATGCTGCGCGCGCATGGACGACCGTACCGTCGGCTTCATCGGGCTCGGCCGCATGGGTTCGGGAATGGCCCGGAACCTGCTGAAGGCAGGCGTGCCGCTCGTCGTCTGGGACGTGCTTCTCGAGTCCCTACGGGACGTGGGGCGGCAGGGGGCGGTTGCCGCTGCCGATCCGGCGGCGGTGGCCGAAGGCGCCGAATTGATCTTCCTCTGCCTGCCGTCCGACAAGGAAGCCGAGGCGGTGCTCTTCGGGAAGCGCGGGCTGGCGAGCGGCGGAAAGACCCCGGCCGTCGTGGACGCGACCACCATGAACCACCGGGCGGCGCGTCGTCTGGGCCGGCGTGCCGGCGAGGCGGGGCTGCCCTATGCCGACTGCCCGGTGTCGGGGATGCCGCTGCGGGCGGAGCACGGGACCCTCACCATGATGTTCGGCGGCGGCGAGGAGCTGTTCGCGCTGTCGAAGCCGTACCTCGACGTCATGGGAGAGTTCGTCGTGCACTGCGGCGACGTCGGCATGGGTCAGCTCATGAAGGCGGTCAACAACATCGTCTACGACGTCAACATCGCCGTCTTCTGCGAGATCCTGCCGTTCGCGGTGAAGGCCGGGCTGCAACCCGATCAGGTCGCCGAGGTGCTCACCACGGGAAACGCCCGCAGCTTCGCCAGCGAGCACTTCGTGCCGCGCATCCTGAGGCGGAAGTTCGATGGCGATTTCTCGCTGCGGGCCGCCTACAAGGACATCGTGAACATACAGGAGGCCGCCGCACAGCTCGACGCCTCGCTGCCGCTCGTCGAGACGATGGTGTCCATCTACCGTGCGGCCATCGAGAAGGGGTTCGGCAACGAGCCCAAGAGCGCGATGGTCAAGGTCTACGAGGAGCGGATGGGCCAGCAGGTCCGGACCGGCCGCCGGCCCGCCTGACCGTTGCGCTGCATTCGATCGGCGATGCATCCCGCCTCGCCAGGGACTTCCAGCGCTACTGCCGGCTCCTTCGCCGGCCGCCTGCTCGCTTGGTGGGACGTCCACGGGCGCAAGAGCCTGCCCTGGCAGCGCGAGCGCACGCCGTACCGCGTCTGGGTCGCCGAAATCATGCTGCAGCAGACCCGGGTGAGCACGGTCGTCCCGTACTTCGAGCGGTTCATGGCGCGGTTCCCGGACGTGGAGAGCCTGGCCCGCGCCCATCTCGACGAGGTGCTGCACCTGTGGAGTGGGTTGGGGTACTACGCGCGGGGGCGCAACCTGCATCGGGCGGCCCGCGTCGTCGTGCGCGACCATGGAGGGGCGTTTCCTGACGATATCGCCGGCATCCAGCGGTTGCCGGGCGTCGGCCGTTCCACCGCCGCGGCCATAGTCGCCCAGAGCTGCGGTCGGCGGGCCGCGATCCTGGACGCCAACGTCAAGCGCGTACTGGCGCGACGACACCACGTCGCCGGGACGGTATCTTCGGCGGCGACCCGCGACGAGCTCTGGCGCCTGGCCGAATCCCACACTCCGGCGGCGCGGGTGGCGGACTACACCCAGGCCATCATGGATCTGGGCGCCACGGTGTGCCGCCGGACCCGCCCGCGTTGCGCCGATTGTCCCGTTCGCACGGATTGCCAGGCGTATGCCGCGGGAGATGCCGAGCGGTTTCCCGAGAAGCCGCCGCGCCGGAAGCGCCGCCTCGAGCGCAGCCGGTTCTTCGTGGTGGTCGATCCGGGTGGCGCGTGTCTCGTGGAGCAGCGACCGCCGGACGGCATCTGGGGCGGCCTGTGGTCGCCGCCGGAGCGAGACGCCGACGAGTCGGTGAGCGCATTCCTCGAGCAGGCCGGCATCGGTTCGGACCTTGTCGACCAAGTTCGGAAGGCCGGCGTGTTCCGCCACGGGTTCACCCACTTCGATCTCGATGTCGAGCCGGTCTACGTGCGTCTCCGGGCGCGGCCGTCGGAGGTCCGGGAGCGCATGGGGCGTTGGATCGACCCGGGCGATCACCGGCTGGGGCTCTCGACCGTTGCGGCCAGGCTCGTCGGCGTGACCACGCTGTTCGACGCGCCGGCGTCCAACGTGTAATCACGTTGCCAGTGGGACGTGTCGGTGATTGGAGTATCCGGCCGCTGCCGGCGACACCGCACCGTCACGGCTGCTCGATGGATTCGCTGCCGACGTGACGGCTGTCTTCGCCGCGCCGAAGGCGGGCGGCCGATCGCCTTCGTCCTCTACCGGCGGCAGCATCTCCCCGGGGTGGTGACACTCAGCGACCGTCGTGGCCGACCAATTGCTGCGCTTCGGCGTGGCCCTGCGCCGCGGCCAGACGGTACCACCGCGCTGCTTCCACGAAATCCCGGCGCACGCCCCGGCCTTCCAGGTACATGACGCCCAGGTTGAACTGCGCCTGGACGTGGCCCTGCTCGCCGGCACGGCGATACCACCTGAACGCTTCCGCGTCGTCCCGCGGCACGCCCCGACCGCGGTCGTACATGAAGCCGAGGTTGGTCTGCGCGAAGTCGTGCCCCTGCTCGGCCGATCGCCGGAACCAGCGCACGGCTTCGGTGTCGTCTTGCGGAACGCCGCGGCCGTCCCGGAACATCTCGCCGAGGCTGTTCTGCGCGAAGCCGTTTCCCTGCTCGGCCGCCCGCCGGAACCAGCGCACGGCCTCGACGTCGTCGCGCCCCACGCCGCGGCCGTCCCGGTACTGGATGCCGAGGTTGTTCTGTGCGCGGGCGTTGCCCTGTTCCGCCGCCCGGCGGTGCCATGTCGCCGCGGTTGCGTCGTTGCGCGCGACGCCGCGGCCGGTGCTGTGCAGGTATCCGAGGGCGGCCTGCCCCGGGGCGTACCCCTGCTCGGCCGCCCGCCGGAACCACGCCACGGCCGCACGGTAGTCCTGTTCCACATCGCGACCGTTTTCGTACCTGGCGCCAAGCTCGGCCTGCGCCCGTGGGTCTCCCTGTTCGGCCAGGAGGCGGAGCTGGGCGATGCCGAGTTGGGCGACGTCGACCTGGGCGACGAGCGCGATCGACGCCGCCGCGACCAGGACGAGCATCAACGGCAAGATGGCGAGGCGCGGAACTTCCACTTGACGAACCCGTTCCGTGCCGGGTCCAGCACGTACACGCGATTCGGCTTCGGCGCAACGAGGTACATCGTGTCGCCCAGGACGAGCGGCGCGGCCGGGTGCGAGTCGAGGATGGGGAGCGGGAGGGTCCGCTGCCGGTCCGCCGCCTGACCAGGTGTGCCGGTACATGGTGGATCCTCCCGTCGGCGACAGTGTAGCCCGCCGACCCGGATCCGAACCGGCAATGTTTGCACCGGAGGGGCTCCTACGGCCACCAGGAGAAGCCGATGCTGAGACGGGCGGATGCCGCGTCGAGGTCGAGCACGGTATTCGGGCCCCCGCCGGTCCTGCCGGCCGGGATGTTGCCTGTCGGGACGTTCCTGAACGTACCCTTTCCGGCCTTGACGTTGACATCGAGGGCCCACGACGCGGACAGGTGGACGGCGAGTCCGCCTCCCACGCTGAGGGTCGGCATGCTCATGAAGTGGGTGGCGGTCGGTCCGCCGTTCCTGACGACATCGTTGACCGGCCAGAACGTGAGCGCGAGGTCGCCGTAGGGGACCCACCGGCGGCGGGCATCGTCGACGTGCAGCCGCACGCCGAGGTCGACATGACCGAACGTCACGTTGTCGAAGGCCTCGAGCCCGCGGCTCTCGATGTCGGCGTACGCCATGCCCAGGTACGGAGCGACGATGCGGTTCAGATCGCGGCCGATCCGCATGCTCACGAGTCCCGCTCCGTCGCGCGGGTCGCCGTCGAAGGAGACGGCAGCCCGTCCGAACCCCAGACCGACTACCCACCCCTGCGGCCGCGACGGTTGCGCGCCGGCCTCGGAAACCGATGTGAGGCAGAACAGGAGCGGCAGCAGAAAGAGGCCGAATCGCAAGCGGCTCGATGGTTCGGAGTCCATGTCATCCTCCGGTCCGGGACCTGCCCGGTAACGACTCCGAATGCTGCACGGACCATGCCATCGCGCCTGCGCCACTCGCGCGCGAGCCGCGGCGCCTTGGCGATCTGCGCGGGGCTCATGCGCGCCTCCGGCATCGTGAGCAGGCTCCGGTCGTGCTGCTCGGCAACCGGGCACGTGATGTTCATGCCGTGTGCATGAAATGTACTGCGGCGATGGCTCGTCGCCACCGTTCGATGTGTAGAGATGTCACGACGCTGCCTGCATCTCCTCGGTCTGCCGTGCGAACACTACCGTCGGTGGCGTCATCCCCCGGAGCAGTGGCATCCCGCTTGCAAATGCCCGCACCAACGGAAACGTCACGGATTGTCCGTAGGCGTGGCTTTCCACTGGTGAAGGGAGGAGCGGGATGGAGATCGGCCGAATCGTTCGAAGCGGAGTCATGGTGGTGGCGGTGACCGGGGTCCTGGGCGGCACCACCGCCGTCGCGCAGTCGTTGCCGGCCGACGGACGGTCACTGCTGCCGATCTCGGGATCGCTGCGTCTCGCTCCCATCCCGCTCGAACCGCCAGTCGGACGCATGGAGCGAAGCGTGCAGGGTGACCGGCTACCACAGGCGACGTACTTCGAGAGAGGGGGCCTCCATCTCGCCCTTGGCGCCGCGTCGTTCTGGCAGCGGCCGACGGCGCAACCGGAAGCGGCGACGTTCCTGTCCGCGGGCCTGCATCTCAGTCGCTCGCTGGCTGTCGTAGGCGAAATGGGAAGGGGATGGTGGACGAGCGGCCGCCTGGAGACGCCGGCGGGAGCCGGGCGGGCGGCAGCGTGTCCGGACATCCACGCAGGATTCCACACCTTCATGGGAGGTGTGCAGTACCGACTGTCGCGCGTCCGACGCAGCACACGGTTCGTGCAGGTTCTGGCCGGCCGGGCGTCATTCGCCGGAACGGCCGGGGAACTCGACAGTGGCGGCACGTACTCCAACTGCTTCGACACCTTCTCATCCGGTTTGGCTCTGGCCGCCGGCGGAGGGGTGGACTTTCATCTCACCGATCGGCTGGCGCTCCGCGTCGCGGCGGCCTACCGGCACGTCGCCATTCCGTCGCTCGAGGGGACCGAGCGCGTATTCATGCGGGACGACGCCGACCGTCATCTGGGCATGGTGCGCGTTGCCCTGGGGTTCGTCCTCGGCATCTGAGCCGACTTCGCCGGTGGCTGGACCTGAAGCCGCGGACGCACAGAACGCTGCCCGCGGCGGGAGGGCGTGCGCAAGGACCTGCAGGTGATCGCTCGGGCCATGGACCGCTACGAGGCGATGCACGAGCGCCTGCCTGCGACGCTCGACGAGCTGCAACGCAACTCCGACATCCGGGTCGCCATCACCGACCCGGTGACCCTGGAGCCGTACGGCTACGAGACGGGGTCGGGAACCGCCTACGAGCTCTGCGCGGTCTTTGAGCTCGCTACCACCTCCGCTGAGGCTGAGCGCGAGTTGCGCAGGGGGCGACCCTTCTCGATGCACGAGGCCGGCCGGCACTGCTTCCAGCTTCGGGCCGAGCGGGACCGACCGGATCCGGTCGCGGCGAGGTGATCCGAGCGGCCCGGCCCCCGACGACATCGAGGGCCGGGCATGATCGTTGGCGGACGGATCGTCAATTGCTCGGCCAGGGGACGCCGACGTCGCCCTTCGCGTTGCCCATCCCCTTGTAATTGAACCGCTGCACGCGCTTGCCCTCGAAGGTCTCCGTCGTGTAGACGTTGCCGCTCGCGTCGACCGCGATGCTGTGGTTGCCGAAGAACTGCCCCGCCATGCGGCCGCCGCTGCCGAAGCTGTAGATGTACTCCAGCGGCTTGCGGCGCAGCACGTGCACCTGCTGGTTCACGCCGTCGGCGACGTAGGCGAAGGTCTGCTCCGGGTCGGTCGAGAACGCGATGTCCCAGGCGGAGCCGGAGCCGAGCGTCTTCGTCATCAGGTAGATCTCCTCGACGAACTCGCCCGCCTTGGTGAATACCTGCACCCGGTTGCCCGGGCGGTCGCACGCGTAGACCAGGCCGTCGCTGGTCGGGTCGGCGCAGTGCACCGGGTTGCGGAACTGCTGGTCGCCGGACTTGTCGCTGCTGACCGCACCGTGCGCCGGCGCGTTCGCCGCGTCGTAGCGCGGCAGCGCGTCGTCGCTCGGCGTGTTGCCGTAGGCGCCCCAGTAGCGCTTCAGCTCGCCGGTGTCGCCGTCGACCACCGCCACGCGCCGGTTGCCGTAGCCGTCGGCCAGGTACGCCTCGTTGGCCTCGGCGTCGAAGGTGACCTTGGCGACCCGCGAGTAGCGCGTCGTCGAGTTGCTGTCGGGCTCGGGGTGGCCGTCCTCGCCGATCTGCAGGAGGAACTCGCCGGTGTGCGTGAACTTCAGGGCGTGCGAGTCGTCGCCGCCATTGCCGCCGATCCAGACGTTGTCCATGGGATCGACCCAGATGCCGTGGTTCGACTCGGGCCAGTCGTAGCCCTCACCGGGTCCGCCCCAATGCTGGAGGAGGTTGCCCTCCTGGTCGAACTCCAGGACCGGGGGCGCCGGATGGCAGCACGCCTCGGCGAACGGCGGGTCGAGCGCGGCGGGGATCTCGTTCGGCGCGAGGTTGCCGCGGTGCACGATCCAGACGTGGTCGTGCGCGTCGACCGATACCCCGATGGTCGAGCCGAGCAGCCAGTTGTTCGGCAGCGGCTTCGGCCAGAACGGGTCGACCTCGAAGATCGGCGCGTTGGGAACCATGCCCTGCGCGCCGACCTCACCGCGGTCGGCCGGCAGCCATACCAGGAGCGCCGCCAACAGAGTACCGCTGCCCAAGACGATCAGTCGTGACTTCATGTCGGTTACCTCCCCAACTCTCATCGGTATCGAGGCCCCTATCATACGCCCGGCCGACCTCCCGCGCGAGGCTGCTCTGGCGCCGGCAGGTGCGAGAGTTGTTCCGGCTCGTACGACGGACGACGACACGACAGATCATCCGATGGCCGCTCGTCGGGTCGACCTGCGGGCCATCCGCCCGCTCGAAGCCGTCTGCTCCGCGAGACCGGGGTCTCCGACAGCAGTATGCGCACCAGGGGGCTGGGACGCCGGAGTCAGCGCGCCGCGTCTGCGGCGGGCAGCGCCAGGGCAATCAGCTCCGGCACGCGCCCGCCGCCGACGGTCAGCGCGATGTACTGCCGCCCGCCCGACATATAGGTCATCGGCGTGCCGATGGCGCCGCCCGGCAGATCGACGGACGCGATCTCCTCGCCCGTCGTCTTGTCGAAGGCGACCAGGCGTGGGCCGTCGTCGGTGCCGCCCGCGGTCAGCGCGTGGATCAGCAGCGTCTTCGTCAGCACCGGCCCGATGCGGCCGCTGTCGCCGCCCAGCGGCGGCAGGTCGAGGTCACGCAGCAGCGGGAGGTTGCGGATGCGGTCGCCGTCGCCCAGCGGCCGCATCCACAGGTGGTCTCCCGTGTTCATGTCGATGGCCGTCATCCGCGAGTAGGGCGGCTTGAACAGCGGCAGCCCCTGCGGGAGCTGCGGGCGGCGGACCTCGGCGCCGCGCGCCTCGAGCACCGCCAGCGTGGCGTCCTCGCTCGGCTCGGGCGTGCGGAAGTGCTTGACCGTGTAGCGGTTGCCCGACGGCACGTACAGCATGCCGGTCTCGGGATCGACGGCGGCGCCGCCCCAGCTTCCGGCGCTGAACCCGGGCCGCACGATGGTGCCCCGCAGGCTGTGCGGCGTATAGAGGGGGCCGATGCGGTACGGCGCGACCGCCTCGATCGCCATCTGCCGTATCTCGGGCGTGAAATCGACCAAGTCGTCGATCGCCACGCCCTGGTAGTCGAACGGCAACGGCCAGGTCGGAAACGGCTGGGTCGGCCACGGCACCTCGCCCTCGATGTCGGTGTCGGTCGGCACCGGGCGCTCTTCGATCGGCCAGACCGGCTCGCCGGTGACCCGGTCGAAGACGAACGTGAAGCCCTGCTTGGTGATCTGCGCCACCGCCTCGATCGGCCGGCCGTCGACGGTGATGTCGATCAGGTTCGGGGCGGCGGGCAGGTCGTAGTCCCACAGCCCGTGATGCACGACCTGGAAGTGCCAGACCCGTTCGCCGGTCTCCAGGTCCAGGGCGACGAGGCTCTCGGCGAACAGGTTGGCGCCGGGGCGGTGTCCGCCGTAGTAGTCGGGCGCGGCGGTGTTCAGCGGCAGGTAGATGTAGCCCAGCTCGGGATCGATGCTCATCATCGTCCAGACGCCGACCTTGCCGGTCTCGCGCCAGGAATCGCCGCCCCAGGTCTCGTTGCCGAACTCGTCGCCCTGCGGGATGGTGTGGAACGTCCAGCGGGTGCGGCCGCTCCGCACGTCGAAGCCGCGCATCCAGCCGGGCGGCATCTCCTTGCGGATGTTGTAGCTGGAGATCGACATCGGCGTCACGACCGTGTTGCCGAACACGATGGGCGGGGACTGGACGGAGTAGAGCAGGGCGTTCAGCCAGTCGCGCTCGCCGCGCGTGGCGCGCGGGAGGTCCGCGGTCAGGTCCAGCCGGCCCCCCTCCCCGAAGTCGGCGCACGGCCGGCCTGTCTTGGCGTCGACGCAGACCAGATAGCCGTTGCCGGTGCCGAAGAAGATCCGCTCGTCGGTGCGGTCCGGTCCGTTCGACCAGTAGGCCACGCCGCGCTGGTTCCAGCGGGCGGACATCGTGGTGGTCCCTTCCTCGTAGCTCTTGGGGTTGTGGACCCACAGCGTTTCGCCCGTCCGCGCGTCGATGGCGGCGGCCGCCGACGTCGGCATGTTGATGAAGAGCCGGTCGCCGACCATCAGCGGGGTCGCCTTGAAGTTCGTGATCGTGGGGGGCTGGCCGTCGCGCCACCGCTCCGGATCGCGGCGGTTCAGCTCTGCGAAGATGAGCCGCGAGTCGGCGCGCCACTCCGAGCCGTCCGGCATGGTCAGGCTCAGCACGGCGTCCGCCGACCGCCAGCGCCACGCGATCTCGAGGTCGCCGAAGTTGTCGCGGTCGATCTGATCGAGGGGCGAGTACTTGGTGCTGCCGAGGTCGCCCCCGTAGGTCGGCCACTCGCCGTTGGCGGGGGCGCCGTATTGCGCCGCCGCGGGGCCGGCCGCGGCCAGCGCGACCACCAGGATTACCGCCAGCCGACCGACGTCGTGAGCACGCTTGGAAGTTCGCCGCATGGGTCCTCCGGCCCGGCCTCTGCGGAGCGCGTGCGGCGCCCGTGACGTCCGAGCTGCCGCCAGGATAGCAGCCGCCGGACGCTCCCGCGCTCGAGAGGCCACAAGTTCGAGGGCGGGCAGACGCCGGCCTTCCGAGGTCACCGGCCGCGACCGACCAGTCGGTCGTGTTGCTCGAGCGCGGCGAAGGTCTCGCGCGCCGCGTCGACCAGCTCGTCCAGGGTCTCGTCGGTCCGGTTTCCGTCGTTCGGGATCGCCGGGTCCGCGGCGGCTGCGGCGGCGCGATTGGCGCGCGCGGCGGCGCGGGTCACCCGGCCGGCGCGTCTGTCTGGCGACTCGTCGTCGATCAGGTGTCCGGCGGCCGTCGAAAGCGCTCGCGCGGCGCGGCCGAGCGCGTCGAGCGCGGCGTGGTTGGCGGCCATGTGCGCGGCGACCGCGCGGTCGTGGAGGGCGTTGTGCGAGTCGTTCTCGGCGTTGGACGCGCGGATGAGGACCCGCTGTCGCGCCAGCATGTGGTTGCTGTTGCCCCGCAGGCGGGGCATGCGGATGGCGTAGCGCCGGAACCGCGCGGCGCGCTCGCGGGCCTCGTCGGCGCCGGCCATGCCGACCGCCTCGACGTAGGCGGCGTTGGCGGCGGACAAGCGGGACCGGGCTTCCCAGGCTCTGGCGTACGCGTCGGCGAGGCCGTCGAAGTAGACCACGCCGGTGTTGCCGCGCCGGTCCGTGTCGCAGGGGTAGCCGTTGTCGCACCGAACCGCGAGCGCGTCCACCTCGCGCAGCGCCGCCTGATGCCGTGCGTAGGTGCGGTCCCGGACCCGAGCACCGGCGTTGAAGGCGCTCAGGACGCTCTCGGCGGCGTCGAGGATCCCTCGAGCGGCCCGGATCGCCTCGCCGCGGCCGGTGGCGCTCTCGAGCCCGGCGATCGAGCGGTCGACAGCGTCGAAGGCGCGCTGCTCGGCGCCGGGCGGTTGCGCGGCGCCTACCGCGGCGGCCAGCAGGAGGAGCCCTCCGATCGACACGGTGGCCAGTCTAGCAGCCCGTATATGGACTCCTCCACGTTGTCCACCTGAATCGGTCAGTACTGCCCGGCGGCAACCGGCAACGCCGCGAACGACAACGCCGCGAACGGCGTGGGACAGATCGTGGTCGATGCCGGTCAGTTCCTGGCCGGAAGCGTGCTTCCGGCCACAATTGCCCGTCCACCGCGGCGGGTGGCGGGTCACCCGCAGGGCCGCAACGAAGTGGAGGAGCCGCGCTTGCGCGGCTTGACGCGCCACCCGCCGCAGTGGCTCTCACCCCGTCGCGTCCCCTGCAAGGCCCTGGGTCGGCGTGCCTTTCCGCAGGCGCCGCGTGCTGGCGAGGACGACGAGGCGAGGCGTCGAATCGACTGCAGTCGTATATCCGGCCTCTGTGTGGAGACGCCAGTCTCCGGGCCACCATGGAAGTCGCACACCGCGGGCCACACGTGGCGTCGGCGTCGGGCGCCGGGGCTGCTATCGGCCTGGTGCGGTGTCGGTCGGTTCGAGGCGCCATGTCGTCGTTCCAGCACTCAGCAGTTGTGGCGGTCGGTTGCTCACGCGGCGAAGGCGACGTCCCGGGTCCAGACGGCCCACACGATCCGAGCCAGCTTGTTGGCGACCGCGAGCGTAGCCTTGTTGTAGCCGCAACGGTCGCGAATCCTCAGCGCCCACTGGTGCAGACGCGACAGCGGCTGGCCGGCCCGCTGCCGCCGGGCCGCAGTCACCAGCACGGCGCGGGCGCCATGGGTCAGCAGGTACCGCAGGTAGCGGTCACCGCGCTTGCTGATACGCCCGAGCCGACGGCGCCCGCCGCTGGAGTACTCGCGCGGCGTCAATCCGATCCAGCTCGCGAACTGCCGCCCGCGCCCGAAGCCGGCAGAGTGAAGGCTCGCGCGGCGTCACGCGGGCGGCGTGTATGTGACCGACGGCGCCGACCAGCGCAGTCGCCGTCAACGTCCCGACACCGGGCACCGTCTGCAAACGCGTGCTGACCGGGTCGGCCGCGGCTAGGTCCCGCAATTGGCGATCGACTTCGGCGACCCGCGTCTCCAGTGCCCGGATCTCTTCCTGCATGCTGGCCAACACCTGCCGCAGCGTTGCCGGCAGCTCGCTGGCCGCATCGAGAAGCGCCGGAACCGCCTGCACCGCAGCCTGCGCACCGGCCGGCAGATGCAGCCCATGTTCCCGCAACAGGCCGCGCAGCGTATTGATGCGCGCCGTGCGTGTCGTCACCCACTGCTCGCGAACCCGATGCAGGCCGACCAGCGCCTGTTGCTCAACACGCTTGACCGGCACGGCAGGAATCCGCTCGGCGCGCACCGCATCCACCAACGCCTCGGCATCCGCCCGGTCGGTCTTGTTCCGGCGCACGAATGGACGGACGTAGACCGGCGGCAACAAGGTCACCTCGTGCCCATGGTCCTGGGCCAGACGACCCCAGTAGTGCGCCGTTCCACAAGCCTCCATCACCACCCGGGCACGAGCCCCTGTCTTCAGCAAACGCGCGAACTGCGGCCGTCCCAGCCGCTTCCGTTCGATAATCCGTCCGCGTTCATCCGCCACCGCCACCTCGAACACCGTCTTTGCGAGGTCCACCGCCACTGTCGTACCATCCATCTCGGTCTCCTCCTGGTTGTGCTGATGGGGATCAGCTGATGCACCAATCTTGCCTGGCGCATCGTAAACCCGGAGGAGTCCATCCCATCATGGCAGAATCCCCGCTGCATTCGAGCGCCGATGCATCCCGCGTGGACGGCGTTGCTCCGCGGTCGAATATGCCCAATATGCTCCCTCGTCGCGCCTTGCCCCGCGGGCGCCGCGCCGCGCTCGGGGCTACGCGGGGTTTCACCACGGACTGCTGGCAGTCCGCAGCGGAACCGCGCGTAGCCCCGAGAGTGATAGCCACCCGGCAACATGGTGGATACCGATTCTGCAAGAATGCTCTCGCGCGGTTCGTCGCGAGTAGGCTGCATCCAACGGTGCGCATCAGCGCCGCTACCGGCGACAGGACTGGAAGGGAGCTGGATATGAAGCCCGCTTTTCGTTGCTTCCTGACCATGTGCGCGCTCGGGTCCGCGGTCTTCACGCTGACGACGACGGTCCCCGGCGTGCGGGCCCACGGGACCGAGGCCCGCTACGTAGTAGAGGTCGACTGGACCCCGCCGCGCATCATGCACACCTACGGGCTGAGCTATTCGGAGCTGGGTCCGGGCGCGTACCGCAACGAGGTCGAGACACGCACGGTTGGCGGCCGCGAGTGCGTGGTCGGCGGGCTGATCGGATTCGACGTCGATGACGACTACGCCTTCGACATCGACGAACCGGTCACGCTCACCCTGACCTACGCGCCGGCCCTCACTACACCGTTCACCGTCGTCTGGGACCAGAACGGCGGCGACAGCCGGGGCCGGATCGAGGTCCAGCCGGAAGCGGGCGCAACTCTGCGGAGCGTCACGCTGACGCTCGACCGCGCGCGGCTGGCAGGCCAGGGGACCCGGGGGATCGACATCGCCGCCGGCAGCCGTGAAGGCCTGTCCGTATGCGACATCGAGATTTCCCGGAGCGGCGCCACCGAGGCGCCGGCGGCGTTCGGCCAGGTCCGCCTCGATGTCTCCGACGCCGCAACGGGGCATCCGATGCCCGCCCGCGTCGGTCTCTTCGACTCGACCGGCCGGATGCCCCTGCCGTCGGACGACGCGATCCTCGTGCACCGCTACACCGACGAGGTCCGGCGGCTCTGGGTTGCTCCCCGCACCTTCTGGCCGGTGCCGCACCGGCAGGCGTTCTACGTCAACGGCCGCTACGAGGCCCGGGTGCCGTCCGGGACGTATGAGCTGGTCGTCACCCGCGGCATCGAGTACCGCATCCATCATGGGGAGATCGAGATCCGGCCCGGCGAGACCAGCACCGTCTCGATCGCCCTCGATCGCTACATCGACCAGCCGGCCCGCGGCTGGTACTCCGGCGATGCCCACATCCACATCCAGCGCGACACCGTCCGCGACGAAAACACGTGGGCGCAGGTGGCGGCCGAGAACGTGCACGTCGGCAACCTGCTGCAGATGGGCAACGTGGCCGGCACGCACTTCGGGCAGCCGGCGTGGGGCGCGGCAGGCCGTTTCGAGCGAGACGGCCACGTTCTGGTCTCGGGCCAGGAGGATCCCCGGACCGTCCACCGCGGCCACACGATTCATCACAATCTGCGGCAGCCGCTCCATCTCGGCCCCGAGAGCTACTTCCTCTACCACCAGGTCTTCGAGCAATCGCGCAGCCAGGGAGGGGTCTCCGGCTACGCGCATCAGGCGGAACTGTTCAACGGCCGCCGCGGCATCGCGCTCGACGTCCCCTTCGGAATCGTCGACTTCGTCGAGATCCTGCAGCAGGGCCGTCTGCCGACCGACCTCTGGTACGGCTTCCTCAACCTCGGCTACAAGCTGCTGCCGGCGGCAGGCTCGGACTTCCCCTACATGGATCTGCCGGGCGTGGTGCGGAGCTACGTGAAGATCGACGGTCCCTTCAGTGTCGACGCCTGGTTCGATGGCTTCCGCGCGGGTCGTCTCTACGTCACCAACGGTCCGCTGCTGGAGGTGACCGCCAACGGCCGACCTCTCGGGGACGAGCTGCATGTCGAACCGGGCGCGCCTGTGGAGGTGGTGGCGGAGGCGTCGCTGAATCCGGATCTCGACCGGTTGGACCGCCTGGAGCTGGTGGTGCACGGCGAGGTCGTCGCCACCGAGCCGGCCAACGGCCGGGACCGCGTCCGGCTCCGGAGGACGGTGGCGGCCGACCGGAGCCTGTGGCTGGCGGTGCGGGCGTTCGGCGAACGGCAGGAAGAGCGCAACATCACGGTGGCCCACAGCGCGCCCATCTACGTGATCGTGGAGGGCCGGCCGTTCTATCGGGATGAGCGCGTTCCCGAGCTGGTCGCGCTGCAGCGCACACGGCTCCGTGAACTGCTGACCGAGGCGGTCGATCCGGATCGCGACCTCGAGCCCTGGGAGACGCGCAGTCTGCTCTCGGAGATGTGGCCCGGCCAGCGCAGGTTGCTCGCGCCCCGCATCGAGGAGGCGGACGCGCGTTACCGGGACCTGTTGTCAGAGGTGGAGGACGCGCAACGCTGAGAACGAAGGCCCTCGACCAGGACCGGTTCGCGGTTGCGTATTCGGACCACTCATCGCGGGTCTGATGCTGGCGGCGGCGGCGCGCCCGACCCACGCGCAGACCCTCGACACCGTTGTCGGGGAGCGGGTTGCCGGAGTCGCACGGCAGCCGAGCCGGGCCGGGCAGCCGGCCCGCCGCTTCGATCTCACGCTCGACGATGCCGTCCAGCGTGCTCTCGAACGCAACCTCGACATCGCCGTCCAGCGCATCGTCCCGCTCGTGCAGGACATGCGTGTCGCCGCGGCCGGCGCGGCGTTCCTGCCTGTCGCCTCGTCGGGCTTCGACTTCAACCAGGAGACCACGCCCAACCGCTTCGTGTTCGACGGCGGCGGGCTTCGCGGCCAGCCCATCGTCAGCGACCGGGGCACCTACGACCTCGGGATCGGCCAGCAGGTCCAGTGGGGCGGCGGCCGCTACGACGTCACCTGGAACAGCACACGGGAGGAGTCGACCAACATCTTCTCGACCTTCAACCCGAGCCTCGGCGCGAACATGACGCTGCAGTACACGCAACCGTTGCTGCGCGGCTTCCGGACCGATGCGCGGCGCACGCAACTGGTCGTCTCGCGCATCAACCGGGACATCTCCGACATCGACCTCGAGCAGACCGTCGTCAACACGCTGGCCGACGTGAGCCTGGCCTACTGGGATCTCTTCTATGCGCGCGCTGCGGTGGGCGTGCAGCAGCAGGCACTCGATCTGGCCGAGCAGCTCGTGCAGGACAACCGGATGCGCGTCGAGGTCGGGACGATGGCGCCCATCGACGTCGTGGCGGCGCAGTCCGAGGCCGCGGCGCGGCGCCAGTTGCTGGCGGTGGCCGTCGAGACGCAGCGCACCAGCGAGCTGGCCCTGAAGGAGCTCATCGTGGGAGGCACCTCGGATGAGTTGTGGAACGCGGAGATCTACCCCACGGACGAACCGAGGATACAGGTGACGCCGATCGACCTGCACGCGGCGATTCGCGGGGCGCTCGAGCGGCGCACCGACGTCTCCCGTGCGCGCCGGCAGCTCGACGTCAACGAAGCGACCGTCGACAATCTCCGTAACAGCACCCTGCCCGCACTCGATCTGGTCGGCAGCTACCAGTTGACCGGTCAGGGCGGTCCCAGGCGGGTTCCGGCGGGGAACAGCTTCGAGGACATCTTCGGCGGCGCCGGCGGCGTGCTCCCGGGAGGTTATCGGGATGCGCTCGACAGCATCGCCAATGCCGACTACCCGGTCTGGAGCGTGCAACTGCAGATGAGCTACCCGCTCGGCCGGAGCGCGGATCGGGCCGCGTACGAACGAGCCCGGCTGGAGCTGCAGCAGAACCGGACCCAGATTCGGCGCATCGAGTTGCGGATAGCCAGCGAGGTCACCAACGCGGCGCTTCGCATCGAGTCGATCCGGGAGCGCATCGAGGCCGCGACGGCGTCGCGGGAGCTGGCCGAACGACAGCTCGAGGCGGAGGAGAGCAAGTTCGAGGTCGGCCTGTCGACGAACTTTTTCGTCCTGCAGTCGCAACGCGATCTGGCCACCGCGCAGGATGCCGAGCTGCGCGCGATTCTCGACTACCAGCGGGCGCTGATCGAGTTCGACCGGACGCAGCGGGCTTCCCTCGGGGCTGCCGGCATCGCCGTGGTCGGCGGTGCGATGCAGGGTGGCGCCGGGTCGATCTATTGATATTCGATACGATAAGCGCTAGACTTATCGGAACTCGATAGGGCGTTCCCCGGAGGAGTCATCATGAGCCGCTTACGAGATTCCGCCGTTCGCCTGGTGAATCTGTTCCGTCGCGAGCGCATCGAGCGCGAGCTCGACGCGGAGCTGCAGGCGTACCTGGAGCTGGATGTCGAGGAAAACATCCGCCGGGGCATGGCGCCGGAGGAGGCGCGCCGCATGGCGCTCGCCCGTCTGGGGGGCGTGGAGACGGTCAAGGAAGAGTGTCGCGATGTCTTCACCTTCCGCCACGTCGAAGACCTGCTCAAGGACCTGCGCTACGGCATACGCATGGTGCTGAAGCATCCCGGCTTCAGCGCGACGGCGATCATCGTGCTTGCGCTCGGCATCGGGGCCAACACTGCGATCTTCAGCATCATCAACGCGATGCTGCTGAAACCGTTGCCGATCCACCGGCCCGGCGAGCTGGTCGGGGTCTACGTGGAGCGCACGATCGCACCGGGCGGTTACCGTCCCTTCTCGTACCCCAACTTCGAGGACCTGCGGGAGCAGGCAGCCGCGTTCGCCGACCTGGCCGCGCACAACCTGACCCTGGTCGGGGTCGGCGATGGCGAGGCCACGCGGCGGGTATGGGCCGACGCCGTCACGGCGAACTACTTCGAGACCTTCGGCGTGCCGCTCGCGTTGGGCCGGACGTTCACCGCGGCGGAAGAGCAGCCCGGCGCCAACCTCCCCGTGGCGATAGTGAGCCACGACTACTGGGTTCGCGAGGGGAGGCGGCCGGACATGCTGGGGGAGACGATTCTCGTGAACGCCGAGCCGTTGACCATCGTGGGGGTGGCGGCGGCCGGGTTCACCGGCTCGTCCGTGCTGTTTCGGCCGGAGGTATGGCTTCCGCTCGGGCTGTACGGAACCGTGGCCACCGACATCGCCGGCACGCCCAGCGGTTCACTCCGCGAGCGCGACAACTACAGGCTCACGGTGAAGGGTCGACTCGGGCCGGGTCATTCGGTCGAATCGGTCGCCCCCGAGCTGGAGGCGATCGCCGCTCGACTCTCCCGGGCCTATCCGGCGACCAACGAGGACCGGACGCTGCGCGCCGCCCCGCTGCCGCGGTTGGATGTCCCGACCAGGCCCACTACCGATGGCCAGTTCGCCGCGCTGTCCGCCCTGGTGCTGGGGATGGCCGGGGTGGTGCTGCTGATCGCCTGCCTGAACCTGGCCAACATGCTGCTGGCCCGGGGTGCGTCACGGCGCCGGGAAATGGCAATCCGGCTCTCGCTGGGCGGTGGGCGTGGCCGCGTGGTGCGCCAGTTGCTGACCGAAGGGTTCGTGCTGTCGGTCGGCGGCGGGGCCGTTGGTCTCGTAGTCGCCGTGTGGGCCGCCGGCGCGCTTGCCCGCTCGATCGAGTCCGTCCTGCCGTTCGCGGTCGCGGTCTCGGGTATCGGCGTGGATTGGCGAGTCCTGCTCGGCACGCTCGGGTTCTGCCTCCTCGGCACGCTGTTCTTCGGGCTGGGGCCCGCCTGGCAGATGACCCGGGGCGACATCGTCGGCGACCTGAAGCAGCGGTCGAACCCCGAACCCCGCCGTGGACGAGGTCTGCCGGCGGCGCGCGATCTGCTGATCGTGGGACAGGTCGCGTTGTCGCTCGCGCTGCTGACTGCCGGCGGTCTCTTCCTGCGAGGCGCGGTCGCGGCGTCGAGCGCCGACCCCGGGTTCGCGTTCGAACGCGGCCTGCTGCTGGAGACCGACCCGAGCCTCGCCGGGTACGACGAAGTGCAGGGGCGCACTGTCTACCGCGATCTCCTCCCCCGCCTGCGCGCCCTCCCGGGGGTCGATGCGGTGAGCATGGCGTCGATGGTGCCGTTCGGCTCCTTCTCCGAGGGCCGCATGGTCGTGCCGGTGGGCGCCGACGATCGGGGAGAGCGTGCGGCATCGTTCACCCTGGTGGCCGACGACTACTTCCGCGCGCTGGGTCTGTCGATGCTGCGCGGGCGCGAATTCACTCGGGCGGAGGCCGAGGGCGGCAGCGGCTCGGTGGCCGTGATCGTCGACGAGACCCTGGCCCGTGCGCTGTGGCCGAACGCCGACCCGCTCGGGCAGGTGGTCCGGTTGCGCCAGCGCAACGGCGAGCTCGGTGACGTGCTGACGGTGGTCGGCGTGGCGCCGGGTCGCCGTAGCCGGATCTTCGACCAGCAACCGACACCGCACGTCTATCTGCCCGCCGGTGCGGAGTATCGCGCCAACATGAACCTGCACGTACGACTGGCCGAGCCGGGGCGCGCGGCGGCAACCGCGATGCTGCAGCAGGTGCGGCAGGCGGTGCGCGGGTTCGACGCGCGCCTGCCGGTCCTGTCCTTGCAGACCCTCGAGGATTTCCGAGCCGCCAGCGCCGGTCTCTGGGCGGTGCAGGCCGGCGCGGCCGTGTTCTCCACCTTCGGCGGCCTCGCGCTGTTTCTCGCCGTGGTCGGGCTCTACGGCGTGAAGTCGTACGTGGTCAGCCAGCGTACGCGAGAGATCGGCCTGCGCATGGCACTGGGGGCCACACGTGCCCAAGTGCTCTGGCTGGCACTACGAGAGGGGCTCGTGATGACCGGCGCGGGGCTGTTGTTCGGCGTGTTGTTGGCGGTGGCGACCGCCCGTCTGTTGGCCGGCCTCCTCTACGAGGTCCGCACGTTCGACCCGCTGGTATTCGCGCTGGCCCCGTTGCTGCTGGCGGGATCGGTTCTGCTGGCCTCCTGGCTCCCGGCGCGACGGGCCACCCGGGCTTCGCCGATGGAGGCTCTGCGCCAGGAGTAGACGGCTGGATTTGTCGATCGTCGATAGGGCTGTCCGGCCTCGCCATATGGTCTGCCGGATCGCCGGAGGAATCGTCATGAGCCGCTTACGGGACTCCGCCGTTCGCCTGGTGAATCTGTTCCGTCGCGAGCGCCTCGAGCACGAGCTCGACGCCGAGCTGCAGGCGTACCTGGAGCTGGAGGTCGAGGAGAACATCCGCCGGGGCATGGCTCCGAAGGAGGCGCGCCGCTGGGCGCTCGCGCGTCTGGGGGGTGTGGAGACGGTCAAGGACGAATGTCGCGACGTGCAGCGCTTTCGTGTCGTCGTCGAGGCTCTGTGACGCGACCTGCGGCACGGATTTCGCCGGTTGCTTGCGCGCCCGGTTCTGGCGGTCGTGGCGGTTGCGGTGCTGGCCGTCGGCATCGGCGCGAACGTCGCCATTCTCGCGCTGGCCGACGCTCTGCTTCTGCGTCCGCTCCCCGGCGCCGACCCGAGTCGTTTGGTCGCCGTGTTCACTAGCGACTCCTCGAGCGGATTGCCGCTAGGGAATTCCTACCCGGACTTCCTCGATATTCGGGACTCTACTCGCGACGTGTTCGAAGACGTCACCGCAGCGTCCATACCTGCTCCGGTCGGCGTACGTATCGGAGGCGAGACCCGCGTCATGTCCGCCCAGACGGTGGAGCCCAACTACTTCGACACGATGGGATTGAGGCCGGTCCACGGGCGTGGGTTCGAGGCGGTCGAGACCGGCGCGGTCGCGGTAATCAGCAACGGAGTATGGCTTTCGGAGTTCGGTGGCGACCCGTCGGTGCTGGGCCGCGCGATCACCATCAACGGGTCGCCCTTCACGGTCGTGGGCGTGGCGCCGGTCGAGCTGGCAAGTGCGCAAGGCATTCCCTTTCGCGTCGATGTCCGGTTGCCCCTGGCCTTCGAGCAGTTGGTGCGTCTCGGCGACGACAGACAGGAGTGGCGCGCGGCCCGTGTGTACTCCATAGTGGGCCGACTGCGCGAGGGTGTCGGGATTGGCGATGCGCGGGCGCTTCTGGAGGTCGTCGCTCGACGTCTCCATCAGTCGTACCCCGCGGAGTGGACGGGTCTTTCGGGACAGCCGCGCGCCTTGACGATCACGGAGGCGACCCGCCTGCCATTTTTCCTATCGGGGTCCGTGGTTGGCGCTCTGGCCGTGCTTACCGGGTTGGTCGTAACTCTCCTGCTCATCGTCTGTGCCAACATCTCCGGCCTCCTCCTTGCCGACGCGTCAGTTCGCCGTCGCGAGATGTCGATTCGCCAGGCTCTGGGCGCGAGCCGGTTCAGACTGATCCGACAGGTTGTCGTCGAGAGCCTCGGTCTCGGTCTGGTAGGGGGGTGCCTGGGAGTTGCCGCGGCGTCGGCTGCCATGAGACTCGTGGCGCTGCTGTTGCCGGACCATCCCGTGCCCTTGCAACTCGACTTGGAGCTCAGCGGGCGATTGCTCGTCGCCTCGCTGGTGGTGTCGTCGAGCGTCGGCCTCGCGCTGGGGTTCCTTCCCGCACTGTATGCAACCCAACCCAGGCTTCGTCTCGGCAGATTCCTGCAGACGAGGTTTCGTAACGCGCTGACGGCGATGCAGGCCGCCGCCGCCGTCTTCCTCCTGATCATTGCCGGGGTGTTCGCCCGCAGCATCGTGAGCGCATACGCACTACCGCTCGGTTACAACCCGGATGAGCTGGTGCTTGTCGCGGTCGATCTGGAGACGGCCGGGTACACTGAGGATCGCGGCCACGCGTATCTCCGGCAGGCGTCGGAGCAGATGCCCACGGCCGAAGTATCGAGGGCGCCGTTGCTCTCTTTCCAGGCGCTGTTACGACGTGGCTTCGCTGTCGACGGATATCAACCCAGGGCGGGAGAGGACATGGAGGTGAACGCGAACGTCGTCAGTCCCGGATACATCAGCCTGATGGGAGTGCCTTTCGTTCGAGGGCGAGACCTCGAGCCCGGGGAGCGAAATGCAGTGCTTGTCAATCGAGCGTTCGCTCGGCGATTCTGGTCCGGCCAGAATGCGGTCGGCAGGCGAGTGGGCTCGCCAATGGGCCCACCGCGACCAGGCTCGGATTCTCCCGACCTTCGGTGGTCGACCGTGGTCGGCGTGGTTGAAGATGCCCATTTCGTTTCGTTTCGAGAGGCTGCCATTCCCGTCGTGTTCCAGTCCATGGAGGACGTGTACTCCCCACAGGTCACTTTTCATATGCGAGGCGTATCGGCCGACGCTGCGCGACGCGCCATCGAGCGAATCGATCCCGCCGTGCCCGTGGTGGGCGTGACGACGATGTCGGAAACGGTCGACACGGCGCTGTTGCCGGCGCGGATTGCGGCGTTCGTGAGCGGTCTCGTCGGAGCCGTCGGCCTGGCGCTCGCCTGTATCGGGCTCTTTGGCACCCTGAGCTACGTCGTGGCGCAGCGCGCCCCGGAGATCGGCCTGCGTGTCGCGCTCGGTGCTCGAGCGCTGCAGATCGTTCGACTCGTTGCCGGGGGGACGAGCGTGAAGCTGGTGGCGGCCGGCGTCGTCCTCGGAGCCGGGTTGGGAAGTGGTCTCGCGCCGCTGCTCCAGGCGCAGTTCTCCGGGGCCGGAGGCGTGGACCTCGTAACGCTTGCGGGGGCGGCGGCGTGCCTCGCGCTGGTAGCGTCCGTCGCTGTCGGAGTGCCCGCCGCTCGCGCGCTCAGGATAGATCCCGCGGAGGTCTTGCGCGTCGTGGAGTAGGAGGAGACACACCGTAACCGGGGTGGACGGCGACAACCTGACGATTCGTACGACGAAGCGGGTCGCCGGCCGCGGCAGGACCGCCACCGACGCGTTGGACCGCGTCGAGATCGCAACCGGCTGCATCGAGACCTCCGGGATCCATTGACAATCGATAGGTCCTTGGTTAGTCTTGTCGAAAATCGATAGGACTGCCAGGAGACACGCCGATGTCCCGAACCGACCTGATGCGCGGCACCCTCGACCTGCTGATTCTCCGTGCGCTCACGACGGGACCGGACCACGGCCTCGGGATCGCGCGGCGGGTGGAGCAGCTCACGCAGGGCGCGTTCCGCGTCAACCCCGGCTCGCTCTTTCCGGCCCTGCACCGCCTCGCGCAGAAGGGCTGGCTGACGGCCGAATGGGGGCGCTCGGAGACCAATCGGAAGGCGAAGTACTACGAGTTGACGTCAGACGGCCGGCATCAGTTGGAAGCCGAGGCGCGCAACTGGAAGCGCATCTCGGTGGCCATCGACCTGGCGTTGGACACCGCGTAGGAAGTCGAAGTAGCGGTCATCGACTCGCTGCTCGCCCGGTGCAGGCACTTCCTGCGCGGCATCTTCCGCCGCGACGAGGTCGAGCGGGAGCTGCGCGAGGAGGGGCAACTCGTCGACCAGGCCGCGGAGCGCAGCATTGAGCGCGCCGTACGGGTAGCCGTGTCACCCGGCGATGGCGCAGTCTGCGTTGAAGGGGCGCGGCTCGGCGCAGGGCGGCGGCGCGGCGGCGAGCAGGACCGGACGTCCCGGATCACCACAACCCCAGCACGCGCCACCACAGACTGCCCGCCCCCAGCCAAATCACGATGTTCACCACGCTGATCAGTGCCCCCAGCCTCCACCAGTCGCCGATCTCGACGTTCCCCGATCCGAACAGGATCGGCGCCGGCGCCGTGCCGTAGTGGGTCATCGACGCGAACAGGTTGCTGAAGAAGGCGAGCACCAGGGCGGCGAGGACGGGGGGCGTGCCGACCGCGATGGCCAAGGCCAGGAACGGGGCGTACATGGCGCTGACGTGGGCGGTGTTCGAGGCGAAGAAGTAGTGCACGTAGAAGTAGATCAGGCTCAGGCTGAGAAAGGCGGGGAGCCAGTGCCCTTCGCCGAGCACCCCCGAGACACGGTCGGTGAACCATGCCAGGAGGCCCAGCTCGCCGAGCTGGGTCGCCATCATGACGAGCACCGCGAACCAGATCAGGGTGTTCCAGCCGTTTCGCTCCTCCAGGATGTCCTGCCACGCCAGCGCCCCCGTGGCGAGCATGGCGGCCACGCCGGCCAGCGCCGTCGCCGTGGCGTTGACGCCGAGCGTGCCGCCGAAGATCCACAAGGTGAGCAGGAACACGAACACGCCCAGCAGGACCCACTCGTCGCGTGACATCGGCCCCATCTCCCGCAGCCGCTGCCGGGCGAGCTCCGGGGCCTCCGGGGTGTGGGTGATCTCCGGCGGATAGAGCCGGTAGATGAGGAACGGTACGACGAGCAGGCTGAGCACGCCGGGCACGAACCCCGCCACGGCCCACAGCGCCCAGGAGATCTCCACCCCCTGCTGCGCGGCCAGCGACGCCGCCAGCGGGTTGGCGGCCATCGCGGTGAGGAACATGGCGCTGGTGATCACCACGCCCTGGTAGGAGGTGAATGTCAGGAAGCCCGCGATCCGCCGTTGCGTGCCCAGCGCGGCGTCGCTGCCGAGCGAGACGCAGAGCGACTTCAGGATCGGAAAGATGACGCCGCCGGCGCGGGCCGTGTTGCTGGGAATGGCCGGGGCCAGGACCAGGTCGGTGACGACGAAGCCGTAGGCGAGGCCGAGGCTGCGTTTCCCCAGCAGGCGCATGAAGTGGTAGGCGATGCGCGTGCCGAACCCGGTCTTGACGAACGCGGTGGCGATGAAGAACGCGGCCACCACCAGCCAGACCACCGTGCTGCCGAAGCCGCCCGTCGCCTCCCCGATGGTGAGGGTGCCGGAGAGCACCGCGAAGGAGACCGACACGAACGCCAGGGCGCCCATCGGCATCGGGCGCAGGATGATGCCGACCATGGTCGCGACGAACACGGCGAGGAGCTGCCAGGCGCGCGGCTCGACGCCCTCCGGCGTCGGAACGAGCCAGAGCACGAGTCCGACGAGGACGACCGCGCCGAAGCGAGGGGCGTCCACACGGGCCGGTCGGGTGGGTTGCCGTTGTGGGTCGTCAACCATGCGTCATCAGCTCGGTGGCGCGGTCGTTCCTGTCGCCGGGACCGCTGCTGCGCAGCCGCCTACCACCCCTCCGGCGGCTCTTTCCGGGCCGCTTCCACGGTCTCCATCCAGCCGGGTTTCTTCACGGGAATACATAGCCTCCATTCGCCGCGCGGGTCCGTCGCGCCACGCAGCGATTCACCACGGGCTCCCGCCGTGCTGTGCCTGCGACCCTCCTACTGCTTGACGTACTTCCGAATCCGCTGCGGGCCGACGTCGGCCGCGTAGACGTTGCCCTGCCGGTCGGCGGTGATGCCCGACGCCCCGGAGATGCGCCGTTCGTCCTGGAACTCGACGTCGGGATCCGGGATGTAGGCGCGCACCGTCCCGTCGACGGCGCTGCCGATGTAGATGCCGCGCTTGAAGCCCGGGTTGTTGCCGGAGTTCGAGGTGGAGTCGGTAACGTACAGCACGTCGTCCTCGTCGATGAACATGCCGCTCGGCCGCCCGAACTGCTTCCACTCGGCGACGAAAGTCCCGTCCGGCTCGAAGATCTGGATCCGGCTGTTCGAGCGGTCGCCGACGAACACCCGCCCGCGGCTGTCCAGGGTGAGCGTGTGCGGCTGGTCGAACTCGCCGGGGGCGTCGCCCGGGCCGCCCCACGTCATGAGGAACCTGCCGTTCCGGTCGAACTTCACCACCCGGTTGTTCGGCCCGTGGCCGTCGGTGACGAAGATGTCGCCGTTGGCATTGACGGCGACGTCGCTGGGCCGGTCGAAGGTGTCCGGCCCGTTGCCCGCCACGCCCGCCTTGCCCAGCGTCATCAGGATCTCGCCGCTCGAATTGAACTTGAAGACCTGGTGCCCGCGGCCGCCGGCCGGCATCCCGAGCACCGTGTCGCTGCCGTTGTAGTCGGTCCCCCAGAGATTGCCCTCCGGGTCGATATGGAAGCCGTGCGGCGCGGCGAAGACCCCCTCGCCCCAACTGTCGAGAATCTGGCCGTCCGGGCTGAACTTGACGACGGGCGGATCGTCGTCCCGCCCGACGCAGGTGGCCGCCCCGGGCGGCTGGTTGTTGAAGCAGCGGTGGAACACCCAGACGTTGCCGTCCGCGTCGCGGTCGACGCCAATCGTCTCGCCCCACTTGCCGCCGTTCATGTGCGCCGGCAGGTGGGGCCACTCGTCCACCAGGGTGTACGGGTTCGGGAGCGATTGGGCTGCCGCTCCCGCCGGTACGACCAGGGGGGCGGCAAGCACGAAGCCGATGGTGGCCGTACGCAGCGTCGATGCCAGTGTTCTGTCAGCCATGCTTCTCATCCTTCATCACGCTTCGCCACGACGCACGTCCTTCGCGGCGTGCGTCGCAGGCGGCGCGTATCCGGCCGGCGTGGTCGTCACAGCGAGTCCAGAAACTCGAGAACCAGACGGTTGACCTCCATCGACTGTTCCTGTTGAACCCAGTGCCCGGCTCGGTCCAGCAGATGCAGGCCCCGCAGGTCGGTGCAGGCTTCTCCGTCCATCCGCTCCAGCGCGCCCGGCCGCTGGTGAATGCCCCAGTCCCGCGCCCCGGCGATGAACATCGACGGCTGGTCGATGGTTCGGCCGGCGAAAACCTGCAGGTCGGCATTGATGCCGCCCCCGAAGATGGACGACACCGACTGCACGCTCCGGTACCACTGCAACCCGCCCTGGAACCCCGTCCGTTCGTACTCCGCGCTGTAGACCCGCAGCTCGTCGTCGGGGAGCCACTCGCAGGCGGCGATCTCGGCCGGCGAGGGCATGTGCTCGGCCACTGTTTCCGCCATTCCCTTGCCGAGGTCGAGGACGTAGTAGCGGGGTAGCCGCGCCAGCTCGGCGGCGGACCACTCGCGCAGCGGTTCCGGCCGGTTGCCGTCCCAGTCGCCGCTCTTCATGTGGTAGTAGGCGCGCAGAAAGTCGTGCACCCCCTGCGGCGCCCGCCACAGGTCGTCGTTCGCGCCGCGCGTGGCATAGAAGCGGCGATAGTGGTGGCGCGGCGGATCGAGGCCGGCCAGGTCGGCGTCGATGTTCCCCGCCGCGGCGCCAACCGACTCGGAAGCAGCGGCATCGTCGGCCGTGTCGAAAGGCAGCGTCGCCGTTCCCCCGAACGGCGCGCTCATCAGGACGACGGAACGGAACACGTCCGGACGGGCCACGGCGCACCACGACGCGACGAGCGAGCCGAAGTCGTGTCCGGCCAGGTGGACCTGCCGGTAACCGAACGCCGACACGAGCGACAGCATGTCCCGTATTTCGTTCAGCATCCGGAACGGGCGCAGGTCGTCGTCGTAGCCCACGCCGGTGCCGTCGGTCCGGCCGTAGCCGCGCAGGTCCGGCGCCATGACGTGGTAGCCCGCTTCCGCAAGTGCCGGCAGCAACCGCCGCCAACTGTAGGCGAGCTCGGGGAAGCCGTGCAGCAGGAGCACCCCGGCGCGAGCCTCCGCCCTCGATCCCGCCTCGAGCACGTGCATGCGCAGGCCGTTGACGTTGGCGACGAAGCGGGAGCGGACGCCGGGCGGCAGCACGCCGCCGCCGTAGGGTCCGATGTCATCGCCGGACTGCGCCATCGCTGGAGCGTAAGGGCCGGCGCCCGGCCTCGCAGGGTCGGCACCCGGCCTCGCGGTGGCGGCGCCGGCGAGCCTCGCGGCTCCCGAGTCGGGCGCGACGGCGGCCGTGGCGATGCCGGTCGCGGCGCCCCGCAGGAGTTGCCGTCGCGTGAGCAGGGAGCAACGCATCGGGCGAATTATGTCACCTTGCAAGTGCCGGGGGCGTCCCCGCGACCGTCTACCTGTCTTCGACGCGCTTGCGCCCCGAAAACGCCTTGCTGGCTCGGCGTTTCGGCCCATCCCCCACTTCATGACCCTGCGCTGCCGCCCCGGTTGCGATGAAGGCGGTAGCCGTGAAGCTGATCGGGCATGTGGTCAGGGCCGGTGGTGCGCGCATGCGCCGGCGGCCGGCGTTGACCCGAAGATCCCATCACCAATACCATCGCGCGATGACCAACTCCAGCCGAACCGCCGTGGCGGTCGCCTGCGCGGTCGTCTGGTTGGGCGTGGCCGCGCCCGGCGCCGAGGACTGGCCGCAGTGGCGCGGCGTCAACCGGGACGCGGTGTGGCACGAGACCGGGCTCGTCGAGCGGTTCCCGGACGACGGCCTGCTCGTGAAGTGGCGGACCCCGGTGCGCGGCGGCTTCGCCGGACCGGCCGTCGCCGGCGGACGCGTCTTCGTCCTCGACTACCAGGAGACGCCGGGCAGCCGCACCATGGACGGTCACGAGCGGCTGCTGGCGCTCGACGAGGAGACCGGCGCTGTGTTGTGGACGCGTGAGTGGCCCGCGGCCTATCGGAACATCCACTTCAAGTTCGCGACCGGCCCGCGGACCACGCCGCTCGTCGACGGCGACCGAGTCTATGTTCTCGGCGCCGCCGGCATGCTCTCGTGCTTGGACACCGCGACCGGCGACCTGATCTGGCGCATCGACACGACGGTCGACTACGAGGTCACGGTGCCGGTCTTCGGCGTGTCGCAGTCGCCACTGGTCGAGGGCGAGCACCTGATCGTGCTGCTCGGCGGCGAACCGGACGCGAAGGTGGTCGCTTTCGACAAGGCCACCGGCGCCGAGGCGTGGCGGGCGCTCGAGTCCGACTCCGAGCCGGGCTACTCGTCGCCCATCGTCATCACGGCGGGAGGCGTGCGGCAACTGATCGTCTGGCACGCGTCGGCGGTCACCTCCCTCGATCCGGCGACCGGCGACATTTATTGGAACCACCCGTACGAGGTCGGCGGCGGCCTGTCGATCGCGACCCCGGTCCGTAGCGGGCGCTACCTCGCGGTCAGCCAGTTCTTCAACGGCACGATGATGTTCGCCCTCAACTCGGACCGCCCGGCCGCGCGCATGCTGTGGCGGGGGCAGGCCCGCACCGAGTTTCCGGACGAGACCGACACGCTGCACTCGATCATCTCGACCCCGATCGTCGTCGGCGACCACCTGTACGGCGTCGGCAGCTACGGCGAGCTGCGGGGCCTCGACGCCACCAGCGGCGAGCGGCTCTGGCAGAGCGACCGGATGAACGCCCAGGATCGCTGGGCGACCGCGTACTTCGTCCGCAACGGGGACCGGCACCTCGTGGTAAACGACTCCGGCGATCTGATCATTGCGCGTTTCACCCCCGAGGGGTACGAGGAGGTCGACCGGACGTTGCTGCTGACTCCGACCACGCGCACGCAGGGCGGCGCCTCCGGGCGCTGGAACGACCGCGGCGTGCTATGGTCCCATCCGGCCTTCGCCAACGGCCACGTCATCGCCCGCAACGACGCCGAGGTCGTGCGGCTGTCGCTTGCGGCGGCCGACTACGAGCACGGCCCGTGACGGAGGAGAAGTCGATGCGGAACAGTCGCCTGCCGGGCCGGACAATCGTTGGGATGGTATGCGCCGTCGTCTGCCTGACGGCGATCGGCCTGCAGGCCGAGGACTGGCCGCAATGGCGGGGCGCCAACCGCGACGGGGTGTGGCGCGACACCGGCATCGTCGAGCGCTTCGCCGATGACGGTCTGCTCGTGAAGTGGCGGACGCCGGTGCGCGGCGGCTTCGCCGGGCCTGCCGTGGCCGACGGCCGCGTCTTCGTCCTCGACTACCAGGAGACACCGGGCAGCCGCACGATGGACGGCCACGAGCGGCTGCTGGCGCTCGACGAGGAGACCGGCGAAGTGCTGTGGACGCAGGAGTGGCCCGCGGCCTACCGCAACATCCACTACAAGTTCGCGATCGGTCCCCGCGCGACGCCGACCGTCGACGGCGACCGGGTCTACATCATGGGCGCCGCGGGAACGCTGTCGTGCTTCGACACCGCGACCGGCGACCTCGTCTGGCGGGTGGACACCGTCGCCGGCTACGGGGTGACGGTGCCGGTCTTCGGTGTGGCGCAGTCGCCGCTGGTCGAGGGCGAGCACCTGATCGCGCTGCTCGGCGGCGAGCCGGACGCGATGGTCGTGGCCTGGGACAAGGCGACCGGCGCCGAGGCGTGGCGCGCGATAGAGACGAACTCGGAGGCGGGGTACTCGTCGCCGATCGTGGTCGACGCCGGCGGCGTCCGGCAGTTGATCGTGTGGTACCCAGAGGGCGTGACGTCGCTCGATCCGGCGACCGGCGACATCTGGTGGCAGCACGACTTCTCGTTGCCGAGCGGGTTCACCATCGGGACGCCGGTCCGCAGCGGTCCGTACCTCCTGGTGACCCACGTGGAGAACGGCGGCCTGGTGCTGGCGCTGAACCCGGACCGCCCGGCGGCGCGCCTGGTCTGGGAAGGTACCAATCTCAATCGAACCGACCGACCGCCGCAGCGCTCGCTGATATCGACGGCGGCGGTCACGGGCGACGCGGCATACGGTCTCAACAGCTACGGCGAGTTCCGCGGCGTCGACCTGAGCAACGGCGCCCGGCTCTGGTCGGCGGAAGGCCTGACGCCCGACAACCGGTGGACGAACTCGTACCTGGTGGCCAACGGCGACCGGTGGTTCATGGTCCACGAGACGGGCGAGCTCGTGATCGCGCGCTTCACGCCGGACGGGTACGAGGAGGTCGACCGGACGCTCCTGCTGACTCCGACCACCCGCACGCAGGGCGGCGCCTCCGGGCGCTGGGACGATCGCGCGGTCCTGTGGGCCCATCCGGCGTTCGCGAACCGCCACGTCGTGGCGCGCAACGACGCCGAGGTCGTCCGGCTGTCGTTGGCCAACGAGGACTACGAGTAGGAGAAACGTCATGCGCTTGAGAAAGCTGGCGGCATTCGGCCTGGTCGCGTTGATCGCGGCCTGCGGCGCGCCCGCCCCGGAGCCCGAGCCGGAACCCGCCGCCGAGGCGGCCCCCGAGCCGCCGCAGTTCGCGGTCACGGGTGAGCATCCCTGCGACCCGGTCGGCGACGTGCAGTTCATCTGCGACATGGTCAGCCCCGAGGACATCGCGGTTGTCCCCGGCGCGGAGTGGGCCATCGTGTCCGGCGCCCGCGAGGGCGGCCGGCTCAACGTGGTGAATGTCAGCGACAAGACCGCGACGGTGGTGTTCCCGACACCGGACAGCGAGCAGCGGCTCGACGCCGAGGCCTGGCCCGAATGCCCCGGCCCGCTCGACGTCGCCAATCCCGACACGTCCGTGTTGCACGGGCTCTACCTCGCGCCGGGCGCGGACGACGTCCACACTCTGCTCGTCGTCCATCATGGCTCCCGGGAGTCGATCGAGTTCTTCGAGGTCGACACCGGGGAAGGTCCGCCAAGCCTCGCCTGGATCGGCTGCGCGGTGGCGCCTGAGGGCGCCCGCCTGAACTCGGTGGTCGCCCTGCCGGGCGGCGGCTTCGCCACGACCAATGCCGGCATCGGCGTGTGGGAGTGGCAGGCCGACAGCGGGTGGGAGGTGCTGCCGGAGAGCGAGGACACCGCGCCGAACGGCATCGAGGTGTCCGCGGACGGGCAGACCCTCTACATCGCCGGCTGGGCCGAGGAGAAGCTCACGCGCCTGTCGCGCGGTGTTACCCCGGTCGAGAAGGAAGTCATCGAGCTCGGTTTCCGGCCCGACAACCTGCGCCTGTCGCTGGACGGCTCGGTCATCTACGCCGCCGGCCATACCGACAGGGACGGCAACTCCATCACCCTGCCGCGCGAGCCGACGCTGGAGACGAGCAACGTGGCGGCCATCGATCCCGAGACCCTGGAGTTCGAGCGGATCTTCGTGCATCCCGCCATGAACGGCTTCGTCTCGTCCACCACGGCAATCCGCATCGAGGACGAGCTGTGGCTCGGTTCGTACCGCGGCGACCGGCTCGCGTACCTGCCGATGCCGGAGTAGCGCCGACGAGGGTTCCTCCCCGCGCCCGGTCGGGCGCTCACTCCTGGTCGGTGGCCGCGCCGCCGGGCGCCGTGAAGCGATCGAACCACAGCCGCAGATAGAGCTGCACCCGCAGGAAGTTCGTCGGGGGCAGGTTGCGGCTGTGCCAGCTGTCCGTCAGCCGGATCATCGCGGTCGGCACCTTGCGCAGCTTGAGCGCCCGGTAGTATTGCTCGGTCTGCTCCATGGGCGTCCGCAGGTCGCGCTCGCCGGTCATCAGCAGGGTCGGCGTGGTGACGTTGCCGACGTACATCAGCGTGGACCGCCGCAGGTGTTCCTCGGGGTCCTCCCAGGGGAGCTTCTCGAAGTTGCGGTACCAGCCCGACCCGTCGGTGGTGCCGACGAAGCTCAGCCAGTTGGTGACCGGCGCCTTGACCACCGCGGCGGTGAAGCGGTCGGTCCGCCCGACGATCCAGGACGTCAGCACGCCGCCTCCGCTGCCGCCGTAGACGAACAGGTTCCGCTCGTCGATGTAGCCGCGCGAGATTACCTCGTCGACGCCGGCCATCAGGTCGTCGTAGTCCTTCCCCGGGTAGGCGTTCTTGATCTCGTTGCCGAATGCGCTGCCGTAACCGCTGCTCCCGCGCGGGTTCGTGTAGAGAACCACGTAGCCGTTCGCGGCGTGATCCTGGTTCTTGAAGTCGAAGCCGGCGTTGTACATCGAGTGCGGGCCGCCGTGGATGCGCAGGATGAGCGGATACTTGCGCTCCGGATCGAAGTCCGGCGGCTTGACGATCCAGCCCTGGATGTCCAGCCCGTCGGGAGACTGGTACCAGATCTCCTCGACGTCTCCCAGGCGGACATCGGCGAGCAGCCCGGCGTTGGTCCGGTGCAGCGTGCGCACTTCGTCGGGCGCGTCGAGATCGAACGCTACCAGATCGCCGGGGACGTGATAGCTGGAGACGACGCCGACCGCGACCCCGTTGTCGCTGGTCGAGGAGACCGAGAGCATGTGGTTGCCGCTGCTCACCGGGCGGACCTCGCCGTCCACGGATGCGAAGTGAAGGTTGCTCGTCCCCCGGAGCTGCGCGTTCAGGTACACGCCGCTGCCGTCGGCAGCCCAGCCCACGATGCCGGGGCGCCGCCCCATCTCGGTAGCGATGATCCGCGACGCCGAGCCGTCCGCAGCCATCACGTAGAGTCCCTCCTCGCGGTAGGTGTCGGTCGTGCGATCCATGCCGGTGTAGGCGATGGCGCGGCCGTCGGGGGAGGGAAGGGCGTTCGCGTCCGGGCCTTCGCGGCTGGTCAGGGAGGCGACCTCGCGGGTCGCCAGGTCCACACGGTACACCTCGGACTCGCGCCAGGCGTACTCGGCATCCGGCACGCGCAGGCCGGAGAAGACGATTCCCTTGCCGTCCGGCGTGAAGCGCGGGTCGTCGTGGTGGAAGTCTCCGCTGGTCATCTGCCGCGGCGTGCCGCCGTCGGCGCTGACGACGAACAGATGGCGATAGCCCGCGGGGGTGTACCCCGAGCCGTCGCGCCGGTAGTTGAGCCGGGTCACGATCCGGGCGGGGCCTGTCCACTCGGCGCCCTCCGGGGTCGACGGCATGTCGATCGCCCAGTCCGGGTCCGGCCGCGGCGGGACGACCGCGCGGAAGGCGAGCGAGCCGCTGTCCGGGGCCCACTGAATCTGCGACGGCGGATTCTCCCGCCGGGTGATCTGGCTTTCCGCGCCCTCGGCGTCCATCCAGCGGACGAAGATCTGCGATCCCAGGGGTTCGACGGACCGCGTGAAGGCGATGCGGGTGCCGTCCGGCGACCAACGGGCGCTGCTGCCCGCGGTGAGGAACCGGTTCCGGGATCCGTCGGTCCCGATAGTCCACAGTTCGGTCCGGATGCGATCTCCCACCGCATCGACGAACCGCCGCTCGTAGACGACCATCGTCCCATCCGGCGAGATCCGGGGATCGCCGACGGTTTCCCAGGAGAGGTAGTCGGCGAGCTCCAGGCTGCGCTTGTCGGCTTCCTGCCCCGTTGCGGTCGCCGCCGCGATCAGCAGAGCGAGCAGCAGCGGGGCGCCGAGGCGCGACGCGCCGGGCCGCCGACGGTTTTCGGGTCGCAGCGATCTGCGCATCGTCATGGTCCTGACCTCCCGCCGCAACGATGTGGCTCGGCGTGGTGCGGCTCGATGGAGTCTAGCAGCTTGCCAACGGAGTCCACGCGGGCATTGAGTTCGTGTCCCCACGAAGTTGCCAGCCCTTGCAAAGTGCGTCAACTTCGGTCAAGATGACACGCTTGACACGCCGCCATGCTGTGTGAAAGAGTTCGCGACGCCACGCAGCGGTCGGACACGGCCCGGTGAATGGGCCAGAGCCCGTCTCGGCGGCATTTTCGCTCGGAGTTGATCGGGGGCTGGTCCTGCCGTACCGGCGAGCCGCCCGCCTGCTCTGGGTCGCCCGCCGAATACAAGACCAGTCTGGCTAGGGCAGGAAATAGGTGGGATCGATCCCGTTCAACAAACGGCGATCGCTGTGTGGCAACCGGCCCGGCCCTTTTGGGCCTCGCTGCCGAGCAGAAGTTGCCACGCATGCGGACCTGGAGCTTCGGCGTTATCGTTCCCGCGCTGACCGTTACCAATACCCCGTCAGCGTTCCGCCTGGCGACCGGCGCATGCTTTCCCCAGCCTGAATCGGCGGCGGTACGCGCCGCAATCGTCGTTCCGGGGTCAGGGGCTCCCCTGCCGGATCCGAAGCCATGAGGATTGCCGTCGGAGACCGCGTGCGGTTGTTGCGACTCAACCTGACCGGAACCGTGGTTGCGATCGGCGGCGGTCTGTTCTACGTTCGGGTCGACGGGGAACGGTGGCGCGACGCCGCGCCGATTCCCGTGGAGCGGCACGAGCTGGAAGCGATCGACTGATCTCTGCCGGGCAAGTTGCCGTCGAGGCCGATTTCGCGGCGGCTTCCGGACCGCGCGATGTACGACGCGATCGTAATCGGCGTGGGTGGCATGGGCAGCGCCACCGTCTACCACCTCGCCCGGAGCGGCTGCAGAGTGTTGGGCCTGGAGCGGTTCGGCATCCCGCACGCGTTCGGTTCGTCCCACGGCTCGACCCGCATCATTCGCCTGGCGTACTCGGAGGGGCCCGAGTACGTCCCGCTGCTGCACGCCGCCTACCGGTACTGGCGGGAGATCGAGGATCTCACGGGCGAGTCGATCCTGCAGGTGACGGGTGGTCTCGACATCGGACCCGAAGGAAGCTGGACCATCGAGGGTTCGCGCCGCTCGTGCAGAGAGCACGGCCTCGCCTTCGAGGAGCTCGACGGTGTGGAGGTGAACCGGCGTTTCCCGGGCTATCGGCTGCCCGGGACCATGGGCGCGGTCTTTCAGCCCGACGGCGGCTACGTGCGCTCGGAGGTCGCGATCCGTGCGTACGCGGCGGCGGCGCGTACCCTGGGCGCCGAGATCGTGGCCGAGACGACGGTGCGAGGCTGGGAGCGCAGCCCGGCCGGCGTGCGTGTCGACACCGGGAAGGGCGCCTACGAGGCCGGCAAGCTGGTGATCACCGCCGGTCCGTGGGTGGGTCGGCTCCTGCCCGGCTTGCGGCGCGTGTGCCGGCCCGAGCGGCAGGTCATGCTCTGGACCGAGCCGTTGAACGCCGCGGCGTTCGATCCCGGCCGCTTCCCGGTCTTCAACATGGAGGCGCCGTCCGGCCGCTACTACGGCTTTCCGGACGACCGGGGCGAGGGATTCAAGATCGGCAAGTACTACCACCTGCGGCAGCAGGTGAGCGACCCCGACCGTCTCGACCGGGAGTGTCATCCGGAGGACGAAGCGGTCCTTCGCGAGGGAATCGAGGCGTACTTCCCGGAGGCGAACGGCGCCACCCGCCGGATGGCGGCGTGCATGTTCACGAACACCCCGGACACCGACTTCGTGCTCGACCGCTACGGCGACACGGAGGACGTGTTCGTCGCGGCCGGGTTTTCGGGCCACGGGTTCAAGTTCTGCAGCGTCGTCGGCCGGATAATGGCCGACTTCTGCCTGGACCGGCCGACGCGGTGGGACATTGCCCGCTTCAGACTGACGCCCGAACGGCTCGCCTGACCGGTCAGGATCGGACGATGGCCCTGGAGACCCGCCCGGGTCTCGCGCGATGGAGGCACTCGAAGCGGACGTCTTCGTGCCGGGGCACGGGACCGGCGCTACCACGTCGGCAGGTCCGGCAGTGCGATGCCGCCCGGGCTCAACTTCAGGGAGTCTCCGGCTTCCGTGGACAGCAGGCTCAGCAGGAACGGGTAGACGGCCTCCATGCGGAACGCCGTCGACTCGCCGGGCTCCCAGCCGATGTCGCCGCCCGTCGCGAAGCCGGCTGCCGCCAGCGGTTGCGGAAGGGCCGCGACGTCGGTCACGACATGCAGGGCGACATCGTTGCCACCCTGCCCGTCCGTGATGAACGGCGGCTGGTGGTCGCCCAGAATCAGGGCGATGAATCCGGGTTCGACGCGCTGCCGGAACACGTCGAGCATCAGCTCCCACTCGTAGGCGACGGTGACGAAATAGTCGCGCTTCCAACCCTGGGGAATCGTCAGGGCCAGTTCCACGTAGTCCGGCCGGGTTTCCAGGAACGAAGGCTGGGGCGCTTCCAGATCGGCGACGTCTTCCGTGATCCGAGGTGGGGGCTCCCATGCAAAGTGAGTGGACACGGCGAAGAAATGCAGAAGGCGGGGCGGCGGTTTCCGGCTCCAGTGGTTCGTGAACGCGTAGTCGAGGGCCCACTGGTCCGGCACGTGGCCGAACCCGTAGAACGAGCCGTCGTACGAGAAGTCCTGCCGAATGATGACGTCGTCGTAGCCGTAGAGGTCCTCCGCCCACGTAGCGCCGGGCTGTACGGCCAGCGTGTAGTACCCCTGGCGCTTCAGGTACGAGATCAGGTGCGGATAGCGGTCGGCCATGCGTTTCCAGGCCCAGTACATCGAATGGCTGGTGATTCCTATTCCGCTCAACGCTGATGCAGTGCTCATCCAGGATCCGCCGCCGTGCACGGGAGCGGTGGCGAAGCGCGTGAACATCGGGAGTCCCAGCTCGTTCAACTCTTCCCGGACCCTGCGCATCAGTCCCCGTCGCGCGACAAGGTAGTCGTCGTCGGCCCACAGCGTGGCCCCGTACGACTCGACCGACAACAGGAAGATGTCGGGACGGCGCACGGGCGTCGTCTCCGCCAGGTTGGCCGCGGCGCGCACCACGGAGCCGTCCAGAGCCCGGACAGTGGACAACACGTCCTGCGACCGCTGCCAGTTCTGGTACGCATGCTTGGCTTGAAGTTGAATGACCGGGTCGTCCCGCGCTATGCCGAACCACGACAACGACAGCAGGAGGTAGGCGTTGACGGCTACCCACCCGGCGACCACGCGACGCGGGTCGAGGCCGGCCCCCCAACGCCAGGCGGCGGCGAGATAGCGCGCCACCAGCATGCCGAACCCCACCGCCGCGCAGAGCAGGGCGACGGAGGTGAGCACGTCGGCCGGTCCCCAGGTGTCGCGCACGAAAATCCACGCGCTGCCGAGCATGAGGACATCGTCGAGCAGCGTGCCGGGGCGGTCGAAGAGCACGTGAATGAAGCCGCTGTACGCCATGAACCCCAACAGGACGGTGTAGGAGAGGCATGCGAGCCGCACCATCGCAGGCCGCCACCTGTCGCCGGCGAAGCGGGCCGCGAAGATCAGTGACGAGAGAAGGAAGACCCAGTCCGCGCTGACCCGAAAGAGGTCCTTGTTGTGGCGCCGGACGAACAACTGCATGGCGTACTCGTAGGTGCTGCGGCCGAGTCCCGGCCAGCTCCAGTCGTACGGTCCCCGGGGGTGTCCCAGGGGAAAGAAGGGCCAGAAGTTGTTCTCGTTGGCGACGATCAGATACAGCGGAACGAACAGCAGCAGATTGAGCGCGACGAATCCCGCAGCGACGAACGCCCCCGTCGGGAGCGACCCGCCGCACATCCACGAAGGAATGCGGAGCGTCAGACGGATCTCGGGAATCACCAGCCTCCGTGAACCGGTGACTATACATCGGTGCGGCGCGCTCCGCCGGGGCCGACCGCGGAGTCCCCGGCCGCGTTTGACCGGGGATGTGCATTCCGCTTCGCCTTGTTGCTCTTCGTTCACACGCTGCCCCGGACGAGGAGCACGTGACGAGAGCTCCGCTGCATGCGAGCGGCGATGCATCCCGCGTGGACTTCGTGGCTCCTCGACCGCACGGGCTCCGGAGGCGGGCGACGGGGCGGACCAATGAAACGTGTGAACACGAATTTCCGCGTGCGGCAGCATGCTATATTGGAAGCAATGGCTATGCGGAAGGCCCGTCCTGGTGAGAGTTTCCGGCCGGTAAACCCCCGGAGCGCGGCCCCCGTCGCCGGGAACGTGTCCGCCCGAAAGCGCCCTTCCGGCGTCGCCCAACCCCGGGCTACGGCCGCTCGCGCCCCGGTTCCGGAGACCCTGGAGCAGGTGCGGAAGTTCCTCGACGGCGCCGGAACGCCGGACCTCGAGATTTCGACGCGCGCCGACGCCTACTCGTTCACCGAGGAGACGGCGCGGAGGTTCGACTACGCCCGCCTCGGGAAGGCCGACAAGGGCGCCCTCCGGCTCTTCCTGTGCAGGGTGACCGGCCGGTCGCGAGCCCAGGTCACGCGGCTGTTGCGGCAGTATCGGACCAGCGGGCAGGTGGCGGATCGTCGGGCTGGCCCGCGACGGCCGTTCTCGCGCCGCTACACGAGCGCGGACATCGAGCTGCTCGCCGAGGTGGATGCGCTCCACGGCACGTTGTCCGGGCCGGCGACGCGGCGGCTGTGCGCGCGCGCATTCCATCTCTTCGGCGATCGTCCGTTCGAACGCCTGGCGGGCATTTCCAACGGTCACCTGTACAACTTGCGGCGTACGCTCGACTATCGCCGATGCCGGGGGACCTTGCCGTGGATCCCGACCTGCCCCGTGCCGTTCGTCCGACGCTGGCGCGTGCAGCCCTTCCGCCAGCCCGGCCATTTGCGGGTCGTTGCGGTTCGCCCGCGTGACCTGAAGGCCCTGCGTGGGCTGTACCACCTCGAGCTGGTGGACGAGGTCACGATGTTCCGGTTCGTCGCTTCGGTGGAACGACTCGACGCACCCTGCCTTGCACCAGTTCTCCAGGATCTGCTCGAGGCGTTCCCTTTCGCCATTCGGAGCTTCCACTCCGGCCACCGCTCCGGACAGGGCGACGCGGGAGCGGCGGCGCTCCTGCAGGCGTTGTACGCGGACGGCGTGGCGCGGGCGTGCCGCGGGGCCGGCAGCGTTCCGGTCGCGTCTTCAAGGGGACTCACCCGCCGGGTCAACGGATTCACCCGGAACGTGCTCGTGCCGTACCTCAACTACCACCGACTGCGTTTCTTCCCCGTCGAACAGGTCGACGGCACCGGCCGTGTCCGCAAGTGCTACCGCGACCTCGACGTGATGACGCCGTACGAGAGGCTCAAGTCTCTTCCCGAGGCGGCTGCCTGTTTGCGGCCGGGGGTGACTCTCGCGCGCCTCGACGCGGTCGCCACGGCCGTAAGCGACAGCGAGGCCGCGCGTACCGTGAACGCGGCCGGCATCCGTCTGTTCCGACAGTCTTGATGCCGCCGGAAGTCGTCAGCCTGCTGGAGCGGGGTGGCCGGCGGTGGTGCGCGCTCGGTGATTTTCGCCGCGCCGTTCACGTCGACGCCTGCTGCGGCGCCGGACGTGCCGTCGCTGCCGGATCAGCGAACGCACAGGATCGATCTTCACTCACCCTCCGCCGGGGCTCGCTCCCAGACGTACTGCCGACCGGTCACGTGTCGCTCGAACCAGTCGAGCTCGACGTTCATCTTGAAGAGCTGGTGCCGAAGCTCGCGCCATCCGTGTCCCTCGCGCGGCGCGACGTACAGGTGGGTAGGCACGTCGAGGCTCTTGAGCGCGCGATGCATCTCGACCGACTGCGGCATCGGCACGCGCAGGTCGTCCTCGCCCACCAGGAAGATCGTCGGCGTGGTCACGTTCGACACGTGCTTCAGCGGCGAGTGCTCCCAGTAGAGGTCCGTCGGGGCGTCGACCTGCCAGGGCGTGCCCCCGAACCACGGCGTCCGCTGGCTGCGCGTATCGCTCTGCGCGTACATGGAGATCCAGTTGGCCGCGCCCGCGCCCGAGGCCGCCGCCTGGAAGCGGTTCGTGTAGGTGATCACCTTGTTCGTCATGTGACCGCCGCCGCTCCAGCCCATCTTCGCCATCCGCTCGCTGTCGACGAGGCCGGCCGCAATCAGGTGGTCGGCGCCCGCGATCACGTCCAGGTGCGCGTTCTTGAAGTAGCCGCCGACCATGTCCCGCAGGAACGTATCGCCGTAGCCGGTGCTTCCCCGGTAGTTCGGCTGCAGGACGACGTAGCCGAGCGAGGCCAGCACCTGGATGGAGTTGCGCGACGCCCCGAAGCCGAACTTGTCGGAGGCTTGAGGCCCCCCGTGGGTCTGGATGACCAGGGGATACCGCCGGCCTTCCTCGTAGTCGAGCGGGTAGAACAGCAGCCCCTCCACCGTGACCCCATCGACGCCGGACCACTCGACCTTCTCCTGCCGCGGCAGCCGGTAGTCTTCGCGCAGGTAATCGAAGACGCGCGTGACGCGCGCCGGCGTCGCGCCGGCGCCGGTCCCCAGCAGCCAGACGTCGCCGGGGTTGTCGGGTTGCCGCAAGGTCAGGACGTGCCGCCCGGCCGCCGCCTGCAGTTGCCAGAACCCGATCGAGTGCCGGCCGTCGGTCAGTTGGTCGGCTTCGCCCGTCGCCGCGTCCAGCCGGAACAGCTCGCTGTGAACCCCCATGTTCACGACCGCGAAGACGGAATCCCCGTCGGCCGACCAGGCCGCATGGCTGAACTCGTAGGGCAGGTCGGGAGCCAGGACCCTGGCCGGACCCCCGCCGGTCGGGGCCAGGAAGACGTTGCTGTTGTGGTACTTCTCGAACCGCTCGTTGGCGCGCGACAGAAACAGCACCCGGGCGCCGTCCGGGGACACCTGGGCCCCCGACTCCGGCACGTTGTTGGTGGTCAGCCGGCGGGCGTCGCTTCCGTCGGCTCCCATCACCCAGACCTCGCTGGCGTCGCGATACTCGAGCACCGGATTCGGAGCGCGATGCAGGGCGATCCGCTTGCCGTCGCGCGAGAGGTCATAGTCGACGATGGAATAGTCGCCTTCGGTCACCCGCGCCGTTGCGCCGGTCGACACTGTCACCGTCCAGAGGTGGCGGTGCTGGAAGTTCTCTTCGAAGGCGTAGACGTCGTCCTTCTCGGCCTCACGGGCTTGCTCCTCGAGCGACTTCGCGTCGGAAGCGAGAAAGAAGACGGCGCCGCCGTCGGGCGACCACGTGATGCTGGAAACCGCCGTCGGATGGTTGGTGAGCTGACGCCCCTCGCCCCCCTGGTTGCTCAGCAGGTGGATCTGGGCGGTGTCGGTCGTGCCGCGCGAAGCCAGGAATGCCACCCGGTCGCCATCCGGCGACCAGCGGGGACTCGTCTCACCCTCCTCACCCCGGGTCAGTTGGACGACGTTGCCGCCATCCGCGTCCGCCCGCCAGATGTGGCTGATGGCCCGGTTCGCTTCCCAGTCGGCCTCGGCGAGCACGTACAGCACCTGCCGGCCATCGGGTGAGAGCTGTGGCTCACTCAGGCGAGGCACTTCGAGAAGATCGATCAGCGTCATGGCTCGCCGCGCCTGCCCCTCCGCGGTGCCGCCGAGGATCAGGCACGCCACCGGCAACGCCGTCAGCATTCGCGTTCGGGTCATCTCGCACGTCCTTTCAGAACCACTGGTACCGCCAGCCATCAATTCTCCGCCCGACGCGGCGTCGCACACGAAGGGAAGCCTGACGTCGCCGGCACGATGCGCCGTCGAGTCCTGCCGACCCGCGGCTGCGGCCATGTGTGATGATAGCTGCCAACTGCATGGGTTCCCTTGTTCAGGACATCAGGTTGGCGTTTCGCGTCCTGCTCGTGAACCGTGGGTTCGCGGCGGCGACCCTGTTGACGGTGGCCCTGGGCGTCGGCGGCACGGCCGCTGTCTTCTCGGTCATCAACGGCGTTCTGCTGCGTCCCCTCCCCTGCGATGAGCTCGGAATGGTGGTCGTGCAATCCGTCGAGAGTGTAGGGAGGATCCGATGTTGAAGTGGAAGCTGATCGCAGCGCTTGGTCTGTCCTGCGGGATCGCCGGCGTCGGCTGGGGACTTGCCCAGCAGCCGCGCGAGCCCGGCTTTTTCGAGTTGCGGATCTACACGACGCTGCCGGGAAAACGGGATGCGCTGGCGGCGCGCTTCGGGGACTACACGACCGGGATCTACGAGCGGCACGGGATACGCAACGTCGGCTACTGGCTGGCGACATCCGGCGCTGACGCCGAGCGCACGTTCGTCTACATGAGAGGCTACCCCTCGCGGCGCGCGCGGGACGAGCGACTCCCTCAGGCGCACGCCGACCCGGAGTTCCTCGAGGTCGTGACCGCGACGGAGCGCAACCCCGACACGAGGCTGATCGAGTCGGTGCAGTCCATGGACCTCGTCCCGACGGACTACTCGGCCGTTCGATGGTGAGCGACCGGACTCTGACCTATAGTGCCGTTAGAGCTAGAAGCTGAGCGCTGCGAGCGCGACGCCGCCGAGCGCGCCCAGCGCCGTCCCCTGGACGAGGGCATCGGAACGAGAGCGGTCGCCGAAGGCGAACGCCACGGCCCAGACGACAGAGGCGGCTGCTACGGCCAGGCCGCTGCTGGTGAGCAGCGGAGCGGCTGCGGCGCGGGACCACGCCGGGCTTGGGCCGGCGGGCGCCGCCGCCCAAACGAGCGACGGAACCGCGGCGCCGATGGTGTAGAGCCACGCGGCGACGAGACCGAACACCAGGGCGGCGAAGGTGAACGCGCCGAAGAACGCCGGCGAGAGGGGCCGGTCGAAAGAGACGGTCCCCGCGCGCTCGAGAGCGCCCGCAGGCGACGGTCGCCGGCGGAGCGAGAACCGGTGCATCTTCAGGCTGATACTACACTGCCGTCAGGTGATGAGGCCGCCCGGACCCTGACCGGCGGGGCCGCCGTACGTGCCGGCGCCGGCGGGAGCGGAAGGGAACTCGACTACCGCGCGATCGCGAGAACCGGAGCGCGCTTACTCTCCGGCGCGATCGACGGGTTGGTGGAAGTAGTAGCAGAGCCCGTCCGGCGCCACGACGAAGAAGACCTGGTACTGCCGGCCGTCGCGCTCGTCCACCCGCCAGTTGGCGGTCTTCACGCCGTTGGCCTGTAACTCGTCGCGGGCGCGGTGGATGTCACTCACCAGAATCGCGGCGCCCTCCTGGCTCGGGTCGCCCCGGTTGACGGCGAACCCGATGCGGACGCCGTCCCGTTCCATGATGACGGTCGGACAGGGTGCCGTGCGCCGCTCCACCTCGACGAGACCGAACCGGGCGGCGTACCAGCCGGCCGCGCGATCGATGTCCTCGACGGGTAGCGCCAGGACGTCGTCGGCGAAGGGGAACGCCGCCTCGTAGAGTTTGGACGAAGCCACGTCGTCAACCATCGCCAACGGGTCGTGACGGCGTGGCCTCTCCTTCGTCGTGTGGTTTCCTACACGCCCGACAGCAGCGGCAGGCGCCCGGTGCTGTCGCCGAACTGCTCCACGCGCACGCCGAACTTGGCCATCAGGCTGAGCGACAGGTTCGCCAGCGGGGTGCCCTTCGGATACACGAGGTGGCGATTCCCCTTCAGGCCGCGCTCCGGCCCGCCCACCACGACCACCGGGACGTTGTAGTTGTTGTGGATGTTGCCGTCGCTCATGCCGCTGCCGTAGAGGACCACGGTGGCGTCGAGCAGCGTGCCGTCGCCGTCGGGGATGGACTGCAGCCGGTCCAGGTAGTAGGCCAGCGTGTCGACGTGATAGGTGTTCAGCCTGGTGAAGTCCTTCATCTTGTCCGGGTTGTTCCCGTGGTGCGACATCGAGTGGTGCGCCTCGGGCAGCCCGATCTCGTTGTAGGACCGGTTGATGTTCTCGCGCGCCAGCATGAACGAGGTGACGCGGGTGATGTCGGCCTGGAACGCCAGCACCTGCAGGTCGAACATCAGCTCGGCGTACTCGCGGAAGGTCTCCGGCACGCCCACCGGGCGCTCGGGGACCGCGAAGTCGGTATTGGTCGACTCGGCCCGCGCGATGCGCTGCTCGACGTCGCGGATGGAGTCGAGGTACTCGCCCAGCTTGGTGCGGTCGTGTCCGCCGAGCCGCGTCGACAGCGCCGCGATCTCGCGGGTCAGTCCGTCGAGGATGCTGCGGTCCTCCTCCACGCGCAACTGCCGTTCCTCGGCGGTGTCGCCGGTGCCGAAGAGCCGCTCGAACACGAACCGCGGGTTCGTCTCGGCCGGCAGCGGCATGGTCGGCGTCTTCCACGACAGCGAGTTCATGTAGGCGCAGGCGTAGCCGTGGTCGCAGGCGCCGACGACGTCGTTGCGGTCGACGGAGACCTCCAGCGACGGCAACTTCGAGTCGCGGCAGATCAGCTCGGCGATCATCTGGTCGACCGTCGTGCCCGCCTCCACGTCGGCGCCCTCGGTCTGCTTCGGGTGCACCGAGCTCATGAACGCGGGGGCGGCGCGGGGATGCTGCCCGCCGGCGTCGCCCTGGTCGGTTGCCGGATAGTTGTCCAGCCCGCTCAGGATGAGCGTCTGCTTGCGGAAGCGCTCCAGCGGCTGCTGGATGGGGGAGAGCTCGAACCCGACGCCCTCGGTCGGGGGCGTCCAGTCCCACATGTTCATGCCGTTGCCGACGTAGACGGCGGCGAACCGCGGCGCCCCGGGGGCGCGGGCCGACATGGCCGGCACCATCGCGTCGAGAAGCGGAAGGGCGAGCGTAGCGCCCATGCCGCGGAGGAAGGTTCGTCTCGGCAGCGCCTGCTTCGTGATCAGCATTGCGTCTCTCCCGTGGATCCTGCGCCAGATTATCATGGTCCCGCCCACAGGCGGGAGAGCGGATGAACCGCCGGCGCCGGGACGTTGGCAGTTTCTCGAGACCCGCGCAGCGTGGGGCGCCGGGCTCGTCCCGTGGGCTCAGCCGCTATTTCCTGGGTTTCGCGTGGGCCGCTCGGGCCATGCACTATCGCCGCCAGTCCGGCGGGTAGCCATCGTTACTGCGCCATCCGCATCCGGAACGGCGCGCTCTCGACGACGCCCTGCACCAGTGCGGCGAAGCGATAGTCGTCGTCCGCCGCGTCGCGCTTGATCTGCCGCACCGTGGGCATGTCCGTCGCTTCGAGCCCGCGGCCGAGGGCGTAGGTCAGCAGCCGGTCTATCGCCGTCGTCAGGAAGTCGTCCGCGTGGCTCAGCAGCAGCTCGCGGAGCTCTTTCGGCCCGTCGAACGTCGTGCCATCCGGGAACTCCGCCGACGCGTCGATCCGTAGCCCGGATGCATAGATGTCGCGCCACTCGCCGATGGCATCGAAGTTCTCGAGCGCGAAGCCCAACTGGTCCATCTGGGCGTGACACGCCGCACAGACCGGATTGGCCCGGTGCACCGCCATCTGCTCCCGCATCGGCAGCACCTTGCGCGGGTCGCGCTCCTCGACGAGGTCGGGCACGTCGGGCGGCGGCGGGGGCGGGGGCGTGCCGAGGAGGTTCTCCAGAATCCACTTGCCGCGGATTACCGGCGACGTGCGGTTCGAGCGCGACGTGCCGGTGAGAATCGAGCCCTGTCCGAGCAGCCCGCGGCGCACGCTGTCGGCGGGCAGCGAAACGCGGCGGAAGCGCTCGCCGTACACCCCGGGAATTCCGTAGTGCCGCGCGAGCCGCTCGTTCAGAAACGTGTAGTCGGCGTCGAGCAGGTCGAGCACGCTGCGGTTCTCGCGGATGATGCTGTCGAAGAACAGCTTCGTCTCCTGCTCGAAGGCCTGCCGCAGGTTGTCGTCGAAGTGGAACAGCAGCTCCGGGCTCGGCTGGAACCCCGCCACGTTGCGGATGTGCAGCCACTGGCCGGCAAAGTTGTCGACCAGGGCCTGCGAGCGCGGGTCGGCCAGCATCCGTTCCACCTGCCGCCGCAGCACGTCCGGGTCGTGCAATTCCTCCGCGGCGGCGTGGTCCAGCAGCTCGTCGTCCGGGATGCTGCTCCACAGCAGGAACGACAGGCGCGAGGCCAGCTCCAGGTCGGATATGGGGTAGGGCGTACCGGGCTCGACCGAGGCCGGCTGGTCCTCGAAACGAAACAGGAAGTGGGGGCTCACCAGGATGCCGCGGACGGCCAGCTCGATGCCCGCCTCGAAGCCGGCCCGCGCGGCGCCGTCGCGGTACAACGCGAGGGGAATCTCCAGGTCGGTGTCCGCCAGCGGGCGCCGCCAGGCGCGCCGGGCCAGCGTCGAGATGATGGTGTATGCGCAGGGCTCCTCATCGGCAGCCCCGGCCGGCGTGCAGAGCAGCAGCTTGCGGCGGCTGGGCGAGTCTCCGGCGGTCACGGTCCCTGGAAGCGGTCCGGTGATCGCCACGCTGGAGACCACCGGCTCGCCGTTCGGCGCCCGGTAGGGGTCCCGGCGCAGGTCGGGATCGAACAGATCCTCGACATAGGCCGACGTCTTGGCGGTGAAGTACACCTGCACGAGGCGCGATCCGGCGGACACCGGCGCTTCGAACCGCATGCTCTCCAGGATCAGCCGGTTGCGCTCGTTCCCGCGCACTCCCGGGGGACGCTGCACGATGCCGGTCCAGACCCGCTCGCCGTCGATGCTCACGTGGAGCTGGTGCGGCTCGTCGGTGACGCCTTCGAAGCCGCCGGCAACGCCGCTCTCCTTGGGCCGCATCTGGAACAGGTACTCGCCGTCGGCCGGGAAGTAGTAGCGGAAGGCGGTGCCGCCGCGCGAGCCGAACGGCAGCGCGTCGCTCACCCGCGTGCCCTGGTCGCGATCGGTCGGCACGAAGAAGGTCTCCGGCGCGGGAGTCCCGCGGGGCCGTCCGAGAGCCATCTCCGCTATCCGCGCGGCCGCGCCCAGGTACCGCTCGGTGAGCGCGGACGACAGGGTCAGCGCGTCGGCGTTGTTGTCGAAGCCGTAGGCGGCGTTGTCCGCCGGCAGCAGCGCCGCCTCGATGTCCACCGCCAGCAGGTCGCGGACGGCATTGCGGTACTCCGCCCGGTTCAGTCGGTGCAGCGTGGGCCGGCCCGGGTCCGGGTTCGTCAGCGCCGCGCGGTCGAGCTCGCTCTCGAGCCACGCGACCACCGCGTCGTAGGTTGCCTTGTCGGGGCGCGGCCGGCCGGCCGGCGGCATCGCGCCGGTCCGCAGCTTGCGGATCACCGCCTCCCACACTTCCGGGTGCTCGCCCGCCCGGGTCATGTCGAGGACATCGAGAGCCAATCCGGCGGTCAGGGTGCGCTGGTTGTGGCAGGTGAAGCAGTAGCGCTGAAGGACAGCGCGGGGAGCGGGTACCGCCGCCGCTTGCTGCGCGGCGGCCGGGAGTGCTTCGGCACCTGGCGTCCGCTGCGCTCCTGCGCTCCGCGCCCCCGGCGTCTGGGTGCTCTGCAACTGCGGCGCCGCGCTCAGCGGTACGTCGATGATCCCCACGAGACCGCCCGCCATGGTCAGCACGACCGCCAGCCGACATACCCTGCGCAGCAACGCCGCCGCGTTTCGACCGGTCATCGCTTCAGCGCCTCCTCCGGGATGGCCGCCGCACAGGGTGCCGGACACTCGATTTCCCTGGCTCCGAGCTCCCGCAGTAACACAGCCGTATGGGGATGTGCGGCGAACGAGTTCCCGTACTCGACGCCGTCGGCGACCCGTAGGGGCGTCCGCCCGTCCAGGGCCACGACGTCCAGCTCGCCGCCCTTGTCGAACAGGTACTGCACGACACTGTTGGCGCCGCGGTATGCCGCCGCGTGCATCGCCGTCTCGCCCACGTCGCTGACCGCGTTGACATCGGCGCCCAGCTCCTCGACGATGAGTTGCACGGCCTCGAGCACCTGCGCCTCGCTGGCGCGGTCCTGATTCGACGCCCAGGAGATCCCCGCCGCGGCCATCAGGGGCGTGATGTTGTCCTCGGTGTTGATGGTCGGATCGGCGCCGTGCTCCAGCAGCAGCCGCAGCACCTCGACGTCGGCCGCCTTGGCGGCGAGCATGAACGCGGTGGCGCCGGTCATGTGCCGGCGGTAGCGCGCGCCCGACCAGCGCGGCTCCTCCATCGTGTTGCGGCCGTTGACGTCCGCCCCGTAGGCAAGCAGGGAGCGCAGCACGCGCAGCCTGTCGAGGTTCACCACGATGAACTGGTCGCTGATGTGCCAGTTCGCCACGTGCACCGCCGCCTGCAGCGGCCGGCCGAAGATGTTCCCGGGGATGATCCCCTCGGACTCGCGCTCGCTGTAGCCGAGCTTGCGGACAACCAGCGGCATGGCCTCCGCGCGCATGCCCTGCACGGTCAGCCGCGTGGAACCCCCCTCGGCGTTGGGGTCCGCCCCTTCGGCGAGCAGCAGGTCCACGAGTTCTTCGTGGCCGTTGACCACCGCCACCAGGAGTGGTGTGGCGCCGTCGGGCCGCGCCTCGTTCACATCGGCCCCCGCCGCGAGCAGGGCGCGGACGGCGCCGATACTGCCCTTGCGGGCGGCGAACAGAAGCGGCGTCGCACCGCTGTTCGAGCGCGCGCGGATGTCGGCGCCGAGGGAGACTAGAGCCTCGACGATCGGGATGTGTCCCTCCGCGCCCGCCCACATGAGAGCCGTCTGGCCGTTCCAGCTCTCCCGGGCGTCGAAGTCGGCGCCGGCGTCCGCCAGTATCTCCACGGCATCGACCTGCCCGGCACGCGCCGCCAGCATCAGCGGCGTCTCACCGGAGTTCACGGCCTGTCGCGGATCGTTCGGATCGACGCCGGCGGCGAGCAGCGCGGCGACGATCTCCGCGTTGCCGTTGCGGGCCGCCAGGGCCAGTGGCGTCACGCCGTGGTCGTTCGCCGCGCGCACGTCCGCTCCGGCGCGGATCAACGCGGTGGCAGTCTCCGCGTCGTTCCGGTAGGCGGCCCAGTGCAAAGCGGTCGCCCCGTCGCCCTGCGTTGCATTGACATCCGCGTTCCGCGCGAGCAGCGACCGCACGGCCGGGGTGTCGCCCTGTTGCACCGCGTCCGCCAGCACGGCCTCCTGCGCCGCGGCGCGGGGAGCGGGGGTTGCGACGCACAGGGCAGCGGCGATGAGCGTCGGCGCCAGCCGTCGCGTGAGCAAGTTTCGTGCCCGCATCATGGTTGTCCTGATGGACGCCCATACTACTACGCGCGGCCCGATCCGGCATCGCTATTGCTGCCCGGCGGTGGTACGATGCCGGCGGTCGGCCGAGCGGTGTCCGGCCCTTCGCCGTCGTCTCCGAAAGGGGGGCGGCCATGAACCTGGAGCAGATGGAGCAGCGTTTCGACAAACTCGAGGGTCGGGTCGACAGGGTCGAGCAGATTCTGCCAACCCTGGCAACGAAGGACGACCTGCAGGCGGCGATCGAGCCGCTGGCGACGAAGGCCGAGCTGCGGGCGGCGATCGAGCCGCTGGCGACGAAAGCGGAGTTGCGGGCGGCGATCGATGCCGCGGTCGAGCCGCTGGCGACGAAGGTGGAGCTCAAGGAGCTGAGGACGGAAGTCCTGGCCCGCATCGCGGACTCGGAGCAGCGCATGCGGACCCACTTCGACGTGGTCACCGAGAGCCTGCGGGACGACATCAAGCTGATCGCCACCGCATTCGACTCGCTGGCGCGACGCAACCGGTAGCCGCGCGGTCAGGCGCACCGGAGACGGCCGGACCCCGCCGGCCTTGCAGCACACCGTTGGCTCCCGCAACCGATCACCGGTGAGATGCGGCGGCGGTACACGGTCTTCGGTTTGACCTCCGCTGCAGTCCCCCGGTAAGGTGACATATCCGGATGAGGATACGGATATGGCTGAAAGAATGACGAAGAAGGCGACGATCCTGTTTCCTCCCGCGCTCTACAAGGAAATCGAGAGCGAGGCGCGGCAGCAGGGGCGATCCGTCGGAGAGCTGGTACGGGAAGCCGCGATGATTCGATACGGCTCCGGCGGCGCGTCCGCCCGGCTCGAAGCTGTCGAGAGGCTCGCCAGCCTCAACGACGACGTCGGCGACCCGGAGCAGTTGGAGGACGAGATCATCCGGGGTGCGACTGAGCCGTGAGGGTGTTCGTCGACGCCAACGTCCCGATGTACGCGGCGGGCGGGAGCCATCCCTTCAAGGAGCCTTGCGCCGAGTTTCTGCGGGCGGTCGGATGGCGTCGGGTCGACGCGGTGAGCGATGTCGAGGTTCTGCAGGAGATTCTCCACCGCTATCGCGCCGTGCAGCGGGCTGCGGACGGACTCGTCGTGTTCGAGTCGTTCACGACCGCCATTCGTCTGTTCCACCCCGTTGTGCTCGATGATCTGTGGGAATGCCGCAGGATTCTCGGGCGGCACCACAGGATACGGGCGCGCGATGCGATCCATGCTGCCGTCATGCGTCGCACGGGGGTCCGGACGATTGTCAGCTACGACCGGCACTTCGACGAGATCCCGCGCGTAGATCGCGTCACGCCCGACGAAGTAGTCTGAGCGGCGCCGAGGTGAAGAACGAGGTCGCGCGGTGACGATTGCCACCTGGAACGTCAACGGGCTGCGGGCCCGGCTGGACTTCGTGCGGCACTGGCTCGACGCGCGCCGACCCGACCTGGTCGGGCTGCAGGAGCTGAAGCTGACGGATGACGAGTTCCCGCGGCAGGCGTTCGAGGACGCCGGCTACCATGCCGAGCCGTACGGTCAGAAGGGCTGGAACGGCGTGGCGGTCCTGTCGCGCGAGCCCGTGCGGGTCGTGTGCCGCGGGCTGCCCGGACAGGAGGAGCTGGGAGCCCGCCTCCTCACCGCCGACGCCGGCGACCTGTCGTTCACCACCGTTTACTGCCCGAACGGCAAGTCCGTCGACCACGCCGACTATCCCCGCAAGCTGGCCTGGTTCGAGAGCCTGCGGCGGCACTTCGCCGAGCGGCACGACCCGCGGCGGCCGACCGTGCTGTGCGGCGATTTCAACGTCGTGCCGGCGGCGATCGACAGTTGGGACGAGGCGGCGCTGCACGGGAGCATCCATCACACCGACGCCGAGCGGGCCTGCTTCCGGGGGTTGCTCGACTGGGGGCTCACCGACCTGTTCCGCTGCCATCGGCCCGACACCCGGGCGTTCTCGTGGTGGGACTACCGCGGCGGCGCGTTCCACCGCAACCTCGGCCTGCGCATCGACGTGCTGCTCGGTACCGCGGGCGTCGTGTCCCGCCTGCGGCGCGTCGAGATCGACCGCGACTACCGCAAGAAGAAGGACGGGCTGATCGCGTCCGACCACGCCCCGGTCATCGCCGAGCTGGAGTGAGTGCGCGCGCGGCGCGTGCGCGCTGGCGGTAACAGTCGCCGTCGCGCGACAATCTCCGGGATGGCCGCACCCCTTCTCGACCTGCTGCCGACCGGTGAAGCCTCCAGCGACGATCTGCTGGACCGCTTTCTCGACTACGTCGACGGACTGGGACTGACCCTCTATCCCGCCCAGGAGGAGGCGATCCTGGCGCTCCTCGAGGACCAGCACGTCATCCTGAACACGCCGACCGGTTCGGGCAAGTCGCTGGCCGCGTTCGCACTGCACTTCGCATCGCTCGCCCGCGGGCGGCGCTCCGTCTACACCTGTCCGATCAAGGCGCTGGTCAACGAGAAGTGGATGGCCCTGTGCCGCGAGTTCGGTCCCGACAACGTGGGACTGGCCACCGGCGACGCCACCGTCAACCGCGACGCCCCGCTGCTGTGCTGCACGGCCGAGATCCTGGCCAACATGGCGCTCCGCGAAGGGGAGCACGCGCCGGTGGACGACGTGGTGATGGACGAGTTCCACTGGTACGCCGACCGGGACCGCGGCGTGGCCTGGCAGGCGCCGCTGCTGACCCTGCCGCAGACGCGCTTCCTGCTGATGTCGGCCACGCTCGGCGACGTGACGTTCTTCGAGCAGGAGCTGACGCGGCGCACCGGCCGGGCGACGGCGACCGTCACCTCGAGCGAGCGGCCGGTGCCGCTGGAGTACGCCTATTCCGAGGAGCCGCTCGCCCGGGCGGTGGAGCGGCTGGTGGAGGCGGACCGGGTCCCGGTCTACGTGGTCCACTTCACGCAGAAGGACGCCGCGGCGAGCGCGCAGAGCTTCACCAGCCTGCAGATCGCCACGCGCGCCGAGAAGCAGGCGCTGGGCGCGGCCATCGAGGACGTGCGCTTCTCGACGCCCTACGGCCCCCGCGTCCGCACCTGGCTGAAGCACGGCATCGGCATCCACCACGCCGGTCTGCTGCCCCGCTACCGCGTGCTGGCGGAGCAGCTCGCCCAGCGGGGTCTGCTCAAGGTCATCTGCGGCACCGACACGCTGGGCGTCGGGGTCAACGTGCCCATCCGAACCGTGCTCTTCAGCCGCCTCTCGAAGTACGACGGGGAGAAGACGGCGGTGCTATCGGCCCGCGACTTCCATCAGATCGCCGGCCGCGCCGGGCGCAAGGGCTTCGACGAGCGCGGCTACGTGGTGGCGCAGGCCCCCGAGCACGTCATCGAGAACCGGCGGCTGGCCGAGAAGGCGAAGGCCGGCAAGAAGGTGGTCCGCCGCCAGCCGCCGCGCAACTTCGCGCCCTGGGACGGGGCGACGTTCGAACGGCTCGTGCGCGCCCGCCCGGAACGGCTCAGGTCACGCTTCGCGGTCTCGCACGGCATGCTGCTCAACGTGCTGTCGCGCCGCGGAGACGGCTGCGCGGCGATGCGCCGGCTCGTGCGCGACAGCCACGAGTCCGAGGCCGCGAAGCGTGCGCACCGGCGCCGCGGCTGGCAGCTCTTCCGGTCCCTGGTGGCGCGCAGGGTCGTCGAGATCGTGCCCCGCACGCCGGACGGCTCGCGGTTGCGGGTGGACGTGGATCTCCAGGACGACTTCTCGATGGACCAGACGCTGTCGCTCTATCTCATCGAGACCATCCCGTTGCTCGACCCCGACGGCGAGTCGCACGCGCTCGATCTGCTCACGCTCGTCGAGAGCATTCTGGAGAACCCGGACGCCATCCTGCGCCGGCAGCTCGACAAGCTGAAGGGCGAGGCGGTGGCCGAGATGAAGGCCGCCGGCATGGAGTACGAGGAGCGCATGGAGGAGCTCGAGAAGCTCGAGCATCCCAAGCCGCTCGCCGACTTCGTCTACGCGACCTTCAACGACTTCGCCGACCGGCACCCGTGGGTCGGCGAGGAGAACATCCGGCCCAAGTCGATCGCGCGCGAGATGTTCGAGACCTATCTCTCGTTCTCCGACTACGTCCGGGAGTACGGCCTCGAACGGATGGAGGGGCTGCTGCTGCGGCACCTCTCCAGCGTCTACAAGGCGTTGCGGCAGACCGTGCCCGACGGCAGGAAGACCGACGAGGTCGTGGAGATGGAGCTCTACCTGCGGGACCTGGTGCGCCGGGTGGACTCGAGTCTGCTCGAGGAATGGGAGCGGATGCGCGACGCCGGCTTCCGGCCCGAGTCAGCGGACGAGGCCGAGCCGGCCGTGCCCGGCCGTGACGAGCCGGTCGACGTGACCCGCGACGCGCGCGCTTTCACCGCCGCGATCCGCACGCGGGTGTTCGCCCTGCTGCGCGCGTGGTCGATCGGCGACGATGAGGAGGCGCTCGAGGTCCTCGACACGGCGGGCGACCAGTCAGGGCAGGACTGGACCACCGAGCGGCTGGCGCGGGAGCGGGAGCGGTTCACGGCGGAGAACGGGGGCCTGCGCCTGGACCCCGAGGGCCGCAATCGGCGGCACACGTACACGCAGCCGTCCGACGACGGCGCGACATGGCGGATCGAACAGATGCTGGTGGACGTGGAGGGGCACAACGACTGGGTGGCGGAGTTCGAGGTGGACCTGGCCGCCTCGCGCGCCGCCGCCGAGCCGGTCATCCGGCTGCTGCGCCTGGAGAGCCTGACGTCGTAGCCGGGCGGCGACGGCATGGATCAGACCGACCGCAAGGGGCGGGGACATCGTCGCGACCCGCGGAACGCCGGACCCCGAGGGCCGAAGCGTGCCGTCAGCGTTGCGCACCGGGACGTGACCGCCGGGGTGTGCAGGTTGCCCGCGCCCAACGCCAATACGATAATCGGAGCTCCGAGGAGTGGCCCTGCCGGGGTTGGCGGGCACAGCGCATGTCCAGCAACGATCAGACTTCGAGCGGTGCCGCAGGCAGGACCCTGGAGACGTGGCTGGAGGGCGTGCGCCAGGGCTGGCCCGACGACGATGTCGGACGGTTGATCGTGCACGGCCTGCCCCGATGGTTCCACGCCCTCGACAGGACAAGACAAACCGAAGTGCTGGAGGAGCGTCCCGGACGAACGGGTAGCAAGTGGGACGCTCTCCTGGCTGCGACGGTGGAGCACCTGTGCGACCTGCATGGCCACCCGGTACCCGTGTGGGTGGATGAACCGGAACGGTTTCTCGAGGAGACCTGGGTACTGGCCACGACGCCGGTAATCCGTCGAGAGAGTCTCCTGTACGCACCACCGGCATTCATTCGCCATGGGGCCATCCCGGACCCCGCGGACCTGGACGAACGGGGAGGAGAGAGGTTTGCGTGGGTACTTTGACCGTGAGGGTCTGCTGAAGCTGCTCGAAGAAGTCTCGGAGGAGTTGCGCTGGTCGAGAACCCGAGCCCAGATCTACGTGATCGGCGGAGCCGCCATGAGTCTGGCCTATGCCAGAGAGCGGCAGACCGAGGACATCGACGCCCGGATCGACGACGGACACCGGCGGTTGACCGAAGCGATTCGAACCGTGGGCCGTCGCCACGAACTGCCGGACACCTGGCTCAACGACAGCGCCACGGCCGCCATTCCACGGGAGCCGGACCGGGCGGCCCGGACCGTCTACGCGTCGCCGTATCTGACGGTATCCAGCGCATCGCCCAAGCACCTGCTGGCGATGAAGCTGCACGCCGCGCGGGAGAAGGACCACCAGGACATACGGACGTTGATGAAGATCATCGACATCCGGCGGGCCAGCGAAGCCGTTGCCGTCTACGAACGGCTGTTCCCGGAAGAGCCGCTCAAGGAGCGGGCGCGGGACATCCTGCGCGAAATCACCGGGCAGGAGCCGTAGCCTGGAGTGCCGCTGCGCTACGACGCGACGTCCCGAGCGATGTGATTGAATGGATCCACCATGCCTGGACTCTTCAGATCGCAGACGCTTGTCCTCTTCGTTGCCTTCACCGCCGTGCTGCTGACCACCACTCTCGCGTCCGCTCAACGCCTGACCGGCACCGAGAATGGCGAGTGGCGCTACCTCGGCGGCGACGCCGGGCACACTCGCTCTTCGGCGCTGGACCAGATCAACGGCGACAACTTCTCAGACCTGGAAGTGGCCTGGATCTGGCGGGGCGACAACTTCGGGCCCAACATCGACTACTTCAACCGCTCCACGCCGATCTACGTCGACGGCGTCGTCTACACCGTGTCCTCGCCGCGCCGGCAGGTGGTGGCGATCGACCCGGGCACGGGCGAGACGCTCTGGACCTTCCGCGAGCCCGAGAGCGTCCGCCACCTGCGCTCGCCGCGGCAGGCCTACGGCAAGGGAGTCGCCTACGCCGAGGTGAACGGCCGCGGGGTGATCTTCGTCACCAGTCCCGCCTTCTTTCTCTGGGCGCTCGACGCCGAGACCGGCCGCCCGCTGGAGAACTGGGGGCGCCCGATCCCGCTCGACGGCTTCCCGCAGTCCGGCGGCCTCGACCTGATTCCGCCCCTGGTCGAGGACTGGGGGCGCTGGCTCGATCGGGCCGCCAGCTACGATCCGGGCTACGGCATTCCCCGCGAGCTGGGCATGGTCACGAGCTCCGCGCCGCCCATCGTGGTGAACGGCGTGGTCGTGGTGCTCGTCGGCCACCAGCCGAGCTACGGGCAGACCCGCATCGAGAACGTCCCCGGCGACATCATGGGGTTCGACGCCGCCACAGGCGAGTTCCTCTGGAAGTTCCACACGATCCCGCGTCCCGGGGAGTTCGGGCACGAGACGTGGCACAACGACGCCTGGCAGTGGTCGGGCGATATGTCGACGTGGGCGCCGGCTTCCGCCGATCCGGAGCTGGGCCTGGTCTACCTCGTGACGAACGCCTCGACCGTGCAGAGCTACACCGGCCACCGGCCGGGAGACAACCTCTTCGGCGGCTGCGTCCTCGCCATCGACGTCGAGACGGGTGAGCGGCGCTGGCACTTCCAGATCCACCGCAGCGACCAGTGGAACTACGACCTGCCCACCGCTCCGATCCTGATGGACCTGACGGTGGACGGCGAGCGCGTCCCGGCGCTCATCCAGAACACGAAGCAGGGGCTCGTCTTCGCCTTCAACCGGGAGACCGGCGAGCCGATCTGGCCGATCGAGGAGCGCGAGGTCATCCAGACCGAGGTCCCCGGCAACTACACGTCGCCCCGGCAGGCGTATCCGACCCGGCCCGAGCCGGTCGACCCCATCGTGCTCAGCGGCCTGACCGAGGAGTTCGTCATCGACTACACGCCGGAGTTGAAGCAGGAGGCGCTGGCGATCCTGGAGAACTACCGGGTCGGGGGACTCTATGTCCCGGCCCTGCCGGAGAACCACACCAACGACTTCTACAACAACGTCGGCTGCCTCGGCGGCGGCAACATCATTCCGCACCCGCCGGTCGCCGACCCGAGCACCGGGATGATGTTCAACTCGCACCGCCGGAGCTGCAACGCGCCGTCGTTCATGCGGCCGACCGGCGGCGTCGACACGGACAACCCGGACTACGCGCGGCCCGGCCCCGGCGGCGCCACGCCCAACTCGACCCCCACCACCGGCACGACGGTCGCCGCGTGGCTGCCGGGCGGCTTCCGCCGGCCGACCCCGGAGCAGGAGCCGTCTGTTTCGGTGAGCGGCCTGCCGAGGGTCGACGGCCTGCGCCTCTACAAGCCGCTGGACAACCAGCTCACCGCGTACCGGATGAACACCGGCGAGAAGGCCTGGTCGCTGCCGGTCGGAGAGACCGCGCAGGTGATCCGCGAGCATCCGCGGCTGGCCGGCGTCGACATCCCGAACGCCGGGGGCGCAGGCTTTTCGATCCAGATGGTGACCGGCGACCTGCTGGTGCAGACCCGCTCGCTCAGCGAGGGGACGCGGCAGATCGTGCCCGACGCGCCGCTGCTGCTGCACGGCCGCGACAAGCGCACCGGCGAGATTCTCGGCAGCGTCGAGCTCCCCGCGCCCGGGCAGTACGGCATGATGACTTACCTGCACGAGGGGAAGCAGTACATCGTCGTGCAGATCGGCAGCATCCAGACCGGCTTCCCCGGCTCGCTCGTAGCCTACGCGCTGCCGTGAATTGACTGCTGTCAAGCCGCTGCCGCCGGCGGGCCGATTTGCATGGCCCAACGACGACTCGTGTGGGAACAGCGGCGCCGCAAGCATCACGGTACTTGTCAGCCAGTGCATTCAGCAGCAGGACAATGGTGTGGGAGGTCTCAAGGGAGGACGCCTCGCTGGGCGGCCGCCGATGCAAACCGGGGGGCTTGCGACGATTCTCTGCCGTACCAGCCCCAGCGCTGACGCCTGCGGAGGTGGGAGCATCCCCGGCTGGTGATTCTCGATCGTCTGTTATCGTGCCCGCCGGCGACTGTGGGCGTGCTACTCGGGCTTGCTCCCGGACTCCTGACGCGTCACTCGCGCGATCCGGGAACGACGAACGCTCCCGGAATACGTTCGTCGAGTGTGGCGAGTATCGCCCCGTGCGCCTTCGCCAGCTCCAGCAGGTGGGCGTCCGTGGTGCGTGACGCTTGACGACACCACTCCGGGAACCGGCGGGCCGACCGGTCGTCGGGCAGAAAGGCGTGCTTCGCGCCGAGCCTCCGCAGCATGCCGGCCAGCACGTCGCCTGCCGCCTCGACCGTCACGCGTCCCGCCGTCCGTTGAACCGACACGCGGACGAACCCGAGCTCCGGGATCGGTGATGTGAGCAACCTGGAGGTCTGCCTGGTCGTAGCGGCGATCCACTTGGCAGTTTGCTCGTGGGCGACATGATCGGACCACCCCCACGCGACGAGGACGTTCACGTCCAGGAGGTACTTCATGGGAAGTCGGCGAGCAGATCGCGCACCGCTTCCGTCGTGAAGGGGGGCAGGTCCTCCAGGGCGGCGAAGATCATCGCGCCAGTATGCGGGCAACGCACGAGCCTCGGCAAGCTGGGCGGGGGCAGGGCGAGGCGCGCCCGGCGCCGGAGGTGCTCCGAGACGCTGACACCCTCGCTGCGTGCCCGCGCCCGTATCAGGCGAGCTTCCTCGTCACTGACCTTGAAGGAGATTGTCGCCATCGCGAGTATTACCGTATTACCCAGCCCGCTGGCCTGTCAACGGCAAAGGCGGCCCCTGGGCGTTCCGTTATCGACTACGGGCTGTCGTTGCCCCGCGTGGCCGGGCCGGCTCAGGGAAGCCGGAAGACCCAGAGGATGTTGCCGCGCGGCGGCTGCTGGATTTCCGGCGTGACCATCCGGTAGTTGACCCCGCCCCCGGCCGCGATGGCGACGTACTGCACGCCGTCGTGCAGGTAGCTCACCGGGAAGCCGCCGGCGCTGGAGTTGAGGATCCGCTCCCAGAGGATCTCGCCGGTCCGCGCGTCGAACGCCCGGAAGCGGCGCGCGTCGTCGGTCACGAACACCAGCCCGCCGCCGGTGGTCAGCACCGAACCGCCGATGCCGGCCCGCTGGCGATGCACCCACCGCGTTGCGCCGGTCGCCATGTCCATCGCCGTCAGCATGCCGACCTGCCCGTCGACGTCCGGCGCCACCTCGCGCGTGGCCCGCGCCGAACCGTGGTGGAAGCCCGGGCGGTCGCGGAACTCGTTGAGCGTCAGGGTCATGCAGACGTTGTTGGTGGGTGCGTAGAGGGCGTTGGTGCCGGGGTGGTAGGCGGTCGCGTTCCAGTTGATGCCGCCGGTCAGGCTCGGGCAGACGAACATCGGCTCGCCGACCTGCGGAAACTTGAGCTCCTCGTTGAGGAGCACGCGGCGGCTCTCGGCGTCTACGTCGGCGACCACGTTCTGCCGGTTCGTCGGCTCGGCCCAGAGGAACGCCCCGGTGGCGGCGTCGAGCGCCCAGACGATGCCGGTCTTGCCCGGGATGCCGGTCACGATCTTGCGGCGCGAGCCGGGGATGATCCCGCCGTTCAGCCATTCGACCGCGTCGGGGTCCGGCGATACCTCGGTCTCGACCACCAGCCGCGCGTACGGATGGTCGAGGTCCCATTCGTCGTTCGGGGTGTGCTGGAAGTACCACACGATCTCGCCCGTGTCGGCGTCGAGCGCGAGGGTGGAGTTCGTGTAGAGGACGTCGCCGTCGCCGGTGCCGCGCTGCACCGAGCCCCACGGAATCGGCACCCCGACGCCGGCGTAGATCAGGTTCAGCTCGGGGTCGTAGCTCGGGGCGTTCCATGACGAGCCGCCGCGCCGCATCTCGTCGGGGACGTCGCCCCAGGAGTCGTAGCCGAACTCGCCTTCCCGGGGAATGGTGTACGTGCGCCACACCTCCTCGCCGGTCTCGGCGTCGTGGGCCGAGATCCAGCAGCGCGTGTTGAGGTAGTAGCAACCCGACATCCCGGCCACCACCCGGCCCTTGATGACCTGCGGCCCGCCGGAGTAGTGCTGGCCGACCTCCCAGTCGCCCACCGTGACGTCCCACACCACCTCGCCCGTGCGCGCGTCCAGCGCCACCAGGTGGGCGTCGTGGGTGCCGATGAACAGCTTGTCCTCGTAGAGGGTCCCGTTGCGGCTGGCGCAGGCCAGCGTGGCGCCGTGCTCGACTCGCGGCCGGCGATACTCCCACAGGCGTGTCCCGTCGCGCACATCGAGCGCCTCGACGTAGTCGCACGCCTGCACCAGGAACATGACGCCGTCGTGTACGAGGGGCGTGGTCTCCTGCAGGCCCTCGGCCATGGTCCAGGCCCAGGCGAGACGCAGGTCGCCCACGTTGGTCGTGTCGATCTGATCGAGGGGGCTGTGGCCCCAGTGGTTGTAGGTGCGCCGCCACATCGGCCAGTCGCCAGCCGGCGGGTCGACGAGCATCTGCTCGGTGACCGGGGTGTAGTCGTCGATGGGAGACTGCGCCGAGGCGATCGCTCCCGCGAGCAGGAGGCAGGCGGCGATAACGCCAGGGATGGTTCGGGGGAGCTGCATCGGTCGGGTCCTCTCGTCAGTGCGACCATTGCCGCGACAGCGGGCCGCCATGCCGCGGCAGTGGAATGTCGAACGTGCCCGGAATGCGCGAGGCGCTAGTGTAACCGTTGCCGTCAGGCCCACGAGAGAAACCGCCTCGTTGCTCGAACCGGCGTGACCGCCGGTGCGGCAAACCTCACCGTGATCGCCGCTGCCGCCATCCCGGCTGTGACCGCCGGACCGCCGATGACTTCGAGGCTGAGTTGCGGCGGCACCGGCGTGGGCACACGAGGGCGAGGGCAGGTCAGACCCGCATGGCGGAGTAGACCGCCATGTGCGCGCCCACGATGCGCCGTAGCGCCTCCTGATTCGGCTCCCGCGACCACACGCCGCGCTCCGACGTGCCCCCCAGGACGATGCCGTCCCGACGTGGCTGCATGTGAATGCCGAGGAGCCCGCGGGTATCCCCGTCGGGAGGGTCGCCGCCGATGCCCCAGTCGACCTCCTCCTGGGGCACGAGCACGGTGAGCTGTCCCTTCGCCGGCAGCAGCTCGTCGTCGCCGAAGAGGTCGCGTGCGCCCAGCCCGCTGCAGTTGACGACCAGCGGCTCGCTCAGCTCCACCAGCTCGCGCGGCTCGGTGAACCTGCGGATCTCGATACGCCCGCCGAAGTCGATGAAGTCGTGAACCAGCGCATCCAGGTAGATGGACGGCTCGATGCGCAGTTGGCTGCGCCGGCTCGCGTAGCGGCTCGGAAAGGGGTGCTCCCCGGGTTCCAGCGGGGACCCCCCGGTGCGCAGATGGGCGGGAAGCAGCGGCTCCCGATCCTCCTCCTCGGCATCGTCCCCGCCGACGCCCGGGGGCGTGTCGCTGAGAGCGTAGCGGTCGATCCAGGACACGCCGAATCTCGTCCCCGCCAGCAACTGCAGCTCGCGGTAGGAAATCTCGACGGCTTCGCGGAACTGGGCGTCCCAGGCAGGGGTTCTGAGGTCGCCCTCGACCAGTCCCGCGGTGGGGGTGAAGCCCGCGAACGACATGTTCGAGGTCGTGTTCGGCGGCACCGACATGGCGTAGATGGTCACCGCGAATCCGCGCCTCTGCAGTTGGCGCGCGGCGGTGAGGCCCACGGCGCCGCAACCGACGACCGCCGCCCGGCGGCTGTCGTGGCCGAGGGCCATTTCGGCCGCCATCCGGCCCGTGCCCCACGAGAGCGACATGCCGGAGCCGCCGTGCCCGTAGTTGTGGATCACGGTGGTGTCGTCGAGCTTGCCGGCGCGCAGCACGAAACCGGAGGGGCGGTGCGGGCGCAGCCCGACCGTGGTGCGGATGATCCGGTCCCATTCGGCGCGCACGGGAGCAAGCCGCAGGGGCGGTCGCCGCGCCAACGTCGGTGTCGGCGCCGACCGCGCCGCGCAGCCGCCGAGACTGGCGCCCACGAGGCCCAAGCCGCCCATCTTCAGGAGCGTTCTTCGGTCCACCATCGCCTCCGGGTAGCAATCGGTTCCATGGCAGGCATCGTCGCCGGTTCCGATCTTTGATCGTCCGTCCATAACGGGCAACTCCGTTCGGTTGGCGGGAGCCCCGGGTCCTGCAGAGTGTTGGGAGACGGCGGACTCTGTGGTTGAATGGAACGCTCACGAACGCGTCGCCCGCGCGCTGCCGTAGCGCCGCGCTGACGGAGAACGGAATGAGGAGGACGATATGCCTCGACGTCATCGCTCGCTCGTCGTCACGGTCGCTTCGGTGATCGCCCTCGTGGCGGTGACAGTCGGTCTCGCCGGGCAGGAGGCCGAGCCGGGCCGCGGGTTTCCGTCCACGGACTGGCCCTTCGCCGGCGGCAATTGGTCCAGCTCGCGCTACTCGACGCTGGATGAGATCTCGACGGACACGCTGGACCGCCTCGGCGCCGCGTGGATGACGCCGCTCCCCGGCGGCGCGGCGTCGCGCTCGACCCCGGTGGTGCAGGACGGCGCCATCTACCTGACGGGCGGCGCCAACGTCTTCGCCTTCGATGCGCGTACGGGTGAGACCATCTGGCACTGGCAGCCGGACCCCGACGCCGGACGGGTCGTGTCGTGGCAGGGCGTCGTCGTGGCCGGCGACCTGGTCGTCTTCGGCACGCGCAGCGGGGAAGTGCTCGCCCTCAGCCGCGACGCCGGCGAGCTGGTGTGGGCGACGCGTGTCGGGAGCCCGGAGCAAACCCGGGGCGAGGTGGTGACGACCGCGCCGATGTATGCGCGCGGCAAGGTGTTCGTCGGCCTCGCGAACGGCGACATCGGCGGGCAGGGCCGGGTGCTGGCTCTCGATGCGGCGACGGGCGAGGTGGAGTGGATCTTCTACGTCGTGCCGCGGCCGGGCGAGTTCGGCCACGAGACCTGGCCGCAGGACAGCGACTCGTGGGAGTACGGCGGCGGCGGCGTCTGGCTCGTCGGCACCGTCGACCCGGACCTCGGCATGGTCTACTTCTCGACCGGCAATCCCGTGCCGATGTTCGGCGGGGAGCTCCGCGAGGGGGACAACCTGTTCACCGCCTCGGTCCTCGCGCTCGACATGGAAACCGGCGAGCGGCGCTGGCATTACCAGGTGGTGCGCCACGACGTCTGGGACGCCGACATCGCCACGCCGCTGCTGCTGTACGACACGACGGTCGACGGCGAGCCGGTGAAGGCGGTGGCCGCGATGCGCGCCGACGGTTACCTGTTCCTGTTCAACCGCGAGACCGGCGAGCACCTGCTGCCCGTCGAGGAGCGCGAGGTGCCGCAGGACCCGCACCAGCTCACGGTGCCGACCCAGCCGTTCCCGGTGCAGACCGAGACCATCCTTTTCGAGTGCTCGTACTGGCGCGACCGGGTGCCGCCGCCGTTCGAGTTGAATTGCAGCAGCTACACGCCCCCGTCGGTCGACGAGCAGACGGTGGTGGCGCCGGGGTTGCCGATCCCGCGGGTGCGGGTCACGCCGATGGCGTTCTCGCCGCAGACCGGCTACATCTACGCGCAGGGGCGTGCGCACGTCGGCCGCGCCCGCCGCTTCGCGGATCCGTTCGTCTGGAACACGTCCCAGTTCCACCTGACCCTGCCCGACGCGGTCGGCATCCTGGCCGCCGTCGACACCCGCACCGGCCGCGTGGTGTGGCGGAAGGAGATGCCGAGCGCGTTCCTCGGCGTCAGCGGTCCCCTCGTGACCGCGGGCGGCCTGCTGTTCCGCGGCTCGCCCGGCGGACAGGTGGAGGCCTACGACGTCCGGACCGGCGACCGCCGCTGGGCCTTCCGCACGAGCGACGAGGGGTCGCGGCTGCGTGTCGGCCCGGCGTCGACCTACGAGCTGGACGGCACGCAGTACATCGCCGTCCCGATGGGGCCCGCGCTCTGGGCGTTCGCGCTCGACGGCCCGGTGCCGGCCCGCGGCGAGCCCTCCCCGGATCCGCCGGTGGACGATCAGCCCGCCGGTCCCGCCCCGCGCGAGACCGACGAGATCGAGACCGCGACCCTGCTCGAGAACCCGCGCGGCGCGGTCGGCGGCCGGCGCTATGCGTTCGACGAGTACAACTTCAACCCGCTCCGCGCGCGGGTCAGCGCGGGCACGCGCGTCCGGTTCACCAACAACGGCGAGATCCCCCACACCCCGGCCGCCCGCGACGGAAGCTGGAGCGCCGGCACGCTGAACCCGGGCCTGTGGGGCTTCGTCACGTTCGACGAGCCGGGGACGTTCCTCTACCACTGCGAGGAGCATCCCTGGATGGTGGGGGAGATCACCGTCGATCCGTAGCGGGCCGCGATACGGATTCCGATGCCGTTGGGACGGTGCGCCCGCTCCGCCGCTCACGCCCGGGCGGCGGATGCGCGGTGCTCCCTTCCCTCAGAGCCGTCGCAGGTAGAGAAAGGACGCAACGATACTGATCGCAAGCGGAATCATGGTTCCGCCCATCATCCACGAGGCCGTCCTGTCGGGCGGCCATTCCGGCACGGTCCACCACAGAGCCAGGTTGAAGCAGATCGATATGACCGCGGCGACCAGCATGAACCAACCGGACGCCCGATTGGCCGGATACCAGACGTCCGGCGACGAAAGGGTCTTGGGCGTCCTGAAGCCGTATATCCCGTTGGGCGGGACCTTGCCCAGGATCATGGGAACGGACACCACCAGGATCACCAACGGAACGATGTAACCGGTCAAGTGTTCGGCCATCTCTGCTCCAGGCGTTCACATCGGACCCGGCGCCCGGCCGACTCGGACGAGGCGCGGTGCACTACAGTACGATAGCCGACTTGACGTGGGCGGTGGGCACCCGCCCGTGGGGGAAGAACGTGCATGCGAGAACGGCGGCAGGATTGATGCTCCTGGCGACGCTGGTGCCGGCCGCGGCCGGTCCCGGCGCCGCCGCCCAGGACACGGCGCTGCTTGACGCCGCCCAGGCGGCGGACGTGGCGGCGGTGATCCGTTTGCTCGATGAGGGTGTTTCCGCGAACATCCCGCAGGCGGATGGCGCAACCGCCCTGCACTGGGCCGCCCACTGGGACGATGCAGCGATGGCGGACGCCCTTATTGGGGCCGGCGCCGACGTCGACGCGGCGAACGACTTCGGCGCCACGCCGCTCTGGCTGGCCTGCCGCAACGGCAGCGAGGCGATGGTCGCGATCCTGCTGGCGGCCGGCGCCGATGCGAACGCGGCACTGCCATCGGGCGAAACGGTGCTGATGACCGCGTCGCGCACGGGGTCCCCGGAGGTGGTGCGCCTCCTCGTGTCCCACGGAGCGGACCTCAACGCCCGCGAGCACACGCGGGGGCAGACGGCGCTGATGTGGGCGGTGGCCCAGCAGCATCCCGACGTCGTGGAGACGCTGGTCGGGCTCGGGGCGGACGTCCAGGCACGCTCGGCCCCGCAGCCTCGCCGCATCCACACGCGGACGGCCGGATTCAACCCGAGCGGGGTCATCGATACCGTGCTGGGCAGCAACACGCCCATCCTGTTCGCGGCCCGACAAGGCGATCTCGATGTCGCCAGGCATCTGGTGGCCGCCGGCGCCGACGTGAACGACACCGCGGCGACGGGCACGAGCGCCCTCGTCGTCGCGGCGCACAGCGGCCATACCGCGCTCGCCCTGTTCCTGCTCGATCGAGGTGCGGACCCGAACGCGGCCGAAGCCGGCTACACCGCGCTGCACGCCGCCACCCTGCGCGGCGACGAGACGCTGGCGGCGGCGCTGCTGGTGCGCGGCGCCGACCCGGATGCACCGGTGGTCCGCGGCAGCCAGGGCCGGCGCAACAGTCCCGACTACGTGCTCGACCACGACGTGGTCGGCGCCACCGCCTTCTGGCTGGCCGCCCACTTCGCCGAGCCCGGCATCCTGCGGGTGCTGGCCGACGGTGGAGCCGACCCGCGGATCGTCATGGCGGACGGCACGACGCCGCTGATTGCGGCAGCCGCGGCCCGCCGTCGCCGGGAACCGGGGCTGGCCGCGAACCCCGTCGCGGACGAGCGGCTCGTGCTGGAAGCGGCCACGGTGGCAATCGACGCGGGGGTCGACGTCAATGCGGCGGACGCCGCCGGAAACACGGCGCTGCACACCGCTGCCGCGAGACGCCTCGACACCGTCGTCCAGTTGCTGGCCGACAGCGGCGCCGACCTGAATGTCCTGAACGACCAGGGGCAGACGCCGCTGGAGGTTGCCGGCAGGCGCGGGGGCGACGACAACAGCACCGTCGAGCTGTTGCGTCGCCTCGGCGCAAGCGGCGCGACGTTGGGGTCGCGTTGATGGGTTTCGCGTGGCGCGAAAGCGCGGCTGCCAACCGGCACTCATCGGCGCGTGGTACGTCGGCGCAGCGAGTGGTGATTGGAGAACGACCATGAACGAGAAGCGTGTCGCGTTCGTGAGCGCCGTTACGACCGCCCTCGCCGTCGCCTCACTGGCGCCCCAGCCCGCGGCCGGCCAGGGCCGGGCGGGCGGCACGGAAACCTCGTCGACGGTCGCGGCCGGCCAGTGGACCGTGCCGCGCACGGCGGATGGCCAACCGGACCTGCAGGGCGTCTGGTTGAACACGAGTGCGACACCGTTCGAGCGACCGGAGGCCCTCGCAGGGAGGCAGTTTCTCACCGACGACGAAGTGGCCGAATTGTCACGGCGCGCGGATCGGATCTTCAAGGAGAATGACGCGGACCTTGCCATCGGAGACGCGCTGTACCTGGCCGCCCTGGCGGATGTCGACGCCTTTCGGAGACGAGGGGCGAACCGCAGTTCCAACTTCATGGTGGAACGGGAGTTCGACAACCGAACGTCGCAGATCGTGGACCCGCCCGATGGAAGACTGCCGGCCCTGCTGCCGGCGGCGGTCGAGAGGCTGGCGGCGATAACGGCCCGGGACCTGGATCCGGCAGGTCCGGAAGATCTCAACCCGCGCGCCCGCTGCGTGACGCCGGGGATGCCACGCATCGGCCCCGGCCCCGTGGCGACCCCCTGTACGGCTACTACCAGATCTTTCAGTCGCCGGGGTATTTCGTCCTCGTGATGGAGACGAATCACGACGCGCGGATCGTGCGCCTGGACGGGTCTCCGCCTCTTTCCCCACGCATCCGCCAGTGGCACGGAGACTCGCGGGGGCGATGGGACGGAGAGACGCTGGTCATCGAGACCGCGAACTTCTCATCCAGGAGCAACTTCCTCGGAGCCGCCGAGAACCTGCACCTCGTGGAGCGTTTGACCCGTGTTGCGGCCGACGCGATCCGCTACGAAGTTACGGTCGACGACCCGACGACATGGGCGAGGCCGTGGACGGCCGCCGTCACTCTCAGGCGGCAGGACGCCAACATCTACGAGTTCGCGTGCCACGAGGGAAACCGGGACATCATGCTGAGTATCCTCGCCATCGCGCGTACGTACGGGCCGAGGTGAGCGGTGGCTTGGGAGGGCCGCGCGCTCGCTGATCGGCTGAGCGTGGTCGGCCCCAGTCGGCCTCGAATCGACCAACTGCACCGGCGGACTCCCCGGCCGGTGGGGGGGCAGGGCCGCGGAACTCGACGAATGTGCGCTCTTGCCGGCTTTATACCCCGGTCAGGCGCTCCACGCTGAGCCGACCGTCGCTCTTCCCCAGCCGCTCGACGGGGACGCCGAGCTTGTCCATCAGGGTCACCAGCAGGTTCGGCATCAGCGGGTCGCCCTCGTAGCGGACGTGGCGTCCGCCTTCGAGCTGTCCCGCGCACCCACCGAGCAGCAGGACCGGCAGATCGAGCGGGCTGTGCGCGTTGCTGTCGGACATCCCGCACCCGTAGAGGAGCAGCATGTTGTCGAGCAGCGATCCGTCGCCGTCCGGCGTCGAGCGGAGCTTCGCCAGGTAGTCGGCGAACATCGACGCGTGATACGCGTTGATCTTGGACATCGACGCGATCTTCTCGGGGTTGTACTCGTGGTGCGAGAGCGGGTGGTGCGCGTCGGCGATGCCGATCTCCGTGTAGGTCCGCGAGCTCACCTCGCGCCCCAGCATGAACGAGGTCACGCGGGTCAGGTCCGTCTGGTGGGCGAGCACCTGCAGGTCGAACATCAGCTCGACGTGCTCGGCGAACGTGGGGGGAATGCCCTCGGGCTGGGCCAGCTCGGGCAGGTCGAAGTCCTGCCGCTGCTCGGCCCGCTGGATGCGCCGTTCGATGTCGCGCACGCCCTCGAGGTACTCGTCGACCTTGAGGCTGTCGGCCGGCCCGATCTCGCTGCTTGAGGTCGGCGACCTTCCCGGTCACCGAGTCGAGAATCGAGCGGTCCCGCGCCATGCGGGCGCGGCGGACGGCCGGGTCGGTGCTCCCGCTGTCGCCGAACATCTGCTCGAACACCACGCGGGGGTTGTTCTCCATCGGCAGCGGCGTCGTCCGGCTGCGCCAGCAGATGGTGTTGGTGTAGACGCAACTGTGGTTGCCGCTGCACTGACCGGCGTTGGCCCGGCTGTCGATGGCGAACTGGAGCGACCCCAGCTCGGTGTGCCGGCCGTACTCCCGGGCCAGGAGCTGGTCCATGGAGATGTCGGCCACCGGCGCCGTCTCGCCCGCGACGCCCGCCGCCCCGGTCAGGAACGTCGTCGACGCGCCGGCATGGGCCGGAGTCCAGTACCCCCGGAGACCGGAAACCACCGTCAACTGGTCCTTGAAGGCCTGCAGCGGATGGAGAATCGGGGTGAGCTCGAACCCCCGCCCTTCCTCGGCCGGCGTCCAGTACTCCATCGCGATGCCGTTGGGCACGTAGACCACGCCGAAGCGCCGGGTGGGAGCGGCCGCGGTGCGCGACAACGCCGACGCGGCGGGGACCATGGCGTCCAGCAGCGGCAGGGCCACCGCGGCGCCCAGCCCGCGCAGCACGGTTCGGCGGGGGAGCGACATCTTCGTGATCGTCATGATTCGAACCTGCTCGTCGTAGCCACCTGCTCGACGCAGTTTGACGGGTGCTCGGGATCGTCGCTTGCGGCTCCGATTGCCGCCCAACCAACTCTGCCGGGAGACTGCACGGTTCTAACGCCTACACCGGTCTACGTCTACAGCCTGCTCGCAGCCAAAGACCGTCAGGGGGCAGCCCCTCTCGCAACCAGCGCCGGCTCGTCGGTTCGCGCGCGGCGCCACTGGAACGGCGTGCTCTTGACGATGCCGAGCACGATCGAGGACCAGCGATAGTCGTCGTCCGCCGCGGCGTGCAGAATCCGGCGCACTGCCGGACGGTCGGTGTACTCCAGCCCGCGGCCGAGCGCGTAGGCCAGCAGTTTCTCGGTAACGGTGGCGGCGAAGTCCGCGCCGCGGTTCAGCAGCACGCGCCGCAGGCCCGCCGGTCCTTCGAACGCGACCCCGCTCGGCATCGTCGCCGAGGCGTCTATCGGCTGACCGGCCTCGCTGGTGTCGCGCCAGATGCCGATCGCGTCGAAGTTCTCGAGGGCGAAGCCGAGCGGATCCATCGGCGCGTGACAACCGGCGCAGGCCGGATTGGCGCGATGCCGCTCGAGCCGCTCGCGGACCGACGCCGGCTCGCCCTCCTCGCCGCGGTCCGGCAGCCCCGGCACGTTCGGCGGCGGCTCGGGCGGGGGCGCTCCCAGGATCGTCTCGAGCAGCCACTTCCCGCGCACCACCGGCGAAGTCCGGTTGGGATAGGAGGTCACCATCAGGAGACCGCCGTGGCCGAGGAGGCCGCCGCGCGGATGGTCGGGGTCGAGCGTCACCCGCCGGAAGCGGTCGCCGTAGATCCCGCGGATGCCGTAGTGCCGCGCCAGCCGCTCGTTGACGAACGTGTAGTTCGCGCTCAGCAGCTCCAGAAGGCTCCGGTCCTCGCGGATGGTGCTCTCGACGAACAGCTCCGTCTCGCGCCGGAACGCCTCGCGCAGGTTCTCGTCGAACTCCGGGTATTCGGCCGACTCGCGCTCCTGCGACTCCAGGTTGCGCAGGCGCAGCCACTGGCTCGCGAAGTTGTCGACGAGGGATTGCGAGCGGGCGTCGGCGAGCAGCCGGCGCGTCTGCCGCTCCAGCTCCGCCGGGTCGCCGAGCCGCCCGTCGGCCGCGGTCTCCAGCAACTCGTCGTCGGGGATGCTGCTCCACAGGAAGAACGACAGCCGGGACGCCAGCTCCAGGTCGCCGAGACGATAGGGGGCCTCCGGCGCGACGTCCTCCGGATCGCGCTCGATGCGGAACAGGAACTCGGGGTCGACCAGCATCCGTTCCAGCGCGAACTGGATGCCGTCGTCGAAGCCGCCGTCGCGCCGCCCGGCGCGGAAGAAGTCGAGCAGCGCGTCGAGATCCTTGTCGCCGACGGGTCGTCTGTACGCCCTGCGGGCCAGCTTGCCGAGAATCCGGCCGGCGCAGGCCTGCTCCTCGTCGGCCGCGGCGCCCGCCGCGGGCCGGCAGACGAAGATCTCTCGGCGGCTCGGCGTGTCGCCGGGACCCTCGACGGTGTAGGGGCCGCCAATCGCGACCTGCTCCACCGCCGCGTTCTCGTCGTACCGTTCGTCGACGAAGCGGCCGTAGCCCCGGTTGCGCGGCTGCAGCACCCCCTCCGGCTCCGAGAACCTTCTCACGAACGAGACGCCCACGGTCCGCTCGCCCGCCTTCGCCGGGAAGCGCACCTCCAGGTGGGCATCGCCCGTGTTCATGTAGAACTCCCAGTCGGGATCCCCGGCGATGTTCCCGGCGAAGCTCAGCGGGGCCATCTGGCCCACCGCATCGGCGTCGCCGACCGGGAACCGCGTGACGCGCTCGCCGTCCACGCGAACGTCCAGCTCCTGCGGCGCCGCGAAGCCGAGGATGTAATCGGAGAAGTTCCGGTGGAGGCGGATGCGGATGGAGTACTCGCCGTCGACGGGGAAGTGGTGCCGAATCGCGATGCCGCCGCGCGAGCCGAACGACAGCAGGTCGTCCTGCCGATCGTCCTGCAGCAGGGCGGGATGCACCCGGTAGGTCGCCACGGACGGACCGATCGGGGGAATGCCGACGGCGAGGCGGCTGATCCGCCGCGCTGCCGACAGGTACCGCGCCACCAGGTCCGGCGAGATCGACAGCACGTCGCCGTTGTTGTCGAAGCCGTGCTCGTAGGTGTCGTCGGCCGGCAGCAGCTCGGCCACGTCGACGTCGACCGCGAGCAGGTCGCGGACCGCGGCGTGATACTCGGCCCGGTTCAGGCGATGAAAGGTCTCGCCGCGGCCCGGATCCGGACTGGCCAGGGCGACGGTGTCGATCTCCGTCTCCAGCCACGAGGCGACGGAGCGGTACGTTTCCTCGGCTGGTCGCGGGTTGCCGGCGGGCGGCATCGTCCGCGCGCGCAGCTTGACGATGACCTTCTCCCAGGTCTCGGCGTCGGCGCCGACGACCGCAACGTCGGGCGTGTCCAGGGCCAAGTCGGCCGTGCGCAGCCGATCGTTGTGGCAGCGGACGCAGAACCGGTCGAGCGTCGCTCGAACGGACTCCGCGGATGCCGGCGCCGCGGGCTCCGGGGCCTGGGCGGCGGCGATCTGCGTGCCGTCGGTGGCGGCCAGCACGCCGATCAGGACAACCAGGACTCGGACCATCGAAACGGCTCTTGTCGCCATCGACGATTCCATGCGGCGATCATAACGCCGAACGCCTGTGCTCGTGCCGTCTCCCTCGCTCTTTCGAGGAGGATGCAAGCGTCAGGTCGTGTTGTGCATCCACATCAATTCTGGCCGTTCGGTCAGGATTCGTGTGTGGTCCGATTGGGACGGACTTGCCGTGTCCGATCGCTCGCAGAGGTCTCTCGGCGCGTAGCCGGTCGGGTGGGGCGCTAGCTTGCCGGTAGGCGGAGGCTGATTCGGAAGAGTGCTCCCGCTACGATCGTAAAGCCGGCGAGCAACAGGGCGATGACCACGCCAACCATCCACTTCAGGATTCGGACGTCGCCGGCGATCTCGCCCATCTCCTCGGCTGCCGCCAGGGCAGCCTCCGGATCGGCGCCGGCCGAGACGTGTGCCATGTAGGTCCTTGATGCCGCTGTCTTCATCCGCTCGTCCCATTCTACTGTGTGCGTGGGCGCACGCGTTGCTCAGGACTCGTTGTCGCTTGTCACCGCCCTGCTCCGATTCGTGGGGAAGCACACGTGTGTCGTGCGGCAGCGGCGGGCGAGCCGGCGGGAGAATGTCCTGGTGTGATCTTCCGTGGCTTGGCCGATCTTCAGCGATTGCGCCGCCGGTTGTAGCGCTACGGCGTCGGGGGTGTCACCGACCCGGGCTTCACGAACGCTGCGATCAGCGTGTCGACCTTGCCTTCGAGCCGGGCGAGGCGCTCGCCCTGTCCGCGGACGTGGTCGTCGAGGCGGGCGATCCGGGTGTCCATGCGGATGAACAGGCCGGCGATGGCTACTCCGACCGCAATGACGGACCAAGCCTCGGGCGTCATGGGAAAGTGTTATCACTATAAAACGAACGCTGTCAGTCTCCCGTCAGACCCGCACACCAACTGCCCCAACGCCCGGGAGATCCGTCGCCCCGCCGGCCGGGGTCTGGTCGGGTGTTTGGCCCGTAAACAGGCCTGCGGTACACTCTCGCGGTCAATGATGCACACACATTTTCGGGTGCTGCTGGACGCCACGATTCGGGTCGGGTTGCTGCTCGCCTTGGGCGCCGCTCTGGTGCTGACCGTCGGCGTGGCCGCACCGGCGAGCGCGCAGGAGTTCCCGCCCGAGGACCTCGAGCACTTCGAGTCGAAGATCCGCCCGGTGCTCGCCGAGCGCTGTTACCAGTGCCACGGCGCCGATACCGAGCGCATCTTCGGCGGGCTGGTGCTGGTCGACGCCGCCGGGGTCCGGACGGGCGGCGACAGCGGCGCCGTCGTCGTGCCCGGCTCGCCGGACGACAGCCTGCTCATCGAGGCCATTCGCTACGACGGACCGATCAAGATGCCGCCCGACGGCCGGCTGCCGGCCGCCGTCGTCGCCGACTTCGAGCGCTGGGTGACCCGCGGCGCCGTGGATCCCCGGGTTTCCGATACCCCGGTCGTAGCCGCCCGGTCCGACAGCGGCGCCGCTTACGACTTCGGTCCCGGCCGCGAGCACTGGGCGTACCGGCCAATGGCCCGTCCCGAGCCGCCCGCCGTCGGCGACCCGGCCTGGGCGCGCAGCGCGATCGACCGGTTCGTCCTGGCGCGGCTCGAGGCCGAGGGGCTGAACCCGGTCGCCCCCGCCGGCAAGCGGCAACTGCTGCGGCGGGTCACGTTCGACCTGACCGGCCTGCCGCCGACCCCGGCCGAGGTCGACGCCTTCCTGGCCGACGAGCGGCCCGACGCCTACGAGCGGGTGGTCGAGCGGCTGCTGGCGTCGCCCCGCTACGGCGAGCGCTGGGGACGGCACTGGCTCGACGTCGCCCGTTACGCCGACTCGAACGGGCTCGACGAGAACATCGCGCACCCGAACGCGTTCCGCTACCGCGACTGGGTCATCGACGCGTTCAACACCGACAAGCCCTACGACCGGTTCGTGCAGGAGCAGATTGCCGGCGACCTGCTGCCGGCGGCCGGCGACGACGAGCGGTTCTCGAGTCTCGCCGCGACCGGGTTCCTGACCCTCGGCGCGAAGGTGCTGGCCGAGCAGGACGTCGACAAGATGGTGATCGACATCGTCGACGAGCAGGTGAACGTCATCGGCCGGGCGTTCCTCGCCGAGCCCGTCGGCTGCGCCCGTTGCCACGACCACAAGTTCGACCCGATTCCCACCGCCGACTACTACGCGCTGGCCGGCATCCTGCGCTCGACCACGACGATGGTCGGCGAGAACCGCGTCGGCCGGTGGGTCGAGCGGCCGCTGGCCGACGAAGAGACCGTCGCCCGCTACGAGGCGGCGCAGGAGCTGGTCGAGGAGGCGCAGGAGGCGGTCGACGCTCTCGTCGACGCGCAGAACGAACTGCTGCGCCGGCCGCGGCGGCAGGCGCTGGCCCGCTATCTTCTCGCCGCGGAGGAAGCCTACCCGGCCTGGGGCGACGACGAGGAGAGCCGGCGCCGGGGGAGCGAGGAGATAGCCAGGATCGCCAGCCGCGAAGGTCTGGAGGCGGCGGTGATCGAGCGCTGGGTGCGGGCCTTCTTCCGCTATCGCGAGGGCCCCCCGGTGCAGGGCGACGGACCCAACCCGAGCGTGGTATTCCAGATCTGGAACGCCTACGCGGCGGCGCCGGCGGAACGCTATGAGGAGGTCACCGATGAGCTGCGGGCGCTCATAGCCTCCGAGAAGGTCCTCATCGCGCCGCTGACCCGAAGCCTGGTCCGGGGGCCGGCCCCCCGGAGCCTGGAAGACGTCGCCTGGCGCTACGCCGGCCTGTTCGCGGTGATCGAGATCGCCTGGGACCAGCACCTCCAGCGGCTGGGTCTCGAGGACGAGGAAGAGCTCACGCCCGCCGACTTCCGGCTGCCGCGCGAGCAGGAAGAGCTGCGCCGGCTCGTCTACGACGGCCGGCTGTGCATCCTCTGCCTCGACCAGGAGGCCGAGGAGGCCCTCTACGCGGGCCGACGCTGTCGACCGAGCTGGCCCGGCTGCGGGCCGTCGTCGAGGAGCGCGAGGCGGACTCGCCTCCCGAGCCCCCCTACGCGATGTCGGTCGAGGAAGGCGAGATCGTCGATCTCCCCATCCACATCCGCGGCAGCCATCTGAACCTGGCCGACACGCCGCAGCCGCGCGGGTTCCTGCGCGTCACCGATCACATCGTGCCGCCGCCGCCGATCGCCGCCGACGCGAGCGGGCGGCTCGAGCTGGCCCGCTGGATCACGCATCCCGAGCACCCGCTCACGGCGCGGGTGATGGCCAACCGCATCTGGCACTGGCACTTCGGACGCGGCCTCGTCGACACGCCCAGCAACTTCGGCACCACCGGTTCGACCCCTACGCATCCGGAGCTGCTCGACTGGCTGGCCCGGCGCTTCGTCGACGGCGGCTGGTCGGTCAAGGCGCTGCACCGCGAGATCCTGCTCTCCAGCACCTACCGGCTCGGGGCCGGCTACGACGAGGCGAACGCGGCGGTCGATCCCGACAACCGGCTGCACTGGCGGACGAACCGCCGGCGGCTCGAGGTCGAGCCGATCCGCGACGCGCTGCTGCAACTGGCCGGCACCCTCGACCTGACGATGGGGGGGCGCGTGGACGAGTACGACCAGCGCGGCTACGTCTTCAGCGAGGGCAACACGTTCGGGCGTTTCGACTTCTACGGGGCCCCGCGCCGCTCGGTCTACATGCCGGTGGTGCGCAACGCCATCTACGAGATCTTCGCCGGCTTCGACTTCGGCAACGCCAGCGACTCGGTCGGCGCCCGCCCCGTCACGGTGGTGCCGTCCCAGGCCCTGCTCATGATGAACAGCGCGTTCGTCGAGGAGCGGGCCGGCGAGTTCGCCGGGCGGCTGCTGGCGATGCCGCTGGCGAGCGAGGCGGCGCGGGTCGACCGGGCGTTCGTCGAGGCCTACGGGCGGCCGGCCGCCGAGGTGGAGATCGAGGAGAGCCTGGCCTTCCTCGCCGCCATGCGCGAGACCGCGCCCGGCGGCGGGGACGCCGACCGCTTCGCGTGGACGCGGTTGTGCCACGTCATCCTGGGCGCCAGCGAGTTCATCTACGTCGACTGAGGTTGTTCATGCAGACGTGGGGTCGGCTGCCGGTCCCACTCCGGGAGAGACCGATGCGTCATCCGCATTACCAGGCACCGCCGGTGACCCGCCGCGACATGCTCAAGGCCTGCGGCTGCGGCTTCGGGGGGCTGGCCCTGTCGTCGCTGCTCCAGCAGGACCTGCTGGCCGCGCAGGACAACCCGCTGGCCCCGAGAGCGCCCCACTTCGCGCCCCGCGCCAAGCGCATCATCTTCCTGCACATGCACGGCGGCCCGTCGCAGCACGACCTGTTCGAGTACAAGCCGCTGCTCATCCGCGACGACAACAAGCCGCTGCCGTTCGCCAAGCCCGACGTGCAGTTCAACGAGACCGGCAACCTGTTCAAGAGCCCCTGGGAGTTCAAGCAGCACGGGCAGTCGGGCGCGTGGGTGAGCGAGCTGCTGCCCAACCTCGCCGGAGTCGTCGACGACCTCTGCTTCGTGCGTTCGATGTACGGCACCAACGCCGCCCACGGCGGCGCCATCCTCGCCATGAACACGGGCAGCGACCGCTTCGTGCGGCCCTCGATGGGGTCGTGGATCTCGTACGGGCTCGGGACGGAGAACGAGAACCTCCCCGCGTTCATGACGATCTGCCCGTCGTATCAGCACGGCGGCGTGCAGAACTACTCGGCCGCGTTCCTTCCGGCCGCCTACAACGGCACCTCCATCGGCAACACGCGGATGAACACCGCCGAGGCCACCATCGACTTCCTGGAGAACCAGGCGGTCAGCCCCGCCGTGCAGCGGGCCGAGGTCGACCTGCTGCAGCGCTGGCAGCGCCGCCAGCTCGAAGCGACCGGGCCCGATCTGGCGCTGGAGGGCCGCATCGAGTCGTACGAGCTCGCGTTCCGCATGCAGACCGAGGCGCCCGAGGTGATGAGCGTCGAAGACGAGTCCGAGGCCACCCGGCGGCTGTACGGCCTCGACGACCCGGTGGCGGGCGATTTCGGCCTGCGCTGCCTCCTCGCCCGGCGCTTCTCCGAGTCGGGGGTGCGATTCGTGCAGGCCACCCACGGGCCCGACACGAAGTGGGACCACCACTCCGGGCTGATCACGGGGCTGCCCCGAAGCTGCGCCGAGATCGACCGCCCGGTGGCGGGGCTGATCACCGACCTCAAGCAACGGGGCCTCCTCGACGAGACCCTGGTGCTGTGGGGCGGCGAGTTCGGACGCACCCCCGGGGCCGAGGCGGGCGCGCGCAACGGCCGCGACCACAATCCCCACGGCTACACCATGTTCATGGCCGGGGGCGGCGTGAAGGGGGGCCACAGCTACGGCCGCACCGACGACTACGGCTACTACGCCATCGAGAACAAGGTCCACATCCACGACCTGCACGCGACCATCCTGCACCTGCTCGGCCTCGACCACGAGCGCCTGACCTACCGGAGCCAGGGACGCGACTTCCGGCTCACCGACGTGGCCGGCGTCGTCGTCGAGGACATACTGGCCTGAGACGCGGACGCGCGTGCTCGTCGCTGTCCGGCCGAGCGGTGCTGGCGGCGGGCGCAATAGCGGTACGGCTCGCCCTCGAAGAAGGGCGACCAATTCCCACTGGAATGCCATAATTGCTCTCATTGTGGCGATAGAGAGGGAATTTTTCCGGCCGCCTGCGGGGCACTTCTTCCTGTTCGGCCCGCGTGGAACCGGCAAGAGTACCTGGCTGCAGGCTGCGTTCCCGAACGCCGTCCGGATCGATCTGCTCGCGCCGGCCCAGCAGCGGCTGTACGCGGCGCGGCCGGAGCGGCTGCGGGAGCTGGCCGCGGCACCCGGCGTGGCCGACCTCGTGATCGACGAGGTGCAGCGGGTTCCCGAGCTGCTGACCGTCGTTCACCAGTTGACGGAGGAGTCCGGCCGCCCGCGTTTCGTGCTCACCGGATCGAGCGCGCGCAAGCTCAAGCGCAGCGGAGTCGATCTGCTCGCCGGTCGCGCGGTCGTGCGATCGATGCATCCGTTCATGGCCGCAGAGCTCGGCCCGCGCTTCGACTTGGGGACGGCCCTTGACCAGGGGTTGTTACCTCTGATCTGGGACGCGGCCGATCCTGCCGATACGCTGAGCGCCTATGCGGGGCTCTACGTCCAGCAGGAGGTCCAGTCGGAGGGGCTGGTGCGCGACCTGGGCGCGTTCCACCGGTTCCTCGAAGCCATCAGCTTCTCGCACTCGGCCGTGCTCAACACCAGCGACGTGGCGCGAGAGTGCGCGGTGCGCCGCAAGACGGTGGAGGGGTTCATCGAGATCGTCGAGGACCTGCTGCTTGCGTTCCGGCTCCCGGTCTTCACCCGCCGCGCGCGCCGGCAGGTCACCGCGCACCCGAAGTTCTACTTCGCCGACGCCGGCGTGTTTCGCTCCCTGCGGCCGGCGGGACCGTTGGACCGGCCGCAGGAGGCCCGCGGCGCGGCGCTGGAGGGGCTGGTCGCGCAGCACCTGCGGGCGTGGATCGATTATTCGGGAGCCGCCGCCACGCTTGCGTTCTGTCGCACGCGGGCCGGCAGTGAGGTCGACTTCGTGGTGTATGGCCGCGACGTGTTCTGGGCCCTCGAGGTCAAGCACGCAGCGCGCATCCGGCCGGCGGATCTCAGGTCTCTGAAGAGCTTCGCCCGAGATTATCCGGAAGCGCAGCCCCGGCTGGCCTACCTCGGCGACGAACGGCTGCGGATCGACGGCATCCTGTGCCTGCCGGTGACCGAGCTGCTGCACGGGATCGTCCCGGGGAAGCCGCTGCCCTGATGGGATGCGGTGGCGTGGTATCGTCGGGCGTATCCGATGCAGTGGCGCCGGGCGAGCCGGGCCAACGCAGGCGGAGGCGGCGCCCATGAGATGTAATCCGGGACGTTTCCGCGGCTCGTTCCCATCGCGGGCGATCGCGCCGGCCGCGGTTCTGGCCTTCCTTCTCGCCGCGCTCCCCCTGGCCGCCCGGCCGGCGAGCGAGGTCGCACTGCCGCCGTCCGACCGCCCGAACATCCTGTTCCTGTTCGCGGACGATCAGCGCGCGGACACCATCGGCGCCTGGGGCAACGAGTGGATCGACACCCCGAACCTCGACCGGCTGGCCGCCGAGGGCCTGAGCTTCGAGCGCAACTACGTGTTCGGCTCGAACAGCGGTGCGGTGTGCGTCCCGAGCCGGGCGATGGTGCTGACCGGACGGAGCTGGATGCGCTCGCCGAACGACATGCGGGGCGTCCGGACCCTGCCGCGCGAGCTGGAGGCGGTGGGCTACCGCACCTTCATCACCGGGAAGTGGCACAACGGCGAAGAGGCGCTGCTGCGCAGCTTCGACCGCGGCACCGCGGTGTACCTCGGCGGCATGGCCGATCACACGCAGGTGGAGGTGCAGGACATAGAGGACGGCAGGCTGGTCCGCCGGCGCGTCGGACGGGCGTTCTCCAGCGAGCTGTTCGCCGACGCGGTGATTGCCTTTCTGGACGAACAGGCGCGCCGGGAGGAACAGGCGGGCACGGCGCGGGCGACCGGGTCGGAGCAGCCGTTCTTCGCCTACGTGCCGTTCACCGCACCCCACGATCCGCGCCAGCCGCCGCCCGAGTACCGCGAGCGGTACTACCGGCGCAACCTGCCGCTGCCGGCCAACTTCATGCCGCAGCACCCGTTCGACCACGGCGCCCTGATTCTCCGTGACGAGAACCTGGGCGCCTGGCCGCGGACACCGGAGGTCATCCGCGATCAGTTGGCCGAGTACTACGGCCTGATCACCCACCTCGACGAGCAGGTCGGGCGGGTTCTCCGGGCACTGGACGAGAACGGTCAGGCCGACAACACGGTGGTCGTCTACGCCGCCGACCACGGGCTGGCCATGGGCAGCCACGGGCTGCTGGGTAAGCAGAACCTGTACGAGCACTCGATGCGCTGCCCGCTGATCATCCGCGGCCCGGGCATCCCGCAGGGGTCAACGGACGCCTTCACCTACCTCTTCGACCTGTTCCCGACCCTGCTCGGCCTGGCTTCCGCGGAGGCCCCGCCCGGCATCGACGGCCGCGATCTGGCGGCGCTGTGGTCGGGCGATGGTGATACGGTCTGGCGTCAGAGCCTGTTCCTTCCGTACCGCGACCTGATGCGCTCCGTGCGCGACGAGCGCTACAAGCTGATCGTCTATTCCAAGGTGAACCACCGGCAGTTGTTCGACCTCGCCGACGATCCCGACGAGCTGCGCAATCTCGCAGCCGACCCCGCGCACGGGCAGACTCTGGCTCGGCTCGAAGGGCTGCTGGAAGGCTGGCGAGCGGCGCTGGCCGATCCGGTTCCGCTCGAGACTTCCAATCCGTTGCCGCTCCGGCGCGATCTGACCGGTCAGGCGCGCGAGCCCGACCGCTGGCAGCCGCAGTGGATCGTGGACAAGTACTTCGCTCCGCCTGCCGCGCCCGACCCCTAGCCGGCGGAGGCAGCCAACATGGCGATGAACAATCCCCCGCATCCCGGCCGCAGCATCAGGGAGAACTGCCTGCTCCCGCTCGGTCTGAATGTCACCGAGGCGGCGAAGGTGTTGGAAGTCGCCCGCCACACACTCTCGCGCGTATGGAACGGCCACGCGGCGGTTTCTCCGGAGATGGCCATCAGGCTGGAGAAGGCAGGCTGGTCCAATGCCGAGTTCTGGCTGCGCCGGCAGGCGACCTACGATCTCGTCCAGGCGCGCAAGGACCAGGATCGGATCGATGTCGAGCGCTACCAGCCACGGTCGACGGTGTGAGAACCCGGGATTCGAGGACCGCAAGGCCGCGTGTTCGCCCTCGACGCATCGACCATCCCTTGGTTCCGATGCCGCAGGGCAAGTCGACCACGGCGAGGTGCACACACTGCTCGACCTGCACGGCCCGATGGTGTTATCGAGGTCCAGGCCCAGGTCCTCGCTGGCGTACATCGGTCTGGCGATGCGGATCAACGCCCGTCGACAAGCTCGGCCGCGGAGGCCGCTCATGCTTCGATAGTGAGTTTCCCCTGCCGTTCTGAACGGGACTCTCGAATGACGATGTTCACGTCGCGCCCCAGCGCTGTCAGCAGGCGCAGCAGGCGCTCCATGGAGTACTCCCGAAAGTTGCCCTGCAGCAGGCGTGACACATCGGGTTGCGACAGCCCGAGCAGCTTCGCTGCTTCGACCTGCTTCAGGCCGCGCCGGCGAATGATCTCGTCGATCCGGATGACGAGTTGCGCTTTGAGCAGGTGCGCTTCGGCGTCCCGGAGCCCCAGGTCTGCGAAGACGTTGCCGCTGCCGCGTTCGATCTCGTCCTTGTCGGCAGTCATCGATCTACCCCTCCACCATAATTCTCGTCGTGGTGCTGCTGCGCGGCTTCGAGCCGGCGTCTGACCAGGTCGATCTCCTGCTTCGGCGTTGCGATGCCTCGCTTGGCCTTCTTCTGGAAGGCGTGCAGGACGTAGACGGCGAACTTGAATCGGACCGTGTACACCACACGGAAAGTGTCACCATCGTGGCGCGAGGAGATCTCCAGGATGTTGCCGCCCAAGCCTTTGAGGGGCTTCGCGTCGCGGTGCTTGAGCCCGACTTGGGCCTGATACAAGGCATAGCCCACGACGCCTCGCACGTCGACCGGAAACTCCAGCAGGTCCGACCTGCTCGAGCCGACCCACTCGACAGGCTTGGGCACCTCTGCGGCCACAGTTCCGAGCATAGTGGAACCACCATACTCACGCAAGCAACGCCCTCATGGGAGGAGGTCGAGCGGTCAGCCGTCCGGGCGGGGCCTACTGCGCCGGCACGAATCCTGAGCGGTCCACTCACTCCTCGAGCGGCATGGCAGGGTCGATCTCCAGCGTGTTGCGGATGTCGACCAGCGGAGCCCGCGCGCGAGGAATTTGGTGTATAAAGTGGGCGCAAACCGCAGCACGGACGACGGTTCCAGTCGCCGTGTCGGACTTCCTGGAGACGAGACGATGACACGCTGGATACTTGCGGCGCTGCTTGCGCTGCTGATGGCTCCCACCCCCCTCATGGCGCAGGACGCCGGCGCGGTCCGCTCCGCGCACGAAGACCTGGAGCCGGGTACCCGAACCGACGACCTCGGCATCACGATTGGCATCCCCGCCAGTCATCCGGCGCGTCGCTACCCGGCGTCCCACGAGTTTCCGACGGGACCGGCGATCGGCGAGCGGCTTCCCGAGTTCGCGTTGCCGAATCAGCGCGGCCGCATCGTCGACTACCACGCGGATCGCGGCGATTCGAAGTCCATCGTCGTGTTCTATCGCTCGGCGGTGTGGTGACCGTACTGTCGAACGCAGCTGGTCGAGCTGCAAACGAACCTGGGGCTCTTCGAAGAGGCAGGAATCCGCGTCTACGGCGTGAGCTATGACAGTCCCGAGCAGCTACGGGCGTTCGCCGACGAGCACGACGTGACGTACGATCTGCTGTCCGACGCCGACTCGGCCGTGATCCGCGAGTTCGGCATCCTCAATACCTTGATCTCGCCGGACGATCCGGAGCAGGGCGCCGGCCGCAGCTTCTACGGCGTGCCGTTCCCCGGCGTCTACGTGACGGACGAGAGCGGCGTGGTCACCGAGAAGTTCTTCCACCGCCACTACGCCACCCGGGAGTCGGCCGGTACGATTCGCGACTCCGCGCTCGGCAGGATCCTCGCGCGTCACGAGGTGCCGGCGGTGGAGCTCGGCTCGGATCAGGTCAGGATCTCCGCCTTTCTGTCCGACGAGTCGATGACGTTCGAGACCCAGTCGACGGTTCACGTGCGCTTCGAGCTCGAGGACGGTCTTCACATGTACGGCCGGCCGCTCCCCGACAACTACATCGCCTCGGAAGTGACGATTCCCGACACCCCCGGCCTGCGGGTGGGGGCGGCGCAGTACCCACCGACATACCCGCGAGAGTTCCCCGCGCTCGGCGTCACGCTCAACGTCTACGAGGGTGTCGTCGATGTTGCGATTCCGGTCACGCCCAACGCCGAGGTGTTCCACCGCTCGAACCCGGACCGGCCGGAAGTGGTCGACGTGCCGCTGTCGATCCTGTACCAGGTCTGCAGCGAGACGATCTGCTACACGCCGAGGACGGAGACGCTTTCGCTGGCCGCGCCGTTCCAGCCGCTCCTGTCGCCGGGCGCCCGGAGAGAACGATAGCGGCGCCGCCATGACCGCGGCATCCGTCGCCGGGCCGGACGATGAGAGGCCCGACCTGTTCATTCGCCGCATCAAGTTGCGGAATCTTCTGTCGTTCGGTCCGGACGAGACCGACCTGGAGCTCGCGCCCCTGAGCGTGCTGATCGGTCCGAACGGTTCGGGAAAGTCGAACCTCATCGCGGCGATCGGTTTGCTGCGGGCAGCGCCGCGAGATCTTGCAGCGCCGATCAGCGACACCGGCGGAATAGGCGAGTGGCTGCACAAGTGGGAGTCGGGCGACCGACGAGGTTCGATCGGCGCGGAAGTCGATGGCCCGCCCCTCCGCTACCGCCTCGTCATCGAAGAGCAGAACCACGAGTTCCAAGTCTACGCCGAGCTCGTTAGCGAAGAGTCGCCCTCGAGTGGCTTGCACGTGTACTACCACTACGAGCGCGGCGTGGGCACCCTGCACCCGAAGGAGGGCGTCCGCCGGTCGCTCGGGGCAGGTGACCTGGATCGCAGGCAGTCGGTTCTTTCGCAGTTGAGGGATCCGTACGCCTTCCCGGAGATCACCGACCTCGGCAAGCGATTCGACAGAATCCGGATCTACCGTGAATGGTCCTTCGGCCGTCAGACTCCGACGCGCAGACCACAGCCTTCCGATCTGCGCAACGACTTCCTGGCCGAGGACGCGAGCAACCTGGGCCTGATTCTGAACAGGCTGCGCAGGACGCCCGCGGTCAAGCAGCGCCTTCTGAAAGCGGCTCGCAAGCTCTACGACGGGTTGACGGACTTCGACGTAATCGTGGAAGGGGGCACCGTCCAGGTGTTCCTGGAGGAAAACGGCATCACCGTGCCGGCCACGCGGTTGTCCGACGGCACCCTGCGATATCTGTGTCTGCTGGCCATCCTGTGTCACGACGCCCCGCCGCCGTTCGTGTGCATCGAGGAGCCGGAACTGGGCCTGCATCCGGACATCATGCCGACGCTCGCCGCCCTGCTGCGCGAGGCGTCCACTCGTTGTCAATTGCTCGTCACGACCCACTCGGACGTTCTCGTCGACGCGCTGACCGAGGAGCCCGAGAGCGTGGTCGTGTGCGAGAAGCACGAGGGGCGGACTCGACTGCGCCGGCTGAACCGGAAGGACCTCGCCGAGTGGCTCGCCCGGTACAGCCTCCGCGAGCTCTGGATGAAGGGCGAGCTGGTACTACAGCAACCGCTTCAGACCGGGCGCTCTCCCCGTTCGAGCGGACGATATCGAGCGGATTCCGAAGCAGGACGTTCTCGCAGGTCTCGACAACGCGGCACGCGACTGCGGCACCCGCGGCGGATACAGGAAGGGGCGCGATTCGTTCGAGATTCTCGCCGAGCTGGATCCCGAAAGAGTGACTGCCGCGTCGCTCCACGCAAGGCGACTCGTGGACGTACTGCGGGCCAAGCTGTAACGTCACGACGCGCGGCCGGGCTCGTGGACGAGCATGTCGAAGTGCTCGACCCGTCCGACGAGCCCGGGCGAACGCTCGCTGCTATCAATCGACCGCGTACTTCGTGAACGCTCCCCCCGCGAAGCGGAGCGAGTTCGGTCCCTCGGCGGCGAACACGTTACCGTCCGCGTCGACCGCGACGCCCTCGCCGGCCGCGCCCTGGTACGGCCGCGTTTCCGCTTCGAACGGCGGGATGAAGCCGATGATGCGATCCTCGTCCACGGGTCCGATGCGCACGCCGTTCATCCAGTTCGCATGGCTGGTCATGCTCGACTCGGAGTCGATCGAGTACAGCATGTCGTCGGGGGTGATGAAGATCCCGCTGATGCGCCCGTGCGAGTAGAGCGAGTCGAGGTAGTTGCCGTCCTGGTCGAAGATCTCGATGCGGTGGTTGCCGCGATCCGCGACGAAGAGTCGCCCCGCTGAATCGAACGCCAGCGCGTGGGGGGTGCGGAACTCACCGTGCAGCGTGCCGATGCGTCCCCACTCCTTGATGAACGTGCCGTCGGGGGCGAACTTCAGGATGCGGCCGGTGGCGCCCGCCTCGCGTCCCGCCGCTATCGCCTGGTTGGTGGTCATGCCCTGACCGCCGTGGCCGTCCGAGACGTAGATGCTGCCGTCCGGCCCGGTGACCACGTCGTTCGGCTGGTTGAACTGGTTGGGGCCGGTCCCCGGCTGGCCCGCCGTGCCGAGGCTCATCAGCAGCTCGCCGTCGGCGCTGAACTTGTGGACCTGGTGTCCCTTCGTTCCCTCCCGGTTCCCCACGAAGTCGGTCACCCAGACGTTGCCGTCGGCGTCCACGTGGATGCCGTGCGGCGTGACCATGACGCCGCCGCCGAAGTTCGCCAGCACCTCCCCCGTGTGGCGGTCGAACTTGAAGATCGGGTCGACGGGGTTGGAGTCGCAGTTGACGGGCACGCCCCCGCCGAACGAGCCGGCGCCGCAGCGCTCGTAGGCCCAGACGTGGCCGTCGAACGGGTCGATGTCGATGCCGGCGGTCGAGCCCCACACCCGGCCTTCGGGCAGGTCGCCCCAGTTCGCGATCACGGTCGCGGTCGGGTTCGGCAGACCCTCGCCCGTGATGGTGTTGCCCTGCGCCTGGGCCTCGGTGGCGCTAGCCCCCAGCACGAGAGCGGCGCAGGCGACCAACGTGGACATCAGGTATCGTGACGATGACATGGCTCTTTACTCCTTGCGAACCCGCGTTCGGTGTGTCCGTGTTCCCGGTCTCGGCGGCCTGCCGCCGTACACCCTCGGCAGAAGGTCGGATGATAGCCCGAATCCCGGGGCCTTGCCGCGCGGTCGCCGAGCCCCGGAAGGAGAGGTTTCCCGTGCCTGAAGGGGTCGGTCGACTCGTACGCCTCGTTGCGTTGGCCCTGCCGACGGCGTGATTGGAGCAGCCAGCAGGACCGTGACGGTGCGGACGCGCGCCGAGCCCCTACCGTACGCGGAGGGGAGGGTGTTCCACGTCTATCCCCATGGCTTCGAGGGCACGAAGATCGAACCGTCGTTCGAGGGGCTGATATGCGCGTACAACTCCTCGTGCGGCGGCGGGGACTTCGCCACGGCCGGGCGTCCCCGGGTGCGCGCCGGCGACACCCTCCTCGTGCACGCCGGCCTCTACCGCTACATCCACTTGGAGTACGGCGGAGTCAACCGCGCCTTTCCCTTCGAGGGCACGTACTACCTGACCGCCGACGGCACGCCCGAGCGGCCGATTGCGATCAAGGCGGCGGGTGACGGCGAGGTCATCTTCGACGGCAACGGCAACTTCGCCCTCTTCAACGTCATGGCGGCCGACTGCACCTATTTCGAGGGCATCACGTTCCGCAACACCGAGTTCGCCATCTGGGCCGGCCAGCAGTTCATCGCGGGGGCCAGGGGGCTCACGGTCAAGCGCTCCCGCTTCGAGGACGTCGGGGTCGGCGTGTTCACGAACTACTCGGGGTCGAGCAACTTCTACATCGCCGACAACCGGTTCCATGGCCGGAACGACCCGGAGCGGATGATCGGCTGGTTTTACGGCGCCGGCACGAATCCCGACCGGTCCACCCACTCGCCGAGGCGCATGACGCGATCGATCTCCAGCGTGTTCCGGATGTCGGCCAGCGGGTCGGCGTTCAGCACCACGAGGTCGGCGACCTTGCCCGCCTCGAGGGTGCCGAAGTCGGCTTCGCCCACCGGGGGCATCTGCGCGGCGCCGGTGGCCGTCGCGGCGACTATGGCGTCCATCGGGGTCAGACCGGCCTCGACGTACATCTCCATCTCGTGGTGCATGCCCCAGCCGAACGGCACGTTCGGGGTACCGGCGTCGTTGCCCATTGCGACCGCGACCCCGGCGTCGTGCATCGTCTTGACGAAGTCGAGCAACTGCCGGAACGAGGCCTTGCGGTCCTCGAATCCCGGATCGTCGATCACCTCCGCCCGGCGTGCCGGATCGTCCCACCCGGCGAGGGCATCGGGGTTGAACAACTCGAACGCGGCGCGCAGCTCGGGGTCGTCGAGCAGCTCCGGATGCTCGGCGAAGTGCCAGCGGTTCTGGACGATGGACAGGGTCGGTGTGAAGTAGACGTCGTTGTCCAGGCACATCCGGATGAACTCGGCCGAGGGTTCGGGATCGTCCATGGGGACGCCGGAGCCGGGGCCAAAGGTCAGCACGGTGCTGTGCAGGAAATCCCACAGGCCGGCCTCGACGAGCTGGCGGCCGTCGGCCTCGTCGTCGATGTGGGCGATGGGGATGGCATCGTTCGCCACCGCCTCGTCGATGATCGCCGCGCGTATCTCCGGCGGGATCTTCAGGCCCGGCTCGGCGACCTCGTTCACCCACATCTTGATGAAGTGCACGCCGAGCGCGATCTGGTCGCGCACCAGCGCCCGCGCCTCCTCCTCGGTCGTGGGGGCGTTCCGGCCGGCCGCGTTGAAGCCGCCGGGGTAGGAGAACCCCATCCCCGCCGTATAGGTGCGCGGGGCGTCGGCGCGGCCGGCGGCCCCGAGCAGGTAGGCGACCCGATCCGGCGTGTCGCTGCCGGTGCTCCGCGCGGTGGTCACCCCGTAGTGGAGCTGCGAGCGGAACTGGCGCTCGATTTCCTCCGGTCCCTCCCGGTAGTGCACGTGCAGGTTCACCAGACCGGGGATGATCGTCTTGCCGCTCAGGTCGACCGTCTCCGCGCCCTCGGGCACCGGCGTGGCGTCGCGCGCGCCGGCGCTCTCGATGCGGCCGTCCCGAACGACGACCACCGAGTCGGCCACCGGCGGCCCGCCGGTGGCGTCGATCAACTGCGCCCCGACGAGCGCAAGCGCGCCGGACCCTTCGGATGCCGAACCTTCGTCCGGGGCCGCGCCTCCGCAACCCGTGAGAATCAGGACCACTCCTGCCGCCGGTAGCTGAAGTCGCTTCATGAGAATCCTCTCGTCCCGCGCGCCGCCCGCGGCCGCTGGCACGATTCTAGTACACCGAGCGGTAGTCCGGACCCGGTGCTCGACCTCCGCGTCAATACGCCCACGTCCTGAGCCCGATCCATCCGTGGCTCCAGAGATAGAGCAACGTGACGGTGCACGTCAGGCTCACGAGCTGGCCGTGCAGCCGGACGAAGCGGCCGACGCCGTCTGTCCTGACGGGGTACGAGCGGAACGATGCATGGAGGCTCAGCCCCGTGAGCGCGACGAACGCGAGCGAACCGATGAAGATGGTGAGAGATGTCCCCGACATGGTGCCGAGATCCTGGACCGCGTCGGATAGCAGAGCGAACGACAGGAGGAACGAGACGAAGATCGAGAGCGCGGCCAGCAGGGGGAAGAGCAGCGTCCGGAGGGGGATCGCCTGCATGCCGCCCAGGACCTTGACGAGCGCCCACACCGGCGCGAAGAGCAGGGCCGAGATCAACAGTGCCAGGGTCGTCCCCGCGACCGCGAACTGGAAGAGCAGCCAGGCGCCGCCGACCCTCCTGGAGTTGCCCGCCGGTCCCCCCTGGAGGAACGCATCGCCCTCGTCGTCGACGACCCCGAACACGCGCGCCACCGGTTCGTTCTCGTACCGAAAGCTTGTCGCCGTGACCGGAACGAGCTCTCTCCCCTCGCCGCCGAGCGGCGCGATGAAGAGCTTTCCCGCCTCCAGGGTGACGCGCTGGATGGCGAAGAAGCGGCTGAGAACGTAGGTGAGCTGCTGTCTCGGCGTCACGCTCTGATACCAGCCGGTGATCGTCCGCAGCTCCTCGTCCGACCGTGCCGCGACGACGCCCCGCGGCTTCTCGAAGCCGGCGGTCAGGCGCTCGCCCAGGAGTGCCGCGATGTCCCGGATCCCGCTGCTCGGCTTGTTGATCGACACGAAGAAACCGACGCCGAGCTCGGGAGAATATGCGCTCGTCGACGCGAATCCGGTGATGCCCCCGTTGTGGCCGTGAAAGAGGTGCCCGTTCACGATCGAGGTGAAGTTGCCGAGTCCATACCCGTAGGTGAAGCCGTCGCGCGCGGCAAGCGTCGTCGTCGGCGTCTCCATCCGGGTGATGGTTTCCGGGGCGAGCAGCCGGACGCCGTCGAGCGTGCCCCGGTTGATCATCATGCGCAGATAGCGGGCCATCTCGCGGGCCGATGCGTTCATCCCGCCGGAAGGCCTGACGATGATGTGGTCGTAGCCCGCCTCGCGCACCCCGTCCGCCTCGTAGCCCTTCGCCAGCAGGGCCGCGTCCCGCGGGAAACGGAAGGTCGAGCTGTCCATGCCGAGCGGCGCGAACACGTGCTCGCGGACGTAGTCCTCGAAGGCCTTCCCGGTGATCTTCTCGACGACGTACGCGGCAATCGCCGGGCCGGAGTTGGAGTACGACATGTGCGTACCCGGTCGCCAGCGGCTGACGCGTGAGCCCGGGTTGTAGGCGAGGCCTTCGGCCAGGGTGATGTCGGGATCGTCCACCTTCGCGTACTCGCGGAAATGGATGTCGTCGAAGCCCGCCGTGTGCTCCATGACCGTGGCCACGGTGACCGGATGCGTCTCCTCCCAGCGGTTGGTGAAGGCGACCTCGGGCGCCAGCTCGCGGACCGGGGTGTCGAGATCGAGGAGACCCTCTTCCACCGCGTGAAGCACCGCGAGGGCCGTGAAGCTCTTCGAGATGGACCCGATCCGGAACAGGTGGTTCGGCGTCACTTCGACGCCACCGGCGACGTCCGCCATCCCGACGCCGCCGGCCCAGATCGTCCGGTCCCGGTCCACCAGCGCGACCGAGGCGCTGGGGATCCGGTTCTCGTCGAGGATTCCCTGGATCTCCGCCTTGAGATCCTCGAGGTCGACGGTCACACGCGAGGTGTCGCGAACGATCGGATCCGGCTCCTGCGCCGCAACCCCGAGCGGCAGCGCGCACGCAAACACCGACAGGATGGCACGCAATCCTCCCACGAGGTCCCCCTCCGGAAACGTCCGAGTGCCGCTTGCTGCAACATACCGGAAGCACGGCCGTTCCGCCTGTCCGGACCCCGCCAGGGCGCGCGTGACGGCCGTCTTGCCGCCTCCCTGGCGTCCGGACCCCGCCAGGGCGCGCGTCCGCCTATCATGGGAAACCGTGACCGAGCCCGACCCGGTCAGGAGCCGGCGCAACTCGAAGCAGCGATCTCGGGCGCCAGCTCGCGGACCGGGGCATCGAGATCGAGAAGGCCGTCTTCGACCACGCGAAGCACCGCCAGCGCCGTGAAACCCTTCGAGATGGATCCGATCCGGAACAGGTGGTCCGGCGTTACATCGACGCCGCCGGCGACGTCCGCCATTCCGACGCCGCCGGCCCAGATCGTCCGGTCCCTGTTCACCAGCGCGACCGAGGCGCCGGGAATCCGGTTCTGGTCGAGGATCTTCCGGATCTCGGCCTGCAGGTCTTCGATGTCGACGGTCACACGCGCGGGGCCCGGATCGACGCGCTCCGGCTCCTGCGCCGCGACCGCGAGCGGCAGCGCGCACGCAAACACCCCTCCCGAGACGCCCGTTACTGCAACATAGCACGGCCTCGTGAACAGCCGTGCCGGCTGTAGTCCTGGGTTAGCCAGCCGCCCACGGCCTGGACGGTTATCCCGTGCAGCGAGCCGATCACCCGGTCGGCATGGTCGAACGGCCAGCCCTGGGTGACGCCGTTCGGGACTGCGACCGCATGGATTCCGGCCGCCTTGGCCGCCTGCACGCCGTTCGGGGAGTCTTCGAAGGCCACCGCCTCCGGCGCGTGCACGCCCAGCACGTCCAGCGCGGCGAGATAAACATCCGGTGCGGGCTTGGCCTGCCTCACGTCGTCGCGGCAGCGGACAGCGTGGAACGCCTGCAGTACGCCGACGCGTTCCAGATGGCCCTCGACCCAGCGCCTCGACGAGGAAGAGGCCACCGCTAGCCGCAACCCCGCCGTGACGGCCGCAGCGATCAGCTCCACGACGCCGGGACGGGCCCCGAGCTGCGCGACCTCGGCCCGGTGGCGAGTGTTCATCTCCTCGCGCAACGTGGCGAGGTCGACGTCCGGGCCGACGAGCCGTTGCAGATGGTCGTAGGGATCGACGGTGGAGCCGACGCACAGCCGCCACTGTTCGGACGGAAGGTCGTGACCGTGGCGGCGATACGCCTCCCGTGCCGCCGACAGAGAGGAGGACTCCGTGTCGACGATCAGCCCGTCGAAGTCGAAGATCAGGGCGCGCAGCGTTCTCCACGGTTCCTGGCACCGTGAACCGTATCAGATCATCTGCGTGCCCGATGTCCGAGTCCGCTTGCGATGCCCTTCCCACACGTCCGCATGTCGCCGGAACATGGCCCCCTGTTCGGGGCCGATCCGTCCGCGCCGATCCGGCGCTCCGGAAACGTCCGCGTGTCGCCGGAACATGGCACGCCACGGTATTCTTGCCGGTGCATGCGGTTCATCACTGTCGGTGGGGTTCCCCCGCCGGTGGAGGAGTAGAGATGCGGTACCTGTCCGTCACGGTTGCCTTTTTCGTCGCGGCATGCCTGGTCGCGCCGCTCGCCGCTGCCCAGACCGAGGAGCCGGCACCGGCGCCCCGCACGGCCTGGGGCCAGCCGGACCTCGGGGGCGTCTGGGAGTACAAGACCCGCACGCCGCTGGAACGTCCCGAGCAGTACGCCGGCCGGGAGTACCTGACCGAGGAAGAGGCGGCGGAAATCGAGCAGCGCGAGCGCGCGCGGATCCAGGCGATGGAAGAGCGGCCGGCGCAGCGCACGATCGCCATTCCGACCGCCGGCGACCGTCCCGGACGGTGGCTCGACTCGCCGGATCATCCCAGCCTGCAGGGGCAGACCGGGTCCTACAACATCTTCTGGTTCGACTGGGGGACGACCGCGGTCAGCACCCGGCGCACGTCGCTCATCGTCGATCCGCCGGACGGCCGGCTGCCCGCGCTGACCGAGGTGGGGCGGGAGCGGGCGCGGACCATGGGGTCCCGCTCTTCCTTCAGCGACACGGTGAGCACGGCCGAGTCGTACCTCGACCTCAGCAACTCCGACCGCTGCCTGATGAGCGGCAACGCGGGGCCGCCGATGCTGCCGGGCGTCTACAACAACAACATGCAGTTGTTCCAGACGCCGGACCACGTCGCCATCATGAACGAGATGATGCACACCGTCCGCGTCATTCCGCTCCACGGCCGGCCCGCGCCGTCCGACGGCATCCGCCAGTACGTCGGCGAGGGGCGGGGCCACTGGGACGGCGACACGCTCGTGGTCGAGACGGTGAACTTCAGCGACGACCGGACGCACACCACGTGGCGCAACACCAGCCGCAACCGGACGCTGGTGGAGCGTTTCACGCGGGTCGACGCCGACACGCTGCTCTACCGGTTCACGGTTACCGATCCGGACACCTGGGAGCGGCCCTGGTCGGTCGAGTTGCCGATGCAGCGGAGCGAGCTGCCGATCTACGAGTTCGCCTGCCACGAGGGCAACTACGGGCTCGAGAACATCCTGGCCGGCAACCGCAGGGCGGAGGCGGAGGCGGGACGGTAGCCGGGCAGCCGTCGCCGGCGAAGCGAGTAGCGAGAGTAGGCGCATTCTGGTTCGGTAGGCTCCTTCGAGGCCTTTGGGGAAGCCAGACGTGACCGTAGTCGCGAGACACATGAGCCGCATCAAGGCTTCGCCCGCCGCCGTCATCTCCGCGCAGGCCATGGAGATGGCGCGGGCCGGCCGTGACGTCATCGCGCTTTCGGCAGGTGAGCCGGACTTCGACACGCCGGATCACGTCAAGCGTGCGGCGGTACGGGCCATCGGCGAAGGCAAGACGAAGTACCCGCCGCTCACGGGTATTCCCGAACTCCGGGAGGCGATCTGCCGCAAGCTCGCGCGGGAGAACGGTCTGCGCTACGCGCCGGATCAGGTGCTCGTCTGCAACGGCGGCAAGCAGGTCATCTACAACGCGCTGACCGCGACGCTCGACCCCGGCCAGGAGGTCGTCATCCCCGCGCCGTTCTGGGTGAGCTACCCGGACATGGTGCTGCTGGCGGGCGCGGACCCGGTGGTGGTTCCCACCGCCGCGTCGAACGGGTTCCGATTGGATCCGGCGCAACTCGAGGCAGCGATCACCGCGAAGACGAAGTGGCTGATCCTGAACAACCCGTGCAACCCGTCCGGGGCGGTCTACTCGGCGCGGGACATCGCGGGGATCGCCGCCGTGCTGCGGCGGCATCCGCACGTGTGGGTGCTCGCCGACGACATCTACGAGCACATCATCTACAACGGCGAGCCGTTTTCGACGATGGCGCAGGTCGCACCCGATCTGCACGAGCGCACCCTGACCATGAACGGGCTTTCGAAGGCCTATTGCATGACCGGCTGGCGCATCGGCTACGGGGCGGGACCGAAGGAGCTCATCGCCGCGATGGCGAAGATCCAGTCGCAGACCACCAGCGGCGCGTCGAGCATCAGCCAGTGGGCCGGGGTGGAAGCGCTCGACGGCGATCAGGCGTTCATCAAGAATAACGTGGCGGCATTCCGGGAGCGGCGCGACCTGGGCGTCTCGCTGCTCGACCAGGCGGAAGGGCTGTCGTGCCGGTCGCCGAACGGCGCGTTCTATCTCTACGTCGATTGCCGGGAGACCGTCGGCAAGCGCACGCCGCGGGGTGACAGCATCGGGACGGACACCGACTTCGCGAAGTATCTTCTCGACAGCGAGGAGGTCGCGGTGGTGCACGGCGAGGCGTTCGGCCTGTCGCCGTACTTCCGCGTCTCCTACGCGCTGGCGACGGAGCGGCTCCGGGAGGCCTGCATGCGGATTCAGCGCGCGTGCGCGGCGCTCTCCGGCCGACGGGCCGGCGCCGACCGGCGGCCGGGAAGTTCGACAGGCCGTTGATCTCGGACGGCGAGCACCTCCGGCTGACGAGCCCGCGGGGCCCGGCGGCCGGGAGAGAGCAGGGAGGAGCTCATGGAGGGCCAGATGCAGCGTTCCGTGCCCGGCGGCGGGTGGGTCCTGTTCGCGGCGGTCGCGCTGGCGCTGTCGGCGCCCGCGGCGGCGGGGGCGCAGGGCCTCGGGCGGTTGTACATCGAGGCGCTCGACGCCGAGGGGCAGGTGGTTCCCGGCCTGACCACGCGGGACTTCATCGTGCTGGAGGACGACGCGCGGGCCAACATCGTGTCGGCCGAGCAGGTCGGGCCGATGAAGGTGGCGCTGCTGATCGACAACGGCGACCGGATGTCGGAACTGGCCGCGTTCTATCCGCTCCGGGACGCGACCGAGGCGTTCCTCGACACGCTCGGGCCGGAGCACGAGGTCGCCCTGTTCACCATCGCCCGGAACCTGCAGCGCCGGGTCGATTTCACCCTGGACCGCGAGGCGTTGCAGGCGTCGGTCGACGACATCGTCCTCGATTCGGGCGCGGGCACGGTTCTGCTCGATGGCATCAGGGAGACGTGGGAGCGCCACTACGCAGGCGACGAGACGCTACCGGTGATGGTGCTCATCCTCACCAACGGCCGCGAGATCAGCAGGAACTACAACGACACGGCCTACAGGGTCCTTGTCGAGTCGCTGATCGCGCAAGGCGTCATGGTGAACGTCCTGCAACTGTCGGCCAGCGGCGGCAGCATCCGCGGAGGCAACATCAGCACCATGCCGGGGTACGCCCGCAACATCGCCTCGAACACGGGCGGCGTGTACGAGACCATCACCACCGCCACCGGCATGCCCGAGTGGCTGCGGCGGTACGCGGAACGCCTGAACGCCCACTACGCCGAGGTGTCGAAGCGCTACCGCGTGCTCTACGAGCCGCCGGATCCCCGCGGCGCGCAGATCTCGGCAGGGGCGCGCTCGGGTGTCAACATCCGCCTCTTCGTCGACCTCCGCATGGAGCAGTAATCGGCATGGCGGCGGGACGTGTCTATTCCGCCATCTGATACTCGACGTTACGCGCGTCGCTCACCCGGTCGATGCGTCCAAGACCTCCAGCGACACCAGTTTGCCCTCGTCGTCGTAGTCGAGAATCACACCCGGCTTGTCTTCGTCGCTCTCGGCGACGGCGAGGTCGTCACGCAGGACGATACTCAGGATGTCCGTCGTCGGAGCGTAGGAGACCTTCATCGGCCCTGCTCCCCGGCCCTTGCTTCCTCCACGCGCGAGCCGGCGAGGATGTTCTCCAGCCCGTAGTTGCCCTCGTGGCAGGCGTACTCGAACATCGGCTGGTCGCTGAGCGCCCACGGCGACGAGCCGGTCCACGGGCGGGTCCAGACGTTCGGGTCGTCCACCGTGAACTGGTAGTCGAGCGTCCGCGGCCCCACCCGGGTGAAGCGCTCCACGACCCGCAGGGCCGGGCTGAGGTCCCAGTTGATGCCGCCCTGCGGTCCGGGGCCGGACGAGAACAGGTAGGCGCGATGACCGAAGTTGGTCGTCTCGACCACCAGCGTGTCGCCCTCCCAGCGCCCCAGCGAATGTCCGCCGAACTGGCTGATGCGCTCGTCGATCCGCGCGCGGCCGTCGAGGTGGATGAAGCGCACGTCGTGGATGTGCTCCTGCACGATCGCGATGACGTCCGCCGTCTGCACGAGGTGGTAGTTGTTGTTGTAGGCCGTGGGCAGCGACGGGACGCCGCGGTACCAGATGCACCGGTCGCCGTAATCGAACTGCTCGTGCGAGTCGGCCGGCACCACTCCCTCCCGGATGGCCTTCAAGTCGCTGCCGCTCCGGCGACGCGACGTGCGCCGCGTGCTCGGGCGTGAGGGCGGGCAGGCGCCCGTTCGGCGGGTCGATGACCAGCGAGGTGCGCCGCGTCGGGACGACGGTGGTCCCGCGGTCCAGCCAGAAGGCGTTGTAGCCGCCGACGTTGCCGCCCACCGGCAGCGGCTCGGTGCGCACGACGCTGGGCGCGTTGGCGCGGGCGTTGGCGTCGACGACGCGCTGCTCGATGGCCGCCGCTTCTTCGGCGGTCAGGAACGCCTTGTCGGCCAGCGCCTCCGGGCGCTCGAGCGGCGTCACGGTGGAGCTGTTCCAGACGCCCCCGATGTCGGGATCGCCCCACGCGGTACGCGGCGCCACCCAATCCTCCGGGGAAGCCGGCTGGGACCAGCCCGCGGACGGCGCGAGGACCATGCTCGCGGCCAGCACCAAGGCACCGACGACCACCTGCACGCGCGAAAGGCCACTCATCGCTGACTCCTTCTTCCCGGCGGCAACCGCACCTGACAGCCCGTGGCGAAAGCCCCGCTGCATTCGAGCGGCGATGCATCCCGCGTGGACTGCGTTGCTCCTCGGTCGAATATGCCCAATATGGTCCCTCGTCGCGCCTTGCCACGCGGGCGCCTCGCCGCTCTCGGTGCGACGCGGGGTTTCGCCACGGACTGCTAACCGATGGGCGTGACTTGCCTGCCTGCCGCCTCGCCTTCGAGACGTCGATGACCCGACGGGAACGATGGCGTCGGTTCCGACAGGGTCACGGACGCAGCTCGCGACCGTCACGCTCGAACCTCCGCGCGCCGGCCAGGATGCCGTACAGCCCGATGTTCCCCTCGTGGCACGCGTACTCGTAGATCTCGCCCTCCATACGCCGGAACGGCATCATCACCGTATAGGGCGCCGTGTACCGCGCCGGGTCGGTCAGCGTGTACTCGTAGGCGACGGTATCGGGGTCGAGCCGGGTCAGCCGCTCGACCAGGTGCACGCTCGGGCCGTTCCTGCCGTTCCCCCAGTCGCGGAACTGCGTGGTCTCCACCACAAGCGTCTCTCCCTCCCAGCGCCCGCGCGATACGCCGGCCCACTGCTCGAGCCGCGGCTTCTCCGTGTCGACCAGGGGAATCATCCGCGCCTGGCGCGCCTGCTCGGTGAGGATGACGACGTGGTCGGCCGTCTGGAAGATCATCAGGTTGTTGTTGTACGCCCCGGATCGGAGCGGCGGGCCCGACTTGGTGAACACGATGCACCGGTCGCCCGTGCTCCGGTTCTCGTAGGAGTCGTACATGTGCTCCCGGCGGTAGGCGGCCCGCTCGCGGTCGGCCTGCCGGGCCGACTCGGTCAGCGGGGGATATCTCCCGTTGGGCGGATCCACGATGAGCGCCGTCCGCTTGTCGGAGGTCAGCTCGATGCCCCGCTCGTACCAGAACTCGTTGTAGGAGAGCACGCCGCCGTCGGCGCGCGACTGGTAGCCGGCGTTCGGCGCCCCCGTCTCGGGATCGAAGAGGTCGCGGTTCTGCCGCGTCCGCTCCGACGCCTCGAAGAGTGCCGCCTCCTCGGCGCCCAGCGTCTCCTGCCCCTCGAACTGGGCCGGCCGCTGCATCGGCGTCAGCGTCCGGAAGGTGAAGGTGCCGGAGATGTCCGGGTGCCCGTCGGGCGTCCGCATCGGCATGTCGCCGCCGCTCGACTGGGCGGCGGCCTGCTGGGCCAGGGCCGGGGAGGCCGCGAACGTCAGCGCGATCGCCGCAACCGCGAACGCCGGTAAGCATGTGTTGCGCATCGGTTACCTCCGATTCGAGAGGCGTCTACTGGACAGGGTTGCACCGATTATAGTCGTGCGGGACCGCGGACCGGGCTGGCAGCCCGTGGCCAAAATCCCCGCTGCATTCGAGCGGCGATGCATCCCGCGTGGACTGCGTTGCTCCTCGGTCGAATATACCCAATATGCTCCCTCGTCGCGCCTTGCCGCGCGGGCGCCTCGCCGCTCTCGGTGCTACGCTGGGTTTCACCACGGTCTGCCAGGTACCCCCGCCGCGCCCGGACCGGAGCGACCGTGCCGCTCCGCAGCGGTGTGCTCCTGTTCGGCGGCGAGGGTGCGGCAGCGCGCTGGAGTCGTGACGGGGGAGACGTAGCGACGCGGCGCAGACGGCTCGGCAGGTGGACTCGGGGCGGCGGAAAGGACGGACACGATCATGCGGACGCACGCGATTCTCTCGCTCATGCTCGTCGCGCTCGCGACGCCCGCCCGGGCGCAGGAGCACACGCTCGACTTCATCTGGGAAGAGGCGCCGTTTCCGCGGGCGCACGCTTCGACGATCGTCGAAGCGCCGGACGGCACCCTCATCGCCGCCTGGTTCGGCGGTTCGGGCGAAGGGCGCGAGGACGTCGGGGTCTGGTCGTCCCGCAAGCCGCGGGGTGGCGTCTGGTCGCCGCCGGTGCAACTCTACAAGGAGCCGGATCAGCCCGCCTGGAACCCCGTCCTGTTCCGCGGCGACGGCGACACGATCTGGCTCTACTTCAAGATCGGGAGGAGCCCCCGCGCGTGGAGCGGGGCCTACATGAAGTCCACGACGGCGGGCGAGCAGTGGACCGGGCCGGCCTGGCTGCCCGCGGGGATGCTGGGACCGGTGCGGGCGAAGCCGATCCGGCTCGCCGGCGGCGACATACTGGCCGGCACCTCACTGGAGAGCTACCGGACGTGGTCGTCGTGGATGGAGATCAGCGCCGACGGCGGCGCGTCGTGGAGCAAGCACGGCCCGCTGCTGTTCGGCGACCCGGAGCGGGACCGCATCGGGAGCATCCAGCCGACCCTGCTGGAGATCGAGCCGGGAGTGATCCGCGCCTTCATGCGGACGCCCCGCCGGCTGGGGAAGGTCGCGACCTCCATCTCGCACGACGGCGGGCGGACCTGGGCGCCGCTGGAGCTGACCGATCTGGACAACCCGAGTGCCGGCATCGACTCCGTGCGCCTCGACGACGGACGCTGCATCCTGCTCTACAACCCTTCGGCCACGCGGCGCACGCCGCTCTCGCTGGCCGTGTCGTTCGACGACGGGTTCACCTGGGAGGACTTCCTGGTAGTCGAGGAGCTGGGGGAGGACGAGCGCGGCGAGCTGTCGTATCCGGCGATGATCCAGGACTCCAATGGCGACTTGCAGCTCACGTACACCTGGAACCGCCGGCGCATCCGTCACGCGACGGTGCCGTTGGAGCTCGTTCCGAAGCAGCCCTGACTGCCGGGCGTCGCCGAGACGCTGGCCGCGGAGTGTGGAGGTTCACATGACACGCAACGCAATCATCCTCATCGCCCTCGCGGCCGCAGCCGCCGCGTGTGGTGGCGCCCGCGTGGCACCGGAGACGCCGGACACCGCCGGGCGGGCAGTGGACAGCTCGGCACAAAACCTCGAGGTGGACGTCAGGCTCGGCTGCGAGAGGGAATTCAACCGGAGGTTCAGCTTCTTGAGCAGCCGGGCGGCAATGACAGGCCGCTCGGCGTTCGATGACTCGTTGTTCGTGCTCCAGGAGTTACCGGAAGGCAGGATGCGCTTCGAGTGGGACACCTACATGCGGGTCGAGGCCATGCGCACCTACAACATCTATTGTGAAGGCATCATCGACATGGACGGCAATATCCTGTCGATCAGCATGGACGCAAGGGAGCAGATAATCTAGGACCTTGCGCCGCAGAACGCAGCGAAGCGAAGTGCTGCGACGCAAGGTCATGGGGTGGAAGGGATGGGCCGAAACGCCGAGCCAGAGAGGCGTTTCGGGGCGCTAGCGCCTGCCCGCGAGCAGGGCATCGACCTCCGCGGGCGTCGGGCTCGCCTCTCGAGCGCCCAGGCCGCGGGCACTTGAGCGCCGCCACGGCGTTCGCACTGCGCAGCACGCTCTGCGCCGCGTTGACTTAGTAAAGTTAGTCTACTACCCTCGACCGCATGGAATTGATCCGCACGATTCGTGATCGACGCGGGTTGTCCCAGCGCGTGCTCGCGCAGCGCGCGGGACTATCTTTCCGAGGAGTGCAATTGCTCGAAGGGCCGGAGCACGATGCCCGTCTGTCGAGCCTGGAGCGCGTCGTCCATGCTCTCGGATTGCCGCGCAGCGGTGTGCGGCGCGCGGTGGCCCGCGTTCTTCTGGAACCGCCGGTCTCGCTGTTCTGTGCGTCCCTCCGCATACTCGAGGATGGGGAAGGATCGTGGCGCCATCACCTGATGGACTGCGTCGACGCGGTGCGCCGCTCGCGGTCGGCGGCGGAGCTGGAGACGCCGCCGGCGCGGGAGTTGCCCGAGCGGCTGCGCGCCTTGATGGCGGGCGTCGCCGAGACGCTGGCGGCGGAGTGTGGTTTCCGTGCGCCGCAATGGACCAGCGCCGTCGGGTGCCTCGACCGCCCCTGGTTCGTTTCGGGTTTCGAGGCCCTCAAGGCGTCGGCGCTCGTCGAGAGCCCGGTGCCGTTCCGGTCGCGCAACGTGTTCGTCCTCGCCAACTTCCTCGAACGGGCGTGAACGTGCTGAGCGGCGACCGCATTCGGGAGCTCTTCGCAGCGCTCGACCAGGAGCTCGCCAAACGCTCGGTCGTGGGCGAAGTCGGACTCCTGGGCGGCGCGGTGATGTGTCTCGTCTTTCGGGCGCGTGAGAGCACGAGGGACGTCGACGCCGTGTTCGCGCCGACGCGGGAGATCCGGGATGCGGCCTGGGCGGTGGCCCGCACACACGGCGTCCCGGACGATTGGCTGAACGACGCGGCCAAGGGGTTCGTGGTGTCCTCGCCACCCAGGATCCAGGTGCTGGATCTTCCCAATCTGCGTGTCTGGGCGCCCACGGCCGAGTACATGCTCGCGATGAAGTGCGTGTCCGCGCGGTTCGACACGCACGATGCCGGCGATGTCGCGTTCCTCATCCGACACCTTGGGCTCGTCGCTCCGGAGCAGGTGTTCGAGCGAATCGCACGCTACTACCCGCACGAGCGCGTGCCGCCCAGAGCCCGTTTCCTGGTCGAGGAACTGCTCGACGGAGCCGAGACCGGACGTGAGACATGAGGTTGGGAAGCCTGTCGCTCGGCGGGACCGTGGACGCGCGCGATTGCAGGAACGGGTCGTGAGCGACCAAGCTGTCACCGTGACGCGGCGGGGTACGATTCCACGTTCCGTACGTCAGCCCGTTCCGCCGGAGAGGAGCCCTTCGACCTCTGCGGGCGTCGGGCTTGCCTCTCGAGCCCCCAGGCCGCGGCACTTGAGCGCCGCCACCGCGTTCGCGTAGCGCAGCACGTCCTCTACCTCCGCCGCATCGCCGCGGCGTAGCCACCCGGAGATGAACCCGCCGCGGAAAACGTCGCCGGCGCCGGTGGTATCGACCACCGGCACACGGAACCCGGGCGTTCTAATCTCGACGTCGCCGACCAGGGCCAGGCTTCCCTCCGCGCCTAGCGTCATGCAGACCAGGGCTGAGCCGTAGGCGTCGCGGATGGCCCGCAGCGCGGCGCCGGGCGCGCCCTTGCCGGTCAGGGCGGCCGGGAAGTCCCGCGCCGTGATGATCACGTCGATCTCCGGGAGCAGCGCGTCGATGCCGTCCCGTACGCGCTCGACGTCGATGACGGTGCGGACGCCGGCCCGTCGGGCGTAGCGAGCGGCTGCCGTCGAGGCGGCCGTATCGTGACAGTCGACAAGCAGCACTTGGCCGGCGCATACAGCGGCCGGGTCGATACCCTCGGGGCGTTGCTTCAGTCCGGGATCGCGGGACCAGAGGACCGTGCGTTCGCCCGTCCGTTCGTCGACGAGAATCACGGACATCCCGTTCCGCGTGTCGGACGCCACCCGGCACGCGCTGATGTCGACCCCTTCGTCGGAGAGGCTCGACCGTCCCTGCCGGCCGTTCTCGTCGTCGCCGAAGCAGCCGACGTACCGGGCGCGCCAGCCGAGCCGCGCGCACGCCACCATGGCGCTGGCCGCCTGCCCGCCCGGCGAGTACGCCTGCCGCCGGACCGGCTGCTTGGAGTCGGGCTCGGGAAAGCGCTCGAGCACGACCAGCAGGTCGGTCATGTTGAGGCCGAACCCGACTACGTCGAAGGAACGGCCGCCGGCCGGCGGGAGCCCGAGCGGCATCCGCATGGCGGGATCGTACCTCGCCGCACATCCCTGCCCGGAGGCCGCCGCGGCCGACCGCGGCCAGGGTTCCGACGGGTGCTACGATGGAAACCAAGAGGCCGTCGCAATCCCCCTTCTCATGCAGGTTGGCCGCTCTTCCGTGGCGCACGCTGACCCCGACATCTGCGGCGGCACGCCGGTCTTTGTCGGGACTCGTGTGCCGTTGACCACGCTCTTCGACTACCTGGAAGGCGGAGAGACGCTCGAACGGTTCCTGGATCAGTTTCCCTCCGTTTCGCGCGATCAGGCGCTTGCGGCGCTGGATATCGCCCGAAGCTCCGTCCTGGACAGTGCGCGTTCTGCTTGACGAGAACCTTCCCCGGGATCTCGTCGCTGAACTGGCGGAGCATCAGGTCACGACGGTGCAAGCCGTCGGCTGGTCCGGCACCAGCAATGGAGAACGCTCGCCGTTCGGCAGGGACGGCTCCGCCTTCAGGGTTGCTCCACGGTGAGGCGGCACAGCAGCGTATTGTGCGTCTCGAGGTCGGCCGTCCAGATCAACCGTGCCCCTTCCCGCCAGCCTATCGCGTCGTAGCCACCCCGCGGTCTGACAGCGGCTTCGGTGTGCTCCACCGCGGACGGCCATTCCGCATCGTCGAATCCGGGCAGGCGCCAGCCGTCAGGCTCCGCCGTCGCCGCGAACCGGCAGGGGCCGACGCCGGGCACCGGTTCGGCCTCGTCTTCGCAGGCGCGGTCGAGCGGCGCGTCGTGGGTCACCAGGCATCGCCAGGCGGCATTCGTGATTGCGAGCGTCTCTCCCGTGTCGACATCCGTGAACTGCGCGATGAGGCCGCCATCGCCCATCTGCTGGTTGCGGCGGCCGATGTACTCCAGACCCGTATCGTCCTGCTTGAAGTCCCTGGCGACGAAATTCAACTGCAGGGGGTAATCGGCGTTGAAGACGAACGCCTCGGCATTGAACGACCGTTCGGTGGTGATCGGCGTCGAGTCCTCGACGATCAGGCGGTCGCCCAGGTAGAAGGCAAACCAGTTGTCGGCCCAGACCTCGCCCTTGATCGACTGGGCGCCCGGGGTATCGACGACGATGACGTCGGGCGCCTGCTGTGGGCCGCCGCAACCGGCCAGCGAGGCTGCCAGGATCCATAGCGTCCAAGTCTTTCGCATAACGGTTCTCAGCAATCAAAACTCCACCACCATCCCGTCGTACGCGCATTCCTCGGGGACATCGTCGACGTGGGCGAGCATCTCCGGGCTCATGTGGGTCAGGATGATGCGCTTTGCATCGAAGTCCGCCCTGTGCGCGCTCAGCTCGGGGTAGTTGAGATGCCAGGGCACGGGCTTGTTGTGGAAGTAGCACTCTGCCACGAGCAGGTCGGCCCCTTTGGCGGCCAGCGCCATCGCTTCGCCGAACTCGCCGTCTCCGGTGTAGCACACCACCTTGCTGTCGACTTCCACCCGCAGGGCGGTGGGGTTGGTCTGCCAGGTGTGCTTGACCGGGCGGGCGGTCACCAGGAGGTTCCCGACCGGGGTCGGCGCGCCGTGCTCCAGCTCTATCCAGTTGAGTTCGAACTTCGGCTTCATCACGTGCATGCCGGGAAACAGCGCCTCGGCGATCAGGAACATGCGGTGGCGCGAGTCCCGCGGGCCGGCGACAGTGAGGGGACGCCGGCGTCTTGCGCCCAACATGGCGTCCATCAGCAGAAACGGCACGCCGGCGCAATGATCGCCGTGGAGGTGGGTCAGGAGGATCGTATCGATGGAGTTCGGATCGATGTCCTGCTGCCGCAGGGCGACCAGCGAGGACGCGCCGAAATCCATCGTGAAGCGGGTCCCGCCGGCATCGATCAGGATGCAGGTCTGGAAGCGTCCGCCACTGCCGAAGGAGTCGCCGGAGCCTACGAATCGTGCTGTCGCGGTCACGTGGTCTCTCCGTGTGCATCCGGCCCGCGTGCGGACCCCGATAATACGCCTCGGTGGGCAGCCGGTGCGCGAAGTGCGGGCTGGATAATACCCTGGTACACTCTCGCGTTTGGGGATCCCGTGGTGAAACGCCGCGCTCTTGCCACGGACTTCCAGGGCCGAGGAGAGGCAAGGCATGCGCAGACTGCACCGGGGATTCATCGTCGTACTCGTGGCCGGCATCGTCGCCCTGACGGGCAGCCTGCAGGGGCAGGAAGCGCAGGAGCAGGGGAGCGGCTATCCGGCCGCGGACTGGCCGTTCGCGGGCGGCGACTGGACCAGCTCGCGCCACTCGACGCTGGCCGACATCTCGACGGAGACCATCGACCGGCTGGGCGGGGCCTGGATGGCGCGGCTCCCCGGGGGCGTGTCGTCGCGGGCGACGCCGGTGGTCGACGACGGCGTCCTGTACCTGTCGGGCGGGGCCAACGTGTTCGCCATCGACGGCCGGACCGGCGAGACGGTGTGGCGCTGGCAGCCGGGAAGCTCGGCCGCCGAGGCGCAGCGGGTGCCGTCGTGGCAGGGAGTCGGCCTGGGTGACGGGCTCGTCTTCGTGCCGCTGCGAAGCGCGGAGGTGGCGGCGCTGCGGCAGGACACCGGCGAGCTGGTCTGGGTGGAGACGGTCGGCAGCGAACCGCCGCAGGCGGGCGAATCGGTCACCACGGCTCCCATGCACGCGCGCGGCAAGGTGTTCGTCGGCATCGCGAACGGCGACAGCGGCGGACAGGGGCGCGTCATCGCCCTGGACGCGGAGACCGGCGAGCGGCTGTGGACGTTCTACGTCGTGCCGCGGCCCGGCGAGTTCGGCCACGAGACCTGGCCGCAGGACAGTGAAGTGTGGCGGCTCGGCGGGGGCGGCGTCTGGCTGGTGGGCGCGGTCGATCCCGACCTGGGCATGGTCTACTTCGTCACCGGCAACCCGGTCCCGATGTACGGCGGCGAGATCCGCGGCGGCGACAACCTGTTCACCGCCGCGGTGCTCGCCCTCGACATGGAGACCGGCGAGCGGCACTGGCACTACCAGGTGGTCCGGCACGACATCTGGGACGCCGACATCGCGACGCCGCTGCTGCTCTACGAGACCGAGATGGACGGGCGCACCCGCAAGGCGCTGGCCGCGATGCGGGCCGACGGCCACCTGTTCCAGTTCGACCGCGAAACGGGCGAGCCGATCGTGCCCATCGAGGAACAGCCGGTGCCGCAGGACGAGTACCTGCTGACCGCGCCGACCCAGCCCTTCCCGGCGGGCGACAGCATCCTGCCCGACTGCTCGTTCTGGCGCGACCGGGTGCCGCCGCCGTTCGAGCTGAGCTGCAGCTTCTACACGCCGCCGTCGCTGGAGCGGCAGGACATCGTGGCCCTGGGCGCGCCGATTCCGATGGTGCGGGTGACGCCGATGTCGTTCAGCCCGCAGACCGGCTACATCTACGCGCAGGGGCGGGCGCACGTCGGCCGCGCGTTCCGCTTCGACGATCCGTGGATCTCGGACAACCGCGGCAGCGGCTACCTGCGGCTGACGCTGCCCGAGTCGGCCGGCGTTCTGGCCGCCGTCGACGGGCGGACCGGCGAGGTGGTCTGGAAAAACGAGTTCCGCGGCGCGCGGCTCGCCACCAGCGGCCCGCTGACGACCGCGGGCGGACTGATGTTCTGGGGCTCGGCCGACGGGCAGCTCGAAGCCTACGACGCCGGCACCGGCGAGCGGTTGTGGGCGTTTCAGGCGGGCCCGCCCGGCGTGCGGCTGCGGCCCGGACCGGCGGTGTCGTATGCGGTCGACGGCGAGCAGTTCGTCGCCATCGCGGTTGGCGGCGAGCTCTGGTCGTTCTCACTCGACGGCGACGTGCCGGCGCGTCCGACGGCCGAAGAGCCGCTCGACGATCTGGTTCGCTGGATCGGCCCGCCGCCGCGCGCGACCGACGTCATCGAGACCGCGACGCTGGTCGAGAATCCCATCGCGTGGTCGGTGGGCGGGCGTCGCAACGCGATCAACGAGTACGCGTTCAACCCGGTGCGGGCCCGCGTCACCGTCGGGACGCGCGTGCGGTTCGTCAACAACGGCGAGATGCCGCACACCATCGCGGCGCGCGACGGAAGCTGGAGCACGGGCACGCTGCAGCCCGCGATGACGGGCTACGTCACCTTCGACGAGCCGGGCACGTTCCTGTACCACTCCACGGAGCACCCGTGGGCGATCGGGGAGATCACCGTCGAGGAGCCGTAGAGACGGTCAGGCACTCACGGCGGGAGCCGGTGCGGACAGGTCCTGCTACGGTCAGAGGCGGTCGGCTGGGCTGCGCGGGCGTCCGCCGCAGTGCCAGAGCCGTGGTATCGTCGAGACATGCCGTTCGACACACATGCAGCCGTGAAGACGCTGACGGCGGCAGGTGCACAGCCCGAGCTTGCGGAGGCCTTCGTAGCCGTTGCGCAGGACGCTCACGGCGACGACGACCTTGTCACCCGTACCGATCTCACTGCGGCCGTCGCCGGTCTCGATGCTCGGATGGCGTCGATGGAAACGCGCTTGACATGGCGAATCGTCGGTGCCGTTGCCGCGATTGGCGCCATCCTCCGGTTCCTGGGCTGAACCCTGGTCCATCTTTGTTCCCGGACCCCTCGGCGGCTTCCGAACCAGACCGTGACCAAAGCGAAGGGGAATGAGATGAGTCGATACACGTTCGCCCTGCTGCTCGTCGTGGTCCTGTGCGCGCCCGCCGCCGCCCAGGATCGATGGCCGCAGTTCCGGGGCCCGGACGCCCGAGGCGTCTCCGAGGCCGCCGGACTGCCGACCCGTTGGAGCACCACCGAGAACGTCGCCTGGGTCGCCGACCTGCCGGGCCTCGGCTGGAGCTCGCCGGTCGTCTGGGACGACACCGTCTACGTCACGACCGTCGTCAGCGCCGGGCCGGTCGAAGAACCGCTGGGCGGTCTCTATCGCGGGCGCGAGACGTGGGCCCCCTCGACGGCGGAACACCGGTGGGTCGTCTACGCGCTGGACGTCGGCACCGGAGCCGTGCGGTGGGAGCGCGAGGTGCATCGCGGCGCGCCGGCCGGCGGCTACCACATGAAGAACACCCTGGCGACCGAGACGCCGGTCACGGACGGCGACTCGCTGTTCGTCTACTTCGGCAACCTGGGCGTCTTCTGCCTCGACACGACGGACGGCGGGTTGCGCTGGTCGCACGACGTCGAGCCCGCGGCCACCCGGCTGGGGTGGGGCACCGCCGCGTCGCCGGTGCTGCACGACGGCCGTCTCTATATCCAGAACGACAACGACGATCAGTCGTATCTGCTCGCGCTGAGCGCGGAGACCGGCAACGAGATCTGGCGCATCTCGCGGGACGAAGGCACCAACTGGTCGACCCCCTTCGTCTGGGAGAACGAGCAGCGGACCGAGATCGTCACCACCGGAACCGACCGCGTGCGCTCCTACGACCTCGACGGCGACCTGCTGTGGGAGCTCACCGGCATGTCGTCCATCACCGTTCCCACGCCGTTCGCCGAGTTCGGCCTGCTCTATCTCGGCTCGGGATATCTCGGCGACCAGCAGCGCCCGGTCTACGCCATCCGCCCCGGCGCCAGCGGCGACATCTCGCTTCGCGGGTCCGAGACGGCCAACGAGTTCATCGCTTGGTCGCAGCCGCAGGCCGCACCCTACAACCCTTCGCAGATTCTCTACGGCGACGTGCTGTACACGCTCCTCGACCGGGGGTTCTTCACCGCCCACGACGCGCGGACCGGCGAAGAGGTCTACTCGCGGCGGCGGATCGCGGTCGGGGCCGCGTTCACCGCATCGCCCTGGGCCTACGACGACCGGATCTTCGCGCTGAGCGAGGACGGCGACGCCTACGTGATCCGCGCCGGCCCCACGTTCGAGGTCATCGGCCGCAATCCGCTCGACGAGTTCACGATGGCCACGCCGGCCATCGCCCAGGGCAGCCTGTTCATCCGGACGCGGTCGAAGCTCTACCGGATTGCCGAGGCCGCGGCTCCCTGACCACGCCGGTAGCCGTTAGCCGGCATCCTCGGATGGCTTGACGGTGCATTCCCGTTCGAGGATGCTTGATGTGGTGGACGCGTTCAACACCATCGCTGACCTGATCGGAAACCTCGCTGCCGTCGTCGCGGCCGTGGGCGTGCTGTTCGTCAATGCGAAGCTCGACAGGCTGATCGGTCGCGTCGACACGCTGGAAACGACGGTCACGACGCACGTGAGCAGTCCCGGTCTTCATCGTTAGACACTGACCAACTGGAACGGGCGTCGGTCGTACGCGATCGGCCGGAATAGCCGACCGTGCACGGCGAGCAGCGCGGCATCCCCGGGTGATTCACGCGTCCTTCGACACGCAGGCCTGCGCCGCAGCCCGGCTACACCTATGCGCAGGGGTGGGCGCCCAAGGTCATGGGTGGGACGAGCGGAGGCTGGCGGAAACCGTGGGCCGTCGGATCAAGCCGAGGCGGCCACCAGGACGGAGGCTGCCTCCTCCGCCAAGTCCGTCACACAGGCATCCACGTGACGCGCGCGGGTCCGGAAGCTGAGGACGCAGACGCGCGCCAGGAACCTCCCCTCCACGACGGCGCCCGACAGCATCACCCGGTTACGCAGGTTCACACGCTCCAACAGCAGCTCGGTGGCCCGGTTCTCCTCCGCCTGGATCGAGCCGGGCCAGCGCAGGTGGAACGCGAACAGCGACAGCTGCGGCGGCGCCGCCATCACGATCCCGGGGACCGCGGCCACTTTCGCCGCCGCCTCCAGGGCGAGGGCCCGCTTCTCCGCGAGGGCGGCGCGGAACCGCCCCGCGCCGTACAGCTTCACGCAGAGCCAGACGCGAAGGCCCGGGAACCCGCGCGAGAGCTCCGGCCCGTACACATGCGGGTCGTACTCGTCGACGTCGACCCGGTCGGGCAGGTAGCTCGCGGTCGCCTCATGCGCCCGGCGCAGCGCGGCGCCGTCGCGCACGAGCAGGGCCCCGGTACCGTACGGCAGGAACAGGCCCTTGTGCGGATCGAGCGTGAGGGAGTCGGCCCGCGAGAGCCCGGGCATGAGATGCCGAAGCTGCGGGCACAGGTGGAAGAACGCCCCGTAGGCGCCGTCCACGTGGTGCCAGAGCCCCTCGCGGGCGCACAGGTCGGCGATGGCGTTCAACGGGTCGACCGCACCCGTGTTCGTCGTGCCGGCCGCCGACGCGACGCAGAACGGCCTGAGGCCGGCCCGGCGATCCGCGGCGATCAGGTCGGCCAGGGCATCCACGTCCATCCGGAACCGCTCGTCGACCGGGACCGCCCTGATCCGGTCCGGCATGATGCCGGCCAGCCGGGCGGACTTGCTCATCGAGTGGTGCATCTGCGTCGAGCCGTACAGCACCCCGGGGCGGATGTCCGGGCCGAGATGCCGCTCGCGTGCGCACAGCACGGCGTTGAAGTGCGCCATCGACCCGCCCGTGGTGAACAGCCCGCGGGCCTCGGCCGGGAACTCCATCCACTCGCGCAGCCAGTCGAGCGCGTTGGCCTCGAGCTGCACGAGGGCCGGCGCCGCGAGACGCACCCCGGTGTAGCGGTTGACCACGCCGGCGATCAGGTCCGCGAGCCCCGCGGGATACAGCCCGCCGCCGGGGATGTACGCGAGATAGCCGGGCCCCGGCGCCGTGAAGGAGCGCGGCACCCACTCGGTGAGCAGCCGGTCGAGCAGCGGCTCGTAGGCGACGCCCCGTTCGGGCGCCGGCTCGCGGAGGCGGCGGCAGAGATCGGCCGCGTCCACGTCGCCCCGGGCCGGCTGCGTCTCGAGGCTCAGGACGTGATCGACGAGCCGCTCGACCGTGGCGTGCCCCATGCGCCGCATCTCGTCGGCGGTGAACTCCAGGTCGGCGGGGTCCGTGGGCATGGGTGGCGGCTCTCCCGCCTCGAGGACCGGGCCGCGAGCCCTCACGGCAGCGTGTAGGTCAGCAGCGTCGTACCCGCCGCCACGGCCACATACTGCTTGCCGTCCTTCCCCAGGTAGGTGATGGGGTTGGCGCCGCTGATCAACTGCTCGGTCTCGACGCTCCACAGCTCGCGCCCGGTCTTCGTCTCGTAGGCGCGGAACCGCCGGTCGCTGGCCCCCCGATGAAGAGCACGCCCCCCGCGGTGGAGGTCGGCCCGCCCTTCTGCGAGTTGGGAGCGCCGGTCAGCAGGCCGGGGGGCGCGCCCTCGACCGTGCCGAACGGGATCATCCAGGCGATCTCGCCGCTGTTGACGTCCACGGCGACCAGCCGCGACCAGGGCGGTTGCCAGCAGGGCCAGCCGTTGACGGAGGGCCGGGTGACGACGTGCCAGTAGATCCGGCGCGACTCGGGAGGACCGACGTAGCCGCGGCGGTCGGGATCGTCCTCCACCTTGACGAGCTGGCTGATGTGGCCGGTGTCCGCGTAGTTGATGATGTAGTACCCAAGGCTCGGATCGAAGGTCCCGCCGGTGAACTCGGTCCCGCCGCCGGTCGACGGAAACACCAGCGCGCCCTCCGCCGACGGCGGCGTGTAGGGGCCGCGGTTCCGCCCGCCGTCGAAGCGCATCAACAGCTCTCGGCACGCGGCGGTGTGCTCGGGCGTCACCGTCGCTATCTCGTCCATCGTGAAATCGATGCGCCCGAAGGGCGGCGGCTTCACCGGGAACGGCTGCGTCGGCGCGTAGTACTCCCCGGGCATGTTCCCGGCCGGCACGGGGCGCTCTTCTATCTCGTAGATCGGCTCGCCGGTGACCCGGTTGAAGATGAACAGCACGGGGTACTTCGTCACGACGCCGACGGCCGGGATGGTCTCGCCGTCTCGCTCGACGTCGAACAGGATGGGCGGCGCCGGCATGTCCAGGTCCCACAGGTCGTGATGGACGGCCTGAAAGTGCCACAGCCGCTCTCCCGTCAGGGCGTCGACGGCCACGATGGAGTCCGAGAACAGGTTGTCCCCGGGCCGGTCCATGCCGTAGAAGTCGTTGTGGGCGGACCCCAGCGGCATGTACAGAATGCCGCGCTCCTCGTCGATGGTGAAGAACGACCAGGTGTTGGCGCCGCTGACGTTGCGCCACGAGTCGTCGTGCCAGGTGTCGTTGCCGAACTCGCCCGGATGGGGCACGGTGTGGAACGTCCAGACCAGGTCGCCCGTCCGCAGGTCCCACGCGCGGGTGTCGCCCGCCGGCCCCTTCGATCCGGTCTCGTCCGCGTTGTGGACGCCGGTGAACACCAGGTGCTTCCAGACGGCCACCCCGGACGAGATTCCGTAGTGCATGTTCGGGAAGCCGTTCATCACGTCCTCGGTCTTCAGGTCGACGAAGCCATCGCTGCCGAAGCGCGGGTTGGGGATGCCGGTGGCCGCGTTCAGCGAGATCAGCTCGCCCTCCTCGGTGCCGAACACGATCTGCGGCGGCGTGCGGTCGTCGCCTTCCCAGTAGGCCAGACCCCGCATCGAACCGCCCGTCCAGTGCAACTGGTGCTCGGGCGAGTTCCAGTCGCCCGGCGCCGTGTACTCCCAGATCTCGTCACCGGTCTCCGGCTCCAGCGCCACCACGCGGTAGTAGGGGAACGACAGGTACAGCACGCCGTCGACCAGGAGGGGGGTCGACTGGCTCGGCCGCGACGGCACGCCCACCTTCGTCATCTCGTAGCGCCACGCCGGTACCAGGGTCGAGACGTTGTCGACGTCGATCTGCGTCAGCGGCGAGTGGCGCTGATTGCCGGCGTCGCGGCCCCAGTGCTGCCAGTCGTCCTGCGCGTGCAGCGGCTGCGTGGCGAAGGTCGCCGCCAGCAACACGAGGGCAAACGTCAGCGGCCGCCGCGAACGGCGGGCCGCGCGATTACGTGTCGTCGTCGGAGAACTTGTGGCCATGGGTCGAGATCGCCTCCACGAGCATGAGCCTTGCCGGGTCCGGTCACGGCGAGGTTGTCCCGTCTTGAACGGGATTCTCAATGTACGCGGTTTTCGGGCCGCGACTCAAGCCGACGCGAGGCGAATCGGAAGCTACGGCAGTGGGCTCACATGCGCTTCCAGCCACTCGCGCAGCTCAGCGAAACGGAACGCATTGGTCTCAAAAAGCCGCATGAAATCGCCATGCGCCTCGCGGCCGTCGCAGTCGATGAAGTGACCGTTCAGACGCAGGAAGGCGTCCGTGACGAAGAATGCCACCCGCTTGTTGCCGTCCACGAACGGGTGGTTCATGGCGAGACTCTCCATGAGCGCGGCTGCCTCTTCGAGCAGGCTGCCGTAGTAGCCCATCTGCGGGCGTATGGCCGCGGACTCCAGCGCTCCCATATCGCGCAACCCCGGCGAGCCGCCGAACTGCGCGATGAGGTCGGCGTGCATGGCGAGGATCTCTTCGATGGTCGGGAAGCTGTGGCTCATTTCGCCAGCAGCTCGGCCAGGAGCCGGTTGCGCTCGACGCTCGCCCGATAGTGCGCCATCACCTCGGGGCGCACCTTCTGGCGAGCCCTGGCCTCGATGTAGCCGGTCATGGCGTCTTCCAGCACGGCCTGGAAGTGCCGGCCATCGCTGCGCGCGATCTCGCGCAGCGCCGCCAACACCTCGGGCGCGGCCTGACTGGAGAACTTCTCTCGCGCCGCCATAGCGAATCCCCTTGTTTCCAGCCCCTCCCCGTGGGCTGTCCGGTCATGTGATCGTAACGAGAGGCAGACTGAACCTTCAAGACGAATCTTGATATTCCGCTGCCCGGTCGGGCGGTCCGGTTTGACGGGCGCCAATCTACGCGGTCTTCGGGCCGCGACTCAAGGCTGGATGCCTTTCCGTGACATCGTGCGTGCCATAAACTCGAAACAGATGCCAAGACGGTCCGATCGTCGCCCGGGATGCCGGAGGTTGGGATGAGTGTACTGATCAAGAACGGCCGTGTCGTGACCGCGGTGGACGACTACCGGGCAGATGTCTTCGTCGACGGCGAGACCGTGGCCCTTATCGGGGGCGGTCTCGAGCGCGGTCTCGAGGTCGCGGCCGATCGCGTGATCGATGCGACGGGAAAGCTCGTGCTGCCCGGTGGCGTAGATCCTCACACCCACATGGAGATGCCGTTCGGGGGCACGCAGTCGTCCGACACCTTCGAGACGGGCACCCGCGCGGCGGCGTTCGGCGGCACCACCAGCATCGTCGACTTCGCCATCCAGACGCGCGGCACGTCGACCATCGAAGGCCTCGACACGTGGCACGCCAAGGCGGAGGGCGACGCCGCCGTCGACTACGCGTTCCACATGATCGTGACGGACCTGCCCGACGCGCGGGTGCCGGAGCTGCGCCGCCTGGCCGACGAAGGGGTCACCAGCTACAAGCTGTTCATGGCCTATCCCGGCGTCCTGCTGGCCGACGACGCCACCATCTTCCGCGCCATGCGCAAGGCGGGCGAGGACGGGACGCTGGTCTGCATGCACGCCGAGAACGGCGTCGTCATCGACGAGCTGGTCAAGCAGGCGCTGGCCGCGGGACACGTCGAGCCGAAGTACCACGCGCTGACCCGTCCGACGCGCCTGGAAGGGGAGGGCGCGCACCGCGCGCTGGCCATCGCCGAGGTCGCCCGCGCGCCGGTCTACATCGTGCACCTGAGCTGTCACGACGCGTTGACCGAGCTGCGGCGGGCGCAGGAACGCGGCGTGATGGCGCACGCCGAGACCTGTCCGCAGTACCTGCTGCTGGACAGCGGTGCCTACGACGCGCCGGACTTCGAGGGCGCGAAGTACGTCATGACGCCGCCGTTGCGCGAGAAGTGGAACCAGGAGGAGCTGTGGCGAGGCCTGCGGAGCAGGGCCCTCGACGTCATCTCCACCGACCACTGTCCCTTCTGCATGCGCGAGCAGAAGGAGCTGGGGCGCGGCGACTTCAGCCGCATTCCCAACGGCGCGCCCGGCGTCGAGAACCGCATGAGCCTCATCTATCACCACGGGGTCAATGCCGGCCGCATCGACGTCAACCGGTTCGTGGAGCTCACCTCCACCGCCCCGGCCCGCATCTTCGGGATGTTCCCGCGCAAGGGGACCATCGCCGTCGGGTCGGACGCCGACATCGTCATCTTCGACCCGGAGCGGGAGGTGACCATCAGCCGCGACGATCCGCGGACCCATCACATGCACGTGGACTACAGCGCCTACGAGGGCTTCCGGGTGCGGGGTTACACCGAGACCGTGCTGTCCCGCGGGCGGGTGGTGGTCGACAGGGGCGAGTACGTCGGCCGGCCGGGGGACGGACAGTTCATCAAGCGCGGTCCCTACGGCGGGGCGTACGCACCGATGGCCGCCGCGAATCGGGGGATGCCGTTGTTTTGAGCGGCGGGGTGCGGCGCCGAGGCCCCAGCGTGTCCCTGAGGGCTCCCAAATCGAACCGCGTCTGCCGGCGAGGCGGTGACCTCGACTGGAGAGATCGAATCGGCGCCTGATGGGTGTGTCCGCGAAGACGGGGAAGGAGATTGCGTTGCCAAATTCGGTTGTCACACCGGGCGTTGCGGCCGGCCGTCTGCCGGCCCGCGCCTACGAGGAGAACTTCGCCGATCTGCGGCCGCCACTGACCGTCCACGAGGCGGCCGTGGCCGCGGACCGCTGCTACTTCTGCCACGACGCGCCGTGCGTCACGGCGTGCCCGACCGCCATCGACATCCCGCTCTTCGTGCGCCAGATCTCGACGAGCACGGCCCGCGCGGCGGCGAAGACCATCTTCGACCGGAACATCCTGGGCGGCATGTGCGCGCGGGCCTGCCCCACCGAGACCCTCTGCGAGCAGGCGTGCGTGCGGGAGGCGTCCGAGGGCAAGCCGGTGGAGATCGGGCGGCTGCAGCGCTTCGCCACCGACGCGCTGATGGCGCGCGACGGGCACCCCTACGAGCGCGCCGTCCCCACCGGCAAGCGCATCGCCGCCGTGGTGGGAGCCGGGCCCGCGGGGTTGGCCTGCGCCCATCGGCTGGCGATGAAGGGCCACGCCGTCACCCTCTTCGATGCGCGCGCCAAGGCGGGCGGGCTCAACGAGTTCGGCATCGCCAGCTACAAGACCGTCGACCGTTTCGCGGAGCGGGAGGTCGAGTGGCTGCTCGGCATCGGCGGCATCACGGTGGAGCTGGGGCGGCGTCTGGGGGGCGACCTGACGCTGGACGCACTCGTGCGCGACTACGACGCGGTCTTCCTCGGGATCGGGCTCGGCGGCGTCAACGCGCTGGGCGTCGACGAAGAGACGACGGCGAACGTGCGCGACGCGATCGACTTCATCGCCGAGCTGCGCCAGGTCGAGGACCTCTCGACGCTTCCGGTGGGCCGGCGCGTGGTGGTCATCGGGGGCGGCATGACGGCGGTGGACGCCGCCGTGCAGTCGAAGCTGCTGGGCGCCGAGGACGTGGCGATGGTCTACCGGCGGGGGAGAGAGCGCATGAACGCGTCGGGCTTCGAGCTCGATCACGCCGCCTCGAAGGGCGTGCGGATCGTCACCCACGCCCGGCCCGTGCAGGTGCTGGGCGACGGTGCGGTGCGCGAGGTGGAGTTCGCCTGCACGGAGGATGGCCCCGACGGTTTGCGAGATACGGGCGAGACCTTCCGCCTGCGGGCCGACCAGGTGTTCAAGGCGATCGGACAGAAGCTGGAGGGAAGTCCCGGCGGAGTAGCGCTGGAGGGCCGCAGGATCCGGGTGACCGGTGCGGGGCGCACGAGCCGCGAGGGCGTCTGGGCCGGCGGCGACTGCGTGGCGGACGGCGAAGACCTGCTCGTGACCGCGGTGGCCCAGGGCCGCGACGCCGCCGAGGACATGCACGCCGCCCTGACGGGGTGAGGGAGACGTAACGGCGAGATGGCGACGCTTGCGAACGAGTTTCTCGGGATCCGATCCCCCAACCCGTTCTGGCTGGCCTCCGGGCCGCCGACCGACAAGGAGTACAACGTCCGCCGGGCGTTCGAGGCGGGCTGGGGCGGGGTGGTCTGGAAGACGCTGGGGGAGGACGGGCCGCCGCTGGTCAACGTCAACGGCCCGCGCTACGGCGTCGTCCGGGGCGCCGATCGACGCGTGGTCGGCATCAACAACATCGAGCTCATCACCGACCGGCCGCTGGACCTGAACCTGCGCGAGATCAAGGCGGTCAAGCGCGACTATCCCGACCGGGCGGTGGTGGTGTCGCTGATGGTGCCCTGCCAGGAGCAGGCCTGGCGGCGCATCCTGCGGCAGGTGGAAGAGACCGGCGCCGACGGCGTCGAGCTGAACTTCGGCTGCCCCCACGGCATGCAGGAGCGCGGGATGGGCTCGGCCGTGGGCCAGGTGCCGGAGTACATCGAGATGGTCACCCGCTGGGTGAAGGCGGCGACCCGGATGCCGGTCATCGTCAAGCTCACGCCGAACGTCGCCGACATCCGCTACGCGGCCCGCGCGTCCCGGGCGGGCGGCGCCGACGCGGTGAGCCTGATCAACACCGTGAACTCCATCACGTCGGTCAATCTCGACACGTTCAGTCCCGAGCCCACCATCGACGGCAAGGGCAGCCATGGCGGTTACGCCGGCCCGGCCATCAAGCCGATCGGCCTGCACATGGTGGCCGAGATCGCGCGCGACCCCGATACGGCCGGCCTGCCGCTGTCGGGTATCGGCGGCATCGAGACGTGGCGCGACGCGGCCGAGTACATCGCCCTCGGCTGCGGTAACGTCCAGGTGTGCACCGCCGCCATGATCTACGGCTTCCGCATCGTCGAGGAGATGATCGCCGGGCTGCGGCTCTGGATGGAGGACAAGGGCTGCGAGCGCCTGTCCGACTTCCAGGGCCGCGCCGTGCGCAACGTCACCGACTGGCAGCACCTGAACCTGAACTATACGGCCAAGGCGCGCATCGATCAGGACGTCTGCATCAAGTGCGGCCGCTGCTACGCGGCCTGCGAGGACACGTCCCACCAGTCGATCGCCATCCGCGACGGCCGCGTCTTCGACGTGATCGACGCCGAGTGCGTCGCCTGCAACCTGTGCGTCATCACCTGCCCGGTGGAGGACTGCATCACGATGGAGTCGCTGCCGGTCGGCGCGATCGACCCGCGCACCGGCGAGGTGGTGGAAGGCTACGCGAACTGGACGACGCACCCGAACAACCCGGTCGGGAGGACGCTCCGCCCGCCGGTTTCCTGAGGCGACTGCTACAAAAGTGTTTGCATTGGAACGCATGGAGACAAGAACGTAGCCCCGGCTGCCATTCTTGTCGTCCCGTCACCGATTTCGTCGCCCGTCGCCGATTCCAAATACGAATCGACCGCCTGAAGGCCCCTCTGTCCGAACCGCGGGGCGCAACCCGGACGACACGTCGATCCACGAAAAAGTAGGCTGCGGTAGCCAGGTCTGACAAAAGTGTCTGTCCTGCAGGGGCCGCCGACGGTCACCTCTCTACGGGCGGATCGCCAATTTTGCTGCTGCCCCTGTTGGGCGAATCCACCGCGGGCACGCCGCGCACACTCGGCCTCCAGCAGTGGCATCTTCCTTGCAGTAATTCCCGTTCATGACAGTCGTCCCGGCGGGAAACGGCTCGTGCTCGGAAGTCCGGAATCGGCATGCGCAACGGAGAAGGAGAAACATCGTGGCCTGTCACAGACATCGCAGCAACCATGCCGCATACGAGTGGCGTCTCGGATTGGCGGTGGCGTTGCTGGCGGCACTGGCCGGATGGACCGGCGCCGGCGCCCTCCACGCCCAGGACGACGTAGACGCCGGGGAAGTGGAGATTATGGAAGCGGAAGCCCGCGAAGCGGCGGAAGCGCCGGCTGTGGAGACTCGCGCAGCGGCGGCAGCCCCCGGTGTGGCCGCGGGCGGGGAAGCCCGCGAAGCGGCGGCAGCCCCGGCGGCGGCAGCCCAGGACGTCGAGGCGGCGGCAGTCCAGGAACCGGAGCCGCTGCCCCCGATCTCGGTGGGCGGCGGGCTGCAGTCCAGCTTCCTGCATCACCGGTCGAACGACACCGACGCCTCCGATCACCTCAGGGTCAACAGCCTGCGCCTGTACCTCAACGGCGCCGCCACCAACAACATCAAGTTCATGGTGAACACGGACATCGACTACGGAGGGTCGCTGGGCGCTCCCAATCCCGGCCAGAACACCCGATTCAAGATCCTCGACGCGGTCGCCCAGTTCGAGATGTCCGACACGTTCAACGTGTGGGTGGGCCGGTTCCTGCCCCCGAGCGACCGGGCCAACCTGTACGGCCCGTTCTACTCGCACCACTGGGGGGTCTATGCGGACGGCGTCCAGGACGGCTATCCGTTCATCTTTCAGGGCCGCGCCAACGGCGCCGCCTACTGGGGCCAGTTCGACAGGGTCAAGGTGTCGGCGGGCGCCTTCGACGGCCATTCGACGACCGGCATCTCGTCGCTCATCGGCGCAGGCCGGGTGCAGGTGAACTTCTGGGACCCGGAGCCCGGCTACTACCTGAACAGCACCTACTACGGCGAGAAGAACATCCTCGCGATCGGTCTCGCCGGTCAGACGCAGGCCGAATCCGGCAACGCCTACAGCGCCGACTTCCTCATGGAGCGCAAGGTCGCGGGCGGCGGCGCCGTGACTCTCGAAGCCGAGTGGGCGCGCTACGACGGCCTCGGCGGCTACGACCCGCGCTACGTGATGAACGACGGCGGCTACCTGCTGGGCGCCTACCTGTTTCCGAAACGCGTCGGTCCCGGCCAGTTCGAGATTCTCGGCAAGTACGCCCGCGCCCGGTTTCGCGAGGGCCTGACGCCGGACTACAACCAGAAGACGACGGAGGTCGATCTCAACTACATCATCCGGCAGTTCAACGCGCGCCTGATGATCTTCTTCAAGAACACCAGCTATACCGCGGTCCAGACCGACGACTTCCAGGTCGGGGTCGGACTGCAGATCCAGATGTAGCGATCCGCCCATACACAGACAGGAGCCAGCTTCATGAAACGCATCCATGCATGTCTCGTCTTCCTCGCCGCCGCCCTGGTCGCCTGCGGCGGGTCCGGCGACGCACCGGAATCCTCCGCCGACGGCTTGACCGGCGATCCCATCAAGGTCGGCGTCCTGCACTCGCTGTCGGGCACGATGGCCATCAGCGAAACCACCTTGAAAGACACCGTCCTGATGATGGTGGACGAGCAGAACGCCAAGGGCGGCCTGCTCGGCAGACCCGTCGAGGCGGTGGTGGTCGATCCGGCGTCCGACTGGCCGCTGTTCGCCGAGCGCGCGCGCGAGCTGCTCGAGTCCGAGGAGGTCGACGTGGTGTTCGGCTGCTGGACGTCCGTCTCCCGCAAATCGGTGCTCCCGGTGTTCGAGGAGAACAACGGGCTGCTCTTCTACCCCGTGCAGTACGAGGGCGAGGAGTCGTCGAAGAACGTCATCTATACCGGCGCCGCCCCGAACCAGCAGGCGATTCCCGCCATCGACTACCTGATGAACGAGGTCGGCATCGAGCGCTGGGTGCTCGAGGGCACCGACTACGTCTATCCCCGCACGACCAACCGCATCCTCGAGGCGTATCTGAAGCAGAAGGGGGTTGCGGAAGAGGACATCTCGATCAACTACACCCCGTTCGGGCATTCGGACTGGCAGACGCGCGTGTCCGCCATCCGCCGCTTCGGCTCGGCCGGCAAGCCCACGGCCGTGGTCTCCACCATCAACGGCGACGCCAACGTGCCCTTCTACCTGGAGCTCGCCAACCAGGAGGTCTCGGCGGACGAGATCCCGGTCGTCGCGTTCTCGGTGGGCGAGGAAGAGCTGTCCGGTCTCGACACCACGCCGCTGGTCGGCCACCTCGCCGCCTGGAACTACTTCCAGAGCGTGGACTCGCCGGCCAACGCGGAGTTCATCGCGAAGTGGAAGGCGTTCGTCGGCAACGCCGAGCGGACGACCAACGATCCGATGGAAGCGCACTATGTCGGCTTCAACCTCTGGGCCAAGGCGGTCGAGAAGGCCGGAACCACCGAAGTCGACGCGGTGCTGGCGGCGTTGCCGGGAACGACGACCCCGAACCTGACCGGCGGCATCGCGGAAGTGCTGCCGAACCACCACATCACCAAGCCGGTGTACATCGGCGAGGTGCAGGCGAACGGGCAGTTCGACGTGGTCTGGCAGACCGACGGCACCGTGCCGGGGGACGCCTGGTCGGACTATCTGCCGGGCAGTGAAGACACGGAAGCGGACTGGGTGACGCTGAATTGCGGCAACTACAACACCGAGACGCAGATGTGCTCCGGACAGAACTACGAGTAGGAGCACGAGCGCCGGGCGGGCGATGGATCCCGAGTCTGTCGCTCGCCTGGTGCCTGCTCGCCGGTCCGGTGCCGGCGGCGGCCGAAACCGGCGACGACGCCTTTCGGGCGCTCGTCGCCGAGTTCGCGGACGCCAACTTCCGCGCGAAGGAAGCGCTCGCCGAGCGGATGCTCGCGACCGGTCACCCTCGCGTGCGGAACGTGCTGACCGCGCTGCTCGAGGACCGCCTGTTCGAGCGCGAGCGTGACGCGCGGATCTTCGTCGTCGAGTCGAACGACGAGCGCCTGACCGCCTTTCAACTGCTCGACCCTGCCTCTCTGGACCCCGTGGAGGCGGTCGCGCCCGACCTGCTGAGACGCATCATCACCAACAACCGGCTCCGCAGGTTCCTGCGGGGCACGATCGCGCGGTTCAGTCTGTCGAGCTCCGACGCCGGCGTGCGCCTGGAAGCCGCGCGGGAGCTGTTGCGCGGCCTCGACAAAGCGACCATCGATCTCCTGCGCCGGCGGGCGCAGGTGGAGACCGATCCGGACGTTGCGTACGAACTCGAGACGGCGCTGGCACTCGAAGCGCTCGATCACGGCTATCCCGCAGTACGCATCGCAGCCGTCGAGACGCTCTCGGGCCGGCTCAACCCGGTGGTGCACAACCGCCTGTCGGCGCTGGTGGCGACTACCGGGGACGGCGCCCACGTCGAGCCCGACGCGGAGGTGCGTGCCGCGGCAACCGACGCCCTGTGGCAGATCGACTCGATGCGCAACGTGTACTCGGTGCTCGAGACGGCGGCCTTCGGTCTGAGTCTGGGGTCGGTGCTGGTGCTCGTCGCCATCGGGCTGGCGATCACCTTCGGCGTGATGGGCGTCATCAACATGGCCCACGGCGAGTTGATGATGCTCGGCGCCTACACGACCTACGTCGTGCAGCTCTGGATGCCGGACCTCATCGGCGTTTCGCTGCTCGTGGCGGTACCGGCCGCCTTCCTCGTCGCGGGGACCGTCGGCGTGCTCATAGAGCGCAGCGTCATCCGGTTCCTGTACGGGAGGCCGCTCGAGACCCTGCTCGCCACGTTCGGCGTGAGCCTCGTGCTGCAACAGCTCGTGCGGTCCCTGTTCTCCGCGAACAACCGCGCAGTCGTCACGCCGGCCTGGATGAGCGGGGCACTGCAGTTCAACGAGGCGTTCTCGCTCACCTACAACCGGATGTACATCGTCCTGTTCGCCCTGCTCGTGTTCGCGCTGGTGCTGGCGGTGCTGCGGCGCACGCGTCTGGGTCTCGACATCCGGGCCGTCTCGCAGAACCGCGCGATGGCGCGGGCCATGGGCGTGCGGACGGAATGGGTAGACGTCATGACGTTCGGACTCGGCGCCGGCATCGCCGGGATAGCCGGCGTGGCCCTGACCCAGTTGACCAACGTCGGCCCCAACCTCGGCCAGTCCTACATCGTCGACTCGTTCATGGTCGTGGTGTTCGGGGGCGTCGGCAACATCTGGGGCACGCTCATCGGCGGCATGTCGCTGGGCATCGTGAACAAGCTGCTCGAGCCCTTCGCCGGGGCCGTGCTCGGCAAGATCCTGGTCCTGATCGCGTTGATCCTCTTCATCCAGCACCGGCCCCGCGGCCTGTTCCCGCAGACGGGTCGCGCCGCGGAGAGCACGTGATGGCCGTGACGAGGTACCTGCCGGCGGCAATCGCGGATCGCGCCAGCGTGGTGTTTCTGGCGGTGCTGGCGGCCGTCGCGCTGGCGGCGCCGATCTTCAACCTGGCCGTGCCCGAGTCGTCGCCGCTGCATCTGTCGAGCTATGCGGTCGGCTTGATCGGCAAGTACCTGTGCTATGCGCTGCTCGCGCTCGCGGTGGACTTCATCTGGGGCTACTGCGGCATCCTGAGCCTGGGGCACGCCGCGTTCTTCGCGCTCGGGGGCTACGCGATGGGGATGTACCTCATGCGCCAGATCGGCACCCGCGGCGTCTACGGGCACCCGGTCCTGCCCGACTTCATGGTGTTCCTGAACTGGACCGAGCTGCCGTGGTTCTGGTACGGCTTCGACCACTTCTGGTTCGCGATGGTGATGGTGGCGCTGGCCCCCGGGGCGCTGGCGTTCCTGTTCGGGTGGCTCGCGTTCCGTTCGCGGGTCACCGGCGTGTATCTGTCGATCATGACGCAGGCGCTCACCTACGCCCTGATGCTCGCGTTCTTCCGCAACGACATGGGGTTCGGGGGCAACAACGGGTTCACCGACTTCAAGGACCTGCTGGGATTCGATCTGCAGAGCGACGCCACCCGTACGACACTCCTGGTGGCGACGGCGGTGGCGCTCGGAGCCAGCTACTGGATTTGCCGGTCGGTGCTCGGGTCGCGTGCCGGGCGGGTGCTGCGCGCCATCCGGGACGCCGAGAGCCGCACCCGTTTCCTCGGTTATCGTGTGGACACCTTCAAGTTGTCGGTGTTCGTGCTGTCCGCGGTGCTCGCCGGGGTGGCGGGCGCGCTGTACGTGCCGCAGGTGGGAATCATCAATCCCAGCGAGTTCGAGCCCATCAACTCCATCGAGGTCGTGATCTGGGTGGCCGTCGGCGGGCGGGGCACGTTGTGGGGCGCCGTCGCCGGGGCGGTGCTCGTGAACTACGCGAAGACCTACTTCACCGGGGCGCTGCCGGACCTGTGGCTGTACGCGCTCGGCGCGCTCTTCGTGGGCGTCACCCTGTTCCTTCCCCGCGGACTGGCCGGCATCCTGCCCGCGGCGAGGAAACGCGCATGACGACCCGGCTCCGTCCCGGCGATTCCGAGAGCCGGCGCGACGCCTGGCGCGAGAAGCGCGAAGCGGCGCTGCAGCGGCAACCGTCACCGCTGAGCGGGGGCGTGCTCTACCTGCAGCGTGTCACGGTCAGCTTCGACGGTTTCAAGGCGCTCGACGATCTGACGCTGCACGTCGACCCGGGCGAGCTGCTGTGCGTCATCGGACCGAACGGGGCCGGCAAGACCACGATGATGGACGTCATCACCGGGAAGACGCGGCCGGACGAGGGCACGGTGTGGTTCGGGAACCAGATCAACCTGCTGGCGCTGAGCGAGCCCGAGATCGCCCAGGTCGGCATCGGCCGCAAGTTCCAGAAGCCCACCGTCTTCGACTTCCTGACGGTTTTCGAGAACCTGGAGCTGGCGCTCGCCGGCGACAAGTCGTTCTGGCGTACCTTCGTCGCGCGTCTGACCCGTGCGGACCGCGAACGCATCGCTGCCGTCCTCGAGACCACCGGGCTGGAGGCGAAGCGCGATTCGCCGGCCGGGGCCCTGGCCCACGGGCAGAAGCAATGGCTCGAGATCGGGATGCTCCTGATGCAGGAGCCCAAGCTGCTGCTGGTGGACGAGCCGGTCGCCGGCATGACGCCGCAGGAGACCGAGCGCACCGGCGAGCTGCTGCTGTCGCTGGCGGGACGGCACTCGGTGGTCGTCGTCGAGCACGACATGGAGTTCGTGCGGTCGATTGCCAACCGGGTGGCGGTCCTGCACGAGGGGCGGGTGCTGGCCGAGGGCACCATGGAGGACGTACAGGACGACCCGCGGGTCATCGAGGTATATCTCGGCGCATGAACCTGCTCCGCATCCGCAACCTCAACCAGTCGTACGGCGGCAGCCGCACGCTGTGGGACATCGACCTGGACGTGGCGGCGGGGACGCGCCTGTGCCTGATGGGGCGCAACGGCGTAGGCAAGACCACGCTGCTCAAGTGCGTGATGGGTCTGGTGCCGGTCGAGTCCGGGAGCATCACGTTCGGTGACGTCGACCTGCTCGCGCGATCCCCGGAGAGCCGGGCGCGGATGGGCATCGGGTACGTCCCGCAGGGGCGCGAGGTCTTCCCGCAGCTCACCGTCGAGGAGAACCTGCGCATCGGCCTGGCGGCGCGGCGCGACGGCGTGCGGAGCATCCCGGCCAGCGTGTTCGAGTTGTTTCCGGTGCTGAAGCAGATGCTCCAGCGCCGGGGAGGGGACCTGTCGGGCGGCCAGCAGCAGCAGTTGGCGATAGGCAGGGCCCTGGTGCTCGAGCCGAAGCTGCTGATCCTGGACGAGCCGACGGAAGGGATCCAGCCGAACATCGTCCACGAGATCGGGGATATCATCCTCAGGCTCAACGACGAGGCCGGCGTCACCGTTCTGCTCGTCGAGCAGAAGCTGCCGTTCGCCCGGCGCGTGGCGAGCGAGTTCCGCATCCTGGACAAGGGACGTGCGGTGGCCGGCGGCGCCATCGACGAGTTGAGTGACGATGACATCCGCGACTACCTCACGGTGTGATCCGCGCCCTGAGGCGGCGCCGGCGGATGCCCTGCCATCGCATTCGGGAAGCGCAGCCGTGGCGGCCGGTGCCCCGTTGCCGCATGCCGCAAGCCGCGCGCAGCCGGGCCAGGGGCGATTCGCGGTCGAGCGGGCGCGCGGTCGCAGCGTCGTGTCCCGGGCGTTCGCCACCAGTCCGCTGCGGCTGCTGACCCCCAGGAACCACGGCCATGCCGCCTGGATCTTCACCTCGAGCCATGGCGGGGGGCTGGTGGACGGCGACGACATCGCGCTACAGGCGTCGGTCGGCGCCGGCGCCACGGCGTTCCTGTCGACGCAGTCCGCCACCAAGGTCTACCGTTCGCCGCGCGGCACACGGGCGGCCCTGGATGCCGACATCGGCGACAACGCCCTGCTCGTCGTCGTGCCGGACGCCGTGATCTGCTTCGCCGGCTCCCGCTATCGCCAGACGCAGCGGGTCAACCTCGGCGCCGGAAGCGGGCTGGTGCTGCTCGACTGGGTGACGTCGGGCCGCCGGGAGTCGGGCGAGCGCTGGGCCTTCGACGAGTACGTCAGCCGCACCGTCGTCCACCTCGAAGGACGCCTGGTCGTTCACGACGCGCTGGCGCTGCGGGCGTCGGACGGGCGGATGGATGCCCGCTTCGGTCCGTTCGACGTGCTGGCCGCCGCGGTGCTGGTAGGCCGCGGGCTGGCGGAGGAAATCGAGCGGCTCGACGCCCGCGTGCGCGCCGAACCGGTGACACGCTGCGCCGACCGTCTAATCTCCGCCGCACCGCTTGGCGACGCCGGCTGCGTCCTGCGGATCGCGGGCCGCACGGTGGAAGACGTCGACGATACGCTGCGGGACCTTCTCGGCTTTGTGCCCCGGCTGCTCGGCGACAGCCCGTGGGCGCGGAAATGGTAGCGCCATGCATCTGACACCGCGCGAGGTCGACAAGCTGATCCTGCACCAGGCCGGGTTCCTGGCGCAGAAACGGCTTGCCCGCGGGCTCAGGCTGAACTACGTCGAGGCGGTCGCGCTGATTGCGACCCAGTTGCTGGAGTTCATTCGGGACGGGCGCTCGGTGGCCGAGCTGATGGACCTCGGACGGCGGTTCCTGGGAACCGGCGACGTCCTCGACGGGATAGCCGACATGGTGGACGAGGTACAAGTCGAGGGCACTTTCCCCGACGGCACGAAGCTCGTGACGGTCCACCACCCCATCGTGGCGGAGCACGGCGACCACGAGCTGGCGCTCTATGGCAGCTATCTCACGCCGCCTGCGCCGGAACGAGCAGGCGGACCGCCGGCCGCGGGGCTGGCGGGAGCCCCCGGCGAGGTAATGACCGCGGACGGCGCCATCACGCTGAACGAGGATCGCGACGCCGTCAGCCTGACCGTCGCGAACACCGGCGACCGGCCCATCCAGGTCGGCAGCCACTACCACTTCTTCGAGACCAATCGTGCCCTGGCCTTCGACCGCAGGGCGGCCTACGGACGCCGCCTGGACATTCCCGCGGGCACCGCGGTCCGCTTCGAGCCCGGCGAGAGCAAGACGGCCACGCTGGTGCCCATCGCCGGCGCGCGGGTCGTTCGCGGCGGCAACGCCTGGGCGAGCGGACCGGTGGACGAATCACGCGACCTGGAGAACCTGGAGTAGGCCATGCCGCATCGCATCGACCGGCGGCACTACGCCGACCTGTACGGACCCACCCGCGGCGACCGGCTGCGCCTGGGAGACACCGGGCTGGTGGCGGAAGTGGAAGACGACGCGACCGTCTATGGAGACGAGTGCAAGTTCGGCGGCGGCAAGGTGCTGCGCGACGGCATGGGACAGGCCGCCGGCGTGTCGGACGAGCGCGCCCTCGACTGCGTGATCACCAACGCCCTGATCGTCGACTGGACCGGCATCCGCAAGGCGGACATCGGCATCAAGAACGGCCGCATCGCGGGCATCGGAAAGGCGGGCAACCCGGACGTCATGGCCGGCGTCGGCGACGACCTCGTCGTGGGGGTGACCACCGAGGCCATCGCCGGCGAGGGGCTCGTCCTGACCGCCGGCGCCATCGACGCCCACATCCACTTCATCTCGCCGCAGCAGGTCTACGAGGCGGTCGCCAGCGGCGTCACCACGTTCATCGGGGGCGGAACCGGACCGGCCACCGGCACCAAGGCGACGACGTGCACGCCGGGCAGCCGGCACATCGAGCTGATGCTGCAGGCCAACGATCCCCTGCCGATGAACTTCGGCTTCCTGGGCAAGGGCAACACCTCGCTGCCGGAAGGGATCGAGGAGCAGATCCGCAGCGGCGCCGTCGGGCTGAAGCTGCACGAGGACTGGGGCTCGACGCCGGCCACCATCGACTGCTGCCTGACCGAGGCGGAGCGCTTCGACGTGCAGGTCGCCATTCACACCGACACGCTCAACGAGTCGGGTTTCGTGGACGCCTCGATCGCGGCGTTCAAGGGCCGCACGATCCATACGTACCATACGGAAGGCGCCGGCGGCGGCCACGCCCCCGACATCATCCGCGTCTGCGGCGAGCCCAACGTCCTGCCGAGCTCCACGAACCCGACGCGTCCGTACACCGTCAACACGCTCGACGAGCATCTCGACATGCTCATGGTCTGCCACCACCTGGACAAGAACACCCCGGAGGACGTCGCCTTCGCGGAGAGCCGCATTCGGGGCAAGACGATCGCGGCCGAGGACGTGCTGCACGACCTGGGGGCCATCAGCATCATGGCGAGCGACAGCCAGGCCATGGGACGCGTGGGAGAGGTCGTCACGCGCACCTGGCAGACGGCCGACAAGATGCGGTCCGAGCGCGGCCGCCTGGACGCCGAGCAGGGTGACAACGACAACCTCCGGATCCGGCGCTACGTGGCCAAGTACACGGTGAACCCCGCGATCGCGCACGGCATCGCGCACGACGTGGGCTCGGTCGAGGTGGGCAAGCTGGCCGACCTCGTGCTGTGGAAGCCGGCGTTCTTCGGGGTCAAGCCCGAGATCGTTCTCAAGGGCGGGTTCATCGCCTGGGCGCAGATGGGCGACGCCAACGCATCGATCCCGACGCCTCAGCCGCAGTTGATGCGCCCGATGTTCGGCGCCTTCGGCCGGGCCACCGGGGCGACGTCGCTGGCCTTCGTATCCAGCCTCTCGCTGCAGGAAGGAACCGTCGCGCGCTACGGGCTCACGAAGGGGCTGTCGGCCGTGCGCGGGTGCCGTACGATCGGCAAGCGGGACATGAAGCTCAACGACGCGCTGCCGCGCATCGAGGTCGATCCGGAGACCTACGTCGTCACCGCCGACGGCGAGATCCTGACGGCCGAGGCGGCCGCGGTGCTGCCGCTCGCGCAGCGCTACTGCTTGTTCTGAGAGATGTCCGACTGGCTGGCGTGGCAGGTCGTGGACTCGGCGTTTCCCGTAGGGGTATTCGCGCACTCCTGGGGCCTCGAGGCGGCGTGGCAGGCGGGACACGTGGACGACGAGACGGCCCTGCGGCGGTTCCTGGCGGAATCGATTCAGCAGACGGGATGGAGCGCGCTGCCGCTGATGAACGCCGCCTACAGCTACCCGGAACGGCTGGCGGAGCTGGATGCACTGAACCACGCCTTCCTCACGAACGGTGTGGCCAACCGCGCCAGCCGCGTGCAGGGGCGGACGCTGGCCGCCACCGCGGCGCGGGTGTGGCCGTCGAGCGCCATGACCGGCCTGCAGGCCCGGACCCGGGCCGGCTGGGCGCACGTGGCGCCGCTGTCGGGCGTCGTCTTTCGAACCATCGGGCTGTCGCCGGAGACGTCGCGCAAGGCGGTCCTCTACGGCGCGGCCCGCGGCGTGCTGTCGGCGGCGGTGCGCCTGGGTATCGTCGGCAGCTATGGGGCGCAGCAGATGCAGCATGCCGCCGCGACGCACCTCGACGCGACGCTGGAACGGTGTCGCACGCTTGCGCCCGAGGAGATTTGCCAGACGGCGCCGATCATCGACGTACTCCAGGGAGCGCACGACCGCCTGTATTCGCGACTGTTCCAGTCGTAGCGCGATCGCAGGTCGCGTTGTGGGTTGCGCTGGCGCGAAACTCCCGCGGCACAGACTCCTGAAGCGTGAGGATCAACAGTTTGACAACCGTGACGACGAATACGGCGACGACAAGTGTCCCGTCGAGAAGGTGAAGCCCCCATGCACGACATGCTCGACCGCCCGTACTACCACCATGACCCGTCCGGGAGCGATCCCTCCGAGCCCGGCCTCTTCGCGGACCGCGAGACGCCGCACGCGCGTGACTACCGGCAGCGCGCCTTCACGGTAGGCATTGGCGGACCGGTCGGCAGCGGAAAGACGGCGCTGCTCCTCACGTTGTGCCGCAAGCTCCGGGACCGCTACAGCCTCGCGGTCGTGACGAACGACATCTTCACCAAGGAGGATGGCGAGTTCCTGGTGCGCCACGAGGCCCTGGAGACCCGCCGCATCACCGCCGTCGAGACCGGCGGCTGCCCGCACACCGCGGTACGTGACGACGTCAGTCAGAACCTGGACGCGCTGGCGCAACTGATGGTGCAAGTGAAACCCGAACTGCTGTTCGTCGAGAGCGGCGGGGACAACCTGGCCGCCCAGTTCAGCCGCGACCTGGCGGACTTCACCATCTACGTCATCGACGTGTCCGGCGGCGACAAGATCCCCCGCAAGGGGGGGCCGGGCATCACCCAATCGGACCTGCTCGTGATCAACAAGACAGACCTGGCCACGCTCGTCGGCGCCGACCTCGACGTCATGGCAAGGGACTCGCGGCGCATGCGGGGCGACGGTCCGTTCGTGTTCGCCCAAGTCACCAACGGCGTGGGCGTGGACACCATCACCGACGCGGTGGTCGCGGGTCTGGAGACGACGCGCCCCGGGTCGTCCTGAGACCGAAGGGCACGTCCGCCGCCTCTGTTGCCGGCGAGGATGGCGCGGCCGTCGGCATGATGCGAGCGCCGCTGCCGGTCGCGCCGGAGCCGTTTTCCCGGGATTGCGATGCGACCGGCTCGATGGGCCAGTCGTACGCGTGCTAGGCTGATGCGATGGACGGCATCCGGCCGTGGCTCACGCCGGCGCTCTTGATCGCCCTCTTTGCCTGGCTGCGGAACGACGTCCGCGAGTTGCGTCGCGATCTGAGCGGCCGTATCGACGCCCTGGCCAAGGACGTGGCCGAACTTCGCGAGCGCAGGGCCAAGCTGGAGGGCGCACTCGAGGGCTTCCTCGCCGGTCGCCGAGACCGCGACGCTGCGTGACCGGCCGGCAAAGGCCAACGGGCGGGCGCCGACGCTCAGTCGGCTGGCCGCAGCCGGCCCTCCACGTACCTGTGCAGCAAGCTGGAGATCAACGTCTGGTAGGGAATTCCTTCCGACAGAGCTCGCTTTCGCAGCGCATCCAGGTCCCGGCTGGAGATCCTCACGTTCACTCGTCGATCCTTGCGGAACGTGGCGGCTGCGTACTCGCGGTGCGCTTTCATGATCTCCGAGCGGTTCGGCGGAGACTGCAGCGTACCGGCCTCGAAGGCCTTGACGATCTCCCGTTCCTCCCTGGTCAGTTGCGCCATCATGACTCTCCCAGGTACCGTTTCGTGGCCGCTGGGATGATGGTCTTAATCAACACACGGCCCCCGATTCGACGAACGGACGGCAGGACAGCCCGGTAGTGCCAGATCTGCCTTCCGTTTTCGATCCGCGCCACGGTACGTCCAGACCGTCCAGTTTGTCGACATCTCGCGTGCCGCTGGTTCTGGGCGCCGCGGCCCTTCTCGCAGCCTAGCTGCGTCCCGCCGCGCCAGACGGGTCAGTCCCGTCGTGGCGCTCCGGACCGACTGAGTGCGGGCGGCCAAGCGTCGCGCCGCCCAGCGGCCTCTTCAACGGTGTCCGGATCTCCACCTCTTCCCGGGCGACAACTGGCCGGCCCAGGTGGGCCGCGCTCTCGAAGAGTCCGACGCCATGGTCGTTCTCTTGACGGCCAACTCGGTCAGTTCGCCGCACGTCATGGCTGATATGACGTACGCGCTGGGTTCGAAGAGCTACAGAAACCGACTGATTCCCGTCGCAGGCGGTGGCCGGGAGCAGCTTCCGAAAGGGGAGATTCCCTGGATCGTCCGAAAGCTGCACTGGGTGGATCTGCCGAACCCGGAGAGTGCCGATCCCGAAGTCAAACCCATCGCCGAGGCGCTCCTCGGCCAGGCCTGATCCCCGTAGGTGGCGAGGCCAGGTGCCGACCGAGGTTTTGGTCTCGCATTCGCTGTAGATCAGGAGTTCGCCGAGCGGCTGGTCGACGTTCTGCGCCGCCATCAGATTCCAGTGTGGTACAGCGACACCGACATCCAGGGCGCCCAGCAGTGGCACGACGAGATCGGCAGAGCTTTGCAGCGCTGCGATTGGTTCATCGTCGTTCTCTCCCCGGAGTCTGTGGCTTCCATGTGGGTGAAGAAAGAACTCATGTACGTCCTCCGGCAGGACCGGTTCGAGGGGCGCATCGCTCCGCTGATGCATCGAGCGTGTGACTACGACCCGTTGTCATCGGCGACGCCGTCCGGTCCTGGTCGACCTGCACACGCCAGCGGCTCGCCTCTGCTGGGACAGTGGGCTTCGCCGGTGAATGCGCGCTGGCGCGTGACGTTCAAGTTCGCCGATGGCGATGCGCATGTCCGCCAGGACCTCGTGCACGAGCGCGCGAATCCCGGAGAACGCTTCCTCGGCCGTGGGGGCCAGTCAACTGAGTGACGGGAATTCCGCGCAGAGGCCCGCGTACTCCCCGTCCTCCGGCGACCAGGTCACGCGGTACGTGTAGTGATCGGTCATGCTGTGCCTCCGGCTTCTCGATCGCGTGGAGAACCTGACGCACCTGATGCCGTTTCGCCATCCCGTTGTCGTCCTGGACGTTCACCCGCGGGCCGCCCGGTCAAGGCGTGCGGCGTATGACGTCATTGGCGGAACTGCCGCGTCACGGACGGTCAACGACGCCGGGGTCACGATCGTCGTCCCGTGGCGGGACCGAAGGCCTGCGGCGCGGTTGCCGTTCTTCCTGCTGGGCGTGCCAGAGGTCCCAGTTGGCCTGGAGGTTCATCCAGAACATGGGCGTCGTGCCCAGCAATCGGCCGAGTCGAAGGGCCGACCGCGCGGTAACGCCGCGCCGGCCGCGAACGAGCTCGTTGACGCGCGTGACCGGCATGTTCATCCGCCGGGCCGCCTCGGCCTGACTCATCGGGATTTCTCGCAGAAACAGCTCGAGCAGGACGACGCCGGGATGCGTCGGGCGACGGTGTGACGGCAGGCCGGTTGCCGGAATCTCGCTGGCCGTGTTCTTCGACATGCGCATGCCTCGTCAGTGATAGTCCTCGCAACGGACGCCGTAGGCGTCGCCGTCGCGGAACCGGAAGGTGATCCGGTACTGCCGGTTCACACGAATGCTGTAGACGTCTTGCCGCTCGCCCTTGAGTGCTTCCAGCCGGTTGCCCGGCGGCGCAGCCAAGTCACCGATCACGGCGGCGGCGTCCACCAGCTCCAGCTTCAGGGCGACCGCTGGCCAGACGGTCCGTGGGATCGAGCGCGCCGCCTTGGTGTTCAAGCCGTCCCACAGGTCCTTGGTAGCCCGATTTCCCCAACTGCGAATCACATGTCAATATACACACATGTACGGTAAGTGTGAAATCGGAGCACGGCATTCGGCGTCCTTTCGACGGAGACGCATCTCCCGATGAGCGACGCCGCGAACCGGATCGTCCAGAAGCTCTGGTCGTACTGCAACGTCCTGCGCGACGACGGGCTGTCCTACCAGGACTACCTGGAGCAGCTCACCTTCCTGCTGTTCCTGAAGATGGCCGACGAGCGCGAGCAGCTCACCGGCCAAGGGCAGCCGATCCCGGCGGGCTGGCGCTGGGAGAACCTCGCGTCATCGACGATGGAGGGCGCGGAGCTGGATCAGCACTACCGCGAGACGCTGCGCGTCCTCGGCACGCAAGGCGGGATGCTCGGCATGATCTTCGAGAAGGCGCAGAACAAGATCCAGGATCCGGCGTTGTTGCGGAGACTCATCGTCGAGCTGATCGGCCGGGAGGACTGGTCGGCGATGGCCGCCGACGTGAAGGGTGACGCCTACGAGGGGCTGCTGGAGAAGAACGCTCAGGACGTCAAGGGCGGTGCGGGGCAGTACTTCACGCCGCGGGCGGTCATCCAGGCGATCGTCGACTGCGTGCAGCCCCAACCCGGCGAAATAGTCGTCGATCCGGCGTGCGGCACGGGCGGCTTCCTGCTCGCTGCGCACGAATACCTCAAGCACGGCAGCGACTTGGATCGCGACCAGAAGCGGCATCTTCGTTTCGAGGCGCTGCCCGGCGTGGAACTCGTTCCCAACGTCGCGCGGCTCTGCGGCATGAATCTCTATCTGCACGGCATCGGTCCCGACGGCGGCGACCGGCGCGAGCCGCCGATCACGACCGACGATGCGTTGCGGGATACGCCCGGCGCGTCGGCGGACGTCGTCATCACAAACCCGCCCTTCGGCAAGAAGTCGTCGATCACGGTCGTGAACGCGGAGGGGGAGACCGGCCGGCAATCGCTGACCTACAACCGCCCGGACTTCTGGACGACCACCTCGAACAAGCAGCTCAACTTCGTGCAGCACGTTAAGTCGCTGCTGGTGGTTCACGGTCGGGCCGCCGTCGTCGTGCCGGACAACGTGCTGTTCGAAGGCGGAGCCGGCGAGACGGTGCGCCGAAACCTGTTGCGCGAGTGCGACGTGCACACTCTGTTGCGCCTGCCGACCGGCATCTTCTACGCGCAGGGCGTCAAGGCGAACGTCCTCTTCTTTGACCGCAAACCGGGTGCGAAGGAACCCTGGACCCGCACGGTTTGGGTCTACGACCTGCGCACGAACAAGCACTTCACGTTGAAGACCCGCCGCATGACCCGCGCCGATCTTGACGATTTCGTTGCGTGCTACCGGCCGGGCGATCGCCACGCGCGAGAGGCGACCTGGTCGGAGCAGACGCCGGAGGGGTGCTGGCGGCCCTACTCGTACGACGAGATCGTAAGCCGCGACAAGGTGAGCCTCGACCTGTTCTGGCTGCGCGACGAGAGTCTGGAGGATGCCGCCGACCTGCCCGAGCCGCACGTGCTGGCCCGCGAGATCGCCGACGATCTCCGTTCCGCACTCGGGCAGATGGAGGAGATCCTCGCCGACCTGGAGGAGCGCACGGAACAAGTCGAGTGACAAGGCGGCAGGATTGAGTCAACACGTCAGCCGCGGAGGATCATCAAGCGTTGCGGGACTTGCCGCCGGCCTCCAGTGTCGCTGAAGCCACCGACGACGCTTGGCTGGGTATCGCGACCTCCTGCTGGTTCGTGTGTGGAGCAACGGAAAGGTGACTCACCCATACAACTTGGGCCGGACGTGCAGAGTGGGCGAGAATCACAGGGAGGTTCAGGTGCGAGCCTGTTTTGATGAGAGCGGCAGCAACGAATCGCAGGGCTACTTTGGCGTCGCGGGTTTCGTCGGGTCTGACTGTCAGTGGAGTGCCTTCGATCGGCGGTGGAAGGAGACGCTCGAGACGGCCGGCGCACCCTATTTGCACATGCGAGAATTCGCGCATTCCGTTGATGCCTTCGAAGGGTGGAAGGACGACAAGGCCCGTCGCGAACAGCTGATGGCTGGCGTGGTCAACGCAGTTCTGCAAAGTGAATTGACTCCCGTTGGGTCGGCCATGCGCGTCGGCGATTTCGATGCGCTCACCAAGGAACAGCGCGTACATCTCCAAAGCCCTTACTTCTGCTGTCTCCAAGACGTGCTGTGGGGGTTCGCTCTGAGGACGCTGGCCGAAGACCTGGAGGTTGAGCTCCATGTGACAGGCGATCGACACAAGCAGCATGAGGGGAAGGCCAGGGCGATGTACCGGGCGCTGCGGGGCCGTTTGCCAACCTGAGTGACGAACTGAGCTTTGCGGGCATGCAGCAGACCTTGGGTCTACAGGCTGCGGACCTCCTCGCTTACGAGATGGTGAAGGAACTCAGGAACCAGGATATGAGACCCAAGGATCGGATGCGGTGGCCGCTCGATCAGATCCTCGCAGAACCCGAATCACCGGGCGGCAAGATGCTCAAGTACTATACCGCCGAATGTTGCAGGTGCAGGCGGTGGGTCAGTGGGATAGGCGAAGAGGTGATGTTCTTCGGAGCAGTCTCGACGAATCCCTTCGCATTCTGCGGGGCAAGTCCGCACCCTTCAAACGACGGTTTCGCTCGTTCATTCACCGCATGCTGCGGCGATGGGCCGGGAATACGACAGATCACCGAGGGGCTTCGACGACCCGTCACGCTGATGCTCTGCAGTGGGCCTTCAGGGCACGTCGGCCGCCTACTACACGTGCGTCAAGGCAGCGCGAACGGCTGCACGACTCGTGGGCCCGCCTGGCGCAGCCGCTCGCGCATCCACCAGGAGGTCAAGGGACGTCGTGCTTGGCGATCCACTCGCGAAGCGCCGCGTCGATGCGCGTCTGCCAGCCGCGACCGCCGGCCTTGAAGTGCTGGATCACGTCCGGTGAGAGCCGAATGGTGGTCGATACCTTCGGATTGGCGCTCGGTGGCCTGCCTCGGCGGACGGTCGCCGTGGCGAATTTCTCCGGCCAGCCATCGGTGGAGAGGTCCGGAGCGACGTCGTGTTCAGAACCTGGGGCCGTAGAGCGTTCGTTCCCGTTCATTGGCTTTCCTCATGCTGATGACCCGATGCGCCCCGTCGCGCGGCGTCCAGACGAGGACCACCATTGTCGCGTCGAGGAATCCGATCGTGATGAAGCGGTCCTCTCCGTAGTCCTGCCGGTCGTCCTCGACGGTCAGCGTTGCGCCCGCGAACACTTCGTCGGCGCGGGCCATGTCGAGTCCCCGAGCCTCGAGGGTGGCAGTGCGCTTTGCCGTATCGAACTCGATCGGCACAATTCATGTTACTACAAAAATAGGATTTCATCCCGGATCGAATTTGCGCAAGACGATCGGCGCGATCAGATCGAGACGCCGGAATCTCCCCAGTTGCCGCCGATCAGCCCTGCTTCTCCAGGGCAGAAGGCGGAAACGGGCGCGGGCGGGTCCTTACACCGGACCGCGTCATCCACACGGGTGGGTTTCAAGCACGGCTCGCCGGGGAACGCGCCGCGGCGATTCGGTGACCGAGCCCTTCACCGTCGCGGGCCGGTCGCCGTGTAGCGGGCCAGGACGAGGTTGTCGAGCCTGATGTTCCGGGTCCAGATGAACTCGGCGTCGCCGAACAACTGGGTGTATCCGGTATACGCGCGCTGCCCTGTCACCCTGGCGGGCGGCCACACGATCGCACGAGGCCAGTGCGCGTCGTCGAACGCTGGCGCCGTCCAGTTGGAGGGCACCGGGAAGTGAAGGGCCTGACAGGTGTTGGGGTCGTTTTCGGCGCACGCGGGGCGCACGGCCTGCGAGCAGAACGTCGAATCGCGGCCGCCCGCGGTTCGCACGCAACCGGGATCGTCGAGCGGCGCGATGTAGAAGGTCTCGGCACGCCAATCGCCGCCGGTGCCATGGCCGTCGCTGAAGTACGCGATGAGGCCCCCGTCGCCCAGATTGAAACTGTCGTATTCCATTCCGACGCCGTTGTGTGTTTCCCAGTCGACACCCATCACGGCATACGTCATGGGGTAGCTGGCCCGGAACCGGACCACGTTGGAATTGAATGGCGTCATCCCGATGGGGTCGCGCCCGACGAACTGGCCGTTCACGTAGAACTCGAAGTAGTTGTCTCCGAAGATGAACCCGGTGATCTCCACCCCGTCCGGGTCGATGACGACGGTCTCGAGCTGTGAGAGGTAATCGGGGTTGTCGCCCTGTCCGGAACAGTTGTTGAACACGTCCACCGCGGCGGGGCCATCGTGAACCGGCGCGGGCACTGCAAACCGCTGGCCGTCCGCCGACGTCACGAAGCCGACGAGTGCGGCGTTGAAGTTGTTGCCACCCTGCGCTTCGGTGACCAGTCCGGACGTGCATCCGGTCAGCGGAGCGCCGGGCCTGAGGTCCGCTGCCAGACCCGTCGTGACGATGCCGACCTCGCCGGCCGGGTCACCGGCGCCCGGCGTCGTCTGTGCGGAACCCATGGCGGTGACGAGCCGGCCGCTGCTCCCCGGTGTCACCACGAGAAGAAGGGTGATTCCGCAACCGAGAAGAATCGGAAGAGCAGTTCGCATATGAGCCCCGTCGGGTGACCGGATCATCTGCCGGGTGAGCCACCCTGCTCGCCGTATTGCACGCGGGGTGGAGGCGGGTACGCATTCGAGTAAATGGTCTCGTAGCGAACCCTGATCCCCTCCTCGTCTACGAACCCGAGCGATTGCTGGAACAGCCCGGGCGGCGGTCCACCGGATGGCGCGGTTTCCTCCAGCACGTAGAGGCGATCCTGGTGCATGTGGATCGCAGCAAAGGTGCGGGATTGATCGGCGTTGGTGAGTTGGATCCGACGTCCCTCGACTCGGTCGTTGTAGTAGTACGCGTAGTGCGTCAACCTGCCGTCCCGTTGCAGGATACCCCACGCCGCATAGTCGAGCGCGCCTCGCAGCTCAGCGATCCAGGGGTTGTTGCACAGATTCGGATAGGCCGTGCATCCCCGGAGTCGCTCCGCGTGTATCGCCTGGATGTCCGCGTATTGGACCACGGTGACGGAGTAGCGATTCGGACCATCTTCGACGCTGTGGACGCGCCCCGGCAACGTGACGCCGTACTCCGTCGGCCAGGTGATGTCCCGCACGTCGGGTTCGGTCGGGAAATTGACGGTGAAGAGATCGGTCCGATCGATGTACTCGATCCATTCCTGGGCGAAGGAAGGCCCGGATGCCAACAGGACGACGACGGCCGCCGACGCGAGTGCAATCGGGCGCATGACTCATCCTCCCATCCTTCGAGTCCCGTCTGGCGTCTCGGTCCGGATCCCTCGTTTCCTCGGTTTGCCTCTCGGGAGCGCGCTCGGCCGAATCCACAACGTCTTCCTCCATCCCTGGGCGGAAAGGCACGTCCCGGCACGGGCTTGCGAGATAAGCGTATACCGCCCGCGGCGGATGCAGACGCCGCCGGTCACCACGCCGGCGCCGGACCTCTTGACATCTAGAGGAGCGATGAGCCATCCTTCCTCTAGATGGCTAGAAGACCGGACGACCTTCGAGGCTCGCTCGACCTGGTGATCTTCAAGGCACTCTCGCTGGGCCCGATGCACGGTTGGGGCATTGGCCAACGGATCCGGCAGATGTCCTCCGGGGTGCTGGAGGTCAACCAGGGCTCGCTGTATCCGGCCCTCCAGCGCCTCGAGAAGCAGGGGCTCATCCGCAGCGACTGGGGAACCACCGACAACAACCGGCGGGCGCGCTACTACCGGCTGACGCCGTCGGGCCGGCGGGCGCTCGGCGACGAGATCGATAGCTGGCAGCGTTTCGCCGAAGGCCTCGGCGCGGTGTTGCGGAGCACGTGATGCGGTGGGTAGATGCTGCCCGCGCCCGTATCCGCCTGCTGCTGTTCCGTGAAGAGGTCGAGCAGCGGATGGACGAGGAGTTCCGCTTCCATCTCGACATGGAAACGGAGCGCCTAGTGCGCGAGGCGGGAGTCGACCCGCGGGAAGCGCATCGACGCGCGCGCGCCGCGTTCGGCGGCGTCGAAGCGCACAAGGACGCGGTGCGTGACGACCGCGGCGGCTGGGCCTGGCTGTCGGGACGCTGGCGCGACGTCCGCGACGCCGTCCGGTCCCTGGCCAAGCGCCCGGCGTTCACGGCGGTTGCCGTTCTCTCGCTGGCGCTCGGCATCGGGGCCAACACGGCCATCTTCAGCCTGGTCAACGCGGTGATCCTTCGCGCTTCGCCGATCGAGAGGCCGGAAGAGGTGGTCAACCTCTATCTGCACCAGGCGTCGTTCGAGTTCGGCACGTTGTCCTACCCCGATTTCGAGGATGTGCGCGACGGCACCGCCGAGGTGTTCAGCGACATCGCGGCCTCTCATTTCGTACCATTGACGATCGACCGCGGGGAGGGTGGAGGCGTCGGCTTGGCGCCTGCCGAGGCGGTCACCGGCAGCTACTTCCCGATGCTGGGCATCGAGGCGGCGGTCGGACGCACCCTGCTGCCGAGCGACGACGTCTCGCGCGGCGGGCATCCGGTCGTGATGCTCGACCATCGATACTGGCAGAGCGCCTTCGCCGGCGACCCGGACGTCGTCGGCCGCGAGATGCGCGTCGGCGGCCGCGCGTACACGGTGATCGGGGTGGGGCCGCCCGAGTTCGCGGGCACCGTCCGCGGCCTGACGCCGACGTTCTACGTCCCGTTCATGATGGCCGAGGAGTTGAATGGATTCCCTCTGTTCGACGAGCGGGGCCACACCTCGCTCTTCGTCAAGGCGCGTCTCCGGCCGGGCGTCACCCTACCGCAGGCCGAGGCGGCCGTCGGGGCGGTAGCCGCGCAGCTCACCCGGGACCGCATTGCGAACTGGGATCCCGCCGGGCAGTTCGCGCTCCTCCCGCTCACCGACGTGCTGCTGTTCCCGCCGATGGACGTCTTCATCCGGGCGGCGGCGTGGCTGCTGATGGCGGTCGTCGGGCTGGTGCTGCTGCTGGCGTGCACCAACCTCGCCAGCTTCCTGCTCGCGCGCGCCCTCGACCGGCGCAAGGAGGTGGCGGTGCGCCTGGCGTTGGGCGCGTCGCGCGGGTCGCTGGTGCGGCGGCTCCTGACCGAGACGACGCTGCTGAGCCTGCTGGCCGGGGGCGCCGGCGTCGGGCTGGCGGTCTGGCTGCTGGACCTGCTGGTGACCGCGGACCTTCCCCTGCCGACGCCGGTCACGCTCGATCTGCGTCCCGACGGGAACGTCCTCGCGTTCACGTTCGTCGTCTCGGTCGTGGCCGGCGCCCTGCTCGGCCTGGTGCCGGCGCTGCAGAGCACCCGGCCGGACGTGGCCGGCGCCCTCCGCAGCGAGAACGCCGGGGGCGGCCAGCCCGGTCAGCTCCGGTGGCGCAACGCGCTGGTCGTCACGCAACTGACGATCTCGCTGGTGCTGCTGGTCGGCGCCGGCCTGTTCCTCCGCAGCTTTCAACGCGTGCAGTCGGTCGACCCGGGCTTCGGCCGCGAGCCGACCGCCCTGATGACCTTCCTGACGCCGGCCACCCGCTTCGCGCCCGACGAGGCGCGCGTCTACACCCGGCGTCTGCTGGATCGCTTCCGGGCGCTCCCCGGCGTCGAGGCGGTCGGCGCCATCAGCAACCTGCACCTGAACCCGCTCAGCCAGAGCTCGAGCGACTTCAACGTGGACGGGTTCGAGCCGCCGACCGACCACGGCGCCTTCATCGCGGATCGGGTCGAGGTCGAGCCGGGGTTCTTCGCGGCGGCAGGCATCGAGATCGTCCGCGGACGCAACTTCCACGACGCCGACCGGACGGACACCCGGTCCGTGGTCATCGTCAGTGAGGCGATGGCCCGGCGCTTCTGGACGGACGGCGACGCGGTCGGCCGGCTCGTCCGGCGGCGCGACGACGCTCCCCCCTGGCTCGTCGTCGGCGTGGCGAGCGACGCGAAGGTGCGGACGCTCGGCGAGTCGCCCCGCAACATGATCTATCTCCCGTACTCGCAACGGTTCACGCCGTCGCTGACGGTCGTGGCGAGGACCTCCATCGACCCGGAGCGGACCGCACTGGCCCTCCTGGCCGCCGGCCGCGAGCTGGATCCCGACCTGCGGGTCCTGGAGACGAAGACGATGGACCGCCACCTGGCGCTGATGCGGCTGCCCCAGCAGCTCTCCGCCTTCGTCCTGTCCGCGTTCGGGCTGTTGGCGCTGGCCCTCGCCGCGGTCGGCCTCTACGGGGTGGTCAGCTACGGCGTCGCCCGGCGGACGCGCGAGATTGGCATCCGGCAGGCGCTGGGCGCCGACGGTCCCCGCGTCGTGCGGCTGCTCGTCGCCGGTGGCCTCAAGCTGGTGGTCATGGGCGGCGCGCTCGGACTGGCGCTCGCCGTCGTCGCGACGCGGCTGCTGGGCGGGCTGCTGTTCGAGATCGACGCGCTCGACCCGCTGACCTTCGTCGGCGTGCCATTGGTCCTCGGCGCCGCGGCCCTCCTCGCAGCCTGGTTGCCGGCCCGTCGCGCCAGCCGGGTCAGTCCCGTTGTGGCGCTCCGGACCGACTGAGTGCCGGCCGGTCGTGCTACAAGAGACCCCGGTTACGTACACGGACACGCCCATACCCATGCAGCACAGATTTGCGCCGTCCTCCTGGTTCCTGACCGTCGCGTTCGTCGCCGGACTCGCGGTCCTCGGCGTCGCCGGCAGCCAACCCGCCCCGCCGGATCCCGAGGACCCGGAGCTGCGCGAGATCATCGACCGGGCGCTCGAGCGCGCGGCCTGGGCCGATGAGAAGGGCTTCGAGACGCGCTACCGGCGCGCCATGACCCGACGGGTCCGACGGTTCGACGGGGACGGCGAGGTCACCGGCGACGAGACGCTGCTCTACCAGGTGGAACCTTACCGGGGCGCCCTGTTCAGCCGGTTGATGGTCAGGGACGGCGAACCGATCGACGCGCGCAGCCGGCGCGAGCAGGAACGACGCTGGGAGGAATTCCAGGCCGAGATCGACGACCCGGAGAAGCGGGCGGCGCGCGAGCGGGAAGCGGAGGAGAACGAGATCAGGTTCGACGAAGAGCTGATCGGCCGGTACACGGCCAGGCTGGACGGGGTGCGGGATCTGCGGGGCCGCCCCAGCTACGTCATCTCGTTCGAGCCCCGGCCGGGGAGGCTCCCGGTGCGCCGGCGGATCGACCACGCCCTGAACAGGTCGCGGGGCGAGGTCTGGATCGACACCCAGACCTACGAGATCGCCCAGGTCAGCTTTCAGTTGATGGATCGCGTGCGCCTCTGGTGGGGCATCCTCGGCTCCATCTCCGACGCCACCGGGCGCCTCGAACGCCGGCCCGTTGCCGGCGACGTCTGGCTGGACACCGAGTTCGAGGTCTACTTCCACGTGCGGGTGCTGTTCCGGACTACCCGCCGGAACACGACAACGCAGTGGAGCGAGTTCGAGCTCGCGGACTGACGCGTGGTCGCCCTCGTCCGAGTGTCGCCGGGGGTTGCGCTCAAAAATGCGCGCAGTTATGCTGGAGAGTCGCCGGTGCCGGCTGACACGATGGACCCCATGAACGGCCGGCAGTTCATCGCGAGGGTTCGCAAATGGGCGAGAGGCCGGAATCTGGCGGTGCGCTTCGTAGCGTCACAAGGACCTGGATCGCACGGAACGCTCTATGCGGGTGATCGCAAGACGACCGTCAAGGATCGGAAGAAGGACATTGGGAAGGGACTGCTCGCGAAGATGCTCGACGACCTTGGAATCGACGGGGATGACATCTAGGAGCCTGCGCCGCGGAACGCAACGAAGCGAAGTGCGCGGCGGAGACTCATGGAGCGGGGGCTGGGCCGAAACGCCGAGCCAGCGAGGCGTTTCGGGGCGCCAGTCGGTCCGAATGGTCGGAAATATCCCGCACGAGGGGAACCGCCTCACCATGTCTGGAACATACAACTATCCTGCCGAGGTCGAACGCGACGAGGACGGCCGCTATGTGGTTGCATTTCCTGATTTCGGGTGGGGTGCAACGGATGGTGCGACCCGGGACGAAGCGCTGGCCGAAGCCCGGGATCTGCTTCGCGAGCTGATCGCGGCGACGATGCGGGAAGGCAAGGGCTTGCCCGAGCCGTCCCGCGCCACCAAACGTCGGCCCCTCGTTGTGCCCCCGGTGCCGATTGCGCTGAAGGCGGCCCTCTACGAAGCGTTCCGCGAGGCAGGTGTTTCGCAACGTCGCCTCGCCCGTGATCTCGACGTTGCCGAGAGCGAGGTCCGGCGCATGCTGAACCCGGACCACGCCACGAAGTCGGCAACTATCGACCGTGCCCTGCGTCGGTTGGGCAAGCGGGTCAGCGTGACTGTCGGGGAGGCTGCGTGATGATCCCACTGCCAGGACCACACGACGCGCTTCAGTCTCGCTCGCCGCCTCGTTCTTGTTCCGATCCTGCTCCTTCCGATCCTGCTCCCGATTCAGTCTCTCGCTGAACCTGAACCGGCATTCCCTCGCCGCGGACGCCTGGTGCAGATAGAGGTTGACTACCTCTTCCGGCCCGGCGCTTCTGGACGGACGGCGACGCCGTCGGCCGGCTCGTCCGGCGGCGCGACGACGCCCCCCTGGCTCGTCGTCGGCGTGGCGAGCGACGCGAAGGTGAGGACGCTCGGCGAGTCTCCCCGCAACATGATCTATCTGCCGCACTCGCAACGGTTCACGCCGTCGCTGGCATCCGCAAGGCGCTCGGCGCCGATGGCCCCCGCGTCGTGCGGCTGCTCGTCGCGGGCGGCCTGAAGCTGGTGGTCCTCGGCGGCGCGCTCGGGCTGTTGCTCGCCGTCGTCGCGACCCGCCTGCTGGGCGGGCTGCTGTTCGAGATCGACGCGCTCGACCCGCTGACGTTCGTCGGAGTGCCGCTGGTTCTCGGCGCAGCGGCCCTCCTCGCAGCCTGGCTGCCGGCCCGCGGCGCCAGCCGGGTCAGTCCCGTCGTGGCGCTGCGAACCGACTGAGTGCGGGCGGCCCCAGGCGCCGCACCGATCCGGCTGCCTCTTCAAGTCGAGGCCGGGTTCCCGGCACGTTGACGCCCGCAGCGTTGTCAACTACGTTGAGGGTTGATTCCGATGCAGGTCTTCGTCAGCTACTCCCATTCGGACTCGCCGCTGGCCGCCCGGGTGTCCAGAGCGCTCCGGAAGGCCGGGCTGCAGGTGTGGGATCCGGAAGTCCACCTCTTCCTCGGCGACAACTGGCCGGCCGAGGTGGGCCGCGCGCTCGAAGAGTCCGACGCCATGGTCGTTCTCTTGACGCCCAACTCGATCAGCTCGCCGCACGTCAAGGCCGAGATGATGTATGCGCTGGGCTCGAAGAGTTACAGAAACCGACTGATTCCCGTCGCAGTCGGTGGCCGGGAGCAGCTTCCGAAGGGCGAGATTCCCTGGATCGTCCGAAAGCTGCACTGGGTGGAGTTGCCGAACCCGGAGAGCGCCGATCCCGAAGTCAAACCCATCGCAGAGGCGCTCCTCAGCCAAGCCTGAGCCCGCGCAGGTGGCGAGCCCAAGCGTGGTACAGCGACACCGCCGGCTTGCCGGTGCGGGCGTCCAGCGCCGAGAAGGCACGGCTGTCCTCCCCGAAGAAGACGAGGTCCGTCGCGAGTACGTCGGATGTAGGTCTGCGCCCGCCCCGTCTGCGAGTAGCTTCGCATCGTGCGTGCGGCCCGGATGTCCAGGGAGCGGATGAACCTCTGGTTCGGCGAGTCGCCAGCGAGCCGAACGGTGCCGCTCCATCACGTCGGTGAACCTCGACGCGTTCAGTCCCGAGCCGTCCATCGACGGCAAGGCAGCCACGGCGGCTACGCCGGCCCGGCCATCAAGCCGATTGGCCTGCACATGGTGGCCGGGATCGCAGGCGACGCGGAGACCGCCGGCCTTCCGCTGTCCGGCATCGGCGGGCATCGAACGTGGTCGAACGGCGCTCTGAACGCGGCGTGCTACAGTTGGCCTGCCGTCCACTTCGGACCTGAAGCCGAGCATCTGCGTGCCGCGTCTCGCGCTGAAACCTGATTCCAGCTTCTTTCGGAAGATTGCCCTCGGTGCCGTGGGTAGCCGGCGAGTGGCGGAGGATCTCGATCGGCTCGGCCATCGGATTGTTGAACTCGAACGCGGCGCCATGGACACGAAGCTCTGGAAGGACGTGAAGCGCAAGCGGGTCCGCATTCCGGATCTCGTGTGTCAGCACTGCGGGCTTCGGGTAGAGAGTCGCGCCAAGGCGAACACGGAGCTGGCGATGTCCCACAGTCCCACCGACCAGGAACGCGCGTGGGACTTCGGGATGGTGGACGCGGACGTGATCGCCTTCCCGGTCTGCAAGGCCCGCGAGGAGCAGCAGTGGAGCGCCGGGCGGCTCAGCGAGCCGATCTCCTACTGGCACGAACGAAACTGGATCCGGTGGCAACCCGAGGGCAAGGTGAACTACGTGCGCGTCTCGCGGTTCCGGGCAGTGCCGCACGGCAGCGCGGCGACCAAGGGTGTAACCGAGGGATCGGAAACCAGCGTTGCCTGGAAGGCCCGGTTCTCCAGCCGAGACGGCGTAGTAGAAGCCGTGGAGGGTCAGAGGATCACGATCGCGCGAGCCAGTGACGGGCATCGTCACACGCAGACCGTGCCGACCGAACTGAGGATTGTTGTCGCGCAGGGCGAAGAGGTCGGGCTCAATCAGATCATCGCATCGGGCGTCACGCCGGAGGGTGAGCGTGACCTGCGTTGCACGGGTGCTTTGCCGGAGGGCCACCTTCCGCAGCTTCTGGCATCCCGCGAGCGGACCCAACGGTTCACCGGCCTGAAGTTGGCGAGACTTCGGGGGGACGACTCGGTTGGCACGCTGATTGCTAGCCTTGAGAGCGATCGAGAAGAGGATTTCTACATTCGGTTGGAGGCTGCCGCGTACCTCGTCGCCGTTCGCAACCTTGGAGTGGAAGGCTTGTTCGCGCCGTACCTGGCGAGCCCCGACCAACAGATCCAGCTTGAGGCCGTGATTGCGCTGGGGGAAGCCGGCACCGGCGAGTGCGTGAGCATGTTGAGCGGGATTCTGGACGACGCCGACCGCCCGTACTTCGCACGCAGTGCAGCCGCATGGTGTCTGAGTCGAATCGGCGGCGCGGAGGCGTGCCGACGCCTCGTGCGGGCCTTCGCTGACGTGGACCGGAATCTCCGCGCGGAGGCCCTGGAGGGCATCGTCAGCGTCAACTCAGACGCCGTCCCCATACTCCTCGCGGGGTTGCGAGAGGTAGACTCGGCGGTCGCGGCAGGATGCGCGGAGGCGCTACGGCAGCACGGGACGTTATCGGCCGATTCCATCCGCGAGATTTCCGCTCAGCTTGCCGGAAACCCGTCCGTCTGGGCGGTTTGGCTGGCGGGACACCTGCCCCGGGAGCGGCTCGCGGGAGCCGTGGCGGATCTTCAACGGACGGCACCCGAGCTTCACTACGCAATCACGCTGCTGTGGTCCTTCGTCGAAAGCTGGGTGGCGCGGCGCTGGGAGCTGCGGCCCAGTGCGGATCTCCCTTCTCTGGACACCCAATGAAGATGGACTTCCCGCGCGACACCCGGGTGTACACGACGAGGCGCGGTCTCCAGTTGTGCGGCGACAGCGCAGAGCTACTCGCATGTCTGCCGGACCAGTCGGTGGATCTGGTGTTGACCAGCCCGCCATTTGCGCTGCTTCGAAAGAAGACCTACGGCAACGAAGAGCAGGACCAGTACGTCGAATGGCTCGGCAGGTTTGGAGAAGCTGCGTACCGCGTGCTGAAGGAAAGCGGCAGCTTCGTGCTCGACCTCGGTGGAGCCTACCAACGGGGAAAGCCCGTGCGGTCGCTGTACAACTACCGCGTCCTCCTGGATTTCTGTGATCGCCTGGGCTACGAGTTGGCGGAGGAGTTCTTCTGGTTCAATCCCGCGAAGCTGCCGTCGCCAATCGAGTGGGTCAACAAGCGCAAGATCCGCGCGAAGGACGCCGTGAACACGGTCTGGTGGTTTTCCCGCTGTGCCGAGCCGAAGGCGGACGTCACCCGCGTCCTGGCGCCCTACTCCGAACGGATGAAGACGCTCCTCAAGGACCCCGAGCGATTCTACCGACCGAAGGAGCGGCCCTCCGGACACGACATCGCGAAGGCCTTCGGCAAGGAGAACGGCGGCGCGATTCCTTCGAATCTCCTGCAGATTCCGAATACGGAAAGCAACTCCGCCTATCTGCGGTTGTGCAAGATGCTGGGTCGAGACAGCCACCCGGCAAGGTTCCCCAGCGCGCTGCCACAGTTCTTCATCAAGTTCCTTACCGACCCTGGAGACATCGTCCTGGATATCTTCTCGGGCTCGAACACCACCGGCCAAGCTGCAGAGCAACTCAGTCGCCGTTGGCTCAGCATGGAGCTCGACCGCGAGTACGCGGCCCTGTCGGCCGTGCGCTTCATGAACCGATGGAGCGATGACGACGTGCGCCGGGCAATTACGCGCCTGGATGCCGGCGAGGTCGTCGAAATCGACGACGCTTCATTGCCTATTGACGTGCAACGGGCCACGAGCGATGTTCCCGAAGCAGGCGTGCTCTTCCCACGATGAGCCGGATGGGTGCCAGGGGGCGGCCGCGACTGCCGTCCTTCCGCTGTGGGTCCCATAGCTCTTGGGCCGGCTTCGTCATTCGGTGATCAGCGCGTCCAGACGCTCGAGGAGCGCGTCATAGTCACCTACCCAAGCGAAGATCGCAGTGACCGTCTCGGCGGGCAGCCCCATGCGTTCCGCCAGATCGCCGAGATAACGCTCTTCTTCTGCGCTCATCTCATCAGCGAGAGCCAGCGTCACCGCATCGCGGTAGACCAGCACTCGCGTGGCCCACGGCAGCGCAGACAGATCGCGGGGTACTTCGGGGAGGTTGTCGAGATCCACGCCGAAATGGGCCGCGTGCTGGTCGAGTAGTTCTCGCTCGGCCGGATGGAGGCCATCCACGTGCGCGATCTCAGACAACGTAGCAACGTACAGCGACGGCGACAGGCCATCGAGCGGGTCGTGCAACAGTTGCATGTTTACCCCTGTATGAAGGCGTCGACGTCGCCGGTTGTGCGGAGAATGCGTTCCTCGGGCACGCCGACGGTCTCCGCAGTCTGTACGCTGGCTTCCAACAATCTGGTGTTGCTGTCCGGATCGAAAGCAGTTGCAGCGAAGCGCTCCAGGTTCCCGAACCAGGCGTCCAACCGCTGCACGAGGGCACGGTGTTCCTCGTCGAGCTGTTCATAGGCGTCCCGCTCGTACTCGGCGAGCCTTGCGGCCAAGGCGGACGCCGACTCTCCGAGAGCGTCCTTGAGAGCCGACGCCAAGAGTTTGCCGGCGAGGCTCCCGAGCAGAGCGCCGAGCATCGGGATCGGCACCAAAGTCTGGCCAGCCGCGGCCGTCAGTCCCGCGATGGCGGCATCCATGGCGACGATGTGTGACATCTCGACGAACTGCTCGCCGTCTATCGTCCCAGCATGATGGTCCCGCAAGAGCCCGCCGACGCCCATCAGGCCGCTGGCCAATGAGCCGGCGAACGGTGCGGCCATCGCTGTCGAGTTGGTCAGCACGTAGACGGAACTTCCGGCAACTGCGCCGCCGCCGGCGCCCTGCGCGGCCACGACGCCGACGTCCTGCCAGTCCTGGATCGAGAATTGTCCGCGGAACGGACTCTTGCCCTCACGGCACTTCACCCAGATCGCCTGCGCCAAGCCGACGCCGCCACCTGCCGTGGCACCGAGTGCGGCGGCCGTACCTAGTCCGACCAAGGACGGGCCGTGTTCGGCCCGCGCCGCCTGTCGCAGATCCTCATTTTCCCGAGCGAGTTCGTCGTCACGGTCCCGAAGCGTGTCGTGAACCCGCCCGCGTTGAACCTCGGGGTAAGTGGCCTCGCCCGGCTCGATGAAGTCGTTGGCTGACCGACCCGTCGTCTGTTCGAGATCGTCGACTCGACGTTGGATCGTGGCCGCACTTCGGTCGGAGAGGCCTTCGATCTCGCCGGTCTCGCGCAGCTGCTGGAACTGCTGGTGTTGGTCACGGGGAATGTGGTAGCGACCATGCTCGTTGGGGAAGTCCTGGTACTTCTCTGCATGGGTCGCAACACCGTCGAGCGTATTACGCAGACCGTTGTAGTACTTGGACTGAATGTCCACGCCGTCCACCCGGTAGTCCACCGGACCGGTGCGTGCGACCCCAACGAACGTCGCGGCCGGATCCCGGCCGTAGAGCACGTCCCTCGCACGGCTCACACCCACGTGAACCTGCTCGGCGATCTCGCCGTGCTTGGTATCTGTCCTGCCAAGGATGTTCTCCGGCGATCCCACGAAATCCCGGACGACCTGCAATTCCCGCATCGCGCCGAGAAACGCGCGATCCTGACCCCGCAGCACGGCGGCGAGTTCGCCGGCTCGATACGCAGCGTCCAATGCGCTCCAGGCAGCAGCAACCTGAGCGGAGACGTGCGCCCCGGCGCGATCGGCGGGAGGCTGTGTCACAACACGACTTCCTTGCGAATCAATTCGCTGAGCGAGCGAATGTGATTGATGAGGGCACCGAGACGTTCCTTGTGTCCCGGATCGAAGTGCCGGTAGTCGTGCGGCGCGCGCCTGCAGAGCCAGTTGAGCGAAGCCAGCGTCCCCTCGGTGAACGTCCGCGTGCTTGCCGCGAGTCGTTCGATCTCCTCGTGGGCCGTCCGCAGGGAACGGACCTCGCCTTCGACCCGAACACGCTCCTTTACGGCTTTCTGCGCGAGGGCACCATTGCGGAAGTGGAGATAAGTGCCCGATCCCACGAGCGCGAGACCGCCGATGGTCCAGCCCACCGGTCCGGCCAGAGCCAGGAGCGCGTTGCCGGCCGCCATGCCGCCACCGCCGGCTGCGAGCGCGCCGCCGCCGAGCCAAGCGAGAGCGGCCTTCGTGGCTGCGGCACCGGACAAGGCGGAGATGGCCGTTCCCGTCGACGCGGTACCGAATGTCGTGGCCACCGCCAAGGCCGCAGTCGGACCGAATGCAGCCATGCTTACGCCGACCGCGGTCCCGGCCAACCCGACGCCACTCCCAATCTTGCCGGACTCGGCGGCCTCCGCCTGGATGCGCTGCACGGTGCTACCGAACCGAGCGATCTCGATGCGAAACGCGCGTACCGACTTATCGAACTCCTTGGGCGTATTCGCCAGCCCGTTCACGTACTTCTCGACGGGGTCGATCACCTCGGCGGCAACACGTTGCCGCTGTTCGAACAGTCTTACGCTGGCCTGCTCGACCTGGTCGCGAAGGGCCTCGTGTTCCCTGAGCGATTCCCGGAGCCTCTCGACCGCTGCGCAGCGCGTGGACACATTCAACATGCGCCCACGGGCCTGTCCGACCGCCTCGCGCATCGCCTGTTGCTCCGGGAGGGATCGACGGAGTTTCTGGACCGCCTCGCCGACCCCGAACGTGGACGAACGCGACATGGAAACAGCGCCTATCGTGTCAGCCGAGCCGCCGGAGTGCTGCGCCGGCGAGTCCGCCAACCCCGCCAAGGCGCCATGCGAGATCGGCGCGGAGCAGAAGCGATTCCATCGCGAAGTACTTCAGGCGTGACCCGCTCGACGGACTCGGCGGCCTGCCGAACAGCACTTGGTGATGGCGTACAGTTCCGGCGTGACTCGGCGTCGGTCAGTGCCCGAGCGATGGGGTCCGTGTGGTACACACCGGCATCGTACTACGGCGTCCGAGTTGCCGAGTGGCTGACCGTGTGACCCGTCCGCCAAGTAGAACGAAGTTGAGCCCCACCTCGTTCCCCCGCGACACGGAACTCACGAGCCGTCTTCGGGGTTGAGCCTGCCGAATCATTCGTCAGAACGTGCAATTCCGCACGAATCTGGGTCGGTACCGTGAGCAGGACCGCGACACAGGGCTCTCGCGGTGAACTCGCGGTAGGATGTGGCGCATGGATCCCGACACGGTGTGGACATCATCACGGTGATCACGGTCGCCGTGGCGCTCGCCCGATTCCTGTAAGTTGCGGAGTCATCGTGGCGTTCGAGCTCACGCCCCGCCAGATGCGCACCGTTGCAGCCGCGGTAACCACCGTGGCTGCGGTGGTCATCCTCACCGCAGCCGGGTTGCTGGGATGGTTGATCGTGCTGTTCGTCCGGACCTTCTCGGGCGTGTTCCTGCCTCTGGTGGTTGGGGGCGTTGCGGCGCTCGTGTTCCGGCCGTACTATGACTGGCTGCGCGGCCCAGGCCGGATGCCGGTTGCAGGAGCGGTGGCGGTCGTGTTCCTGTCCGCGCTCGTCCCGCTGGCCGCGTTCATCGCGTTCTTCGGGCATCTGGCGGTTCGTCAGTTTCTCGGCCTTGCCGAGCAGGCACCCGAGCTATGGGAGCAGACTCGCACGTTGGCCGAGGCGATGCTGCCGCGCGTGGGCGAGGTACTCGATACGTGGGGCGTAGGCGAATTGCTGCGGGAGATCGTGACGGCGCAGCAAACCACGGTGGTGGAACGGTTGCGGGCCGTCGGGTCGGAAGCGGTCGCGGCCGGTTTCGGTTTCGCGCGTGGGTTAAGCGCCCTGCTGTCGTGGGCGATCACGCCGATCTACTTCGCTTACTTCCTGACCGCCACGGGCATTCGGTTCGACGCCGATCAACTGCTTCCTTTTCTCAAGCCGGGCACGCGTGGGGACGTGACGTTTCTGTTGCACGAGTTCGTCGCCATCCTCGTCGGGTTCTTTCGCGGACAGTTGATCATCGGGTTCCTGCAGGGCCTGCTGTTCGCCGTCGGCTTCTCCCTGATCGGTCTCCGCTATGGGTTCGTCATCGGCATGGCGCTGGGGATGCTCAACATCGTTCCGTACCTCGGCAGCATGGTCGGGCTCGCCATCGCCCTTCCCATCGCCTTTTTCCAGGCGGACGGCGGCCTGAGCACCTGCGCGCTCCTGCTGATGGTGATCGCCGTCGTGCAGCAGATCGAAGGCTGGTTCCTGACCCCGAGAATCATGGGCGAGCGTACCGGCCTCCACTTCATGGCCATCGTCGTGGCGATCCTGTTCTGGGGCACGGTGTTCGACAGCGTCCTGGGACTGATCCTGGCGATTCCGCTGACCGCCTTCCTTGAGTCGGCTTGGCACTTGGCGCGCAAGTACATTGACGCGGTTGTCTGACCAGAGCCGCTTGCGCCGCCGGCCCTGACCCCGGTCTCGCCGCGGTCGGCCTCTACGGCGTCGTCAGCTACGGCGTCGCCCGGCGGACGCGCGAGATCGGCATCCGCAAGGCGCTCGGCGCCGACGGCCCCCGCGTCGTGCGGCTGCTCGTCGCCGGTGGCCTCAAGCTGGTGGTCATAGGCGGCGCGCTCGGGCTGGCCCTCGCCGTCGTCGCGACCCGCCTGCTGGGCGGGCTGCTGTTCGAGATCGACGCGCTCGACCCGCTGACGTTCGTCGGCGTGCCGCTGGTCCTCGGCGCTGTGGCCCTCTTCGCAGCCTGGCTGCCGGCCCGCCGCGCCAGCCGGGTCAGTCCCGTCGTGGCGCTCCGGACCGACTGAGCGCGCTCACGAGCGTCACGCCGCGTCCCGGTCGCGGCGGCCGGCCAGGAAGCCCTCGAGCGCGCCTTCGAGTTTGGCCATCCGCTCCCGGTTCTCGCCGAGTTCGCGGTTGACCTGCTCGAACTGCTGGTGCATGTCGTTCGTGAGGACCTGGAAGCGGCCGTTCGTCTCTGCCCCCAGGCCGTCGAAGCGGCGGCTAGTCTCCGCTGCCAGACCGTCGAAGCGGCGGCCAGTCTCCGCTGCCAGACTGTCGAAGCGGCGGTTCGTCTCCGCTGCCAGACGGTCGACTCGCGTCGTGATCCCGTCGATTCGGGTTGCGAGCATGCGGACCATCAAGCCTACGATACCGACGACCCCGATGCCGGTCCCGACTATCGACAGGACGATTGTCGCGGTCGCGGTCATGTGTTTCTCACGATACCACGGCTGCGGGTTGCCCTCTGGCTCCGACGGTTCCGGGATCCGTCTGGCCGCCGAGAACAGCCAGCCCCTCGCCGTTGGGCGTCAGGGCAACGCGAACGCCCAGAATCCGAGCCGCGACGCGATGGCGACATACTGCCGGCCGCCGACCAGGTAGGTCATCGGCGAGGCTCTCCATTCCTGGTTGATGGGGACGTGCCAGAGCGGCGCTCCGCTCCGCGCGTCCAGGGCGGCGAACGAGCCGCTGTTCTCACCGAAGAAGACCACGTCGCCGTCGGTCGACAGGACGCCGGAGAAGGTGCGCGCCTCCCCGGACTGCGCATAGCTCCACACCGTCCGGCCGGTCTGGATGTCGAGCGCGCGGATGAACTTCTGGTTCGGCGCGCCGTCCGGGAGCCAGGTCGTGCCGCCCATCCAGTTTCGGCCGCGCTGCCACTCCTCGTCGGTCTTCGTGTACGTGTTGCACGATTCAAGCGCCATCATGTAGAAGAGCCCCGTCCCGGGGTGGTAGCTCGACGACCACCAGTTGGTCGCGCCGTAGATGGCCGGGCAGGTGACCGTACCCGCCTCGGTCGGGAACGACTCCGGCAGCACGATGGGACGCCCGGAATCGTCGAGCCCTTCGGCCCAGGTCTGGTTGACGAACGGCTCGCCCAGCAGGAACTGGCCGTTGGTGCGGTCGAGCACGTAGAAGAAGCCGTTGCGGTTGCCCTGGATGAGCAGCTTGCGCGGCTGGCCCCGAAACTCCTCGTCGATGAGCAGCAGCGGCTCCTGCGCGTCCCAGTCGTGGGTGTCGTGCGGCGTGAACTGGAAGTACCACACCATTTCCCCGGTGCGCGGCCGGAGCGCCACCACGGAGTTCGTGTACAGGTTGTCGCCCGGGCGCCGGTCGCCGTTCATGTCCGGGCACGGGTTCCCGGTGGCCCAGTAGAGCAGGTCCAGCTCGGCGTCGTAGCTGCCGGTAAGCCAGGTGGCGCCGCAGCCGCGGCGCAGCACCTCCGGGTCGCCCCACGTCTCCGACCCCGGCTCCCCGGGTGCGGGAATGGTCCAGAAGCGCCACGCGCGCTCGCCCGTCTCGGCGTGGTACGCGTCGAGGAAGCCGCGCAGCCCGGTGTCTCCCGCGCTGATGCCGGCGATGACGAGGTCGTCCACCACGAGCGGCGCCACGACGGCGCCGTAGTGCTCGCGGTAGTCGTCCATCTCGGTGTCCCAGACCAGCTCGCCGGTGGAGCGGTCGAGGGCGATGACGTGGGCGTGGTCGGTGACGCTGAACACCAGGTCGCCGCCCACCGCGACCCCGCGGTTGAGACCGATGCCCGGGTCGCCGACGAGGCCTTCCGTGCGCGGCTGCGCGTAGCGCCAGATCTCGCGCCCCGTCGCCGCGTCGAGCGCGTACACCTGGTTCACCGCGGTGACGTACATCACGCCGGCTATCACCACCGGCGTACCCTCGATCATCGGCATGTCGGGAATGGGAAAGAACCACTGCATCGACAGCCCGCCGATGTTGTCCCGGTCGATCTGGTCCAGCGGACTGTGGCGGTTCCCCGTATAGCTGCCGTGGTAGGACGGCCAGTCGACGTACGGCTCGATCGCCGCCTCGCGGTAGGCGTCGCCCTCGCGGCGGAGCAGCAGGATGTCGCCGCCGGACGTCCGGAACTGCGCGTCGAACCCGCTCTCGTTGAGGACGGTGCCTTCCAGTGCGTCGCCCCCGGCGAGCGGAATGGAGGCGGCGCGCGGTTGCGGCGCCCGCGGATCACGGGCCGCCGGCGGTGCCGTGGCGGCCAGCTCCTTGAGGTAGGCGATGAGCGGCGTCAGCTCATCTGCCGGAATCTCGATCCCGGGCATGCCCCGCGACGGCACCCCCTCGGTGATGATGCGCGCCAACTGCTCCGGGCCGCTCGCATCCAGCGTCGCGAGAATCGACCCGGCACGGTCGCTGCCGGCGGCGTTGCCGCCGTGGCACAGCGCGCAGCGGGTGCGGTACGACTCCTCGCCGTCGGCCGCGGCGAGGCTCGCCGTCGAGAGGACGAGAACGGCGACAAAGGCAGAGATTCTCATGACCCCGCCATGATACGACGGTGGCGTATGGATGGCAGGCGCGGACCTGTGGCTGTCGTTTGCAAGGTGATATGGTTTTCCATATGAAGACGACCCTCAACATCGATGATTCGGTCATGCAGCGGCTGCGCGAAGAGGCGGCGCGGCGGGGAACGACGATGTCGGCGCTGGTCGAGGCGGGACTTCGCCGCGTGCTGGCCCCATCGGTCGCCACCGGCGAACCGCAGCCCCCCCCGCCGCCATTGCCGACGTGGGATAGCGGCGGGCATCTGGTCGACATCGACGACCGTGACGCGCTGTACCGCGCGATGGAAGAAGAGTAGTTGCTGGTCTTCGACACCAACGTTCTCCTTCACGCCGCGGACGAGCGCTCGGAGCTCGGCTCGTCCTGCCGCAAGCGCCTGGATGACGCACGGGGCGATGCCGCACCGGCGTTCCTCACCTGGAGTGTCTGCTACGAGTTCCTGCGGGTGAGTACGCATGCCCGCGCGTTCCGGTCGCCGTGGACGCCCTCTGCTGCGTGGAGCTTCATCGAGCACCTGCTGGCGGCGCCCGGATTCGAAGTGCTGGTAGCGACGCCGCGTCACGGCGCCGTGCTCGCCCAGACCCTGGCGGAGCTGCCGGACCTGCGTGGGAACGTGTTGCACGACGTGCACACGGCGGTCCTGATGCGCGAGCACGGCGTCAGCCGCATCTGCACCCGCGACACGGACTTCCGTCGTTTCCCGTTTCTGAGCGTCCTGGATCCGCTCGGAGAGTGGTGATTCTCGCCAACGCCGGCAAATCGCCGCGTGAACGTCCTCCTGAGATCTAGAGGAGCTATGAGCCATCCTTCCTCTAGATGGCTAGAAGACCGGACGACCTTCGAGGCTCGCTCGACTTCAAGGCGCTCTCGCTGGGACCGATGCACGGTTGGGGCATCGGCCAACGCATCCGGCAGATGTCCTCGGGGGTGCTGGAGGTCAACCAGGGCTCGCTGTATCCGGCCCTCCAGCGCCTCGAGAAGCAGGGGCTGATTGGCAGCGACTGGGGAACGACCGACAACAACCGGCGGGCGCGCTACTACCGGCTGACGCCGTCGGGCCGGCGCGCGCTCGGCGAGGAGATCGACAGTTGGGAGCGCTTCGCCCAGGGTCTCGGCGCGGTGTTGCGGAGCACATGATGCGGTGGATGGACGCCGCCTGCGCCCGTCTCCGCCTGCTGCTGTTCCGTGAAGAGGTCGAGCAGCGGATGGACGAGGAGTTCCGCTTCCATCTCGACATGGAAACGGCGCGCCTGGTGCGCGAGGCGGGAGTCGACCCGCGGGAAGCGCGTCGACGGGCGTGCGCCGCTTTCGGCGGCGTCGACGCGCACAAGGACGCGGTGCGTGACGGCCGCGGCGCCTGGGCCTGGCGGTCGGGCCTCCAGCTCGGAGTGGCTCGCGACATCCGCGACTTTCGGTCCCTGGCCAGGCGCCCGGCGTTCACGGCGGTTGCCATTCTCTCGCTGGCGCTCGGCATCGGGGCCAACACGGCCATCTTCAGCCTCGTCAACGCGGCGATCCTTCGCGCTTCGCCGATCGAGAGGCCGGAAGAGGTGGTCAACCTCTATCTGCACCAGGCGTCGTTCGGGTTCGGCACGTTGTCCTACCCCGATTTCGAGGATGTCCGCGACGGCGCCGCCGCGGTGTTCAGCGACATCGCGGCCTCCCATTTCGTGCCGTTGACGATCGACCGCGGGGAGGGTCGCGGCGTCGGCCTGGCGCCTGCGCTCGCCAGCTTCCTGCTCGCGCGCGCGCTCGACCGGCGCAAGGAGGTCGCTTCGCTCGGGGCCGGCCACACGCGGCTGGCGCGCAAGATGCAACGGCCGGAGGCGTCGGTGCGCGGCGACGAGAACCTGTCGACGCCCCGCGACGCGGCGCTGATCATGGAGCGGATCGCGAGCTGCGATCTGCCGATGAGCAAGACCGGCTGTGCGCGCGTGCGCGAGATCCTCGAGATTTACAATACGGAACCCGGTGCCGAGACAGGTGCCGATCGCGTTCAAGCCCGGCGGCATCACCGGGGTGGCGACCGTCTGGGGGCTGGTGGATGTGCCCGACCGCCCCTGCGTGATCTCGGTGATGTCCAACTACGGAGGCAACGGCGGTGCGGTGGTGGAGGCGGTCTCGGCCGTGGCCTACGACTACTTCTCGCGCCTGTCGGGCATCACCATGTACGGCACGCGCGTCAACCCGGAGATCAAGCGCCGCGTGCAGGGGTCCGGACGCTAGTCGTTGGGTGTCGTCCTTCGTATTGCTTGAAAATTCGGAGTCTGACTCCGAGTTTTCACGGTATTGGCAGGCGGCGACCGTTGATAGGGCGATCTCGCTCGTGTACGATGCGGCACTTCTGCGTGTCGTTGGCGTACCGGCCGGTTCACGTTGGTCGGCCTGCGGCGGAACCTCGTGACGGGGCGATGAACCATGCCGAACCGAGGAAGGCTCGCGGTACTGCTGCTGTTGTCACTCGCAAGCGCCGGGCTCCTGGCGGCCAACGAGCCCGACACCCGGCTGCCGGAGCTGGCGCGAGAGGGTGACCGCGTCGCGGTCTCGCGCCTGCTGCAAGAGGAAGGCGTCGACGTCGACGCCGTGCAGGTGGACGGCACCACCGCGCTGCACTGGGCGGCCTATGGGGACGACGCCGAGCTGGCGGTCCTGCTGCTCGACGCCGGCGCGGATCCCGACGCCGTCAACCGCAACGGATCCACCCCGCTCGCGCTCGCCTGCGCCAATGCCAGTCCGACCGTGGTTGCGCAACTGCTGGACGCGGGCGCGGACCCCAATCTGGCGCCGACCGGGGAGCCTCCGATTCTGACCTGCGCGCGCTCAGGTCGCGTTGCTGCAGTCCGGGCGCTGCTCGCCCGCGGGGCCGACATCGACGCGGTGGATGGCTGGCGGGGCCAGACCCCCCTGATGTGGGCCGCCGCCGAGAACCACGTCCCGGTCTTGAACCTGTTGCTCGAGAGCGGCGCTGCCGTCGACTCGTCCTCGACCGGCGGCTTCACGGCGCTGATGTTCACGGTGCGGCAGGATGCCCGCGACGCGCTGCGCCTGCTCATCGCCGCGGGCGCCGAGGTGAACGCGCGCATACCGGACCCCGCCGCGCAGGCCGCCGGCCGTGCGCCCGCGACTGGGAGTCTGCTGAGCATGGCCGTGACCGTCGGCCATTACACGGCGGCGGCGATGCTGCTCGATGCGGGCGCCGACCCGAACGCGCGCGACGGCCGGGGCAACGGAATCCTGCACGACCTGGTGCGCGCCCGGGCGCCGCAGCGCCGCGTGGCCAACCAGTTCGTCGACGGCACGGGGCGGGATCACTCCCAGCTCGACGGCCTGGAGCTGATGCGCATGCTCCTGGAGCGTGGCGCGGATCCGAATGCCCGGACGGAGCCGGTGCCGATAGTGCACGAGCGGTGGACCGACGAGGGCATCTTCAGCGCCGGCCGGCCGTACATGGACAACCGGGTGAATCTCGGCGGGGCGACGCCGTACCTGCTGGCCGCCCAGGCGGCCGACGTGGAGGCGATGCGGACGCTGGCCGCGCATGGCGCGGACGAGCGGCTGGCGACCTACGCCAACAACACGGCCGTGATGCTGGCCGCCGGGGTGGGGTACGTCGAAGGATCGCGGCCGTTCCGCTCCGAGCGGAATGCGCTCGAAGCGGTCAGCATCGCGCTGACCGCCGGCGTCGACGTCAACGCGAGCAACGCCAACGGCCAGACGGCGCTGCACGGCGCGGTCTACCGGGCCGCGAACAGCATCATCCGGCGCCTGGTCGAGGCCGGTGCCCGGACGGACTTCCGGGACGAACTGGAACGGAACCCGCTGGATCTCGCCGAGCAGGGATTCAACCAGGTGGCCAGTGTGATCCGGCGCGACAAGGCGGCGGCGCTGCTGCGGGAGCTCGGCGCCGAGCCGACTCCGGCGTCCGAGGACGATGCGGACCGCGCGGCCTCGCGTTGATGCCATGCGAGATGCGTGGGGCACGGGTGAAGATGCGGAGCGGACGGCGGGGCCGCTCGATGTGAGCCGTCCGTCGTCGTTGCGGACGGCGCGGGGCACGGAGGTGAAGATGCGGAGCGGACAGCGCGCCGGGCGAGGAGTCTGCGCCGTAGCACGCAACGTAGTGAGCTCTGCGGCGCAAACTCCTGGGGTGGTGGGGGATGGGGCTGAACACGGAGCTTCGGCGACGGGTTTGGCGGCGCTACTGCGGCACGCCGGGTTGGCGTGGCTGGCCGGCAGTCTGCTAACTGGCGGTCTGGTGACCGGCATCGCTTCTGCCGAGGCGTCGCAGGCCGCCGTCGCTGCCGCTGCCGCCGCCACCGCCCAGGCGCCGCCGCAGGTCGCCGCGCCTGCGGCCACGGCGCCTGCGCGGCAACCTGCCGGCGCACCCGCCGCGGCGGCGCCGGAGGACCACGCCGCGCTCGTGCAGCGCTACTGCGTGACCTGCCACAACGGCCGGTTGCGGACGGCCGGACTCGTTCTGGACGAGGTCGAGGTCTCCGCGGAGCACGTCGCCGCCCATCCGGAGCTGTGGGAGAAGGTGGTGCAGAAGCTCCGCAGCCGGACCATGCCGCCTGTGGGACGTCCGCGGCCGGCCGGGGCCGCGTACAGCGCCTTCGCGTCCTGGCTGGAGACGACGCTCGATACGGCCGCGCTCGCGCGCCCCAACCCGGGTCGCCCGCTGCTGCACCGGATGAACCGCACGGAGTACCGCAACGCGGTGCGCGATCTGCTGGGCGTCGACGCCGACGTCAGCGCGCTGCCAGCGGACGATTCCACCTACGGCTTCGACAACATCGCGGACGCCCTGGGGGTGTCGCCGCTGCTCATCGAGAGCTACGTCACCACGGCGCGCAAGGTCAGCCGCCTTGCCGTCGGCAGCCCGGCGATCCCGGCCGTCACCGTCACCCACAAGACGCCCGAGGACCTGACCCAGGACTACCACCTGCGCGATCTGCCGCTCGGCACCCGGGGCGGCGTCCGCGTCGCGGAGCACTTCCCGGTCGATGCCGAGTACGAGATTCGCGTGCGGCTGCGGCGGACCGCGGTGGGCGCCATCCGCGGGATCGGCGAGGTGCATCGGGTCGAGTTGACCCTGGATGGCGAGCGGGTCGCCCTGTTCCCGGTCGGCAGCGAGGACGCCTACCGGCCGATCGTGATCAACGAGCAGAACCCGGGCCAGACCGCCACGAAGGCGTTCACCGCGGACGAGTCGAAGGCGTCGGCAGCGAGGACGCCTACCGGCCGATCGTGATCAACGAGCAGAACCCGGGCCAGACCGCCACGAAGGCGTTCACCGCGGACGAGTCGATGCGTGTGCGGCTGCCGATCACGGCCGGACGTCACGAGATCGTCGCCGCGTTCGTGGGCCGGCCCGCGGCGTTGTCGGAAGAGGTAGCGCGGCCGTTTCTGCGCAGCTACGTGGGTACGAGCAGCCGAAGGGGCCTGCCGGATGTCGACAGCGTGCTGATCGCCGGGCCGTTCGACGCCGTCCGGCCGGAGGACACGCCGAGCCGGCAGCGCATCTTCACCTGCCGTCCCGGCGCTCCCGCCGACGAGCTGCCGTGCGCCCGCTCGATTCTCTCGCGGTTGGGCCGGCAGGCCTACCGCCGTCCGCTGGAAGCGCCGGAGCTCGACCGGCTGATCGACTTCTACCGGGAAGGCAGCCGCGACGGCGGCTTCGAGGCCGGCGTCGAGCTGGCGCTGCGCTTCGTCCTGGCCAGTCCGCAGTTCATCTTCCGGCTGGAGGCCGAGCCCGCCGATGTCGAGGCCGGGGCCGTCTATCCGCTGGCGGACCTGGATCTCGCCTCGCGACGATCGAGTTTGCCCGAGGCGACGGGGCGAGGGATGGTCAGCGGGCGGGATGCAATGGAAGTGGCCGTCACCGTCGCGGAGCTGGAGTCGCGGGGTGTCGTTCTTTCTCTGGAGCAGCATCCCCGACGACGAGCTGCTGGCGGCGGCCGAGGGCGGGCGCCTGACGGACCCGGCGGAGCTGACGCGGCAGGTGCGGCGCATGCTGGCCGATCCCCGCGCGGCGGCGCTGGTGGAGAACTTCGCCGGGCAGTGGCTCTATCTGCGGAACCTGGGCAATACCCATCCCGACCCGCCGACGTTCCCGGACTTCGACGACAACCTGCGGCGTGCGCTGCAGCGCGAGACCGAGCTGTTCTTCGAGAGCATGCTGCACGAGGACCGCAGCGCTCTCGACCTGCTGACCGCCGACTACACGTTCGTGAACGAGCGCCTGGCGCGCCACTACGGGATGCGGGGCATCTACGGCGATCGGTTCCGGCGCGTGCCCGTGACCGACGAGGCGCGGCGCGGGTTGCTGGGCCACGGCAGCGTGCTGACGGTCACCTCCTACGCGACGCGGACGTCCCCGGTGCTGCGGGGGAACTGGATTCTCGACATAACCAGCGCAACCCCGGCGACGTTCCACGGCGCCCGACCGGCGTCAGCACCCACGAATCTGCTCGGCGCGCCCCCGCCGCCCCCGCCGCCGGACGTGCCGGACCTCGAGGACACGGGCAGCGCCGAGGGCCTGTCCATCCGCGAGCGCCTGACGCGGCACCGCGCGAACCCCGCCTGCGCCACGTGTCACGCGCGCATGGATCCGTACGGGTTCGGGCTGGAGAACTTCGACGCGATCGGCCGCTGGCGTGGCACCGGCGCCGACGGCCAGCCGATCGACGCCTCGGACGTGCTGCCCGACGGGACCGCGTTCGACGGTCCGAGCGAGTTGCGGGAGGCGATCCTGCAGCGGCCCGGCACGTTCGTCGAGACGTTCACGCGCAAGCTGCTGACGTATGCGATCGGACGCGGACTGGAGTACTACGACGCGCCCGCGGTGCGCCGGATCGTCGCGCGCGCGGCCGATCAGGACTATCGGTTTTCGTCGATCATTGCCGGCATCGTGACGAGCGATGCGTTCCGAATGAAGATGAAGCGGCCCGCCCCGGATGAAATCGCGGGCGCCGGGGCGGCGACGCCCTGGAAGTCTGTGCCGTAGAGGACGGGGCAGACTTCCAGACAGGCTTGGTTGGGCGGCAACCGGAGCCGCAAGTCGACGTTTGCCGGGCGAGCCGCCGTGCGGCCGAGCTCGGCCGGTGGAATGGAAGGGGCGATTCAGATGCTGATAACGAAGAAGGCCTTGCCGCGGCGGACGTTCCTGCGCGGTGCCGGCGCGACACTGGCGCTCCCGTTGCTCGACGCCATGGTGCCCGCCCTGTCGGCGATGTCCCGCACGCCGGCCGCGCCGGTGCGCCGGCTGGCGTTCTCGTACATTCCGAACGGCGCGATCATGGAGCAGTGGACGCCGGCCGCGGCCGGCACGGCGTTCGACCTGCCGCCGATTCTCGCGTCCCTGGAGCCTCACCGCGACCGGCTGGTCGTCTTGTCGGGGCTCGACTCGCGCCCCGCCGAGGCGGCCGAGGGCGAGGGCTCCGGCGACCACGCGCGGGCCAGCGCGGTCTGGCTGACCGGCGTGCATCCCAAGCGGACCCAGGGGGCTGACGTTCGCGGCGCCAAGACGATCGACCAGATGGCGGCCGACGAGCTGGGGCGCGACACGCAGTTGCGCTCGCTGGAGGTGGCGGCCGAGGACTTCACGGCGGTCGGCGGGTGCGACATCGGCTACTCGTGCAGCTACGTCAACACGCTGTCGTGGCGCACGGCGACGACGCCGCTGCCGATGCAGACCGACCCGCGCGTGGTCTTCGAGCGCCTGTTCGGGGAAGGCCTCGGTGCGGAGGAACGCCGGCGCCAGCTCGGCCGGGACCGGAGCATCCTGGATGCGATCGTCGGCGAGGTGGGCCGCCTGCGGACCCGGCTCGGCGCCGCCGACGCGGCGCGCGTGCACGAGTACCTGGACAGCGTGCGCGACGTGGAGCAGCGCGTCCGGAAGGTGGAGGCGCGCGTCGGCGAGCACATCGAGCTGCCGGAGATGCCGGTCGGGGTGCCCGAGCTGTACGACGACCACGTGAAGCTGATGTACGACCTGCAGGTCCTCGCCTTCCAGACCGACGTCACGCGGGTCAGCACGTTCATGCTGGCGCGGGAAGCGTCGACGCGCACCTACAGCCACATCGGCGTGCCCGACCCGCACCACGCCATCTCGCACCACGGCAACGCGCCCGACAAGGTGGCGAAGCACGCGAAGATCAACACGTACCACGTCAGCCTGTTCCGTTACTTCCTGGATCGGCTGCGCGCCACACCGGACGGCGACGGCACGCTGCTGGATCATGCGCTGCTGCTGTACGGCGGCTGCATCAGCAACGGCAACCTGCACCTGCACACCGATCTGCCGGTGCTGCTGGCCGGCGGCGCGGGCGGGCGGCTGCGGGGCGGCCGGCACGCCGTCTGCGCGGACGGCACGCCGCTGACCAACCTGCTGCTGTCGATCCTGGACAAGGTGGACGTCCACCGCGACCGGCTCGGCGACAGCACGGGACGGCTGACGGGAGTCTGACGGGCTCGATCGCGAGCCCGTCGCTCTACTGCTCAGACTGGGTGGCGGGCGCCCGGGCGCGTGCTGCGACGCCGGGCGTCCATTGAGAAGGCGTGACGCCGGTGGTGCGCTCGCACCGGCCCGACGCTGTGGTGTCTGCGCTCAGAAGATCGCGATCGGGTTGAGCGGCGACCCCGTGCCGCCTTCGACCGGGATCGGCCCCGCGGTCAGCATGAACTCCCAGCGGTTCTCCTGCGCCGCCGTCTCGGCGAGCGCCTCCAGATCCATGTTGTCGAAGATGTGGATGCCGAACCCGGCGATGAGCATCGTGTGGACGGGCTGGGTCACGCCTTCGACGAGCGACGGCATCACGTCGGTGGCCGCGTCGCTGCCGACGATGGCGACGCCCCGCTCCTTGATCCACGGCAGCACCGACGCGTGCAGCCCGGCGCTGTTGCCCGAGACCTGCCACGGCCCGAGCGCGGCGCGGCGCGCCCAGCGGCCGGTCCGCACGAAGATGACGTCGCCCGGCGAAACCCTGACCCCCGCCATCTCTTCCCAGGCCTCGATGTCCTCGACGTAGATCGGCGTCTGCGGCTCCAGGTACGGCACGCCCTTGAGGCGCGCGAAGTCGAGCAGGATGCCGCGGGTCACGATGCCCTGCTTCAGGTTCTGGATGCCGAGCTTGCCGCAGCCCTCCTCCAGCGAGCTCGCCGACGGCGGGATGTCGTTGTACATCCGGTCGTTCCACAGGAAGTGGCAGAGCGAGTCGATGTGGCTGACCCCGTAGCCGTGATACCGGAACTCGTACGTATCGCTCCGCAACGACGCGCCCATCGTGTGGTTGAACGCGGCGTCGGGGTTGTCCACCGCCTCGTCCGGCATCGGATTGTGGGCCAGCGACACGGTGATGCCGCGCTGCACGAGCGCCGCCGCTTCGCGCGTCTTCTCCGGCGTGATCAGGTTCATCGTGCCGAGCTCGTCGTCGTCGCCCCAGCGGCCCCAGTTGTTCAGCTCCTGGAACATCGCGTCGAATTCGTCGACGTTGCGCGGGTTGCGCGGTTCCTGCGTCTCGACGGTGACGGCGGCGGCGAACGCGGCGGCGGCGACCAGCGCGCCGAGCCTGATCGTTTTCGTGGTGGACCTGCGTGTCATTGGCTTGCTCTCCCGATACGGGTTGTCCGTGATTGTCGATGCGGGGATTATGCCCCCAAACCTTACCGCGGCGGCGAGGCGGCACCGCGCATGCAGTTGATCCAAGGCCGATCAAGCTGAGGCAATTGGGCCGGCGGCTCGGAAAGGAGCGCGCATGCGGTCGGTCGAGTTCATCCGAGGCCGATCTCGCGGCCGCGGCGGGCGATGTCCTCGAGCCATTCGCGGTCGAGCGCGTCCGTTCCCGACTCGGTGTCGTCGGGTTTCCCGGCCGTCTCGAAGCCGAGGTCCGCGACGGCGGCCCCGACGGCGGCCGAGAGTCGCGCGTCGAGATCCTCCGGCGCATGCGGCGCCAGGGGCGGCACGGGCGATCGGATGACGGCCGGCGTCGCGGCAGCTTCCGCGAACGCGGTCTCGTAGGCCGCCAGGCTGCGCGCGATCGAGTGTTTCCTCGCGATCCAGCGGGCGGCGTTGCGGCCGATGGCCGCGCCAAGCGCCGGCCGTTGGGCGAGCGAGAGCAGGAAGGCCCGGAGCGTCGAGGCTTCCCAGGCGTCGTCGCGGACCTTCAGGCACGCATGGTCCGGTATCTCGGCGAACCAGCCGGCATCGGTGACGATGGTCGGTCGTCCCAGTCCCAGGAGCCGGATGCAGGTGCCCGACGTCTCGCCGGCGGTGTCCAGACGCAGGTTGATCGCGACGTCCACCGCCGCCATCAGCTCCTGCAGGCGGCGGAGCGGCACCCGGCCGGTGACGTGGACTCCGGCCGGCGGGTCGGCCAGCAGCCGCGCCAGGCCGGGGTCGTTGTCGGCCGGGGTGCCGACGATGACGAGCCGGGTCCGGGGAACGCCGGCATGCAACGTGGTGAAGGCGTCGACAGCCTGCCGGATCTTCTTGAAGTAGGTCACGTGTCCGAAGATGCCAATCAGGAAGCTCTGTGCATCGACGTCCGGCAGGCCGAGGGCCGCGCGGCCCGCGGCGGGCGACGGCCGGGCCGGCGGCGAGTAATGGTGCGGCACGGTCCAGACCCGGGCCGCCGGACGGCTGGCGAGGACCCGCCGCCGCGCGTGCTCGCCGTGGACAATCACGCCCCGGCTGCGGTCGACGAGGCGCTCGAAGAGCGGCGGGGTGAAGAAGCCGCCGGTGTACTCGCCGCGCGCCAGGGCGGGACCGGAATCTCCGAGGGCGTACCGCAACTCCTCCAGCCAGGCCTGCGACCCGCCGTTCGCGAGCGCGTGCTCGCGCACCAGCTCCCGAATGCGGTACTCGTGCAGCACCACGACCCCGGGATGCCTCAGGGCCAGGTCGTAGATGCCACCATGGAATCCGCGGTGGTTGCCGATGTGGTAGACGGCCAGGCGGCCGGCCGGGTGGTAACCCTCGCACGCCGCGGTCGGGAACGGCCATGCACCGCGGGTAGCCCCGCCAGGCCCGAACACCCGCACGTCGCGTGTATCGGGCATCGCGGCCAGCAGCTCCGCGCTGTAGTCGGCGATACCGCTGGCGCCGGGCGGCAGCGGGCTCAGCCAGTCGACCGGCGGCGGGGCGCCGGTCACGCGGGCGTCTCCGCGGCCGCGGTCTCGGTGATGGTCTCGACCACCCGCCGCCACCGGATGTGGGAGACGGTGCGCTGTCCGGTCGCCCCCAGGCGCCCGGCGAGGTCGGGGTCGGCCGCCAGCCGGTCGAGCGCCGCGGCCACGGCGGCAACCTTGCCCGCGGGGGCGACCAGGCCGTTTCGTTCGTGGTCGACGAACTCCAGCACCCCTCCGGAATCGCTGGTCGTGACGACGGGCTTGCCCGACAGGAAGGCCTCGATCGCCACGTAGCCGTAGTCCTCGTCATAGGGGGCGTAGAACACGGCCCGTGCCCCGGCATACAGCCGCACCAGCTCGTCGTCGTCCACCCGGCCGAGCAGCTCGACGCGCTCGCCGACGCCGCGCTCGGCGATGCGCCGCTCCAGGGCGTCGCGCTCGGGACCGCCGCCGGCTATGCGTGCCCGCACACCGGAACGGCAGGCGGCGAGCGCGTCGACGAGCAGCTCCACCCGCTTCATGGGGTCGAGGCGCGAAACGGTGAAGACGTAGTCTCCCTGCTCGCCGGGACGCAGCCGCCCTTCGAGCGCCGGCGGCGGGTGGAGCACCTCGGCCTCGATGCCCAGGTGCCCGCGCAGGCGGTCCGCACTGTTACGCGAGATCGTGTAGATGCGCCGTGCCTCGCGCAGACCGCGGCGGTCCATCTCGTGGATCCTGTCGATCATCGCCCGGTCCGCCGCGCTGTCCCCGAAGTCGCTCCAGCGGGTGCCGAGCAGGTCGTAGACCTGGCGGAACTGGTGGATGAGCCAGACGACCTTGTTCGGATGCCGCACGAGATACGAGGGAAACCGTCCCGCCACGACGAGGTCGGGAGGGCCCTCGGCGCCGTCCAGGCTGACGAGCCGCCAGGCCAGCGCACTCTGCAATATCTGCAGCCGCGGCGTCCACGCGAACGGCAGGGTCACCAGGTCCGCCGCATGGCCGGCCGCCCGGAGCTGCCGGACGAGCGCCGTGTCCAGAGCCTCGGCACCCCCGGTCACGAAGGGAACCTGGTAGTCGCACACCGAGACGCGCATGATCAGGATGCGGGAGAGTTCTCGCCGGTCCCGTCGAGCGCGTCGACGCGCCTCTCGAGGGCGGTCATGCGCTCGCCGAGTCGCCGCTGGCGGTCGCAGATGTCGCGCAGGGCGAATCCGACCTGGCGGTTGAACTCGTTCTGCTGCCGGAGCAGGGACCGATGCCCCCGTTTCGCGAACAGGTGGTAGCAGACCCTCTGCAGCCAGACCGCGCGTCCTCCGGCTTCGGCGTCGAAGGACGGCTCGGCGAGCCGCTCGTAGCGGCGCAGCGCTTCGAGCGGGGGAGGCCAGCCGGCCAGTTCGTCCTCCAGCGCCGCGATTTCGGCCTGTCGCTGCCGGGCGCCCGCGCGTATGCGCTCGACGACCGCGGCGACGTCGTCGGCGGGCTCGTCGGCGGCCTTCGGATTCATCGTGCGGGCAAGCATGACACAATCCGCATCGCCGCTCGAATGCAGCGGGGCTCTGCCGCGGGCTGCCAGGCATGACAGGAGCGATCACGCGGGGCTGGAACAGTGCCCTCTCGGCGGCTTGCGAGACGTTCGCCTGGTGCGGTCGGATTGTCGCCTCGACGCTCCGGCCGCACGCCGGCGGCCGCCTCACCGTGGGGGTCGACGCCGATTGCTTCTGGAACAGCCTGACCGGGGTGGGCTGGTACCTCTTCGAGATTCTGGAGCATCTGTCCGAGGCGGAAGGAATCCGCTTGCGCCTGTACGGCCAGACCATCTTTCCCTATCCGGACCACCCGCCGCCGGTCGTGGCGCTGCCGCGCGGCCCGGCGATCGAGCTCGTCGCCTACCCGGTGCCGGCGTGGGTCCCGCGGCGCGTGATGGTCCGCGTGACGCCCTGGCTCGAGCCGCTGGTGCTTGCGCTGCAGCGCAACGCCGTGCTGTTCGCGCCGAACTACGTGCTGCCGGCGAAGTTCAGGTCCGCGCGGGGCGCGGTGGTCGTGGTGATTCACGATCTGGCGTTCCGCCGCTTCGCCTGGACGCTGCAGGACGAGACCCGCGCTGTGCTGGAGGCGCAATTGGACCGCAATCTGGCGCGGGCCCGGGAAGTCGTCACCGTGTCGCATGCCGTGCGCGACGAGCTGCTGGCCGCCGAGCCGCTCGACCCCGCGCGCGTCACGGCGATTCACCACGGTCCGGGTCACCTCTCGATGCAGGAGCGCGTCGATCTGCCCGCCGGGGTCCCGGCGCGGTACGTGCTCCACGTCGGCACCATCGAACCGCGCAAGAACATCGAGCTCCTGCTGGCGGTTTGGGAGGCGTGGGCGGCCGAGGACCGGTCGGCGCCGGCGCTCGTGCTGTGCGGCCGGCGGGGCTGGAAGAGCGACGCGCTGCACATCGCGCTCGCCCGGGGGGAGGCAGCCGGCTGGCTGCGCTACCCGGGCTACGTCGACGCCGCGACGCTGGCGGTCCTCTACCGCCGCGCGCTGGCGGTTGTCAGCCCGTCGCGCTACGAGGGTTTCGGTCTGCCGCTGGTCGAGGCGATGGCCGCCGGCACGCCGGTGCTGGCGAGCGATATTCCCGTGTTCCGCGAAGTCGCGGGCGATGCGGCGGTCTTCCTGCCGGTGGATAATGCTGCGGCATGGAAGCGGGCATTGGCCGAGCTGGCGGCGGACCCTTCGCTGCGCAGCCGTCTGGGTGCGCGCGGGCGCGAACGGGTCACGGCGTTCGATTGGACGGCGGCGGCTGCTCGAACCCGCGCGGTGCTGGAGCGGGCCGCGCGGGACGCCCGGACAATCACTCGCAATTGATGGATCGACGGTTGCTTCGGAGGTGCGCGGCGAGAGAGCATACGGGCAGCCCCCGCGGGGATCGAGAATCGTGCCGTTCCGGCCACGTGTCCGGATCGATTCGCGCCGACCCCGGCGGACATTCTTGAAGGAGGTTACCCGTGAAGCTGAGCCACGTCATCCTGCCGCTCGGCGCGGCCGCGCTGACCGCCGCCGTCACCGTCGCCGCGATCACCTTCGCTGCCCCGATCGTGGAAGTCGCATCGGCCCAGGACCGGGAGTTCACGCCGCACGTCGTGACGCCGGAGGACATCCCGGAGGGCATCCACGAGGATTCCTGGGCGCGCGTACCGACGATCAGCCGCGAGTCGCTCGACACCGACGGCCAGCGGGCGTACGACATCATCGTCAACCCGGACAGCCGCTACGCCACCGGCCTGCGGGGCCCGATCGGGATGTGGATGAACAGCCCGCTGATGGCCGAGCATCTCTTCCCGGCCAGCTCCTACCTCCGCTTCGGGGCGGACGGGAACCGGGACCAGCGGCTCGCCGAGCTCGCCATCCTGACCGCCGCCCGCGCGCTGAACAGCCAGTACGAATGGTCGGCGCACGAGGGCCTGGGTCGCAGCGCGGGACTCGAGGAGGGGATCATCGAGCTGCTCCGGTGGGATACGCCACTGGCCGATGCCGGTGACCGGCCCGGACTGAACGAGCCGGAACGGACCATCATCCGCGTCGTCCGCGAGCTGATCCGGGAGCCGAAGCTGAGCGACGAGGCGTTCGAAGCTGCGCAGCGGATCTTCGGCAACCAGGGCCTGATGGACATCGCGGGTCTGATCGGTCACTACACGCTGGTGAACTACACGCTCAAGGCGTTCGACGTGCAGCGGCCGCCGGGGAGCGAGCTGACGATGCCGACGCTTCCGTGACGCCTCAGGGGACGACGTCGGTATCGGCGTCGTCCTCGTCGATCGCGGGACGGAACTCGATGGGTATGCGCCGGGTGAACTCGCCGAAGTGCGCGTTGGCGTCGGCTTCCCGTCCGAGCAGACTGGCGACCGCGCCTTCGTGGTAGCGGAGCCCCGCCACGACGAAGTCGCGTTGCGCGGCGGTCAGCCGCCGCAGGTGCGGGTCGCGCTCCGGCGGCACGAGCTCGTGGAGGCGCCGGAGGAAGGCGGCCAGCTCGGCGGAGTTGAACCACTCGGTCGCCCCGGTGCGCTCTTCCCGCTGCGTCACCGGCGTCAGGTACTCCACGAGCGGCTGGTCGTCGGTGTTGATCGGCCCGGGCGGAATCAGCCCGTCGGCCACCGACAGGTTACCCGCATAGAAGGGCAGCGTTACCGCGAGCGAGGTGGAAGGGGGCAACGGGCGGCCGCCGCTCAGGTACTCCCCGTTACGGTCGATCACGTCCGGGTCGAGCGCGGTCGTTTCGGCGGCGCCGATCAGCGCCAGGACGGGCCGCTCCGCGGCAAAGCTGCCGCGCCAGACGGTGACCTGCTCGAAGACGGTGAGCATGGTGCGCGCGACCATCTCGAACTCGGACCGCGAGAGCTGGTACAGCGGCAACCACTGGACGAACAGGCCGCCGGGAGCGAGACGCTCGCGGGAGGCCTGGAAGTGCTCGCGGCTGTACAGGTTCCCGACCCCGGCCCGCCACGGGACGAACAGGTCGGCGATGATCGCGTCGAACCGCTCGGTCGTGCCCAGCAGGTGATTGCGGGCGTCGCAGGCGCGGACAGTCGCGCGCGGGTCGTTGAAGAGCCCGCCGCTCGGGACGTCGAACCACGCCGCGGCGGCCGCGATCACGTCGGCGGCTATCTCGCAGACCAGCAGCCGCTCGACGGGATGCCGGAGGGCCGCTCCGGCGGTGATGCCGGTGCCCAGGCCCAGCAGAAAGACCGCGCGCGGTTGCGGGTGCGTCATCAGCGGCAGCAGGGCCTGGTTCTGCTCGTGCTCGAGGGAGGCCGTGCCGCCGAGCGTGTAGAAGTTGTTCACCTTGATGCGCCGGTTCCCGGGGCGCTCGACGACGGCGACGACGCCGTCGGGGCCCTCCCAGGTCGCGAGCAGCCGCTCGCCGCGATCCGCGTTGACGTTGACCACCGGCAGGCGGGAGGCGTCGACCAGCGTGCCGAGCAGCACCACGGCGCCGATCGTGGCGGCCGCCGGCAGGAGCCGCGCGCCGATCGTTCGCCAGCCGTTCCAGCACGCCGCCAGCGCCAGGACCAGGTAGCCGAAGGCGAACAGCCGCATGCTGTTCCACAGTCCGATGCTCCCGAGCAGGACGAATCCGGCGGTCAGGGACCCGACCACGGCGCCGCCCGTGTTCAGGGCGTTGAGCCGCCCGATGATCGCGCCCGGCGCGGCGCGCGACCCCTCGGCGGCGCGCAGCAGGTACGGGAACGCACTGCCGAGCAGAGCGGCCGGGACGAACAGCAGCAGCGCCGTGTTGGCGAAGATCGAGAAGACGTACAGCAGCCATCCGTCGCCGGTCACAAGCGTGCCGAGGCCGCCGGTCAGATCGTGGAACCCGAACGGTATGACGGCCACGCCCAGGCCCGACAGCGTCAGCAGCAGCCACAGGACCTGCCCCGGCGCCGCTCGTAGAAGGCAGAGTCGGTTCGCAATCGCCGAGCCGGTCGCCAGCGCGGCCAGAAACACCACCAGGATGATCGAGAAGGTGTAGACCGAGTTCTGCAGAACTTGCGCGAACATCCGCGTCCAGAGCACCTCGAGCCCGAGCGCGAACGCACCCGACAGGCAGGCGACGGTGGCCAGAAGCCACCCGGGGCAGGCCGTGTCGGCGGCGGGTACCGCCGGCCGTCCGCGGGCGACCTTCCCCGGCCGTTGCGAACGCTGGTGGTCGGCCGGCGGCTCCGGGGCGGGCGCAGCGCGCGCCTCGGCGGCTCCGGCCAGCCGCCAAGCCAGTGCCGCGACCGCGACGTTGACCGCCATCGCCAGCAGATACGCCCGGTTGAAGCCGAGGGCGAGCGGCAGCACGAACCCGGCCAGGAACGCGCCGGTGGCCGCGCCGAGCGTGTTGACCGCGTACAGGAAGGACCCGATGCGGCCCAGCTCGTCCGGACGGCGCACGAGGTGCTGGCCCAGGACCGGCAGCGTGCCGCCCATCAGCGCGGCGGGGGGCAGCAGCGCCAGCGTCGCCAACGCAATCCGCGCCGCGTTGAAGGCGGCGGGACGGTCGGCGAGGGCGTCGTAGAGGGGTCCGTAGAGCCGGAAGTAGATCGCCAGCAGGAGGAAGTAGGCCAAGGCCGACGCCGTGATCCCCAGCTCGATCCAGGCGTAGGTCCGCAGCGGGTACTGCAGGCGCGGCGAGAGTCGACCGAAGACGGCGCCGCCGACCGCCAGACCGAGGAAGAAGACGGCGAGCGTGGTGGAAGCGGCGTAGGCGGTGCTGCCGAAGAGCAGGCCCAGCTCCTTGAGCCAGAGCACCTCGTAGACCAGGCTCGCCGCTCCGGACAGGAAGACGAGGACGGCGAGCAGGGTCCGGTGGAGGGCGGAGCTCGATTGCCGGAGCGGGAGCAGCATCGACTGAAGATACAGCGCCGGCCGCCCGCCGGGGGAGGACCTGGCGGGCGGCCGGGTGCACGGACGGGGCGCAGGCGACCCGTCCTTCGGGTAAATCCGGTCCCTAGAACCCGTGGCAAGAGCCCCGCTGCCTTCGAGCGGCGATGCATCCCGCGTGGACCAAGTTGCTCCTCGGTCGAATATGCAAGTTGCTTCCTCGTCGCGCCTTGCCACGCGGCTGCCTCGCCGCTCTTGGTGCGACGCGGGGTTTCACCACGGACTCCCAGGTCCTAGAAGAACCGCACCGAGTAGTTCACCCTGACCCCGCGGCCCATCTCCGGAGCCAGGTCCTTGATGAACGAGGTGTGGTTGCGATAGAGCTCGTTCGTCAGGTTGTAGCCCGTGAACGACAGGATGTGCGCTGCGTGCTGCCGCGGCCAGACATAGGACGCCCGCAGGTTGACGATGGAGTAGCCGTTCGTCTCCGTCTCGTCCCGGAACACGTTGGCCTGCTGCCCCGCGAACTCCAGTTGCGGACTGAACGTGAATCCGCCGTACGGGACGTCGAGGCTCACGGTCCCGCGCAACGGTGGGATGCGCGGCAGCGGCTCGCCGGTCGAGGTCAGGGCCGCATCGACGTAGCCGATGCCGAGCGTCGCCCAGGCATTCCCGCCCAACCGGACACTGCTCTTGGCGTCGAAGCCGACGAAGCGGCTGTCGCCCTGGATGAAGTACCAGACCGGCAGGTTGTCCTCCACCTCGCCGGTGCGGTCGCCGAAGATGAAGTTGTCGATGGAGTAGACGTAGGCGTTCAGGTTGCTGCGCACGCGGCCGGCCTGGTGGCGGAAGCTCACGTCGAGGCCGAGCGTCGTTTCGGCGTCGAGAGTCGGGTTGCCCACCTCGAAGGCGAGGTTGCCGACGTGCGGACCGAAGTTGTAGAGCTCCTCGAGCGCCGGCGCGCGGTGCGAGTGGGTGAGGTTGGCGACGAAAGCGCTGCCGGCGCCGACGTCGGTGTGCAGGCCCACCGAGGCTGACGCGCCGAGGAACTGCCGGTCGCGCGCGTCGGGCACTTCGAGACCATGGGAGTGACCGTGGTCGTCGCCGGGGGCGTCGGCAACGATGCGGCCCGCGGTCCGGTAGTCGTTCTGCTCGACGCGCCCGCCGAACTGCAGCCGGGTACGTTGGAAGTCGACCTCTTCGTAGGCGAACGCGGCGAAGGACGTCTGGTCGGTCCGGGGCGCGAGCGCCTCGACGCCCACCGCCTGGAAATCGCGGAGCTGAGCCCAGGCCCCGAACCTGCCCGAGAGCCGCTCGGTCTGCCGCTGGTCGACGTCGGCCCGCATGATGTAGGTCCGGTTCGTGAACCGCGTGCCGATGTTCTCGATGCCGTCCTCGACCTCCAGTTCGTCGTGTCTCCAGTCGATGACGTTCAGGGCCACGCGCACCCCCTCGATGACGGTGTTGGCGAGGTTGCGGAGGCCCATGTCGAAGCGCCCGACGCGGCGGCGCGACGCGATGTCGATCTCCGTCTCCGCGGGACCTTCCCCTGCGTGTACGCCGTGCGCCTGGTGGAACTCGTCCGCGAACGGCACCCCGTAGCGGCCGTCCTCCAGCGTGAACCCGCTGCTGGCGAAGAACCGGTCGCCGAACCAGCCGAGGCCGGCCCGCGCGTTCGTCAGCTCGGAGGCGGAATTCTCGACGGCTCCCTCGGGCGTGGAGTAGTCGTCCGTGCGCCGCATGCTCCCGCCGCCCCAGACGAGCATGTTGTTCTGCGAGTACTGCAGGCTGGCCGTGGTGCCTGCCTCGGCGTTCGCGCTGCCGACGTTGGTGCCGAACTGCGCCCGCGTGCCGTCGAAGAGCGACTCGCGGTAGCTCTCGTACGGCGTGATGACGTTGACGAGGCCGCCGACCGCGTTCGATCCGTAGAGCAGGGTGGCCGGTCCGCGCACGATTTCGATCCGCTCGGCGCCGTTCGGGTCGATCGTCACGCCGTGATCGCCCGACTGGCTGGACAGGTCGCCCGTGCGGAGCCCGTCCTCGAGGATGAGCACGCGGTCTCCGTCGAAGCCGCGGATGATTGGCCGGCTCGACCCGGGGCCGAAGCTGCGGCTGGCGACCCCCGGCTCGTTCCGGAGCGCATCGCCGAGGCTGCCGGCCGACTCCCTGGTGATGTCGAACGAATCCAGGGTGGTGACGGCGTTGAACGCCTCGAACGTCGTCTCGGTGCCGCCCACCGAGGCGGTGACCGTAACGTCCTCGTGGACGGGGGAGAGCCCGAGCACGAAGTCCACCGTCGCCGCCCCACCGGATTCGACGGTCACCATCTGGCGGCCCGCGGTCAGGTGCTCGCGCTGGGCGAGAACCTCGTACGAGCCTGCCGGTACGTTGTCGATCTCGAACATTCCCTGTTCGTCCGTCAGCGCGAACGCGCCCGAGCCGACTACGAGGATCACCGCGCCATGGACGGGCCCCCCGTTTTCTTCCAGCGTCACCGTGCCGCGTACGGCGCCGGTCTCCTGCGCGCGGACGGTAGCCGTCCCGAGGGCGGCTGCCGCAAGGGCCACCGCGAAACCTGTCGCAATCAATCGGTGCATCGATTCGAATCCCCTTCCCGAGTTCCCCCATTGCTCATGGGCCTGTGCCCGCTCCCGTCGTGCCATCGGCCGTGCACGTGCACGCGCGTGCACGTGCAGAGAGAACCCTGCCAACGGCGTCAGGAAACAGAGCCTCCCAACGGCGCCGGCAGTCGGAACCCGGAACGGCTTCGTGAACCCGCTACGCTCACGCCGGGGCCTCTGACGAAATGGACCTCGGGTTGTGCGCCGGGTCTACGGCGATCGCGGTACGACGAAAGTACGCTGCGCGTGACGGGGAGCTAGGCGGGTGGGGCGCGGGCCGGGAGGCGGCGGAAGTGACCGGATTCGATCCATCCGGCGGCGGGAGCCTGCTCCAGCGGCTCCGGAGCGTCCGCGAACCCGATCTGCAGGGAGCCGGACAGTTCGGCTGCTGGCTGGTGTCGGAGCTGGCAGATCGCGCAGTCCTGGTCGGCTGCGTGCTCCTCGTGCCAGACAGCCGCAGCGGATGCAGCACCGACCAGCGCAATCGCCAGAATGGCGATCCAGGCGCGCCAGCCAGGGCTACGTTGCACGAGCCCTGTGTGCATGGGTCCTCCTTTGACCATCGGTCTTTGAAGCTAGCAGAGACCGGACGGGGCAGCAAGGGACGGTGGAGAATCGGATTCTGAAGTTTCTCTGAAGTCTCTCTGTCCGAAGGCTCCGGTGGGAAACGCCGACGCGGTCCCGGGAAGTCGTTGCTCCGGCGCTACCCGGACAGGTCCACGCCGACGGGGCAGTGGTCCGAGCCGGTCACCTGCGGCCAGATGAACGCGTTCTCTACCCGCCGCGCGGCGGCCGGGGACGCGAGCACGTAGTCGATGCGCCAGCCGACGTTGTTCTCGCGGGCGCCGCCCCACTGCCGCCACCAGGTGTAGTGGCCCGCCGCGCCGGGATGGAGGGCGCGGAAGGTGTCCACCCAGCCGGCGTCGATCCAGCGCGTCAGCTCCGCGCGCTCTTCGGGCAGGAAGCCGCTGGTCTTCGTGTTGGCGGCGGGGCGGGCGAGATCGATCGGCTCGCGCGCCGTGTTGTAGTCGCCGATGACGAGCACCGGCCCGCGGCGGCGCAGAACCTGCAGGCGGTCGAAGAGCGCGGCGTAGAAGTCGAGCTTGTAGGGCACGCGGCGGTTGTCCCGGTCGCGGCCGCTGCCCTTCGGGAAGTAGACCGACGCCACCGTGAGGCGGCCGAAGCGGGCGATGACGAGACGGCCCTCGGCGTCGAACCGGGGTTCGCCCAGCGCCGTCTCGACCCGATCGGGGGGCGTGCGCGAGTAGATGGCGACGCCGCTGTAGCCGGCCCGTTCGGCGGGCGAGAAAGTGGTGTGCCAGCCGAGCGGCGCGCGCAACGCCGGCGCGAGCTGGTGCTCGAACGCCCGCACCTCCTGGAGGCCGACGACGTCGGCCTCCGAGTCTTCCAGGAAACGCAGGAAGCCCTTCCGAGCGCAGGCGCGCAGGCCGTTGACGTTCCAGCTCACTACGCGCATGGCGCCACGATTCAATCCTGCTCCACGTCGAACGCCACGATGTTGCGCGCCTCGCTGCTGAACTCCACCCCGACCAGGTGGATCGTCCGCCCTGGGGCGCGGTGCTTCTCGGCGTAGCCGCGTTCCTTGAGCTGCGCCAGCGCCGAGCCGGACCCCGCCTGTTCCACAATCTTGAACTCGAACAGGTACACGGCGCCCGCGAACCGCACCATCATGTCCAGCCGGCCGCGGTTCGTGCTGGCCTCCACGGCCACGTCGAAGCCCAGCGCGGCGAACCAGGCGTAGAACAGGCTCGCCCAGTACCCTTCGTAGCGGGCGATGTCGTTGTTCATGTGCCATTCGTAGGGGATACTCGCGAAGAACGCTCTCAACACCGCCTCCACCCCTGCGAAATCGCTCGCCTGCAACAGCCGACCCAGCCGCGAGCCGTCACCGGTCCGCCGCGCCGCGGTCGGCGTCAACGCGCTCAGCAGGCTTTCGTTCAGGCCCCGGCGCACCTCGTGGTTCGGGTAGCCGAGCCGGTAGAGGGGCGTCCCGTCGACGTCCTCCTCGACGCTCCGGATCGTCAGGTAGCCGGTCTGGAACAGCAGCGCCTCGGTCGCCATGTCCTCCACGTCGAACTTCGACAGCAGGGCGGCGCTGGCGCGGAGCCCTTCGAGGTCCGGGGCGGCGAAGCGGCGCTCGACGAGAGTGTCCACCAGGAATCTCGGCGTGGCGGTCTCGAACCAGTGCGCGCGGAACTGGCGGCTGCGGAACAGTTGCAGAATGCCAAAGGGGTTGTACACCGTCTCCCCGCCCAGCCAGTCGTAGCCGTCGTACCACTCGCGGACCCTGTCCCGGTCCAGGCCCACCAGTTCCGCCGCGAACACGCGGTCCAGGTCCGCCTCGGTGTAGCCGCAAATCGCTGCGTATTCCGGCTCCAGGGTGAGGTCGATGAGGTTGTTCAGGTCGGAGAACAGGCTCACTTTCGAGAACTTGCTGACCCCGGTAATGAAGGTGAGCTCCACGTGGGCGTCGCAGGCCTTGAGCGTGCCGTACAGCCCGCGCAGGTCGTCGCGGTTGGCCCGCGCGAGGCTCGGCTCGTCCAGCGCATCCAGGATCGGCTTGTCGTACTCGTCCACCAGTACCACGACGCGCCGGCCGGCGCGCTCGTGCAGCGCTTCGATCAGGCGGCGAAAGCGGACGGACGCGCTACCGTTGTCTGCGTCGACGCCGGTCCGCCTGCCGATGTCTTCGAGCTGTGCCGTTGCGCTCTCCTCGAGCAGGCCGCGCTTCCTGAAGTTGCCGCCACTGAAGTCCAGGCGCACCACCGGGTGGCGCCGCGACCAGTCCCAGCCGGCATCGTGGACCGTCAGGCCGCGGAACAACGCCTCGCTGCCCTCGAACAACTCCTTGAGGGTGTCTACGAAAAGGCTCTTGCCGAAGCGGCGGGGGCGGGAGAGGAAGTAGTGCTTGCCGGTGTCTTCGTGGAGCCCGCGGGCGTAGGTGGTCTTGTCGACATAGTAGTAGCCTTCCTCCCGGATCTGGCGGAACGTCTGGATGCCGATGGGCAGGCGGCGCTTCGGCATGTTTCGTACCCTAGCACGCGAAGCCGGAGGGGGGCGTAGTGGTACCATCGGCGACGGCTCACCAAGGGCTATCGCCGTGCCGTGGAGACGCGCTTCGTCCGAGAGGTGACCCCATGAAACCGTCGCGCGCGCCCCAGATGTTCATCACGTCCCTGCACATCACCACGCACTCGGCGGCGCTGCTGGCCGACGCGGGAATCGGCCTCGACGAAGTCCACGTGCTGGACCCCGATCCCAGGGAACGGAGATCAAGGTGGGTAGAAGCTACCAGGACGTGCGGGCCATGGTGGAAAAGGGCGGGCTGTCGATTGGGGCTGCCCTCCTGCCCAAGGCGGCGCCGACGAACGCCGATCAGGTCTGACTTCGCGGGCTCGGGACGAGGTGCGACGGGCAGTGGCTGGCTGGTTCACGGTGCTGCATGACGGACAGAATCCCCTCACCGCGACCTTCGAGCAACCAATCGCAGGCGGTCTGTACTTTGATTCCAGCGGGCAGTTCTGCGGGAATGCCGTCGTGCGTCAGCGTTAGCAGTCGCTTGCGGGCGCGCGGGAACCGGTTTCCGGCCGCGACAAGCGCCCGACACTCGCGTGTCGCGGTAGCTGGGTCGGTCAGGTCGGTGCATACCTGGATCAGTTCCATCTCGCCGGTAGCGTGCCGGGCGAGGAAATCGACCTCGTAGCCTGCGGGCGTGCGCACGTACGTTATCTCGTATCGCCGGCGCTCCAACTCCACCAGGACCGCCGTTTCCAAGGCGTGTCCCAGGTTTGCGCGGCCGGTGCGATCGAAGACGGGGATCAACCCCGGGTCGACGGGATACGCCTTGCGCGGATTGACCATGCGCTGGCGTTCCGACGTCGATTCCATCCAGACGATCCGGACTAGAAAGCAATCCTCCAGGTAGGCGAGGAACTGGTGCAGGGTGTCCTTCGCGATGGGCAGCCCTTGCGATTTGAGCGCCGCACGAAACTTCTCGATGCTGAACAGTCCTCCCGCGTTTCCCAGCAAGTGCCTTACGAGCCAGCGCAGAGCCGCCACGTTGCGCACGTCGTGCCGCTCGACCACGTCGCGGAGCATTGCCACGTCTACGTAGTCGCGAAGAAGCTGATACCGCGACGACGGATCCAGGCTCTGCGCTTCCGGAAAGCCGCCCGCCGCGAGCCAGTCGAGGAGAGCGCGTTCGAGCCGCGCGCGCTCCCGGCCGGTCACCATGGCCGGATCGTCGGGGAGTGCCTGCCCCTGGTGCCGGAGCGCCTCCTCGAAACTGAAGGGATGAATCAATACCTGCCACGCGCGGCCGCGGAGAGCGGTCGCGATTTCTCGTGACAGGAGCGCAGCGGACGATCCGGTGATCAGCACTTCTGTGCGTTCGGCATCCAGGAGTCGCCGGACGAACCGTTCCCATCCGGGTACGGCCTGGATTTCGTCGAAGTGCCAGATCACCGTCGCCGTGCCGTCGGCGTCCGGGAACTCGCGTTCGTATTCGGAGATCAGCAGGTCGAGGTGGGCGACTTCGACGTCTGCGAAACGCTCGTCCTCGAACGAGAGGCAGGGCAGCCGTTCCCTGGCGACGCCCGATTCGATGTGTTCGCGGCGGAGTTGATGTACGAACGTGGTCTTGCCGGCACGCCGCATGCCGACGACGGCCGTGACCTTGCCGGGAAACCGTACCCGGCCGAAGACACGACGACGCGTGAACTCGGGCAGGGGGTTCCGCAACGAGGCGACTAGCTGTTCTCTGAAGGTCTGCCGCAAGCGCGGGAGCGTCGCATTCGTCATTTATCCTTATGGGAAGGATAAATATACCATGTAATCTCCTCTTAGGGAGGATATACGGCGGCGTAGCCGTCGGTTGTCCAGGCCGGAATCCTGTCCTCGGTACGGCCGTCGTCGTCGGCGGTCACGATGGTACGATCAGCGATGGTGCGCTAGACGCTTCCGCACCGGTTTTCAGCAGCACCGTCGCCGTGCTGCGGAGACGCGTGGTCTGAGAGGTGACCCCATGAAACCGTCGCGCGCGCCCCAGATGTTCATAACGTCCCTGCACATGCGCCATTGGCGCAACTTCCGGGGGCCGGTGGACGTTCGCCTCCGCCGCCGGGCGTTCCTGATCGGGCCGAACGCATCCGGAAAGTCCAACGTGCTCGACGCTCTCCGGTTCCTGCGCGACACCGCGGGCCACGGCTTGAATGAGGCGGTCCGGTTGCGCGGCGGCATGGGCGAGATCCGCACCCTGCAGGCCAGGACGCCGGCCGGCCTCCAACTGGCGGTCCAGGTAGGTACGGACGACCAGCCGCACCTGTGGACGTACAGTCTTGGCTTCCGCAACCACCCGCAGAAGCATCTGCCGGTGGTCATGGAGGAGGAGGTCCGAAGACAGAACGAACGGATTCTCAAGCGACCTGATGGGGCGGACAAGAAGGACCCCGAGCGGTTGGCGCAGACGTACCTCGAGCAGATCGTCGTGAACCGGGACTTTCGCGAACTTGCGGAGTTCCTGAAGTCCATCCGGTATCTTCACATCGTGCCCCATCTGGTGCGCGATCCGGAACGGTCCATCGGCAAGCACGATGATCCGTTCGGAGGCGACTTCCTGGAGAAAGTCGCTTCGACACCGGTCAAGACGCGCGATGCGCGGCTGCGCAACATCAACAAGGCGCTGAAGATCGCCATTCCGCAGTTCGACAGCCTGACGCTTCAGCAGGATGCAGGCGGCCGCTGGCATCTGGAAGCGCGTTTCAGCCACTGGCGGCAAAGCGCGGCGCGCCAGTACGAACGCTCGTTCTCGGACGGCACGCTGCGCCTGATCGGCTTGCTATGGTCCCTGGCGGAAGGGGGTGGTCCGCTGTTGCTGGAAGAACCCGAACTTGCGCTGCACGACGCCCTCGTGCGACACCTGCCGCGCTTCATGGCGCGGATGCACACGAAGTCCGGCCGGCAGGTACTGATCACCACGCACTCCGCGGCGCTATTGGCCGACGCGGGAATCGGCCTCGACGAGGTCCACGTCCTCGATGCCGACTCCCAGGGGACGGAAATCAAGGTCGGCAGGAGCTACCAGGACGTTCGGGCAATGGTGGAGAAGGGCGGGCTGTCGATTGGAGCCGCCCTCCTGCCCAAGGCGGCGCCGGCGAACGCCGATCAGTTCAGCTTCGACTTCTGAAGCTCCGCGATGGGTCACGGACACGTACCCGTGTCGTTCGCGGTGGAAGGCATCGTCGATCAGGCGGTCGTCCTCAAGCTCTTCGATGTGTCGGGCGTCATTTCCGGCACGCCGTACGTTTGCGACGGGATCGGCAATCTACGCCAGCGACTCGACGGATTCAACGCTGGCGCCCGCTATTCTCCGTGGTTCGTGCTCTGCGACCTCGACCGTCACGAATGCGCTCCTGAACTGCGCACCCGCCTCCTCGGAACACCTCAGACCGAAGGGATGGAGTTGAGGGTTGCCGTCCGGGCCATCGAAGCATGGTTGATGGCGGACCGACAATCGTTCGCCTCCTCTCGGGGTTGGCGTGAAGCGTATTCCTCGCGAGCCGGAGCAGGTCGCCGATCCGAAACATGCCGTCGTCGAGCTGGCTCGCGAATCCAGCAAGCGTGTCATCCGTGAAGGTCTCGTCCCATCCGAAGCCGGTGGACGTCGAATCGGTCCTGCCTACACCGACGAAGTGATTCAGTACGTCCGCCAACGATGGTCGCCGAACCGGGCACGAGCGGTCTCTCCCAGTCTGGCGCGCGCCTTCGAGCGATGCGAGGAGTTCGCGCGACGGGGAACGTGGTCGTAGGCCCGCAACTGTGGCACGCCGTGCGCGCGATTCGCGCTGAGGAGGGCCTGGATTGCATCAGAAGGAGGGTTACGAATGACGAATAATTCCACAGTCACCGCCGAGCCGGCTCGGACGTCACTCAAGCTCGGCGTGTTGATCATTGGCTCGCTGATCTGGGACTCATCTGACGTTCGGAGAAGATGGCGAGGGGACCGTCTCAACATCACTTCGAGGACGCCGGTTCCCGCACCGATTCGGTACGGACGAAGTTCACAGTCTCGCGGCTATTCCTACACGATGGTGTTTTCTCGGAGTCTCGATCCTTCTTTGGGACGAGCAATAGTCGTTCCGTGCGGTCGCGACGTAGCAGGCATCAAGGACCTCGTCGAAGAGGCCGAATGGCTCTGGGCGGCCGAACGCAACTGCTTTCGGTGCGACTGCGTCTCCGGCAAATGGGGCTGCGTTTCCGTTATCGAGAATGAGAAGAATAGACTTCCCCGGAGACTGCGAGAAGATTGGGCACGGCATGTGTTCGGTAGGCCCGGCTATGGGAAGATGTTGGGGCTCGGGGACGAGCCGTCAGCCGTTGACGAGCGCGGTTTTCTTGAGGTTCCCTGGCCTCTTGAGGGTTCGGAACTCCAAGTGGACATATTGTTGGCCACGGCCACGAAGCCGCGTGGCAAGAACGGCAAGAACCGGTTTCCTGAACCTCACGAAGCCGCGGACGCGTGGAGTGACGGCGAGGGCAAGTACTATATCGACTACTTCCTGAACAACCGAGCTCACGGGATTACAACATTCCAGGATACTGCCATCGAGAATCGGCTGAAAGTCCGTTGGGGGTAGTTCAGTTCAGTTCAGTCTATCGGCCTCACCGCGAACCGTACGAATCCGAGGATCCGTACGGTTCTCCGGCGTAACTGCCGGTGCGGCAAGGCGGTCTGCGATGAACAGGAGTGATCAGCCTTCCTTCTCCTCGTACTGCTCGCGCAGCTTCGCGACGATGGACGGATCGGCCAGCGTCGTCACGTCGCCCAGCGCCTTGCCGGCCGCGATGTCGCGCAGCAGGCGGCGCATGATCTTCCCGGAGCGGGTCTTCGGCAGGTCCGCGGTCCAGAGGATTTCGTCCGGCTTGGCGATGGCGCCGATCTTGGTGGCGACGTGCTGGCGGAGTTCCTCCACCTTGGCGTCCGACGACTGCACGCCTTCCTTCAGGGTGACGAAGGCGCAGATCGCCTGCCCCTTGATCTCGTGCTCCTTGCCGACGACCGCCGCCTCGGCGACCTCCTGGTGATCGACCAGGGCGCTCTCGACCTCCATGGTGCCGACGCGGTGGCCGGCGACGTTCAGCACGTCGTCGACGCGGCCGAGCAGCCAGAAGTAGCCGTCCTCGTCCACCTTGGCGCCGTCGCCGGTGACGTAGGTTGCGTGGCCCCAGCGGTTCCAGTAGGTGGCGACGTAGCGGTCGTGATCGCCGTAGATGGTCCGCAGCATCGACGGCCACGGGCGCGTCTGCACGAGGTAGCCGCCGCCCACCTCGACCGGCTGGCCGCTCTCGGTGACGATGGCCGGCTTCAGCCCCGGGAACGGCCGCGAGGCGGAGCCCGGCTTGAGCTTCGTCAGCCCGGGCAGCGGGGTGATCAGGATGCTGCCGGTCTCGGTCTGCCACCAGGTGTCCACGATGGGGCAGCGGTCGCCGCCGACGTGGTGGTGGTACCACATCCACGCCTCGGGGTTGATCGGCTCGCCGACCGATCCGATCAGCCGCAGCGTGCTCAGGTCGTGCTTCTGGACATGATCCGGACCCCACTTCATGAAGGCGCGGATGGCGGTGGGCGCCGTGTAGAAGATGGTCACCTTGTGGCGTTCGATGATGTCCCAGAAGCGGTCGCGGCCCGGCGTGTCCGGCGCGCCTTCGTACATGACGCAGGTGGCGCCGTTGGCGAGCGGGCCGTACACCAGGTAGCTGTGCCCGGTGACCCAGCCGATGTCGGCGCTGCACCAGTAGATGTCGTCCTCCTTGAGGTCGAACACCCACTTCGTCGTGATGTAGGTTCCCGTGAGGTAGCCGCCGGTCGTGTGCGCGATCCCCTTCGGCTTGCCGGTGGTGCCCGACGTGTAGAGGGTGAACAGAAGATCCTCGGCATCGTTCTCGCGCGGCGGGCACGTCTCGCCGACCCACGACATCAGCTCGTGGTACCAGTGGTCGCGGCCGGGGACGACCTTGAAGGGCGTCTCCAGCCCCTCGCGCTTGACCAGCAGCACGTTCTGGACGCTCGGCGCCCCGTCGAGCGCCGCGTCCGAGATCTCCTTGAGCGGTACGACGCCGCCCCGCCGGAAGCCGCCGTCGGCGGTGACGAGCAGCTTGGCCTGCATGTCGTTGATCCGGTCGCGCAGCGATTCGGCCGAGAAGCCGCCGAACACGACGCTGTGGACCGCGCCGATCCGCGCGCAGGCGAGCATCACGATCGGCAGCTCCGGGATCATCGGCAGGTACACCGCCACCCGGTCGCCGTGGCCGACGCCCAACCGTTTCAGCACGTTGGCGCACTTCTGGACCTCGGCGTGCAGCTCCCCGTAGGTGAGCGTCTTCTGATCGCCGGGTTCTCCCTCCCAGACGATGGCCCGCTTGTCGCGCCGGCCGCCCAGCGCGTGCCGGTCGACGCAGTTGACGCTGGCGTTGATCTTTCCGCCAATGAACCACTTGGCGTCGGGCGGCCGCCAGTCGAGGATGGTGTCCCAGGGCCGGCTCCACTCCAGCTCGCCGGCGATCCCGGCCCAGAACGCCTCCGGATCGGCGTCCGCCTTCGCATAGACGTCCGGGTCGTTCATGTTGGCGTTTCTGGCGAATTCCTCGGGCGGATCAAAGGTACGGTCCTCGGTCAGCAGCGCATCGAATCCATCGGTCGGTTTCTCGTCGGCCACAGCGTCCTCCCCTTCGGCAAACGGCTACGTGGATCGTGTCGCAGTCAGTTCGGTCCAGCCTGCCGCTCGCAAGTCCTGCTCGTACCGGCCATTGTAGATAGCGGCGAAAGTGATGAAGGTGACGATCAATCCGAAGCCCGCCGTAAACAGTGCGACGAAGAAGTTGACGATGAACTGGATGGCCGCCCACTTCAGGTCTCCTCGAAGCAGGGCGGGAAACGGGCCGAAGAACAGGGTCGTCCACGAGAACCCGGTCGGGACCTTCTTTACCGCCGTGTTGAGTGTGAACGTCTTCAAGGGATTCTCCCTCCGTGCGGAGGATGGGCTCATAGCCGCTTCGTCGCGACGAGCAGGTTGTGCGTCTTGCCGTCCGCCGTCATGACGTAGTCCCACAGCACCGCCTCGCGCTGGAACCCGATCCGGCGGAAGAACGACTGCGCGGCGGTCTGATCGAGCGTCATCCGCGCCGTCAGCATCCGCAGGTTCAGCGTGCGGGCGATCCACTCCACCTCATGGGTCAGCAGGCGCGCCACGCCGCGGCGCCGGTAGGGAGGCGCCACCTGCAGCCGGATCTCGCCGAGATGACGCGTCCAGCTCGTCCGGTTGTGGAGCAGGCTGGCTTCGCCGGCCACCGTGTCTCCGTCCAGGGCGAGAACCGTCTCCGTGCGGCCGGTCTCGATGTAGTGCGCCCAGCGTTCCACGATGCCCGGTTCGGTGATGTTCACCCGCAGGTAGAGCAGCTCGTCCGGATCGAGGCTCCTCGCGAACGCCAGCACCGCGTCGACGTCGTCGCGCGTCATCAGCCGCAGCATCACCTCCCGCCCGTCGGCCAGCATGACCGTGCGGGGGTACCGTGCCTGAACCGCGGCGAGGCCGTTTCCGGCGCCGGGTGTCTCGGATTCCATCAGCCGCGTCCGTACTTCGCCTTGGCCTCCTGGCGCCGCGCGTGAAGGATCGGTTCGGTGTAGCCGCTCGGCTGCTCGCGCCCCTTGAACACCAGATCGCAGGCCGCCTGGAAGGCGACGCTGTCTTCGAAGTTCGGCGCCATCGGCCGGTAGTTCGGGTCGCCGGCGTTCTGCCCGTCGACCACCGCGGCCATCCGCTGCAGCGTCTCGCGCACCTGCGCCTCGGTGCAGATGCCGTGGTGCAGCCAGTTGCAGATGTGCTGGCTCGAGATGCGCAGCGTGGCTCTATCCTCCATCAGCGCGATGTTGTTGATGTCGGGCACCTTGGAGCAGCCGATCCCCTGATCCACCCAGCGCACGACGTAGCCCAGGATGCCCTGGGCGTTGTTGTCCAACTCCTGCTGGATCTCCTCCGGCGACCAGTTGGGGTTCTCTTCGCGCGGAATGGTCAGGATCTTGTCGAGATCGGCGCGCGGACGCGCCCGCAGCTCGGCCTGCCGCGCCGGCACGTCCACCTGGTGGTAGTGCGTCGCGTGCAGCGTGGCGGCGGTGGGCGAGGGCACCCAGGCGGTATCGGCGCCCTGCTGCGGATGGCCGATCTTGTCCCTCAGCATGTCCGCCATCAGGTCGGGCATCGCCCACATGCCCTTGCCGATCTGGGCGTGCCCCGGCAGGCCGGTCTCGAGGCCGATGTCGACGTTCCAGTCCTCGTAGGTGACCATCCAGTCGGCGGTCTTCATCTCCTTCTTGCGGATCATCGGCCCGGCTTCCATCGCGGTGTGCATCTCGTCGCCGGTGCGGTCGAGGAAGCCGGTGTTGATGAAGAACACCCGCTCCTTGGCGGCGCGCACGCACTCCTTCAGGTTCACCGTCGTCCGCCGCTCCTCGTCCATGATGCCAATCTTGATGGTATGGCGGTCGAGGCCGAGGATGTCCTCCACCTGCGCCAGCGTCTGATCGCAGAAGGCGACCTCCTCCGGCCCGTGCATCTTCGGCTTGACGATGTAGATCGAGCCCGCGCGGCTGTTCTTGCCGCTCTTGATGTCGTGGACCGCGATCATCGACGAGATCAGCGCGTCGAGGATCCCCTCCGGCGCCTCGTTGCCGTCCTTGTCGAGGATGGCGGGGTTGGTCATCAGGTGCCCGACGTTGCGGATCAGCATCAGACTGATCCCCTGCAAGGTCACGGTCGAGCCGTCCGGCGCGGTGTACTCGCGCGCCCGGTTCATGGCGCGGTCCACCATGCGGCCGCCTTTCTCGAACCGGTCGGTCAGGTCGCCCTTGACCAGGCCCAGCCAGTTCCGGTAGGCGAGCACCTTGTCCTCGGCGTCCACCGTCGACACCGCGTCCTCGAGGTCCATGATCGTCGTGGTGGCCGCTTCCAGGATGATGTCGCGCACGCCGGCGTCGTCCGCCTTGCCGACGGGGTGCGCGCGGTCGACCCGGATCTCGATGTGCAGGCCGTGGTTGCGCAGGAGGACGGCCGACGGCGCGGCCGCATCGCCGCGGTAGCCGGCGAACTTCGACGGATCGGCCAGGCCGGTGGTGGAGCCGTTCTGCAGCGTAACGGCGAGGGCGCCGTTCGTCACCGCGTACTGCGTCGCGGCGGCATGGCTGCCCCCGGCGAGCGGAGTGACGCGGTCCAGGAAATCGCGCGCCCACGCGATGACGCGGGCGCCGCGGACCGGATTGTACTCGGCGGTGCGCTCGCAGCCGCCGTCCTCGGGTATGGCATCCGTGCCGTAGAGCGCGTCGTACAGGCTGCCCCAACGGGCGTTGGCGGCATTCAGCGCGTAGCGCGCGATCGTCAGCGGCACGACGAGCTGCGGCCCGGCGACGGTCGAGATCTCCGGATCGACGTTGGCCGTCGTCGCCGAGAAGTCCCCGCCCTCCGGCACCAGGTAACCGATCTCCTGGAGCATCGCCTTGTACTCCGGCAGGTCGATCGGCTCGTCGTGGTTCTCCCGGTACCACGCATCGATGCGCCGCTGCAGGTCCTCGCGCTTGGCGAGCAGCTCGCGGTTGCGCGGCGCCAGGCCATGGACGAGCCGGTCGAACCCGGACCAGAACGCCTCCTGGGAAACGCCGGTGCCCGGCAGCGCCTCGTCGTTGATGAAGTCGTACAGCTCCTTGTCGACCTGGAGTCCGCCCGCCGCTACCCGATCCGTATCCGTCATGCCTTCCCCCTGCTTCCCGGTTCCATGGGCGCGCCGCAGCGCGCCGGCAGGGGGATTCTACTCTGGCAGTGGGGATCGGAGCTTGCGCGCCCGGCAAATGGCCTGCGACCCCTCTCGTCGCGTCAACGTTCACGTCCGAGTTGCTCATTGACGATGCAGACGATTCGCGGCCGCGCCGCTGCCTCTCCGACCCGAGTCATTACCCAGAAGCTCCACTTGGCTCAGCAATCCGACCCTGTTGACTACCGGCTGACGAAATCGAGGACGGACCAGAGGTGCCGTTTCGCCGGTCGTCATGGGACCGTCAGGCGCGACGAAAACTGATTTGTCCGACAGCCGGAACCGGTACGAGTTCACACTCTGCTTTGGGGCTGCCCGGCCCTTTGTTGCGGGACGGTCTGCCGAATTTCGACGAAGAGCACGAAGTTGGTTCATCAGGTAGTCGCCGTGCGGAGTGAGCGTCCAGTAGGTATTCGTGTCCTTGACGCTTCGTGCGCGCTCGCTCTGGACGATCAAGCCCAAGGCGCGGAATTGAACCAGACAGGTTTCAATCTCGTCGTCGCGAAATGTGAATGACGTCAGCTCCACTCCCTTCAGATCCGTCGATGACTTCCTTGATGAGCTGCCACGCGGTGTCGTCCGATGCCGGAAACAGCTCCATGCCGGCGGGCATGTGGTCGATTTCGAGGACGCCTTGAGTACCTCCTGACGTTGCGCAGGTGCTCTCGTTGGACCCGGCGCGTCGCCTTCGCTTCGATCGCGACCCGGTCGTCGAGGATGAAGTCGACCTCATAGCCCGATCAGGAGCGCCAGTACGCGAGGGGCGTGCGCCGCTTGCGGTAGTCGATCCACGCGCGGAGCTCCAGGAAGACGAGATGCTCGAAGAACTCGCCGAAGTCCGCTGACGCCTCGCTGACCGGCGGCAGCCGGCGCAGGGTGCGGACCACGCCCGTGTCGAAGAAGTAGAACTTGGCGGTCTCGATGGCTTTGCGCTTGACGGTTCTCGACCAGGCTGGCAGCTCGAACGCGATGAGCGTGTCGCGCAGCACCTCGTACCACTGCACCACGGTCTGGCGCGGCACCTGCGCGTCGCGGCCGACGTTGGAGTAGTTCTACCGTGTCGGCGAGCTGCCGTCGGACATAGGTGGACTTCCCGGTCTGGCGCGGCCCGAACAGGAAGACGGAGCGCCGGGCGAGCAGGGGCTCCGGGGCGAGGCAGCGCGGAATGTACGTCTCACTGCCCGAAGACATGGCGAATATCATGATAATCGCCATGTGCAATGGCATCAATACCGGTTGCGGCGTTCCGGCTGCGCCACGACCGATGGCGTCCGCGCGGAAACCGCGAAGCCCGGCGCGTGTCGGTCCTACGGAGCCTCGGCGGCGAACCCCTCGTAGATCGCCCGCGCCTCGTCGAACTGCGCGAAGACATGCCGGCGCTCGCGGTCGGACCGCCAACCGGGCCAAGCGTCCGCCATCGCCCGCAGCCGGTCGATCCAGCGCATGCCGTACTCGGCGGAGGCCGCGTCGCGAATCGGCTGGTCCCCGACCGTGATCCAGAGCGGATTGGTGAACGCCTGCGCGTAGCTGACATCGAGGGGCGAGCGTTCGCTCGGGTGACCCTCGGCGCGCAGGTGGCACCAGCCGCTGCGGTCCACGTCCAGGTCGATCTCGAACGCCACGCTCCGCCGGTTGCCGCTCAGGGGAATGTCGGCGCGCTCTTCACCGCGACAGACGACGAACACGCGTTCCAGCGGCGTGATCGACTCGACGCGGCCGGCCAGCGCGACAGCGCCGCCCGCCGGGAGCGCGACCGTCTCGCCGGCCATGCGCCCGTTCGCGGTCAGCTCGACGAGGGGACCCGACGAGACGAACGCCCGCCCCTCGCGCAGCCCCTCGAACCACGCGTCCATGTCCAGCCCGCGGTTGCCGGTGTGCACGTACGTGCGCACCGAGCCGACGATCTTGGATCGGTGCAGGTTGCTGATCGAGTCCTCTCCGCCGGTGGCGGTTACCCGCAGCCCGTTGTTCCAGGCGGCGTAGACTGGGAAGAAGCCTGCCCGCGCGGCGTCGGACCACTCGATGCCGTCGATCGTGCCGAGCGCCGCGTCCACCAGGAACCCCTTGCCGCCGCCCAGGTTGCCGTCGAGCGGATCCGCCTCGCCGCCGAACGCGTGCACGTAGCCGACGGTGGCGCCCTGCGCCCTCGCCTTCCGGAACATGTCGGTGTTGCTCGGGTAGAGGCTCTCGATGGCCGTGCCCTCGTAGCCCATCGTGAACGGGGAGAGGAGGTGGTCGCGCATGCCGAACATGAAGACGTGGCCGTAGAACGGCGGCCGGTACTCCTGGCCGACCACGACCAGGTGTTCCGGCGTCGATGCCGGATGCGGCCCGCCGCCCGGCACGAAGAACTGGTGGTCGAGGATGCGGTTGTCCTTGTTGGCCACCTGCTCGTTGACCACGTCCTGATCCTCGGCCGCGGACATCATCACCAGGTTCTCGAGCGTGTTGTGCAGGTTGCCGCCGTAGTTCATGTGGACGTGGGTGGAGCCGCTGTACCAGCCCTTGGCCGCCATGTCGGTCATGCGGCGCAGATCCACCGTGAGCTCGGCCACCTCGCCCGCGCCGACCTCCACCGCGACTTCCTCCGGCCAGTACTCGAAGCCCTTGACGACGGTCAGCTCCGTCAGCCCGGCGGGCACCTCCACGGTGAACCGTCCGGTGTGGTGGAACACGTGGTCGCCCTGTCCGCCGACACGCGCGTAGGCGTCGGCGGGCGCGTAGAACTTGCCGTCGGACGCGGTCAGGTGGATGCGGGATCCGGTCGCCGCGCCGGTTGCGGCGTCGCGGGTAGTCACCGACAGGATACCCATCGGCCGCTTCCAGCGCCGGCGGTCGATGGTCACCGTCCGCAGGGCGCCGCCGTGGGTCTCGAGCAGCGCCAGTTGCGGTAGCCCGCCTTCGTTCGTGATGAACGCGATCCACTCGTCGTCCGGCGACCACCGCGGATGGAACGCATCGTGCTGGAAGAAGGTGATCTTGTAGGGCTCGCCGCCCGCCGTGGGCTGCACGTAGAGGTTGTTGAACTGATCCGCCGCACCGCTGGTCGACGAGTAGACGAACCGCCGGCCGTCGCTCGCAACGTCGGGCCGCGTGCGGTAGAGCGTCTGTTCCCGAAGCACGGCGGTCGCTTCGTCGATGCCTCCGGCCCGCGCCGGCACGCGCAGCACGTGGCCGGACCCGAGCGGGATGTCGCGGTTCGAGACCAGGAGCAGCTCGTTTCCGTCGGGCAGCCAGGCCGGCGTCATGTGCATGTCCCACGGCCCAAAGTACAGGCGGTTGCGTCCGAAGTCGTTGTCGCGCGTGACCGCGACCGCTTCGCCGGTCCATCGGCCGTCGGCGATCGGCCGGATGTAGACGTTGAAGTAGCCGCTCGGCGTCGTCGCCACGTAGGCGACGCGGCTCCCGTCGGGAGAGAAGACCGGATCGGCGTAGATCTGGTCGTCGTCGGTGAGCGCGTGCGACTCGCCGGACGAGACGTCGAGAATCTCGAGCTGCACGGCGGCCCCGTCATGGTCCGCCGTGTAGATGATCCACCGCCCATCCGGCGACCAGTCGGGGGAGGAGTGGTAGGTCTCCCCGTACGTCAGCTCGTCCGCCGCGCCGCTCGCGAGGTAGACGCGCCAGATGGAGCCGGCCATCGCCACGGCCACCGACCCGCCCTCCGGGGCCCACGAAGGCGCCCACGGGGTGGAGCTCGGCGACGGCGGAAAGTAGAAGTTGAACATGTAGTTCCCGCCGTGCCGCGATGCCGGATAGCGGCCGGCCTGTGCCGTCGCCGTCCGGGTCGCGAGCGCCGACAGAAGCAGCAGGGAGAGGAGGCCGGCCGAAATCCGCATGCAGGGCTTGTCCATGTCCGCATTGTAGCGGCCTTCACATCCCGCATGGATGCTCCCGAAAGGGGTACAGGGATTGCATTGTAGCGCCGATAGTTGTCATGTCCCCCGGCGGTACGGGACTTCGGGTCGGCCGCTGGCGAAGGCTGCGCCGGCGCGTTGACGGGAGGGCTCGAATGACGTGGTTGTACGTGCTTGTCGCTGGTGCAGCGGTGGCGCGCTGGGGCCTCTGGTACCTCCGCAACGTCATCGAGTGGATGGAAGCGCCGCGCCGGGACTTCGTGTCGGCGGCGATGCTGGTCCGATTGCGGGGGCAGCACCACCAGGAGATGCGTGCAGCGACTCGCATTCCGGTACTGCGACTGTCGGAGGAGGCCGCCAGTGGGCCGCACGGCGCGTAAGGGGCGGCGGTCGCGCGGAACACCGCGCCCGCGCCAATGCATGGGTACGCTCGTGATCGACGACCTCGCCGACGATCCTCGTGTCGGAGGCACGCGCGAGGCGCCGGGCGATTCGAGTCGCGGGCGCGAAGAGACGAGGCAGTCCCCGCCGCCCGCCGCGGACCCGCGGGATCACCAGCATGCCGACCGGGATGACGGTCGACGGCGTGCCCGGTGAGGTATCGTCAGCAACGTGTTCATGGCGCGCTCCGGTTTTCCCGACCTCCGTACGTTCATCGATCGGCTGAAACGTGACGGCGACCTCGCGGTTGTCGAGGTTCCCGTCGATGCTGCGCTCGAAGCGGCGGAGATCCACCGCCGGGTCATCGCCGCCGGCGGGCCGGCGCTGTTCTTCGCGAACGTCACCGGGGCGTCGTTTCCGCTCGTCACCAACCTGTTCGGTACCGCGCGCCGGGCGGAGCTCGCCTTCGGCACGCGCCCGCTGCAGCTCATCCGGCGGCTGGTGGAGCTGGCCGAGACGCTGCTCCCGCCGACGCCCGCGAAGCTGTGGGGCGCGCGCGACGTGGCCGGCGCGCTGCTCGGCATCGGCACGCGATCGAGGACCCGGGGGCCGGTAACCGAGGTTGTCACCGGCGACGTCAGGCTCGACCGGCTGCCGGCCCTTACCTGCTGGCCCGAGGACGGCGGGCCGTTCATCACGCTGCCGCTCGTCTATACCGAGCACCCGGAGCGCCCCGGGCACAACCTGGGCATGTACCGGCTGCAGGTGCACGATGCCCGGTCGACCGGCATGCACTGGCAGATCGGCAAGGGAGGCGGATTCCACTACGCCGCGGCAGAAGCACGGGACGAGGCATTGCCCGCCACCGTATTTCTCGGCGGTCCGCCCGCGTTGATGCTGGCCGCCATCGCGCCGCTTCCGGAGAACGTGCCCGAGCTGATGCTGGCGTCGTTGCTTGCCGGCGATCGGTTGCCGGTAGTGGGCGGCAGCGGCCCCCATCGCCTGATCGGCAGCGCGGAGTTCGCACTGCTGGGCTCGGTGGCGCCGCGCGTCCGGCGGCCCGAGGGGCCGTTCGGCGACCACTACGGTTACTACTCGCTGGCCCACGACTACCCGGTATTCGCCGTCGACCGGATGGCGCATCGCAAGGACGCCATCTATCCGGCCACGGTCGTCGGCAAGCCGCGGCAGGAGGATTTCTTCATCGGCGACCTTCTGCAGGAGCTGCTGTCGCCCCTGTTTCCGCTCGTCATGCCCGGAATCGTCGATCTCTGGTCCTACGGCGAGACGGGGTACCACTCGCTGGGGGCAGCCGTGGTGCGCCAGCGCTATGCCCGCGAGGCGATGGCCAGCGCCTTCCGCATTCTGGGCGAGGGGCAACTGTCGTTGACGAAGTTCCTGCTCGTGACCGACGAGCGCGTGGACTTGAAGGACTTCCGGCGCACGCTGGTCCATCTTCTCGAACGGACGAATCCCGAGACCGACCTCTACGTCTTCTCGAACCTGTCGATGGACACGCTCGACTACACCGGACCGGAAGTGAACAAGGGGTCGAAGGGAGTATGGCTCGGTCTCGGACCCCCGGTGCGCGACTTGCCGGCCGAGTTCCGGGCGGCGGAGTTGCCGCGGGGCGTCGGGACGGTGCGGGTCTTCTGTCCCGGCTGCCTCGTCGTCGACGCGCCCGCCTATACGGACGAGCCGGGCGCCGCCGAGCGGCTGGCGGCACACCCCGCGTTCGGGGGATGGCCGCTCGTCGTCCTGTCGGACGAGCCGGACCGCGCGGTGGCGTCGGTGATGAACTTCCTCTGGACGACGTTCACCCGCTTCGAGCCGGCCGCGGACATCCACGCCGCGGCCACGCGGGTCGTGCGCCACCACCTGTCCTACGCCGCGCCCATCGTCATCGATGCCCGCATGAAGCCGTCGTATCCGAAGGAGCTGACCTGCCGACCGGACATCGCGCGGCGCGTGACGGAACGGTGGCGCGAGTACTTCCCCGGCGGCGGCGTCGAGATGGGCGACTCGGAGCGGGCGTCGCTGACCTGACCGGCGCCTCCGTCCGCGCCATCATATGTGTTATAGGTATACACATGCGAATGCACCTTGAGCTGGACGACGCCATCGTCACCGAGATTGACACCATTGCTGGTCCGAGGCGCCGAAGCGCGTTCGTGCGGGACGCGGTGGTCGCCGCCGTCGACTTCCATCGTCGCGCCAGTCGCCTTCGCCGCGCGGCCGGGACTCTTCGCGACGGCGGACACGAATGGGACGACGATCCGGCAGCGTGGGTAAAGCGGCAAAGGACCGGTGACCCACGGCGTGTGGGGTGAGGCAGTGCTCTTGCTGCTGGATACGACTGTGCTTATCGATTACCTGCGTGGCCGGCCGGTCGTCGAGCGTGTCGGTTCGCTGGTCGAACGCGGGGATGTGCTGTGTACATCCCCCGTCAACGTGGAGGAGATCTTCCGGGGGCTGCGACCGGGCGAGATCGAGGCCGTGGACGATCTCTTCGATGGCTTGCGCGTCGTGCCCATCGGTAGACCCGAGGGCCGTAAGGCCGGCGAATGGCGTCGCCGGTTCGCCGCCGGCGGAACCACGCTGTCGCAGGCCGACTGCCTGATTGCGGCGGCAGCGCACACGTCCGCCGCGGTGCTGGCCACCGGGAATCCGAGGCACTTTCCGATGACCGAGATCGAGGTCGAACATTGGCCGGTAGGTGCATAGGTCTCGCGGTCACGTTGTTGACCGGCGTGGTCGCCTGCGGGGCCGGCGTCGCGGGAGAAGCACAGGTAGGAGATGGAGCAACGGCTTCGAGAGGTGTCCATACCCTCACGATGGTGCTGCCGGCCGGAGCCGTGGATCTGGCCGAAGCGGCAGCGTTCGAGTCGCTGGTCGAGTCGCTCTCGATGAGCCGAATCGCCGTCGAGATCGATGCCGGCGGCCGCCGCTGCGACGCGCCTGCAGCGTGCCTCGCGGAACTGCAGGCAGGGACCATCGACGTCTACCGATCGACGGTGCCCGCCATCGGTCGCCTCATGCCGGAGCTCCATGTCCTCGACGTGCCCTACCTGCTCGAAACCGACGAGGTCGTCGAGTGGGTGTTCCGCGGCGCGTTCTTCGCGCGGATGCGCGACGCGCTCCTGCACCGGACCGGCTTGCGTCTGATGGCGCTCGGGAGCGCCGGCGGGTGGCGCGCCATAGCAACCGCCTCCCGGGTGGTCCGAACGCCCGCCGATGTGCAGGGCCTCACGCTGCGGACTGCCGACTCCCCGGTCGAAATCGCCTGGGCCCGGGCGATCGGAGCCTTGCCCGAGCCCGTCCTGCGGCCGGCACTCTCCGCCCACCTCACGTCAGGACGGATCGGCGGGACAGCGGATGGCGTCGTCGACGTGGTCGAGGCCGGGCTCCAGGATGACCTGCCGTATCTGACGCAGGATCGCCACGGCTACCGCGCGGGATTGTGGTTGTTGAACGAGGAGGCCCATCAGGGGTTGCCGTCGGATCTGCAGCAGTTGTTGCGTGCCGGCTTCGACGAGCTGGCGCGCTTGTCGCTGGCGCGGGCGCGGGAACGCGCGGCCGAGGCGAGGGCGGCGTTCGAGGCGGCGGGCGGCCGGGTGCATGTGCCGTCCGCGGCGGAGCGCCGAGCATTCGTCATGGCGGCCGGTCGGGTCTCCACCTGGTACATGGACGAGTACGGCTACGAGTGGCTCGTCTGGCTGGAAGGTGCGATTGCGGAGGCTGAGCGGGAGATCGCTCTCGCGAACGTGCGCCGAGACGAAGTCAGGCCGCAGTGACGGGCATCAGTCTGGTCGTCGGTCCAGGTCGTTGTAGTGCAGGATCGTGTTGAACAGCATCCCGAACTCGCCGTGGTTCTGCCACCGGTAGCACGGATTGGTGGCGAAGAGCACGACGCGGCCGCCGCCGCGCGGCACGTCGACGATGGCCGGGCGGCCGTCGACCTGATCGGCACCGCGCAAGTGGCCGCTGAGCACCTCGTCGGTGAACGACATCACTACCCAGTCGTCGCGGAAACGGCGCGGCACGTCGAGTAGCGGCCCGTTGGCGTAGCGCACGGGCGTCTTCGCCGTCTCGTAGCCGTAGAAGATGGGATGGTCGGGCGCCTTGATCTCAGCCTCGACGAGCGGGCCGGGGGCGTAGAAGCCCGATCCGGGCCGCCGGGCGTCGATCTCCCGCGTGAGGCCGTACTCGGGCGGGACGTAGCTCGCCGCACCCAGCGTCACCAGTAGTCCGCCGCCGCCGACGAACCGCTGCAGCTCGAGAACGCCCTCGATTCCCATGCCGCCCGTGATGTCTTCGGACGAGCCGTAGTCGCCCAGGAACCGGTAGCGGTCGGTCCTGGTGTAGGCCCGCGGTCCGCCGCGCGGCTCGATATCGAACACCAGGCCCTTGGCGGTGCGGCCCTGGTTGGGGATCAGGATGACGTCGTAGTCCGCCCGCAGGTCGCCCTCCCGGACCCGCTCCTTGAAGATCAGATCGAACGGGATCTCGAACTCGTCGAACGCGTGGCGGACCCAGCCCACCTCCTGCGTGTTGCCCCACGTGCTGTAGATTGCGAGCCGGGGCAGATCGACCGGATGCGTCGCAACGTTCGGAAGCTCGTCGATCCCGGCGGCGGTCAGGCCGAGCTCCGCGATCCAGCTTCGCAGCCGACCGGCGCGGGCGCTGCCGGCCGCGGCGGGAACGATGAACGACCCGGGCGGGAACTCCACGCCGCCCGCCTCGAAGCCTTCCTCGGCCGCCTCGACCGGCGTATCGCCGAGCCGGTAGCGCAGCGTCGTCAGGTGGTTCGATCCGTACTGGGCGACGGCGTAGCCGAAGCGCGCCGCGCCGTTCTCCGCGACCGTTCCGGTGACCCGCGCCTCGTCGATCGGCTCGACCGGCGCGTCCAGCACCGCCGGATCGTCGACGGCGACCACGTCGACCCTGTGCATCAGCCCCATCGTCCAGCCGGTGTCGTCGTAGGTCCGGAGACCGTCGTCGGGGAATTCCTGGTTGCCAAGGAGGATCTTCGCGAGACGGAAGTACGGCTGGCCGCCCTTGATGACGTAGGACCCGGCGGGGTAGCTCTCGTCGCCGAACGTCAGGGCGCGATCCGCGCGGCCGACCTCGACGCCCTGGATGCGCAGCAGGTCGACGAGCGTCGCTACCCGCGTGATGTCGCGTTGACCGCCCGGAATGACGAAGCCGTGCGGCGGGTTGCGCTCGCCGTCCTCCACCGCGTTCCTCGACTTGCGGTAGAAGTTCCGGAGAAGGACCTCGGGGTTCGACGCCGCGAGCTGCAGCGCGGTGAGGACGGCGGTCTGGCTGTAGTTCGTGTTGTTCCGCATCGACCACTCGACCTCCTCGTAGGGAGGCGAAGGCCGGTACCACTCGCGGCTCGTGCGCGCCTGCTCGGGCGTGTTGTCCTCGGTCTTCAGGTGGCGCTTCATGGTCGTGGCCCCGCCGTTGCCGAACGTCTCGTAGAACCGGATCAGCCCGTTGTGGTTCGAGGCCATGAATGCGAGATAGCCCGGCGACCACATGTCGACGAAGCCGTGGGTCCACACGCCCGGCATGCCGTAGCTGGTCAACTGCGCCATCTCGAAGTTGGCGAACCACGGCAACTCGCCGTAGACGATTGGGTCGAGCAACGGATTCTGCGGCGCCTGCCCGCTGAAGGTGTAGAGGAAGGGTATCGACTCGTGCAGGTCGTGCATCACCGGCGGATGCCACTCCAGGTACCAGTCGAGCACGTTCCGCATGCTCCGCTGCGAGTAGTTGATGTCGCGGTTGTTGTCGTGAAAGATGTATTTCCCCCAGTACGGCGGGCCGCCGATCCGGTCGCGGTCGTCGGTGATGTCGATCAGGTGCCGGTAGTACCAGTCGACGTAGCGGTCGCGGCCGTCGGGGTCCGCGGCCGGGATGAGGGCCACGATCAACTCGTCGCGGATGCGTTCGAAAAGCGGTCCTTCCTCGACCGCGAGCCGGTAGGCGAGCTCCATCAGCATCTCCGGTGGTCCCGTCTCCCCGCTGTGGAGCCCGGCCATGAGGACGTAGATGGGCTTGGCGCGCGCGATGACGTCCTGTGCTTCCGCTTCGCCGATTTCCCGCGGATCCGCGAGCCGGGAGAGGTCCTGGCGGTAGCGTTCCAACCCGGCGAGCGTCGCTTCGTTCGCGATGGTGACGACGACCATCTCGCGGTCCTCGTCGGTGCGGCCGATCGGGCTGACCGAGACGCGCGGCGAGGCGGCTGCGAGCGCCCGGTAGTATTCCAGCATCTCCGCGTAGTAGGTGAGCTCGCGCGGCGCCCCGGCGTGGTGGCCGATGACGTCCTTCGGTGATGGAACGCGATCGCTGACCGGCAGGTGGTCGACCAGCGGGCTGAGGAACTCGGGCCGCGTCGTCCACTCCTCGACCCGGGCCGCGAAGTCGGCGTCCATCGCCTGGCCGGTGCCGGGCTGGGCGGTTGCCGGTGGAGCGAGCAGGGTGAGCGCAAGTGCCGTCGCGGCGAACCATTTCATGATGGTGCATTATTGCCCAGGAGCCCGTGGTGCTACGCCGCGCGGCACCGAGAGCGGAGGGACCGATGCGGATCGATCTGAACTGCGACCTCGGCGAGGCGACCGGCGACGGCGCGATCGAGCACGACCGCCGGATGATGGAGTACGTCACCTCGGTCAACGTCGCCTGCGGCGCGCACGCCGGGGATCCCGACACCATGCGTGCGACGGTCCGCTCGGCCCGCGACGCCGGCGTGTGCGTGGGAGCCCATCCCGGGTTCGCCGACCGGGAGGGTTTCGGGCGGCGTGAGATCGAGCTGACCTCGGACGGGATCGAGAACCTCGTGCTCGCGCAGGTCGGGGCGCTGGCGGCCGTAGCCGGCGCCGAGGGCATCCGGCTCAGCCACGTCAAGCCGCACGGGGCGCTCTACAACATGGCGGTGCGCGATCGCCGCGTCGCGGATGCGATTGCACGGGCCGTCGCCGCGTTCGACCCGGCGCTGCCGCTGGTCGTGCTGTCCGGCTCGGGGATGGCCGACGCCGGGAGAGACGCCGGCCTCGACGTGGTGGCCGAGGTGTTCGCCGACCGGGCGTTCGAAGCGGATGGCGCGCTCGTCTCGCGCGGAACGCTGGAGCTGGCCGATCTGGCGCGGTGATCCACGAGCCGGAGCGGATGATCGAGCGGGCGGTGCGGATGGTCCGCGACGGCAGTGTCGATGCTGTCGACGGAACGGTGCTGGAGCTGGTTGGCGAGACGATCTGCGTCCACAGTGACACGCCCGGCGCATGACGCTGCGGAAGGGACTGGAGGCCGCCGGGATCGCGGTGGCGCCGATGCGGGTCTAGGAGTCCGTGGCGAAACCCCGCGTCGCACCGAGAGCGGCGAGGCGCCCGCGTGGCAAGGCGCGACGAGGGACCATATTGGGCAATATTCGACCGAGGAGCAACGCAGTCCACGCGGGATGCATCGCCGCTCGAATGCAGCGGGGCTTTTGCCACGGGCTCCTAGCAGTCCGTGGCGAAACCCCGCGTCGCACCGAGAGCGGCGAGGCTCTTGCCACGGGCTGCTAGTGCAGCGTATACGGTCCGGAGAGAGCGAACGGCGCTATCTCGGCGTCGAAGCGCCGGCCGCCGGAGGTGACCATCTGATAGGTGCCCTGCATGGAGCCGAAGGGGGTGCCGAGTGGGCAGCCGGAGGTGTACTCGAAGGACTCGCCGGGGGCCAGGGTCGGTTGACGACCCACCACCCCGGGGCCCTTGACCTCCTGGACCCGGTCGGACGCGTCGGTGATGAGCCAGTGTCGGCTGACCAACTGCACCGTCTCGGAGCCTTCGTTGGAGATCGTGATGGTGTAGAGGAACATCCACTGCTGATGCAGCGGCTCGGAGTGGTCCGGCGCATAGCGCGCGCGGACCTGGACGCGCACCCCGTTGGTGACCGCCTCCGACGTGAATACGCTGGGTGAAGTCTGGTCGGCCTGCACGCACCATATATACACGACATTTCGAATGATTCCCTCCGGCACGCTGTTGGCCGCGTACAGCAAGGGCTTCTTCCCGATGGCGATCGACGGCGAAATCCGCTGGTTTTCGCCGCGGGAACGCGGCATCATTCCGCTCGACGGCTTCCACGTGTCGAAAAGGCTCGGCCGGGTGCTGCGGCAGGGCAGGTTCGAGGTAGCGGTCGACCGGACCTTCGAGGACGTCGTCGCGGCGTGCGCCTCGCGGCCCGCTGCGGAAGGGACGTGGATCGACGTGGAGATCGCCGAGAGCTACGCGGCCCTGCATCGCGCCGGTTTCGCCCACTCGGTCGAGACCTGGCGGAACGGCGAGCTGGTCGGCGGCCTCTACGGAGTGGCGCTGCGCGGGGCGTTCTTCGGCGAGTCGATGTTCCACCGGGTGACCGATGCGTCCAAGGTGGCCCTCGCGCGGCTGGTCGAACGGTTGCGGGCGCGCGGCTACACGCTGCTCGACATCCAGTGGGTAACTCCGCATCTCGCCAGCCTGGGGGCCGTGGCGGTGCATCGGACGCGCTATCGGGCGCTGCTCGCGGCCGCCATGCGGCAGGACTGCCGGTTCGTCTAACGGTTCGCGGTCACACTGGATCTGGAGGTTGACGGTGTCGAAACAGGCAACGCGCGCGGCGGCGGTTCTGGCGATCACTTTCGGTCTGGCGATCGGGTGCGGCGTAGCGCCCCCCCGCGACTCCTCGTCCGATTTCGACGTCGCGGAGAAGTCGGTGCGCGAGCTGGGCGCGGCGCTGGCCGACGGCGCCGTGACCGCGGTGGAGCTCGTGGCGGCCTACCTGGAACGCATCGAGGCCTTCGACGAGCGGGGACCCGCGCTCAACGCGATGATCGCCATCAACCCGCGGGCCGCCGAGGTGGCGGCCGAGCTCGACGCCGAGCGCGCAGCGGGCAACGTGCGCGGACCGCTGCACGGGATTCCCGTGGTCGTCAAGGACAACTACGACACCGGCGACATGCCGACGACGGCCGGCACGCTCGGACTGGCCACCTCGGTCCCGCCCGACGACTCCACGCAGGTGCGGCGGCTGCGCGAGGCGGGCGCCATCATCCTCGGCAAGACCAACATGCACGAGCTGGCGCGCGGCATCACGACCGTGGCGTCGTTCGGCGGACAGACCCGCAATCCCTACGACCCGTCCCGCAATCCGGGCGGGTCGAGCGGCGGTACGGGAGCAGCCGTGGGGGCCAGCTTCGGGGCGTTCGGGATGGGCAGCGACACCTGCGGCTCCATCCGCATCCCCTCGGCGCACCATGCGCTGGCCGGCCTGCGCGGGACGCGCGGGCTGGCGAGCGGCGACGGCATCGTGCCGCTGTCGCTGACCCAGGACATCGGCGGCCCGCTGGCGCGGACGGTCCGCGATCTCGCCTACGCGCTCGACGCGACGGTGGGGCCCGACCCGGCGGACGAGACGACCCGGCTCGGCGAGGGCAATGTGCCCGACACCTACCTCACCGCTCTCGACCGGGAGGGGCTCTCCGGCGCGCGGCTCGGCCTCGTGCCAGCCATGTTCGACGAGGGCGATGCCGGCCGGCCGGTTCGGGAGGTCATCGAGCGCGCGGCCGCGGACATGGAACGGCTGGGCGCGACCGTGGTCGAGCTCGAGGAGTTCGATCCGTCCGAGCTCACCCAGGATGCGTCGGTCATCGGTCCGGAGTTCCCTTTTCACCTGAATGCCTATCTCGAGGCGACCCCCGGTGCGCACGTGCGCTCGCTGGCGGACTTCGTCTCGGCGGGGCTGTACCACGGCATCCTCGAAGGGGGACTCGCCCGCTCGCTCGAGGTGGAAGAGCTCGACACCGAGGACTACCGCGCGAGCCTCGCCAAGCGGGACGAGAACCGGGCCGCCGTCACCGCGCTGCTCGACGAGCGGGAGCTGGACGCGCTGATGTACCCGACCATCCGCCGCACCGCGCGCCCCATCGGCCAGCCGCAGCCGGGAAGCAACTGCGCGCTGAGCGCTACGTCCGGCCTGCCCGCGGTCACCGTGCCGGCCGGCTTCGCCGACGACGACATGCCTGTGGGTGTGGAGCTGCTGGGCCGCGCGTGGGCGGAGCCGCGGCTGCTCGAGCTCGCCTACGCGTACGAGCAGGGCACCCGGCACCGGCGCGCGCCGGACTTCACCCCCAGCCTCGTCACTCCGCCCGCGCCGGTCCCGCTGGTGGCCGGCGTACAGGCCGACCCGGGGCTGCGGGTCGACGCCAGCTTCGTGCTCAGCCCGGCCACCCGCACCGTGCGCTACCAGATCATGGGGACGGAGCCCATCGCCGAGCAGGTGCTCCTGGTCGCCCTGCACCGTCGCGGATCGGAGGCCGGCGCGGAGAACGGTCCCGTGCTGCGGTACCTGTCGCGGCGGGCTCCGAGCGTCAACGGGAGCATCGATCTGACCGGCCCCGAGATGCACGCGCTCCGGCAGGGCCGACTCTACGTGGCCGTGCACACGACGGGGAACCTCGCAGGCGCGGTGCGGGTCGACTTGGTGTTGCCAACTGCCACTGCCGCCGCACCGTAGCGCGAGGTGCCGGCCTCCCGTACGCCTTGGTCACGAAGGGTGAAGGGACCCCTGGGGGTCGAAGCCGGAGTGGGTCTGGTGCATTGTTCCGGGGAATGCTCGGAACGAAGGGAGGATCGGAGCACGTGTGAGCTACAAGTACAACCCCGCCCCCGGTCCGACGGGCAGGCCGAGCAGCATCCAGACCACCAGCATCACCGACCAGCAGGCGAGGAAGACCACTGTGTAGGGCAGCATCGTCGCGACGACGGTGCCTATGCCGGACGTCTTGTCGTAGCGCTCGAAGAACGCGACGATGAGCGCGAAGTAGGACATCATCGGTGCGATGACGTTCGACGTCGAGTCGCCGATGCGGTAGGCCGCCTGGGTCAGCTCGGGCGAGTAGCCGAGCAGCATGAACATCGGCACGAAGACGGGCGCCATCACGGCCCATTTGGCCGAAGCGCTCCCCATCAGCAGATTCAGAATGGACGACAGCACGACGAAGCTGAGCATCAGGGGGACGCCCCCGAGACCCGAGGCGCGCAGCGTCTCCGCGCCCTTGACGGCCATGATCAGGCCCAGGTTCGTCCAGTTGAAGTAGGCGACGAACTGCGCCGCGAAGAAGACCAGCACCAGGTACGTCCCCAGGGTGCCGATGGTCTTCCCCATGCCGTTCATCACGTCGGTGTCGGTCTTGAACCGGCGGGCGCCGACCCCGTAGGCGATGCCGACCCAGGTGCCGCCGAGGAAGATGAACGCGACGATGCCCGACAGGAACGGAGAGCGGAGCAGGCTGCCTGTCTCCGGGTTGCGCAGGAACCCGTCGGCGGGCAATGTTCCCCACAACAGAACGGCGCCGAACACCGCCATCGCGACACCCGCGAAGCGCAGGCCCCGCCGCTCCTGGTCGGACAGCTCGTCGATGGCGGTCGACTGTTCCTCGCCCTTGTAGTCTCCGAGCCGCGGGATGACGATGCGTTCGGTGACCCACGTGCCGGCGGCCGAGATGACGAAGGTCGACACCACCATGAAGAAGTAGTTGGCGGCCGGGTTGACGACGTACCCCGGCTGGACGATCTGTGCCGCCTCCTCGGACAGGCCGGCGAGCAGCGGATCGATGGTGCCGAGCAGCAGATTCGCGCTGTAGCCGCCCGACACGCCCGCGAACGCCGCGGCCAGGCCCGCGATGGGATGTCTTCCGGCGCCGAGGAAGATGATGCCGCCCAGCGGGACCAGCAGCACGTAGCCGATCTCGCTCGCGGTGTTGGAGAGCACGCCCGAGAGGACGATCACGAAGGTCAGCAGCCGCTTCGGCGCGGAGAGCACCAGCAGGCGCAGCACCGCGGCGATCAGGCCGCTGGCCTCCATCACGCCGATGCCGAGCATCGAGACCAGCACCGTGCCGAGCGGCGCGAAGCTGGTGAAGTTCGTCACCATCTCGACCAGGATGCGATGCAGGCCGGCGACGTTGAGCAGGCTGATCGGCTGGATGGTCTCGCCCGTGCCGGGGTGGATCGCCTCCAGGCCGGTACGCGCCGCGATGCCCGAGACGACGATGATTACGGCGGCGAGGATGGCGAAGAGGGTGCCGGGGTGGGGCAGGGCGTTGCCACCGCGCTCGACCGCGGTCAGGAAGATCGACGTCCAGTTGTTCAGCGCCGACAGGCGGAAGCGTATAGCCATGGTTCCGGTCTCGAGGTGCGGAATCGTGGCCGTCGGAGCGCCTGCGGAGCGGCGCGGGACGGCCGAACCCTGCGTGCTATCCTACGGCAACTTGGAGCCTCCCAGTCTGCCGAGCCCCGGCCCCAGTCGGTTCACGGCCGAGGCGAGCAGCCTTGAGAGCCAGCGCCGGGTCGCCGCCAAGGTCGGCGTCGACGTCGCCCGCCGGCACATCTTTCTCTGTTGCGATCAGACCGTCCCGAAGTGCTGCGAGAAGGAACGGAGCCTCGCGGCGTGGGGTTTCCTGAAGCGCCGTCTCAAGGAACTCGGCCTCTCGGAGCGCGGCGGCGTGCTGCGCACCAAGGCCAACTGCCTGCGCGTCTGCGAGGGCGGCCCCATCGCGGTGGTCTATCCGGAGGGCACCTGGTACGGCGGGTGCGATCCGGACGTGCTCGACCGCATCATCCGCGAGCACGTTATCGACGGCCGGCCGGTCGCCGACTTCGTGATCGATCAGAACCCGCTGGTCCGGTCCGTCTGAACGGAGCCTGTCAGATTCGTTGCGACGGGTTGCGGGCCGGCGAGGTGGGCTCGTCCTGTGCAAGCGGGGTCTCCCGCGGACGCTCGTAAACGGTCCGGCACCGGCGGGCGTCGAAGACGGCTAGCAGTCCGTGGCGAAACCCCGCGTCGCACCGAGAGCGGCGAGGCGCCCGCGTGGCAAGGCGCGACGAGGGAGCATATCGGGCAATATTCGACCGAGGAGCAACGCAGTCCACGCGGGATGCATCGCCGCTCGAATGCAGCGGGGCTTTTTGCCGCGGGCTGCTAGGATTAACGTTTCCGTCGAAAGCAGCGACTCATGTTCAATACACTGCTCGGGCGCCGCGTCGGCCGCTTGCTCGTCGTCGTGATTCTGGCCGCCGCGTGGCCTGCCGGAGCCAGGGCCCAATCGCAGTCGACCGACGGCAACGGGAACGCCAACGGTGACGGCGACGGGAACGGCGGGGCTTCCGCCCTCGAAGTCCGTAACGTCACGCAGGCCGGCTTCCCGATCACTCTTGCACAGCGCGTGGGCCAGGGGCCGTTGGTCGACGGCGAAGTGCTGGCCGACGCGGCCTACGAGGACGCCCGAACAGCGACCGGTTTCGTGCAGAGCCGTCCGTTCGAGGGGCAGCCTGCCTCGGAGCGGACGGAGGTGCGCATCGTCTACACCGAGGACACGCTGTACTTCGGCGTCGTCTGCTACACGGACGATCCGTCCACGATCATCGTCGCCGACAGCCGCCGCGACACCGACCTGACCGAGACCGACAGCTTTCGCATCATCCTCGACACCTACCACGACGGCCTGAACGGCTTCGTCTTCGGGACCAACCCCGCCGGGGTCGAGTACGACGGGCAGGTGACGAACGAGGGACAGGGGAGCGGCCGCTTCGGCGGCGGCGGCAGCGGCCGGCCGAGCAACAGCCGGCAGCAGCGCGGGTCGGGCGGCGGCCTGAACGTGAACTGGGACGGCGCGTGGCAGGTGGCCACCAGCATCACGGATATCGGCTGGACGGCCGAGATCGCGATCCCGTTCCGCACGCTGCGCTATCCTGCCGCCGAGGTGCAGACCTGGGGATGAACTTCCAGCGCAACATCCGCTTCAACAACGAGCAGGCCTACTGGTCGCCGCTGCCGCGACAGTTCAGCCTCAACCGCCTGTCGCTGGCGGGCGAGCTGCAGGGGCTTCGCGTCCCGGCCCAGCGCAACCTGCAGTTGATGCCCTACGTGCTGGGGGATGCCGCGTACCGCTCTGTCGAGGCACAGACCGTCGGCACCGGCGATTGGGGCGCCGACCTGAAATACAGCATCACGCCGAGCCTGACGCTGGATGCGACGTTCCAGACCGACTTCGCGCAGGTGGAGGTGGACGACGAGCAGATCAACCTCGACCGGTTCACCCTGTTCTTCCCGGAGAAGCGTCCCTTCTTCCTGGAGAACGCCGGCCTGTTCTCGGTGGGGCAGTCCGGGGCGGTCGACGTGTTCTTCAGCCGCCGGATCGGTCTCGGCGAGCGGGGCGAGCAGATTCCGATAATCGGCGGCGGCCGCCTGTCGGGCAAGGTGGGCAACAACACGAACGTCGGGTTCCTGAACATGCAGACCGCGGCGGTCGGCGCCACCGGGATGCCGCAGCAGAACTTCACGGTGGGCCGCATCCGGCAGGACCTGGCGAACCGCTCCAACGTCGGCGTGATGTTCGTCAATCGGCAGGCGGCGGGCAGCCTCGCCGGCGGCAACGACTTCAATCGGTCCTACGCGGTAGACGGGCGCTGGGGCATCGGTCAGGGGGGCACGGTCTCCGGATTCGCCGCCAACACGCAGACGCCGGCGAGCTCGCTGGCCGGGCTTCGCGAGCGCTGGGGCCTCGCCGATGCCGATGACGGCACACACGCTTACGGTCTGAGCGCGCAGCACCAGTCGGAGGTCGCCCGCCTCAGTCTCGGTTACACCGAGGTGGCGCCGAGCTTCAACCCGGAGGTGGGCTTTCTGGCGCGCCGGAGCTATCGGCGGGCGAACGCCAGCGTGTTCACGACCCTGCGGCCCGACGACTTCTGGGGCGTCCACGAGTTCCGGCCGCACGTCTCCCACTTCACGATCTTCGACTACCAGACCGGCTGGCAGGAGACCCAGTTCACGCACATCGACAACCACATCGAGTGGCGCAACGGCTACGAGATCCACACCGGCGTGAACGTGCATCGCGAGGGGGTCTTCCGGCCGTTCGAGATCTTTCCCGGCGTTGTCGTGCCGCCGGGGCGCTACGACCACAGCGAAGCGCAGATCGCCGGCAACACGAACCTGGGCGCGCCGGTGAGCGGCAACTTCAACGCCATCATCGGGGGGCTGTTCGGCGGCCACCGCGTGACCGTCACGCCGTCGCTTGCGGTGCGGAGCGGCGAGACGTTCAACACGCTGCTCGAATGGAGCTACAACGACCTGGCTCTGCCGGGCGGGCACTTCACGACGAACCTGATCCGCCTGCGGACGTCCTACTCGTTCACGACCCGCATGTTCTTCCAGGCCCTGGTGCAGTACAACGACCGCGCCAACCTGTGGTCGTCGAACCTGCGCTTCGGCCTGCTGTCGGACGCCAACACCGGCCTGTTCGTCGTCTACAACGACATTCAGCCGCTCGGCCTCGACCGGTACGACTTCACCGTGGCCTCGGGGCGCTCGCTGACGGTCAAGTACAGCTACCTGTTCGACATTCTCCGCTGAGCGCCGGATCCGCGGGTCGGAGCGAGCCTGCGCCGGAGCACGGCGCGTCGGGTTCGCCGGAACATCGGAGTTCAGCCCTTGACACCGCCCGGCCGCGCGGCTACAACACCACCCGTGCATATCGATGGCGTGTTTCCGCCCATTCCCACTCCTTTCACGGACGGCCGGGTCGCCACCGCGGCGATGGCTTCCAACGTCGAGCGCTGGATGGCCACCCGCATTCGCGGCGTCGTGGTGCTCGGCTCGAACGGCGAGGCGCCGCTGATCGACGAGGCGGAATCGGACGCGGCCATCGCGGCCGCGCGCGATGCCGTGCCAAGCGACCGGCTTTGCCTCGCCGGGACGGGACGCGAGTCGACCGCGGCGGCCATCAGCGCCTCGAAGCGAGCGGCCGACCTGGGCGCCGACGCCGTGCTCGTGAGGACCCCTTCCTACTTCAAGCCGCTGCTGACCTCGGACGCGTTCGTGGCCCACTACACGGCGGTCGCCGACGCGTCACCGGTGCCGGTGGTGCTCTACAACTACACGGCGCTCACCGGCGTCACGCTCGGCGTGGATGCCGTCGCGCGACTGGCCGAGCACCCCAACATCGTCGGCTTGAAGGAGTCGGGCAGCGATCTCCGGTTCCTGGCGGCGCTGATCGACAGCACCCCGGGCGACTTCGCGGTCATGGCGGGGTCCGCGCCGGTCTTTTACGCGAGCCTGCTGGTGGGCGCGGCCGGCGGCATCCTGGCCCTGGCCTCTGCCGTGCCGGACCTGTGCGTCGATCTGTACGACCTCGTGCGCGCCGGCCGTCTCGACGAGGCACGCGATCTGCAGCGGCGGCTGACGCCGCTCGCCGGCCTCGTGACGTCGCGGTACGGCGTGCCCGGTCTGAAGGCCGCCATCTCGCTGCTGGGATTCACCGGCGGCGAACCCTGTCCTCCGCTCCGCCCCGTGGGCGACGCCGCAATCGAAGAGATCCGGCTCGCGCTGGACCGCCTGCACGTGCCGGCAGCCTGAGCCGCCGGCGCCGCCTCCACGGCGTCATCGGTGCGCGCCGCACGTGGTACGCTGGTGAAGGAGGATGCGCGCCGCCGGACGTTGGGGCGCGCGCGCCGCCTCGCGGAGGTGGACAGCATGCCTCTTCAACAGCAGGCTACACGCCGCCATCCCGACGATCCGGCCGCCGCGGTCCGGGAACATCGACGTCGATCCGGCTCCGCCCGGCTCCTGGCGGCGTTGCTGCTCGCCGGCGTGGCCGCCGCCTGCGCCACGAATCCGGTGACCGGAAGCCGCGAGCTCGTCTTCATGAGCGAGTCGCAGGAGGCCGACCTCGGCCGCGACGCCGATGCGCAGATCCGGAGCGAGATGGGCGTCTACGACGATGCCGCGCTGCAGGAGTACATCAGCGCGATCGGCAACCGGCTGGCCGCCGTGTCGCACCGCCCGGACCTGCCGTGGCAGTTCGCGGTGATCGACTCGCCGGTGGTGAACGCGTTCGCGGTGCCGGGGGGATACATCTATCTGACGCGCGGACTGCTGGCGTACCTGAACGACGAGGCGGAGCTGGCGGGCGTGCTCGGTCACGAGATCGGACACGTGACCGCCCGCCACTCGGTCCAGGCCTACAGCCGCGCCGCCGGCGCCCAGATGGGGCTCCTGCTCGGCCAGATCTTCGTGCCGGCGATGCGTCCCCGATACGGCGCGCCCGGAGTCGGCGATGCGGCCGGGCAGGGTCTGGGGCTCCTGTTCCTGAAGTTCGGGCGCGACGATGAACGGCAGGCGGATCGGCTGGGGGCCGAGTACGCCGTCGCTTCCGGCTGGGATCCGCACGGTGTGGGCGACATGCTGACGACCCTGGGACGCATCGCGGACACGAGCGACCGGCGCGGGACCCCCAACTGGCTCGCGACCCACCCGGAGCCGGCGGATCGAGTCGCCGGCGTCGCCGGCACCGTCGAGACGCTGCTGGCGGATACCCCCGACCTCTCCGCGCTCCGGGTCGACCGCGCGGGTTACCTGAGTCGCATCGAGGGCATCGTCTACGGCGACAATCCCGAGCAGGGCGTCGTGCGCGGCCGGGAGTTCCTGCACCCCGCGCTGCGTTTCGCGCTCGAGTTCCCGGCGGGTTGGGAGGTGCACAACGGCGCCGAGATGGTCGTGGCGCGCGAGCCCGGCCAGGACCGGTACATGCTGTTGCAGATAGCGCAGGAGACCGGCTACGACCTGCAGCGGATCGCCGAGCGCGAGATGGGCGGAGCCGGTTTCGCGGAGGTGCAGGGGACGACGAGCGAGATCAACGGCCTCGAAGCCTATGTGGGTACCTACACGCAGGACGTGCGCGGCATCGGATCCATGATCGCGCGCGTCGCCTTCATTCAATCCGGCTCCTCCGTCTACCTTTTCGGCGCCTTTGCCGATGCGGACGGCTACCGGCTCGTGGAGCGCGATGTCCACGACAGCATCCATTCCTTCCGCCGGTTGAGCCGCGACGAGGCGGACGGGATTCGCCCGAACCGGGTTGCCGTCTACCGGGTCCGGGAGGGGGATACCTGGCAGCGCATCGCCCAGCGGATCGGCGCCGAGATCGTCCCCGCCACCACGCTCGCCGTCATGAACGGCTTTCCGGCGAACGAGCAGCCGCTGCCCGGCGACGTCATCAAGGTCGTCCAACCGGGTTGACGATCCGCCGCGCCCCGAGGTAGCGGCGCTGCCAGTAGCGGGCGCCGAGGCTCTCGACGCGCACCTGGCCCCGCTCACTCGGGGCGTGCACGAACCGGCCGTCGCCGATGGCCAGACCGACGTGCGAGGGTCCCGGAGCAATGGTGCTGAAGAAGACCAGATCTCCGGGCCGGAGGTCTCGCGCGGCAACCGCGGCCCCGATGCGGTACTGGTGCTCGGAGGTCCGGGGAAGGGAGATCCCGTGCTGCGCGAACACGTAGCGCGTGAAGCCGCTGCAGTCGAAGCCCTTCGGCGTGGCTCCACCCCAAACGTACGGGGTCCCTCGCAGCGACAGTGCCGTGGCGGTCACGGAAGTCCCGTCGCCGGTGCGCGGCGCGGCATCCGCTCCAGGGGCTGACCGGGCGCCGGGAAAGGGCCGGGGCGTGTCCCCCCCCCGTGCGCCGCACGCCGACAGGGCCAGGGAGACCAGCAGCGTCAGGAATCCGATCCGGAGTCGCGACATGGATCCGTGACGCGTATCGGCTCCGGTCGGCGGGTCCGACAGGCTTGTCGCAGGCGCCGGTGCCCTGCGAGGTAACTCTCCTGTGTGCAATGCGTTACACGGTCGCAACAGTTGACAGGAAGTTGGGCGTCAGCGAGAATGACGCAACATTTCGGGGGGGCCGTGGAGCAGACCTTGCTGCTGAACGCGACGTACGAGCCGCTGAAGGTGGTCGACTGGCGTAAGGCGATGACCCTGCTGTGTCAGGGCAAGGTGGAGGTTGTCTCCGAGTACGACCGCGAGATTCGCTCGGTATCGGTCACCTTCCGGCTGCCGTCGGTGATCCGGCTGCTGCGCTACATCGCGATCACCCGGCGCACGGACGACGTTCCCTTCTCGCGCGCGAACATCTACGCCAGGGACGGGCACCGCTGCCAGTACTGCGGGTCGGAGTTTCCCATCGGCGAGTTGACCTTCGATCACGTCGTGCCGGTGTCGCAGGGGGGGCGCAAGGATTGGGAGAACATCGTCACCGCGTGCATTCGGTGCAACCGGCGGAAGGGCGGCCGAACGCCGGCCCAGGCCGGAATGCAGGTCATTCGTCAGCCGTGCCGGCCTACCCGCTCCCCGGTCGTCCGCATCACGTTCGGCTTGCGCGACGCACCCGCGAGCTGGCGCGACTATCTCTACTGGAACGTCGAGCTCGATCGGACGTAGCGGCGATGTTCCGCCGCGGGTAATCTGAGGAGTGTCCGGTCCGCGTATCACCGCTATCCAGCCGTTGTGGGCGGTAGAGGGGGGACGTGTGACCATCGAGGGGCACGCCCTCGTCGACGGCGCTGGAGACGGGCCTCCGCCCGCTGTCTTCTTCGATTCGGTGCCCGCGCGGGTCGTCGTCGCGTCGCCGCGCTCGGTTTCGGTGAGCGTGCCGGAAGGCCTCGACGGCGGGCGGACCGCTGTGCGGGTCGGTGGCCCGTCGGGGGAGCCCGTTTTCGTGGATGTGGGACGGGCGGTGGCGACGGGCCTGCATCAGGTCGACAGTCCGGTCATCGACGGCGACGGGACGCTGTTCGTGACCTACAGCGGTTCTCGCGGCGAGAAGTCGCCCGTGTCCGTCTTCCGGATCAGGACCGACGGGTATCGCGAGCCGTTCGTGACCGGCATCGTCAACGCGACAGCGATGGCGTTGTCGCCGGACGGTCGACTGCACGTTTCCAGCCGCTTCGAGGGGACCGTCTATCGCGTTGCCGACGACGGGTCGTACGAGGTGTTCGCGAACGAGCTGGGGGTCGCCTGCGGCATGGCCTTCAGTCACGACGGCACGCTGTACGTAGGTGACCGTTCCGGTACCGTTTTCCGGGTTGCGACCTCGGGACGTGCGACTCCTTTTGCCACGCTTCCGCCCAGCGTCGCCGCCTTTCATCTCGCCTGGGGAGCAGATGACGGGCTGTATGTATCGGGGCCGACGCTCGCGACCTGCGACAGCGTTTATCGCATCGACCGTACGGGCGCCGTAACGACGGTCTCCTCCAGCTTTGGCCGGCCTCAGGGACTCGCGTTCGACCGGCAAGGGGTTCTCCATGTCGTGGATGCGCTGGCCGGAGCAAGCGGCCTGTACCGGATCGACGGCGACGGGACGCGGACCCTGGTGCTGGCGGCACGGAACCTGGTCGGTGTTGCTTTCGATCCCTCCGGCGGCCTGGTGGCGGCTTCGGGCGACACCGCGTATCGGCTCGATCCCGGCGCCGTGTCGATCGGCCGGCCGGGGCTCCCCTGACGTGCTGCTATCATCGTGGGTTTGGGCTTCCGTCAAAGGGGGCTGACGGTGCCATGCCGCACGACTGGATCGACATCCGCGGGGCTCGCGTTCACAATCTGAAGGACATCGACGTCCGCATTCCGCGCAACCGGCTGGTCGTCGTGACCGGCCTCTCCGGTTCCGGCAAGTCTTCGCTGGCCTTCGATACCCTGTACGCGGAAGGACAACGGCGCTACGTCGAGTCGCTTTCCGCCTACGCCCGCCAGTTCCTGGAGCAGGTCGAGAAGCCGGACGTCGATCAGATCGACGGCTTGTCGCCGGCCATCTCCATCGAGCAGCGCACGACGGGGTCGAACCCGCGCTCGACGGTCGGTACCGTCACCGAGATCTACGACTATCTGCGCCTGCTGTTCGCCAACATCGGTGTGCCCCATTGCCCGTCGTGCGGTCGGGAGATCACGTCGCAGTCGGTGGAGCGCATCGTCGCGACGATCATGAGCGAGCCCGCGGTAGAGCGGGTAAACGTCCTCGCGCCGATCGTGCGCGGCCGCAAGGGCGAGTTCAAGAAGGAGCTGGCCGCCATCCGGGCACGCGGGCTGACGCGCGTCCGGATCGACGGCGAGGTGTGCGCCGTCGAAGCGGAACCCCGCCTGGACCGGCGGCGAAACCACTGGATCGAGGTGGTGGTGGACCGGCTCGTCGTGCGTCGCGGCGCCGAGCGGCGGCTCACCGAGTCCATCGAGTTCGCGCTGACGCTGGCGGACGACGTCGTGGTCATCAACACGCTGGCCGGCGGCGATCGGCTGTTCTCGCGGCGCATGGCCTGCGTCGACTGCGGGATCAACGTCCCCGAGATGTCGCCCCGGGCCTTCTCCTTCAACTCGCCGCACGGCGCCTGTCCGGCCTGCCACGGGCTGGGCGCCGTGGAGGACTTCGATCCCGAGCGAATCGTGCCCGACGATTCCCTCACCTTGTCCGCCGGGGCTATCGAGACCTGGGCCGCCGGCGACCGGCAGCTCGTGAAACGGGCGTTGTCGCGCCTCTCGAGCTGCTTCGGCATTGATCTCGACGTCCCCTTCCGCAAGCTGCCCCGGCGTCACCGCGAGCTGCTGCTCTTCGGTCCCAACGGCGCCGACGGCGCGCGCGGTGAACCGGCCGCCGCCCGGGGGCGGCGCGCCGGGGCCGGCCGGGCCGATCCGTTCGGGAAGGACTTCGAGGGGGTCATCCCCAACCTGCGGCGCCGCTACGACGAGGGCGCCTGGGCCCAGCAGGAGGCGCTTCAGCGCTACCGGACGCTGCGGCCGTGCGCCGCGTGCGACGGCCGGCGGTTGCGCCCGGAGAGCTGCGCGGTGCGGGTCAAGGGACGCACGATAGCCGACTATGTCAACGTGTCCGTGGCCGAAGCGCTGGTTACCCTGGAGGGGCTGGAGCTCAGCGATCGGGAGTTGCGTCTGGCGGAACGCGTGCTGCGCGAGATCCGTGATCGCATGCGATTCCTCCGCGACGTGGGCGTGGGCTACCTGTCGCTGGCCCGGGGCGCGGCGACCCTGTCGGGAGGGGAGGCCCAGCGCATCCGGCTGGCCACGCAGGTGGGGGCCAATCTGACCGGGGTGCTCTACGTGCTCGACGAACCGTCCATCGGGCTGCATCAGCGCGACAACCAGTTGCTGCTGGCGACACTGCAGCGCTTGCGCGATCTGGGAAACACGGTAGTGGTGGTCGAGCACGACGAGGAGACCATTCGCGCCGCGGACTACGTGATCGACCTCGGCCCGGGCGCAGGGGAGCACGGAGGACGGGTGATCTTCGAGGGGTCCGCGAAGGCCCTGCAGGCGACCACCGGCGAATCGCTGACCGGGCTGTACCTGAAGGGCGAGCGTCGGATTCCGGTCCCGGAATCCCGGCGAATCGCGCACGGCGGCGAGATCGTGATTCGCGGCGCCCGGGCCAACAACCTGAAGAACATCGATGCCGTGGTTCCGCTGGGGGTGCTGACCGCCGTTACCGGTGTCAGCGGGTCCGGCAAGTCGACCCTGGTGAACGACATCCTCTATCGCGCGCTGGCGCGCGTGCTGTACCGGGCGAACGACGATCCCGGGCCGCACGCCGGGATTGAAGGGATCGAGCTGATCGACAAGGTAGTCCAGATCGACCAATCGCCGATAGGACGCACGCCGCGGTCCAACCCCGCCACCTACACGGGACTCTTCACGTTCATCCGGGAGCTGTACGCGATGCTGCCCGAGTCCCGCGCGCGGGGCTATCGTCCGGGCCGCTTCTCGTTCAACGTCAAGGGCGGACGCTGCGAAGCGTGTCAGGGAGACGGGCTCATCGCAATCGAGATGCACTTCCTGCCGGACGTTTACGTGACGTGCGAGCAGTGCAAGGGGCGCCGCTACAACCGCGAGACGCTCGAGGTGACGTACCGCGGCGCATCCATCGCCGACATGTTGGCGATGACGGTGGATCAGTCCCTGGCCCTGCTCGAGAACGTGCCGTCCGTCGCCACGAAGCTGCGCACGCTGCAGGACGTCGGCCTCGGCTACGTGAAGCTGGGCCAGTCGGCTACCACGCTGAGCGGCGGCGAAGCGCAACGGGTCAAGCTCGCCAAGGAGCTGTCCCGCCGGAGCACCGGCCGCACGCTCTACATCCTGGACGAGCCGACGACGGGACTCCATCTCGAAGACACGCGCCGCCTGCTCGACGTGCTCAACCTTCTCGTAGGCCATGGCAACACGGTCGTCGTCATCGAGCATCACCTGGACGTCATCAAGACCGCGGACCACATTCTGGACCTCGGTCCCGGCGGCGGCGACGCCGGAGGCCGGATCGTGGTGCAGGGGACCCCGGAGGACGTTGCTTCGCATGGGGGCTCGGAGACCGGCATGTTCCTCCGACGGCTCCTCGTCCACTGAGCGGTTCGGCCGCGGTTCGGCTGCGTCGAGCGTCCGGTGGGCTCCCGAGAGTGCGTGCACGGCGCCCGAAGCGCCCACGGGTGGTTCCGAAGGGAGAATTCCGGTAGAGTTGTCGTGTACGACTACTCGGTCGCAATGAGATGCTGACCGGCGGTGGCCAAGTATGGTATAAGAACCCGGACTGTGGGACGACCGACGATCGGTCGGGCGGGTACGGTTCGGGTCACCGGCGATCGACTGGCGGTATGACGCTTCCGGCGGGCGTGTGGGTGAGCGCGTTCCCGGGAGGCGCGGAGCCAGGCGCAAGGAGATCCGACGTGCCCTGCCGAACCGAGGCGTTGTGGGAGGTTCACAGTCGCCCGGAATGACGATCCAGCGGACACTCAGGCGGTCGGTTTCGTGCTCCGGCATCGGTCTCCACTCGGGGCGGAAGGTTACCCTTCGACTCAAGCCCGCCCCTGCCGATCACGGCATACGTTTCAAGCGACTCGACCTCGACGGCCTGGAAGTACCCGCTGTCGCGGACCGGATATCCGGCATCAGCTATGCCACCGGTCTCGCGCAGGACGCGGCGTCGGTCGGTACCGTCGAGCATCTGCTGGCGGCCCTGGTCGGTCTCGGCATCGACAACGTCAGCGTCGAGCTGAATCAGGCCGAAGTGCCGATCATGGACGGCAGCGCCGCCTCGTTCGTCTATCTGGTGCACGAGGCCGGGGTCAGGACCCTCAAGGCTCCGCGTCGATTCCTGAAGGTGGTGCGGCCGATCGCGCTTTCCAACGGCAACAAGCGGATTGCGGTCTACGCATCCGATCACTTCAAGGTGACCTACAGCATCAGCTTCGATCACCCGCTGCTGCGCCACCAGTCACGGACCCAGCATGTCACCGAGGAGACGTTCGCCGAGGAAATAGCCCCCGCGAGGACGTTCGGCTTCCTGAAGGAGGTCGAGCAGCTCCGGAAGAAGGGGCTGGCGCTGGGCGGCTCTCTCGACAACGCCATCGTCCTCGGCGAGACCGGGTTTCTCAACAACACGCTGCGCTTCGAGGATGAGTTCGTTCGCCACAAGATCCTCGACGTGATCGGCGATCTGGCGCTCGTCGGGTACCCGATCATCGGGCACGTGGTGGCTCACCGCGGCGGGCACGCCCTGCACGCCGGTTTCGCCCGCAAGATTCTCGAAGAGTCGGATGCCTGGCGCCTCGTCGAGTCCCCGTCGGGGCCCTCCGAGGAGGCCGCTCCCGCGGTCAGTCCCGGCGCCGTCCCGGCGCAGTAGGGGCGTCTTCGGGTTCGGTAGAACACCGCCCGATGCGGCTTGCCCCTGCCCCGGTGCGGCTCACCCTTGCGCGGCTGGAGGCTTGGACTCGGAGGTCAGCCTGCGGACGTACGCGCCGAGTTTTTCGTTCTCGTACGTCACCGAGTTGAGGAACAGGCTCTCGAGCAGATACGTCTCCCGGTCCGCTTCCAGCATCTGGCCGATGAGGTGGCGGATTTCGCGCATGGTGTCTTCGAAGCTGTAGTCGAGTCCGTGGCGCGAATGGAGCTCTCGGTAGAGGGTTTCCAGGACCGCCAGCAGGTCGCCGTCGAGGACGACCTCGGTCCCTGACGTGGTCTTGATCGTGCGCATGGTCATTCCCCGAAGCTGCCGGCGGCGCTCGCTTCGTCGGCGTGCAGCTCTATGAAATTGTGCGCGCCCGTCATGGTCAACATCGTCTCGACGCGCTTCTGCACACCGGAGAGCCGGATGGCGCCCCCGAGCTTGTCCGTCTGGCGGTACAGATCCATCAGGCAGCCGATTGTCGCGCTGTCGACGTACACGACCCGTGACAGGTCGATGATCACCCGCTTCTCGCCGGCAGCGAGAAGCTTCGTCACCGAGTCGGCGAAGGAGGAGAGGATCTGGTACGTGAGCTTGGTCTCGCCGACCCGAACGATGACCGCCTTGCCGACACGATCGGTTGTCAAGTTCATTCCCGTGCTCCGCTCATGGGGTGACGGCAGGGTCTCCCGCCCGCTCGCGGGAGCCTGCGCGCCGAGCCTGTTCGATTCGGAGAACCTGTCGCGCCAACTCGTGGCGTCCCCGGTTGATGCGTGACTTCACGGTGCCATCCGGAAGGTCGAGCTGCCGCGCGATTTCCTGGTAGGGCAGTTCCTGCAGGTCGCGCATGGCCACCGCCGTCCGGAGCGTCTCCGGAAGCGCCGCGAGGGCCTCTCGCAGCAGTGCCCGCCGGTCGAAACGATCGAGCCGTGCGAATGCGTCGACACCCCCGGCAGCCGGGGCGAGTTCGCTCGCGTCCACGCGCCGATCCACCACCTCGCGTTCCTTCCGCACCCGCCGGTAGTGGTCGATGCACAGATTGCGGCTGACGCTGATGATCCACGTGGTGAAGTTGGCGCGGCGATCGAACGTATGCAGCGCCTTGAAGACCTTGAGGAAGATGTCCTGGGTCAGATCCTCGGCCTCGTCGTGGCGGCCGACGAACGTGTACGCGACGTTGAACACTTTCCGGCGATAGCGGTTCACGATCGCATTCCACGCCGACTGATCCCCCTGCAGACAGGCCTCAATGAGGGCATCGGTGGAGTCGGCGGGCTCGGGCGGCGAGTCTGACACGAAGGGGTAGTTTCGCGCGCGCGCAGGTGTCGGGTCAAATGGCGGCGGCGCCCGGTGTTCGACAGGCGAGCCGGCCCCGCGTACAATGCGCCGCACTCCCAGCGTCAGCGCGATCTTCATGCACGGCTTCACGTTTTCTTCGAGCGGCGCGGTGTGTGACGGGGTGGATCTTGCGGCTGTCGTCGCCGTCGAGGGAACTCCGCTGTATGTCTACAGCGCCGCTCTCATCGTCGATCGCTATCGGGCGCTCGACGCCGCGCTCGGCGGTCATCCGCACCGCGTGCACTACGCCCTGAAGGCGAACTCGACGCTCGGGGTCGTGCGCCTGTTGCGCTCGGCCGGCAGCGCTGTCGACGCGAACTCCGGCGGTGAGATCGCGGTGGCGCTGCGGGCCGACGTTCACCCCCGCGACATCGTCCTCACGGGTGTCGGCAAGACCGCGGCCGAGCTCGAGCACGCCGTGCGGATCGGCGTCGGTGCGATCAACGCCGAGTCGGCCGGCGAGCTCGACCGTATCGCGCGGATTGCGACGGCGCGAGGGGTCCGGGCGCGGGTGGCCGTGCGGATCAACCCGGGCATCGAGGCGGACAGCCATCCGGGCATCGTGACCGGCGGTCCCGAGCACAAGTTCGGCGTGCCGATCGAGGAGGCGGGCGTCGTCTGCCGCGCCGCGGCCGGGCGGGAGGGGCTGGAGCTGGTCGGCGTGCACGCGCACGTCGGCTCGCAGTTGACGAGCCTCGATGCGGTGGCCCGCACCGCATCGACGATCACCCGGTTCGCGCAGGCGCTGCGTGCCGGCGGTGTTGCGCTCGAGCACGTCGATCTCGGCGGGGGACTGGGGATCTCCTACGACGGGAGCCCGGCGCTGGCGGTCACCGACTATGCGCGGACGCTCGTCGAGGCGGTGGCGCCGACCGGCCTGACGCTGCTCGTCGAGCCCGGACGCTGGATCGTGGGACCGGCAGGGGTGCTGGTCGCTGCGGTGGTGGACGTCAAGCGGCAGCGTAGCGGCCGCTACTTCGTGGTGCTCGACGCCGGCATGAGCGAGTTGATGCGTCCCGCGCTGTACGGGGCGAAGCACCGTCTCGAGAGGCTGACCGTGCGATCGGGCCCGGACGTGACGTGCGACGTGGTGGGGCCGATCTGCGAAACGACCGACGTGATCCGGCTGGGACAGTCGATGCCGCTGCCGGAAGTCGGAGACCTGCTGCTGGTGCGCGACGCCGGCGCGTACGGATCGGCGATGGCGTCGAACTACAATCGCCGCGCGTTGCCGGCGGAAGCACTCGTCGAAGGCGGCGCGTGGCGGATGATCCGCCGGCGGCAGACGGTCGACGATCTGCTGGCGTGCGAGCCGTGATCGGGCGCGACGAACGGGATAACGCGGTGGAAGAGCGAGGTGCGACCGATGCTGGTGGCCGTTGAGGGTCTCGATCAGAGCGGCAAGGCGACGCAGGCGCAGGACCTGCGGGATCGGCTGCGGGCATCCGGATACAAGTCGAGGGTCGTGTCGTTCCCCGACTACGGCACGTTTCTCGGAGAAGAGATTGCCCGGTCGTTGCAGGGGGAGCGGGACTACGGTCCCGAGACGATGCAATTGCTGTACGTCGCCAATCGCTTCGAGCGCAAGGCGGACATCGACCGTTGGCACGCGGCGGGCCTGATCGTCCTTTTCGACCGCTACATCGCGTCAGGCATCGCGTACGGCGAGGCCCAGGGTCTCGATCCGGGTTGGTTGACCACCCTGCAAGTCTCGCTGCCGCAGCCCGAGCTGACGATCCTGCTCGACATCGCGCCGGAGACGGCGGCCGCCCGCAAGACGGTCGGCCGCGACCGGTACGAAAGCGACCTCGCACTGCTCACACGGGTTCGGGAGAGCTACCTGCGGCAGGCGGAGCAACCGAACTGGGTGTGCATCGATGCCGAACAGTCGCCGGAGGCCGTTGCGGTGGAGATGGGGGCTGCCATCGAGCCGCGACTGCCAGAGCTGCGCTGACGGCGCGGACGTTGCGAGCCCCGGCGCGGCGGAGCACTGCCGCGCACGCTTCCACGGTCGCGCCCGTCGTGATCACGTCGTCCACGATCACCACGGACCGGCGCCGGATCGCAGCACCGTTCGAGCCCGCGTGGACTGTCAGTGAGAAGGCGTGATCGAGCGCGCGCAGGCGGCCGGTGCGCGAGAGCGCGACCTGCCGGCCGGTATGGCGCTTGCGACGGAGTGCCCGCAGGACGGGTATGCCGAGGTTCGACGCGAGATCGTCCGCCTGGTTGAACCCGCGCCTGTACCGCCGCAGTGCGTGCAACGGGACGGGCACGGCGACATCGGCGCCGCGGAGCCAGTCGCCGGCGACACGCAGGATGAGTTGCGCCAGGGGCCCCGCAAGCGACCGGCGCCCTTCGTACTTGAAGGCATGGATGATCTCGCGGAGCGTGCCGGCGTGCAGGCCCGCCGCGCGCCGGGGCGTCGGAGGGCCGCCGGTTCTCCGGCAGTCTCCGCACACGCCCGAAGCGGCGTCGCCGGATCCGAGCCCCACCCCACAGCGCTCGCAGACCGGCGCCTCGATGCAGTCGACTCGATGCCAGCAGCTCCCGCAGACGACCCCGCCGGTGGGGCGTTCCAGCGGGTCGTCGCAGGCAGCGCAACGCGGCGCCCACGCGACGGACAGGATCGCATCGAGGGTTCTCGAAACAGACAGCGGCGCCATCGGGGTTCGTGGACCGTGCTACCCGCCGGCCGGGTGGTCTTCTCCGCCTGCCATGGGAACCTCGATGCGGGTTGCGCTGCCCCACAGGCGTTCGAGGTCGTAGAGCTCCCTGGTGTCGCGCGTGAAGACGTGGACTATGACGTCGAAGCAGTCCATGAGCACCCACTGCGCGTGAGCGTACCCCTCGACATGGGTCGGTCGCATGTCGAGGGAGCGAAGCCGCTCCGCGATCGCATCGACGATGGATTGCACCTGTCGCGTGCTGCGGCCGGAACCGACTATGAAATAGTCCGTGAACGCGCCGCTCGCACGTAGATCGAGCACCACCACGTCGAGTGCCTTCTTGTCCTCCATCGCGCTGACGATCTGCGGGATCGGCTCCGGGAGATCGTGCACTTCTACGGTCATGCAAGCAGCTCGCCAGGTTCGGTGGGGCTATAGAGTCGATGCCGCGCGATGTAGGCGGCGACGACGTCCGGCAGCAGGTCGGCGGTCGGTTCGGCGGCCAATAGCCGGTCCCGGATGGCCGATGACGAAACGTTGCGGGTGTGCGCGTCGACGAGCCAGATCGCCGTGGAGCCGCGCGGCGAAGGCTCCGTCGACCCCTCGCCCGGTGCGTGCATCCGCTCGGCCAGCCCCGGCAGCCGCCCGCGCAGCTCGGCCAGCGGGTGTCCGGCGCGTGCGACGACCACGAAATGGCAGCGCCGCAGTATTCCCGGATAGTCGTGCCAGTGCGTGATTTCCGCAAAGGCATCGCTGCCGAGGATGAAGAAGAGTTGCGACGGGGCGTACCCGTGCCGCGCAAGCCGCTGCAGGGTGAGCGAGGTGTACGACGGTTCGGACGACCGCAGCTCCAGGTCGCTCACCCGCAACCCGCTCCTGCCGGAAGACGCCAGCGCCGCCATCGCGAAGCGGTGATAGCAGGACGCTCGCGCCGCCGACGCCTTGTGCGGCGGCACGCGGGAGGGCATCAGCACGACCGCCGCCAGGTCGAGCGCCCTCTGTGCGGCGTCCGCGGCATCGAGGTGACCGTGATGCATGGGATCGAACGTCCCGCCCAGCACGCCGACACGGGGTGCATCCGTCGTCACGCGGTCTCCTGCGCAGCGGGCTCCCCGGCCCGCACCGGGCGGTGCCGAATCGCCGCCCACATGGCGTCGAGGAGCGCAGGCAATCCGTCGCCGGTAGCGGCCGAGACCGCGTACAGGGGCACGGAGCGCGCCGCCAGATGACGGCGCAGGCGGGCGAGACGCTCCGGGTCGTCGAGGGAGTCCATCTTGTTTGCGGCAGCCAGTTGCGGCTTGCGGGACAGGGGGGCCGGCTCCCCATCCGGCGGCGCCTGAGCCCCGGTGCCGGAGAACCGGGTCAATTCGGTACAGATGGTGTCGAAGTCGTCGACCGGTTCCCGGCCGCTGGCCGAGGACACGTCGATGACGTGGACCAGCACCCGGGTGCGCTCCAGGTGACTCAGGAAGCGGTGTCCCAGTCCTTGACCGGCGTGTGCGCCCGCGATGAGTCCCGGCACGTCGGCGACGACGAAGCTGCGCTCGTCGTCCAGGTGCACGACGCCGAGGTTCGGTGACAGCGTGGTGAAGGGATAGTCCGCGATCTTGGGGCGTGCCGCCGATATCCGGGCGATCAGCGTCGACTTGCCGGCGTTGGGATAGCCGACGAGACCTACGTCCGCCAGCAGCTTGAGCTGCAGTCGCAGGGTGCGCGCCTCGCCGGGCTCGCCCGGTTCGGAGCGTCGCGGCGCACGGTTGGTCGACGAGGCGAAACGCCGGTTGCCACGGCCTCCCCGTCCACCCCTTGCGGCCAGCCATTCCCGTCCGACTTCCGCCAGGTCGGCGAGCGGTTTCCGCCCGTCGCCATGCTCGGCCGCGTAGATCACCGTGCCGAGGGGGACGTCGAGATGAAGATCGCGGCCGGCGTGGCCCGCGCGATTCGCCCCCTCGCCGTGACCGCCGCGTTGTGCGCGGCAGAACGGATGGAACCGGAAGTTGACCAGCGTGTTCAGGTGGGTGCTGGCCCGCAGGAACACCGAACCGCCGCGCCCGCCGTCCCCGCCGTCGGGGCCGCCCCGCGGCACGAACTTCTCGCGACGGAAGCTGACACACCCGTTGCCGCCGTCTCCGGCCGCTACCTGGAGGTCGACTTCGTCGACGAACATACGGGCTGGCTGGGCTGGTTGGTGGTTGGAAGGGCGATCGGCAGGTCGCCCGCCTTGCGCTATCCCTCGACCGGCAGGACGCTGATGACCCGGCCCCTCGATCCGTGGTCCTCGAAGCGGACGCGGCCGGACATGGTAGCGAACAACGTGTCGTCCTTCCCGAGCCCGACGTTGAGGCCCGGCCGGAACCGCCGTCCCCGCTGGCGTACGAGGATGGAGCCGCCGGTCACGAGATTGCCGTCGAAGCGCTTGACACCGAGACGTTGCGCCTGGCTGTCGCGCCCGTTGCGTGAACTTCCCTGGCCCTTCTTGTGCGCCATGGTCTGTCTCTAGGATTCGCCGCCGGTGATTCCGGTGATGCGGACGCGGGTCAGGGCCGTCCGGTGCCCGAGCGTGCGGCGCCACGCCTTGCGGCGCTTCTTGCGGAACACCCGGATCTTGGGCCCCCGGTCGAGAGCGTCCACCACGCCGGTCACCGTCGCATCGGCGACGTACGGAGTGCCGGCTACGAAGCCGCCGTCGCCGGCGACGAACAGGACGCGATCGAACGTGATCTCGTCCCCCACTTCCTTGTCCAGCCGATCGACGGTCACGAGCGCGTCTTCTTCCACGCGCACCTGCCGACCGCCGCTCTCGATGATCGCGAACACGCCTCGACCCTTTCTCACGCCGCCATGGCTTGACGACAGGCTTCCACCGATCCGGAACAAGAAAGCGTACTATCGCGGCCGCCGCCTGTAAAGTCGCGTCCCGGGGGCTACTTGAGCATGATGCGCGTGCCCCGGATGCTCTGGTCGGCCAGAGCCCCGAGGAACGAAGGCAGCAGCCGGTCCATCAACTCGAAGTACGAGGACAGGGCCGGGGTGTTGTGAGTGACGTCGTACAGCACTTCCTCGCGGTGGCGCTCAGTATAGAGCGTAATCCCGGTGCGGCCGTCGATGAAGATGAACGTCGGGCTCAGGACGAAGCCGGCGCGGTCGCGGTAGGCCCGGACCGGCACCACCATGCGCCTGCCGAACTCGTCGTAGATCTCCCTCTCGCGGGTGACCATGCCCGACCGCTGATGCGGCGTGAAGTGCACGGTGCCCGTGACGATGAGCGGGTTCTGGTGCTCCTCGCCGAGCTGCCGCCAGTAGCTCACGTTGGCGAAGATGTGCTCGTACTCCTCCAGGTCTTCTTCGCTGAGATCGCCGCGCTCCTCGGCGTCGAGCCCGCCGTGCTCGCCGCCGCCGTTGCCGTTGCCGTTCCCGTTCCCGTTGTCGGCATCGTCGTAGCCGTCGTCCTGCGCCTCGGCGACGGCCAGCATGTCCAGCACCTCGGCGTCGATGACCTCGAGGCGCGACTCCGAGCGAAGCTGGCTGCGCAGCAACCGGGCGGTCTCGAGGTTGGTGTCGACGTCCTCGGTGCCGCCGGCGACGAAGCCGGCGACGAGAATCCGCTGAAAGCGGCCCACGTCCAGCTTGGGCTGCAGCGGCGTCTCGATCGGCACCTCGTAGTAGCTCGTGCATGCTGCCGCGGCCAGCAGCAGCAGCGCGCTAGCGCTCGCCTTCAAGTACGCGGTCATGGATTTCCCTGAAGAGATCGTAGTTCTGCTGGATGTTGAGGTTGTCCGGCTCGAGGTCGAGCGCGGTCTCGTAGGCCTCGAGTGCTTCTTCGAACATCCCCTTCTGCTCGTACGCGATCCCGAGGTTGTTCCAGGCGGCTGCGTAGGAGGGATCGATTTCTACGGCCCGTTCCCACCGGTAGGTCGCTTCGTCCCACAGGCCCGCACGCGCGACCGAGATGCCGAACTCGACCTGCGCCATCGCGTCCTCGCGCGAGTCGGCGACGGCCGTGCATGGCGTAACGGCGACGAGCAGCGCGGCTACGAGGACGGTGACTGTTCTGCCTGCCACTATGTCGCTCCGCGAGAGACTGCCTTCCTCCGAATATAGTCACGTCCCGCCGCGCGGCGCAAGTCCCCCGTGCCTTTCCGGAGCCCTGGTCCGGTTCTTGCTTCGTCACCAGGCGATGGCGGTTCGGGAAAATGTCGTCGAGGTCGTGGCGCTGGCGCTGTTCCTCTCGCGGAAGCGGCTCCGCACGGCCCTGCTCGATTCGGATGCCGATCCGGCGGGCGACCAGCGTCGCGAAGTCGATCTGCCGCGCGCGGCGGCCCGTTTCCGCGACCTCCCGGCATATCTTCGGGAGGACGGCCGCCGCTGTCTGGAGCGCGCCGCCCGCCTGCTGGACATCGCCCTGACAGGGGGCATCGAGGCGATTGGCTGGAGCGATCCCCGGTACCCGCGGCAACTCGCGGCGCTGGACGATCGGCCGCCCGTCGTCTGGCTGAAGGGCAATCCGGCCATGCTCGCCCGGCTGTCGGTGGCGATCGTCGGCTCGCGCGCCGCGTCGCCGTACGCCGTGGCGGTAGCCGAGCGCCTGGCAGGCGACATCAGCGGCCGCGGCGTCGCGGTCGTCAGCGGATGCGCGCGCGGGGTCGACGCGGCCGCGCATCGTGGCGCGCTCGGCGGCGAGGGGTCCACGACTGCCGTCCTCGGCTCGGGCGTCGACGTCGCGTATCCCGCCGAGAACTCGGGGCTGACGGCGTCGATTGCGATGGCCGGCGCGGTGGTCAGCGAGCTGCCGCCGGGAACGCCGCCGCGACGCTACCACTTTCCGCAGCGGAACCGGCTCATCAGCGGGCTCGCGCGGGCAGTCGTCGTCGTCGAGGCGGGCGCCCGGAGCGGATCCCTCATCACCGCACGCTGCGCCGCCGAGCAGGGCCGGGAGGTGATGGCGGTGCCGGGCAACGTCCTCAGCGGGCGGAGCGCGGGCAGCCACGCGCTGATCCGCGACGGCGCGGCCATCGTGGAGACCGCAGACGATATCCTGGAAGCTATCGGTCTCGGCCCGCTCGGCGCCGCGTCGACGACGGCCGTAACCGCAACCGAGGAGCCGGATCCCGTGCTCCGCCATATGGACCCGGGAGAGGTCTACGGCGTGGACGAGTTGATCGAACGCAGCGGTCTCGACGGGGCGGCCCTGCTGCTGCGTCTCACCGAGTTGGAAATCGCGGGCTGCGTGATGCGGGAGGGCGCCGGTCGATTCGTCCGGCCGAGCCCGGGGATGCTAGTGTAATGCCCGGTCGACGGCATCAGGACCTCGACCTCGCAGGAGGACCATGGCCCGATCCCTGGTTATCGTCGAGTCGCCGGCAAAGGCGCGAACCATCAACCGCTACCTGGGAAAGGAATATCTCGTCAAGTCCAGCGTAGGGCACATTCGCGACCTGCCCGCCGGAGGGAAAGGCAAGCAGGCGGCCGGGCGCGGCAAGGCGGCCGCGGGCGCCCGGAAGGGGGCGCGCAAGAGTCCCGCGGATCCGGAGGCCCGGGCGCGGCGCCAACTCGTGCAACGCATGGGGGTCGATCCGGAACGGGGCTGGCGCGCCACGTACGAGGTCGTGCCCGGGAAGGAGAAGGTGGTCGGTGAGCTCAAGAAGCTCGCGGGCGCCTCGGACCGGGTCTTTCTCGCGACCGACCTCGACCGGGAAGGCGAGGCCATCGCCTGGCACCTCAAGGAGGTAATCGGAGGCGATCCGGGCCGCTTCCGGCGCGTGGTGTTCAACGAGATCACCCGGCGGGCCATCCAGGACGCCTTCGAGAATCCCGGCGAGATCGACCAGAACCGGGTGAATGCCCAACAGGCGCGGCGGTTTCTCGACCGCGTGGTCGGTTTCGAGGTGTCGCCCCTGCTCTGGGCGAAGGTTGCCCGCGGGCTGTCCGCCGGCCGGGTGCAGTCGGTGGCCGTCCGGCTGGTGGTGGAGCGCGAGCGGGAGATCCGCGCCTTCGAGCCGGAGGAGTACTGGGAGGTCTTCGCCGATCTGACGCGCGCCGGCGGGACGGAGCCGTGCCGCTTCCAGGTCGTCAGGTCCGACGGAAAGACCTTCCGGCCGGGCAACAAGGAGGATGCGGACGCCGCGCTCGCTCGTCTCCGCCGGGAAGCGTTCCATGTCGCGCGGGTGGAGAACAAGCCGACGACCGCGCGTCCCGGGGCGCCCTTCATCACCTCGACCCTCCAGCAGGCCGCGTCCACCCGCCTCGGCTTCGGCGTCCGCAAGACGATGACCCTGGCCCAGAGGCTCTACGAGAGCGGCCACATCACCTACATGCGGACCGATTCCACCAACCTGTCGCGGGAGGCGGTAGCCGGGGCGCGGGCCCACATCGAGTCGGCGTTCGGTCCGCGCTACCTTCCCAAGCAGCCGAACCGGTATGCCAGCAAGGCGGGCGCCCAGGAGGCGCACGAGGCGATACGGCCGACGGACGTGGACGCGCAGACGGAGACGCTGGCCATCGCGGATGCCGATGCCCGCCGCCTGTACGACCTCATTCGGCGCCAGTTCATCGCCTGTCAGATGACGCCGGCGGAGTACACGAGCACGACGGTGACGGTCGAGGCCGGTGCGTTCGAGCTTCGCGTGCGGGGGCGCGTGCTGCGGTTCGACGGGTTCACGCGCGTGTTGCCGGCCGCGTCCCGCAAGGGCGAGCTGGTCGATGTCCCCGCCTACCGGCAGGCGGAACGGCTGGATTGCGCCAAGGTGGATGCCGCGCAGCACTTCACCAAGCCGCCGCCCCGCTACAGCGAGGCGAGCCTCGTGCGCGAGCTAGAGAAGCGCGGCATAGGGCGCCCGTCGACCTACGCATCGATCATCTCCACGATCCAGGATCGCGGTTACGTCACGTTGCGGAAGCGCCGCTTCTACGCGGAGAAGATCGGCGAGATCGTGACCGATCGCCTGGTGGAGAGCTTCGCCGACCTGCTCGACTACTCGTTCACCGCGGGCATGGAGCAGGACCTCGATCAGATCGCGTCCGGCAACCGGGAGTGGCTCAGCGTGCTGGACACGTTCTACGGCGGCTTCTCGCGCAAGCTCGCCTCCGCGGCCCGGCCCGACGGCATGCGGCCCAACTCCCCGACGGAAACCGCGGTTGACTGCTCTACATGCGGCCGCAGGATGCAGGTGCGCTCGGCCAGCACCGGCGTCTTTCTCGGGTGCTCGGGGTATTCGCTGCCGCCCAGGGAGCGTTGCACGCAGACGATGGATCTGACGCCGGCGGACGAGGCGGCCGATGCGGACCGGGACGACGAGGGCGAGAGCCGTGCCTTGCGCGCCAAGCGACGTTGCCCGATCTGCTCCACCGCGATGGACAGCTATATCGTCGATGCCGGACGGAAGCTGCACGTCTGCGGCAAGAACCCGCAATGCGTCGGCCACGAGGTGGAGGAAGGCGCGTTCAAGACCGGGCTGCTCGCGGAGCGGACCATCGAGTGTGATCGGTGCAGCGCGGAGATGCAGCTTCGCTCGGGCCGGTTCGGCAAGTTCTTCGGTTGCACCAACGCCGAGTGCAAGAACACGCGCAAGGTGTTGCGGAGCGGCGAGCCGGCGCCTCCGAAGGCGGATCCGGTCCCGATGCCGGAGCTGCGCTGTCGGACCGTGGACGATCACTACGTGCTGCGCGACGGCGCCGCGGGGCTGTTCCTCGCTGCCAGCGGGTTTCCCCGCAACCGGGAGACGCGTGCGCCGGCCGTGTCGGAGCTCAAGGTCCACGCGTCCGAGCTGGATCCGAAGTTCCGGTACCTGCTCGAGGCGCCGGAGTCGGATCCCGACGGCCGGCCGGCCATCGTCCGCTTCTCGCGCAAGGCGGGCGAGCAGTACGTCACATCCGAGGAGAACGGCAAGGCGACGCGCTGGCGCGCCGTCTACCGGGACGGTCGCTGGGTGCAGTCCGAGGCGGCGGCCGCGCGGCAACCCGGCCGGAAGAGCGCAAAGGCGACGGCGGGCGGCCGATCGCGCCGGGAAGTCGCCTGAAGCGCGGCGACTGCGGAGGTCCGATGGTCCGGATCATCGGCGGCGGACTGGCCGGCAGCGAGGCGGCGTGGCAGATCGCCTCGCGCGGCGTCCCGGTTTCCCTGCACGAAATGCGCCCGGTCCGTTCGACCGCGGTCCATCGGACGGATCGCCTGGCGGAGCTGGTCTGCAGCAACTCCTTCCGCGGCGCCTCCCTGGAGAACGCGGTCGGGTTGCTCAAGGAGGAGATGCGCCGGCTCGGTTCCCTGGTGATGCGCGTCGGCGACGAGACGCGGGTGCCGGCGGGCGGCGCGCTGGCCGTCGACCGCGAGCGGTTCGCGGAAGGCGTTACCGCGGCGCTGGAGGCCGAGCCGCTGATCGCGATCCGCCGGGAGGAAGTGCGGCGAATTCCCGAGTCGTCACCCCGCGCGCCGGTCGTCCTGGCGACCGGGCCGCTGACGTCGCCGGAGCTCGCCGCCGAGCTCACGGCCCTGGTGGGCCGCGAGCAACTCTACTTCTTCGATGCGATCAGCCCGATCGTGCATGCCGACTCGATAGATCGCTCGAAGGTCTTTCGCGCTTCGCGGCGGGGCCGGAAGGAACGCGCCGCCGAGCCCCGGGCCGGCCGCACCTGTGCCGCCGGGAGCGAAGAGGAGGGGGACTATCTGAACTGTCCGCTGACCGCGGCCGAGTACGAGCGGTTCCACGCCGCGCTCGTGACGGCGGAGCTGGCCGAGCTGCACGACTTCGACCGGACGCCGTTCTTCGAAGGCTGTCTGCCGATCGAGGTGATGGCCCACCGCGGCGTCGACACCTTGCGGTTCGGACCGATGAAGCCGGTCGGACTCACGGACCCCGCCACCGGACGCCGGCCGTACGCGGTGGTGCAGCTCCGGCAGGACAACCTGGCGGCCGACCACTTCAGCCTGGTCGGCTTTCAGACGCAACTGCGGTGGCCCGAGCAGCGCCGCGTGCTGCGGCTGATTCCGGGCCTCGAGCAGGCCGAGTTCGTGCGGCTCGGGATGATCCACCGCAACACCTACATCAACGCCCCGTCGGTGCTCGCCCCGACGTGGCAGACCCGCGTGCGGCCCGGCCTGTTCATCGCCGGCCAGGTGTCCGGGGTGGAGGGCTACGTGGAGTCCGCCGCGTCCGGGCTCGTCGCGGGCCTCAACGCGGCCGCGCTCGCGCGCGGCGAGGAACCGGGCGTCCCGCCGCGCACGACCGCGCTCGGCGCGCTGGCCCACTACGTCTCGCACGCCGATCCGAGTCACTACCAGCCGACCAACATCGCGTTTGGTCTGATTCCGGCGGTTGCGGGGGCCCCGCGCGGGCGCCAGGCGCGGCGGCAGGCGGTGGCGCAACGTGCGCTGGCCGATCTGGAGGCGTGGTGCGCGGCCGGGCCGTCGGCAGCGGCCGCGGGCCGAGCGCGCGCCGGAGCAACCGCGAGGTGACTGCCGGCGGCGGGTCTCCTCGCCGGCGACGCGGTTCGATACCAAACCGGCGACGCGGTTCGATGCCAGGCTGACGGCGGGAGCGCGCGCGGCCGATACGACGGAAGATGCGGGAGCACCTGCAACCGTTTCTCGACTTCCTCCGCCTGAACCGGAATCTCTCGCGCCACACGGTGCGGGCGTACGGGAGCGACCTGTCGCAGTTCCTCGCGTTCGCGCAGGAACAGCTCGGGCGCGAGCCGCTCGTGGAAGACTTCGACCACCGGCTGGTGCGGGGTTACCTGGCCTCGATCTACGAGCGGCGGCAGGCGTCGTCGTCGTCCGCACGCAAGCTCGCCGCGGTCCGCACCTTCGCGCGCTACCTGCGCCGCGAGGAGCTGCTGGAGGGCAATCCGGGCACGCTCGTCCCGGCGCCGAAGGTCGAGCGGCGCATGCCGGCGCACATGGCGGTGGACGAGGTTGGCGCGCTGCTCGCCGCGCCCGATCCCGCGACGCCGCTCGGTCTCCGCGACCGAGCCATCCTCGAGCTCTTCTACGCCTCCGGCCTGCGCCTGAGCGAGCTCGTCGGTCTGGACCTGGAGGACGTGAACCTGTCGAGCCGGATGGTCCGCGTCCTGGGCAAGGGAGGCAAGGAGAGAATCGTCCCGTTCAACCCGGCCGCCGCCGCCGCGATGCGCGACTACCTGCCGGCCCGGCGCGAGCTTCTGCGCCGGGGCGGTGCGGCCGGGGCAAGCTCACCGCGCGACCACGCGCGCCGGCGGGACGATCCCCTGTTCGTGAACTATCGCGGCGGACGCCTGTCGAGCCGCAGCATCGCCCGCATGCTGGAGGGTTACGTCAAGCGCGTCGGCGCGCAGCGCGGCATCAGCCCGCACGCGCTGCGGCATTCCTTCGCCACCCATCTGCTGGAGCGCGGGGCCGACCTGCGCGCCATCCAGGAGCTTCTCGGCCACGCCCGGATCACGACGACGCAGCGCTACACGCACGTCAGCGCCGCGCAGATCACCGAGCTGTACCGCAGGACGCACCCGCGGGCGTGAACGCTGCCTTGATGGCCTTGCCGACAAGGCCGATGCACGTGATCGACGTACTCAAGGGGCAGCGGCGCGCTCCGCCGCCTCCTGCTCGAGCGCTTCCCACTGGTTCATCAGGTCGCCGACCTCCCACATCAGCTCCTGGTGCCGCTTCACTGCCTCCTCGGCCGATGCCTGGTCCGTGAAGAAACCCGGCGCCGCCATGTCCGCTTCCAGCTTGCGGACCGCCTCTTCCCGCTCCGCGATGCGCCGTTCCAGCTCGGTGATGCGCTTGCGGAGCCCGTCGAGCTTGCGCTGCTGCCGGCGGGCTTCCACCTGCTGCCGCTTGTGCTCGGCGGCGCTGCGACCGGATGATGCCCTGGGCGGCCCCGCGGGCTCGGCCGTCTTCGCGGCGAGCGCCGGACCGCGGTCCGGCTTGCGTCCCGCTCCCCTGGCGTCGGCAGGCCGACCGGCGCGAGATCCCCTGGCAGTTGGACCGGGTATCGACCGCCCTCCGTCCGCGGCAGCCACCCCAGCCGCTACGTTCGATATCACGCCGGCAGGTTGCCTGTCCCCGGCGTTGCGTCCGGCGCCTCCGGGCGTGGCGCCGCCGGCGGCCGACTGCGCCTTGCTCCAGCGGAAATCCTCGTAGTTACCGGGATACAGGACCGCCTCGCCGTGGCCGATGTCGATGATCTTCGTGGCGAGCCGGTCGACGAAGTAGCGGTCGTGCGAGACGAAGATGAGCGTGCCCCCGTAGTCGGTCAGGGCGTCGAGCAGCACGTCGGTCGAGTCGATGTCCAGGTGGTTGGTCGGCTCATCGAGGATCAGCGTGTTGGACGGGCGCAGCAGCATCCGCGCCACCGCCAGGCGCGTGCGCTCGCCGCCCGACAGCACCTTGACCCGCTTGTAGACGTCGTCCTCGGTGAACAGGAAGCCGCCCAGGATGTTGCGTATCGCGGGGACCATGTCGACCGGCGAGCCCGACGCCAGCGTCTCGTAGACGGTGAGCGACCCGTCCAGGCGCGTCGCTTCGTCCTGGGCGAAGTACTGCGTGATGACGCGGTAGCCTTCGATCCGCTCGCCGCCATCGGGAGCCTCCACGCCCGACAGCATCCGCATGAGGGTCGACTTGCCGGCGCCGTTCGGGCCGGCCAGCGCCACGCGGTCGCCGCGCTCGATATGGACGTTGGCGCCCTCGAACACGCGCACGTCGCCGTACGCCTTGGCCACATCGCGCAGCTCGATCACCGTCCGGCCGCTCTTCGCGCCGGCCGGGAACTTGAAGTGCACGCGCTTGCGCGCCACCGGCACCTCGATGGGAGTGATCTTCTCGAGCATCTTGACGCGGCTCTGGACCTGCTTCGCCTTGGTCGCCTTGTAGCGGAAGCGGTCGATGAAGAGCCGCATCCGGGCCACTTCCTCGTCCTGACGCTTCTTCGCCTCCCGCAGGCGGGCGATGCGGGCCTCCCGCTCGGTCAGGTAGGCGCTGTACGTGCCGCGGAACTCGGTCAGCGTGCGCAGGCCGACCTCGGCTATCTCCGTCACCACGCTGTCGAGGAAGTAGCGATCGTGGGAGACGAGCACCACCGGGTCGGGATAGTCGACCAGGAACTCCTCCAGCCAATTGCGCGCCTCGAGGTCGAGGTGGTTGGTCGGCTCGTCGAGCAGCAGCAGCCGGGGGCGGCGCAGCAGCAGCTTGGCCAGGGCGATGCGCATCTGCCAGCCGCCGGAGAACGTCTCGGTGGGCTTCTCGAAGTCGGTCCCTTCGAAGCCGAGACCGCGCAGCACGGCGTCCACCTTCGCCTCGATGCCGTAGCCGTCCCGGTCCTGAAACGCGGTCTGGACCTCGCTGTAGCGCGCCAGCGCGGCGTCGTGCTCGGCCGCCGGGCGGCTCGCGTCGGCGAGTTGTACTTCCAGCTCCCCTAGCTCCTTCTGCATGGCCAGCAGCGGTTCGAAGGCACGGCTCACCTCCTCGTAGAGCGTGCGTCCGGCATGGGTCAGCCCGTCCTGCGGCAGGTAGCCGACCGTCAGGCCGTTCGGCCGCGCGATCTCGCCCGCGTCGGCCTCCACCTCGCCCGACAGCATCTTGAGCAGCGTCGTCTTGCCGGCGCCGTTCGGGCCGCACAGCCCGACCCGCATGCCCGGCTGGAGCTGCCAGCTCACGCTGTCGAACAGCACCCGGTCGCCGAACGCCTTGTGGAGGTTGGAGATGTGGAGCATCGGAATCAGATGCGACTGTCCGTGCCAAGGATACAGGGAGCGGGAGCCGAAGCCGTGCTGACGGGCTGCAAGGAAGGGGGCGGCGGGGTCTCCGGAGCGCGGTCGGGAAGCGGATCCGCGACGAGATGCGGCGGGCTCGGCGGCGTCCCGCCATGGATGTTCTGGACGAGGGGCAGCCGCTCGCCGGCAACAACCGTTCTCTGCAACTGTCTCTTCAGGCTAACGGCTTCTCGGCGTGCGATCCACCTGCCACCTCGCCTTTCTCTCCGAAATCGTGCCTTTCGCTCTGAACCTACCAATTTTGGCATGGACCGAAAAGGTGCATCTGCGGTATTTGGTTTCGAAGTCGTCGGCCGGAGCAGTGTCGACGCGACGGTGGGACGGTCCATTCCAGAGGAAGAGAGGCAGGCGAACAAGCGGCCCCTGAGGACCACGGCCGCGACGGTAATCCTGGCGATCCCTGGAGGTCAGCGGGGCCTTGCATGAGGCCGTCGGAGACAGGTGGAGGCGAGAAGACCTCGATGAACTCGTCGACTTCAACGACCGCGAGCTGTAGTCGCACAGCCGGGTCCGGAGGGATGTCTCAATGCGTAGCGTGTTTCAGGCAGTCGTCGTTTCGCTCTCCTTCGGGCCCGCACCCGTGCTCGCTCAACTTCCGCCGGAGATCATGCTCGACAGCAACCTCCTGCGCGCAGAACAATCCGCTCGCGAGGGCGACCGTGTCGGTACCCGCGCCGCCATGGCACGGATATCCGAGCTGCAGGAGGAGCACGACCTCGTACCGTCGGCTGAGTATTACTATCGTTACGCCAGAGTCTGGGATGCGGTGGAAGATTGGAGCAGGGCGCTCGCATCGGTCGTCCGCTACCTCGAGTTGGAGGGGCGCGAAGGCCAGTACTACCGCGATGCGCTGGCTCTGATGAACAACGCGACAGCCTCGCTCGAAAGGATCGAAAGGGCCCGTGAGTTGCGAGCGGCAGAGCAGGCCCGGGCGCGGGCCGCCGCAGTGAGAGCGAGGGAGGAGATGGACCGCGCGTTGAACGCCGCTCGCGAATTGATTCCGCAACTCGAGTTCGTATCGGTCCCCGCAGGTACTTTCCGAATGGGGGCTTCCGACCGCCGAGCGGGAACACTCTACTACCCGCGAACGCGGGTACGCATCAGCCGCCCCTATGAGATAGGCCGGTATGAGATCACACAGGACGAATGGCAAGCAGTAATGGGAAGCAACCCGTCAAGGTTCGCGGGATGCGGCCGCTGCCCGGTTGAGAGCGTCTCGTGGGAGGACGTGCAGCGGTTCATCACGATCCTCAATTCCGTCGAAGATAGCACCTGGACGTATCGCTTGCCAACGGAAGCCGAGTGGGAGTATGCCGCACGGGCTGGCGAGAGAGCGGAGCGTTTTGCTCCGGATCCACTGGAGGAGTTCGCGTGGTTCAGGGACAATAGCGGGGACCGCACCCACCCGGTCGGCCGGAAGAGACCGAACCGGTTCGGCTTGTACGACGTGCACGGAAACGTGGGGGAGATCGTCCAGGACTGGGACGCCGATTATCCGGGCGGAACGGTGGTGGACCCGACGGGACCCGTGTCGGGTAACCGCAAGGTGCTCCGTGGCTGCCATTACTCGCAGTCTCCAGGCTACTGTGAGCGGGGCAGGCGCTATTCCACCTATGCTTCGCTAGACTACCTCGGATTCCGCTTGGCGAGGACGGCACGGAGCGACCGGGATTGATTCGAAACCCTGATTGCTATACGAGGCGTTGTGAGCCGCCGCCGGCGCAACCTGTGCGTTCAGGAGGAATTTGCCAGGGGTCGCTGCGCCGGCTCGCCGGCGGCGATGTTGGACATCGACCGAGAGAATCAGAACGTACCCGGCGTTTGCCCGTACTCCTATATCGGCGAATGCTCTGGTGAAAGCACTTGGTCGGATGGTTACGCCGCAGCAGTCGGTAATCTGCTCTCGAATGGAATCGGTCGTCACGACATGCAGGGCAATGTCAAGGAACTCGTCATGTCCTGTACTCAGCCGGAGGACGACGGCTGCAATGGAGTACCTCCACCACCATCTTGACCGTGGTGGCCACCGGAAGCTACCTTCGCGAGCATGCGCTCGGTCGGACTGAAGGTGCTCAACAACAAGCTGAGCGAGTACGTGCGTCTGGCCGCCGCGGGCGAGACGGTGCTCGTGACGGACCGCGACCGCGTCGTGGCCGAGCTGGTGCCGCCACGCGCCGAACGGAGCCCCATCCTCGCCGACGCGCTGCTCGCCGACATGGTGCGTAGGGGCCTGCTGGCGCCGCCGGCGGCTCCCGGCGCCGGGCCGCCGCCGGCGCCGGCGCCGATCATGACGCTGGAACAACTGCTCGAGATGTTGGACGAGGTGCGAGGCGACAGGTGATCTACATCGACGCCTCCGTCGCCCTGGCGCACCTCTTCCTGGAGGATCGACGCCCACCTGCCGACTTCTGGGACAACACGCTCGCTGCCAGTCGCCTGATCGAGTACGAGGTCTGGACCGTCCTGCATGCCCGCACGTTCGCCGAATCCCACGGCGAGGCGGCCACGGCGCTCCTCGGACGCATCGCCCTGCTGGAACTGTCGCCGCCTGTCCTCACGCGCGCGCTCGGTGCGTTTCGCGTACCGGTTCGGACCCTCGACGCGCTGCATCTGGCGTCGGCCGACTACCTGCGCCAGCACGGACAGACCGTCGAGCTCGCAACGTACGATCACCGCATGTCGGACGCCGCCCGGACGATGGGTATTCCGATCCGCGGCCTGACCGCCTGATACGGGGCCGCCGCCCGACCATTCGGGCCTCTTCGACGTCCAAGTACCCAAGAGCATGACCGCGACGGCAGCAACCGAGGTCTCCGACGAACAGCTCGTGGCGCTGGCCGCGGGCGGCGATACCGGGGCGTTCAACCAGTTGGTCGTCCGCTGGGAGAGGCCGATCTTCGCCCTCGCCTACCGCACGCTGGGGCGCGAGGAGGACGCGCGCGACGTCTGCCAGGAGGCGTTTCTGCGGGCGTTCCGCGCCATCGGCGGCTTCAAGGGGCAGGCGCGGTTCTCGTCGTGGCTCTACCGCATCGCGCTCAACCTGTGCCGGGACTGGATCCGGAAGGAGCGGCGCGTCCGGGTCGTCCCGGCGTCCGACGATCTGCAGGCGGAACAGGCGCACTCCCTCGTGCCGGCCGAGGAGAGCGTGGAGGAGTTGATCGTGCGGCGTGATCTCGGGCGGGCGGTGGAGCGCGTGATGGCGACGCTCCCCGAGCCGCAGCGGACCGCCATCCTGTTGAAGGAATACCACGGCCTGACGTTTCAGGAGATCGCCGACCTGCAGGGATGTCCCCTGAGCACGGTCAAGACACGCCTGTACCAGGGGCTCAGCGCGCTCCGCCGGCAGCTCGAGCAGAACGGCCTGAGCAGGGCCGCGTCGTTGCAGGAGCGGGGCGCGGTGTCCTATCCTCCCCCTGCGGGCGACTGAAGAGGAAAGCCAGTGTCTGACTGCCCAGAGAACGAAGCCCTGGTGGCCTACATCTACGACGAGTGCAAGGCCGCCGAGCGGGCGCGTGTCGAACGGCACCTGAAGACGTGCACGGCGTGCGCGGCGGAGCTGGAGGGCTTCGCCGCGCTGCGGGGCACGCTGCGGGAGTGGGCGCCTCCGGATGCGCGGCTCGGCTTCCGCATCGTGGCGGATCGGGATGCGGAGACCCCGGGCGCACCCCCGCCGCCCGCCTGGTGGTTCGGGGCGTTGCGGCCCGCGTGGGGGCTGGCGCTCGCCGCGTCTACGGTCGTGGTCGTGGGGGCCGCCGTCGCGAGCGTCGAGGTGCGTTACGGCGACGACGGCTTCGTGTTCCGCATGGGCTGGACGGGGTCGGAGTCGAGCAACGAGCCGGCGGCCGGCATGGCCGGTCGGGCGCAGCCGGCGACAAGCGCGGAACCGGCGGCGGGTGCGGAAGAGGTTCCGCCCTGGCGGGCCGAGCTGGCCGCGTTGGAACGGCAGCTTCGCGGGGAGTTGGCCGCGCAGCGCGGCGACGGCGCCGTTTCCGGTGCGCTCGTGCCGGCGGCTTCGGTTCCCGCCATGCCCGCCGGCGAGGACTTGCTGCGCCAGGTGCGGGCGCTGATGGCGGAGAGCGAGCACCGGCAGCGCCAGGAGTTCGCGTCGGGGCTGATGCGGCTGGCGCAGGAGATCGACCTGCACCGGCAGGCGGATCAGATGCGCATGCAGCAGGAAATGGACACGTTGACCGACTACATGGTGCGCGTCGCCCAGCGGTAGGCGGCGCGGAGGGCACGGGGCAGGGGCATGGGAATCGCAACGCTCATCGTCGTCGTCCTGACCGTGGCGGGCCCGGCGCCGGCCGCGGCCCAGGTCGCGGGACTGGCGGGCGTGGAGCGCGCGGCCGCCGACGATCCGCTGACCGCGCACATACAGGGGCTGGAACGTGTGCTGTCGCGCGCGGTCACCTTGAGCGCGCGCGGCGTCGAGCAGCAACTGCCGCCCTGGTCGCCGGGCCTCATGCTGTTCGCGGGGCCGGTGCAGGTGCGCGGGTTCCGGCTCGACGGGTACGGCGTCTTCTTCGACGTCGAGTGCCCGGTGCTGCGGCAGAGCGTTCTCTGGTCCATGGAGATCATGGATGCCGATCTGCGGATGATGCGGCGCTCGCTCGAGCGGCTCCGGGAGCTGGGGGCCTTCACGCAGGTGCTGCGCGAGCTCGATCCGGACGCGAATACGTCGGTTGCCTTTTCTCCCGGCGCCGCGCCGGGGGACCAGCGCTCCCGCGTTGTCGCGGGCGACGCGCCGCCGGCCGTTCCGGATGTACCGCAGGCCCCGGATTTGCACGCCGTCTATCAGGATGCGCTGCGGGAGCTGTTGATCGACGCGCTGCTCGGCTACGGGGGCGCGCTCGGCGCGCTGCTCGAGCAGGACGAATGGCTGACGGTGGTGGCGCGAGATACGCGCGGCATGCCCGGACGGGACACGACGGTCCGGGTGCGGGCGGGCGACGTGGCGGCGCTGCATGCCGGCAGCCTGTCGCTGGCCGAGGCGCGGGCGCGGGTCGACACGCCGTCCTTCTGATTTCCGGCTACAATCGGGGCATGCGCATTCTCCGTCGTCCGGCGCGCGTCGTGCTCGCCTGCGCGCTCTCGACCATCCTGCTCGGGAGCGCCTGCACGCCGCTGGACGTTCAGGCCGCTCTGGACGTCACCAGCATCACGACCGGCTGGCTCGACGTCGGCCTCGACGACTTGGGCCGCAACAAGCTGGTACCCGCCATCTCGTTCCGGGTCGAGAACGTCTCCGAAGACACGACCGGCATGTTGCAGTTGAACGCGGTCTTCCGCCGGTGCCTGGTCGTCTACGAGGGACAGCCGGAGCCCGAGGATCCGGTGTCGCCTGCCGACGAGGAAGCCGGGACATGCCTGGCTGAGGACCAGGTATGGGGTGACGCCCTGATTCAGGCCGCCGGCCGGCGGGGTCTCGACCCTGGCGCGGATGCGGGGCCGTTCACGATGGAATCGACCCTCGGGTACACCGGGCAGCAGTCGCTGGCCGAAATGCTCCAGCACCGGGACTTCGTCGACGCCAAGATCGAGTTGTTCGTCAAGCATCGCGCCGACCAGTGGGCCAAGTTGGGCGAGTTCCACATCGAGCGCCGACTACTGATCCAGTGAGCGCCTCTGGCGCACCCGTGCCCACAGACACCTCATCTCCGTCGCTGGTTCGCGGACTCGGTGCGCTCGACGGCGCGTCGATCATCGTTTCCAACGTCATCGGCAGCGGCATCTTTCTCGTGCCCGCGCTCATCGCCGTCTGGGTGCCGAACGTCTGGCTGATGCTCGCGGTGTGGCTGGTCGGCGGCGCGCTGGCCTTTGCCGGCGCGATGGCGTACGCCGAGCTGGCGACGCTCCGTCCGCGGGCCGGCGGCGAGTACGTCTACCTGCGCGAGGCCTTCGGGCCGGCCGCGGGCTTCCTTTCCGGGTGGACCTCCTTCATCGCCGGCTTCTCGGGCGCCATCGCGGCCGGCGCCGTCGGGGTGGCCACCTACCTCGGGCGGTTCGTGCCCGCGGCCGGCGACACGACCCCGCTGGTCAGCATCCCGTTGGCGGTCGTGACGCTGTCGATCTCGCCGCAGGCGGTGGTCGCCCTGGCGGTCATCGGCGGCCTGACGCTTGTCCACGTCCTTGGACTCGGCCCGGGCCGCGTCGTGCAGAACCTCCTGGCCGGAGCCAAGGTCGCGATGCTGGTCGCCCTGGTCGCCCTCGGCTTCACGGTCGGCGAAGGGGCGGCGACGCATTTCGCAGCCCCCGGCGGCCCGGTTTCCCCCGCGCTCTGGCTGCTGGCGCTCATTCCCGTCATGTTCAGCTATTCGGGGTGGAACGCGGCCGCCTACGTGGCGGAGGAAATCCGCGATCCCGGCCGCAACCTGCCGCGGGCGATGGCGCTCGGGACCGCGGCGGTGGTCGTCGTCTACCTGCTGCTGAATCTGCTCTATGTCTACGCCTTGCCGCTGGCCGATTTCGGAGCGGTGGAGGCCCGTGTCGTCGACGCTGCCGGAGAACGGCTGTTCGGTCCCGGGTTCGCGGCCGTGCTGTCGGCGGCGTCGGTGGTGATGATTGCCGCCAGCATCAGCGCCATGGTGCTGGCCGGACCCCGCGTGTACTTCGCGATGGCCCGCGACGGCCAGTTCTTTCCGGCGGCGGCGCGGGTGCATCCCCGGTTTCGCGCTCCTGTCGTGGCCATCGTCGCCCAGAGCGCCTGGAGCGGCCTGCTCGTCCTGGCCGGGACCTTCGACCAGTTGCTGCTCTATACCGGCTTTGCCGTCGTGACGTTCGCCGGCGCCGCCGTGGCCGCGCTGTTCGTGCTCCGGCGGCGCGATCCATCGGCCCCGCGTCCGTTCCGGGCCTGGGGCTATCCCTTCGTGCCGGGCATCTTCGTTGCCGCCAGCGCGGCGATGGTGGTGAACGCGATCTGGCGCGAGCCGGCCGCGTCCGGAGCAGGCGTTCTTCTGATCCTGGCGGGCGTTCCGCTGTACCTGCTGTTTCAGCGCCGGGCGGCAGCCGGCGGGAAAACCGGATGATGGACAAGCCCGCGGCGTTGCGGAGCACAACCGTCCTCGCCGTCCGCCGCGCGGACAAGGCGGTCATGGCCAGCGACGGACAGGTCACGCTGGGCAACACGGTGGTCAAGCAGACCGCGCGCAAGATTCGGCGGCTCTACAACGACCGCGTGCTGGCCGGCTTCGCCGGCTCGGCGGCCGATTCCTTCGCCCTCTTCTCGCGGTTCGACGCCAAGCTCGAGCAGCACCGCGGCAACCTCGAGCGCTCGGTGGTGGAGCTGGCCAAGGACTGGCGTACCGACCGGGCGTTGCGCCGGCTGGATGCCATGCTCGTGGTGGCCGACCGGAAGGCGACGTTCCTGCTGTCGGGCACCGGCGATCTCATCGAGCCGGACGACGGGATCGTGGCGATTGGTTCCGGCGGCCCCTTCGCGATGGCCGCCGCCAAGGCCCTGGCGCGGCGTACCGAGCTGGATGCGCGCACGATTGCGGATGAGGCGATGCGTATCGCCGCCGACATTTGCATTTACACGAATGCCAGTGTCACCATCGAGGAGTTGTAGTCGTGCCCATCTATCTGCCGGAAACGGCCGCCTCCTCCGTCGGTTCCCTGACGCCGCGCGAGATCGTGAACGAGCTCGACCGCCACGTCGTCGGGCAGCACCAGGCCAAGCGTGCGGTGGCGATAGCGCTCCGCAACCGGATGCGGCGCCAGAAACTGCCGCCGGAGCTGGCCGAGGAGGTCGCGCCGAAGAACATCCTGATGATCGGGCCGACCGGGGTCGGCAAGACCGAGGTCGCCCGGCGGCTCGCGCGGCTCGCACAGTCGCCGTTCATCAAGGTCGAGGCGTCGAAGTTCACCGAGGTTGGCTACGTCGGCCGCGACGTGGAGTCGATGGTGCGCGACCTCGTGGAGCTGGCCGTCACGATGGTGCGCGACGAACGCACCGTCGAGGTGCGCGACAAGGCGCAGTCCAACGCCGAGGAGCGTCTGCTCGACCTGTTGGTGCCGCCGGTGCGGCTCTCGCCGGCTCCGGGGGACGCACCCTCCGACCCGAACGCCGCCCGGGAGGTGGCCGGGCGCACGCGCGAGAAGCTCCGCACGCAACTCCGTGCGGGCGGACTCGACGATCGCACGGTGGAGCTGGACGTGCGCGACTCGTCGTTCCCTTCCTTCGAGGTCATCGCCGGATCGTCGGTGGAAGAGATCGACGTGAAAATGAAGGACATGCTCCCGGGCCTCTTTCAGGGGCGCAGCCGGAAGCGCCGCATGAAGGTGCCGGAGGCCACGGAGCACCTCGCCCGCGAGGAAGAGCAGAAGCTCGTGGACATGGAGAGCGTCGGACGGGCCGCGATAGAGCGCGTCGAGCAGGCCGGGATCATCTTCGTCGACGAGATCGACAAGATCGCCGGCAGCGACGGACGGCAGGGGCCCGACGTGAGCCGCGAGGGCGTGCAGCGCGACATTCTGCCGATCGTGGAGGGGACGACGGTCAATACCAAGCACGGCATGGTGCGGACCGACCATATTCTCTTCATCGCGGCCGGCGCGTTCCACGTGGCGAAGCCGTCCGACCTGATTCCCGAGCTCCAGGGCCGGTTTCCGATTCGCGTCGAGCTCGAGGCGCTGGGCACGGACGATTTCGTCCGCATCCTGACCGAGCCGCAGGGCGCGCTGGTGACGCAGTACCGGGCGCTCCTCGGCACGGAGGGCATCGACCTCCGCTTCGAGGACGGGGCGGTGCGCAGGATCGCGGAGATCGCCAGCCTCGTCAACGATCGGAGCGAGAACATCGGGGCGCGCCGCCTGCACACGGTCATGGAGAAGCTGCTCGACGAGATCTCGTTCGACGCGCCGGACCTGGGGGAGACGCACGTCGTCATCGACGCAGCGTACGTCGATCGCATGCTGTCGGAGATCGTCAAGGACGAGGATCTCTCCCGCTACATTCTGTGACTCGCTTGCGGACCCTCATGCGGCTCGCCGCACTGATGGCGCTCGTGGCTCTGTTCGCCGCCTGCGGTGCGCGCGGACGGCCGCTCCCGCCTCTCCGCATCGTGCCGGATACGATTCGCCAGACCGTCGCGACGCGCCTGGGGGATCGCGTGTACCTGGAGTTCGTCGCACCCGACCGCGACACCGACGGCGCCACGCCCGGTGACATCGCCTGGATCGAGATCTACGCCGTGACGACGCAGCCGACGCGGCAACGTCCGGAGGAGCCGTTCTCCGATGACTGGCTCGACGCGGCGACCCTGGTCGCGGTCTTGCCCGTCGGCCTTCCGGTTGATGCGCTTTCTGCCGGTCCGCTGCCGGAGTTGGAAGATCTGCTCGACGAAGTGCAGAACCGCGACGCGGTCGCCGGCCCGGTCGCCTTCTTCGAGGTCGTCCAGGGCGAAATGGTGACCGTGGTCGAGCGCCTGACCCCGGAAGCACTGCTCCCGGTCACGGTCGGAGACGTGGAGGAAGAGGAAGAGGACGAAGACGAGGACGACGAGACGGATCGCGTCCTGCCGATGCCATTGGTGTCGCCGCCGATACCTCCCCCGGCAGTTCGTTCGTACGTGGCGTTCGCAGTCTCGTCGAGGGGCCGTCTGGGCGATCCCTCCTTCCAGGTGGCGGTGCCGCTCGTCTCGCCCCCGTTGCCGCCGGGTCCGGCGCTGGTGACCTACACCGCCACGTCGGTGGAGGTCGTCTGGGCGGAGCCGCCGACGTTCCGGCTGCCCGTGCAGGAAGATCTGGTCGAGCCGCCGACCCTGCAGTCGACACCCATTCTGGAGGGGCTGGAGCCATCGCAGTACGTCGTCTACGACTTGGCGGCGTCCGGAGATCCGGAGGTCGCCAAGCCGGTGGAACTTGCCCCACCGGGCTCCGAGACATCCTACAGCGACCCGGACATTACCTTTCCGGACACGCGCTGCTACGAGGTGCGCGTCCTCGACAATGTTGGCGACCTCGATATTCTCGGCGACCCATCGCCCGCGACCTGCGTCGTCCTGACCGACACGTTCCCGCCCGTTACACCCGCCGGGCTCATCGCCGTCGCCGACACGGGGGGCATCAGCCTCGTGTGGGACGAGAATGCCGAGGCGGACCTTGCCGGGTATCTGGTCTTGCGCGGAACGGCCGCAGATGCGACACTCCAACCGCTCACGACCGAACCGGTCGTCGGCACGGCGTACCAGGATACCGAGGTCACGGCCGGCGAGCGCTACTTCTACCGGGTGCTGGCTGTCGATGCCGCGGTCCCGCCGAACGCGAGTCCGCCGTCGGAAGTGGTCACGGAAATCGCACGCTAGGAGTCTGCGCCGTAGCCGTAGAAGCGGTGCAGACTCATGGAGCGGGGGCATAGGCCGAAACGCCGAGCCGGCGAGGCGTTTCGGGGCGCTGGGAGCGGTTGGATATGGACCGTGTGTACCGCGTGGAGATCGGGGGGCGCGAGCAGTATGCGCTCGAGCGGGACGGCGCGTGGCGCTCGCTCGAGGGCGACCTCTTCGGAGACTACCGGCCCGGCGCCGCGCTGGACCCCCGCGGATGCCGCCTGTTGTCCCCCGTGACGCCGTCGAAGATCGTGGCGGTCGGTCTGAACTACCGCGACCATGCCAGGGAGATGGGCAAGGCGTTGCCGAGCGAGCCGCTCATCTTTCTGAAGCCGCCCTCCGCCATGATCGGACCGGAAACGCCGATAGTGATTCCGCCGGGCGCGGGCCGGGTGGACTTCGAGGCGGAGGTGGGCATCGTCATCGGGAGTACGGCGCGCAACGTGCGGGCCGCCGATGCGGCCGATCACGTGCTGGGGCTCACGTGCGTCAACGACGTGACCGATCGCGACCTCCAGAAGCGCGACGTGCAGTACACGCGGGCCAAGGGTTTCGACACGTTCGCGCCGATAGGACCAGCGATTGCCGTAGCACTGGACGGGACGGCGCTGGCCGTCGGCTCGACGGTCAACGGCGTCACGCGGCAGGCGTCGAGCACGCGGGAGATGATCTTTCCGCTGGAGCACGTGGTGGAGTTCGTCAGCCACGTGATGACGCTGCTGCCGGGCGATGTCATCGCGACCGGCACGCCCCCGGGCGTGGGACCCCTCGCGCCGGGCGACCGGGTCGTGATCTCGGTGGAGGGCGTCGGCGAGCTGGCCAACGACGTGGTCGCCGGCTGAATGAAGTGCGGATCGGATCCGCAGTGCAGGAGAACAGCTCGTGAAGATCTTCGTGGACAGCGCGAACCCCGAGACCATCGAAGACCTGGTGCCGCTGCGCATCGTCGACGGCGTGACGACGAACCCCTCGCTGCTGGCCGGGGAGCCGGGGGATCCGCACGCGACCCTGGCGCGCATCTGCCGGGCCGTCGGCGGTCCCGTGAGCGCGGAGGTGGTGGCGACCGACGCCGACGGGATGATCGCCGAGGGGCGCCGGCTCGCTTCCATCGACGAGCACATCGTGGTCAAGGTGCCGTTCGGCAAGGCGGGCGTCCGGGCGTGCGCGGCGCTCTCCGGGGACGGGATTCGCGTCAACGTGACCCTCGTCTTCTCGCCCGCGCAGGCGCTGCTGGCGGCCAAGGTCGGGGCGGCGTTCGTCAGCCCGTTCGTGGGGCGGGTGGAGGACATCGCGACCGACGGCATGGACCTGGTCAGCCGCATCGTCGAGATCTACGAGAACTACGAGTTCGAGACCGAGGTGCTCGTGGCGAGCGTGCGCGGCCCCGCGCACGTGGTCGAGGCCGCCCGCATGGGCGCGGACGTCTGCACCTGTCCGCCGAAGGTCATCGACATGCTCTTCAACCATCCGCTGACCGACATCGGACTGGCGAAGTTCCTGGCCGACTGGGACAAGGCGCAGGCCCTGAAGGTGTAGCGCGACGCCTCCACCAACCCGACGGATTGACGGCATGGACAGACTGGAAACGCTGGCGGACTACGAGCGTCGTGCGGAGGCGGGCGGTGGCGAGGCCCGGCAACGACGGCAGCACGACGCGGGCAAGCTGACCGCCCGCGAACGGATGGACCTGTTCTTCGACCCCGGGACCTTCCGCGAGATCGACAAGCTGGTCACCCACCGCTGCCGCGACTTCGGCATGGAGCAGCAGCTCGTGCCGGGCGACGGCGTCGTCGCCGGACACGGCGAGGTGGACGGCCGCCTCGTCTATGCGTTCGCGCAGGACTTCACGGTGTTCGGCGGGTCGTTGTCGGAAACCAACGCCGCGAAGATCGTCAAGATCATGGACCTGGCGATGAAGAACGGCGCACCGGTGGTGGGTCTGAACGATTCGGGCGGCGCCCGGATCCAGGAGGGCGTCGCTTCCCTGGCCGGGTACGCGGACATCTTCCTGCGCAACACGCTGGCTTCGGGCGTGGTGCCGCAGTTGTCGGCCATCATGGGGCCATGCGCCGGCGGCGCGGTCTATTCGCCGGCCATCACCGACTTCACGGTGATGGTCGATCGGACGAGCTACATGTTCGTCACCGGGCCGGACGTGATCCGCACGGTCACCCACGAGGAGGTGACGAAAGACGAACTCGGCGGCGCCATGACGCACAACGCGAAGAGCGGCGCCGCGCACTTCGCGGTGCCGACCGACAAGGACTGCCTGGCGCTGCTGCGCCAGTTGCTCGGCTATCTGCCCGGCAACAACCTCGACGATCCGCCCAGGGTCGAGACGGCCGATCCGACCGACCGGGAGAGTGCGGACCTCGACAACCTGGTGCCCGCGTCGCCGAACCAGCCCTACGACATCCTGGATCTGATTCGCGCGGTCGCGGACGACGGCGAGTTCCTGGAGGTCCATCGGCACTTCGCGCCGAACATCGTGGTCGGGTTCGCGCGCTTCGGAGGGCAGCCGGTGGGCGTCGTCGCGAACCAGCCGACGCACCTTGCCGGCGCGCTCGATATCGACGCGTCGATCAAGGGGGCGCGGTTCGTCCGCTTCTGCGACGCGTTCAACCTTCCCCTGGTGACGTTCGAGGACGTGCCCGGCTTTCTCCCGGGCACCGTGCAGGAGTACGGCGGCATCATCAAGCACGGAGCCAAGCTGCTCTACGCGTTCGCCGAGGCGACCGTCCCCAAGGTGACGGTGGTCACCCGCAAGGCGTACGGCGGGGCGTACTGCGTGATGGCGAGCAAGCACATCCGCACGGATGTCAACCTCGCCTGGCCGACCGCCGAAATCGCGGTCATGGGGCCCGAGGGCGCGGTCAACATCCTCTACAAGCGGGAACTCGACGCGGCGGACGATCCCGACGCGCTGCGCGCCTCCCGGGTGCAGGATTTCCGCGACAAGCTGGCCAATCCGTTCGTCGCCGCCGGACGCGGCTTCATCGACGAGGTGATCCCGCCGCGCACCACCCGCCCGCGCATCATCGCCGCGCTGCGCAGTCTCGTCGGCAAACGGGACCGGAACCCGCCGAAGAAGCACGGCAACATCCCGCTCTGACGATCGATAGCCGGGCGCTGCGGTGGGTCGGCCGTCGGCCGGGCAGGTCGTGCCGCCCGCGCCGTCCTGCAGTACGATAGGGAGGATAGCCTCCCCATGAAGGTGCTCATCGCCAACCGCGGCGAGATCGCGGTCCGCATCATGCGCGGGTGCCGCGAGACGGGGCTGCCGACGGTGGCGGTCTACTCCGATTGCGACCGCCTGGCGCCGCATGTCCGCTATGCCGACGAGGCGGTGGCGCTCGAGGCCGACGAGCCGGCCGCCAGCTATCTCCACGTGGAGAAGATCATCGCGGCGGCGCGCCGGACCGGCGCCGATGCCGTGCATCCCGGTTACGGGTTCCTCGCCGAGAACGCCGCCTTTGCCCAGGCGGTCGTCGACGCGGGCCTCCGGTTCATCGGTCCCCCTGCCGGTGTCATCGAACTGATGGGGGGCAAGACCGCGGCGCGCGAAGCCGCGGCGCGGGCCGGCGTGCCGATCGTGCCGGGCAGCGGCGGGCCGCTGCCGGACGGGGCGACCGACGCGGAATTGCAGGAAGCCGGAGAAGCGATCGGTTACCCGATCTTCGTCAAGGCAGTGGCCGGCGGCGGCGGCAAGGGGATGCGGCTGGTGCGTGAGCCGGAGAGCCTGGCGCGCGCGATCGAGGGCGCGCGATCCGAGGCGGCGTCGGCGTTCGGGGACGGTGCGGTCTACCTGGAGCGCTGCATCGAGCGGGGGCGACACATCGAGGTCCAGCTACTGGCCGACGAGCACGGGACCGTCGTGCCGTTCGTCGAACGGGAGTGCTCCATCCAGCGCCGGCACCAGAAGGTAATCGAGGAGACCCCGTCGCCGGTCGTCGGCATCGAGACGCGGCGCGCACTGGCGGGGGCCGCGGCCCGGCTGGCCGAGGAGGTCGGTTACACGAACGCGGGCACCATCGAGTTCCTGCTCGACGACGCCGACAACTTCTATTTCCTGGAAATGAACACCCGTCTGCAGGTCGAGCATCCGATAACGGAGATGGTGACGGGCATCGACCTGGTGCGCTGGCAGCTCCGGATCACGCAGGGCGAGCGGCTGGACGTCGATCCCGAGCGGGCGCTCGCGCCCGACGGGCACGCCATCGAGTGCCGCGTCTACGCCGAGGATCCCAACGCCGGCTTCATGCCGTGCCCGGGGCTGATCCGGACGCACCGTCCGCCGGAGGGACCTGGAATCCGGGTCGATGCCGGGGTGGCGGCCGGGTTCGAGGTGCCGGTGCACTACGACTCGATGGTGGCCAAGGTCATCGCGCACGCGGCGGACAGGGGTCTGACCATCGACCGCATGGACCGCGCGCTGGCCGAGTACGACATCGGCGGCGTGCCGACCACCGTGCCGATGTTCCGGTGGCTGCTCCGGCACGACGACTTCGTTGCCGGCCGTTTCGACACCACGTTCTTGGATCGCGTGTTGGCCGGGCGGAACGGGACCGCGTTTCTCGATCCGCCGGACGATGCCGAGGAACTGGCCGTCATCGCCGCGGCGCTCTCCGTCGCGTTGGGCCGCCGGGGCTGCGATGCGGTATCGGCCGGAGGCTCCGCGGTCGGCGGGCGCTGGAAGCAGGCGGCGAGGATGGAAGGACTGCGCTAGAAGCATCCGGCATGCGAGTCGAAGTAGAGATCAACGGCAGGACGCACGACGTCGCCGTGGAACGGGACCGGGCACGCCCGGAGCGCGTGCAGGTTTCCTGGGACGGGACGACGCACGAGGTCGATGCGCGCATCGTCGAGCGCGACCGCCACGGCATGCTGCTGTCGCTCGTGGAGGTCGGCTCCGCCGCCGCAAGCCGCCAGGTGCGCTGCGTGGCATCCGGCCGGGACGGATTGACGGAGCTGCATCTCGGCGACGTTGTCGTCGAGGCCGTGATCAATGGTCGGCGCGTGGCCGGAGACTCCTCAGGCGATGCCGCGGGAGGCGCTTCGCGGCTGACCGCCCCGATGCCGGGCAAGGTGGTGCGGGTGCTGGTCGCGCCCGGCGACCGGGTCGCGGCTCGCCAACCGCTGGTGGTGGTCGAGGCCATGAAGATGGAGAACGAGCTGACGGCGCCGCGCGCCGGCGTCGTCGCCGAGGTTCCGGTCACGGAGGGCATGTCGGTGGAAGCCGGCCGGCTGCTGGCCGCCATAGAGTGACCGATGCCATACGAGCCGCCGCGTCCCGGCAGCATTCTCTTCGGCGCCCTCCCAGCGGCCGAGCCGGTGGCGGCCGAGCCGGTGGCGGCCGAGCCGGTGGCCGAGGAGCCCGTGCGGCCCGCTCCGGGCGCTGCAACCAGGCGCTGGATGCGGCGCCTGCGCCGGTTGGGGCTGCGTCCGTTGCGCTGGCGATGGGTGCACCGGGTGCGGCCGGGAGTGCGGCGCTCGCTCGTGTGGGCGACCATCGCCATCGTCGCGGTCGGGGCGGGAGGTCTCGTGTCGGTCACGACCATCGACCTCGGACCCAGCCTGCGGGCGCAGGCCGAGCGGGCATTCGCCGACTACATCGACAGGCCGGTCACCATCGGTCGCCTCAGCACGTATCTTGCCCTGGGACGCTTTCTTGTCGAGGATCTGGAGATCGGGGGACTCAATCCCGGCGATCGGCCTTTCTTCCGGGCGGATCGACTCACGATCTCGACCGCGTGGGGGCCCTTGCTGCACGGGGAGGTGCTCGTCGACGCCGTAGAGCTGAGCGGCTGGAGGATGCTGGTCGAGGGCTTCGCCGACGGGCGGCAGACCTTCCCGCGTTTCGTGCCGCGGGCGGACGATGCCGCGCCGGACGATGCCGAGCGAAGCGACGCGTCGTCACCGGCCGACGATGACGGCGGCCCCGCCGCGGACGAGGCCGACGCCGGCCGCCTTATCGTGACCACGGTGCAGCACCTGCGCGCCTACGACGGCGAGTTCGTGTACGAGGACCACGGCGCTCCCTGGAGCATCAGGGCGCCGAATATCGACCTGACCCTGGGCAAGACAACGGGCTACGGCGGCACGGCCAGGTTCCGCAACGGGACCCTCGTCATCGGCGACTTCGAGCCGATGACGCTGAACATGAACGCCGACTACGTGCTCGACGGCGGCCTCGTGGATCTGACGCACATCGACCTGTGGGCGGCCGACGAGGGGTTCCGGGCAAGCGTCGACGGCCGGGTCGACATGCTGAACTGGCCGGAGTCGACCTACAACGTTCGAACGATGTCCATCGATCTGCCCGCGATGAAGGAGATCTTCTTCGCGCAGGACAACTTCACGGTGACCGGCGAGGGCACGTTCAACGGCGTCTGGCATCTGTTCGAAGGGGGACGCGAGCTGACCGGCTCGTTCTCGAGTGGCGACGCGACGCTGTCGGGGCTTCTGTTTCCCGAGCTGGACGGCGATCTGGTGTGGACGCGCGACCGCTTCGAGATCACGCGGGCGCACGCCGGCTTCTACGGCGGCGAGCTCGACTTCACCTACGCGATGAAACCGTTGGGCGCACCCGAACCGGGTGTCGCCACGTTCACTCCACAGGTCAGGTCGGCGAGTCTGCGGCCGCTGCTCGACGATCTCGCCGTGCCCGGGGCGCGACCGCTCGGGCGCCTCTCCGGCGAGTTGAGCCTTTCCTGGCCGCTCGGCCGTTTCGCGGAGCGCAGCGGCGGCGGTGCGGTATCGGTCGCGCCGCCGCGGGGCGTCGCGCTGCTGCCGCGGGACGCTCCGCCGGAGGCCCGGGCGGGCTGGCTGCATGGCGAGCAGCCGTTCGAGCCGGCCGCGGTCCCGTGGCGGTTTCCTTTCGGTGGCGATATGCGGTTCACGTTCGACGCGGACGGCGTGGACATTCCGCCGAGCTGGTTCGCGACGCCTCTCACCTCGATGTCCTTCGCGGGCCGCACCGATTGGGGGGGCGATTCCCGGATTCCGTTCGATGTCGTCAGTGCCGACTGGCAGGAGAGCGATCGGGTCATGGCCGCCGTCATGACGGCGTTCGGACGTCCGACCGGGGAGCTCGCCCTGGAGGGGCACGGGACCATGCGGGGCGTGATGCTGGGAGCGCTGGCCTCGCCGCGCATCGAGGCGGCGTTCGCCGGCGACGCCGTTCGCGCCTGGAACGTCGAGTGGGGCCGCGGAGAGGGTGACATCGTCGTCGAAGACGCGATGCTGGAAGTCACGGGCGCCCGGTTCGTCCAGGCCGCATCGAGTCTGGCCGTCGACGGGCGGTTCGCGATCGGGGAAGCCCGGCCGGGACGCGAGGAGATCAATGCGCGTTTCGCGGTCGACGGTCTTCCCGCCCAGTACATCCGTGACGCCTTCTCACTGGAGGGCTATACCATCGACGGGCCGACCTACGGGCAGATCCGTCTTTACGGCGCGTACGGCGCACCGCTCGGCTTCGGCCGGCTGAGACTGGCTGCGGGCCTCGCGTATGGCGAGCCGTTCGACGAAGCCGAGGCGGACCTGCGGTTCGACGGAGGCGGTGTTCTGCTCAACGGTCTCACGGTGCGGCAGGGCGACGGTGAGGTCACCGGTGCAATGTACGTGCAGTGGGACGGCACGTACTCGGTCACGGCCGATGCCCGCGGTCTGCGGCTTTCGGCTTCGCGGATGGTGGAGCGGGTTCCGATGCCCGTGACCGGGCGTATCGAGGCCACGATCACGGGCGCGGGTGCCTTCGACGACCCGCGGTACGAGATCCGCGGTGCGATGAACGACGTGTCGATCGCGGACGCCGCGGTCGGTCAGGTGAGCGGGCGTCTGGCCGTCGAGGCGGGCGTCATGGCGGTCGAGCTGGAGGCGGCCTCGCCGGGTGTCGCCGTCTCGGGCTCGGGCCGCATCGGGCTGGACGGCAAGGTGCCGTCGCGGCTTCGGTTCAGCGTGACCGACACCCGACTCGATCCCTTCGCGCGCGCGGTGGAGCCGCGACTGTCCGAGATGACCTCGCTCGTCGCAAGCGGTACGGTCACCGTCGATGGGACGCTGCTCGATGTCGAGGGGCTCGGCGTGGACGTCGCCGTCGATCGGCTGGCGTTGACGATATTCGACTTCGCGCTCGAGAACGACGGTCCGGTTCACCTTTCTCTGGCCGACAACGCCCTGCGCGTCGACCGGATGCGGTTGCGCGGAGAGGGAACGAATCTGGAGCTGGGCGGCGAAGTGACGCTGGCGGACGAGCGGCTCGCGCTGCGCGCGGACGGCAACGCCAGTCTCGGCATCCTGGAGGGGCTGATGGCGGACGTTCGGAGCCGCGGCACGATGCGGCTGGCAGCCGACATCGGCGGTTCCCTGGAGGCGCCGACCGTAACCGGCGAGGCGCGGGTGACGAACGGCCGCCTACGCCATCTGGCGTTGCCCCACGCTCTGGACGCGCTCAACGGGCGCGTGGTGCTGGAGCCCGGCCGCATCCGTTTCGATGAGCTGTCCGCGCACCTCGGCGGCGGCCCGGTGAGCTTCGGGGGACGGGTGGGCCTGCAGGGATACCGCGTCGACGACGTCAGCGTGACCGCGACCGGCCGCGACATCGCACTGCGCTATCCGGAGGGCATCCGCTCGCGCGTCGACGCGGATCTGACCTTGCGCGGCTCGGCCGAGGCGCCGACGCTCGGCGGCCTGGTGACCGTGCAGGACGCGATCTGGATGGAGCTCTTCCGAGCGGAAGGTGGATTCCTGGACTTCCTCGGCGATCAGGCCGCGGCCGATGCCGGGGATGCCAGCCTGCCGTTGCGGTTCGATCTGCGGATCTCGGCCCCGTCCAGCCTGCGCATCGCGGACAACCGGGCGCAGATAGTCGCCAGTGCCGACCTGACGCTCACCGGCACCTACGATCGTCCTTCACTGCTGGGGAATGCCGAGCTCGAGCGGGGGCAAATCTACTTCCAGGGCAATCGGTACCGATTGACCCGGGGGAGCATCGGGTTCACGAATCCCGTGGAGATGGAGCCGTTCCTGGATGTCGAGGCCGAAACGGACATCCGCGTGCCGGGTCAGACCTACCGGGTCACGCTGGGGCTCACCGGCCCGCTCGACAGGCTGCAGCCGCCGACCCTGGAGTCGGACCCGCCGCTGCAGCAGTTCGAGATCATCGGGCTGCTGCTCGGTGACGTCCGCGACCCGCAACAGGCCGAGATTCGGACGCTGCGGGCGCCGGAAGCGTCGCAGCAGGGTCTGCTGATGCAGGGCATCGGCACCGGGCTGCTGAACAATCCGGTGCTGGCCGAAGTCGGTGGTGTGGTGGAGCGTTCGTTCGGGGTCGACACGTTCGAGATCACGCCGTCACTCGACGATCCGGCGGCCCAGCAGTCGACGGAGCTGGTACCGACGGCGCGCGTGCTGATCGGCAAGCGCATCTCGGAACGGGCGCATCTGACGTTCTCCCGCGCCGTCAGCGGCCGCAACCAGGATCTCATCGTCGTTTTCGAGTACGACGCGACCGATCGGTTGTCCTGGGTTCTGTCACAGAACGAAGATCGGACCTACGCCCTCGACGTACGCGTCCGGCACGCCTTCTGATGCGCAGGTGGATCCTGTTGCTGCTCGCCGGTCTCTGTTGGCCGGCCGCTCCCGCGCAGGCCGCACGGCCGGTCGACGCGTTCATCGGCCGGAACGTGGTCGAGGTGCAGTTGGCCGTCGACGGCCGGCCGCTCGAAGATGCGGCCTTTCGCGAGCTGGTCGAGACCCGGGTCGGCGAGCCGTTGTCGATGCGCCAGGTGCGCGAAACGCTGGCGCACCTGTTCAGCCTGGGACTCTACCGGGGGATCGAGGTCGGCGCCGGCGCAAGCCGCGGGGGGGTCGCTCTGCTGTACGCGCTGGAGTCGCTCGAGATCGTCGACCGGGTCGAGTTCGAACGGGCGGCCCGCGGTGTTTCCGAAGCGGAGTTGCGCCGCCTCGTCGCCCAGCGTCACGGTGAGACGTTTCTCGCGAGCGAATCCGAGGCGGTTGCGGATACGGTGCGCGCGGCGTACGGCGAGCACGGGTACTTCGATACCCAGGTGCGGCACGAGGTGGTCGGAGCCGCCCCGGGGCGCGTTCTTCGGATCTCGGTTGCAACGGGGCCGCGTGCGTTCGTCCGACGCTGGCCCATCACCGGCGAGTCGCCCGCGTTCCACGCGGCCATCCGCACCCGGCTCGGGCTGCGGGAGAGCCAGCCGTACGACGGGCCGGCGCTCGTTCGGCGGCTCGGCGACTACGAAGCGGATCTCCGGCGGCGGGGCTACTACGAGGCCCGCCTGTCCCATCGCGTCGACCGACTGAGCGCTACTGAGGTCGACGTCCACCTCCTCGTGCGTCGCGGCCCTCGGATCGAGGTGACGTTCGAGGGCGACGATGTTCCGGACGCCCGTGTGGAGGACCTGGTGCCGGTCGCCCGGGAGGCCAGCGCCGACGAAGACCTGCTCGAGGACGCGGACCAGCGGATCGCCGCGCACCTGCGGGGACTCGGATACCGCGATGCGGTGGTCACCCATACGCGGGAAGGCGATGCGGAGCAGCTCTCCATCGTCTATCGGGTGACGCGCGGGCCGATGTACCGCGTCGGCGACCTGGTGGTTCGCGGGAACCGGGCGGTCACCGATGACGAGATCCGCAGCATCGCCGGCGTCGCTGCCGGTGATCCCCTGGTGGTGGGGGAAGTCGACGCCGGGCTCGCCGCCATCGAGGAGCACTACAGCCGCCTCGGCTTCGCCACGGTGCGGGCGGTGCATTCGTTCCGCGGAGTCGAGGCCCGCAGCCCCGGCGATGCGGTCGAGCAGGCTGTGGAGATCGCGATCGAGGAGGGGGTTCGAACCATCGTCGGCACCGTGGAGTTCGAGGGCGGGCCGGCGGTGGCGGCGGGCGGCCTGGAGCGGATCGTCGGGACGCGGACGGGGGAGGCGTACCACGGACCGCAGGTCGAGAGGGATCGCGACGCACTGCTCGAGCATTTTCTGAACGACGGGTACGAGCAGGTCCGGTCGACCGTCGACGCACGTTTCGCCGACGACCTGAGTACGGTCGACATCGTCTTCCGAATCGCCGAAGGCCGGCAGGTGCTCGTCGACCACGTGCTGATCGTCGGCAACCGGCAGGTCGACACCGACACCATTCGGCGCGAGGTCACCCTGGTTCCGGGCGAGCCGCTCGGGCTCGACGACGTGGCCGAGACGCGTCGCCGCCTCAACGCCCTCGGCATGTTCCGGCGGCTCGACATCCGCGAGTTCAGCCATGGCCGTTTCGACCGGCGCGACGTCATCGTGGAGGTAGAGGAGGCGGCTGCCACCCGCCTCGCCTACGGCGGGGGTTTCGAGGTGTCGCAGAGGCTCCGCCGGGAGGTGCAGGCCACGAGAAGCCAGGCGGTCGAGCGGATCGAGTTCGCGCCACGCGGCTCGTTCGAGATCGGCCGCCGCAATCTCTGGGGCAGGAACCGGTCGATTGACCTGTTCACGCGCGTCAGCGTGCGGCGCAAGAACGATCCCCTTCCGCCCGTGCAGGCGGCGACCGGCGGCGCCCTGGGTTTCAACGAGTACCGCGTGCTCGCCACCTATCGCGAGCCGCGGGCTATCGGCCGTGACTGGGACGTGCTGGTCTCCGGGTTCGTCGAGCAGGCGATCCGTCCCGGATTCGATCTCTTCAGCCGCGGGGTGACGGCGCAAGTGACGCGGTCGTCGGGCGTGGCGACCGGCACCGCCGTCGGGTACCGTCTCGGCAACAACGACACGTCCAACCGCGAGTTGAATCGAGAGGACGAGAACATCGTCGACCGTCTGTTCCCCAACGTGCGGCTGTCGTCCTTCACCGCGAGTCAGGTGCGCGATACGCGGGACGATCCGGTCAATCCGTCTCTCGGCTCGCTCGTTACATTCGAATCCGAAGTGGCCGCCCGGATGATCGGCTCGGAGGTCGGGTTCTCCAAGAGCTTCCTGTCGGGCTCCGTGTATCGCCGGGTGCCCGGCGTGCCGAGAATCGTGTTGGCCGCCGGCGCGCGCCTCGGGATAGCCTGGGGGTTCCCGCGGACTCTGGACGCGATCGCCGCGCGTGCGCCGGTGGCGCGCTCGGCGACGAGCGCACTCGCGCTGCCCCTCAGCGAGCGTTTCTTCGCGGGCGGGAACACGACGGTTCGCGGGTTCGCCCTCGATCGGCTCGGCAATCCCCGTACGGAGACCGGCGGCACGATCGACCAGGACGGCTTCCCCCAGGGCGGCAACGCCATGGTCATCCTGAACAGCGAGTTGCGCATCCGGGTCACCCCGGCCATCGGCGTCGTGACGTTTCTCGACGCCGGCAACGTTTATGATCGGGTAGAGCACGTGAGTCTCGGTCGCATCCGGAGCGGCGCCGGGTTCGGGGTCCGCTACAACTCGCCGGTCGGGCCGCTGGGGTTCGACATCGGCTTCAAGCTCGGCGAGCGCCATTTCTTCGGTGACGAGACCAACCCGCAACAGGAGCAGCTCTGGGCGCTGCACTTCAGCTTCGGGCAGGCTTTCTGACCTCCCGTTCATTCGCCTGCTCGTCTGCCTGTCGATCGTCGTCCCCGCATGGCTGTCCGGGGGCCAAGCGCAGGTTCTCGATCGCGTGCTGGCGATGGTGTCGGGTCAGGTCATTCTGGCCTCGGATGTGCGGGCCTTTCTCGATCTCGGGTTGCACGAGCAAGGCCTGTGGGGAATCCGGGAACGGGATGGCGCGGGACGCGAGGGGATAGTCCTGAACCGGCTCATCGAGCGCCGTCTCGCACTGGACGAAGTCAATCGGTTCCGGCAGGCGTTGCCCACCCGGGAACGCGTCGATCGGTATCTGGAAACCGTACGCGCCCGCTTCGCCGATGAGGACGCTTTCGCCGCAGTGCTTGCCGCGGTCGGACTCGATCTGGAGGATCTGCGGCAGATTCTTCGCGACGACATCCGGATCGAGGCCTATGTCTCCGACCGGCTCGGCGGTCGCGCCGAGTTGATCGAGGACTGGATCGCTGGATTGTTGGGCCGCGCCGAGATCATGCGGGTCGATCGGTAGCGGCGGATCAGGGCTGCCCGGCGACCACGGCCAGCGCGATCTGGGTGAGATTGAAGCCGGTGTGGCTGACCATCGCCGCGACGGCGCTGCCGCGCGTCAGGTACAGCGTGCCCCAGAGGGCGCCGAGCGCCCCCGTCACGATGACCGTATCCCAGCCTTGCACGGCATGGCCCAGACCGAAGGCGATGCTGAAGACGACGAGGCCGAACCAGCCGCCGCCGAGGTGCTGATCGAAGCGCCGCAGAATGAAGGCGCGCTGCATTTCCTCCCGGAGTCCGCCCGCCAGCACCACGACGAGCGCGAACACGAGCGCGCGTCCCGGCGTCTCCAGCATGGCCATGAACGGGCTGTCGGGCACGTTGCGCAGGCCCGGCGCCAGCCAGCCGATGAGCAGGAGTCCGGCGACGGCGCCCACCACTATCGGCGGCGTGAGCACGACGCCGAGCGCCGCCTCGCGTCGGGGCGGTCGGGAGCCGAGCACCAGTTCGCGGACCGTCTCGTCGCGTGCGTGAAGGAAGGTCGTCACGAGCGCGACCACGACGAGAACGTCCAGCAACGTCACGGTGACTATGTAGCCGAACGCCGGCTCGCCGCTCGGCGTGAGCACGGTGAACCCGATGGCCGCCAGCAGTGTGGAGAGGACGAGCTGGGTCGGGAATCCGGAGCAGAGGACCACCTCGATGAGGGAAGGCAGCACTCGTCCCGGGGTGGGATCCACGGGCGATGGCGCGGAGGGGTCCGCTGCCGGATCGGTCTCCGCTGCGTCCGCCGGCCGGCCGAGGCCGAGTCCCCGCCCCGGATCACTCATGCGGCCAACTCTAGGAGTCTGCGCCGCAGAACGCAACGGAGTGCGTTCTGCGGCGGCAGGCCGCGTGCGGCGGGATTGGTCGACTGCTCCCGCCACGCGGTTCCCCGGCGTGGGTCGAGACGGATGCCACGCACATGGCGTCAACAGTCCTTCCACAGCTTTCCAACACTTTATGTTGCGCTGAGCCGGGCCATGGACACTACATGTGGTTGACAGGCCGGCACGAGTGGCGCATCATTGAGCGTCCCGCCGGAAAGCGGGCGAACGTGTCGAGCGTCGCTGGGGACTTGGCGCGGCGGTGGAAGCCGTCGCGCCAAGTTGCTCCGCGTTCTGTCCGGCCGTGAAGGCGCGTCGGCGATGGTAGTAGTAGTAGAGGGGGGGCCATGTCAGGAGGCGTTGCTCAAGAGTCCGCGGTGCAGATGACGCCGCCGGCCATGGAAGCGACCGGTTCGAGGGGGCCGGGCCTCGAGTTCCCTCGCGTGTTCAGCCGTGCCGGCGTCGATCCGTTCGACGAGATCGAGTGGGAGACGCGGTCGGCCGTGATTGCCAACGAGCGGGGCGAGGTCGTCTTCGAACAGCACGGCGTGGAAGTCCCGGCATTCTGGTCCCAGCAGGCGACCAACATCGTGGTCTCGAAGTACTTCCGGGGCCAGATCGGCTCGCCGGATCGAGAGCACAGCGTCCGGCAACTGATCGGCCGCGTCGTGGACACGATCAGCGGGTGGGCCGACAGGCAGGGCTACTTCGCGTCGGCGGACGATCTGCAGGCGTTCAGCGGCGACCTGAAGTTCCTGCTGGTGCGGCAGAAGGCGGCGTTCAACAGCCCGGTCTGGTTCAACTGCGGGTTCGAGAAGGCGCCGCAGTGCTCGGCCTGCTTCATCAACTCGGTGGACGACACGATGGAGTCCATCCTCACGCTGGCGAAGACCGAGGGAATGCTCTTCAAGTTCGGATCGGGCACGGGCACGAATCTCTCGCCGATCCGGTCGTCGCGCGAGCTGTTGGCGGGCGGGGGCACGGCGTCGGGTCCGGTGTCGTTCATGAAGGGCTACGACGCGTTCGCCGGCGTGATCAAGTCGGGCGGCAAGACGCGGCGGGCGGCCAAGATGGTCATCCTCAACGCCGATCACCCGGACGTGATGGAATTCGTCAAATGCAAGGTCGAAGAGGAGCGCAAGGCGTGGGCGCTGATCGACGCCGGCTACGACGGCTCGTTCACCGGTCCCGCCTACAGCTCGGTGTTCTTTCAGAACTCGAACAACAGCCTGCGCGTCCCCGACGAGTTCATGCGGGCCGTGCTCGACGACGGCGAATGGAAGACGCGCGCGGTGACCGACGGCCGCATCGTCGACACCTATCGGGCGCGCGCGCTCATGCGGGCGGTGGCCGACGGAACGCACGTCTGCGGCGATCCCGGCATGCAGTTCGACACGACCGTCAACGACTGGCACACCTGCCCGAACACGGCGCGGATAAACGCGTCCAACCCGTGCTCGGAGTACATGTTCCTGGACGATTCGGCCTGCAACCTCGCCTCGCTCAACCTGATGCAGTTCCTCAAGGCGGACGAGCCGGGCGAGTTCGACGTGGAGGCGTTCCGCGCCGGGGTGCGCACCTTGATCACCGCGCAGGAGATCATCGTCGGCAACGCCAGGTATCCGACTCCCGCCATCGAGCGCAACAGCCACGACTTCCGTCCGCTCGGTCTCGGCTATGCCAACCTGGGGGCGTTGCTGATGTCGCGCGGCGTGCCCTACGACAGCGATCAGGGACGGGACTACGCGGCGGCCATCACGGCATTGATGACGGGTGAGGCGTACGCGCAGTCGGCGCGGATCGCGCGCGACTGCGGCGGGCCGTTCGCGGGCTACCCCAAGAACGAGAAGCCGTTCCTGCGTGTCATGCGGAAGCACCGCGACGCGATGAAAGGCGTGGCCCGGGCCCACGTGCCGGAGGATCTGCACCAGGCAGCGACGGAGTCGTGGAACGACGTCATCGAGCTCGGGGAGCAGCACGGATTCCGTAACGCGCAGGCCACCGTACTCGCCCCGACCGGCACCATCGGCTTCATGATGGACTGCGACACGACCGGCGTCGAGCCCGATATCGCGCTGGTGAAGTACAAGCGGCTCGTCGGCGGCGGGCTGATGCAAATCGTCAACCACACCGTGCCGGTGGCCCTCGCCTGCCTCGGTTACCCGGACGACCAGATCAAGAGCATCGTGCAGTACATCGACGAGCACGATACCATCGAGGACGCGCCCCATCTGGATCCGGTACACCTGCCGGTGTTCGACTGCGCGTTCAAGCCGGCCAAGGGCTCGCGGTTCATCCACTACACGGGGCACCTGAAGATGATCGGCGCGGCGCAGCCGTTCATCTCCGGCGCCATCTCGAAGACCATCAACGTTCCCAACGAAGCGACGGTCGAGGACATCGAGCGCGCGTACCTGGACGCCTGGCGGCTGGGCACGAAGGCGGTATCGATCTATCGGGACGGCAGCAAGCGGACGCAGCCGCTCAACACGGCCAAGCAAGACGCCGAGGTCGGGGCTGGAGAGCAACCCGTACGCCGCAAGCTGCCGGATGAGCGCAACGCTATCACCCACAAGTTCGACATCGCCGGTCACGAGGGCTACATCACCGTCGGGCTCTTCGCCGATGACACGCCGGGGGAGATCTTCCTGGTGATGGCAAAGGAGGGATCGACCATCTCCGGGTTCGCCGACGCCTTCGCGCAGGCGATCTCCTACTCGCTGCAGTACGGCGTGCCGCTGCAGGTGCTGGTCGACAAGTTCAGCCACGTGCGGTTCGAGCCGTCCGGCCTGACGAAGAACAAGGACATCCGCATCGCCAAGTCGATCGTCGACTACGTCTTCCGGTGGCTGGCGACGAGATTCCTCTCGCTGGAGGCGCAGTATCACGCCGGGGTCAACGTCGGCGACGGCTCCGTGGCGGAGAGCGGGGAGCAGCTCACGTTCGGCGAGGCGATCCCGACGGAGGCCTCTCCCCCAGCAGCGTCCGATCAGAACGGCTCGCAAGCCGTTCCCTACGCCATCCAGAACGACGAGGATGCGCCTCCGTGCTCGACCTGCGGCGCCATCATGATCCGCAACGGCGCCTGCTACAAGTGCGTCAACTGCGGCGCGACCAGCGGTTGCGCGTAGGAGTCTGCGCCGCAGGAACGGCGCAGACCTTCTGGTCAGGCCCGGTTGGGCGGCAATCGGAGCCGCGGGCGACGATTGTCGGGCCAGGCCACTACGGGGTCTCCCGATCGGGATTGGTGTCACGGATTTCCGACGAACGACCCGAGGAGTCTCCACCGCCGACCAGGCCCCAGCCGAAGTACGCGAGCGCGATGAGGGTGGCCGAGAAGATTGCCCGCAGCGCCTGGGGCAGAAGCAGCAACCGCCCGTAGAAGTGCGGGTCGTTGTGCAGGCTGATCGACTGCAGGCCGAGGAGCGCGGCGACCGCGAGGGCAAGTCCGCCGGGCATCGAGACGCGCACGAGCACGGCGGCGAACACCAGGATCGCCCCGGCGAGCATGCGCCAGACGTTGGCCCACCACTCGAGCGTGCCTGCGCCGATGAGGTCGGCTGCGCCGACGACGACGTCGTGCAGGCCGTAGAAGAACATCCCGAGGGCGGCGGCTCTGAGCATGTTCCTCTGTTGTATCATGCCGCGGCGCGCGGAACATCGGTCGCGCGCACCGATGCCGGGCTCCGGACGTCCTCCGACCGCTTCCCGCTGACGGAAGGCACGATGGATCTGCAACTGACCGACAAGACTGCCCTGGTGACCGGATCGAGTCGCGGCCTGGGTTTCGCCTCGGCCCGCGCATTGCTGGACGAGGGCTGCAGGGTCGCGATTTGCGCCCGCGGCCGCGAGCGGCTCGATGCGGCGGCGTCGGAGCTCCGGGGGGAGAGCGCCGCGGATCGCGTGCGGGCGGTGCAGGCGGACCTCTCGACGGCGGAAGGTGTCGCCACCGTCGTCGACCGCACCGTCGAGGCGTTCGGCGGAGTGGACATCCTGGTCAACAACGTCGGCCGCGCCGGCGGCGGGGGCATCGTCGAGACGGGCGACGCGGAATGGGACGCGGCGCTCGACGAGACGCTCTTTCCCGCCGTCCGGGCCTCGCGCCTTGCGGTGCCGCTCATGCGTGACCGCGGAGGCGGTGCAATCATCATGATCGCTTCGATCTGGGGCCGCGAGTCGGGTGGGCGGATGACCTACAACGCGGTCAAGGCGGCCGAGATCAGCCTCGCGAAGTCGATGGCCCGCGAGCTGGCTCCGGACGGCATCCGCGTGAACAGCGTGGCGCCGGGGTCGATCTCGTTTCCCGGCGGGTCGTGGTACCGTCGCCAGCAGGAGGATCCGGAGGGCATGGCCGCGTTCGTACGCCAGCAACTGCCTTTCGGCCGGTTCGGTCGCGCCGAGGAGGTGGGGTCCGTCGTCGCGTTTCTGGCCTCGCCGCGATCGAGTTGGGTGAGCGGCGCGTGCGTGACCGTCGACGGCTGCCAGTCGCGGTCGCTGATCTGATCTCTAACGGCGAGTCCGCTGCTGCTGCCGGCGGCCTTCCACGGTCACCTTGCCGTACTTCTTCATGAAACGCTCGACACGGCCCTCCGTGTCGACCAGCTTCTGGCGCCCGGTGAAGAACGGGTGACAGCTCGAGCAGATTTCGAGGTGCAGATCCTTCTTGGTCGAGCGGGTCTTCCAGGTGGCGCCGCACGCGCACCGGACGTCGACCTCGTGGTATTGCGGGTGAATGTCTGCCCTCACGCTCTGCTCCCTTTTCGGCTACGCAACAGCAGATTATAGCAAGTTCGCGCGGCGCCGCCGTCATCCGGCCGCGGTCAGCAGCGAGCCGACCGCCGTGCGGACCCCCTGCAGTCCCGCTCCCGTCTTGCTGGATACCGGCAGCACGGGCCGGCCGAGCGCCGCTTCGTGCGCGCGGTGCGCGCGGGCCTGCGCGCTGCGGGACAGCCGGTCGTTCTTCGTGGTCACGACGATGTTCGCGTAGTCTCGCTCGACGAGCCAGGCGTGGGCCGCCAAGTCGCTCCGGAGCCCGGCGTGACGGCCGTCCAGTAGCAGAATCACGCCGGCCAGGCGCGGGGCGCCGGGCTGGGGCGGAGCGGCGGCAGGCGCCGTCGCCTGCGCGAAGAAGTCCCGCACGATCACCTCGAACTCGTGCCGCGCGTGCGATCCTCCCCGGGCGAAGCCGTACCCGGGCAGGTCCGCCAGGGTCATTCGCATGGTGCGCTTCCCCGGGGCCGGAACGGCCCGCACGGCGTACAGGTTTACAAGGCGCGTGGTGCCCGGCTTGGCGCCGGCGCGTGCCAAGCCGCGGCGGATCAGCGCATTGATGAGGCTCGACTTCCCGACGTTCGAACGTCCCACCATGGCGACCACGGGTCCGGCGTCGGCGGGCAGAAGGCCGCCGGCCGGCATGCTGGTGACGAAGTCGGCGTCGAGAATCTTCACCGCGAGCGTCTGCGTGCCCGTCGGGGGGCGGCTGTCCGCGCCCTTCTGCGTCGCAGATTGCTAATGCGTGATCTGGTCGTCGGGGCCGGTCTCGACCTCCGGTGCATCCGGCGCCGGGAGCCTGGGTGCGAGCGGTTCGCTCAGGGCGATCTTCAGCACCTCGTCCATGGTGTCGACCATGTAGAGGTCCAAGCCGTCGAGCACCGCCTTCGGAATGTCCGCGAGGTCCTTCTCGTTGTCCTTCGGCAGGACGATGGTCTTCAGGTTCGCCCGGTGGGCGGCAAGCACCTTCTCCTTGACGCCACCGACGGGAAGCACCTTGCCGCGCAGCGTAATCTCGCCGGTCATCGCGACGTCGCGACGCGTGGGGATGCGCGTAAGGGTCGAGACGAGCGCCGCCGTGATGGTGATGCCGGCCGACGGACCGTCCTTCGGAATGGCGCCCTCGGGAACATGCACGTGCACGTCGGTCTTCTTGTTGAACTCCTTCGGGATGCCGAACTCCTCGGCCTTCGCACGGACGTAGCTCATCGCCGCCTGCGCAGATTCCTGCATCACGTCGCCGAGCTTGCCGGTCAGTGTCAGTTGCCCCTTGCCCGGCATGAGGGTGGACTCGGTCAGAAGCAGCTCGCCGCCCGCCTCGGTCCAGGCCAGACCGGTGGCGATGCCCACCTCGTTCTGTTCCTCGGCGGTCATTGGCCGGTACTTCGGAACACCGAGGTACTCGGTGATGCTCTCGCCGGTGACCGCGGTGCTGTAGCCCTTGCCCTCGGCAACCACCTTGCGCGCGATCTTGCGGCAGACCGACGCGACCTCGCGCTCCAGACTGCGTACGCCGGCCTCACGGGTGTAGCGGCGGATGATGGTTTCGTACGCGTCGTCGCTGAACGTGGCGTTCTCGTCGGTCAGGCCGGTGGCGGTCAGCGTCTTGGGCGTCAGGAAGCGCTTGCCGATCTCGATCTTCTCGAGCTCGGTGTAACCCGACAGTTGCAGGACCTCCATGCGGTCGCGCAGCGCCTGCGGCACCGTGTGCAGCACGTTCGCAGTGCACACGAACATGACGTGCGAGAGGTCGTACTCGACGTCGAGGTAGTGGTCGAGGAACGTGTTGTTCTGCTCGGGATCGAGAACCTCGAGCAGGGCGGCCGACGGATCTCCCCGGAAATCCATCGACATCTTGTCGACCTCGTCGAGCAGGAACACCGGGTTGACGGTCCCCGCCTTCTTCATCATCTGGATGATCTGTCCGGGGAAGGCCCCGATGTAGGTCCGCCGGTGACCCCGTACCTCGGCCTCGTCGCGCACGCCCCCCAACGACAGGCGCACGAACTTGCGGCGCGTCGCGCGGGCGATGGACTTGGCGAGCGACGTCTTGCCGACCCCGGGCGGTCCGGTCAGGGTCAGGATGGTGCCCTTCGGTTTCCGGACGAGGGAACGGACCGCGAGGAACTCCAGGATGCGGTCCTTGATCTTCTCCAGCCCGTAGTGATCCTCGTTCAGAATCTCCTCGGCCCGAGACAGATCGCGGCTCTCGCGGGTGCGCTTGTGCCAGGGCACCGCGATCAGCCAATCCAGGTAGTTGCGGGACACGGTCGCCTCGGCCGACATCGGCGGCATCGCCTCGAGGCGCTTCAACTCCTGCAACGCCTTCTCCTCGACCTCGCCGGGCATCCGGGCCTTGTGAATCTTCTTGCGCAACTCGTCCGTCTCGTTTCCCCGCTCCTCCTTGCGGCCCAGCTCCTTCTGGATCGCCTTCATCTTCTCGTTGAGGTAGTACTCCTTCTGCGCCTTCTCCATCTGCTTCTTGACGCGAGACTGGATGCGGCGGTCCACCTGGAGCTTGTCCACCTCGGCCTCGAGGATGCTGGCGATACGCGTCAGGCGTTCGAGGGGCGAGATGATCTCGAGCAGGTTCTGTTTTTCTCCCACCCCGATCGCCAGGTGCGCGGCGATCGTGTCGGCGAGCTTGCTGGGGTCGTCGACCCGCACGGCGGCGATCATGGCGTCATGCTGCAGGTTGTTCGACAGCTTCACGTACTGCTCGAACTGCGAGACGACCTTGTTCATCGCGGCTTCGACATCCTCGCTCGACTCGCCCTGTCGGCCGAGGACCTTGGCCACGACGCGATAGAACCCCTTGTCTTCCTTCCATTCCACCGTGCGCGCGCGGTCGACGCCCTCCACGAGGACCTTCACGTTGCCGTCCGGCAGCCGCAGGCTCTGCACGATGTTCGCCACGCAACCCATCGTGTAGATGTCGCCGGGGTTCGGGTCGTCGTTGGCGGCGTCCTTCTGGGCGGCCAGGAAGATGCGCTTGTCGTGAGAGAGGGCGTGCTCGAGCGCCCGCGTCGAGGACGGCCGGCCGACGACGAACGGCATCATCATGTGCGGGAAGACGACGACGTCCCGTAGCGGGACGATTGGCAGCGTTTCGTAGGATTCCATGCGGTCAGGGTCCTGGCCCGGTTACCCGGCCTTTTCGATGAGGGTGATGGGTTTGTCCTTGGCCAGCACGGCTTCACGGGTGATCACGCACTCGGTGACCTTCTTGTTGCCCGGCAACGAATACATGATGTCGAGCATCAGCTCCTCGATGATCATCCGCAGTCCGCGCGCCCCGATCTTGCGGTCGAGCGCCGATTCCGCGATGGCGTCGAGCGCGTCGTCGTCGAAGCGGAGCTTCACGTCCTCGTATTCGAAAAGCTTCTGATACTGGCGTGTGATGGCGTTGCGCGGCGTCGTCAGGATCTTGACGAGCGCCTCCTTGTCCAACTCGTGCAGCGTGCCCTGCACCGGCAGGCGCCCGACGAACTCCGGGATCAGGCCGTACTTGATGAGATCCTCCGGCTCGACGTGCTGCAGGAGCGAGCCTATGCTCGACTGCCGCGCCGAGCGTATATCGGCCCGGAAACCGAGCGTCTTGCGGCCCATACGGCGCTGGATCATCTTGTCGAGGCCGACGAAGGCGCCGCCGCAGATGAACAGGACGTTCGTCGTGTCGATCTGGAAGAACTCCTGGTGCGGATGCTTGCGTCCACCCTGCGGAGGGACGTTGGCGACGGTGCCCTCCAGGATCTTCAGCAGCGCCTGCTGCACGCCTTCCCCGGAGACGTCGCGGGTGATCGAGGGGTTCTCGTCCTTGCGGCAGATCTTGTCGATCTCGTCGATGTAGATGATGCCCTGCTGGCACTTGTCGATGTCGCCGCCGGCCGCCTGCAGAAGCTTGAGGATGATGTTCTCGACGTCCTCGCCCACGTAGCCGGCCTCGGTCAGCGTGGTGGCGTCGACGATCGTGAACGGCACCGCCAGCAGGCGGGCCAGAGTCTGCGCCAGCAGCGTCTTGCCCGTGCCGGTCGGCCCGATCAGCAGGATGTTCGACTTGGTGAGCTCCGGGTCGTGCCGGTTCTTGACCCGTTTCTGAATCTCGACCCGCTTGTAGTGGTTGTAGACGGCGACGGCGAGCTTCTTCTTCGTGACCTCCTGCCCGATCACGTACTGGTCGAGGAACTTCTTGATGTCCGACGGGACCGGCAGGCTCGAGCGGAGGCCGCCCTTGCTCTCGAAGCGGCTGTCGTCCGCGATGATGTCGTTGCAGACGTCGACGCACTCGTCGCAGATGAAGACCGTGGGCCCGGCGATGAGCTTCCGGACGTCATTCTGGTCCTTGTTGCAGAAGGAGCAACGGAGCGTCTCGCTGCTCGTGCCTTTCTTGGCCATGCTGGACGCACACTTCGTCAGCGCTAAGCACGCTCGCGGATCACGTCGTCAATGATACCGTATTCGCGGCTCTGCTCGGCGCTCATGATGTAGTCGCGCTCGGTGTCCTCCGCGATCCGGTCGAGCGACTGCTTGGTGTGCTCGGCGAGGATCTCGTTCAGCCGGGCGCGCGTGCGCAGGATCTCCTTGGCGTGGATGTCGATGTCCGTCGCCTGTCCGCCGAGCCCCGTCATCAGCGGCTGGTGGATGATGATGCGCGAGTTGGGCAGCGAGAACCGCTTCCCGCCGGCGCCGGACGCGAGCAGAACCGCGGCCATCGACGCCGCCTGGCCGATGCAGTAGGTCTGCACGTCCGGCTTGATGAACTGCATCGTGTCGTAGATGGCGAGCCCGGCCGAGATCACCCCGCCCGGGCTGTTGATGTAGAGCAGGATGTCGCGGTCGGGATCCTCCGCCTCGAGGAACAGCATCTGCGCGATCACCAGGTTCGCGAGTGCGTCGTCGATGGACGACCCGATGAAGACGATGCTGTCCTTCAACAGGCGGGAGTAGATGTCGTAGGCGCGCTCGCCGCGGTTGGTCTGCTCGACCACCATCGGGATGAGCTGCGATCTCGATTCAGCCATGGGAACAAGTCTCACACACTGACGATGGTCGCGCGCTTCAGGAGCAGCGCGATCGCCTTCTCTCGCCGCAGGCCCGCCTTCAATCGCGCAAGGCCCCCGTCCTTGTCGATGAGCGCGCGGACGGCCTGCGGCGTGCGGCCGCTCAGCTCCGCCTGGCGCTCGACCTCCCGATCCACATCGTCTTCGGTCACCTCGACCGCCTCCCGGTCGGCGATCTCGTCGAGCACCAGCGTGCCGCGCACGGTGTCGGTCGCCGACCCGCGCTGCTGCTCGCGGAAAGCGTCCCAGTCGACGCGCGCCTGCCGCGGGTCGACCTGCTGCTCCAGCAGGCGCCGGGCGACCTGCTCCGTCCGGCGGTCCAACTCGCGGGCGATCAGCGCCTGCGGCACCTCCACCGTCACCCGGTTCGCGAGTTGCCGCAGCAGGTCCTGGCGAATCTCGTTGCGTCCCTCGATCTCGGCCTGCGCCCGCAGGTCGGTCTCCACCTGGCTGCGCAAGGCCTGGAGATTGTCGAACTTGCCGATCGACCGGGCGAACTCGTCGTCCAGGTCCGGCAGCACCGGGCGCTGCACGTTCTTTACCTCTATATCGTAAGCGGCCCGCCGGCCCGCGAGCCGGCGCACGGCGTCGCTGTCCGCGTGGGTGACGGTGAACGAGCGCGTGGCGCCCGCCTCGAGGCCGACCAGCTCGTCGTCGAACCCCGGCGGATTGGCGTCGCCGCCGATCTCCACCCGCACGTCGTTCAGGTGCTCGGGGGACGCCTGGGGCTCGTCCGGCAGCCGGCGCTCGAGATCGATGGTCAGGATGTCGCCCCGTTCCGCAGCACGTTCCGTGACCGGCTCCAGGTGCGCCCGTCCCTGGCGGAGCCGTTCGATCGCCTGGTCGACCGTCTCGTCGCCCGCCTCGATCGGCGACCGGCGCAGGGTGAAGGCCGTGTAGTCGCCCGGATCGATTTCCGGAAGCGTCTCGATCATTGCGGTGAAGGTGAGCGGCTTGCCGTCGTCCACCTCCACGTTCCGGATCTCCGGCGCGGCCACCGGCTCGACCTCGTGCTCCGCGACCGCTTCGTCCACCGCCCCCGGAATCAGGTTCTGTGCGACGTCCTGCAGTATCCGTTCCCGGAAGCGCGCCCGCACGATCCGGGCCGGCACCTTGCCGGGCCGGAAGCCCTGAACCCTCGCCGACCGCCCGTAGCCCTTCGAGATGCGGTCGATAGCCCGGTCGACCGTCGCGGCCGGGATTTCGACGGTCAGCTCCTTGCGGCAGGAGCCGACGTCCCTGATGTCGGATTTCATCGCCGTTGGCATCGGTACTGTCGGCGTCGCGGGATGGTGCGAAAGGGGGGACTCGAACCCCCATAGCCTTGCGGCTACCGGATCCTAAATCCGGCGCGTCTGCCAGTTCCGCCACTTTCGCGTCAGGCGTCGGCGCGGGTGGAGGCGTGGGTGCCGCTACCGCTGATCAGACTAGCATACCCGCTCCGTTCGCCGCCGCCCGCGTTGGCCGAGCGGTCGTTCTGGTACGATCGGGGGCTGAGCGAGCCGATTCGGGAGGATGATGTCTTGACGCAGGTTCCGCCGTCCGCTGCCGCCGCCGTCGATCGCGGGCAGGTCATCGAAGCTTATCAGGGCAATCGGGCGCGGACGAGGGAGCTCTTCGAGCTGCTCACGCCCGACGCCTACTACGAGCGGCCCATCCCGCTCCGGCATCCTGTCGTCTTCTACGACGGGCATATCCCCGCGTTCGCGGTGAATTCGTTTCTCAAGAGGGGGCTCGGCCATCCCGGTATCGATACCGATCTGGAGGTGTTGTTCGCGCGCGGGATCGATCCGGCGGACGGGAAGGCCGCCTCGGCTTCGACGATTGCCGGCTGGCCGTCGCGCGGCGCCGTGCGCCGGTACGCGAAGCAGGCCGACGACGCCATCCTGGCCGCGCTCGAGTCCGCCACCATCGAGGGTGACGGCAACGCGGTGCTGCGTCGTGGCCAGGGTGTCTTCACGATACTGGAGCACGAGGAGATGCACCAGGAGACGTTGCTCTACATGTGGCATCGTCTCGATCCGTCCTTCAAGCGCCGCCCCGACGGGTACGAGCCGGCAGGAGCCGTCGAGCCCGGCCCGGCCCGGCGGGAGATGGTGACCGTTCCCCCGGGCCGCGCCACTCTCGGGGCCGGAATGTCGCAGATCCGTTTCGGCTGGGACAACGAGTTTCCCGCGCACTCCGTAGAGGTGCCGGCCTTCTCGATCGACGTGCACGACGTGACGAACGCGGAGTACCGGGCATTCGTCGACGCCGGCGGCTACGACGATGCGCGATGCTGGTCCGCCGCGGCGTGGCGCCGGCGGCAGGAGGCCGGCCGCGAGCATCCGCTGTTCTGGGAGCGTCGCGACGGCGAGTGGTTCTGGCGCGGAATGTTCGGTCCGCTGCCGCTGCCGCCCGCCTGGCCGGTCTATGCGAGCCACGACGAGGCGGCGGCGTTCGCACGCTGGAAAGGCCTGCGTCTGCCCACCGAGGCCGAGTACCACCGGGCCGCCTGCGGAACGCCCGACGGCTGCGAGCGCGCGTATCCGTGGGGTGACGAGCCGCCGGACGCGACACGGGGCAACTTCGATTTCCGGTTCTGGGATCCCGTCCCGGTGGGGTCGTTTCCCGGCGGCGCCAGCGCCTGGGGCGTGCACGACCTGGTCGGCAACGGCTGGGAGTGGACGGCCACTCCGTTCGCAGGCTTTCCCGGCTTCGAGGTCATGGCCTCGTACCCCGAGTACTCCGCCGACTTCTTCGACGGCGAGCACTACGTCGTCAAGGGAGGTTCTCCGGCGACCGCGCGCGGGCTCCTGCGCCGCAGCTTTCGCAACTGGTTCCGGCCGCACTATCCGTACGCGTACGCGACGTTCCGCTGCGCCGGGGATGCACGGTGACGGCGCCGGAAGCGGTAGCCGAGCGTTCGGCGGCGGCGCGGCAGGGAAGCGTCGACGAGGCGCTCGCGCGCGACGCGGTCGCGGGGCTCACGAGCCGCCCGAAGCGCCTCGCCGCGAAGTACCTCTACGACGCGCTGGGATCGCAACTGTTCGAGGCGATCTGCGAGCTTCCCTGGTACCCGATCACGCGCGGAGAGCGCGCCCTGCTGGCGCGTGAACGCGACGCCATCCTCGCGCGCCTCGACGATCCCGCGACGCTGATCGAGCTCGGCGGCGGCAACGGCGAGAAGCTCGCCATCCTGGCCGCGGGTCTGGCCGAGCAGGAGCGGGCGGCCACCGTCCATCTCATCGACATCTCGGAGACGGCGCTGGCCCGGGCCAGCCAAGCGGTGGCGCGGCATCCCTCGGTCGCGGTGCGCGGTCACCGCGCGGCGTACGCGGAGGGCCTCCGAGCGGCGGTTGCCGAGTTCCATCCCGAACGCTCGGCGATGGTGCTCTTCCTCGGATCGAACATCGGCAACCTGGCCGCGGACGAGGCGGACCGCTTTCTCGCGGACATAGCGGCGGCCCTGCGGCCGGGCGACAGCTTTCTGCTCGGTACCGATCTGGTCAAGGCGGAAGACGACCTGATCCTCGCCTACGACGACCCGCTGGGAGTGACCGCGGCGTTCAACCGCAATCTGCTCGTGCGCCTCAACCGCGAGCTCGATGCGGACTTCGATGTCGAGCAGTTCGCGCACCGGGTGGTCTGGAACCCGGAGGAATCGCGCGTGGAGTCGTACCTGGTCAGCCGAACCGAGCAGACCGTCTGCATCCCCGCGGCAGGCTGTTGCGTCCGGTTCGCTGCGGGCGAGTCCATCTGGACCGAGAGCTCCTACAAGTACCGGCCGGATGCCGTGCTGGATCTGGCCGCGCGCGCCGGATTCGCGTACGGCGCGCAATGGATCGAGCCGGACGCGGCGTTCGCCCTGACGCTGTTCGACGTGCCATGAGCAGCGAGCCGCTCGCGCATCGCGACGCCGGCCTGCGCTTTCTGGTCGCGGCCGCCTGCATCGTCGTCGTCGTCGCCGGCTTGCGCGCGGCAGCCGCGCTCATCCTGCCCTTCCTGGTCGCCGTGTTCCTGGCGGTGGTGAACGTGCCGCTGATGAACTGGCTGGTGCGCATGCGCGTGCCGAAGCCGCTGGCCGTGCTCCTCACCATCCTGACCGTTGCGTCGGTCATCGGCATTCTGGTGGCCCTGCTGGCGCAGTCGGTCAACCAGTTGACGGAGGTGATCCCCCGCTATCGCGCCCGCGCGGGAGAGCTGGCAACCTCCTTGACCGCGCTGGGCGCTTCCCTCGGCCTGCCGGTGGAGCAGTTGCGGGAGGAGCTGCGGTCGGTCTCCCTGGCCGCCTTCGGCACGGTCGATACGATCGGCGCGATCATCGGCAACACCGGCGTGATCGTCGGCAACGTCGTCCGGACGGTGGGCGCGTTCCTGTCGAACGCCTTCCTGGTCTTTCTGACGGTGGTGTTCATCCTGTTCGAGGCCGCGGGTTTCACGGCCAAGATGAAGCTCGCTTTCGGCGCGGGCCAGGATCCGTTCGGCCATCTGGGCCGCATTTCCTCCCAGATCCAGACCTATCTGGTCACCAAGGCCACGGTCAGCGCGGCCACCGGAATCATCATCGGGATCTGGGTGGCGATCATCGGGCTCGACTTCCCGCTCCTGTGGGGCGTCATCGCGTTCATGTTCAATTTCATCCCGACGCTCGGCTCGATCTTCGCTGCCGTGCCGGCCGTCTTGCTGGCGGTGGTGCAACCGGGCCTGGGATTCGGCTCCGCCGCGATCATCGCCGTGGGATACCTGGCCGTGAACGTACTTTTTGGCAACCTGATCGAGCCGACGCTGCTCGGCCGCCGCCTCGGGCTGTCCACGCTGGTGGTCTTCGTGTCCCTCGTCTTCTGGGGCTGGGTATGGGGACCGGTGGGGATGCTCTTCTCGGTGCCGCTCACGATGGTGGTGAAGATCGCACTCGAGAACACCGCCGATCTGCGCTGGCTGGCGGTGATGCTCGACGCGAACCCGGCGGTGTCAGCGCGCAAGCGTCGAGCGCCGGCCGCGTAGCGTCTTCAACGCTTCGAGGTGCTCCACGTAGGCCGCGCGGGCGCGGACGAACTCGGCGTGGTCCAGGCCCAGCTCGGTCGAGATCTTGCGCGCCTCGCCTTCCTCGGCGACCGTGATCGACTCGTCGGCGGCCGAGACGGCGAAGACGCACTCGAGCAGCTCGATGCGCTGCTCGGGTGTCGACAGATTGCGGAACTCGCGCGTGACCACGTAGTTCTGCGTGCCGCCGAACAGCCGTACCTGATGCTTGGCCATCTCCACCACCAGGACCGCCTGCGCTTCCGGCAGGTGACCGAGCACCCGGACGATGTCCTCCATCTTGCGCGTCTCGTCGTCGCTCACGTGGGAGTCGGCGTGCGCCGCGCGTCCGAGCACCCAGGCGAACGCGGCGAGATAACGGGCGCGTTCGTCCGGCAGAGCCTCCAGCTCGTCCACGATGTGGCGGATGACGTCGGCTTCGGGCGAGGCGTCGTCGCGGGGCGCTCCGGCCAGGCCAAGGAAATCCAGTATCGGCATGTGTTCTACCCGTGCGGCCAGTGCGCTCGCGCCGCCAAGCGTCGCCTGCGGCTCCGCTTGCCCCCCAACCAGGCCTGGCCGGCAGTCTACGCCGTTCTACGGCGCGGGCTCCCGGGGCGCGCCGCCCTCCGACAGCGTCCGGACGAACGCCGCCGCCACCGTCGCGGGGTCTTCGCCCTGTTCGTCCACCCGCAGGTTCATGGCGCGCATTCGCTCCGCGTCGATCGCCCCTTCGAGTTGGCCGAGCGCCCGAAGCACGTCAGGGGCCTCCCGCGCGAGTCGCGAGCCGGCCAACACGATCGCGTCGTAAGGCGGGATCGCACCGCGGTCGTCCTCGATCACGAGCAGATCGTAGGCCGTGATCCGTCCGTCCGTAGTGTAGGCGGCTATCACGTCGACTTCCTCGGTTGCCGCCGCCTGGTACATGAGCGACGCGTCCATCGCCCTCTGTTCCCGGAACGCGAGTCCGTAGGCGTCCCGTACCGCCGTCCATTCCGGGCGGGCGAAGAACTCGACGTCGGCGCCGATGCCCAGCCGCGGCGCATGGACCACGAGGTCGCCGATGGTTCGCAGGCCCAGGCGGTCCGCTTCCGCGGCGCGCACGGCCAGCGCGTAGCTGTTCTCGAAGCCGAGCGTCGCCGACAGCGTCATACCGTGTCCCGCCTCGAGGAACTCGCGGACCTCCTCGAGCATCTCCGCGCGCCCCGCGCGGATCTCGGCGCGCCCCATCTCGTTCGCCCAGAGCGTGCCGGTGTAGTCGACGTAGATGTCGATCTCCCCGCTGTCCAGCGCGTCGAACGCCACGAGCGAGCCGAGCGATTGCACCAGCGCTGTGGGCCGGCCGGTCTCGTGCTCGACCCAGCCGGCGATGGCGGCGCTCAGGACGTACTGCTCGGTGAAGCTCTTCGCTCCGACGACGATCGGCCGTTCCCGGTCGCCGATGAGCGGGGCCGCGAACGTGATGCCGGCATAGGCGTACAGGAGGCCGACGGCCGCGAGAGCCGTCGTCAGCCGGCCCCGCTGGCGCCGGGCGAGGCCGAGCTCGACCGCGCGAACCAGCCCGTCCAGCAGCAGGGCCAGGCCCGCGGCGGCCACGCACCCCAGGAGGATCGCGGCGTAGTTGCGCGTCTGCAGCCCGCTGAAGATGTAGTTGCCCAGGCTGGTCGCTCCAACCGGGGTGGACAGCGTCGCGATGCCGACCACCCAGACCGTCGCGGTGCGGAGGCCCGCCACGATGACCGGCATCGCCAGGGGCAGCTCCACCAGCAGCAGTTGCTGCCGCGGCGTCATGCCTACGCCCCGCGCCGCTTCCCTGAGTGACGGGTCGACCCCGGCGATCCCGGTAACGGTGTTGCGCAGCACCGGCAGAATCCCGTACAGCGTCAACCCGACGATGGCCGGCAGGAACCCGATGCTCTGCAGATCCAGGGCGGCGAGCACCGGCACCATCGCGGCCAGCAGGGCCAGGCTGGGTACGGTCTGGATGATCCCGGCCAGGGCCAGCGACGGCTGTTCGAGCCAGGCGATGCGGGTCGCCGCGATGCCGAGCGGGACGCTGATCCCGGCGCTCAACAGCAGCGCCAGCAGCGTGAGTTGCAGGTGGGCGGTCAGGTAGGACGGCAGCAGCGCGAGCAGCTCCGTCATGACGGCGCTCCTTCAGCCGTCTCCGAGAGCAGGGCCTCGACGGCGGCCGCCTGCCGGCGCGGTGTGCTCATCAGGCGGTCGACGTAGTCGTCGGCCGGGCGCGTGAGCAACTCGTGCGGCGTGCCAAGTTGCAGGAGCCGGCCGTCGTGCATCACGGCGATGCGGTCGGCGAGGGTCAGCGCCTCCGTCATGTCGTGCGTCACGAAGACGGTGGTGAGCGCAAGCGACCTGCGAATGCGCAGGAACGACTGCTGCAACCGTTCGCGGGTGACTGGATCGAGTGCGCCGAAAGGCTCGTCGAGCAGCATGACGCGCGGCTCGGCGGCCAGGGCGCGCGCCACCCCGACCCGCTGTTGCTGACCCCCCGACAGCTCGCCGGGCCGGCGGTCGCGGAAGGCGGGATCGAGCTCCACGAGTTCCAGCAGCTCGTCCACCCGCGTTGCGATACGCGCGGGAGACCAGTCGAGAAGCGTCGGCGTCACGGCGACGTTCTCACCAACCGTCATGTGGGGGAACAGGCCGATCCGCTGGAAGACATACCCTATGCGGCGCCGGAGCTCGTGCGGCGGAAAATCGGCGGTATCGACGCCGTCGAGCCGGACCATGCCCGCCGTCGGCTCGATCAGCCGGTTGATCATCTTCAGGGTGGTGGTCTTGCCCGATCCCGAGCCGCCGAGCAGGACGACGAGCTCCCCGGCCCGCACGCTCAGGTTGAAGTCGTCCACGACGACCGCGTCGCCGTAGCGTTTCGTGAGGCCGGCGGCCTGAATCATCACGGGGTCATCGACGTTGGTCACGGAACCGGCGGCGCCGCTGGTCGAAGCGTCGACGCAAGCACGACTGTACACGACACGCCGCCGAGCCGGACCGACTCGGCGGCGCCCATGTCGCGTGCCGGGTGTGCCGGGTGCCGTGACGTCGGCGGAATCAGACCCCCGACAGATGCTTCACGACCCCCGTGCTGTCGCCCAGTTTCTCGGTCGGCACGCCGAGCTTGTCGAGCACGGCGAGCTGCAGGTTCGTGAGCGGCGTCTCCTCGGCTACCCGCAGGTGGCGTCCGCCCTTGACCCGGCCGGCCGCACCGCCCGCCACGAGCACCGGCAGGTTGACGTGCAGGTGCTGGTTGCCGTCGCTGATTCCGCAGCCGTACTGGATCAGCACCTGGTCGAGCAACGTCCCGTCGCCGTCCGGCGTGGCCGCGAGCTTCTCCATGAAGTAGGCGATCTGCTCGATGTGGTGCTGGTTGAGCTTCGCCAGCTTGGCCATCTGTTCCGGACGGTTCTGGTGGTGCGACAGTCCGTGGTGCGGATCGGGGATGCCGAGCTCGGGATACGTCCGCGGGCTCACCTCCCTCGACATCATGAACGTGATGACGCGGGTCAGATCGGCCTGGAACGCCAGCACCTGGAGGTCGACCATCATCCGGGCGTGTTCCTCGAACGTGTCCGGGATGCCGCCGCTCGGCCGCGCCAGCTCCGGCAACTCCCGGTGGCTCTGCGCCTCGGCGAACTGGATGCGGCGCTCGATGTCGCGGATGGCGTCGAGGTACTGCGTCACCTTGGTCCGGTCGCCCGGCCCCAGCACGCGCTGGAAGTCGGCCACTTCGTGCACCAGCGAGTCGAGGATGCTGCGATCCTCCCGTATCCGGGCGAGCCGCGCTTCCGGCGTCGTATTGTCGGTGTCGCCGAACAGCCGCTCGAACACCGCGCGCGGCTGGTTCTCCATCGGCAGCGGGTTGGTCGGATTGCGCCACGACAGCGTGTTGGCGTACGCGCAACTCCAGCCCGCCTCGCAGGCGCCGATCAGCTCGTTGGGGTCGATGGCGAGCTCCAGAGAATTGAGCACGGTCTCCTTGCCGAGCACCCGCGCGGCGATCTGGTCCATCGACGTGCCGGCGCGAATGTCCGGTCCGTCGGTCTTCTTCGGATGGACGCCGGTGAGGAACGTCGCCGCGGCGCGCACGTGGTCGCCCGTTCCCTCGCCGGGGAGCGGGAATGCCGGGGCATCGGCCAGCCCGCTGACGACCAGCAGCTTGTCCTGGAACGGGGCCAGCGGCCGCAGCGTCGCCGGCAGATCCGTCAGGGCCTCGCCGTCGGCCGGCGTCCACTGGTCCATAATCACGCCGTTCGGCACGTAGCCGGTGAACAGGCGCGGGGTCGGTTTGGCCGCCGTGTTCCGCACGGCCGCCAACGCCGGGACCATGCCGTCGAGCAGCGGCAGCGCCAGCGAGGCGCCGACGCCCCGCAGGAACGTGCGGCGGGGGAGCGAGTTCTTGGTGATGATCATGGCTCCGCTGATCTCCTCATCTGAAACGGCGTGCTCCTGACGATGCCCTCGACGAGGGCTGACCAACGATACCCCTCGCCGGCCGCCGCGTCCACGATGCTCCGGACGGCGGGTCCGTCGAACGATTCCACCCCGCGTCCGATCGCGTAGGTCAACAGCTTCTCCGCTACCGTCGTGACGAAGTTGTCGCCCCTGCCGCGCAGTGCCTGCCGCAGCGTGCCGGGACCGTCGACCGGCGTCCCGTCGGTCAGCGTCCCGCTGGCGTCGATCGCCGTGCCGTCCTCGCCGACGTCGCGCCAGCGTCCGACCCCGTCGAAGTTCTCGAGCGCGAATCCCAGCGGGTCCATGATCCGGTGGCAGCTCGCGCAGACGGGGTTGGCGCGGTGCTGCTCCAGCCGGTCGCGGACCGAGCGCGGGGCGAGGCCGGCCTCGTCGTTCTCCTCCAGCGCCGGGACGTCGGGCGGCGGCGGCGGCGGCGGCGTACCGAGGATGTTCTCCAGCAACCACTTGCCGCGCAGCACCGGCGAGGTGCGGTGGGCGTAGGAGGTGACGGTCAGCAGGCTGCCCTTGCCGAGCAGCCCCCGGCGGACTGTCTGCGATCCGGCGAGCTCGACCCGGCGGAAGTGGTTGCCGTAGATGCTCGGCATGCCGTAGTGGTCGGCAAGGCGCTCGTTGACGAACGTGTAGTCGGCGGTCAGCAGATCCAGCACGCTACGGTCGTCGCGGATCTGGCTGTCGAGGAAGAGCGTCATCTCGCGGGCCATCGCCTCGCGCAGGTTCGTGTCGAACTCGGGGAACGCCTGCGGATCGGGGGTCACCAGCGGCATGTTGCGCAGGTACAGCCATTGGCCCCCGAAGTTGTCGACCAGCGCCCGCGTGCGCGGGTCGGCCAGCATCCTGCGGACCTGGGCGCCCAGCACTTCCGGGTCGCGCAGCTCGCCGCGTTCGGCGGCGTCCAGCAACTCGTCGTCCGGGATGCTGCTCCACAGGAAGAAGGAGAGGCGCGACGCCAGCTCCAGGTCGCTGATGGCGTAGGACTCGCCGGGGCGGATGTCGGCTGGATCCGTCTCGCGCCGGAAGAGGAAATCCGGGCTGACCAGGATGCGACGCAGCGCCATCTCTATGCCGGCGTCGAAGTCGCCCCGGGCGCGGCCCGCCGCGTAGAAGTCGAGCAGCATCTCGATGTCGCCGTCTGTGATCGGGCGCCGGAACGCGCGGCGCGCGATGCGCGTGACGATCTCGGCGGCGCAGGGAATCTCGTCCGCTGCGGTTTCCGGGCGGCAGGTGAAGATCCGCTGCCGGCTCGGGGTGTCGCCCCGGCCCGTGACGTGGTACGGCCCGCGCAGCTCCACGCTCCCGATGCCGGGGGGAACCGTCTGGTCGCCGGCGTACTCGTAGCTGGTGACGCGGTAGTCGGGCCGCCGCATGCCCTCCAGGTACGCCTGTTGATCGACGAAGCTCACGGCCAGCGTCGCCGGCCCGGCCTTGGCGGCGAACCGCACCTCCTGGCCGTCGTCCGGGACGTTGCGGAGATCGCGCCGCGTGGGATTGCCGTCCTCGTCGAGTATCGGGCCGCCGACCGTCAGCGACTCGACCAGGGCGCCATCGAGGCGAACCTCCAGCGCATGGGGCTCCAGCATGCCGCGGACGCGGCCGTCGTAGGTCCGCAGCAGGAAGATCTTCACGACGTACTCGCCGTCCACCGGGAAGTAGTGCTCGACGGCCAACCCGCCCCGGGAGCCGAAAGGCAGGTCGTCGCCGACCCGCTCGTTCTGGCGCAGGTTCTTGTCGACCTCGAAGACCTCCGTGGTCGGCTGAAGCGCGGGGTCGCCCACCGCCAGCCGGGCGATCTTGCGCGAGGCGGACAGGTACCGCTCGGTCAGCATCGGCGAGACCGACAGCACATCGGCGATGTTGTCGAAGCCGAAGCCCGAATCGTCCGGCGGCAGCAGCGTCCGCTCGTCGATGTCGAGCGCGAGCAGGTCGCGGATGGCGTTGGCGTACTCGGCCCGGTTCAGCCGGTGCACGGCGTGGCGCCGGCCGGGGTCGGGACGCTCGGCGGCAGCCGCGTCTATGCGGTCCGCGATCCAGGCGGTCAGCCCGTCGTACGTGGCGTCGTCGGGCCGCGGCCGGTCGGCCGGCGGCATCGAGCGGGTGCTCAGCTTGCGAATGACCTTTTCCCAGACCTCGGTCTCGTGCCGGTCCTCGCCGACACGGGCGAGGTCGAGGCTCTGCAGCGTCAGTCCGGCAGTCAGAGTCCGATCGTTGTGGCAGCCTACGCAGTAGCGCCGGAGCACCTGGCCGTGCTCTGCCGCGGGATCCGCCGGCACAACGGTTTGCGCGGCCAGTGGGGAAGACCCGGCCCAGGCGGCGAGCATGCAGATGGATGCGAGTCGAAGCAGGCGACGTACGGGCAGGTCTGGTCTCATGGGCCGTCCGGCTCGCGCGCGCGAGCTTTATTCAGTGCAACGTCTGTCGAGTAAGAGTGCATTATCATGACGTTGTTTCGGGAGTGTCAAGAAGCGTCTCACGCGGAAGGGGATGTCCAGCCATGCGGATCCTGCCGACGATCGTTGCCTTCCTGGCCGTCGCTCTGCTCGTCGCGGCGCCGGTGCCGGCCGCCGTCGACCTGCCCCTGATCGACGCGGTCAAGATGGCGGACCCGGCCCGGGTCGAGCGGCTGCTGGCCGCCGGCGCGGACGTAGCCGAGCCGCAGGGGGACGGGGCGACGGCGCTCCACTGGGCCGCGCACGGTGACCAGGCGGACATGGCGCGACTGCTCGTCGCCGCCGGCGCCGACGTCAACGCGGCCGACGACCATGGCGTGACGCCGCTGGCGCTCGCCTGCCTCAACGCGAGCGTCGCGATGGTCGACCTGCTGCTCGAGGCGGGGGCCGACCCGAACGTCGCGCGGACCAGCGGCGTGACCCCGCTGATGATCGCGGCGCGTGTCGGCGAGATCGAGGTCGTCCGACGCCTCTTGCGGGCAGGCGCCGACTCGACGACGGCCGAGAAGACGCGCGGTCAGACCGCGTTGATGTGGGCCATAGCCGAGAACCAGACCCTGGTGGCCAGCGTCCTGCTGGAGACCGGTGGCGGCGCGACCGTGCGGTCGCGGAACGGCTTCACGCCGTTGCTGTTCGCCGCGCAGCAGGGAAACCTGGACGTGGCCCGGCTGCTGCTGTCCGCGGGGGCCGACGTGAGTGAGGCGGCGCCCGATGGCATCGGCGGCGACACGAACGCGCGGGCGCTGTTCAAGGAGGACACCGAGGCATCGGCGCTGCTGGTCGCCATCGACAGCGGCCACGCCGAGATGGCGCACTTCCTGATCGCGGGCGGCGCCGACCCGAACCACGACGGAGCGGGGCGCACGCCGCTGCACGCGGCGGTCCAGCGGCAGATGCCGGATGTGGTCCGGGCGTTGGTCGAGGCGGGAGCGGATCCCGACGTGCGCCTCGAGAAATCACTGCCGCTCGTCTCCCGCCGCATCACCCAGGACAACGGCCTGACCCCCACCACGGTCGGCTCCACGCCGTTCCTGCTCGCGGCCAGCTTCGGCGACGTCGAGAGCATGCGCATCCTGATCGAGGCGGGCGCCGACCCGTTCCTGACCACTGAAGACAACACGACGGCGCTGATGGTCGCGGCCGGCGCCGACTACGTGGAGGGGCAGGACAAGTACGGCGTGCGCTCCTATCCCGCCTACTACGAGACGCTGCAGCGGCGCGCGTTCGAGGCGACGAAGTACTGCCTGGATCTCGGACTCGACATCAACGCGGTGAACGACGCGGGCCAGACCCCGCTGCACGGCGCCGTCTACATGGGCGGCACGCTAATCGCACCGTACCTGGTGGAGCAGGGCGCCGAGATGGACGTGATCAACCTGCGCGGGCAGACGCCGTGGATGGTCGCGGCCCAGGGCGAGTACCGAGCCGGTTCCTTCTACCGCCACGAGGAGACGGGCGAGGTCCTCGAGGCGCTCGGCGCCGACAAGACGCTCGGCTTCGATCTCGGCCGCGACTTCTGGGCGCAACTGGGGATGGAGGATCCGACACGGCGCCGGCGCCGCCGGTAGCGCAACGCAAACACCAGCATCTTGCGTCGTGCTGCGTTTGCGGACGACCGGACGCTTCAGCCGGTAGCAACGGGTACGTCAGGCCGCGCGCTCTACCTCGAACGCCGCCAGGTTGCGGGCGTGCTTGCTGAACTCCACCGCGATGAGGTGGATCGGCTGGCCCAGGTGCCGGTACTTGTCCGCGTACCGTCGATCCTTCAACTGCGTCATCGCCGCACCTTCGGGCGCTGTCTCCACCACCTTGAATTCGAACAGGTACACGTGTCCGTTGAAGCGCACCGCCATGTCCAGACGCCCGAGGCTGGTGCTGTCCTCGACCACCACGTCGAGGCCCAGTCCCGCAAAGTAGGAATAGAAGACGCTCGCGTAGTACCCCTCGAAATTCGCAATGTCGTTGTTGGCGTACCACTGGTGGGGAATGCTGGCGTAGAACGCGTGGAACAGCGTCTTCAGACCCGTGAAGTCGTTGGTCTTCAGCAATTCGTGGAGCTGGATGCTGTTCGCCGTCTGGCGTGTGGAATCCCCGGCCAGGTACCGCGACAGGCTGTCGTTCAGGCTCTGGCGCACCTCCTGATTGGGATAGCCCAGCCGGTACACGGTCCGGCCGCCGGAGCGCTCATGGTCCCGGATCGTCAGGTAGCCGGTCTGGAACAGCAGCCCTTCGGTCGCCATGTCGCCCACGTCGAAGGCGGACAGCAATTCATCGGTGCCGGCCATCCCCTCCAGTGCGAAGGAGCCGACCCCGCGCTTGACCAGCGTTTCGACCAGGAACCTGGGCGTGCCGGTTTCGAACCAGTGGGCGCCGAATCTGTGGCTGTCGAACAGCAGGAGGATGTCGAAGGGGTTGTAGACCCTTTCCCCGCCGAGCCAGCCGTAGCCGTTGTACCAGCGCCGGATCTCGTCCCGGTCCAGTCCGGGCAGCTCCGGCGCGAACACGGTGTCCAGGTCCGCGTCGGTGTAACCGCAGATGCCGGCGTAGCGCGGATCCAGGGTGATGTCGCGGAGGTTGTTGAGGCCGGAGAACAGGCTGACCTTGGCGAACCTGCTCACGCCGGTGATGAAGGTGAACCGGACGTGGGCGTCGCTGTCCTTGATCAGGGAATAGAGGCCGCGCAGGAAGTTTCGATTGGCGCGAGCGATGTCCGGCGTCTCCAGCGCATCCAGAACCGGCTTGTCGTACTCGTCCACCAGCACGATGGCCCGCTGTCCGGTCCGGCGGTGCAGCGCCGCGAGCAACGCGGCGAAACGGCCCGGGGGCGTGGTGTACTCGGTCTTCACCTGGGCTTCGGCCTCCGCGGCGGTCAGCTTTTCCATGCAGCTCGCTTCGAGAAACCCGGGCTGCTCGAAATCCCCGGCGCCGAAGCTGAGCCGCAGCACCGGATGGCGGATCGACCAGTCGCGGCGGTCGTGGATGTCCAGTCCTTCGAACAGCGCCTCGCTGCCCTCGAACAGCTCCTTCAGCGTGTCCAGAAACAGGCTCTTGCCGAAGCGCCGGGGGCGTGACAGGAAGTAGTGGGAGCCTTCCTCGACCAGCCGCCGGGCGTACGGGGTCTTGTCGACGTAGTAGCAACCTTCCTCGCGGATCGTGCGGAAGGTCTGGATGCCGATGGGCAGCTTGCGTCGGGAACCCACGGGGAGGCAGCTTACCGCACCCGCGCCACGAACGGCGATCCCGGCCGGATGTCGGTCACGGGCTCCCGAGCGCCTCGGTCAACGGTGCCCCACAGGCCACACGCCGGATCTTCTCCTCGCGCTTCCGAAACCGCACGCTCGCCTGCCTCAATTCGAATTGCTTGTCGCGGCCCAGCTCCTTGGACACCAGCACCGGCCTGAAATCGATGGCGATATTCCGCGGAGCCAACTTGTCAGCGGCATCGGCACCGGCTTGGAGCTGTCTGGTAGCTCGGACGACGTTTGGCTCGCCGTCCTTGATCTCGATCGGCGCGACCAAGTTGGGGTCCGCGAAGAACAGGAAGTCGCACTTGGCTTGAGCCTGCCCTAATGCCGATCCCTTTGCGTCCAGGTCGACGATGACGCGTGGATAGGGCGCGTCGGCCAGCGAAAACACCGCAATTGCCCTTGTCGATGCCGTCGACGTCGATGCCGTCGATCACACAAAGCGATCAGTGAGCTTGGCGAGAACATCATGCGCGAGTCCATTCACTCCGCGTCTCAGCGACGGCTGGCAATTTCAGCCCAGTCGTTGTGCAGCGCCGTCGCGACGGTGTCGAATCCCGACGGGTAGAGACCGCTCTCGGCGTCCAGTGCGATCTCTTGCACGTTCTTTGAACCAGGGCCGTCCCCCGCCGGTTCGAACAGCCACACCCCGACGTCACGGGCGTCCAGGGGTTCGATGTCGGCCTTTCCGTCGCTTCGGTCGGTCAGCCCGGCCCTTCCAACGACGTTGCCGAGTTCCTCGAGCACCCACTCGCTATGGGTGGTCAAGATGATCCGGACTCCCGCTCCGACGATCGCGGCAAGCAGTCGAGTAAACGCGACCTGCATGGCGGGATGAAGGTGGGACTCCGGCTCATCGATGATCAGCAAGTCACCGGGCGCAACCACATGTCGAAGGTACAGGACCACGGGCGCGAGCTCCGACACCATGGAGGATGTACTCGTCAGAGGTAGTCCCCCGGATTCCCATCCACGTGGATGGTAGGTGAAGTGCGGATAAGCGATGCCGGGCAGGCTCTCGACCCGGATCGCACCGCCGAGTATTCCGTCTTCGATGCTTTCCCCAACTTTGCGGAGGGGTTCCCTGCCGCTCCGGACCACTCCTTGTCGGCGGGATGCCATCTCCACCAGTTGCTCCAGGAAGTCGCCACGCAGGCCGGACAAAGGCGGCACAGTGTCGGCCCTGCGAATGCCACCCATGGTTGCGCTCCGGATGAGGACACTCACGATGGCACTGTGGGCGTTCATCAGGCCGGTGCGGTCTGCGGGGAGGTAGAAGGCAGGATGATGGTCCGTCAGCACGTCGCGGGCCAGCGTGCCAATGAGTTCCCATTCGAGCCGTGGGAGTACGTTCGAATCACGTCCCGTCAGCAATCGGTCGGCGGCAAACCAAGTGTCAAAGTTGCCATGAATTCGGACGCCGCTGGGAATGGTCGACAGGAAAGTCCATGTCTCGTCGACGAAGGCCAGCTCGTGCACTGCTAGCGTGGGAGTTCCCTCGACCGCGTTTCGCAGCAGGACACGAGGACGCCCTGCGCTCTCCCTGCGGGTCAGACGGGCGCCAGTGTCGACGCCGAAACAACGCTCGATTTCCTCGCCGATTGCGGCGCTCTGTTGTTCGAGATACGTACGAATCGCTGCCGTAACCGGGGCAGTCAACTCGATGGGCTCCGTCGGTTCCGCACTTGGGGACGCCGAGCCGCTCAACTGCTCCGCGATACCCACGAGAGCAGTGCTTGCTCCTTCGGGGAGTGGTGCGTCGAACGTCGTCCAGACCCAGGGACCCGGCCCGCGTGGGCTATTCCCGAAATAGCGGCGCAAAGCGTAGACGAGCGTCGCCAACCAGGACTTCCCGGTGTTGCTGGGCCCGACGAACACCGTCAATGGGCGCAACTCGACACATGCCCGAGCAATCGGCCCGAAGTCGATCACGTCGAGCGTGAATGGACGATAGGCGGTCAAGGGAGGGTGGTCCTTGCCGTGCGTGCGCGACTATCCAGAAGGTAGACGATGCCGGCCCCGTCATCGTCGGCGTTCCGGTGGATGTTCTGGGGCGCCGCTAGCCGGCGCCCGTCGGGGTGGGCGCCGTCCCGATCGAGACGGAACGGCGCCCACCGAATCAACTCCAGCGGCTACTGCTGCACGTACTTGTGCAGCTCCGGCCGCACCGTGTCGGCGACCCAGATGTCGCCGTTCGGCGTCAGCGTCATGTAGTGCGCCTCGCCGAACTCCCCGAGCCCGCGGCCGGGCTGGCCGTTGCGGCCCACCGCCCTGCCGTTCTCGTCCAGCTCGAGGATCTCGCCGGCGAAGCCGCTGACCATGTACATCGTGCCGTCGGAATGGATGTAGAGCCCGCAGGGCAGGCCCTTGTAGGCCCATTCCTTGACGTAGTTGCCGTCGCGGTCGAAGATCTGGATCCGCCGGTTCTGCCGGTCGGCGACGTAGACCATTCCCTCGGTGTCGATGACGACCGAGTGCGGCGTGTCGAACTGGCTGGGTCCGGTCCCCTGCTCGCCCCACGACTTCAGCAGCTCGCCTTCACGGTCGAACTTCAGCACGTGCGGCTCGCCTTGCCCGTGGCCGACGAGGACGAAGATCTCGCCCTCGAGGCCGATGGCGAGGTCGGTCGGCTCGTTCATCAGCGGCGTGTCGTCCGGGGTGATGGTCATCAGGACCTCGCCCTCGGGATTCATCTTGCGCACCGTGTCGGCGTTGACGTCGGTGGTCCAGATGTGGCCTTCCGAATCGATGCGCATGCCGTGCGGCCGGTCGTACTGGCCCTGGCCCCAGGAGCGGACGAAGGTGCCGTCCGGCTCGAACTCCATCAGCGGGTTGGGTCCCCGGTTAAAGACGAGGATGCGGTTCATGGAGGTCCAGCCGACGCTGGAGGGCGCGCCCATCTCGAGATCGTCCGGAATCTGCAGTCCGTGCGGCACGGGCCGGTACCCGAGATCCGGTGCATCTTCCATCTGCGCGGGGTCGGGACCATCCAGCACCTGGGCCCCGGCCGCGGCGGACAGGCCGAGCGTGAGCGCCAGGGCGACGGCGAACGTCCGGGAAACGCGGCATGCTGGCAACATGGCAACTCCTCGGGAAAAGCCTATTGAACGGCCCGCATTGTAGCACTGTGGCCGCTTGCGTCCCGTCGTCGACGCGTTCGCGCCGGGACGGCAAGCGAACAGCGCGTGTGCCGGATTTGTGTGGTGAAGTACTTACGGGCGTCGTCGACGCGCTCGCGGCGGGGCGGCAAGAGAACGCGGCGGCTGCCGGGCGCACCCCCGTGCTACGCTTGCCTCTCACGCGAGCAGTCCGTGCCGAAACCGCGCGCAGAGTCGCCAGAGCAGGAGGATGCCGGGATGGATTCGAAGTATCGAGCGTCCGTGCAGCGAATCGAGGCGTGGCTGCTCAGTGGGGCCGCGGTCCTGATCGGTCTTCTCGTGGCCTGGAACACCCTGTCCGCCGCGCCGGCGCCGGCCGGCGCCGGGCAGAGCGACCAGCGCGCGGCGATGCTCGCGCGCGCCGCCGAGGCCGAGCTCGACACCGAGTACGTCGCCCCGCCCGGCGACCCGCTCTCGCACCACATCTCGGGCTTCGCCAAGACGCTCTGCTCGGCGGTCTTCGTCACCGGTCTCGACCCGGACTTCGCGGCCGAGAGCGTCGGGTTCTTCAGCGGGCCCTACGAGCACCGGCGCCACGTCACGAACCGCGAGGTCGACAACGACGAGCGGCGCATCCACCTGACCCTGCCGAACGGTGTGGTGCGCACCGCGAAGCTGAACGGTGACCACGGCTGCGTGACCCTGCCGGTCGGGGAGGACGACGTCTTCTTCGAGCCGATCGACATTCGGAGCACGCTGCCGGATCCGGCGGCCACGCCGTGGCCGATGGGGGACGTGCTGCCCGACACGCCGCTGCCTGCCGGGATCGATGCGGACAAGGTGCAGCAGGCAGTCGACGCGGCCTTCGAACCGGCCGGGGGGCTGACTGCCGCGTTCGTCGTGACCCACAAGGGACGCATCATCGGCGAGCGCTACGGACCGGGCATGACCATGCACACGCCGCTCGAGAGCTGGTCGATGGGCAAGAGCCTGACTGCGACTCTGATGGGCGTGCTGATCCAGCAGGGCGTCTACGAGCTCTACCAGCCCGCGCCGGTGCCCGAGTGGCAGACGCCCGGGGATCCGCGTCAGGAGATCCGCATCGCGGACATCCTGCGCATGTCGAGCGGCATCCGGTTCCGCGGCGTCGGCGATCCCGACCTCGATCCGTCGCTCGGCTACCCCGACCACCTCTACGTCTACACGGGTTCGGCGAACTCCTTCGAGTGGGCGGCGACCCGGCCGCAGCAGTGGCCGCCGAACACCATCGGCCGCTACCGCAACTCCGACCCCGTGCTGACCAACTACCTGGTCCGGCTCGGCGTCGAGGGCCGCGGCGACGAGTACCTGTCGTTCCCGCAGCGCGACCTCTTCGACAAGATCGGCGTCCGCGGATTCGTGCTCGAGACCGATCCCTATGGCAACTATCTGTTGCAGGGCTACGAGCTCGCTCCCGCCCGCGACTGGGCGCGTCTGGGCAACCTCTACCTACAGGACGGCGTCTGGAACGGCGAGCGGATCCTGCCCGAGGGCTTCGTCGATTTCGTCAGCACCGTCGCCCCTGCCTGGGAGGCCGACGGCCGGCCGATCTACGGCGGCTTCTTCTGGATCAACGGCACCGGCTCGTTCCCGGTCCCGCGCGAGGCCTACTACATGTCGGGGGCGGGCGGCCAGACGACGCTGATCATCCCGTCGCACGACTTGGTCGTCGTCCGGCAGGGGCACTACCGCGGCTCGCAGTTCGGGGGGCAGGCGCTCCGGCGCGCCCTGGCGCTGCTGATGGAGGCGGTCCCGGCGAGCTGACCGGAATCGTTATCGATCGGCGGCGTTGTTGCGGTTCCCGAGGGGATTGGCTCCGTCAGTTCGAGCCCGTTAGCGGCTCGAGACCGGTCTCGGTGATCGTCGGGGCTGCTTCGGCCGACGCCAGGAAGTCGATGAGCCTCCGTGCGCCGTCGGGGTTCTCGGCGTCCGTCGTGATCCCTGCGGAGAAGGTCGTGACCCGCTGGTACTCGTCCGGAATGGGACCGACATAGGTGGCACCCTCGATCGAGAGTATCTCGCTGACCTGCTGAAAGCCGATCTCGAGCTCGCCGCGCGCCACGACGGCGGCGACGCGTTCGCTGACCACCCGCCGGCTCTTCGGCGCGAGTTCCTCTGCCAGGCCGAGCCTGGGAAACAGCTCTTCGGACACGTAGGTGCCGCTGACGCTTGCCGAGTAGCCGATGGACTCGGCGGCGAGCAGCGTGTCGGCGAACGCCTCGGGCGTGCCGATGTCCGGCACCGGCGCTCCCTCGCGCACCGCCATCCCGATGGACGAGCTGGCCAGGTCAACCCGGGTGTCCGGTCGGACCATGCCACGCTCGGCGAGGGCGTCCAGGCCGGCCTGCGACATGATCAGAACGTCGAAACGCTCGCCGCGCTCCAGTCGTGCGGGGATCGAGTCGGGCGCTCCGCCGGTCGATGCGCCGTACGAAGTCACCAGTCGGATGCCGGTCTCCTCCTGAAATCGAGGAGCGAGCACGTCGTGGGCAGCGGCGAGGCCGCCGGATGTCACCACGGCGACTTCACGGGTCGCGTCCGCCTCGGCCTCGGCGGCTGCCGGCGTGTCACCGGACGGCGCGCACGCCGCAAGCGGTGTCGCCAGCGCCAGAAGCACCACGACGAACAGGTGTTTCGCGCTGTCGGTCTGCCGATGGGTGCCACACACGTGCCGATTCTAGCGCGTTGTCAATGGGCGGGTCCCGGTGACGACCCGGCGGCTTGCGCGCACGCCCGTAGCCGGCTGCAACGGGCGGTGCAGAGGGGCTCTCCGGCTCACCGGCGTCCAGGCGGGGCGGGGCTCGGCCGGCTTCCACGGCGCCGTCTCGAGTGCATCGTCCGCCGGCGCCGGCCAGTCGTCCTCGTCGCTTCGGCTCGTGACGTGCAGCACATCCTCCTTTGGGAAGGTGGCGATCGGCGTGCCGTTGTCGCGAATGCACAACCAGTCGTCCAGGGTCGCGATCTCATTGCCCTGCACTGTCACCGTTGCGGCCCGGCCACGGTCCGTGTACTTGATGGTGAAGGCTCTCATGCGCCGCTTTCCTGTCTGCCCGACGGGCACTCGCGCGGGCACGCGCCCGCGGACCGACTATTGGCCGGTGTGTATACCTGTCGGTCACTAGTGTCAGCTCGAATAGGGGCGGGCAGTTGAAGTGTGCCTCGTGGCCATCAAGTCCGGGCCAGCACGTTGACGCTCGCGCGGTAGGCTTCCAGTGCTCGCCCGCGGGCGGCGGCGTGGTCGACCATCGGATGCGGGTAGTCGGCGCCGAGCCGCACGCCGGCCGTGTCCAACGCCGCCGGCGACGCTTCCCAGGGAGCGTGCAGCAGGTCATTCGATAGCCGACGCGGTTCCGGCAGCCACTCTCGCAGATAGCGCGCGCCGCGATCTGTCGGGACCCGATCTCCCCGAAGTGCAGATGCGGCGACAACCGGCTGGTTCCCGCGGTACCGCGAAGGTCGCGATCCTCGTGGTAGCGCCCGAGACCCTCGGCGAGAAAAGCGTTGAGCCTCGCGCGTGCGCCCGCTTCGCCCGGCTGCCACGCCGCCCGCAGACCGGCTGCCCAGTCCGGGGTGCTGCAGCGCAGACGCCAGTCGTCCAACTCATCGCCGGTGGGCCACGCCGCCGGCGCGGGCAACCCCGCCGGCGCGTCGCTCGGCGTCTCGAGCCCTTGCTCGAGGCATCGTCGCCAGAACGGCGTGAACACCCGATAGGGGGCGTCCTGTCCCGTACGGATCGTCCAGGGCTCGAAGAGGAGCCCGGCGTTGAAGGATCGCGTCGCCATGCCGGCCTCGGCACAGCGTGCCTCGGTCCGCTTGTCGCGCCGCAATGCGTCGGGATCGTAGAGCCGGTTCCAGACGATATCCGTGGCGCCAGTCTCGCGCACCAGTTGCGCCAGTACCACGTCGGCCGCGCCCCGGCGCAGGATGAGCCGGCTGCCCTGTGCTTCCAGCGCGGTCCGCAACGCGTCCAGACTGCCGTGCAGCCACCACCGGGACGCTCCGCCCAGCGGTCGGTTGCCGGGCTGATCGTCATCGAGCAGGAAGACCGGTATGACCGGGCGTCCGGTGCGGGCGGCCCAGGCGAGGGCGGGGTTGTCGGTCAGCCGGAGGTCGCGGCGGAACCAGAGCAGCACCGGCCGGTCCGCTCGCGTTTCTGCCGAGGTGCATCGAAGCGCGCCAGTCACGCGCGAAGGATAGCCGCTCGGCGGCCTCACGACCGGCGTCCCGAACAGTGGCTCCTCGGAAGCACCAGGGGGCCGGCTCCTGAACGACTGCGAGCCGGCCCCTGGCATGGATGGGCTGAATCGTCAGTCGCGTCGGGCACGCTCTTCTCGCACGGCGTTGGCTTCCTCGGCAGGCCTGAGATTCCTGCCGTGCGGCAGATCCGTGCGCCGGAACGTTCCGCAGCCCCGACACGTGCGTCCGTCCGCCGGCTCAATCGTAACGGTCGACCACTGTTCATCCGACCCGCACACGCTCGGGATCGAAAGCTCCCTCTCTTGTTCCCCGGCCTCGGGGTCGTACCACTGCTCAGTGCAAGACGTGAAGAACTCACCCTGCTGGAACTTCACGTTGACGGTGAACCGGCTGGCCGCCACCCGTGCACGCCACGTGAAGTACAACCAGTCAGCCACGTCGCGGGAGGCGTCGTAGCGGGTCACGTTGGCAATCTCGTAGTCCGGCTCCGGCGGCGCCTGCACTGTCATCGCGTGCGTGAGTCGCCGTTGGCCGCCGTGCACGACGCGAATCTCCGCGCTGCCTGCACCGACGCCGGTGTATCGCCAACGGTCACCTTCCAACCTGAGCTGCACGATGGACTCCGCCGACGAGGTCACGCCGTCGGTCAGTCGCTGCCGGCTTCCATCTGTAGTGATGTTCACCCGGAAGTGTCCGGTGTCACCTGCGGTGATTGTGTCCGGTGGAGCCGGGTCGAATGCGAACGTCAAGGTCGGTTCCGCTGCTTCGACCGTGATCTGCAATGTGGCGTTGCGGCCCTGATACGACGCCTGAATCGTCGCATCGCCGGCCGCGAGCGCCGTAACGACGCCGTTGTCGACGGACGCGACACCCGGCTGGAGAGACTGCCACGACGCTTGGATCCCGCAGTTCTCGGATCCGTCGCTGTAGTGCGCACATGCTGTGACCGCCAGGGTGGCTCCGACAGAGAGCGTCGTCTCCCCATCACTCCTGATGGAAAGGCTACTCACCGTTGGTTGTGCCGGCGTGACTGGCGTTGGCGCGGTGGGCGAAGGTTCGTCATCGCCGCAGGCCATGAGTCCGAGAGTGCCGACGACGGCAACGACGATGGTGCGCATCCGCATGAGGTGGTCCTCCCGTTTTCGGAATCTCTCCGGTGACCTGGAATAGCCACCGGGCGTGCCGGCGTTCGAACGCCACCGGAGCGACAGTCTGTCCCGTGCCTGTGTCAGAACCTGTCAGTCGGCGCCGGGTGAGCAATGCGGGAGGACGCGGATGTCCGGGAAGCGCACGGAGTGAGGCAAGAACCGCAAAGCTGTCAGATCAAGTCGCGCTGCCGGTCAGGTACGTCGCCGGTTGCCGACGGCATGCCGGGCAGGTCGCGCTGCCGATGAGGTACGGCCGTCTGTTCCTCATCCTGGTGGTGCCGCTCGTACGCGCCGCGGGCGATCTCGGCGACTCGAGTGATCAGGGCGGGAGGCTCGACCGCGCGGGCGGCACCGGCGAAGCCAACGATCCAACGCGCGATCTCGTCGAGGTGCGAGATCGTGACGCGATACTCCAGTGCGCCGTTCTCCAGGCGAGAGATGCTCTCCTCGGGGTGGTGGACACCTTGCTGGATGAGCGGCTCGAGCGCGGAATCGAAATGGATGACGACCTCGTGCAGAGTCCGGCCGCGGTACACGCCCCAGGTTGCCTGGAGGAAGGCGTCGAGGTCGAAGTCCGGTCGATCGAAAACGCCTTTGAGACGCTTGACTTCGACGATTCGGTCGAGGCGGAACGTGCGGGGCTCGTCGCGCAGGTGGCAGTGCCCAACGAGATACCAGGTGTTGTCACGGTGGAACGCGGCGTACGGGTCGAGGCCGCGCCACGCTTGGCTTCGGCTCCACAGGGAGCGGTAGAGGAGCGACACGGGCGTCCGTTCACGAACCGCCTGTTCCAGTAACGGCAGGAGTCCCTTCGCGATCTCGCCGGAGCGCTCGGGGCCTGCCAGTGCAAGTGCCTGGGGCGTCTCCTCCAACTGCTTCGTCGCGACATCGAGCTTCCGAGTCAGACCCGCGGTCAGCTCCGAGGCGGCCCCGAGCGCGGGATGCCGTAGCAGGAGCGTGAGCATCGCGCGCTCGGTGGCAGTCAAAGGCAGGCTGCGAAGCGTCGCACCCTCAAGTAGGCGGTAGCCATGCTCGTCGTTGGTCACGGGGATGCCGTACAGTCGGCTCAGGGCCTGCAGGTCGCGGTAGATGTTGCGTTCGGACATCCCGAAGCGTTCGGCGAGATCCGCCGGACGCCATGAGCGTCGTCCACCGAGAAGCTGAAGCATCTCCATCAGGCGAATCGGGCGGTCCATGCCTTGTCTTCCTTCTGCCGCGTTCCGTCTGGGCGGTCGGCCGATGGTGCCGGTCGGAAGGACAACGGTCCTCCCGATACCCCTCTTGCCACTCTATCGGGCGTGCGCGTCAGAATCCGAAGGTCTTGGAGAGCCGAGCGCCGCCCGGCTCCAGGCTGATTGAGACGTCCGGCACGTCGGCCCATACGGTGGCGAGGAGCGCTCCCACGGCGGCCAGTCCGATCCCGGCGTACAGCCGGCCGGCGGGCCAGTATGCCTCTGCCCTGGCGGACCCTCTGGTGTCGTCCACCTTGGGAAACTCGCCGCGCAGGGCACTGGCCTGCCTGGCTCCCGTGCTCTCCAGATTGGCGAGTCGGCCAAACAGCTCCAATCCCACGTAGGTGTTCACCGTCCAGTCGAGATTGCATCGACCGTTCATCTTCGAGGAAACGGGGTTGCGCGCATCATCGAACAGGACGCCGACGCTTCCGACCCGGTTGGCGAACTCGATGGACACGGCGGGATCCTCGCTCAGCGAGCCTGCGACTCGACAGTCCTGTTCCCGGAACGCGATCGCAACGCCGCCCGCCATCAGACCGACCCCGCCCAACGTGCGCATCATCGACCGTTGCGACTGTGCGACAACCAGCCCGGGCAACGCCAACACGCCAACGAGTCCGAGCATCACAATCCGTCTGAGCATGACAATCCTCCTGATCGCGCCGGGTGACCGGAACCGGTCGCCGGACCGGACAGGAGCAAGGTTGCCGGTTGCCGCTGTCAGGACCTGTCAGCAGTAGAGGAGAGTCTGGTTGACAGGAGCTTCCTGCGGAGTCCGTGCAGGCAGGAAGCCGGTTCGCACCCGACCGCGCGTGCTACGCTGTGGAGAGGCGCGAACAATGATTCCCGGGAGGCGACAGATTATGCGCAGGTGGGCGTTGCTTGCAGTTTTCTTGATGGCGGGATGCGGTGCTGCTCCGGAACCGGAGCCGGCCCCCGAGCCGGAGCCGGAGCCGAGCGCGGGGATGATCGAACGCCTGGATCCGTCCTTCGACCGCCTGGTGCCCGCCGACGCGGTCATCGAGCACCTCGCCGAGGGGTTCGGTTTCACCGAAGGGCCCGCGTGGGTCGATGAAGACGGCGGGTTCCTGCTGTTCAGCGACATTCCCGGCAACCGCATCGTCAAGTGGGAGCCGGACGGCACGGTCAGCGACTTTCTCGCGCCCGTCTACGAGGGCGAGCACGAGGAGGGACGCCTGGTCGGCTCGAACGGCATCATCGTCGATGCGGGCGGCGACATCGTCTTCACGGAGCACTTCAACGGCCGCATCTCGCGGATTACGGCCGACGGTACACGGAGCGTGGTGGTCGACAGCTACGAAGGCGGGCGGTTGAACAGCCCGAACGATCTGGACTACCACTCGAACGGCGCGCTGTACTTCACCGATCCGGCCTACGGACTGCCGAGTCCGGAGGCGCGGGAGCAGGACGTGAACGGGATCTATCGGCTGAGTCCCGACGGCGAGCTGACGCGTCTGGCCGAGCTGCCCGGGCCCAACGGGATTGCCTTCTCGCCGGACGAGTCGCGCCTGTACGTCGCGGACAGCAGCACGCGGCAATGGTGGGTGTACACCCTGGCCGAGGACGGCACGCTGGGGGAGGGCGAGTTGCTGCTCGATGCCAGCGACTCGGAGGAGAGCGGCTCCGCCGACGGACTGAAGGTCGACGAGCTGGGCAACCTGTGGGCCACCGGACCCGGCGGGGTCTGGGTCATTCGGCCCGACGGCCTGCATCTCGGCACGATCAAGCCGAACGAGGTGCCGGCCAATGTGGCCTGGGGCGATGCGGATCGGCGCACGCTCTACATGACGGCTCGGACCGGGCTGTACCGGATTCGCGTGAACGTGTCGGGCGATCAGTAGTACGGCGATGCGGGTCTCGCTTCGGGACGGAAGGAGATCGACCATGCGTCATGCATCTGTCGCGGCGTTGATCACGGCGGTTGCGATCGTGCTCCTGGTGGCATCGGTCGCGGCGCAGGAACCGGATGCCGGCTGGACCCCGACGCGCACGCCCTGGGGACATCCGGACCTGCAGGGGATCTGGGATCAGACCACCGGCACCCCACTGGAGCGCGCGGCCGACGTCGCCGACCGGGAGTTCCTCAGCGATGAGGAGGCGGCCGAACGGGAGCGCCGCCGGTTCGCGGCGTTCGACGCGCCGCCGCGGCAGGGCAGTCCGGGCAACTACGGCTCGCAGTGGCGCGACGGGTCCCGCAACGCGCTCACGCGCACGTCGTTGATCGTCGATCCGCCCGACGGGCGCCTCCCGCCGCTGACGCCGGCGGCGGAGCAGCGTGCGGCTGCGAATCGGGCGCGCCGGCGCGACCATCCGGCCGACTCCTGGGAGGACCGCAACCTGTGGGAGCGCTGCATCACCCGCGGCACCCCGCGCGTCCCGAACAATTACAACAGCAACGTCCTTATCCTGCAGACGCCCGACTCGGTGGTCCTGCTGAACGAGATGATCAACGAGACGCGCGTGGTGCGTCTCGACGGAAGGCCGCATCTGGCGCCCGGCGTTCGCCTCTGGAACGGCGACTCGCGGGGGCATTGGGATGGCGATACCCTCGTTGTGGAGACCACCAACTTCAGCCCGAAGCAGCAGTTCCGGGGTTTTCCCGTGGACGGCCTGCGGCTGGTCGAGCGGTTCACGCGCACCGGGCCGGACCAGATGCACTACGAGATGACGCTCGACGACCCGGCGATGTACACGCAACCGTGGACCGTCGTGCTGCCGATGATCGAGACCGGCGGGCCGGTCTTCGAGTACGCCTGCCACGAGGGCAACTACGGCATGGAGGGCATCCTCGCCGGTCATCGCGCCGAGGAGCGGGCGCTGCGATAGGAACTGTCATGCACGACACGTACTACCACGCGAAGGATCTGGAACGCTTCGCGGAAATCGGCAAGAACCGCCCCGAGCTGGCGGAGAAGTTCTTCGCGTGGTACACGGCGGTGTTCGAGGACGGAGCCCTCTCGGCGCGAGAGAAATCGTTGATCGCGCTGGCGGTCGCCCATGCGGTACAGTGTCCGTATTGCATCGACGCCTACAGCAACGACGCGCTGGAGAAGGGCGCCGACCTGGATCAGATGACCGAGGCCGTGCACGTTGCGTCGGCCATCCGCGGTGGGGCCTCGCTGGTCCACGGCGTGCAGATGCGCCATCACGCGAACCGGGTCGGGATGTGACCGGCACCGATGGCTAGCACCCTCCCGTCGCTCGCCGCGCGGCAGCTTCCGCTGGCCTCGTCAGGCGAGCAGTTGGCGACGCTGCATCGCCTTCCTCTCGCACGCGAGTTCACCGACGCGCTCGAGCTGAGTGGGCTGCATCCCCTGCGGCCGACCGGCATCGAGATCCTGCAGATCAACGTCGGCAAGCTCTGCAACCAGACCTGCGTGCACTGCCACGTCGATGCGGGGCCCGACCGGCGCGAGGTCATGACCCGCGAGACGATGGCGCAGTGCGTCGAGGCATTGAGGCACACCGCGATACCGACCGTAGACATCACGGGCGGCGCCCCGGAGCTCAACCCGAGCTTCCGCTGGCTCGTCGAGCAGTGCACTGCGCTGGACCGTCACGTTATCGACCGCTGCAACCTGACCGTCCTCGGTCTGTCGTCGCAGGCCGATCTCGTGGATTTTCTCGCCGATCACCGGGTCGAGGTCGTCTGCTCGCTGCCGCACTACCGCCGTCTCAACACTGACAAGCAGCGGGGCGACGGCGTGTTCGACAAGTCGATAGCCGCGCTGCGAAGGCTCAACGCGGCCGGCTACGGCGACGAGTCGACAGGGTTGCGTCTGGTGCTGGTGACGAATCCGGTGGGCGCGTATCTGCCGGCGGGGCAGGCCTCGCTGGAGCGGGAGTGGAAGCGCGAGCTCGATCGGCTGTACGGCATCCGGTTCAACGCGCTTCACACCATCACCAACATGCCGATCAGCCGGTTCCTGGAGTGGCTGGTCGATTCGTCCAACCTCGAGCGCTACATGGAGCGGCTCGTCAAGAGCTACAATCCCGCCGCGGCGCGCGGGGTGATGTGCCGCAACACGTTGTCCGTCGGGTGGGACGGCGTGTTGTATGACTGTGACTTCAACCAGATGCTGGACATGCCGGTCGAACCGGGTGTTCCGCGACACATCGCCGACTTCGACATCTCCGCCCTCGAATCGCGCTCGATCGTGGTTGACCGGCACTGCTTCGGCTGCACGGCCGGGGCCGGATCGAGCTGTTCAGGCGCCACCGTGGCGTAGGGCGTGGCGGGCGTGCGGCCGGACTCCCGGCTCGGCGCCCGCCGTTCTCTTCCGCCGCCCGGTGCTTCCGTCCGCTCCACGCCCCCCGATATCGAACCGCCCGGCGTTCCCTCCGGTCCTCTCGGCGTTACCCGCCGCTTCCGTCCGCTCGATGCTTCCCCTCCCGTTTCGACGCCTGCCCCGACAAATGAAGAAGCCGGGGAGCGCGAGGCCCACCCGGCTTCGACGTGTCCGTGTCGGCGACTCGGCGTCGCCGTGTCCTACGCGATGATCACGTTCCGCGGGAACTGCTCGTGGGCCTCCAGGAACGTCATCTTGTCCGCGAGCTCTTCCGGCGTCGGCTGGACGTTGCCGTTCACGTCGGTCACGCGCGAGACGACGGTGTGCTCGCCGGGGGTGGCGCCCTCCCAGCGATAGTTGAAGAACTTCCAGCCGTACTTCTCGCGCATCGTCTCCGGGTCGAGCGTCGCCGCCTGCCACTCGCCGTCGTCGATCTTCACCTCGACGCGCTCTATCGGGGTGCCGTCGTTCAGTACGACGCCGAAGATGTTGTGCGCGCCGCCGACCGCGGTGACGCGGGCGATGTACGACTTCAGATTCATCGTCGAGATGGCGGTCTCGACCCACTTCAGCTCGCCGTTGATCATCTGGCCCTGCAGCGTCCGGTACGAGCGGGCCTGCCAGCGGCCGAGGTACTGATCCTTCTGCACGTTGATCTCGGCGACCCACTTGACGTTCGGTGCGCCGTACCAGCCGGGGACCAGCAGCCGCAACGGACGGCCCTGGTGCTCGGTCAGCGGCTCGCCGTTCATCGCGTAGGCGAGCAACGGCTCGTCCGAGAGCGCCTGATCCCGCTCGAGGCTGCGGCCGTACTGCTGGTCGACTGTGAAGGTCCGGCCGCGCCAGAGCACCTCTTCCTCACCGCGGTCGGCGCCGAAGAAGACGAACTCGCGCGCCGCGTCCTGCACGCCGGCACGCTGGAGCACCGTGCGCAGCGAGACGCCGGTCCAGCGGCCGTTGCTCGACAGCCCATTCAGCGGGCCGCGGTTGCCGGAGCACTCGAAGCCGAAGACGAGGTCGCGGCTCGGCATGGCGCGCAGGTCGTCCATCGACAGCTCGAGCGGCGTGTCGACCAGGCCGGAAACACGCAGGCGGTACGCGTCCACGTCCACGTTGGGGTGGCCGTAGTGCTGCGTCGTGAAGAACTGATCGCGCGGCGTGAACGGGCCGTCTATCTGGCGGACGTCGATGATCCGCCGCTCGGCGTCCCGGATCCACTGCACGTCGTCGGAAACGTCGGTGAACTGCATCAGCGTCTCGCCCTGCGCGAGCGCCGGAAACGCCCATTCGGGCACACCGATCACCCCGAGCCCCGCCATCGCCAGGCTCCCCTTCAGGATCTCTCGACGGGTGGTTTCTTTCGCCATCTTTGCCCCTTTCCGCCCGCGGCCACGTTTTTAGAACCGTTGCCCGTTCCGCGTTTCTGCCGCCGCGCGCGGATTCCGGACAGTCGAACTCGACCAACTATCTTATCGGGAGACCCCCGCACCCGCAACCGTTCGTGCGTGACGCAGTATGGGGCAAATCGCGCGAGCCGCGCGGGGTTCTTCCGGCCGGTGCAGTTACGTGCCGCGTTGCGCGGAAGCGCCAAGTGCGGGAAGATGCACGGAGCGGGTGACCGGCAGCGCGGGTCGATGGTGTCGGCGTGCCGACCCGGTGAGCCGTTGCCCGACGGGAGGTGACCATCATGCAGTCTCGACGTTTCGCGATCTCGTTGCTGGTGCTGGCGATCGTGGCCTCGGCGGCACCGCCGGCGTTCGGACAGAGCGCGGACTCGTGGGAGCTGCCGCGCACCCCCGAGGGACGGCCCGATCTGCAGGGGGTCTGGCTGAACAACGTGGCGACGCCGCTCGAGCGGCTGCCGGAGCTGGCCGACCGCAGCCATCTGACCCCGGAAGAAGTCGCTACGCTGGCGGCGCGCGCCGACCGAATCTTCCAGAACGGCAGAAGTGCGTTCACCACGCCCGAGGGCGCGTTTCGCGCGGCGCTACAGAACGTCGAGACCTACATCGCGTGGTCGACCAGCAGCTCGATCGGGATGGTCGACGTGACGTTCACCGACCGCACGTCGCTCGTCGTCGACCCGCCGGACGGACGGATACCGGCGCTGACCCCGGAGGCCCGCGCGCGCGTGGCGGCGGTCGACCGGGGCTGGGAGTTCAAGACCGGGCCGGACGATCTCAACAGCATCCACCGCTGCATCACGACCGGGGTGCCGCGGCTCGGCGGGAACTTCGGCGCCGGACCGTACACCTTCTACCAGATCGTCCAGACGCCCACCCACCTCGCCTTCATCAGCGAGGCGTTCCACGACGCGCGAATCATTCCCATCGGAGACCAGCCGCATGTATCCGAGGACATCCGCCAATGGAACGGCGACTCCCGCGGCCGCTGGGAGGGCGACACGCTCGTCGTGGAAACGACCAACTTCTCATCCAAGAGCCACTACCGCGGCGCCGCCGAGGGCCTGCACCTGGTGGAACGGTTCACCCGCACCGGGCCGGACACGCTGGCGTATCGGGTGACGCTGACCGATCCCGAGACCTGGGCTTCGTCATGGACGGCGGAGGTGCCGCTGCAACGACGCGACCAGCCGATCTACGAATTCGCCTGTCACGAGGGCAACTACTCGATTGTGGGGATGCTGCGCACGGCCCGGCTGGAGGACGCGAACCGCTGATGGACAGATGCCACCGCGCAGGTGCATCAGCTTCCGGTAGCCACGCGGAACGTGCGCGACTTCGAGGGCTGCGGCGTCGCGCTCCTCAACCCGTTCGAGTGATCGCCCTGATAATCAGTCGAGCCGGCGAACCACCGCGAGCAACCCCTGGTCGGGACGCCCGGCGGCGGTCGCTCTCCAGCCAATCAGGTCGGGGCGCCCCCCGAACAGGACGTAGACGGTGCCGTCGCGCGGCTCTCCGGGCTGCAGGCCGCCATCCACACGCCAGCCGCGTGCGGCTCCCGGGAGCAGCGCGGCGGAAGGGGCTTCCAGCCCGTCTGCTCCCAATCGGCGCAGTCGACTCGCTTCCGCACGGCACGCGGGATGGGACGCGTAACCCCCGGTGAGGGTTTCGCGAGGCAGGCTGGGCTCCGTAGACTGTGGCTGCCCGAGGTCGACCGCCCACAGGTCGCGCCGGATAGTTGCCACATCCTCGGGGTCGGTGATCTCCTCATGGCGCAGGAACTCGGCCCACGCGCCGTCCGGCGTGTCGCTGAAGTAGTGGACCGGTCCGTCGCCCTTCGAGTGCCATCGCGCGGCGGGTTGGTCAGACCCTTCCCAGAGGAACGGATAGCGAGGGTCGGCGTGCCGGAAGCCGATCATGATCACGTGGCCGGTGATGCCGTCAGCGCGCCTGCCAAGTCGCGCACTCGTTGCGGCTCCGGATCTTCCGGTCGCCACCCCGACGTCAGGACGTCGGCGGGAGCGCTGTTCCCGAGGACACTTCGCGGACGGACGAACCAGCGGCGGATACCGAGGTCGTTGTACGCGCCCGCCAGGTCGCCGACCATCAGCGCCAGCGCATGAAGACGGGCGGCAACGTCGTCCGGAGTTGCGCGGGTGCCGGACTGGTACCGGCGCAGGCTCACCGTGGAGATGTTCAACAGGCGAGCGAGCAGATCGGATCCCAGCACGCGATGCAGCGCCGGCCACTCCGACGCGGGCGCGGGCGATGCATCCAGCGCCTCGTTGACGTGCCGGAGCATTGCGCAGAAACGACCCGTTTCCGGTTCGGTCCCGCGAGCGTGTCCAAGGAACAGCCCTTGTCCGATGCCGGCCCGCAAGACGTCTCTGGCCACGCGTTCCCATTCCTCCAGATCCAGACGATCGATTGCTCGTGGGGCGAGGAGACCCATCGCGTCCGCTCGCATGACGACCGAGATCCCGAGCCGGGCGACTTCCGGATCATCGAATGGACTCTGTACGGACTGTATTCGGATGTCAGCCATTTGTCCAAATCTATGCCAGCGGTCACGCCACGGCAATGGCCGGAAGGAGTCGCAGTGCCGCCGTCATCGCTGTGCGCGCCGACTCACGGCCGATGCGGAGTGAGTTCGCCGTGGGGTCCACGCCGCGTGATGCACGCGAGATGCACGATGGCGTCGCAGGGTGCTTCCCGCAAGACGAGCGCCGGCGGCGATGTACAGAAGAAAGCCCGCGAGACCGGCGCGGCCTCGCGGGCTTCGAAAACTGCGACAAAGCGTGCCTATTGCGGCTCGGTCGGATCGCGCCCGTCGCGCGGGGCGCCGGTGCCGGACGAGCCGGCGAACAGGCGCGTCCCGTCGGGGAACGTCACGTCACGGCCGTTGGCGCGAAAGGCGCCGTCGATGGCCTGGTAGCCCTCTACGAGCACCTCGATGCCGGGGGTGACCGAGTCGCGACGCCAGCCGCGGCGGACGAGGGCGCCGGGCGGGCCGGCCTCGATCATCCAGCTCTCGACCGTGCCGTCGTCCCGGGTCACGTCGATGTGCAGCCAGGCGTGCGGGTTGATCCATTCCATCCTGGTGATCGTGCCCCGCAGCGCTACGGGCTTCGTCGCGTCGAACTCGGCCGAGAAGGCGTGATGCGCAATCGCCGAGCCGCCGCCCGCCACAAGGATGGCGAGCGCGACGCCCGCCAGGGTCAGTGCCAATCTGTTCCGCATCGGTGATACCTCGCTGTCGTTTCGTCGCGAACGCGTGACGGCCGGACTACCGGCTGCCCGCCTCCGCCGCCTCGCGGTCGCGCGCCCGCGCGCCGCTCAGAATGTTGAACATGCCGTAGTTGCCCTCGTGGCAGGCGTACTCGACCAGCTCGTACTGTTCCCCGTCGAGGTCGTACGTGAAGCGGCCGGTGAAGGGCGCGGTCCAGACGACGGGGTCGTCCACCGTGAACTGGTACTCGAGCCGCGTCGGGCTGATCCGCGTGAACCGCTCGGTCAGGATCATGTCGGGACTCGACCCCCGGAACGACGCCCGTGCGTTCAGGTTGGTCGTCTCGACGACCAGCGTGTCGCCGTCCCAGCGGCCCTGCGCGCTGCCGAGCCACGAGGTGAGCGCCGGGCCGTCCTTCGGCCGCGGCGTCGTCGGGACGACCCGCGTCTCGTGGATCATCTCCTTCTGGATCGCGACGAAGCCGGGGCCCTGGTAGATCTGCAGGCCGTTGTTGTAGACGCCCGGGAACATCAGCGACGGCAGCCCGCGCGTGATGCAGCGGACGAACGGCGTAGCCTCTTCCGGACCGGCGATGTTGGTGGTGGTGTACCGGGCGCGATCCGAGGCGAGCTGGGCGGCGCGCCGCTCGCCCTCCGACGTCAACGTCGGAATCCGGCCGTCGGGCGGGTCGATGATCATCGCCACCTGGGTGGACGGCGCGTTCGGGTCGTACCCGAGGGTCGTGTCCCGCCACTCGCGCTCGTAGCCCCAGATGCTGCCGAGGGTGCCGCGCTCGCGGCGCGCCGCGGCCTGCTCCGGCGTCAGGTTCTCGATGTCGGCCAGGTCCTCCGGCCGCTCGAGCGGGATGCCGTGCGAGGCGTTGCCGGTCCAGACGCCCTGCAGGTCGGGCTCGTCCCAGGGCGTGCGGGGCGTGTCGTAGGGCTCGGTCACGTCGACGAACACCGCCGCCATGCTGCTGGCGTCCACGCCCACGAATCCGGTCTCGACCATTGCCAGCCGGACGTTGTCGGGCGCGTAGATGAACGCGCGCCGCGCCCCGGAGCGGCCGTTCTCGGGCACGACGGGCTCTTCCTGGAACTCGACACCGGCGGCACGCAGCTCGGCGGCGGCGGCATCGATGTCGTCGACGACGAAGCCGATGTGGTCGACGGCGCGGCCCTCGGTGGTGGCCGGCGTGCCCTCGGGGTGCTCGGAAGCGAAGAGCCAGACGCTGTCGAACCGCACGCCTTCGTCCACGTCCGCGTGCACGGCCTGTTCACCGCCGAACATCTGCTCGTACCAGGCGAGGGTCGCCTGCGGGTCGGTCGCGCTCAGGTGGACGTGGTGGAAGCCGACGTTCTCCTGATCTTCCAGCAACTCGATCCGGGTGCCCCACGGGTCGAAGATGTAGCCGTGGAGGTAGCCGCCCGGGGCCTCGCGCAGCGTCGCGCCGCCCGCGAAACGCTGCAGGCGCACGCCCGAGCCGCGGACGCCGACCGCCTCGAGGTCGGCCATCTTTGCCGTCACGTCGGCGTACGAGAACCCGATGTGGTTGACGCCGGTCCCCTGCGTGCTGCCCATGGTCGGCTGCGGGACGAAGGTCACCTCGACGCCGAAACAGTCGGCCGTATCGTCGCGGTCCGCCACCACCTCGCAGCCGAGGTACTCCGCGTACCAGCGCACCGATTCCGGGGGCGCGGACGAGGTGATGCTGACGTGGTTGTAATCGGCCTGCGCCGCGCCGACCTGGGCCGGGGCCGGCGCCGCACCGACGAGCACTCCCGCGGCGAGAAGCGCAAGCGCAACGCGTGTCGGTTTCATCTTCATGACGCGATTTCCTCCGTGGTCTGATCGACCGCTAGCGGGTCGGCTCACTGCGCAGATGTCCGTACAGGAGATCCTCCGAGAACTCGACGCACTTGAATTCCAGCACGCGGGCATTCTCTTCCAGCCGGCGGTACAGCAGCAGGCTGATGTCCCACGGCCGCGTGAAGACGGTGGGATCCTCGATCGTGGCCTCGTAGCGGATCACGTTCGGTCCCATGGGCGTGTAGCGTTCCTGGACTCGCAACTGGTTGCTGGCGAAGTTGCCGGCGCGGTCGAACCACGCCTCGCCGAGGAAGCCCTCGGCGTCCACGACCAGCGTGTCGTCCTCCCACCGGCCGTGCGAGCGCCCCATCCAACTGTCCAGCGGCGGCGCCTCGGGGTTTTCCATGTCCATGTGGACGGTGCGGTTCGTGTCCGCGAAGCCGTAGATCATCAGGATCTTGCGGTCGCCCTGGATGATCCGGAACGGGTACGGCAGATAGGTGGCGCGCGGCACGCCCGGCATGAAGCACTTGGCCTCGGGATCGGCGCTCATGCGGTTGGCGAAGTTCTCGTCCCGCTGTTGCAGCGCCTCGTCCTGGTAGGGGATCTCGCCGCCGACGACCACGCCCTGGCCGGGCGGGATCGCGCCGACGGCGCCGAGGTCGGGATGTCCCGGGCCGGCCGGATGGTCCTCGAGGTTCCAGTTCGCCGTGCTCATGGTCTGCCAGACGCCGTTCAGGTCCGGTCGGTCGTCCCAGGTACGCGGCGCGTCGCCGCTCTGCGCGAACGCCGGTGCGGCCAGCGCAAGAACGAGGGTGGCAAGTCCGATGGAGCAGAGGAAACGAGAAGCGGGGTACGTCTTCGTCATGTGTGGAGACACTCACTCGCAAGAGGAACGTGAAGCACTACCGAGAGATCCCGGGTCCATGCCGAGCCGCCGCCGGTACCGACGGTACCCTTCGGGACCATGAACCCCGTAATGATACCAGCGACTGCCCCCGGCCGCGAAGCCGTGTCGGCGCCGTCGACGCACCACTGCGTCGGGAGTCCCGGTTATCATGCGCAGGTGAGGCCGATGTTCCCCCCGGCCGCCCTCGTTGCGTGCCCGGACCACCGTTGGAGGCTCGTGGCCGGGGCGTTGCTGGCGGCGTCGACGACGGTGGGGGGCGCCTGTTCGGACGGGGCCGGCGGAACCGGGCGCGACCGGACGACGGAAGGCGGCGGGCGGGTCGCGCAGGCGCGCCCGAACATCGTCTGGATTGTTTCGGATGCGGTCGATGCGGCGTCCGATATCGAGAGCCTCGGCGGAGCCCCGGCGACGATTTCCGAGACGCCCGCCGTCGCATCCGAGCCGACCTCCGCACGCGCGGCCCTGCTGACCGGCATGAGCCCGTCGGCGCTGGGCATCGACCCGAAGGCCGGCCGCTTGACGGCCCCGCCGCCCGCGGGCCTGAAGGTGCTGCCCGAGCAGCTCCGCCGCGCCGGGTACTACACGAGCCGCGCCGGTCCGCCGGGACACGATCTGTCTTCCGGACGGTCCGGTCCCGTGGAGATCGTGCACGTGGACGGCGGCGTGCACGCGGCCGCGCGAGCGCCGGCGGTTCCCGTCGCGGACCTCGCGCAGCCCGGCCTGCTCGGGGCGTGGGACGCGGCGGGCCCGGACGCCGACTGGCGTGGCCGCGAGAAGGACTGGGAGTCCCCCTGCACGGTCTCGTTCGGCTGCGGCGGAGCGCGGACGCCGGGGGCGCGTCCGTTCTTCGCGATGTTCAACCCGCCCGCGGGCAGGAGCGGCCGGCAGCCGGATCTCGCCGAGCGGGTCGGCCGCATCGTCGGGTCCCTCGACGCGGAAGGTCTGTTGGAGGACACCGCAGTGTTTCTGATTGGCACCGGTGGAGCGACGTCTGCCGTCGCGTTCCGCTGGCCGGCAAGGATGGCCGACGCAGTCGAGCCGGACGCTTCGGTCGGTCTGCTGGATCTCGCCCCAACCGCGCTGGCGCTGGCCGGCATGGCGCCGCCGGCGTACATGGAGGGACGTACGCTGGTCGCTCCTGACAGGAACGCGCGACCTGCCGCAATCGAGGCGACGATGCGCGGGCCGGAGCGGGTCCCCGCCGTCGGGGCGTCCCCGCGGGTTGCGCCACACGCCCCGGTCGCCGCGACACCCGGCGGTTACCCCACCGGCGGCCTGTTCCACGTCGCGCCGCGCGTCGAGCTCCGGTGCGACACGGAAGGTTCGACGATCGTCTACACCACCGAACGCGAAGCGCCCTTCTACTGGCGGCTCTACACGGGACCGTTCCGGATGCGCTTCTGGACATTGCGGTTCCAGTGCGGGCGCCTCGGCTACCGCAACAGCCACATCGTGACGTTCGACTTCGATATCGAATGAACGGGTGAAGCGTGGCTGCATCGTCATGCTGCGGAGAGACGGACAGACGACCCGGGTACCGGCGGTTGCAAGTCCCCGTCGGGCGGTCCATGATCAACGCACCTGAACGCATCTGGAGGGTGTCATGAGGCGAAGGCACGTCTTGTTCGGAGTCGTGATCGCTGCGCTGGCGACGGTACTGGCGATAGCGCCGCTTCCGGCGCACGGTCAGTCGACGGGCGAGGAGTCCATACCCCGCACTCCCTGGGGGCATCCGGACCTGCAGGGCTACTGGACGAGCTCGACCTACACGCCGCTGGAGCGGCCGGTGAGCCTGGGCGATCAAGCGCTCCTCTCGGAAGCGGAGTTCGCCGCGGCGAACGAGATCCTGACCGCCGAGGGAGTCGATCCGCTGCGCGCGCGCAGCTTCCTGGCCGGCGCCACCGAAGAGGAGCGGATCGAGCGGACGCGGCAGACGCAGGAGAACATCCACTACGACAATTCGATCTGGCTGCGCGAGAATCAGCCGCGGCGCCTCACCATGCAGCGCACGTCGCTGATCGTGGATCCGCCGAACGGCAGGATCCCGCCGTTGATTCCGTCGGCGCAGGAGCGCGAGGCGCTGCGGCGGGCCGAGAGCCGCTGGCTGACCACCAACATCTCGCCGCAGTCGTTCGACAGCCACCAGACGCGGACCTTGCAGGAGCGCTGCCTGGTGTGGCGCCACGAGGGCCCGCCGATGCTGCCCCCCTCCTACAACGACCTGATGCAGATCCTGCAGACCGAGGACTACGTGGTCGTCATGCAGGAGATGCGCGAGAACGACGCGCGAATCATTCCGCTCGACGGCCGTCCGCACCTGCCGGGGAGCATGCGGGAGTGGTCGGGCGACTCGCGGGGCCGGTGGGAGGGCGACACGCTGGTCGTCGAGTCCATCAACTTCAACGACAAGGTGCACTTCAACGGATCGAGCACCGGACTGCACGTCGTCGAGCGCTTCACGCGGGTGGACGACGAGAACATCCGCTACGAGTTCACCGTCACCGATCCGACCACCTGGGTGCGGCCGTGGAGCGTGGAGTATCCGTTGATGAAGCGGGAGGGGCCGCTCTACGAGTACGCCTGCCACGAAGGCAACTACGACGCGCGGCACATCCTGGAAGTGGCCCGGAACCTCGACAAGGCGGCGGCCGCCGAGGCAGCGAAGGACAAGTAGGGGAGTGACCATGCGCACCCATCGACTCGCCGTCGTTCTGTACGGCCTATGCGGCGTCTTGTTGCTCTCGGCTTGCGCCGCGGACGATGCCGGCGAGACGGCCGTCGATCCGCTGGGTCCGGTCGTCGACACCGCCGCGGGAACCCTGGAGGGGGAGCGGGTCGCCGATGACGGCGGCGTTCTCGTCTTCCGCGGCATCCCGTACGCGGAGCCGCCGGTGGGGGCCAACCGCTGGCGCGCCCCGGCGGCCAAGACGTCCTGGGAGGATACGCGGTCGGCCACGACCTTCGGACCGGCCTGCTGGCAGCGGCTCACGCCGGCATCGTCCATCTATACCCGGGGCGATCTCGGCCGCGACGAGGACTGCCTCTACCTGAACGTGTGGACGGCCGCGGCGGAGGCGACCGAGGCGCGGCCGGTGATGGTCTGGTTCCACGGCGGCGGGCACACGGGCGGTTGGGGCAGCGCGAAGATCTTCGACGGCACATCGCTCGCGAACAAGGGCGTCGTGCTGGTGACCATCAACTACCGCCTCGGGCCGTTCGGCTTCCTGGCGCACCCGGCGCTGTCCGCCGAGTCGCCGCACGCTTCTTCCGGCAACTACGGCCTGCTCGACAAGGTGGCGGCGCTCGAATGGGTGCGCGACAACATCGCAGCCTTTGGAGGCGACCCGGACAACGTCACCATCTTCGGGCAGTCGGCCGGCTCGTGGAGCGTCTGCTACCTGATGGCGTCGCCCCTGGCGGCCGGGCTGTTCCACAAGGCCATCGGTCACTCCGGGGGCTGCTTCCGGGGCGGTCGGCCCGACCTGGCCGCCGCGCAGCAGGCGGGAGTGGCGGCGGCGGCAGAGATCGGCGTGGAGGGAGATGACGCCGAGGCGCTCGCCGCGCTGAGGGCGTTGGACGCGGAGGTCGTGCTCGATTCGAGTCTCGGGTCGGGCGCCATCGTCGACGGGTGGTTCATGCCGAGACCGGCGCCGGAGACCTTCGCAGCGGGCGAGCACAACGACGTGCCGGTCATCGTCGGCGCGCTCTCCAACGAGGGGACGACCCTCTACGCCACCATGCCCGAGCGGACCGAAGCGGAGCTGGCCTCGGTGCTGCGCGAGCAGTACGGCGATCATGCCGATGCGCTGCTGGCCGTCTACCAGCCCGAGGTAGAGAAGTCGACCAAGTGGGGCGCGCAGGCGATCCAGGCCGACCGCAGCTTCGTCTGGGAGATGCGTACCTGGGCCCGCGCGGTGGAGTCGTCCGGCAACGACGCGTATCTCTACTTCTTCAGCCAAGCGCCGCCCGTGTTCCGCATCTATGTGCCCGAGCGCGCCGCCATCGACATGCCGGATGGACCGGACGGATACGGCGCCTATCACTCCGGCGATCTGGCCTATGCATTCGGCAACACGGGGCTCGTCGGGATCGACTGGACGGAGTGGGACCACGAGCTCTCGCGTGCGATGACCCAGTACTGGGTCAACTTCGCGCGCACGGGGGATCCGAACGGGGACGGGCTGGCCACGTGGCCACGCTATGAAGCGGAAGCCGACGAGTGGCTCGAGTTCGGATCCGGCATCAAGTCGACGCCTGAGGTGCGCAAGGAGAAGCTCGATCTGTTCGACCGTGTGAATGCGCCGCCGGCATCGTAGCCGCGGGCGGTGCGAGCGAGGCCGAGAGCGTTCGTATATATATCCATCGAGAAAGACACCCGGCGGAGCGGACGAGCGTTCCGGCGGGTGGCAGGAGGCAACGATGCAAGCGACCAGATACCTCTTCGTGGCGGTGACGGCTCTGACGATGATGGCGGCCCCGGCGGCGGCGCAGTCGATGGACGTCGATCTGACGGCAGAGGACGGTACGAATCTGAAAGCGACCTACATGTCGCCCGGCCAGCCCGGTCCGGCGATGCTGCTGGTTCACCAGTGCAACATGGACCGGACGTCGTGGGGCGGCATCGCGTCGCAACTCGTCGACGCCGGCGTCCACGTGCTGACCCTGGATCTGCGCGGCTTCGGCGACAGCGGCGGCCCGCCGCTGCGCGAGATCGGCTTTCAGACGTTCATGCAGCACGCCCCGGCCGATGTCGACGTGGCGTTCGACTATCTGACCGCGCAGGAGGGTGTCGACGCGGAGCGTGTGGGAGCGGGCGGCGCGAGTTGCGGCGCCATGCTGACCGCGGACCTCGCGGCGCGCCGCGAGGTCGAGGCGCTGATGCTGTTGTCGGGTCCGCCGAGCGAGGCGGCCGTCGCCAACATGGCGTCGTCACCCGATCTGGCCGTGTTCGCCTCGGCGGCGACAGGCGACACGGTGACGCCCGGCGTGGCCGAGGCGCTGCAGGGCGCGGTCGACGGCTCTGCGCATGCGCAATCCACCGCCAAGATCTACGACGGCCCGGAGCACGGCCTGCCGATGTTCGACAAGAACCCGGATCTGGAGCCCGCGCTGGTTTCCTGGCTCAAGGCGGAACTGCTGCAGTAATGCGTGCCCCCCGGCTCGCTCGGGTACGGCGACGATAGGGAAGGAACACGATGATGCGACGAACGACTACGGGTGCGGCCGTGGCGCTGGCGGCGCTGGCGGCAGCCGGTCCGGTCCTGGCCGGCGGCGGCGCGCCGGCGGAAACGATCCCGACGTTCACGAAGGACGTCGCGCCAATCCTGTTCGACAACTGCGTGACCTGCCACCGGGCGGGCAACATTGCGCCGATGTCGCTCACGTCCTACGCGGAGACCCGGCCGTGGGCGCGGTCCATCAAGGACCTGGTGGTCAGCCGCACGATGCCGCCGTGGCCGGCGGATCCGGAGAACAGCCTGCCGTTCCGCAACGAGCGCCGGCTCGAACAGTCGGAGATTGACGCCATCGTTGCCTGGGTCGACGGCGGTGCCCCGAGGGGGCTCGCGGCCGACCTGCCGCCGTTGCCGGACTTTCCGGAGGGGTGGACTTACGAGGGGGGCGATCCCGATTACGTCTTCGATCTGCCGGTCGAGTACACCATCGCCGCCGAAGGCGAGGAGGACTACATCGACTTCTACTCCGCGATCCCGTGGGACGAGGACCGCTTCGCCGAGGTGCTGGAGCTGAAGCCGAGCAACTACGCGGTGGTCCATCACTCCGGCGCCTACGTGGTCGACCTGCCGGCGGGGAAGATGGTGGTCGACGGCGTGCTCGTCGACGACCCGGACGCCGCCCCGGAGGCGGAGGAAGGGGCCGGCGGGTCGGGCCGGGTTGCCCAGAGCGTATTCAACGAGGTCAACCTGCCCGGTACCAGCAAGCTGCTGTCGTACGTCCCGGGGCGAGGCGTGGAGCGGCACCGGCCCGGCACCGGCAAGCGGCTGACCGCGGGCAAGTGGATCCGCTGGACGATGCACTACAACCCGACCGGCAAGCCGGAGGTCGAGCGCAGCAAGCTCGGCATCTGGTTCAACACCGTCCCGGTCACTCACGAGGTGCTCACGCGGCAGGCGGGGAACGCGTTTCCGACCGATCCGTTCGGCACCGACATCTACATCGTCGAAGGCGAAGAGATAAAGCCGACGCTCGATGCGGACGGAACCGTGCGCCGGGCGAAGATCCCCAACATTCCTCCCTACGAGGACGACTGGAAGATCACCGGGATCACGCCGATCACCGAGCCGATCACGTTGTACGGCCTGTCGCCGCACATGCACCTGCGGGGCAAGAGTCTGCGGTGGGTCGTCACCTATCCGGACGGACGCGAGGTGACGGTGCTCGACGTGCCGCGGTTCGACTTCAACTGGCAGATCCACTACGAGCTGGCAGAGCCGCTGTACCTGCCGGCGGGGAGCAAGATCACCGGCATCGGCGTCTACGACAACTCGCTCAACAACCGTTGGAATCCGGGTCCGCACCTCGAGGTCTACTGGGGGCAGCAGAGCTGGGACGAGATGTACCAGGCGTTCACCGAGTACACCATCGAGAGCCAGGACCTGACGAAGATCGGGCGTGCAACGAACGACGACGAGTAGATGGCGAGCCAGGCCTGCAAGGGAGCGATGACGTTGGGGAGAGCCGCGCGAGGGATGGTGTCCGGTACGGGTCGAGCTCGCGGCGGGGTCGAATGCGGCATCCTGCGCCGGGTGTCGGTTGCCGGTGGCGCGTCGCTGCTCCTGGCCGCGCTCGCCGTGACGGCGACAGCCGCGGAACCCGGTGCGCCGCAGCCGCCGTCCGCCGACCGTACGCAGCTTCCGCAGGGCCAGATCCCGGACCTGGGCCGGCCGACGGAGGCGGGCGACCAGGTGCCGACGTTCGACTACGATGCCTATTTCCCGGGCGTCTGGAGTTTCGAGTGGCGCGTGCCGGACAGCCCGCTCGGCCCCGGCGGCCTGGTCACCGGCACGGAGACTTTCGAGTCCGGCAGCGATGGCCGGAACTACCGGGCCACGGTCGAGGCCGAGGGGCCGGACGGCACCTTCGTCACGCGGTCGACCATCATCTACCTGGCCGCGCAGCGGGCGTTCGTGCGGCACGATGAGGACAGCCGCGGCTTCTCCCAGCTCAGGGCCGGCCGCATCGGCGGCGATCTGGGAGGCTTCTACACGATCCACTACGAGACGGCTCCCTTCGAGGCGAACGGACAGCAGGTCCGCCTGCGAATGACGACGCGCCTCGTCTCTCCGGTCAACTACCGGGTGGAATCTCGCATCTCCGTCGACGGCGGCCCGTTTACCAACTTCGGCAACGCCTGGTGGCGCAAGAGCGTGCCCGGGGTCACGGAGCCGCAATGACGCGCCGGGCGAAGAACGGGGCGACGGCGGCGCGTCGGCCTGCAACAAACAGCCGCACGGTTCATCGCGTCGTTGCGGGGGTCGCAGGCGCCGCTGCGCTTCCGGCAATCGTTGCTGCGACGGCTCTGACGCTCGTTGCGGCGACGGATCTCCTTGCGTCGATGGGCACACGCTTGCCGGTCGAGGTCTCGCAGCCGCTGCCCATCATGACGACCGTCGCCTGCGTCGAGGAGAACGACGAGGGCGCCTTCCACCTGACCAACGCCACCGAGCCGGAGGCTGTCGCCGACCGGTTGCCACCGCAGCCCGAGCCGTCTGCGGCGCTCGGCGCGGGCCGGATCCGGTTGATCGGTACGCTCGACGAGTTCGGCATCGTCAGCCACGTGGGCCACAAGGTGTGGGCAAAGGGGTTGCTCATCGAGGACGAAACGGAGCGCCGGCTGAACCTGGTCTCGATTACCCACCTGTCGGCCGCCTGCGAGTGACCTGGTCGCCTTCCGTCCGCGGGGCTGGCAGGGCAGCAAGCCTGGGAAGGGATGTGGAGAGGTCGGGGGAACGATGAGCCATCACAAGAAGGTCGCGATTCTGGTCGGCGGCGGTCCGGCGCCCGGCATCAACAGCGTCATCGGGGCGGCTACCATCCGCTGCTGCCTCGAGGACGTCGAGGTGCTGGGCATTCGCGACGGCTTCGAGTCGATCATGCGGGGGAACATCGACCACGTGACCCCGCTGACCATCGACGCCGTCAGCCGGATTCACTTTCGCGGCGGCTCGGTGATCGGCACCTCGCGAGCCAATCCGACGACCGACCCCAAGCTCCTCGAGAACGTCATCACCTCCCTGCTCAGGCTGAACGTCTCGCAGCTCATCACCATCGGCGGCGACGACACCGCGTTCTCCGCCATGCAACTGGAGCGCATCGGCGCCGGCCGGCTGCGCGTGGTGCACGTGCCGAAGACCATCGACAACGATCTCGACCTGCCCTCGCACGTCGAGACGTTCGGCTTCCAGACCGCCCGCCACCACGGCGTCGAGATCGTCAAGAACCTGATGGTCGACGCCAAGACCACCTCCCGCTGGTACTTCCTGGTCACCATGGGCCGCAAGGCCGGGCACCTCGCGCTGGGCATCGGCAAGGCGGCGGGGGCCACGCTGAGCCTGATACCGGAAGCGTTTCCGCAGGAGCACGTGCCGCTGAAGACCGTCGTCGACACGCTGGCCGGGGCCATGATCAAGCGTTGGACGGAGGGGCGGCGCGACGGCGTAGCGGTCTTGGCGGAAGGGCTGGTGCTGAAGCTGGACCCCGGCGACCTGAAGGAGCTCGCCGACGTCGAGCGGGACGAGCACGGCCACGTCCGCATCGCCGAGGTGAACCTGGGCGAGATCCTCAAGACCCAGGTAGCGGCCCGCCTCGCGCAGTTCGGCCTCAAGATCACGACCGTCGCCAAGAACATCGGGTACGAGCTGCGGTGCGCGGATCCCGTGCCGGCCGACATGGAGTACACCCGCGACCTGGGTTACTGCGCGGCGAAGTACCTGCTGCAGGGCGGCAACGCCGTGCTGATTTCGCTCGACGCCGGCCAGTTCGTCCCCATTCCCTTCGAGCGCCTGATCGATCAGGACAAGGGGCGTTTCCGGGTCCGGCTCGTCGATGTCGAATCCACGCGCTACCGCATCGCCCACCGCTACATGATCCGTCTGCGGCGCGACGACTTCGAGGACCCCCACGAGCTGGCGAAGCTGGCGGCTACCGTTGGCGTGTCGCGGGAGCAGTTCGAGAGGGAGTTCGGCTACCTGATCGAATCCGAGCCGGAGCCGCTGGTCCTGGATGCCGGCGACGGGCAGGTCGAGGAGCAGGCCGCGTCGTGAAACGCGGTTGACGGCGATCCTCCCACGGCACGATGCCGGCCCGGACCAGCGACCGCTCGCTCGGCTTGCACCACAGGAATCCCCACCGCAGTTCCATGCCGACCCGATCGTCGCCGGGTCCGACGGTCTTCGGGGAACTCCCCGCCTGAGCCCGGCGCAGCATGACCGAACCCAGGAGCGTGAGCGGCGAGTGCGTGCGAATCGAAGCGACTGGGGGAGGGAGTACCGGGGGACGGCGGGTTCGCTGCCGACCCCCGGCGTAGCCGCTTTCCTCAGGCGTCAGCGGGAGGCTTCTCTCGCGTCATCCGCGCGGCCGCCTGCAAGGATGCCCTCCATCCCGAGGTTGCCCTCGTGGCAGGCGTACTCGTACATCACGTCGGGCGAGAGCGAGAACGGGTAGGCGACCGTCCAGGACCGCGTGTACATCTGCGGATCGTGGACCTCCACCTCGTACTCCAGCGTCTCGGGCCCCGTGCGGGTGAACCGCTCGATGAGCATCATGTCCTCACCGGAGCCGTCGTGCGAGCTGAAGACGGACCAGGGCTGCAGCGCGCTCACCCGGCTGTCGAGATTGGTGGTGGTGACCACCAGCGTGTCGCCGTCCCAGTAGCCGCGCGCGTCGCCGTTCCACTGGCCGATGTTGTCCGCGATCGGCGGTCGGCCGTCCAGCGGCACCACGCGCACTTCGTGCACCTGCTCCAGCAGCATCACGACGTGGTCTGGCGTCTGGAAGACCTGCATGTTGTTGTTGTAGGACCGCGGGAACATGGCGTTGGGCATCCCGCCGCGCGTCACGCAGCGCTCCCAGATGTGCCGGTCCTCCCACGTGTCGTCGCCGCGCGGCTGGCCGATGCGGGCCTTCTGGCCTTCCGGCGTCAGCGGCGGAAAGCGGCCGTTCGGCGGATCCACGAGCATCGACGTGCGGTTCGTCCGGGCGCCCCGCTCCATCCAGAAGTTGTTGTAGGCGCCCACGTTGCCGCCCGCGCTGGTGCGCTGGGCGTCGGCGAGCAGCAACTGCTGGTTGCGCTCCTCGGTCGCCTGTCGGATCGCTGCCACCTCTTCGTTCGACAGGGTCGCCCGGCCCTGGAACTCGTCGGGCCGCTCCATCGGCGTGGCTCCGGACGAGCTCCAGATGCCCTGGATGTTCGGGTGGCCCCACGGCGTGCGGTAGTCGTCCGCCGAGCTGCCGCCGCCGTTGGACTGCGCGGCCGCCGGCGCGGCGGCCAGCAGCGGGACGATCAGCGCCACGAGGGGAATGGCGAGGAAACGAAGCCGTCGAGCACTCATCTGCAACCTCCTTGGAGACCGCGGGAACGGGCGGCCATGCTGATTCGGCGGTTCTGATCGGACTAACGTCGCACAGGCGGTGTTCAAGGTCAAGCCGTCGCCTGTTCTTGGCCGCCTCACGCGCGTCGGTGGTAAGGTGCCGAACATCGGCAAGAGCGTCTCGCGGTGGCGGGCCGTCACCTGCTGCCCGGTCGCTGACAGAAGAGGAGGGTGAGACATGAAGGCATGGTGGACCGGCACGGTCGTCGTCGGCATCCTGGCGGTGGCTCTGGTGATGGCCGGGCAGCCAGCGACGTCGGCGCAGGAGTCGTCCGAGCCTCCGCTGGTGAGCCAGGAGCAGTTCGACCGCTGGCTTACCGAGCTTTCCAACTGGGGCCGCTGGGGACCGGACGACGAGCTGGGCATGGCGAACCTGATCACGCCGGCCAAGCGCGCGGCGGCGGCCGCGCTGGTCACCGAGGGGTTCACGGTGTCCCTGGCGTCCAACGCCCAGAACTACGAGAGCGCCGACGTGCCGTGTCCGATCGAGTGGCGGATGGTGCGCGCCACGCGGACGGGGGCCAGCGACCAGGTCGCCTACCCGTGCATCCACGGCCCCGGCACCACGCACCTCGACGCCTTCGCCCACGTCTTCTTCGACGGGAAGATGTGGAACGGGTACGACGTCGACGGGCTGGTGACGATGGAGGAGGGCGCCAGGAAGAACTCGATCATGGTCGTCAAGGACGGCCTCGTCACGCGTGCCGTGCTCTACGACATCCCGCGGCTGAAGGGCGTGCCGTGGCTCGAGCCGGGGACGCGGATCACGGTCGAGGACCTGGAGGCGTGGGAGGAGATGGCCGGTGTGAAGGTCGGTCCCGGCGATGCCTTCCTCATCCGGTGGGGGCGCTGGGCCCGCCAGGACGCGCTCGGGCCGTTCGACACCGGCCGCGAGGCGGCGGGCCTCGACAACAACGTGATCCCGTGGCTGAAGGAGCGTGACGTGGCCATCGCGGGCTGGGAGACGCCCGGCTACGCGCCGCAGCCGGAAGGCGACCTGCCGCGCACCGCGCTCCACAACTTCGCCTTGACGATTCTGGGGATCCAGGTGCTCGACCGCGCGGACTTCCAGGCGCTGGCCAACGCCGCGGCGGAGCGCAACCGCTGGGAGTTCATGGTGACCATCGCGACGTTGCCGATTCCCAACGGCACCGGCTCTCCGGTCAATCCGATCGCGATGTTCTGATTGGAAACGAAGGAAGGGCGGCTGATCGCCCGCGTGATCAGCCGCCCTTCGATTGCGCCTTCGGGCGCCCTCTGCAGCGCCGGCGTCAGTTGGTGGCGCTCGCGACCCCCGACAGCTCCTCGAGCCGCTCGCCGGTGCTGTCGCCGAACTGTTCCGTCGGGACTCCCAGCGAGTTCAGCAGCGTCAGGTGCAGGTTGGTCAGCCGCTGCGTGCCATCCGCATACTTCACGTGGCGCCCGCCCGCGATGCGGCCCGCGCCGCCGCCGGCCAGCAGGAGCGGCAGGTTGCGGATGTCGTGCCGGTTGCCCTCGCTGATGGCGCTGCCGTACAGGATGACGACGTTGTCCAGCAGCGTGCCGTCGCCGTCCGGCGTCTCGGCGAGCCGGTCCAGGTAGTAGTTGAACAGCGACGTGTGGTACGCGTTGATCTTCCGCAGGGCGGCGATCTTGCTCTCGTCTCCCCCGTGGTGCGAGATGGGGTGGTGCGAGTCGGAGACGCCGATCTGCGGATAGGTAGCGCCGCTCTGCTCGCGCCCGATCTGGAACGTGATGACGCGGGTGGTGTCGGTCTGCAGCGCCAGCGTCTGCATGTCGAACATCAGCCGCGCGTGCTCGTCGTAGCTCACCGGGATGCCGGCCGGCGAGTCGACCAGCGGCAGCTCCCGCCCGCGCGCCTCGGCGTTCTGGATGCGCCGCTCGATCTCGCGCACCGAGTCGACGTACTCGCCGAGCTTCAGGCGGTCGCGGTGCCCGAGATCGCCCTCCAGGGAATGCACCTTGTCGAGGACCGAGTCGATGATGCTGCCCTGCCGCCGCAGGCGGGACTTCCGCACTGCGGGGTCGGTGCTCTCGACGCTGCCGAACAGCCGCTCGAAGACCACGCGCGGGTTCGCCTCGATCGGCAGCGGCGTCGTGGGGCTGCTCCAGGCCAGCCGGTTCTGGTAGGCGCAACTGAAGCCGACGTCGCAGGTGCCGACCCCGTTGACCGTGTCGGTGCCTTCGAGGCCGAGCTCGAGCGACGGCAGCGGCGTCTCCTGCCCGATGGTCTGGGCCAGGATCTGGTCCATCGAGGTGCCGAGCTGCAGGCTGGCGCTGCTGGTGGTCCGCAGCGGCTCCACCCCGGTCATGAATGCCCCGGCCGGCTTGGCGTGGGCGCCCGGGTTGCCGGTGCGCGACATGGCCCCGGTGTTGTCGAGCCCGCTGAGCACCAGCAGGCGTTCCCGGTGCGCCTCGAGCGGCTTCAGCGTGGGCGTGAACTCGAAACCCGCTCCCTCGCCCTCCGGCGTCCACCCGGCCATGATGATGCCGTTCGGCACGTACACCGTCCCGAAACGGGCGATCGGCTTGGCCGCGGTCTTCGACAGGGCCGTGAGCGCCGGCACCATCCCGTCGAGGAGCGGCAGCGCCAGCGTGGCGCCGATGCCGCGCAACACGGTGCGGCGGGGAACGGCTTTCTTCGCAATGATCATGACTCTGACCTCCGCATGAGGAACGGTGTGCTCTTGACGACGGACGATACCAGGGCCGACCAAGTGAGCTCACTGGCAGCCGTCTGCCGGCTGATCTGCCGGACGACCGGCATGTCGTAGTGCTCGAGGGTGCGCCCGAGGGCGTACATCAGCAGCTTCTCGGTAACCGTTTCGACGAACTGGTCCTCCCGCTCCAGGATGACGTTGCGGAGCCCGGCCAGTCCGTGCAGCTCGGTGCCGTCGATCAGGGTGCCCGACGCGTTGATCGGGATCCCCGTGTCGAACGGCGTGCCGCCGCCGTTGGTGGCGCGGAAGCGGCCGATCGCGTCGAACTCCTCGAGCGCGAAGCCGAGCGGGTCGATGGTGTTGTGGCAACTCGCGCAGACGGGGTTGTTGCGGTGCTGCTCCAGCCGCTCGCGGACCGAGCGGGGCGTGCCGCCCTCGTTCGCGCTCGGCAGGCTCGGCACGTTCGGCGGCGCCGGCGAAGGCGGCGTGCCGAGGACGTTCTCCAGCAGCCAGACCCCGCGCACCACCGGCGACGTGCGGTTGGCGTACGACGTGATCGTCAGGAGGCTGGCGTGTCCGAGCAGCCCGCCGCGTGAGGCGTCGGGATACTCCACCCGCCGGAAGTGCACGCCGTGCACGTCGGGAATGCCGTAGTGGCGGGCCAGACGCTCGTTGACGAAGGTGTAGTCGGCCCGCAGGGCGTTGACCACCGGCCGGTCCTCCCGCAACTCGTGCTCGAGGAAAAGCTGGGTCTCCTGCCACATCGCCTCGCGCAGGTTCTCGTCGAACGCGGTGTAGGTGGCCGTGTCGGGCGTCGCGTTGCGCAGCTTGCGGAGCTGCAGCCACTGCCCCGCGAAGTTCTCGACCAGCGCGGCGGCGCGCGGATCGGCGAGCATCCGTTCAATCTGCCGGTCGAGCTCCGCCGGCTCGCTCAGCCTGCCCGCGGCCGCGACGTCGAGCAACTCGTCGTCGGGGATGCTGCTCCACAGGAAGAACGACAGGCGCGAGGCCAGCTCCAGGTCGCCGATGCGGTACGGCGTGCCGGCCGGGACGTCCGGCGGGTCGGTCTCGATGCGGAACAGGAACTCCGGGTCCACGAGGAGCCGCTCGACCGCCGCCTGGATGCCCGCGTCGAAGCCTCCCTCGGTACTGCCGTCGAGATAGAAGGGGAGCAGCGTCTCGACGTCCGCCGCGGTGGCCGGCCGGCGGTAGGCCTGCCGCGCCAGGTTCAGGAGGATGGTGCGCGCGCAGGCTTCCTCACCCGCCGCTCCGCCGGTCGGCTCGCAGGCGAACAACCGATCCCGGCTCGGCAGCTCGGCGGCGCCGGTCGGGTCGAACGGCCCGATGATCTGCACCTCGGAGACCCCGGGGTAGCCCTCCTGGAACTCGTTCTGCCCGAACGAGTAGGTCGAGCGGTCGAGCGGCAGGGGCAGAATCCCCTCCGGCAACGCGGGGCGCCGGTGGAACGAGAGGCCCACCATGTGGCGTCCGGCGGAGACCGGCGTGCGGACCTCCAGCCCTTCGTCGGCGTGCAGCGAGTACAGCTCCCATTCCGGGAAGGAGCTCGAGTCGTAGATGCTCTCGAACTTGCCGGCGTAGCCCATCGGCGGGCGCTGCCCGTGCTCCCAGTCGCGGCCCACCGTGAAGCCGCCGACGCGCTCGCCGTCCAGGCGCACGTCGAGCTCGTGCGAACGGCCGAGGCCGCGCACGTAGCCGTACTCCTGCTTCCGCAGGCTGAGGCGGATGATGTACTCGCCGTCCACCGGGAAGTGATGCTCGATCGCGACACCGCCGCGCGACCCGAACGGGAGATCGTCGCTGACGGGGCCGTCCTGGTCCAGCGCGCCGTGCACCGGATAGACCTCGGCCACCGCGCGCAGGCTCGTATCGCCCACGACGAGCTGGCTGATGCGGCGTGCCGCGGCGAGGTAGCGCTCGATCAGGGTCGGCGAGACGGACAGCACGTCGGCGATGTTGTCGAAGCCCTCCTGCTCGTCGTCGGCCGGCAGCAGGGCGTTGACGTCGATGTCGAGGCCGAAGATGTCGCGGATGGCGTTGGCGTACTCGGCCCGGTTGAGGCGGTGCACGGCGGGCCGCCCGGGATCGGGGTTCTCCAGTCCCGCCCGGTCGAGTCCGGCCTCCAGCCACTCGATGAAGCCGTGGGTCGCAGCGGCGGTCGGTCGCGGCCGGCCGGCGGGCGGCATGGCGTTCGCGCGCAGCCTGCGGATCACGTGCTCCCAGGTGGCCGCGTTCGTCTCCAACTGTGCGACGTCCAGCGTGTCGAGGGCCAGCCCGGCGGTCAGCGTGCGCCGGTTGTGGCAGGCCACGCAGTACCGGTTGAGCAGGGCCCGCGCCTCGGCGGCGCCGGCTTCGGCTGCGGCTTCGTGCTGCGCGGCGGGCCGGGGCTCCGCGCGCAGGTCGAGTTGTGCCGCGCCGATCAGGGCCGCCAGTCCCACGACTGCGAATGTCCAGCGTGCCATCGTTGCGCCTCCGTGAAGAGCCCGCGGCTCGGTTTCCGGTTCCGGGCTCGTGTCTGCTCCGCCGTTTCGCGTCAGTTCCGGTTCGCCATTCGCTGGAGATGGAGCTCCAGCAGATCGCGCGGGGTCGTGCCGTCCTCGGCCGCTCCGTCCAGATCGGCCCCGATGCCGACCAGGAAGTCGATCACGCTCGTGAATCCGTACCGCGCCGCCGCGTGCAGCGCGGTCTCGCCCGCGCGGATCGTCTCGTGCAGCACCGCGCCGGCTCCCGCGTCGACCGCGGCCTTGAGGGTCTCCAGGACGCGTTCTTCGTCGCTCCACTGGGCGCTGACCAGCTCCGGGGCGATCAGCCGGCTGCGGCGCGTCGTGCTGCGGCTCAATCCATGGCCGACCGCGGCCATCAGCGCCGTCGTGCCGTCGTCCGTGCGCGCGAGCGGGTCGGCGCCGGACGCGCCGAGAATCCGGGCGAGCTCCGGCTCCAGGTACTTGGCCGCGAGCAGGAACGGGGTGGCGCCCTTCTCCCTCAGCGTGAAGACGAACTCGTAGGTCCAGCGCGGCACCGGCGTGCTGCGCGTGAGGCGGGCGTTCGGGTCCGCGCCCCATGCCAGCAGCATCCTCGCCAGGGACGGGTCGGCGCGCAGCATCGCCGCGTGCAGCGCCGTGTAGCCCGCGCCGTTCGCGTCGGGATTCGCGCCGCGCGCGAGCAGGAACTCCGCCAGTCGCGGATGGCCGCTCATGGCGGCCAGCACCAGCGCACTGTTGCCGTCGGCGCCGGTATCGTCGACGTCGGCGCCCGCGTTCAGCAGGTGTCGGGCGGATTCGACGTCGCCGTGACGGGCGGCGAACAGGAGCGGGGTGAAGCCCCCGGCGCCGAAATAGGTGGCGCCGGCCGGGCTGGTCGTGCTGCGCAGACCCGTGCCGCGGAACTGCCGCCTCGTGATGGTGCGGGAGTCGACCGCCGCGCCGTGTCTCAGCAGCACGCGGGTGACCTCCGGGTTCCGGTGGGCCGGGGCCCACATCAGGGCGGTCTGGCCGTTCTCGGGCTCCCTGGCGTCCACCTCGGCGCCATGCTCGATCAGCGCCCGCACCCCCGCGGGATCTCCTGTGGCCGTGCAGCGCATGAGCACCGTCTCACCTGCCAGGAGCCCGCGGTTCGCGTCCGCGCCGGCAGCCAGCAGCCGCTCGACGACCTCGGTGTTGCGGCTGGCGCACGCTACCCACAGCGGAGTGGCGCCGAGCTCGTTGGCCGCGTCGACGTCGGCGCCGGCATCGATCAGGCGGTCCACCGTGTCGAGATCGTTCCAATGCGCCGCCCAGTGCAGCGCCGTCGCGCCGTCGCCCTGCGGGGTGTTGACGTCGATCCCGCGGTCCAGCAGGATGCCGACCGTGGCCCAGTCGCGCCCCTTGGCCGCGTCAGCGAGCTGACGGTCGGTATTGCCGGCGGCCTGGCCGATGAACCACGTGGCGCACAACAGTCCTGCGACCACGAGCCGGACGCACTGCTGCCTGTTTGTCACGAGCATCCGTCATGATAGCGTCGTGCGGGCCGCGAGCCAAACACTATTTCGACTGTTTTCCGTCGACTCATCGCCCGTCCGATTCCGCGAGAGGAGCACTCCAGATGGCACCCAAGCTCAATCGCCGCCAGTTCGTGACGTCAGCGACCGTCGGTCTGGCCGCCGCGGGGCCCGGCACGGCCTTCGGCCGGGCTCCGGCGGTGCGGACGTCGCGCAGCGTTTCGCCGCTGGTCATCGCGTCGGGGAACGGTCACCGCTACACGAACGGCGGGACCGAGACCTGCGTGGAGACGGCGTTCCGGCTCATGACCTCGGGCACGGACGTGCTCGACGCGTTGATCGCCGGGGTGAACATCGTCGAGCTCGACCCGGAGGACGCCAGCGTCGGCTACGGGGGGCGCCCCAACGCGGACGGCGTCGTGCAGCTCGACGCGTGCTGCATGCACGGGCCGAAGCGGCGGGCCGGCGGGGTCGCGGCGCTGGAAGGAGTGCGCACGCCGTCGAACGTGGCGCAGAAGGTCGCGGATCTGACCGATCATCACCTGCTGGTCGGCGCGGGTGCACAACGGTTCGCGCGGCAGATGGGGTTCGCCATCGAGGACGACCTGAACACGGACCGGTCGCGCCGGATGTGGCTCGACTGGAAGCGCCGCACGGATCCCGGCCACTATCTCGATCCGGATCGCTCCTCGAATCCCGACGCCGCGGCACGCGCGAGCGACATCGACCACGAGATGCTGGCCGGCGGGGTGCTCACCGAGGAGGAGCTGTACGGCACCATCAACTGCGACGGCATCAATGCCGCGGGCGAGATCTGCGGGGTCACGACGACGAGCGGGCTGGCGTGGAAGATCCCGGGCCGGGTAGGCGATTCACCGATCCTGGGAGCCGGACTGTACGTCGACAACGAGATCGGCGCCGCCGGCTCCACCGGGCGCGGGGAGGCCAATCTCTTCAACCTGGCATCGTTCCTCATCGTCGAACGCATGCGGGAGGGCGCGCATCCGCAGGACGCCGGGATGGAGGCGCTGCGCCGCGTGCAGGGCAACACGGTCGAATCCCGGCTGCTCAACAGCCGCGGGCTGCCCGCTTTCGGACTGACGTTCTACGTGCTGGACCGGCAAGGCCGCTACGCCGGCGTGTCCATGTACGCGAGCGAAACGAGCCGCTACGCCGTGTGCACCGAGAACGGCGCCGAGCTGCTGCCGCTGGAGCCGCTGCTCGACGGGTCCGCGCGGGGCTGACATGGCGGGGGTCCGGTCGTGGTCGTTCGCGCGGACCATGGCCGGACCCTCCCTTTAGTCTTGGAGCGCTACGGGTTGCCGGCCTCGGCCTCGTCGGCGCGTGACCCGGTCAACATGTTGAACATCCCGTAGTTGCCCTCGTGGCACGCGAACTCGTACATCGGCAGCGGCTGGCGTGCGTAGGGCAGGGCGCCCGACCACGGTCTGGTCCAGGTCTCGGGATCGTCGATGGTGAACGTGTAATCGAGCGTGTCGGGGCCGGTGCGCGTGAAGCGCTCGGTCACCGTCGCGGCCTCGCTGAGCTTTCCCCGCGACAGCGAGTGCTCGGGACGGCTCCAGCGCCGGATGAACGGCTCGCGCAGGTTGGTGGTCTCGACGATCAGGGTGTCGCCCTCCCAGCGGCCGCGCGAGCTGCCGGCGAACTGGCGGACGCCGTCCGGCAGGTGGGGCCGGTCGTCGAGGTAGATGACGCGCAGATCGTGGATGTGTTCCTGCAGGATCGCGATGTAGTCGGCCGTCTGGAAGAAGTGGAAGTTGTTGTTGTAGCCGGTCGGGATCGACGGGATCCCGCGATACCACAGGCAACGCTCGCTCAGGCCCATGTCCTCCGGACCTTCGGCCGGCGCGGTGCCGTTCTGCGCAGCGGCCAGGCGCACCGACTCCGGCGACGTGATGCGGGCGAGCGCCTCCGGGGTGAGCGGGGGCAGCCGGCCGTTCTCCGGATCGGTGATGATCGACGTGCGGTTGGTGCCGACCACTGACGTGCTCTGCTCGGTCCAGAAGCTGTTGTACGCGCCGACGTTGCCCCCCACCGGCAGCGGCTCGGTGCGCACCTCGCTCGGAGCATTCTCGCGGTCCACGCGCGCCTGCGCCTGCTGCTCGATCTCGGCCACTTCCTCCGGGCTGAGAAACGCCTGCTCCGCCAGGTTTTCCGGGCGTTCCAAGGGCGTGATGGTGCCGTTGTTCCAGATGGCGTTTATGTCCGGATGGCCCCACGGGGTGCGCGGCGCCGTCCAGTCGCCGTCCGGCGACTGGGTCTGCGCGCCAACCGTTGCCGGCGCCAGGGCCAAGAGTGCCAGAACGGTCACCAACGCGGCCGGGAGCTTCACGATTCGCTGGATCATCTCAACCTCCTTGCCGGTCCGGCCGCGGCTGCTCTGGGCCGGGCTCGGCTTCTGTCGCGTGGGCCTCTGCGCGGCAGGATACACCCGCTGCCCATCGGGCGGACACTCGCGCTGCGGTCGTGGACCCGCCGGCGGCTGCGCCGCCGAAGGGCGCAGACCGCCGGCGAGGCTCGGTTGGGGCGGCAATCGAAGCCGCCGGCCACGGTTTTCAGGCTACTCTTGGGTATGTCGACTCTCGCGCCGGCAACGCCGACCTCGACGGTCGGGGTCGCCATGCCCGCGTCGTCGTCGCGCGCCGCGTTCTCGGTCGCACCCTGGCCCTTGTGGGCCGTTGCGTTCGCGTCGACGAGCGTCATCGTCGGCGTCCTCTGGGACATTTCCTGGCACCGATCCATCGGCCGGGATTCGTTCTGGACGCCGGCCCACCTGGCCATCTACCTGGGCGGTGTGGTCGCCGGCCTGTCGTGCGGCTGGCTGGTGCTCCACACCACGTTCGCCGGCAGCGCGCGCGAGCGGGCGGCAGGCGTCTCGTTCTGGGGCTTCCGCGGTCCGCTGGGCGCCTGGATCTGCATCTGGGGCGCGCTGGCGATGATCGTGTCGGCGCCGTTCGACGACTGGTGGCACAACGCCTACGGGCTCGACGTGGAGATACTGAGCCCGCCGCACATCGTGTTGGCGTTCGGCATCAACGCCATCGCCGTCGGCGCGATGCTGATGGCTCTGGCTCGGCAGAACACCGCGCCGGTTCCGAGTCGCGTGCTGCAGGGGCTGTTCGTGTACACGGGCGGCTTTCTGATCCTGCAGGCGGCGACGCTCTTCCTGGAGTACGTCGGGATTCCGAACCTGCAGCACGGGCCACGCTACTTCTACACGACCGCCGCGATCTTTCCCGTTCTGCTGGTCGGAATCGCGCTCGGCGCGGCCTCGCGCTGGGGAGCCACCGCAGCGGCCGGCGTCTACATGGGCGTCACGATGCTGATGATCTGGATCCTGCAGCTCTTTCCCGCGCAGCCGATGCTGGCCCCGATAATGCGGCAGATCGATCACATGGTGCCGCCGTTTTTCCCGCTCCTGCTGGTGGCTCCGGCGTTGGCCGTCGACCTCATCGTCAATCGGATTCCGGACGGGGCAGGGCTTCTGCGCCGGGTGGCTGTCGGCGCCGCCGCGGGCATCGCCGCCATGCTCGCGCTGACCGCCGTGCAGTGGCCCTTCGCGGAGTTTCTGCTCACCGAGCCGGCCAGGAACTTCTTCTTCGCCGGCGACCAGTTCGGTTACTACCGTGCGCCGGGTCCGTACCAGTACGAGTTCTGGGGGCGACCGATGACGGCGGCGGCCGCGGGATGGACGGGGCTGATTGCCGCCGCCTCGGCTCTCTGCGGTCTCTGGTTGGGCAACTGGATGGCGCGGGTGCGGAGGTAGCGTGACGGCGTGGAGCCATCTCTTCGCCCCGGCGGACGGCAGCGTCCGCTCGCGCACCCGCGGCGCGGCCCGGCTGGGCATGCGTGTCGCGATCCTCATCGCCGGTCTGGCCGCTGCCGTCGGGTCGACCGCGTCAGCGCATGTGGGTACCTCGAATGCCTACTTCGACGGCGTCGCCGGGCCGTACGGCGTGCGCGTGATCGTGCGGACGCCGGGCGTCATCCCCGGCCTCGCGCAGGCGTCGGTACGCATTCTCAGCGGCGATGGGGTCGAGCAGGTGACCATCCGCCCGCTGCGGTCGGATGTGGGACTGGAGGGTGCGCCGCCCCCGGACGTCGCCGGCCCCGTGCCGGGCGAGGCGGGACTGTTCAGCGGAGAGCTGTGGCTGATGACCGCCGGCTCGTACAGCGTGGAGGTCGGCGTGGCCGGCGCCGCCGGCGAGGGAACCGTCTTTGTGCCGGTGCTGGCGCTCGCCGAGCGACGGCTCGCAATGAACCCGGCCTTCGGTGCGGGGCTGGTCGCGGCGGCGCTGTTCCTGTTCGTCGGCGCGGTCACGATCGTCGGCGCCGCGATCCGCGAGAGCGTGCTCGAGCCGGGCAGGGAGCCGGATGCGGGCCGGCTCCGGCGCGGGCGCTTCGCGATGGCCGCGTTCGCGTTGGTTCTCGGCGCGGTTCTCGGCGGCGGCTGGATCTGGTGGGATGCGGTGGACGCCGCGTACCGGAGCCGCATGTACCGTCCCTGGAACACGGCCGCGGCCGTGACGGAGGCCGGCGGCGCGCGCATCCTGACGCTGGCGCTCGACGACCCCGACTGGCGCGCCATCGAAGGCCTGCCCGACGCCGGGTTGCTGCCGGACCACGGCAAGCTGATGCACATGTTCCTGATCCGGGACGGAGACCTGGCGGCTTTCGCCCACGTCCACCCGGTGCGGGACGCCTACGATTCGTTCAGCGTTCCGCTGCCGCCGCTTCCCGCGGGGGAATACCGGATCTACGCGGACATCGTGCTTGAGAACGGCTTTGCGCCCACGCTGGTGAATGCGGTCCACGTAACGTTTCCCGACTCTGCGCCAACCGGGCGGTCACTCGCGGCGGGAGGCGCGGGCACGGAGGAGGATGACCTGCCACCGGCGGGTCCGGTTCCCGATCCGGACGATTCGTGGGCCACGTTGCTTCCGTACGGCGCCTCGCGATCGGCGAGCTATAGGCTCCCGAGCGGGCGCACGGTCCGGTGGGAGCGTGACGGTTCGTTCGGCGTCGACGAGGAGACCACGCTGCGGTTCTCCGTGACCGAGCCGGACGGGTCGCCGTCGGCGCTCGAGCCCTACATGGGGATGCTCGGCCACGCGGCGGTTCTCCGGGACGACGGCTCGGTGTTCGTGCATCTGCACCCCGCCGGCAGCATCAACCTGACCGCGCAGATGCGCTTTGCGGAGATCGAGACCGCACGGACGGCCGCTGCGCCGGCGACGGAACGTGGACGCGCCGGATCCACCATGGGAGACAGGCACGCCGGGCAGGCCCACGCGGTCCCTTCAGCGGCGAGCGCGGTGACGTTTCCGTTCGTCTTTCCGGCGCCCGGAAGCTATCGAATCGTCGTGCAGGTGAAGGTCGGCGCCGTGGTCGAGACGGCCGCGTTCGACGTCGAGGTTGGAGAAGCGCCCGCGTCTTGACAGCGGGTCGGGGCGGGAGTACAACCCGTAGCTGCGCACTCACTGGTCACCCCATACCCACGAGGAGAATCATGCGACGAACTCTTGTTCTGGCGGCGGTCATTGCACTGGTCGCCCCGATCGTCCCCACCGCCCAGGGGCCGGACGCCGAAGTGGCCGAATGGTTCAAGGTCGGCACCTTCGACATCCACGGCGTGCCCCACGTCGGGCTCGTCCTGCGCGACAGCCTGGTCATCGACATCGAGGTGGCCAACATGGCCCTCGAAGCGGATCCCGCGTATCCCACGGTTCCGATGCCGGAGGACATGATCGAGCTGATCGGGCGCTGGGACTACGGTCTCAAGTACCGGCTGTACGAGATCGTCAACAACGTGGTCGACAACGACATGCTCATGGGCGCCGGCCGGGCCGACTACGTGTACGACGTGAGCGACCTCCGGACGCGGCCCCCGATCATGTATCCGGGCAAGATCCTCAACGCGGCGGTCAACTTCTACAGCCACGTCAATGAGGCCGGTTCCCCCGAGGAGCGCGCGGCCGAAATACGTCGGCGGCAGGAGCAGCGCGGCGTGCCGTACCTGTTCCTCAAGCCCAGCCGCGGCGCCGTCGTCGGCAACGGCGATTCCATCGTCATTCCGCACGGCCGCGACCGGACCGACTGGGAGGTCGAGCTCGGGGCGGTGATCGGACGCACCGCGAAGTACGTCTCGGCGAACGACGCGCAGGACTACGTGTTCGGCTACACGGTGTCGATCGACGTCTCGGACCGCGGCGGCCGGCCGCCGGGGGGCAACGCCACCCGCTCGGACTGGTTCGTGGGCAAGGGCCACGACAGCTTCGCGCCGCAGGGCCCGTGGATCGCGCCGAAGGAGTTCTACGGCGACCCGATGGCGAACCTGCGCCAGACCCTCAGCGTCGGCGGCCAGACGCTGCAGGATGCGCGGGCCGGCGACATGATCCACTCGCTGTGGGAGATCATCGAGTACGCCTCTTCGATCATCACGCTCTATCCGGGTGACGTCATCAACAACGGGACCTCGGGCGGCACGGCGGCCGGCGCGGCCGAAACGCGCGGCGAAGAGGACCGTTATCTGAGGCCTGGTGAGGTGGTCGAGGCGAGCATCGACGGCATCGGCACCCTGCGGATGCCGGTGGTCGCGGGCGAGGAGCCGACCGGGCTCACCGGCGCACAGCTTCCTCCGGTAAGCAGCTACCGCGACTGACGATTCGCGGCGGGGATCTGCCGGCCCGCGCCGGTGGATCCCCGCACCCTCCTCCTCCTTGTTTCTGTCTTGTCTTCCGGCTCGGCGGCTAACGGGAGTCCGTCAGCGGAGCAACCGAAGCACCGCGATTCCCGCCCCGATGAGTACGCCCGTCTGGAGCAGCAAAGCGCGGTAGAGGTCGGCGCGGGTGACCAGATCCCGCGTTTCGTGTTCGGCCGCCTGCCGCACAGCGTCAGTGATGGCGTCAACCTGGGCTGGCGTGAGGTTGGCGTTGGCCAGCGCGCGGGCTATCGCGTGCGTGTCGAACACGATTCAGGTTACCACGAGCGTCGCGAGCGCCCTGGCGCCGGGAGGCTGCGCCGAACGCGGCGTCAGAAGCGGAACAGCCGGTTGAACTTGATCACGAACGCGCGGTTCCGCAGCTCCGGCCAGCGCCTGGCGCCGAACGAGAAGTCCGCCACGTCGCGCTGGTCGTTGTAGACGACAAACAGCTCGCTGCCGGGCTGGTACTCCCACCGCAGCCGGAGATTGGCGCTGATGGTCTCGCTGACCGGGCTGTACTGAATGAGCCCGCCGAAGAACATCCGGGGCGTGAACGTATAGGTGACGCGGCTCGTCACCAGCGGCACGGTGTACGTCCCTTCGACCGGCAGCGAGATGTGGTTGACCGACAGGCCCGGCTCCAGCGAGAACTGGGGTGTAATCTCCACGCGGCCCCGCTGGTAGCCGACCGCGTTGATCGTGCCGTGGTAGTAGTCGCCGCTCCACAGCGAGAGCGTGCCCGACACGCGGCGCTGCTGTCCCATCGAGTAGGACAGGAAGATGCTCTGGTAGTCGTAATCGCCGACCGGGATGGGGACGACGCCGGCCGCGTTGAACTCCTGCGGCACGAAGTCGTAGCGCTGCTCGTAGTTGGCGCTGAAGCGGTCGCTGTTCTCGAACTCGATGCCGAAGATGCCCTGGGCGATCCGCGTCTCGGTGATGCCCGCGCCGTTCTCGAAGTAGTCGTAGCTGCCTTCCCAGGTGAACTGCCGCACCAGGTCCATGGAGGGCCGCGGGCTGTAGCGGGCCAGCACGTAGTTGCGCAGGAAGTCGTCGCGGCGCACGAAGCCGACCTCCGGGTTGAAGGCGTCGCCGACCACCAGATGCTCGGCCTGCAGCCCGTAGAGGTCGCCGGCGTAGGCGAACGCCGCCTGGTAGCTCTGCTCGTTCCCCTGGGCGCCGGAGTCCAGCTCGAGCCCGCGTGTCCGAGTGCGGGCGTAGTAGCCGTAGAAGTTCACGTTGTCGTAGAACGAAAAGGCGGCGTCGAGACCCAGGGCCTCGTTGGTGTCGTTGCCGTTCACCGAGACCGACCTCCCCGTGAAGATGCCGCCGATGCGGCTCCGCCGGAGGATGTCCCGCTTTACGCGCAGGGCCGTGAAGTTGGTTCCCAGCGCCCCGCCCTGCGTGCCGTCCGTCTGGATGTTGAGGGCGCCGATGGAGTAGTCGCCCGCCTTGCCGATCAACCGCGCCCCGCCCAGGATTGGCACCGTCTCGCCGCCGCTGAGACCGATGCGGCGGCTGTAGAAGACCTGCGGCACGTCGCCGCCGCCGAAGAAGCCCGAGCCGCCCAGGCGGCTGGCGCGAAACTGGCCGCCCGCGTTGCCGGCCGCGCGGCCGAAGTCGAAGATGCCGCGCCCCTCGAGGAAGAACTCCCGTTTTTCCGGAAAGAACAGGTTGAACCGCGACAGGTTGAGCTGCGCTTCGTCGGCTTCGACCTGCGCGAAGTCGGTGTTGTAGGTGAAATCGGCGGTCAGGTTCTGGGTCAAGCCGTACTTGACGTCGATACCGCCGTCCCCGGCACCCTCGTTCAGGATCTGCGGGGTGGATGTCAGGTTGGAGTTGATCGACCCGATGGCGTACGGCTTGATCTCGAACCGGCGGTTGCCGCTCGGCACCGCCAGGCCGGTCAGGGTGCCCGCGGCCGACAGGCGGAACATGCCGGGACCGGCGGAGATGGGCACGGTCGTCAGGTAGGTGGTTTCGTTCTTGTAGCGGATGCGGCGCCCGAGCTGCAGGCCCCAGACCTGGTTCTGGCCCGGCTGGAACCGCAGCGACTTGAACGGGATCTCCATCTCCACGGTCCAGCCGCCGTCGAAGCGGCCCGTGCTCGAGTTCCAGATCGGATTCCAGTCGTTGTTGGGGTTGCCCTCGTCGGTGATCTCGTAGTCGAAGAAGCCGCCGATGGGCGTGATCATGAACGCGAAACCGTTACGGCGGTCGTAGAAGGTGTCGATGCCGACGCTGAAGTAGTCGTTGTTGATGATCTGGAACGAGTCGCGCTGCATCTCGTTGGCGATCCACTGCGACTCGGGCACGCCGGACCACAGCCGCGCTGCCACGTAGACGTTCTCGTCGTCGAAGAAGACCCACGCCTCGGTGCGTTCGGTCGTGGGCGCCCCCTCGATCGGGAGCTGCTGCACGAAGCCTTCGATGGAGGGGACCGTCTCGTAGATCCCGTCGTCGAGGACACCGTCCACCCGCAGGGGAGTGCTCGCACGGACCGCTCGGACCGTCGCCCGCCCCGCCTCGTCCCGGTTGACCGTCTCCGGAGCGAGGGGGGGAGGCGGACCGTCGATGATTACGCTCGGGGCCGCGGTCACGGAGCTGAAGCCGGCCGGCTCCGCGAGCGATTCGGGTTCCGGACGAGCCGCGGGTCCCGCGGCGGGCCCGCCGGGCCGGCCTCCGGGCCGACCCGCCATCGGGCCGCCGAATCCCTGGCGGCCACCGCCGCCCGGACCGAAACGGCCGCCCATGCCGGGCCCGGGACGGCGGCCCGGGAAGTTGCCGGGGGGACGCCGCGCGAACTGGCCGCCCTCTTCCGCGGCGGGCGCTTCCGGCATCGCTGGCTGGGCCGCGGCCTGACGGGCGTCTGGTGCGAAGGCATCGCGCAGTTGCGCGGCGACCCGATCCTGGATCTCGAAGAGATCGTCGAACGCGCCGTCGACCGTCGCTGCGCCGACCGCCGTGCCCGTGGCGGTATCGAACACCCGGGCCGTGATGCGCAGGCGGTCCGCGACCCGCTGGTAGGCGCCGGTGACTACCCGGGAGGCTCCCAGCGCCTGACCGGTCTCGATGATGGCGTCCGGCGCGCCCAGGCCCACCTCCGTCGCGCGGGGCACCGACGCCGTATCCGTACGCATCGCCGCGATGCCGGCCCGATTCAAGTCGGATGCGATGCTCTCGGCGATGCCGGTACCGATCCAGTCATCGGCGGAGTCGCCCGAGATATTCAGGAACGAGAGAACCGCCGCCTGCCCTGCCGCCCGGTCCGCGGGGACACCCGGCTGTGCGACGGCTCGCGAGCCGTTCCAGACCGCGGGCACGATTGCGAAGAGGATCAGTGTCGCGAGAACGACCAAGCGTGTCGCGCGCTGAAGGGCGGCAATCATGGACTCACCTCGCCGCTGGGCCATCTGACAACTTGCTCGTATTCCCCACATCGCCACGGTCTTCGGAGACGATGCCGGGGTCGATCCCGTTTACGCCGCGCACACTGGCGCATCGGTGCAGCCAGGCGCGCGCAACCGGCCGCTGCGGCCTGGTCGGTCTCGGGGGCCGGTCGGCTACCGCACCGGCACCTGCAGTTCCGGCATCGGCGGGGCTGAGAACAGCCGCTTCAGCGGAATGGCGAGCCAGCGCGCCCAGGCCGCCGAGCGCGAGACCCGCGCGCTGTCGGTGGCTATGCCGGTGTTGCCGTACATCTGACGGTACAGCTTCGACACCAGCATGAACGCCAGACGGTAGCGCATGGAACGGACACAGCGCGAGCGGCGCCACACCTTGCCGAGCGAATAGAAGCGATCCCAGGCGCGTTGCGTGCCGATCCGGATCTCCTCCGCACTCATCGCCGGGTGCGGCGAGAAGATCTTCGGCCGCTTGATCGGCGGGATCAGCCAGTAACGGCTCACCGGCACGCCGTCCACGTCGGGCAGCTCGGTGGCCTCGGTCTTCTCCCACTTCAGGAAATCGACCGTGCCGGGAAACGGCGTCAGGGTGAGGAACTGCGCGAAGTCGATGTCGGCCGCATGCGCCAGGGCAGCGGTCGCTTCGAAGCTGTCCGGCCTGTCGCTCGGCAGTCCGAAGATGAACGAGCCGAGCACGTGCACGCCGTGCTCGCGGAACTGCTGGAGTTGGTTCACCAGGGCGTCGCCGGCCAGGTTGAAGCCCTTGTAGACGTCCTTCAGACCTTCCTCGGTGACCGCCTCGACCCCGATCAGGGCGCCGCGGATGCGCGCGTTGCGCATCGCGTCGAGAAACGCCGGGTCCTCGGCCGCCTCCATCGTGATCTGCGTGAAGAAGACCGTGTCTTTCGGCAGCTTCGCAAGGCGTTCCATCAGCTCGAAGCGCTCCTCGCGAAGTGCCTCCAGCTCCTGCAGCCGTGAGGGATCCTTGCGCCGGCGGGCCATCGCCAGGTCTTCCAGCGTCACCGGGTAGAAGTTGTCATCGGCCAGCGCGATGAAGCGGAAGCCCATGCGGCGCAGCTCCACGATCTCTTCCAGCACCGCATCGACGGTCCGCTGCCGCGGCTCCTGTCCGTCGGTCCGCCACACCGAGCAGAACGAGCAGTGCTTCGGACAACCGCGCACCGTCTGCACCGAGGCCCACATGTAGCGGTCGCGGGGCATCAGGTCCCAGCGCGCCTTCTGCAGGGAGGCGCCGGGGACGCGTCCACCCTCGTAGATCCGTTCGGAACGTCCGGCCGCGACATCCTCCAGCACCTGCGGCCAGATCCCGTCGCCGTCGCCCTTGACGGCGGCGTGCGCTCCGCCCCGTTCGAGCGCTTCCTCCGGATACAACGTGGCGTGAATGCCGCCGAAAACGACATGCGCGCCGCGCTCGCGGCAGAGCCGGCCCACTTCATAGCCACGCAGCGCGTTGCCGGTGTGAATGCCGATGCCGACGATGTCGCCGGGCTCGATGGTTTCGAGGTCGAGCGGTTCGAGCGTCTCGTCGACGATGTGCGGATCGCCCCACTTCCGGGGCGTGGCATGGGCGAGTACGTACAACCAGCGTGGCGTGATGACAGCCAGACCGAAGGCGATATGGCTGGGATTGATCAGATGAACGCGCATGAACGCATGACCTCCGGGGTTTGCCCGCCGCCGTGCAGGCGGAACCGAAGGATACTACAAGCGAACCGGATGCAAGACGCCCGCGGCTTGCGCCGGACGCACGACTGGGCGATCATGCGAAGGATCGGATTGATCCGGTCGTGCCTGGAGGGAACTCATGAGATGGCGCATTCTCACGCTCGCCGTGCTGGTGATCGTCGCGGGTGATGGTCCGCGGGCGGCCGCGGCCCAGGAGACGGCGCCGGACGCAGAGGCGGCCGTTCCCCGCACGCCATGGGGTGATCCCGATCTGCAGGGATTGTGGAACCACGGGACCATCACGCCGCTCGAGCGCCCTCCCGAATACGCCGGCCGGGAATGGCTGACCGAGGAGGAGATCGCGGCCGCGAACCTCGCGTCCGAGACGCGCGCGACCTCCGAGCGGCGGAGCGAGCTGACCCGCGAGCAGGACGTCGCCCTCGCCTACAACCAGTTCTGGTGGGACCGCGGCATCTCGATCGGCCGCACGTCGCTCATCACCGATCCGGCGGACGGCCGGCTGCCGCCCCGGACGGCCGAGCGCCAGGACTACGAGGCGACTCCCGAAGCCCGACGGCTGGCATCCGCCAAGCGCGGGCGGGTCCCGGCGCACGGGCCGGAGGACATGGATCTCGGCGACCGCTGCCTCGTCTACCGCCACGTGCCGATCACCTCCAGCGGCTACAACAATCACGTTCACATCCTGCAGTCGCCGGGCTACGTCGTCATCTTCCAGGAGCAGATCCACGACTTCCGCATCATCCCGGTCACCGAGCAGCCGGAGCTGCCCGATCAGGTCCGGTTGTGGCTGGGCGTGTCGCGCGGACGGTGGGAGGGCGATACGCTCGTCGTCGAGACGAAGAACTTCCACGCCCAGACCGACTACCTCGGATCGGGTCCGGACCGCAGCGTTGTCGAGCGGTTCACCCGGCGCGGCGAGGATGTCATCGAGTACTCGTTCACGGTGACCGACCCGAGCGTATGGACCCGGCCATGGAGCGCGATGGTGCCGTGGCGTCCGGCCGAGGGGCCGGTGTTCGAGTACGCCTGCCACGAGGGCAACTACGGCATGACCAACCTCCTGGCGTCGTCGCGGGCGGTCGAGGCTCGCCAGTGAGGAGTACGAAGACCATCGTAGAAACCAGTTGTCTTGAAGAGAACCGATTGTCTCGAAACAGTGAAGGCAAGGAGGAGTGAAATGACGGGTCGCGGTTTCGCCGTCGCGTGCACGTTGATCGCATTGGGAGCGGGCGCGTCCGCGCCGGCGGCGGCCCAGGAGGCGTACGAGCCGCCGCGCCTGCCGGACGGCAGGCCCGATCTGCAGGGCGTATGGGACTTCAAGACGCTGACGCCGTTGCAGCGGCCGCAGGATCAGGAGAGCGCGATCCTGTCCGACGAGGAAGCGGCCGCGGTCGAAGCGCGGTCGGCCGAGCGCAGCGCCGAATTGAACGCGCCGACGGAGCGGACCGGCGAACTGTTGCCGGTCGGCGGCAACGTCGGCGGCTACAACCACTACTGGGTGGACCAGGGCGCCAGCGTCGTCGACGATCAGCGGACGGCGCTCATCGTCGACCCGCCGCAGGGGCGTGTGCCGGTGCTGCAGCCGGGATTCGAGTTGATCGAGCTGTCACTCGGCGAGGATCGTCCGGGAACGCGTCCGGTCCGCGTCCGGGCCGCCGGCATCGGGGCCGACAGCTACGAGGACCGCGGGCTCGCCGAGCGCTGCATCCTCGGGTTCAACTCCGGACCGCCCATCGTGCCGGCCGGCTACAACCAGAACCTGCAGATTTTCCAGACGCCGGACCACGTCGTGATCCTCACCGAGATGGTGCACGACGCCCGGATCGTGCCGCTCGACGGCCGGGACCACCTGCCCGCCGGCATCAGCCAGTGGATGGGCGACTCGCGCGGCTACTGGGACGGCGACACCCTGGTGGTGGAGTCGACCAACTTCACCGACAAGGTGGCCAGCTTCAACCCGTCGGTGGCGACGGCGATCGGCACCGGCTCGACGTTGCACCTCACGGAGCGGTTCAGCCGCGTCGGGGAGGATACGCTGCTCTACGAGTTCACGGTCAACGACCCGACCACGTTCACGCGGCCGTTCACCGCGGCGCTGCCGATGAAGCGCGGCGAGGGCATGTACGAGTACGCCTGCCACGAAGGGAACTACGGGCTGTTCAACATTCTGTCCGGCGCGCGGGCGGCGGAGCGGGACGCGGCGTCGCAGCAGTAGAGAAAGTGATTCCTCTGGGCGGGGGGGCGCCGCGTTGCAGGCGGCCCCGCCCTGTCCACACTTGCCTGCCATCGCATGTGCGTGCGGGCCGCATCGTCGTCGCCTGGTCCCACAGGGGCCCAAGTCCCACAGGGGCCCAAGGGCTGTCCACGCTTGCCTGCCACCGCATGTGCGTGCGCGGGTCACCGATGTGCGGTGGGCCGTGTCTCGGGTCGCACGGGTCGTCTGGCGACGATCTCGGCCGCACCGAGCGCGTCGTCCGATGCGGTATCGGGGGCGTTGGCGGCTGCGGCCGGTGACGCCCGCTCCACGCTGTGGAGCACGTCCCACCGCCATTCGCCGACCGTCTGCTGCAACTCTCCCGGGCGCAGCACGTAACCGTGCCCCCGGCCGGCAGCAGGCGCCGGCAGGTGCAGGGCGGCCACGAACAGCCCTCCCGGACGCACTCCTTCCCGGATCGCCGCGAACAGCGGCCGGTGCAGGAAGTAGCAGTCGACGATCAGATCGTAGACCGACGGCTCGATCGTGAATCCTGGTGGGTCGGCTTCGAGATCGGCGACGTACGTCTCGACCCGGTCGCGGCAACCGGCCCGCCCGGCGTTGGCGAGCAGAAGGGCGATGGCCTTTTCCGAGCCGTCCACCGCGTCGACCCGCCAGCCGCGCGAGGCGAGCCAGATTGCGTGCCGGCCTGTTCCGCAGGCCAGGTCAAGCGCACGCCCCGGGGGCAGCCCATGCACCGCGTCCGGCAGGGGCGCCGACGGTGCTGGCAAGTCGCCCGGTTGGCGTTCGGCGTAACGGGAGTTCCACTTGGCGATCTGCGGGTTCATCGGGTGCAAGCTCGACGCCGGAGCGGTGGCCTCGATGTTCTCCGCTGGCCGTTCGTCATCGTGCCTTGCCGCGCGGGCGACACGCCGCTCACGATGCCGCAGCGGATTTGGCTCCGGATCTCCTACGGGTGGATGCCCCAGACGAGCTCGGCCAGGAACCCGACAGGTATGCCGACCACGAGCAGCGCCAGGCTGACCAGCAGGAAACGCGAGTAGATCGGGACCTTCAGGGCGCGGTGGCTCAACGGGACCGCCACCGTCTCCCGTTCGTCTATCGCCCGGTACGCCTGTTGCAGGCCGTCCTCGGTCGTTACGTCGAAGTAGTCGCCGCCGTACTCCCGGATGCTCTCGATGAGCGACGGCTGCTCGACGCCTTCGATGGTCGACCGCCCGCGTTCCGTGTTGATGTAGATGACGTACGGCACCACGTTGCGCGCGGCCAGCGCCCCGAGCTCCGCTTCCGGGATCTCGTCCACGTCGGCGTCCGTGATGATCAGCAGGGCGCGGTTCCGGTTCGCACCGCGGTTGACGACCGACGCGTCGATGTCGAAGTGCCGCACGATGGACTGCAGCGCGCCGGTGATGTTGGTGGTGCCTTCCGATTCGATGATCCGGACCTTGTCCTCGGGAACGAAATAGCGGTCGCGCCGCGTGCCCGGCTCGGTGGCGAGAATCTTGACGGTGACCCACGGTGCATCGAGCACCTGGAAGAAGTACAGCTCGTCGTCGAGCACGAAGTCGTCGACCATGTAGGGGTAAGACGAGAACAGCCAGAGCGAGACGCGGTCGTTCTTGTCCTGCCGCATCCGCAGGAACTCGAGGTGGGCCTCGCGGGCGACCTCGGCCCGCGACCGCTCGGTGTTGTTGAACTCCCAGGCCATCGAGAGCGACGTGTCGACGAGATCGATTCGCACGCGCGACTCGACGTTGCCGGTGATTTGCTCGGTCGACGTGAGGAACGGGTCCGAGAGTGCGAGCAGGCCCGTGGCGATCGCCAGCCCCAGGATGATCTTCGGAAGGGCGCAGCAGGTGCGGCCGACGACGCCGCGCCGGTAGCGCCGGGGAACGTCGTGGCCGGAATGCTGGCGCGCGTGCCGGCGGCGCAGCAGGACGAGTCGGGCGGTAGTGAACAGCGCCGCGGCCGCCACGACGAGGGCGGTCAGGGTCGCGGTGCCGACATTGCCGTAGCGCACCTGCGCGAAGTCGGTCCCGATCAGCTCCAGGAGCTGCGCATCCAGGAATTCCGTGAACGTCGTCCAGTCCAGGAGCACCGCTGTATCATACAGAGCGATGGTGGCGAACTGGTTTGCGGCGGGGGCGATTTTCTGCGGATTGGGCGTTGTGCTGGGCGCGTTCGGCGCGCACGGGTTGCGCGAGCGCATGACTGCCGACATGCTGGTCGTGTTCGAGACCGGCGTCCGGTACCACTTCATCCACGCGCTGGCCCTGTTCGTGGTCGCCTGGGCGGCATCGCGCTGGCCCGGCCCGCTGGTGAGCGCGGCCGGCTGGCTGTTCGTGGCCGGAATCGCGATTTTCTCGGGCAGCCTCTACGTGCTCTCTGTCTCCGGCATCCGCTGGCTGGGCGCGATAACCCCGATCGGCGGCCTCTGCATGATTGTCGGCTGGGCGCTGCTGGCCGTTGCAGCCCTGCGCGCGTCCTGATTCCGCCAGCGCAGCGCATCCTTTCAAAGCGCTGGCCGATCAACCGGCTCAACGCGCTGGCCGACCGGACCGGCGCCGTTCTTGTCCGCGTCCGCAGCCGCGACGTGGTCAGAGCGCGGCGACGAACAGCTCCGTCAGCTCATCGGCCGATCGCCGGTTCCAGGTCTCGTTCACTCCGACGAGGACGCGTCCGTTCCGGGGTGCGCCCACCGCGACGCCCTGGCCGCGCAGCCGGCGCCGGAACGCGGAGAAGTCGCCGGTCTTCACGCGCAGCCACGACAGGTTGGTGCCGTGCGGGACCCGGTCGACCGAGAACGCGTCGTGACGGGTGAGTTGCGCGAGCCAGGACTCCGAGACGTCGACGGCCTGCCGGTAGCGGTCGACGAAGCCCGGCAGGTAGTGATGGGCGATGGAGGCGAAGGGCCAGGCCGCCGGCAGGCCCGCGCCGAACATGCGGCGCGTGTGATACATGCCGTCGAGCAAATCGCGGGGACCGGCCAGGATCGCCCCCGAGGGCGCATTGAAGTACTTGTAGAGCGACACGTAGACGGTGTCGAAGGGCGCCGCGTACTCGGCCACGGCGCGGCCTTCGTAGGCCGCCTGCAGGAAAATCCGCGCTCCGTCGAGATGCAGGTGGATTCCCTCACGCCGCGCCAGCGCGGCGATGCGGTCCAACTCGCGACGGTCGAAGGTGGCCCCGAAGTGCCGGCGGACCGGCGTCTCGATCGAGATGACCCGCACGGGCCTGCGCACGCGGCCGCTCGCCGTGCGGTCGAGCCTTTCCTCCACCTCTTCGAGCGTGAAGTCCGGACGGCCGGCGCCGAGCGGGATCAGCGTGATGCCGCTGAGCGTCTGCACGCAGTCGCCCGAGTCGTTGTACAGGTGGCTGTCGGCCTGCAAGATGGCGCGGCCGTCGCCACCGGCCAGGGCACGCACCGCCAGGTGGTTGGCGAGCGTGCCGGTCGGCATGAAGACCGCCCGCTCCTTGCCGAGCAGCTCCGCGAAATCGTTCTCGAGCCGCTCGACCACGCCGCCGTTCGAGTAGGAGTCGCGCACGATGTCGCCGCCGGCGGCCAGCTCGCTCCAGAGCCTTGCATGTTCTTCCGGTGCGAGTCCCAGGCCGTCGCCGCTCATGCGGACGTTCCCGCCGGCGGCGCCCGACTCACCCGTGCCGCTCGGCGTATCGGGCCCGGCCTGCGCGTACGCCGACCGTGGAGACACCCCGGCAAGCCCGTATCCGACCCCGAGCGCGCCGACCTCCAGGAAGCGCCGCCGGTCGATGCTGGAGATGCTGGACATGATGAGTCTCCCTCGGTTGTCGCCGATTGTTGAACCTTACGCCGCCCGGTGGTCCCGACACAACGGGGACGATTCAACGAGCAGTCCGTGGCGAGACCCCGCGTGGCATCGAGAGCGGCGAGGCGCCCGCGTGGCAAGGCGCGACGAGGGAGCATATTGGGCATATTCGACCGAGGAGCAATGCAGTCCACGCGGGATGCTTCGCCGCTCGAATGCAGCGGGGCTCTTGTCACGGGCTGCTATGCTTCCCGATTGGAGGTCCACGAGATGACGCCTACCCGCCCCTGTACCCTGCTTGTCGCGGTCGCCCTGGCCGTGCTGGTTGCGGCACCGGCGCAGGCCCAGGCGGTTCCGGCGCTTCTCGATGGTGCGGCACCGGCGCACATACACGGCCCAGAACGTCGACTGGCGCCTGCACAACCTCGACCTGCACGGTAGCCGCTACGCCGAGATCGACCGGATCACGCCGGAGAACGCGCACCGGCTCACGCCGCGCTGGCTCTTCCAGCACGGTGTCATCGACGGCGTCAGCAACCAGACCACGCCGGTGGTCGTCGACGGGGTGATGTACCTGACCGACTCGCGGGGCAGCGTCTACGCCGTCGACGCCTACGACGGGCATCATCTGTGGACCTACGACGTGACGGACCTGCTCGGCGGGGGGAGGCGCGAGGGCTATATCTTCCGCCACCGCGGCGTCACCTACGAGGACGGGGTCGTCTACAGCGCCGCCGGCTCGTTCATCTTCGCGCTCGACGCCGAGACCGGCGAGCCGATCGAGACCTTCGGCGACAACGGGCAGGCCAGCGTCATCCTCGACGTGCTTCGTCTCCGCTATCCGAACGTGGAGACCGCCATCTCGATGGGCTACTGGTTCACCACCGCGCCGCAGATCCACGAGGGCGTGATCTACGTGGGCACGACGCGCAGCGAGAGCCTGATTCCGGGCGGGCACGTGCTGGCCGTGGACGCGGCGACCGGCGAGGTGATCTGGCACTTCAATACCGTCCCCCAGGACGAGAACGACCAGGGCTGGGATATCGCCGGGCCGACCTGGGTCGGCAACGTCCGCACCGGCGGCGGCATCTGGGAGACGCCGTCGCTGGATCCGGAGCTCGGCCTGCTGTACGTCGCGGTCGGCAACCCGTTCGGCGACAGCACCGAGCGGGACGGCATGAACCTGTTCACCGATTCGGTCCTGGCCCTCGACATCGAGAACGGCCAGTTGCGCTGGTACTACCAGCTCGTGCACCACGACGTGTGGGACTACGACAACGGCAGCCAGCCGATCCTGTTCGACATGGAGGTTGACGGCGAGCCGGTGCGCGCGCTCGGGCAGGCCAACAAGAACGCCTTTCTCTACCTGCTGAACCGGGAGACGGGCGCGGCGATCCACTCGATCATCGAGACCCCGGTGCCGACCGAGACCGACCGCGAGGGCGAGGAGCCGTGGCCGACGCAGCCGATCCCCCACAAGGCGGACGGCGAGCGGATGGAGCCGGTCGCGCCCATCTTTCCCGAGGAGATCCCGCCGGAGCACGCGGAAGGGAAGACGCTGGTGCCGATCTTCACGCCGATCGCGCCCAACCAGATCTTCGCCCCCGGCTTCGGCGGCGGGGCCAGCTATGGTCCGATGGCCTACAGCACGGACACCGGTTTGCTCTACGTCAACGCCATCGACCGGCCGTTCGACGCCGGCCGCGGGCCGCGCATGTTCTTCTCGGCCTACGACCCGACCACCGGCGAGCTGATCTGGCGCCAGATCCGCGAAGGCTACGGGCAGGCGGGACCGGTCGTGACTTCCGGCGGCGTGGTCTTCGTCGGCACCGGCAGCAACATCGCCGGCTACTTCTTCGCTTTCGACGCGCGGACCGGCGAGGAGCTGTGGCGGTTCAATACGGGAGCGGGGGTCTTCTCGTCGCCTGCGGTCTACATGGTCAACGGCGAGCAGTTCGTGACGGTGGCGTCGGGCGGCGGCGACCGGGGCCGGCGCGGCGGGGATCTGATCCTGAGCTTCGCACTGCCGAAGCAGGATTGAGCGCCGGGCTCGACAGAGCGAGGTGAAGCACCGAGTTGCTTCACGAACACGGGCGCCTCGGCCCGGGATCGAGCGCCGGGGCGCACACAGCGAGGCGAAACGCGCGTTGCAACGACCGCCGACCCTGCACCGGCGGCGAGACGAGCTGCACTGAACGCATGAGCCGCATCTACGTCCTCCACGAGAACGACGCCTGGGTCGAGCCGCTGCGCGCCGCGTTCGACGAGCGCCGGCTGCCGTACACGGAGTGGTTCCTCGATACCGGCACTCTCGACCTGCGCGAGCCGCCGCCGGAGGGGGTCTTCTACAACCGGATGAGCGCGTCGTCGCATACGCGCGACCACCGCTACGGGCCGGAGTACACCGCCGCCGTGCTCGCTTGGCTGGAGCGGCACGACCGGCGCGTGCTGAACTCGGGCCGGGCGCTGCAGCTCGAAGTGAGCAAGGTGGCGCAGTACGCGGCGCTGGAAGCCTGCGGCATCCGCACGCCGGCCACCGTCGCGGCGATCGGCCGGGAGCGGATCGTCGAGGCGGCCCGCGAGTTCGAGCCGCCGTTCATCACCAAGCACAACCGCGCCGGCAAGGGGCTCGGCGTGCGGTTGTTCCGCGACCGGGACTCGCTCGCGCGCTACGTCGACAGCGACGAGTTCGAGCCGGCGGTCGACGGCATCACGCTCATACAGCAGTACATCGAGGCGCCGGAGCCGTACATCACGCGGGTGGAGTTCATCGGAGGCAAGTACTTCTACGCGGTCCGGGTCGATACCAGCCAGGGCTTCGAGCTGTGTCCGGCCGACGCCTGCCGCGTGGACAGCGCCTTCTGCCCGGCCGACGCCGAGCCGGCACCGCCGACGTCGCTCTTTCGCATCGTCGACGGCGTGCCCGCCGATCTCGTCTCCCGCTACCAGCGGTTCCTGGCCGACAACGACATCCACATAGCCGGCATCGAGTTCATCCTCGACCGCGACGGCGTGCCCTATACCTACGACGTCAACACGAACACCAACTACAACAGCCAGGCCGAGGCGGAGTCCGGGCGGTTCGGGATGCGCGGCATCGCCGACTATCTCGGCCGCGAGCTGCAGGCGTACGAGGCTTCCGCGCTCACCGCCCGGGCGGCGCGGCCGCTGTCACGGGTGTAGAATTTCGGGTAGCCGGCGCGCGGGGCGCGCCCGGCGATGGTGACCAAGGACGAGAGGTCGAGAACCATGACGCAGACGATCAACTGGAAGTCGATTGGACGCCTCGCCGTGTTCGCCGCATGCGCCGCCCTGGTGTGGGGTATGGTCGGGGCGCCGCTGCAGGCGCAGGACGGGGCCGAGGAGATTCCCGAGCTGTCGGGCATCTGGGATGGCGGCGGACGGGTTCGCCCGGTGAACGGGCCGAACATGCCGTGGGTGCGCGGAGAGAACTTCCCGGTGCTGAACGAGCGCGCCCTGGCCTACCAGGAGGCGTTCGACGAGGCGATCGCGGCCAAGTACGACTGCGTGCCGTCGACGCCGCCGGCGCTGCAGTACGACCCCTACATGAAGGAGATCGTCCAGTGGCCCGACCGCGTCCTGATCCGTTACGAGAAGGACGATCAGATCCGGACCATCTGGCTGGACGGACGCGAGCCGACGCCGATGGACTACAGCCTGCAGGGCGTGTCGGTCGGCTACTACGAGGGCGGCGCGCTGCACGTCACCACGACGATGTTCACCTTCGACATCAGCGGCTTCGACGACTACAACGGCATCCCGTCGTCGCAGCTCAAGAAGGTGACCGAGCGTTACTGGCGCGAGGGCGAGGAGCTCAAGGGCACCGTGACCGTGGAGGACGAGCTCTTCCTGCGCGAGCCGGCGTCGTACACGACCCGCTGGCTGCCGGCCCCGGAGGGCTACAAGCTGGCGTCCTACGAGTGCGATCCGGAGATCGCGCGGATGCCGGTAAAGTTCATGGTGCCGAAGTATCGCTAGGAGTCCGTGGCGAAACCCCGCGTCGCATCGAGAGCGGCGAGGCGCCCGCGTGGCAAGGCGCGACGAGGGACCATATTGGACATATTCGACCGAGGAGCAACGCAGTCCACGCGGGATGCATCGCCGCTCGAATGCAGCGGGGCTTTTGCCACGGGCTGCTAGGAGTCCGCGCCGCGAACGGGCAGACTCCTGGAGCGTTTGGTTCAGGTGGAAAGCGGAGCCGCGAGGCGATGGTTTCCGGGCTGGACGGAAGGAGGGTAGGTCGGTGAGAATCCTGATTTTGGCGGCGGCGGCGCTGGCGGCGGTCGCGGCCGTGGTGTTCCTGACCGGTGCGCCGGCGGACGCGCACCACGCGAGCGCCCCGTTCTACGACAACACGAAGAGTGTCGAGGCGGAAGGCGTCGTCACGCGCTTCCTCTTCCGCAACCCGCACTCGTTCCTGTTCCTCGACGGCGAGGACGAGAACGGCGAGACGATCGCGTGGGAGGTCGAGATGGGGACCGCCGTCTCGATGAGCCGCCGCGGCTGGACTCCCCAGACCATCCAGGTGGGCGACCGGATCCGCGTGGTCGGCCAGCCGTCGCGCGCCCCCGGCACGCACGGCATCTGCTGCGCCGAGATCACGCGCCCGGACGGCCGCCCGATTCAACCGGGCGACTAGGCGTCGGCATGGGAGCGGCCGGGCGCGCATTCAACTAGGCGGCCCGGCCGTTCGACCCGCGGGTCGTCACACCGCGGTCAATCGTTTCCCGGTGGCGGCGCCGGCCGTGGGTCGGCGTAGCCCGGATACCAGAACATCGCGTGGCAGTCCTCGCAGGCGAGATCCAGCTCGGTTCCGGCTACGAGCAGCGCGTCGACGTCGCGCGCCTCCACCGCGTCCAGCACCACGTCGCTGGTGGCGCGCAGCCGCCGCGACACCTCCACCCAGCCGTCCCAGTCTTCGTCGACCAGCTCCTGGATGGCGTCCGGATGGAGATCGATTCCCGGCAGATCGGAGCGTGATTCCGGCGCCGCGATACGGCGTCCCTCGATCAGCAGCAGGTTCGACGCCTCGGCCAGCGTCAGCGCATGGCGGCGCAGACGGAGCCAGTCCCCCTCGGTCTCGGGCCTGGTCTCCACGATGCCGTCCGCGGTCGCTTCGATGACCACCGCGTCCCACACCGCATCGGCGGCCGGGTCGATCAGCCACCGCATCAACTCCTCGACCGTTGCCGTCGGCTCCATGTCGGATGCCGGCTCGCTCGCGCAGCCCGAGGCGCCCGTTGCGAGCGCGGCCACCGCGATCAGGGCGTGCGTCAGTCGCAGGCGCGTCCGTTCAGTTCTTTGCGTCATTCCCGACCGTAGAGTGCACACTGGGACCGTGCCGGCGCCGTGTCCGGCGAACGGGCAACCTGCCGCGAGGCGACCCCGGCCCGTCTAGAGGACCCCCGCCTCCTGCATCACGGCCTCGCACTTCCCGCGGATCTCGGTCGCGACCTCGAACGGGTCTCCCTGCTGGTACTCCGCGCGGAACAGCTCGACCGACAGTGCCCCGGTGAACTCCTTCTCGGCCAGCTTCTGCAGAATGCGGACCACCGGCGCGATGCCGTCGCCCGGGATGATCCGGGAGTCGTTGTTGATCAGCTCGCGCGGGCCGTCCAGCAGGTCCTGGAAGTGGGCGTGGGCCAGCTCGCCCGGCTCGAGCAGGTCGAGATCCTCGAACTTGCTCAGGCCCGACCAGAAGTGGAAGAAGTCGATCATCGGCCGCACGTTGGGATGCGCCGCGGCGCGGATCACCTGCAGCGACGAGGTCAGCGTGGACAGGTGCGTCGACGTGCGGGTGAACTCGATCATCGCGGTCAGGTCGAACTCGGCCGCGATGTCGCCCGCCTCGCGGATGCAGTCCGGCGTCGCCGCGAAGTCGTCGGCGGTGACCGGCCGATTGGTGACCGACGGCGAGTAGATCCGTGTCAGGCCCAGGTTGGCGAACTGATCGCAGCCGCGCCGCCACGCCTCCAGCGACTCGGCCCGCGCCGGACCGGGCAGCCAGATGTCCTGCAGCACCACCGCGGCGGACACCGGCGTCAGATCGAGGTCTTCGAGCAACCGCCGGGCGGCCGGCAGGGTGTCGTTCTCGAGGAATCCCTGCAATTGCGGCGAGCCGAGCTCGACGTACCGGATGCCGGCCCGCGACCAACCCTCGAGCGCGCCGCGGAGGCCGGCGCCGCTCGACGTGTTCTGGTGCATGGCGAGCAGCATCTTTCCGGGGTCGGCGGACTGCGCGGTGGCCACGCGCGCCAGGGAAGCGGCCAGGGGAGTCAGCAGCATCGATCTTCTCGTCAGCATGGTCGTGTCCTACCCTTCTATCTCCCTCCAGGTGCTCGATGAGGTCGTCCGGCCTCGAGGAACGCGGCCGTCCGGCCCCGCAGAGGCTATCACGGGTCGCTCGCCGCACCAATCGGAGCGGAGCGTCACTCCACGAAACGAATCACGGTGTTGCCATGGCCCCGCTCCAGCGGCGCCCCGGTCGCCAAGTGCTCCTGGTCATTCCGGTGCGAAGCGAACCACGGTGTTGCCGCGGCCCTGGTTCCGCTCGAACAGCTCGAAGGCCGCGATGAAGTCGTCGAGGGCATAGACGCGATCGGCCCGCGGCTGAATCACACTGGTTGCCAGGTAGTCCAGAATCTGCGCGACGTGCCGCTGGTGCTCCTCGGGATGGCGGGCCGCCCAGCCGGCCCAGATGCTCCCCATGACGACGGCCGCCTTGATGAGCAGCAGGCCGGGGCGAATCGGCTTCTGCCCCGCCGTGAAGCCGACCAGGCAGATCCTGCCGAGCGGCCGGATGGCCGAGACCAGCGCCGCTTCGAACAGCTCGCCCTGGACCATGTCGACCACCACGTCGACGCCGTCCGGGTGGCCGAGTTCCTTCGCGGCCTGTCGAACGTCGTCCTTGAACAGCCGGTAGCTCTGGCGGTCGCGGCCGTAGCACAGCACGCGGTCGGCGCCCGCCGCGGCCGGCGGTTCCTGCTTCTCCGGCGCGCTGACGCCGGCTATGACCTGCGCCCCCATCGCCTTGGCCAGCTCCACCGCCGCCATGCCGACCCCGCCCGACGCCCCGTCGACCAGCACGAGGCTGCCGGGGCCGACCTCGCCGAGGACCTTCAGCGAATGGTAGGCGGGGAAGAAGTTGCGTCCCAGGTTGGCGCAGCGCTCCAGTGGCACGCCGTCCGGGGCTTTCCAGACGCGTGCCGCCGGTATCTTCACCGCCTCGGCGAGCCCGCCGAGATTCATCTGGGCGATGACCCGGTCACCGGTCCGCACGTGGTCGACGCCGTCGCCCGCATCGAGCACCGTCCCCGCCGCGTCCATGCCGGGCACGTAGGGCAGGTCCGGCTTGTGCTGGTAGAGCCCTTGCGCCTGCAGCGCGTCGGATACTGCACGCCGGCGAAGTGCGTGCGGACCACGACGTGACCGGGCTCGCAGACCGGTGCGGGTATCTCGTCCAGCGACAGGACCTCCCGCAGTGGGTCGGGTTTCGGAACGGGTCTTCCGGTCTCGTCGAGGCCGGCGTAGCGGTGACAGCGGACTGCCTTCATCGTGTTCATGGTCGGGCACAAGCTTACGGCATCTATAATGTGGCCATGAAGGTGGCCAACATCGCGGAGTTCAAGAACCACCTGAGCGAGTACCTCGCCGCCGTGGCGGACGGCGAGGAGGTGGAAATCCGCAAACGCAACGCTCCGCTGGCGCGCGTCGTGCCGATTCGGAGCCCCGGTCGCAACCGCACTGTCCTCGGCCGCGGCGCAGGCACGGTCGTGGTCCACGGGGATCTGACCGAGCCGATGGTCCCGCCGGAGGACTGGGAGATGCTGCGGGAAGATCCGTCGTGACGGTGGTGCTCGATACCTGCGCCATCGTGTGGGCGATCGGCGACCCCGCGCGACTGCCCGACGCGGTGGCCGGGATCCTCACGGCAGACGACACCCGCGTCTGCGTGTCGGCGGTCAGTTGCGCGGAGATCGCGTGCGCGTCCGAGCGCGGCCGCATCGATATCGATCGGCATTGGCGACGGTGGTTCCGTCACTATGTCGAGTTGAACGGTTGGACCGTGCTTCCGATCGATCTCGACACCGTCGAAGAAGCCTACGCGTTGCCCGACCCGTTTCACCGTGATCCGGCGGACCGGCTCATCGTCGCGGCGGCGCGCGGGTTGTCCGCGCCCGTCGTTACCGCGGATGCGCGGATACTCGATTACCCCCATGTCAAGACTCTGTGGAAAGGATGACGCTTAGATGGACAAGCAACGATTCCTGATTACCGGCGCCAGCCAGGGCATCGGCGCCGCGCTCGTCTCGCTCGCCCGCCAGCAGGGGCACGAGGTGGTATTCACCGGCCGCGACCAGGTGCGCATCGACAGCGTGGCGGCCGAGAGCGGCGCCCACGGCATCCGCGCGGACGTCGCGCGCGCCGAGGACAACCAGCGCACGGTGCAGACGTGCGTCGACCGGATGGGCGGCATCGACGTGCTGGTCAACAACGCCGGTATCGGCTATCTCGCCGAGGTGGGCGAGATCGACATGGACGCCATGCGGTCGCTCTTCGACATCAACGTCTTCGGCCTCGTCGACCTGACGAACCGGGTGACGCCGCTGCTCAAGGCGCAACAGCACGGCTACATCTTCAACGTCGCCTCGACCTCCGGCATGAAGGGCGCCAAGTCCGGCACCGTGTACGCGGCGAGCAAGTGGGCGGTGCGCGGGATCACGCAGTGCTGGCAGGCCGAACTGCGGCCGCACGGCGTCCACGTCACCTGCGTCTGCCCGTCCGAGGTGCAGACCGACTGGATGGGCCGGACGGGGCGCAACAACCCGAACAAGCTGTACGCCATCGATATCGCCGAGGCCATCATGGCGGTGCTCGGCATGCACCCGCGCGCGCTGTGGCCCGAGTTCGCGGTCTTCGCCAACAACCCCTGGAAGGAAGACTGAGGCTGTCGCATGCTGCTGCGCACGGCGGTGCTCGAGCGCATCGTCCGCGGCGATGTCTCGCTGGTGTTCCGCCGCTGGCGCCGGCCGACCGTGCGCGCCGGGGGCACTCTGAGGACGGCGCTCGGGGTGCTTCGGATTCTCGACGTCGCCGCGGTGGCGGAGGCGGAGATCTCCGAGGCGGACGCGGGCAGGGCGGGGTTCTCCTCGCGGGCCGCATTGCTGAACGAACTCGGCTCGCGCGAGGCGCAGGTACATCGCATTGCGGTGGAGTACGCGGGCGCGGACCCGCGTATCGCCCTGCGGCGACGCGATGACCCGTCGGATGCGGAGATCGGGCAGATCATCGACAAACTGCGCGGGCTCGATACGCGGTCTCCCGCGGGTCCGTGGACAGGGCGCGTCCTGGCGGCGATCGAGGCACAGCCCGGCGTCGGCAGCCGGACGCTGGCCGAGCTGCTGGATTGTGACAGGGAGTGGCTGAAGCCGCAGGTGAGGAAGCTGAAGAACCTCGGGCTCACGGTCAGCCTCGCGACCGGCTACGAGTTGTCCCCGCGCGGGCGGGTCTTGCTGAATCGCCTGCGTGGAGAAGGATGGTCGTAGGGAGCCCCTGCCGGGTAACAGGGGCGGCCGGACGGTGACCCGCGGCCCGTCGACGGGCGACCCGTCACCCACCATGATCAGGAGGTGCGTACCACCCTGAACATTGACGACGACGTGCTCCAGGCTGCGAAGGAGATGGCCGCGAGCCGCCGCCTCACCACGGGGCGCGTGACTTCCGACCTGGCGCGGACTGCGCTTGAGTAATCGACGTCAGCGCACCCGCCGCCACGCCGCAGTGGACCGGCGCACCGAACCGTTGCCCACAGCCCGGCAGGTGGACATGGCCGAAGGGCTCAGTCACCCGTGCAGGTCCACCACCCCCCGGCCCACCATCTGCCCCGCCAGAATGCGGTCGATGGCGTCCGACAGCGTGTCGAGGGTGAGCGGAACGGCGAGCGCGTCGAGGCCGTCGAGCTTCCACGGCCCGGCCAGCTTGTTCCAGATCTCCGCCTTCTGCGGCAGCGGCAGCTCCACCGAGTCGACCCCGAGCAGGTTGACGTGGCGCAGGATGAAAGGAAACACGGTGGCGGGGATCTCCGGCGACGCCACCAGCCCGCAGGCGGCGAGGCTCGCGCCATAACGCAACGACTTGATCGCGTTGAACAGGATGGGGCCGCCGACGGTGTCGACGGCGCCGCCCCAGCGGGGCTTCAGCAGCGGCCGGTCGGCGTCCTGCAGGGCGTCCTCGCGCGACAGAATCTCCCGCGCCCCGAGGCCGCGCAGGAAGTCGTGGCTCGCCGTCTTGCCGGTGACCGCGTGCACCTCGTAGCCGAGATGCGCGAGCAGCTTGACGGCGATCGAGCCGACCCCGCCGGTGGCGCCGGTGACAAGCACGGGGCCGCCTTTCGGGCGCATGCCCGACGTCTCGAGCTTGTGAACGCTCAGCGCGGCGGTGAAGCCGGCGGTCCCGAGGATCATGCTGGAGCGGGCGTCCAGGCCGTCCGGCAGCGGGATGGCCCAGCCGGCCGGAATACGGATCTTCTGGCCAAATCCTCCCGGCGTGTTCATGCCGAGGTCGAAGCCGATGGCGATGACCGCGTCTCCCGGCGAGAAGTCGCCCGACGACGACTCGACGACGGTCCCCGCCGCGTCGATGCCCGGCGTGTGCGGGAAGTTGCGGGTGACGCCGGGATGCCCGGTCGCCGAGAGCCCGTCCTTGTAGTTGAGCGACGACCACGCCACGTCGATCAGGAGGTCGCCGTCGGGCAGGTCGGCGACGTCGCGCTCGACGACGCTGCGGGGAAACTGCCGATCTTCGTTCTTCTCGACCCGGAACGCGCGGAACGACGTCATCTCTTCTCCTTTGCTGCGAGCTCCCGCGTCGACGGGGCGTTGCGTGATGCCGCCACCCTACGGCCAGCCCGGTTCACGACGCGGGCGCGACTTCTTGAGGTCGATCTTGTGCGTCATGCTGCTGGTTGAACCATATTACAATATATGGGTAATATGGGTTTCCGATGAAGACCACGCTCGACATCCGGGACGAGCTGCTGGCGCGGGCGAAACGACACGCGCGGGCCACGGGCCGTCCGCTGCGCGCCGTCGTCGAAGAGGGGCTGCGCCAGGTACTTGCCGCCCACAGAACCCGGCACGGATATCGCCTGCCCGACCTGAGCACGGGGAACGCGGGCGGCGCGGACCCGCTCGAAGCCTATTCCTGGCAGGATCTGCGCGGCATCATCTACCAAGAGCCGGAATCGCGGTGATTGCTGTCGATACCAATCTGCTCGTCTACGCCCACCGGAGGGAGTCGCGGGCGCACGATGCGGCTCGCGCCGTGATGCGCGCACTCGCCGAGGGCGGCGACGCGTGGGCGATTCCCTGGCCGTGCTGCTACGAGTTCCTCAGCGTCGTGACCAACCGGCGGATCTGGAAGGACGATGCAACGCCATCCGAACGCGCATGGCGGCAACTGGAAGCCTGGACCGCCTCTCCGTCGAACCGTCTCCTCGGCGAAACCGACGACTTCCTCCAGGTTCTGGGCAGATTCGTGCAGCGGCCGCGAGTCCGTGGCGGGGTCGTTCACGACGCCCGGATCGCGGCCATCTGCGTCGCGCACGGCACGGACGTCCTGCTCACCCGGGACCGTGACTTCTCGCTGTTTCCGGAGCTCCGTACGCGCGATCCGCTTCCTTCGCCATAGCAGTCGGTTTTCTTCGACGCGCCGACGGCTGGCTTCCTTCCTCCGGACGCGGGCCGCCTCAACCGCCCAGGACGTACCTGACGGTGAACTGCAGCGACCAGTAGCGCATACCGGCGAATGTGGTCGTGTGCGTGAGATCCGGGTCGAACCTGTGGGCCGCGTGCTGCCGGTACGGCCCCGTATATTCGACATCCCGCAGCATCGAATACGTCAGCTTCACGCCGAGCGCGGTCCGGTCGTTCAGACCGAAGTCGGCGCCGGCGTGCGCGTGCGCGGCCAGCACCGTGTCCGAGAAGTCGTCGTCGAGGCGTGCGTCGTAGGACGACAGGGGCGGCTCGTAGGCGGCGCCGTTGCCGGCCGTGTCGAAGTACTCGTCGGAGAAGCGGACGCCGCGGATGTCGACGAACGCGGGGCCTGCCCCGGCGCCCACGTAGGGCGAGAACCCCGACGCCGCGTCCCGGAAGTGGTAGTACGCGGCGACCGCGAGGGTGCGGACCGCGAGGTTGTCGATCGACGAGGCGGTGTTCGACGTGACCGTGCTGCCGCGCCGGTCCGCGAGGGCTATCCCGTCAAGGGTCGTGACGCTGCGGAACATCTGGTCGACGTCGTTCTGGCGCTGCCCGAACGACAACTCGAGGCGTGCCCGCTCGAGAACGTATCCGACCGAGACATCGAACGTCGCGCCGGCGGCGGAGTCGAGGTCGTAGGCCCAGCGGTAACCGGGAAACTCGGGACGCGGGTCCTCGTCGAAGCAGGCGTCCGTCGGATAGCAGAGCGGATCGCGATTGAAGCCGGTCTGGTCGATCTGCGACGCCCGGGTGAAGCCGCCGCCGCCGCCGATGTACCAACCCGAACGCCGCTCGCCGGCCCCGCTCTGGGCCGCCGCGTCCGTAGCCCAGGACAACGAGAGAATGCAGCAGGCGGCCGCTGCGACAAGCGATGCGAGATGCATGAGGTTTTCTCCGCGGGGCCGTGTCAGGCTGTCGAAAGGACCCCTTGCTGACAGAGTACGATGGGTTGGAACATGAGAAAAGGGCGCAGGGATCCCTTGCACTGCCCACCGAGCCGGTCGTCGTCGGTTCGACGTGGGACAGCGCCTTCACGTCACCGGTCCCCGGCTTCGGGTCGATGACGGTCGCTACCTCCTACCGCGTCGATGCCATAGACGGAGACCTGGTCGTCATCGGGAGTTCCGGGACGATGTCCCTGCCGGGCGGTGTCGCCGCCTCGTTGCCCGTCCAGGTGCAGTTGGGCGACACGACGATAGTCGCGACCAGCCGCTTCGACGCAGGCAAGGGGTTGCTGTTGGCCAGGAGATCGTCACCGAGACGGTCATGACAACGACCCTCGAACTCATCGAAGGAGGCAACTAGCCAAGGTAACCGGCTCTGGTGCCATGCCGACGCTGGCACGAGTATCGGGGATTCGCGCGTCGGCCGCGCCCTTCGACTGACCAGCCGCCAGGAGTTGTCTACCTGGCGCGCGCGTCGAAGGTGGGCGGCATGAGCGAGCGGACCTGGATGCCCCAGTGGTCTCCCGCGCGGGTCACGATCCACAGCGCAGGGACGGTCCAGTAGCGGGTGCCGTCGGGGTGCCAACGAGTGAAGGTCAGCTCGAAGTGCACCTTGTTGCGCGTGACGATGCTCGCCTTCAGGGCGTCGATGGTGCTCATGTGCCAGTCTTCGTCGGCGCGCATCCGGTCGAAGTTCGGACGCGGGCCCTCGCCGGGCGACTTGGCCACCGCGAAGCCGCCGCCGGCGGTCATGAACAGGTGCGGGTGGTTGAGCGTCGCGACGGTGCCGTCGACGTCGCCGGTATTGAAGGCGGTGAAGAAGTCCAGTACCGCCCGGCGGGCCGCCGCGACGATCTCCGCCCGCTCGTCGCCGCCCAGATCGTCGGGCTCGGCGGCCGGGGTCCGAAGCTGGATGGCCCAGCGGTCGTCCTGCCGGGTGACGATGTAGAACACCCGCGAGGTGCGATAGGCGGTGCCGTCGGCGCGATAGCGGCTGAAGCCGATCGACGCATGCACCTTGGCGGTCGAGGATTTGACCACCGCAAACGAGTCGAAGTCGAACGAGCTGCGACTCCACCCCTCGCGCGCCCGCATCTCGTCGAAGCCGGCCGAGAAGTCCTCCGGCCGGGCGTCGACAATCAGCGCCCCGCCGCCCGGCACCGTCGCGAAGGGAAAGTGCATCGCCCGGCGCAGGTTCGCGTCGTCGGCGGTATTCCACTGGGTGATGAACGTCTCCAGCGCCTGGCGCGCGGCCGTCTCCGCGTCTCGCGCCTCCGTCTTCCGGGGCTGGGTGAGTCCGGGCGACCCCATGGCCAGGATCCCCATCGCCAGAACCGCGACAGTGCCAAGATGGTTGGACATCATGGATTTGGTCTCGCCCGACCGTACCCACGCGAGTGGTAATCGTCAAGCCGCACGGTCGCGAGGTCGATCGTGCACCGGATTCGGGCCGCGCGCGGGGCACTGCGCCCCTGCTCCGAACCGGCCCGTTCGGTCGGAAACCGGGCTGGCCCCGGCCGACCTCCACCGCAACGTGATCTTCGCGGGCACCGACGACCTGCCCTTCCCGTTCTCGCGGCTCGATTCCGATAATCCGGAAGACCTTTGGGACTTTCTGGACACGCAGCGCGCCGCCGGCGTCGAGGCCCTGGCGATTCCCCACAACTCGAACGTCAGCAACGGCAAGATGTTCGCGCTGGTCGCCGTGGGCATTCAGCAACGACGGCAGGAATAGCCCGAGAGCCGTTTGGTCCACGGAGCATCCTCCCGCTTGACAGGTGCGTCTGCCACGCGCATAACGGTGTCTGCGTTCGACCTCGGCCGCGTGCTCGTCGAGCTCCGCCTGCAGGTCCGCCGTTCTCGCTTTCCGCTGCTCGGCGTGCGCCTGGGGGGCGGTTGCCTCCGCCCATCTGCCGCGCGTGTTCGGCCGCCCGGCGAACGTCGTCGCCAACTGGTCCAGAGTTCCAGCTCGTCGTCAGCCTCTTCCACCGTCCGTTCGATCGTCTCCTCGGCGGCCCGGTTCACCGCGTCGCGGACGCGGGCCATCTGCGCCCGCAGCGTGTCGTAGAACTCCGCGCGGCCGGTGGCCGCGTACTGGCTCCAGGCCAGGCGCAGCGCATCGCCCGGTCCATGTCGTCCGGCGTCCGGCACGGCCGTAGCCCGTGGCGAACGTACCTTCGCTGAGCCGCCAGCCGTAGTTGGCGCCGGGAATGCCCAGATTGACCTCTTCCACGAAGTTCGGGCCGATGTCGCCCATGAACATCCGGCCGTCCGCGTCCCACGAAAACTGCTGCGCGTGCCGCAGGCCGTAGGCCCAGATCTTGGGCGCGACGCCCGCCTCCCCCACGAAGGGGTTGTCCGCCGGAATGCCGTACCCGCGACTGTCGTCGCCCGGGAGCGGGTCGATGCGGATGATCGCACCGTGGGGCTCGCTGAGCGTCCGGCTGAAGTCGCGGGGATCGTTGGCCGCTCCGGCGTCCCCGAAGCTGGCGTAGAGGATCCCGTAGTCCGGCGATCCCGCGGCCGCGGTGGGATTGAACGCGAGGACTCCGATGTTGTGGTTGGAGGCGAACTGGCCCATCCGGAACACCTCGCGCGCGAACTGCCGCTGAACTCGTTGGCCGCCGGATCGGCTCCGCAATCGGTCGTTCAGGGCCTGCACCTGTGCCTGGGCCGGGAAGGACGCCGCGGCGATGAGCAGGATGGTTGCGGCGAGCGAGCGTGCGAATTGCATTGGAGTGGGATTCGTGGCGGCCGCGACGTCGTCGACGGCCGAGACTTGTTGTAGCGAAGCTGCCGATCACATCCCGGCGGCGAGGAAAGGGGTCGGCGGCGGATTGGGCGGGATACGTATAGAATGTACAGGATACGTGTCCAGTTGACTTGGTGGCCGACGGGTGAAGAGAAAACTGACGATTACGGTTGACGGTGAGCTGCTTCCGCGGGCCAAGCAGTACGCGCGTTCTCGCGGCGTGTCGCTGTCCTCCCTCGTCGAAGCGTCGCTCAGAGAGCTCGCGGCGGAAGACGCAGCGTCGTTCGCGTCGCGGTGGAGAGGCCGGTTCCAGGAGGCGCGGCGGGATGATGGCCGCTACGAGGCGCTCGCCCGGAAGTACCTCTGATGCTGCTCGACACGGACGTGCTGATCGACGTCGCCCTTGATCGTCGTCCTCACTCCGGACCGTCGTCCGAGCTCCTCGATCGGATCGAGCGTGGTTCCCGGCGCGCACACGTCGCGTGGCACACGCTGTCCAACTTCTACTACTTGGTGACTTCCATGCGCGGTGATGCCGACACGCGTGACTTCATCGCCGAACTGGTCCGCTTCGTGGCCGTAGCCCCCACGGATACGCCGGCTCTCCGCTACGCGGTGTCGCTTCCGATGGCCGACTTCGAGGACGCGATGCAGGTTGCCGCCGCGCGCGCCTGCGGGGCGCGCCACATCGTCACGCGGAACGTCAGGGACTTCGCGCGCTCGCCGATCCCGGCCTTTACCCCGCGGGAGGCACTCGACCAGTTGTTCTGACGATCCGCGGGGTGGGCGGTCTCCGAGTTGTGACGAATCCGGAGGATCACGCCGGGGTGCGGCGATCCGTTGCCCCTGTCGGCACCGAGTACCTCGAGTACTGATCAGCCGCCCACTTGCGGCGGCGAGAGAGGAGAACGATGACATCGGATGAAGGAGCCCACCGGACGCGGCCACGCTGGTTCGTCGGTGCGAGCTACAAGACCGAGGGCGATCAGACAGGTCGCTTTGTTCGCGACGGTGTCTGGGAGATGGAGCATTGGGAGGCGCCCGCGCACGAGAATGCGTGCGGCAAGTGAAGTCGATGGAGCCCGGCGACCGCATCGTCATCAAGTCCGCTTTCGTCCGAAAGAAAGGGCTGAATTTCGACAACAAGGGGAAACCGGTCTCAGTGATGGCCATCAAGGCCGTCGGTGAGATCATCGAGAATCCCGGAGACGGACACCGCCTGAAGGTGAACTGGACGCGCCTGGATCCACCGCGCGAGTGGTATTTCTACACGCATCAATCTACTGTATGGGAGGTGACTCCGGACTCGGGTGCGATTCCATGGGCGGCAAAAGCACTGATCGAGTTCACCTTCGAAAACAAGTCGCAGGAGTACAGGGCCTTCCTGGAGGGGCCTTGGCGCAAGACCTATGTCGATCCGTGGAGTGACTTCATCCGCCGGGCCAGAGAATATGTCGACTCGGGACGGCTCGAAAAGGAAGAACTGGACTACAAGCGCAAGGTCGGAGAAAGATACGCGAACGTGAGGAAGCTCGTGCTCCAGGGATCCGCCGCCCCTTCGCCTCCCCGCCACGCTGGAGGAACTGGCCGGGCGGCTCCACCTGCCGATCGACTTCCTCCGAAACATCGAAGCACTGCTCCAGGAGAAGAAGCAAGTCATTTTCCAGGGACCGCCCGGTACGGGGAAAACGTACGTCGCGCGGGAACTGGCGCGACATCTTGCCGGAAGGGAGGACCACTGCCGGATCGTCCAGTTCCATCCGTCGTATTCGTACGAGGACTTCGTGCGGGGCTACCGCCCGACGCTGCCAGACGGCCGGCAGCCGGGATTCGATCTCGACGACGGGCCGTTCCTGCGGATCGCCAAGCGGGCGAAGAACGATCCGGAAGGGAAGTACTTTCTGGTCATCGACGAGATCAACCGCGGGAATCTGGCCAAGGTGTTCGGCGAACTCTACTTCCTGCTGGAGTACCGCGACACGCCGATGGAGTTGATGTACGGGAAAGCGGAAGAGTCCCGGTTCACGATGCCCGGCAACCTGTACATCGTCGGGACGATGAACACCGCCGACCGCTCCATCGCGCTGGTGGACCTGGCACTGCGCCGGCGGTTCGCGTTCGTGGATTTCTCCATGCGCGAGGAGCCGGTCAAGGGCCTGCTTCGCCGCTGGCTCGCGGCGAACGACCTGGAAGAGATGGTCTGGGTGGCGGAGGTCGTCGAGCGCGCCAACCGGGAACTGGACGACCACCACGCCGCGATCGGGCCGAGCTACTTCATGCGCAAGCCGCTCGACGAGGCCGCCGTCGAGCGGATCTGGAAGCACAGGGTTCTGCCGTACGTCGAGGAGCATCTGTACGGAGAGCGCGACAAGCTGTCGGCGTTCGCGCTCGACAAGCTCCGCGACGCGGGCGCGCGGGGCGGTGGGAAGCAGGAGGAAACCGGCGTCGCACAGGATCCCGACGGCGAGAGCGATGCGGCGGAAAATTGACCTTCGGGAGTACGAGGAGAGTCCTGCCCTCGCGCTCTCGGTGGACGAACGGCATGCACTGGCTCGGCGAGACCTTGGCCTCGCCATCGCGCCGGTCGACGGCACGGCGGACGAGTACACGCTGATTCCCAGTTCCGTGGTCGGCGCGGTCGAGATGGGTGGCCTGTCGGTGCGCATCGCGCCGAAGATAGGCGTCCGGCAACTGCTGTCGCTGGCGTGCTATGCAACTGGGAAGATCAAGCTCCAAGCGAGCGAGTTCGACTTTCCCCGGCACTCGGCGCTGCCGGACGCGCTGGCGCTCGCGTTCGGCGCCGCCGCCCGCAGGGCGTTCTCCCGCGGGTTGCTCCACGGCTACCGCACCGAGGAGGATGCGCTGCCTGCCGTGCGCGGGCGCATCCGGTTCGACGACCAGATCCGCCGCAGGTTCGGCATCCCGCTGCCTGTCGAGATGCGCTACGACGAGTTCACGGCCGACATTCTCCTGAACCGCCTGGTGAGGGCGGCCGCGTACCGGCTGGGCAGGCTGGGGCTGCGTTCGCGGGAAGCGCGTCGCCGTATCGCCTGGGTCGCGGAGTCGCTGAGCGAGGTGTCGCTCGCGGCCTTCCCGCGCGGCGCCGTGCCGGAGGTCAGGTTCGATCGTCTGAGCGAGCACTACCGCGGCGTCGTCACGCTCGCGCGGCTCGTCCTGCGGCACGGCGCGTTCGAGGCGGATCTCGTCGACGGTGACGGCGGAGAGAAACAGGACCGAAGTAGGGTGTCCGTCCTCGGCCGCCCAATCCCGGAACGACGACCGGAAGCCGTGCGGCACCGCCGCGATCTGGTGGTACTCGAGCATCTTCGGCAGCGTCGACATCGAGATCGACTTGCCGCTCGGCATCGGGAACACCAGTCGATTGCCCTCGTCGAGCGTCCGCGCCGCGTCGAGAATCTCCAACGCTCGCACGCACAATGGAACCCGGTGCTCCCGCTTCGCCTTCATCCGCTCGGAGACCGTCCACACCTGCTCGGCCGTGTCCATCTCGGCCCAGGTCGCCAGGCGCACTTCCGCAGAGCGTGCCGCCGTCAACACCAGAAACTCGCACGCCAGCTTGACCGCAGCCTGCGCCGACCTCGACGCCCGCACCATCGCGATCGCCGACGCCACCTCCTTGTGCGGCAGCGCCCGATGGTGCGTCACGATGTCCTTCTGCAGGCCGAGCACCGGCAGCACCCGGTCGCACGGATTGTCGTTGCGCAGGTCCAACGCGATCGCCCAGTCCAGCACCGAGCGGATGCGCTGGCGCACGGCGCGCGCCGTCTCCGCCTTGCTGTGCCAGATCGGTGTGAGGATCTCCAGCACGTCGGCCGTGTCGACCTCGGAGACCGGCCGGCGGCCGATGCGCGGGAAGGCGTAGCGCTCGATGCTGCGCATCCAGTTCTGCGCGTGCCACCGGCCGCGCCAGCCACCTTGCTTCTGCTCGAGTACCTGCCGGGCGGCGTCGGCGAAGGTGGGCATCTGCCGCACGCGGCGCTTCTCGTTCCACGGGTCGGCGCCCGAGCGGGCAAGCCGGCGGTTGGCCAGCGCCAACTCGCGCGCCTCGGCGAGGGGAACCAGCGCCGCGGCGCCGAGGCCGAGCTCGCGGCGGCGGCCGCGGACGACGAGCCGCTGGACCCAGCTTCGAGTTCCGCTGGGCTGAACGAACAGGTACAGGCCGTTGCCGTCGGCGTGGCGTCCTGGCGGGGCCGAGCGGACGAAGGCGGCCGAGAGCGCCTTGTGCGGATGGCGTCCTCGGCGCTTGGTCACTCAGGCAGAGCGAAGACAGATGGTTCATTCCCGGCTGGTCCCATTCGGTCCGAAAACACCGAGTTTTTCTGCCTGTATTCTGAAATACCGGTCCGAGGCGCGGCAGAGCGGTTCAGCAGAATCCGATGCATAATGTGGTAACCTAGTGGTAAGCTTATTTCGCAGGGAACGCGATGACGAGGTTGACCGCTCGACAGGTTCAGACGCTGCGCAAGCCGGGCCGGTACTCGGACGGTCACGGGCTGCATCTGTTCGTGCAGCGTAGCGGTACGCGCTCCTGGGTGCAACGCCTCACGGTGCCGGGCCGCGGCAGAGTCGACCGCGGGCTCGGCTCGGTAGACGTCGTGAGTCTGGCGCAGGCTCGCGCGTGGGCGCTCGACAACAAGCTCGCGGTCAAGCGGGGCGAGGACCCGTTCGCGGGGCCGCAGCGTTCGACGATGCCGACGCTGCGGAAGATCGCGAGCAAGGTCGCCGACTCGAACCGGGCGCGGCTGTCGGCGGCCGAACAGAAGGGGCGGGCGGCGACGCTGGAGCGGTACGCGGCCGAGTTGCTCGACCTACCGGTCGACCGGGTCGGCAAGCCGGAAGTGCTGCGGGCCCTCGAACGGGTGTGGACATCGCAGCCGGGGACTGGTCGGAAGCTGCGAACGGCGCTCAGCGCGATCTTCCGGCATGCGCGCGCGGCGGGGCTGATCGAGGTCGATCCGGTCGCGGCGGTGGCCGGGGCGCTCGTCCCCCAGCCGGCCGTACGGCAGCACATGCGCAGCGTGCCGTACGCGGACGCGCCGGCGGCGATGCAGCGGATCGCGACGTGCCGCGCAACGGTGTCGGCGAAGGCCTGTCTGCAGTTCCAGATCCTGACGGCCGTGCGGCCGTCCGAAGCACGGCTTGCGACGTGGGGCGAGATTGCCGAGGACGCGCGCGAGTGGCGTATCCCGGCTTGCCGGATGAAACAGGGCCGCGAGCACGTGGTGCCGCTGGTCGCCGCGGCGGTGGCGTTGCTCGGCTCGGTGCGGTCGCTTCGCCGGCACGACGGCGACGACGCGTTGGTCTTCCCGAGTCCGCAGGCGGGGGCCGGCTCGTTGTCGGCGGCGACCGTGGCTGGCGTGATGCGGTCGGCCGGTCTGGCCGAGGCGGGGTCGCCTCACGGCTGGCGCTCTACGTTCCGGACGTGGGCATCGGAACGCGCGGACGCCGATTATGCGGTGATGGAAACGAGTCTGTCGCATGCGGTCGGCTCGGCGGTCGAACGGAGCTATTCGCGGTCGACGTTTCTGGACAAGCGCCGGTCCCTGCTCGACGCATGGTCGGAGTTCCTTGGCGGCGATGTCGCCGGTCGCCAGGGGCCCGATTCCCGGTTCGGCAGGGATGACGGCTGAAGCTGCGTTAGCGAACCCCCTGCCGTGATCCAGTCGGGTCAAACCGACCGGCTATCAGGTGCGTGATCTGTAGCTGCGGCTCCCCGGCTCGCGCGTCATCCACTCGGCCGACGAGTTGCGCGACACATCTTCGACCTGCTCCAACGCACGCTTTGACCCGTCGCTGTTCCGCGCGGCATCCCCGCCGACCACCGAAGCGACACACCAGCGAGGCCAGGAGGGGTGAGCCGGTCCCTGCACCGTTCGCGCATTCCCTTATGGACGGTCCGCACAACGCGGAGCTGATTTCGACGAAGAGGGGAAGCCCCATGAAGACCCGCAATCTGACGGCGCTCGTGCTGCTCACGGTTCTGGCGGCCGGCCAGGCCGCGGCGGCCCCAGGTGGAGGCGAGGGCGGCACCGAAGGCGGCCACCGCGGCCTGACGCTGAACGGCCGGCCGCTGCTGACGAGCGTGCAGACCCACTTGCAGCCAGTGGATGCGCGCCGTCTATCAGTGGCTTCGGCCGCCGCCGGCCAGCGGTCGTTCGCGCACCCGACGAAGCCGGGCAAGCGGGAGCGGGCGATGCTGCTGGGACTGGCCATCGGCGGCGGGGCGGCATGCTTTCTCGGGGCGGGGTACGGCGACGGCAACCTGTGCGGCGAGTACGCTCTGGCCGGCATGGGGCTCGGGCTGCTGTTCGGGGCGCTGGTCGGCGCGGCGCAGGCCGACGACGACCCACAGCAGCGGTAGGTAGCGGCGACATCGAATGAGCTGTTTCGGGACCTGGCGGGAGAGCCGGGGGCAAGAACGGTCCGGCGGTGCCGTTGCGCCCGTTGGGCTCGGCGGTTGATACGTGAGCGTCTTCCTTGACACGGCGCGATGGGGGTCGCCGAGGGTGAGGCCGCGCGCACGGTGACTTGCTGAAAGCACGCCGAATCCGCCCCGTCATGGTTTCGCAACGGTCTACGACATCCAGAAAGCGAGCGAGGTCGATCCGCGGAGTCTCGAGATCGCGGTCAACACGATTCCGCACGAAGGGCTCGACACGCTGGCCCTGGATTGGATGGTCGGGTACGGCTGCATCCGAAGCAGGGCGCACGAGCGCCTGCGGGGGATGCCGGAGGACGAAGAGAAGAACCACTACGCGCTGGGCAGAGCCGGCGCCGACGCGATCCTGCGAGCCACCTGCAAGCGGCTGCGGATCGGGGTCGCGACGACAGGATCGTCGTCGAAGCGGTGAGCGGCTCATCAAGCTGATGCTGGCCGATGAGTTCGGCGGCGGATGGAACACGGACCACACGGACCGCGGCTTGGCGATGGCGCAGAACGCCCACATCGCTTCCCTGATCATCAACGACGATGATTACAATCGGCTGATGGGCGAAGCGATTGCCTCTGTCGGCGGTGAAGGCGCGTTCACGGCGCACGTCGTGACGGACGGCCCCGCTCACCTGGAACAGGAGATGCAGTCGCGCGGCATCAACCTCTTCGACGCGGCGCGGTACATGACCATTCCAGAGGCCAGAAGCTCGCTGGAAGATCTGCGCGACTCCGGCCTTTCGTCGTTCTTCGATCGTGCCGCAGGGTCCATCAGGGCCAATTGCGACGAGGAGGATCAAGAGAAGAAGACTCTCTGCCGCAGGATCCGCTCAGACATGGACAGTGCAGAGACGGCCGCATTGATCATTTGCGGCGTTTCCGGCAGTGGCAGCACTCTTCGGAGGCTGCTACGCCTTCACGTAGCGGGAACGATCGTGCTGGCGCTCGCGTTCGTGGTGGCCATCGGGGTCTATGTCACTGCGTGGGTGCAGTACCACGCCAACGACTGCGACAGGTATTTGTAACCCTCTGGTGCCGGAGCACCTTGGAGAGAAGGAAGATCTACATGAATCAAGCAAAACGCCGTGAGATCGACGTCTACTCCACACCGAGGGTCGGATTCTGGGCTGTAGGCTCGCTGTCCGCGCTTGCGGTAGTCCTGACCTTCATGCGCGGAAGCGAAGACTTGCTGCTTCAACTTCTTTGGATCTTTCTGGTGATCACAGGGGCGGTCGCAACTCTGGTCCAAGTTGGCAGACTGGACAAGAGCGGACAGAACGATGCTGACCGGGCAGCAGAGGCGAAGGCTCTCGCGTGCAATGCCGCGGTCGCGATGGCGTTCTTTGCGGTAGCAGTCACAATGTTTTTCTGAGTGGACGATGTGAGGTGGTCCCCGCTTTTTCGGACCAGTCGTCAAGAGGTGTATTCCAGAACCTCCGGGAGGCACTGGAATGACCACGAAACGGCGACGGCAGTACACGGCGAGCTTCAAGAAGCGGGTGGCGCTCGAGGCTTTGCGGGGCGACCGCACCGTGCAGGCCGGGCTTTCAGCACATCTATGCGTCGACCACGTCCTTGAGTTGCTTCGCAATGCGGGCCTTGACCACCTGCCGGGCCGGGATCTCGACCCTCGCCCCCGTCGCCGGGTTGCGGCCCATGCGCTTGTCACGCTGCTGCACCACCAGCTTCGCGATCCCCGGCAGCACGAACTCGCGGCAGCGCAGCAACTCCTGCCCGGTCACCCGCTGCAACTCGTCGAAGAACTCGCCGGCCTCCGCACGCTTGATGCCGAAGCGCTCGGCGAAATGCGCGTACAGCTCGCTCTTGTTCATTCTGCGCGACTCAGCCATCCGCTGCCTCTCCCCTCGTGTCCCCGCGTCACAGGCCGCCGCTGGTCCGCCCCGATCGGTCCGCAGCACGCGAGCTCTCCTCACGGCCGGCGGCGTTGTCTCCAGTGGTGATTATCCACCTTCCCTGCGCGGTCCCGGCCGTCGTCATCGCGGTCCATGCGCCGTTGATGCGCACAATCGCCACGCGGGACGCCGTTGCGATGAACGCGCCACCGCGCCATGCAGCCGCGGCACGGTCCGCACCCCGTGCCGGACGCCCGCGACGACGCCGGCGGACTGGTGAGCAACCCCGACGGCTGCCGGATTCGCACACCCACGCCGGCGCCACCACAGGTTGCGCAAGTCTTCCGGAGATCGGGCATCCGCCTCGATGTGCCGAACGGGGCGCCGGGATCGGTATCGCAAGACTTGCCGACAGCCTCGATGGAGAGCCGGCGCCCGGGACTCGAGTCGCGACCACCGGACACCGGATCGGATAACGTCAACGGCCATGACCGGACAGGAACCTTTCGGCTGCGGCCGTCAGCCCGGAGATTTGCGAAGGAGATCGCGACTGGCGCCAGGCGGCTCTGGCGCTACGCGCGGCGGCATCGGCCGCCACCTGGCCGCGCGGCCGTGGGAAAGGAAACACGATGATGCAGACCGGCCCGGGCGAAGGGGAAGTGCGAGCGGCGAACGAAATCTTCACCCTTCTGACCGAGGGGCACGGCCTGGCAGTGATCCTCGATGCGCTCGCCGGCCGGAACGACGTGAGCGACGAGGCTCGCAACGAACTGTCCACCCGCATCCGCAAGCTGCGCATCAAGGGGTTCCGCGACGCCAACCGCGCACCCCACGACCGACTGGTCGAGACGATTCTCGACGCGATCGCCGAAGGCGACCACAGGCTCGCCGCCGCCATTCTCGCCACCTGGATGCAGACGAATTCGACGCTGCGGGAACGGGCCGTCGCGCACCTGCGGAAACGAGGCATCGACGTCGTCGACGCGCCGCCGGTGCGGTTCACCAGTTGCTGGGATACCGACGAGTGGCTGGTCGAACGCAACCGGATGCTGCAGGACGGCGACAGCGCCCATGCGCACCGCGACGATGCCGCGCTGATGCTGAGCCTGATGTCGGGCCGGTTTCCCGGTCCCCCGCCGGTCGAATCCGAGCTGTTCAAGAACTGGATCGACGTGCTGTGGGACCTGCCCGCGTCAGCGCCCGAGTGGCCCGCCGACGCGGCCAACCTGGGCAAGTGGATCCGCTTCATCCTGCGAGAGAAGGAACGCGAGCTCATCGAAGGCGTCGTCCGCAAGATCGCCGAGCAGTGGAACGGGATCGACAACGAGTTCCAAGACGACCTGTGCTACCTGGGGATCGGCCCGCTCGCGTTGCAGGCTCCGCCCGGCGGACCGGAGCTTCTGATCGGCACGCTCGAGTTCCTGACCGCGCTGCGAGTGCAGCTGGAGGCGTACCGGCCGTTACGGCCGCAGGCGGCCTCCCGCCAGCAAGAGCTCGAACGATGCGAGACGCGCCGGGCGGCCGAGGACGGGATCCTGAAGCTGACGGCCGAGTGGCGGGAGCGGATGGCGCGCGCCAGACAGGCGCAGGAGGCGGCGACAGCGGCACACGGAGCCGAGCCCGCCATCGAGGAGGAGGCGCCGGCCGGGACGCAGGCCGACGCAGACGCTACGGACGTCGAGGCGCTGACCGCCGAACGCGATCGGCTGCAGACTGAGCTGCACGCGCTACGCGAGGAGAACGCCAGACTCCGCAGCAGCAACGCGGAGCTGCGGGCCGAGAGCGAGCGGCGGGACGACGAGGCCAGGAAGCTGAACGAGTTGATCGCCCGTAGCCGCAGGACCGAAGAGCAGTGGCGGCAGGCCTATGTCGAGAGCAGGAAGGGCCGCCCGCCCGACGACGCGCCGGTCCGCATCGAGAGCGTCGGCGAGGCGGTGGCGCTGGCGCGCGAGGCCTTCGGCGACCGGTTGCTGATCAAGCTCAACTCGCGCTCGAACGAGAACACGCCGTTCGCCAACCCTGCCGAGGTGTACGACGCGCTCGCCTGGCTGGCCACGGCGCACCGCGACGGAAACGACCATCGCATAGGAGAAGCCTGCTCCGGGTGGACCTGCAAGACGAGCCAGCGGGAGGAATCGATCGCGAAGTACCGCGAGTGGTACGAGACGCTGGCCGACGGGAAGACCTGGTATCTGGGCGCGCACATCGGCAAGGGAACCAGCCGCGACCCGCGGCACACGATCCGGATCGGATTCGTGCGCGACGAGGAAGGCCACCGCGTGATCATCGGGTTCATCGGCCTGCACCAGCGAAACCGGCAGTCATGAATGGAACAGGAAGGAAGCTGCCCGACCGGAGTGGACCGCCCGGGGGCAGCCCGGATGGGTGGACGGCGCGGGTCGGCCGCGGTTGTCGCCGCCGTGGTGTTTCGCGGTGTGGTGGTGCGGATCGCGCTGGATGCTCGGCCGCCAACCGCGCCCGCCGGGCCTCAGGCGCGCCGCGTGGCGTCGCCTCAGGCGCGACGCGTTCTCGGACGGCTGGATCGAGGACGGTGTCCCAGGATCCCCCCCGGGGTCCAGTTACGATGGTGTCGAGAGAGGACGGGACCGCCGGGACGCGCAACGCAGCGGCGGCTCGGCGCCGGGGCCGGCGAGGGGGCGCGGGACGGGGCCACTGCCGCCTGGCGAGTGGTGCGGTTGCTCCTGGAGACCGCCCGGCCGGCGGCGCAGCCTGCCGGCCCCGGGCGGGCAGGCCCGGTACGACGACCTGCTTGAAACCGGGCGGCCAGAGCGTTCCACCCGCCAACGTCGGAGAACGAAAGATGTCAGTGAGCGCAATCATCGAGCACAACGAAGCGGAGTTCGAGGAAGCCGACGCGCACGTCACGCTCGCGCTGTGCGACCTGCTCGAGGAAGCAGGCGCAGGCCGGATGACCTTGATCGAGCTGGCGCGACGCCTCGAAGAGCTGACGGCGACGGCGCCCGAGCACATCGACGCCCGCGCCCATCTCGGGAGCGTGCTGATGAAGTGCGAGCGGCTGCAAGAGGCCGCAGCCGAGTACGAGAGAGCCTTCGAGCTCGGCAGCAAGGCCCTGCCAGGCGACTTCGACGGACGGGTCGAGTGGATCCGACTCGACAACCGGCCGTTCCTGCGGGCGGCGTACGGGTTGGCCCTCGTGCGACTGAAAACGGGGAAACGGCCCGAAGCTATACGACTGATGGAGCAGGTGCTCCGGTGGAACCCGAACGACAACCAGGGCGTGCGCCTGATCATCGGTTCGGAGTACCTGCGTGCCGGAGACCGGGCCCGGGCCGGCGAGGTTCTCGGGGAACACGCTGACGAGTACCCGCCGTACCGCTACGAGCTCGGCCTGCTGCATCTGCAAGCGCAGCAGTGGGCCGAAGCGGCGACCAGCCTGCGCCACGCCTTCGTCGACAATCCGTACATCGCGGAAATCCTGTGCGGCAATCCGGCCCCGATGCCGCTTCGAATCTGGGAGGGCATCAACTGGCAAGGGGCGGAGACCGCCAGGGAGTATGTGGGCGAGTATGGAGAACTGTGGCGCTGGACTGCGGACGCGCTCGAGTTCCTGCGGTGGCTGCACACGCATCCGCGGGTGATGGCCGAGCGAGCGGCGGTCATCGAATGCCGGCAGGAACTGCTCTGGGAGAACGACTTCCACGCCAGAGGACGAATCCTGGACCGGGAACGGGCGGTGCGCAGCGGCATCGAGTCGACGCTGTCAGGCGAGATCATCAAGCCGCGCACGGACCGTAGCGGCGAGCCCATGGCGCCCTGGAAGGACCCGAGGACGCGGGAATGGCCGGCCGTGCACTAGAATCGGGCCCCTTCGACGGGCGTCCAGCGATGTCCGACGATGTCGTACCCTGCATGTCCGCACCATCACCAAGCCGATACAAGGGGAAGGGCGGCCGTTCGGCTACGGTCCGATGACCGGCGACGGCGGTGGTCGAGCGGTGCTCCTGCTCGAGGCGACGGGGCGATCTTGCGGGCGACCTCGTGGCGAAGAGCGGCGCATGGCGACGTGCCGCGCGCGCGTTGCCGGACACCGTGCGCCACCGATCCGGAGGCCACGGGAGCCAGACAGGAACCGGAATGTCGAGGAACGACGACGAACGAGCCGCCGGACGGGCCGAGTGCTTCGCCCGGCTGGTCCTGGCCGGACAGCAGGACGCGTACGGCCGCAGCCTGCTCGACCACGCCGAGCGGCTGGCCGAGCGACTCCCGATGTACTGGGAGAAGGAGGTCGGCTGGCTGAGCGCATCACTGGGAGCCGACCGGGTCGACGAGACCACGCTGACGGGGGTCGGCTTCAACATCCAGCAGGTGCGCCACGCCACGGTCGTCAAGGCGCGCGCCGGCGAGAGTCCCGGCGACTACGCCGAACGCATCGCGATCTACAACGAACCGGATGCCCTGGCGGTAGCGTCGGCGATGCTCGAGGACGCGGCGGCCATCAACTCGGCAGTCCCGATCGAGACCACAGACGCGGCGCGGCGCGAGGCCATCGGGCGGCTGGACCACGCGATGGAGCAGTGGTATGCGGACAACCAGCAGGGGAAGCCGCCTCCGGGCGGGGGGATGGAGGAGGGCCAGCCCACGGCCCCCGGACTCTCGGCGGCGCTGCTGCGGATGCGGCACCACACGCGGATGGCGCTGCTCAGCCTCGACGAGATGTCGCGGGGGCCGGGCAACCGGCGCTGGGGCGTCATCGAGCGGCTCGACGCCCGCGACGTCATCGTGTTCGTCGACGTTGCGTTCGAAGCGCTCCGACTCGCCGCGGCGGTCGTCGCCGAGACGTCGGTGGGCACACCGACCCCGGCGACGCCCCAAGACCGGCAGGCTCTGAAAGCGGCGCGCGACACCCGCCAGACCGGCCTGCAGGCAATCCGCGCGACCGCCTCGGTCATCGAGCGGATCGCCACGCGGATCCTCGCCTCGCCACCACCAGAGAGCGACGACGACGGCGCGATCCACTGAGCGACGAGAAGATGTGTCCAAGGGTTTGGAGTACGCTCGCCCACTGCCGTGCGTGCCCGGACTGATGGTCGCCGCACGAGCAGGCGACACGACGCCGTAGCGGCCGAGGTTGCGTCCTGAAGCGGCGGCCGACGGTGACACGCCACCATGGTCGCGGGCTCGAGTTATCGCCCGGCGGCCGAGCGAATCGATGCTCTCGCGCACAGACACTTCGGCGCGCTGTAGCGCGACAGGCGCGGGGTGTCTTCTGAACGACGCAGTTGCCCGCGGCGGCCGCCCGCACACGACGCTCGCCGCTCCTGGCGACCAGTTCTTGGGCAACCGCCCGCCGGCACGGTCGCCGCGCCTCCCCGAGTCGGCGCGGAAACGGACCACGGGGGGAGGGGGCGGGCGGACGACAATGGAACAGCAACGAGCGTAGCGGCACACGGCAACGGCGCCGGCGGGCAAGGCCACGCCCGGCATTGCGCGATTTCTCCACGCCTTCCGCTCACGCGCCCGCGTCCACGCCGCCTGCGGCAGGCCGCCACCAGACGGGACGCCCAGGGCCATCGGCGCGTTCCACCCGGCCCTGCCGGGCCATTCCCCTTCCCCGGGAGGAGGAACCCATGCCCCTCATCGCGCTGCTGCGTCCCGAACAGCGCGCCCGGCTGCGCAGGCTCCGCCGCCGGATCGCCAACCGCGCGCTGATGCGACGCCTGCGCGCCGACATCGACCGCCAGCTCCTGTGTCCCGGCGTCGACCCGCCGATCGAGGCCGGCGCCAGCGGGCGCCTCATCCGGCGCGAGAGCGGCCGCTGCATCCGCTGCCACAACCGCCGCGGGCGGTTGCTCAACCACGCCTTCAACAACGCCGACATCACCGCGCTGCTCGAGGTCGCCGCACTCGAAGACGACGCACCCGAGGAGGCGAACGCGTCCGCCGACACGCGGAACCCCGTCCCGCTGCTCGACGAGCTGTCCGCGCGCGGCGGTCCCCGCCTGCGCTGGTAGCGGCTGGCGGCGTGGCCGCCAGGCCCGCTGCGCCCAGGCTCGAATCCCCGAACCGGTGCGGCCGCGCCGTTGCGCCGATGCCCTGGGAACCGTCCCGGTCCGGCCGCGGAAGGAGCGGGGCGACCGTGGACGAGGCGGGGCGACCGCGGAAGGGGCGGGACGGCCGCGGAAACAGGAGAACGATCGTGGAAAGGAAGTGCACAGCATGCGTGTGAAGCTGCTGCGGGGAGACGACGAGGCCGCCGTGCTGCTCGTCCATCCCGCGACACTCGAAGAATACGCCCGGGCGCTCGACACGCTCGGCCGCGCGGAGCGCCCCCCGGCGAACGGCTGCGGCGTGGTCACCACCGCCGAGCAGCGCGCCCGGTGGGAGCTGCCCGACCTGGCCGCGTCCGGCCGGGCGCCGCTCGTCGACCCGGCGCAGGCGTTCGCTCTGCTGGCCGGCCCGGCCGAGCCCGAGACGTCGTGCGAGCCATCTGCCGGTCCCGCCGCCGAGGCCGCGCCCCAAAGGTCCGGCCAAGACGGCGGGCCGGCCCTGGCGGCCGTCCGCGCGCTCGCCGCCCCCGGCGCGGAAGTGGACCAGGCGCTGGCCACCCTCGACGTCGCCGGCCTGCCCGCCGGCGTCCGCCAGACGCTGCGGCGGCGGGTCCGCGAGGCGCTCGCGTCCCGGTCCGAGGCGGTCAGCGAGGCGCTGGACCGGGCCGAGAAGGCCCTCGCTCTGCCGTGGCGGACATCCGAGCCGCAAGGCTTCGACCCGCGGCGTCTGCAGCGGGCGCTGGACCACACCCACGGCGCGCTCGCGCAGGTCAAGACGCGCATCCGCGACGTGCTGGCCGCGTGCCCGCAGACCCGCGCCCTGCTCACTGTCGAACGACCCGACCGCAACCCGACGGCGGCGGCCGGCGCGCCGCTTGCCCTGGCTGTGCGCCCGGGACCCCCCGAGGCGTCGGGGTCCGTCCTCTGCCTAGCCGGGCCGAAGGGGACCGGCAAATCGTCGCTGGCCGAGGGCGTCGCCCGCGCCCTCGGCCGCACCCACGTGCGCGCCACGCTGGAGGGCGCCAACGCCGAGCGCCTCATCCGCGGGTCGGAAGGCGGCGCCGCCGGGCGCATCGTCGAGGGCCTGTGCGAGGCTGGCGTCAACAACCCGGTCTTCATCCTCGAGGCCGTCGACCGCGTCGAACCCGACGCCGCCGGGGCGCTGCTCTACCTGCTCGACCCCGCGCGCCGGGCCGCCTTCCGCGACGCGTACCTCGATGTCGCGTTCGACCTGTCCGCGGTCCTGTGGATCGTCACGGCGACCGACCCGGGCGCGATCCCCCAACCGGTGCGGGAGCATCTCGCCGTGGTCGAGTTGCCGGCCTGCACCGAGGAGGAGAAGCTGGCGATCGCGCAACAGCACCTGCTGACCCGCCCCTTCGACGCACCCGCGCCCGTCGCCGACGCGTGGCTGCCGCCCGGGTCGCCGGCCCCGCCCGCGCGCATCGAGCCGGTCGCCGCGCCCGCCGGTCCGGCCGTCGTCGCCGAGCGGGAGGTCGCCTCGGCGTGGGAGCTGGAGGCGATCGCGGCGCAACCGCCGCCGCCCGGCGCCGTCGAGGCGTGGCGGACCGCGGCGTGCGACGGCGAGGTCCGCTTCGAGACCGAGGCCATCGTGCGGATGGTCCGCGACCATACCAACGAAGCGGGCGTGGCCGAGCTGAACCGGAAGCTGGCGGCGGTCTGCCGCCACCTGGTGTCGCGCCGGCCGCCGGGGAGCCGGGGACCGGAGGTGGTCACGCCGGCCACCGTGCACGAGGTGCTCGGCGACGGCGACGCCGACGTGCTGCCCCCGGCCGTGCGGGCCGCCATCGAGAGTGAGCGGCGGCGCCTCGCGAAGTCGTCCGATGGCGACACCGCGGCGTCGAACCACTGGATCGACTGGCTCGAGCAGCTGCCGTGGAACCGGCGCAGCGACGCGCCGACGGACCTGGCCCGTGCCCGTGCCGCGCTCGATGCCGGACACGCCGGCCTCGACCAAGCCAAGGCGCGCATCGTCGAGCACCTGGCCGTGCGCCGCCGCAACCCGCGTGGCCCCGGCGCCGTGATCTGTTTCAGCGGGCCGCCCGGGGTCGGAAAGACCTCGCTGGCCCAGTGCGTCGCCGAAGCGCTCGGGCTCGGGTTCGTCAAGCTGGCCTGCGGCGGGTTGCGCGACGAGACGGACCTGCGCGGGCACAACCGCACCTGGAAGGGGGCGCAGCCCGGCTCCATCCTGCGCGAGTTGCGCCGCGTCGGTCGCAAGGACCCGGTCTTCGTGCTCGACGAGATCGACAAGCTCGGCGCCGAGCCGGCCGCGGTCCTGCTCGAGGTGCTCGACCCGGCCCAGCACCACCGCTTCCGCGACGCCTTCGTCGAGCTGCCCTTCGACCTGTCCGAGGTGCTCTTCATCACCACCGCCAACGAACCGGACCGCATCCTGCCGGCGTTGCGCGACCGCCTCGAGGTCATCGACCTGCCCGGCTACGCCGAGGCCGACAAGGTCGCCATCGCCCGGACGCACCTGCTCGACGCGCAGAAGCGGGCCGCGGGCCTCGAGGCCGCGCCGCTGCGGTTGACCGACGGCGCCTGCCGGCGCATCATCCGCGACTACACCAGCGAGCACGGAGTGCGCCAACTCGCCCGCTGCCTGCAGGCGATCTGCCGCAAGGTGGCGCTCGGGCTCGAGACCGGCGACGCAGCGCTGGTCCGCGACCGCATCACCGCGGCGCAGGTGCGTACGTTCCTCGGCGCGCCGGACGCGGCGCACTCCGACGGTCTCGGCCGTCTCCGCCAGCGGCTCGACGCTCCGGCGCTGCCCCAGCCCGTGCGCGTGCGGGGGCGGCGGGTCCTCGCGCAGCTGTCCGCCTGCGCGCCCACCGACCCCGAGCATCACCGGGCCCGCGAGTACCTCGACCGCCTGTTGAGCGTGCCGTGGACGACTCGCGCCGAGGCGCCGCTCGACCTGGCGCGCGCGCACGCGGTCCTCGACGCCGGGCACGCCGGCCACGAGGCGGCCAGGCAGCGCCTGCTCGACCAGCTCGCCGTGCGCCTCTCGAACCCCGGCGCGGGGTTCCCGGCGCTGTGCCTGAGCGGCCCGCCCGGGGTGGGCAAGTCGGCGCTGGCGCGGCTCGCCGCCGCGGCGCTGCGCCGCCCCTGCGCCTGGCTGTCCTGCGGCGGGCTGGACTCGACCGCGGTGCACGGCGTCCGCTCGGCCGCGCCCGGACGCATCGTCGAGGAGTTGCGCCGCGCCGGCGTCCGCAACCCCGTGTTCGTCCTCGACGAGGTCGACCGGCTAGACGAAGCAGGCGGCGCCGCCGCGGCGCTGCTCGAGGCGCTCGACCCGGACCCCGCCGCCCCCTTTCGAGACCGCTATCTCGACTTCCCGCTCGACCTGTCCGAGATCCTCTTCGTCGCCACGGCCACCATCCCCGCCGCCGTGCCGGCGATGCTGCGCGAACGGCTGACCGTGGTCGAGCTGCCCGGATACACCGATGCGGAGAAGCAGGTCATCGTGACCCGTCACCTCTTGCCGCTGCAGCTGGCCCGCCACGGGCTGACGGCCGGTCAGGTCCACGTCACCGGCGATGCGATCGCCGCGCTCATCGGCGGCTACACCCGCGAGGCCGGCGTGTGGGACCTGGCCGGGACGCTCGGCGAGTTGTGCGCCAGGCTCGTACGCCGGCGCGCCGAGGGCGGCAGCGCCCCGGTCGAGGTCACGCCGCGGACCCTCGTCGAGCTGCTCGGCGCGCCGGCCGGGCCAGACGTCGCGCTCACCGGTCTTCGCGCCGAACGGCCGGGCGTCGCCGCCGGGCTGTGCCGCACGGCGGTCGGCGGCGGCGCGGTGATCGTCGTCGAGGCCAGCTGCCTGCCCGGCTCGGGAGGGCTGACCCTGACCGGTTGCCAAGGCGAGGTCATGCAGGAGTCGGCGCGCACCGCGCTGGCGTGGCTGCGCGCCAACGCCGCGCGCTACGGCCTCGACCCGCACTTGCATCGCCACACCGACGTCCATCTGCACGTGCAGTCGGCCGCGGTCCCCAAGGAGGGCGCCTCGGCCGGCGTGACGATGGCCGCCGCGCTGGTGTCCGCCTTCACCGGGCGCCCCCTCCGTGCCGGCGTGGCGATGAGCGGCGAGATCACCCTCGCCGGACAGGTGCTTCCGGTCGGCGGCATCGCCGCGAAGGTGCTGGCAGCGCACCGTGGTGGGCTGGCCCGCATCATGCTACCGCAACCCAACCGCAAACAGGTCGACGAGGAGCTGGGCGGCGAGCTGCGGCGCGCCGTCGAGATCGACTACGTGACGCGGCTCGACGAACTCATTGAGCTGGCGTTGCGGCGCGCCCCGGCCGGGCCCCGGGACGCCGCTACGCCGCCGCGCGCAGCAGTTTCGGCGGCCGAACGCCCGTCGGGCCGGGAGGCGTGAGCGTAGCAACACCGGCGCACGGCATCGGCGCTCAGGCGCTGGTGATGGACAGGGTCCAGGCCTGCGGCAACGACGCGGTTGAGGTCATCAGCGGGAACCCCTACCGGCTCGCGCGGGCCATCCGCGGGATCGGGTTCAAGCTCGCCGATACGATCGCCATGAAGCTGGGCGTCGAGAAGGCGGCGGCCACCCTGGGTACGTGCCGGCATCGGCTACGTGCTCGACGAGGCGACGACGAAGGGACACTGCGGACTGCCCCTTGCGGTTGAGGACGTGCTCCACCGAGACGCTGCACCGACGCGCCGGTCGACGCCGAACGCCAGATCGAAGCTCCGCATCCGCCGAGCGGCTTGTGCCCGGACTCCGGCGTGAACTGGAGCACCTGCGCAACGAAACGGTCGCCGCCGGCGTGACGCCGTTCGTCTGGCTCCGGCAGTTCGAGCCGGGCAGCAATTCCGCTGACGCCAACCGGCTGCTGGACCGCCACCGAGCGGAGCGGCCTCCAGGTCCGCCACCAAGTGAAAACGACCGTTCGCCGGCACCGAGTCGAACACCTCGCGCTCCGAGAAGCTCGCTCTCTTGAACGCCGCCGAGCGGGAGCGCGAGTGAAGTGACTCGTTTCCCCGCACCGAGTCGAACACCTCGCGCTCCGAGAAGCCCGTCCTAACCGGTCGCACCGAGCGGAGCGACCCGGCACGGCCCACCGAGTGGAACACCACACGTCCCCCGAGAAGCCCGCCCGCACCGGTCGCACCGAGCAGATCCGGCAACCGAGTCGAACACCTCGACGCGCCGAGAAGCTCGCCCTCACGAACGCCGCCGAGCGGAGCGGCCCCAGGTCCAGCACCACGCCGACGCCGCTACCGGGCCGGCGCGCCTCCCCGAGTCGGCGCGCAAGCAGCCACGGACCCGGAGAGGGGGGGCACAACGGACGACAATTGCTCCAGCGAACGCGGGCGGACGGGCGGAACACGGGCGGGCAAGGCAACGCCTGTTGCATTCCTGCTCCCCGGCTCCCACGCCACCCGTCTGCGACCCCGAATCCGCGACGCTGCGGGCCTGACGGCCCCCACCTTCAACCCGGCCCGTTCGGGCCATTCCGCTCCGGAGGACACACGACCCATGCCCATCAAGGACTTGCTGCGCCCCGAACAGCTCGCCGCGCTGCGCCGCCTGCGCAAGCGCATCGTCAACCGCACGGCCATGCGCCGCTACCGCGCCGACCCGCTCTACTACAAGCGGCTGTGCGCCGGCGTCGACCTGCCGCTCGAATCCGGCACCTGCGGCCGTCTGGTGAACCGCTCGAGCGGCGAGCGCTGCTACCGCTGCTGGCAGCGCCGCCAGTGGCTGCTGAACCACGCGATGACGCCGTACGAAATCGCCGTCGCGGGCACGCTCGCCGACGAGATCGAGCACGACGTCGCCGACCGCGAGCACGAAGACGACCCGCACACCGGCGCCATCGTTCCCCTGCTCGACGCCGTCGACGACATGCTCGCACCCGCCGACCGCTGCCTGCGCTGGTAGCGCCGGCGACGCCACCGCCGGCGACGCCCGGGCGGAACATCTCGTCCGCCGCGGCGAGCGAGCGGGGGCGCTCAGAGGCGCGCTGTGGGGCTCGGGGATTCCGCTTGACCTTGGCGTAGGATTCCGCCCCTTCCCGCAAACAACCCTCGAGCTGTCCGACGGCGCCCTCGTCGCCGACACGGTGGTCGACACGCCGTGCGCGTTCCTCCCGGTGAGTTCCGGGAACGCGCCGATCTCCGCGGATCTCCCGCCCGCGAAAAAGATCGGTCGCCGGGGGAACCAGACACCCAGTTCCACCGTCTAATAGGCCGTCCGGCACCGAAGTAGTACAACACTCGGTACCGGAGCCCGTTTTCCCGCTCAAATCCTGACCGTCCGCCGACCCCGCCGCTGGCCTTCCCTACCGCTCAGCCCAGCTTTCCCCCGCCCTTCGACGACCGCGGATCACGCGCCTGGGCTCACTTGCCCAGCGGTCCGAACGCGGCCCCTCCGAACGGGGTCCACGCAACGGACCCGCCGCATTCGGGTTCTGGTACTCCCCGCGCGGCGCCAGGCCCGCACGTCATGCCAGATCTCGTAGTCGTCGAATCGCCGGGAAAGACCCGCAAGATCAACCAGATCCTCGGCTCGAGCCAGATGCAGCAGGCGGCCTCGTCGCGCCTTAAGCTTGTCGGTGTCGGACACGATGGCGATCGCGCAGAAGCTCTACGAGGCGGGGAAGATCACCTGCCTGCGCTCGGATGCGGTGATGGTCGCTCCCGAGGCCCAGGTCGCGGCGCGCAGCTGGTTGACGGCCGCGTTCGGCGAGGGAGCCGTGCCGGCCGAGCCGCCGCGCTACGAGTCGAAGGAAGGCTTGCAGGAGGCGCACGAGGCGATCCGGCCTACCGACCCGGCGGCCGGCGGTCTGGTCGCCCAGGAAGGCGAGGCGGTCGGCCGCGAAGAAGGCGGCGTCCGAGAAGGCGGCGTCCGAGAAGGCCGCTGCCGACCAGCGGCTGCAGTCGCGTTGCGGGTCGTGCGGCGGGGCGCAGCAACGCTGGAAGATGGCCGGCGGCTACGTGCACCTGTGCGCGGCGTAGCCCGCGTGCGGGGGCGTGGCGTTCGAGGCCGGGCGCCGTGCGGGGGGCCCAGCATGCCGGCGCTCGCGCCGGGTCGGCGGTTCGGCGCGGTTGACTCCGGCGGGTCGACTTTCGCCTTCGGGGACTGCGGGTGGAGTCCGGAAATGCACCGTGTTTTTGGAAAAACTTTAGCAAGTGCAAACGGCACCCATCGTGGTGCATTTCTCGACCGTCAGGATATTGACATCCTGTGAACATTGAGCGCGATTCCTGTAGACGTACCAGAGACTTGGGTCTGTAGACCCAATCCCAGGAAAAAATTTAGCAAGTGAAAATTTCGCTTTTTTTTCGTAAAACGTACTCTCCGGGTGACAGGTGCCCGTTCGGACTTTCGCCCCCGCGGAAGCGGCGTTTCCGGACTCGGCGGGGTCCACGAGAACAGCAACGGCACGATCCGGGTCGAGAACGTTGCGTGGACGCCCCCACCCCGGGCGCTTCTGCGCACCCCGGATACGCTACGACCGCGACGCGTTGGCGCCGAGAGCCTCGATTATCCGGATCTCCCTGGAGCTTCTCCAGCGCCTCGACGGTACCCGGCATGCCTTCGACTATCGCAAGACGGAAGACCTCCGAACGGTTCGAGCCGTACCGCGCCGCAAGATCCTCGCAAGCCTTGACGGCCGCCGCCGCCAGGAACACGACCACGCGCTTCATCCGCCTGAAAACCTCCACCACGCCATGACGAGATCCGCCCGAATCTTCAAAAACCGTGCACCACGGGTGCAACGTTCAGGAAAAATCGGCGACCGAACCGCGCCATCGCCGTTTCGACTGGGGTCAAGATCGAGTTCGTTCGTGGGTCCAGCAAAGATGCCCCAGTCCCGGAAACGCCCGGAGCCCGAAAGGGCAATTGGTGAACGCCCGCCGATGGAACCCCCGCGGCCCCAGTAGCTCCGGCGGATCCCCGAACAGACCCCACGCATCAGTCCCGAGCTTACGGAATCAAAGGCCGCACGCGTCCGGTGAAGGCACGCCAAACGACTGCAAAAACACAGCTTGCAAGCAAGTGCAGCCAGACGGACACGCACCGAGAGGACGTCCTCACCGACCGCTCCAACGAGCCCTGAACGAAAACGCGAAAACAGTGCACCATTTCACCGTACGTTCACCCGCAGAGGGCACTGTCGTGCAGGCGTACAGAGTTCAGAGATCCAGAAGGGTGAGCGACCCTGGTCCCGGGGTCGCTCACCCATGATTTTTCCCTGCGGGAAGGCTGGATCCGGCGGAGCCGACAGAGTGGTTCACCAGTGGGTGAACCGAGGGTGAACGGTTCGCATCGCTCCGCGATCGGTGGGTCAGCAGCGGTGAACGGTCGGCGAAATCCGCTCCGCGAGCCAAGCGGGCGCTCGGCCGCCGTCAACGGGCGTACACTGCCTTCAAGATCCACCCGGACAACAGGATTCCAACGCCAGTTCCGCAGGCGCCCAAGCTCAGATCGCCACATGCCACGACCACCGTCAGCACCAGACACGACATCGGCGAGCACCCGCACCGAGCCGTTACCCGCCCTGGCATCGGCTGTTCGCCTACAACAACCTGCCGCCGGTTCCCGGCGAGCAGCTGACGACGCGCGCGGTCGAGAGGCGCTGCCAGTTCGCGACGGCGGCACTCGAGACCCTGCGCAACGCAACCACCGGGCTCGCTGACCCCTACGCGTTGTTCCAAACGGCCGCGCTGATCGAAGCGCAGGCCAGTTCTGCCATCGAGGGCATCGTGACGGCCGTCGGCGAGATGGTCGAGCGGATGGACAGGCCGCACCTGACGAACAGCACGACCCGGACACCATCGACGCACTGCGCCACTACGACAGCATCATCGACGCTTGGCAGCACCACGGTCGCGAATCCGTCGGCACCCCGATGGCGGTCAGGGCGTGCTCGACGACCAAGGGCAGGCAGATGCCCGTGCGCCGCGGACACGGGACCGTGATCGCCGGACCGCGAGGAACGGCTGCCCGCCGTCCGCCTTTCATCCGCGTCGCCGGGACAGTCCACAGGTGGTCCGTCGTGCGGAACCGGGATGACTGGAACGGTGCCGGCGTGCCGGGTAGGGGGGATGCACTGCGGAACGGACGGGCCATAAACTGTTCCGAGCCGGCGCGAGCAGTGTGTCACCCGTTGGACCGATCACCTCGCTGGGGACAGCCGGTGATGTACCGCGTCGCGACGCGGCGCCAGGGTGAACGCCGATTCATCATTTCCTGAGGAGCCGCTCAACCGTGTCCAGCAGTTGCACGAGGCGCTCACGCTCGCCGGCCGTCAGCCGCTCGCGTTGGCCGGCGGGCCGCCGGCGGGTCACGGCCAGTCACGGCCTCCAGTTCCACGAGCCAGTCCAGGTCGCTGCGCACCTGTCCTTTCGGCCAACCGCACGGCTTGCTCCCACTTGCCGGCGGCGCGCCAGTTGCGCAACGCGTCGGCCGGCATCTCGGCCACCTCATGGGTTTCGGCGGCGTCTTCCAGCCGGCCCTGCGCTTCGCGTAGCCGCCCAGGCGCGCCAGGTCCGGCGGCTTGACGGCCACGAGGACCTGCGCGGACCCCAGCGTCTCACCGGCCTCGGTCAGGGTATCGACGGTCCGGCAGCGTAGCGCGCGGGTCTTCGCCGCCGCGTCGCCCGCATACCGGTCAACTGCAGCCAGCCCGCGACGTCGTCGGCGTAGGCGCCAGCCGCGGTCGGCTCGCCGACGAACCGCGCAACGGCGTCGCGGAGCCGTTGCGCCACCGGCGGCAGCGCCTGCCGCACCCAGACTGCCGTCGGAATCGAGCCCGAGCGTGGCGTCGAGCAGCGCGAACAGCGTGCGCGTGTGCTCGCCCGCGTCAACCACCGCAGACCTCATGAAGCGGACGAGGAAACCCCCGCAGGCGTCGGTGAGCTGTCCGAAGGCGGGTTAGCAACCAGGACGCCATCAGCGCGCTGTTCGATCGTAGACGCGACCCCGTCTGAAGCGAGGGACTGAAGAGCGTATATCCGCGGCCCAACGCGGACACACGGTCGCGAGCGGTACTCGACGCAAGGGGACAGCCCGTTCAGCTAAAGTGGAGCCCCACGAGGGAGCGCGGAATGCGAGAACGACGTGTGGGGATCGATCAGAGCGTGACGGCCCCACGCCAACACCCAGTGCGGCTTGGGACTCTGAGCAGGATCGTGTCGGACGTGGCCGCGCCACTCGGCCTAGGCGCCTAGGCAGGGACTCGGTGCGCAGGAACTCCTCGACCGGTAAGCTTCAGGTGGATTCCAACAGGATTCCGCATGGCGGGCCGTGACCCCTGAACCTGTGGGAGCTGATGAGTCGGTTCAAGAAACGCGTTTCGCGACCTTTGCTTGGCGGTCGGTAGGCACCGACGCTGCCGGAACGCAGGGAGGCCTGACCCGAGATGATCGAAGGAGACGTGCGGGAAAAGCTGGAACGCTTCGAAGCCTCGGTGGAGAACAGGACGGCGGACGGCGACCTGCTCGAGGAGCTCGTGGAGCAGTGCGCGCCGGACGTCCCCGATTGGGAGGTCTCGGACTGCTGGCTGCTTCCCGACTATCCCCGGTTGTCGGAACTCGGTCTCGAACCGCACGACGATGGAATCGACCTGATCGCGGAGAAGACCGATGGCAGGCGGGTCGCAATTCAGTGCAAGGCCCTCAGCGAGGGCAACATCTCTACGACGATCATCCAGAAGTTCGCCGGCAAGGCGAACAGGTTCGAGGAGCGGTGGCTCGTGACGACTGCCCAGCAGACCACCGCGAACGCACGGACCTTGCAGGAGTGCAACGTTCTGTGGAAGGACGCGCTCGCGGAGCTGCCCCATGCGCTTCTCGCCAGTGACGAGTCGCGCGGAGATTCCGCCGATCCGCGGACGGCCATGCAGGATGAGGCCGTCGCGGAGTGCATCAGGAGCCTGAAAAACCCACCGCCGGAGCTGCTGGAGCAATGGCGAAACGACGGTTCGGGCGTTCCGTACCTGCCCGAGCACGTTGGTCGCACCAAGCTGATTCTGCCGTGCGGCACCGGGAAAACGCGGGTGTCGATGCGCATCGTCGAGGAGCTGTGCTCCGATGGCGATCTCGCGGTGGTCCTCGTGCCCAGCATCGCGCTCATCGGGCAGGTGCGGCTCGCATACCTCCAGGGCCTGCGCGCGGCGAAGCGGGACACAGTCAGCATCGCGGTGTGCAGCGACAAGACCGCTGGATTGGTCAAGTCCGAGGAGAAGCCCGGTGACGATCCCACCAGTGACACCGGTCACACGCACGCCGTTGAAGTCGGCTGCCGGGTCGCGGAATCGCCCGAAGCAGTCGAGGCGTTTCTCGAAGGCGATTGCCGGCACGACTGCCTGAACCTGATCTTCTCGACGTACCAGTCGGGGCATCACGTTGCCGAAGCGCTTCGGGAAACCGCCCGCTACGCGGAGGTCCTCGTCTGCGACGAGGCGCACCGAACAGCTCAGATCAAGCAGATCCGGAAGGAGAAGGTCGCCGATAGGATCCGGAACTTTACGCTCTGCCACGATCAAGCGTTGTTCCCGGCCCGGTACCGGCTGTACCAGACCGCGACGCCGAAGATCTTCAGCGCCGACAACCAGAAGGTCCAGAGCATCGACCGCACGAAGTACACGGTCAACGACATGGGAGATCAGGGGATCTTCGGCCCCGAGGGGTATCGACGGTCCTACCAGTACGCCGTCGAGCACGACCTGCTGACCGACTACCGGATCATCGCGTTCGGCGTGGACGAACACGCCTGGGAGGCTGCCGAACGCATCTGTCGGGAAGTGGACAAGAAGCAGCGCCGCGACAGGAAGGGGAAGCTCGAGCTGTCGACCAGCGAAGCGCTGGCCTGGCTGATCTACGGAATCGTCCTCTACGGCGGCGCGAACGCCGCCGATGGCCAAGTACGGATCCGCAGCTCGATCGCGTTTCTCAACAGAACGGCACGCTCGTCGGCGATGGCAAAGTGGCTGCGCAGCCCGGAGGCGCACGACGAAATCTGCCGGTACTTCCAAGCGAAGGGGTTGCCGGAGCCCGACATCGAACCCGCAATCCAGCACCTGGACGCCGGTCACCCGGCTTCGAAGCGCCGCGTCGCCTTGCATCGGCTCACGCACGACGGGAGAGCAGACCGGCCACAGGGCATCAGCAACGTGGGGATCTTCGGCGAAGGGACGGACACGCCGTCCCTTGACGCGGTCGCCATCCTTGCGCCGCGCAAGAGTCCCACGGACGTGATCCAGATCGTTGGCCGCTGCATGCGCCGTTCACCGGACAAGACGACGGGGTATGTAATCGTCCCCGTGCCGCTGCCGCGCGGTCTCGACGCGGAAACCAGTCTCGGCCGACATGAACTCGGTGAGGAGTGGAAGCCGCTGAGTCAGATCCTGACCGCGCTGCGTGCGCATGATGGCCGGATCGAGAACGAGGTGCAGGACCTGGTCGAGATCTACATGCCGCCGGATCCACCCGAGACTCGGGAGAAGGAGGTCGTCGTCGTCGCACAGGACGGCGAAGTCCTTCGTACCGGGATCTGGCGAGGTCCTGAAAGCAGCAGCCCGGAGCATGTGATCGCCGAGGCCAAGGTGCCTGCCTGGCGCGAGCGGCCGGGTCGGTCCCCAATGGAGATCACCGACTACCTCACGCCAGCCAGAGGCTTCGAGTGGAGCAACCAGAAGCTGCCGAAGAACCGGCCCGCGCGGAAGCTCACCGATCGTCCCGCCGGAGAGGATGAGCGGAGCTTGAGCAATGCGGGCGACGTACTCACTATCAGGCGCGACCGTCGGGGCACCCGGGTAACGGGCCTTGCCCCTGTAGGGCGCAAGGATGCTGGCGCGGAGGGCTTCGACATCACCGAGACCGTCGCAAAGGCGTGCAAGCTGGCGGGGAATCGCTCGTTGCTGCGCGAGCCCAGGCGCCGAATCACCCGGAAGCGGGACCGCCCAACCGCGCAAGCTCACCCGACGCTCTGGCAGCAGCTCGAGAGCGCCGAACCTACTCGCAACCTCGCGGTCGAGGTCATGGAGCGGTCCGGCCTGCGCGGAAACGCGACGCGGGATTTCAACCTCCTGCTCGACATCGTTGGGCCGACCGCCGCGGGCCTTCGAGTGGAGCACGGGGTCAAGGATCTGCTTGAGAACTTCCTCGGAATCGAGAGCGGCGACAGCACGTCAGACACGAAGTCAGCCGACGGCTGCACGGTAGCCGTCTTGCTGATACTGAACGCCCTCATTCTTCATGGGCGACTTGAGCAGACCAGCGGACAAGTCGCGCGATTGATCGGGGAGAACACGCTGCGGGAGATCGCCGCCGCGGAAGATCCGTGCGACGTTCTCTCCGAGACATGGATGAACGTGCTCGAGTACGACTACCGCCCGGTCTTCCAGCCAGCCCGCAACGTGGTGAGACACCTCGGGAAGAGCGAACACCGAACGGCTGCATGGCGTGCGATTCGGCGGCTTGCGGCCTGGGCTGACGAGAACGCCGAGCACTACGCGACAATGGGCATGGAGTACGCGGGCCAACTCTTTTCCCGCGTCATGGGTCACCAGGCCGCCGACGGCGCCTACTTCACGCGTCCAGAGGCCGCGCGGTTACTGGCGGAACTCGCGCTCGACCAGATGGAGGTCACGAACTGGAACGACCCCGCGGGATGGCCCATGCTGAAGGTCGCGGACCTTGCGTGTGGCAGTGGCACCCTGCTGCACGCCTGGATCGAAGGCGTCAAGGACCGCATGCGGGCGCAGGGGGCCGATCAGCAGCGATGCGCTGCATGCCACAAGAAGGCAGTCGAGGAACTGACGACCGGCCTCGACATCAACCCGGTCTCGCTACAGCTCGCTGCCGGCCGATTCACGCTTGGGAATCTCGATGTCGACTACCGAAAGATGGCGCTGTACAAGCTGGAGCACGGCCGTGTCGGCGCCGACGTACGCCTCGGGGCGCTGGAACTCCTGGGCGACGATGAAGTCATCGGGCCGGCGCCCGACAGCTTCCAATGGGACGACGACGACGTCGTACACCCGGACGTGAAGAGCGCACTGACCGGCACGCGGGCAGTGCTGATCAACCCGCCGTTCAGCGACAACACGAAGCGCAACCGGAACGTCGACGCCGAGACGAAGCGGGACATGCAGAAGCGCGAGATGCGGGTGCGCGACCGGGTCGCGGCGAGTGACCCCGGAGCCGGAGAGCTGATCGACACGAACAGCATAAGGACCTTCTTCACCCCGCTGATCGACCGCGTTGTCCGGGACGAGGACGGTGTGCTTGCCAAGATCCTGCCGATGACCGCGTGCACCGCCACATCTGGCCTGGAGGAACGCAAGTTCCTCGCATCGCGATTCTGGATCAAGTACGTCGTGATGTGTCACGACCCGAGGAACATCAACCTGTCGCAGGAAACCAGCATCAACGAGTGCCTGCTGATCGGAATGCGCCGCGGCACCGGCGAAGGAAAACCCACCGCGTTCGTGAACCTGTCGCGGTACCCGCTGAACACGGACGACGCGCGGGCCATGGCGGCCGCGGTCCGCGAGGGGAACTTCGACGCCATCGGGCAGATAACGCAATGGCCAGCCAAGCGGGTCGAGGCGGGCGACTGGTCGCCGTTGCAGTGGTACTACGGGGAATTGGCCACGGCAGCCACGGGCTTGCGCGAGAACGAAAAGCTCGCAACGGCAGGATCGCTGTACCAATTCAGCGTCCAGGGGCGGAACGTCTCGCATTACTTCGAGCCGATTGAGGGCAACCCCCGCACGCAGGGTCAGCTGAGAATACTCACGTCAATACAAGAAGAAGGAAGGAAATCACTTCAAGGCGACCCGGACGCAATGTGGCAAATCATGCCGGTCGAGAAGCGGGATAAGTCGCGCCGAAAGCATGAGGTCCCACCATACGTCGACGAACAGGGTTGGATACTCGCCGCGCAGCGATTCAGGACGACGAGTTCACGCACGGCCAGTCAGTACACAGCCGAGCCGGCCTTGGGAACGGCCTACATCGCGATCCGGACGGACACGCCCGAGGAGGCGAAGACGCTGAATCTGCTGTGGAACAGCAGCCCTGTGCTCATCCAGCTATTGAGCATGCGGTCGAAGAGCGCAGCGTACATCCACTGGTCGGGAACGCAGCTTCAGAGCGTCAGGCTGCCGGCAGAGGCTCGGGATCCCGACCTCGTGCGAACGCTCGCAGGGGTACACGACGAGCTGGCCGATACCGAGATCGGCCGGCTGCAGGACGCTGCAGAGGACCCCGTCCGCGCCACGATCGACGAGGCCACATGCGAGCTGTTCGGCCTCACCCGCGATGCCGTCGCCCAGTGGCGCACTTGGCTGAGTCATGAGCCGTTCATGCACAACGCGTCGCCGGTGGACGATTAGTCCCGCGGCCGACGCAGATGCAAGAGGGGTCCCACAAAGCGAGAGCGGGCTGGTAGGCCGTCGCGGAACCACGACAACAGGCCCCGGATCCGGCAGGACGGCGGGAGCCGGCCGTACGAACGCCAAGAACCAACGCGAACGGTGGGCATCCCCAGAAGAGGAAGTACGGTCCGAACCGCGGACAACGGACCGCGAGGAGTAACGTTGCGATGGGTCAGGCGCTCAAGCGGCAGTACCAAGAAAAACTGGGCGACGACTTCGGCACCGTCCTCTACGAGATCCGGAACGACTGGCTGACCGGGCTGGTGAGGCTAACTAGTGTCGGCCAGAAAACCCCGTTTTCGGGCAGAGATCTACGCTGATTCGTGGCATCCTGGGCGTGATTTCGGGCCGAAGTCCGGCCGCGACGACCCCGCCTGACGAGCTGCGAATAGGCGAAGGTCGGCAAATCAGCCCGATGCCCTGTTTCCGAGGACAGTAAGACCGTGCCGTCTGTTGCCGGCTCCGAATCCGGCCTGACTACGAAGACAGGTGGTCAGGCGATGCGTTGCTGTCGCCTGCGCTCCCGCTTCTGGAGAAGCAACCCGATACGATGCAGGTTGGCCGCCAGCACCGACAGAGCAACCGTCCGCGCGAAGCCGTCCGCGCCATGGCTGCGAACGCGGTCGAGTCCCCGATGCTCCAAACCGTTGATGGCAGACTCGATCGCAGGATGCGCACGCCGCGCGGCCGCAAACGATTCTTCCTCTTCCCGCTCCCGGTCGGCTCTTGAAAGATACCCTTTCCGCGGCAACGCATTGACGTCGAGAAGTGTATCGAGATGCACCCGATTGTCGCGGCTGTGAAAGCCTCGGTCGAAACTGCACGCTCGTAACTCCGGATACAATGCCTGCGTTTCCTGCACCATCGGCAGCGCCACGTCCACGTCCTCGCCCGCCCACAGGATCTTGTGGTGAAGGATGAATTGATACTGGTCCTCGATAAGAGCGACAGGAACCCCGAGTTCAACCGGCGTGCCCGCCTTGCCTTTGGAAACCCAACGCGTGTGTTCCTCGAAAATCGAAAAGACCTTCTCCTCGTGAGGGATCGTCTCGCCACGCAGAAGACGCCGCTCCACATGGTCAATCTGCCGCCGGGCGTGAGCGACGAGGCCGGCGATGGACCGACAGCCCGATTCCCCCACGCCCTGGTCCCGCAACGCGTCGAGCGTTGTCTCTGCGCGCTCCACCAGCGCCCGGCAACGCGCCACATACGCCTCCACCCGCTCCGGATGCCGCTGCGCGCGCCGCGTCGAGCGCACCTTGTTGAACAGCTTCTTGACCTCCCGCGACAGATGGCGCCATTGACGCCAGCCGCCTACCGCGTAGCGCGCAGCCGTCCGCCCCGTCTCCCGCAGCAGGCAACGCATCGCGTCCCACAACAGGCTGACGTCCGTCGGATAATGCACGTCCGTTTCGACGACGAAAGAGTCACACCGCCCGCGTAATGGCTCGCCAGGCTTTTTTTTTGCTACCTTGTGCCCGCTCTCCACCACCAGGCGCCCGACCGCAGACAACAACTCCGGCGTCAACAAGGACACGTTGTCGACCACCGTTTGGTACTCGTAACGCGTCTTGTCATCGAAATCCCCGTGGCCCAGGAATGCACGTATCGTCTCATGATGGTTCGTCAGGTCGTGGAGACGGTCGAAGTCGCAGCCCAGTCCCTGCTTCAGGACCCCCAGCACCAGTATCTGCCACAGGTCCATTCCCGGACGCCCGACCGTGCGGTCGGCCTCTGGCAGAATATGTTCGTCCAGCAGCGCCAACAATCGGGCCCGCAACGCCTCGTCGCACCAAATGTGCTGAAGCCCCTTCAACACCGCCGGGATGTCGTCTCGCGACTTCGGGTTGATCCAGATCTTCTCGACCGGCACCTGACCGATCTGTAACTGCGACCGGTGAACTTCTCTCATGATGTCAATTCGCGAAGATATTGCCCGAATGCGCCGATCCTCGGGAAATCACCTCCGAGAATACGACAATCGGACGATCTTCGCCACCCTGAAATCCGCGGTACACCCCGTAGAATCAATCACTTGCGGGGTTTTCCACCGAACACTAACTAAAGGAATACCGCGTACTATTCAGCGATCACGATACGCTAAAGCTGCTCAATGCCGTCGGCGGCGCCTTCATGTGGGACGTCCAGCAGAGCCTGTGGCGTGACCTCCTGCTGCACGTCACGCGCTTGACAGATCCGGCAACCATTGGCGGACACGAGAACCTCAGCGTGCAGGCGCTCCCTCCGTTCTGCGAACGTCCCGAGTTGCAGGCCGAGTACCCGGAGCTGTGCGCGGTAGTGCAGCCGCTCGTCGACAGGGCAGTAGCCGCGGCCGCTGCCCCGCGAGACTGGCGCAATCGGCGGATCAGCCATACGGATCGGGGTCTGGCTATAGACCCCGACGCGGAATCGCTCGCCCCAACTTCTCTGCGCCAAGTGCAGGCGGCGCTGGACGCCGTGCATGCTCTAATCCACACGATCACCTGGCAGGTCGTGAAGCACGACACTTCCAACGACGTAGCGGTTCAGCCACGGGCGGGAGCGTTCTTGGCGTACCTGAAACAGCTAGTCGCAGCCGTGCAGTACATCGACGGGATCATCGACCCCACGCAAAGAGGGGCGACTACAGATGGCGACTTGGCCGAGGGCTTTCTCAGACGTGGCCGTGAGCTACGACTACGCGCAGGTGAACCACGACGGCGAATGGCTCGTGCTCCAGATGGGCGTGAGAACTGACCGCGCTCAGTGGCTGCGTCCGAGAGACCTGGAGATCCGCAGGTCCGGTGGCGGAACGATCGAGGCGCCGACGCAATCGGATGTGAACCGCTCAAGAACGCTGCGGCCGGGAGTGCACGCAGCCGGCGCATTCGGTGCCGAAGCGCTGGATCGCCTATTCGGCTGTATCCCGGTGAACGAACTGTCGACGAGCGGATTCGCTGGCTACACGGATCGGGGTGCCGCCTGCGAAGAGGTCAGGCTGTGGAGCCTGTACCGCGGCCCGACGAGGAACCACGTCGCCATCAACGATCTACGGACGGCCCGACTGTTCGTGTTCTTCCCGGCACCGGACGGCTGGCCGGCAGGCGACTACACGCCGGTGCTGCGCGGGAAGGACGACAATGCCGAGTTGCCGGTCCGGCTGCGGTGAGCCAAACGGGGCAGAGGCCGCCTCCCAGGTGTTTCGCTGAAGTTGATCACCGAACTCGGCGAACGTGAACGCTGATTTCGACGAAGTTGAACGCTCGTCGGATCGTAGCGATGATGCTCTGTCAGTTCCCTCCCTGTGGTAGCGTACCGTAATGGGTGTTCAAGATCCCATCGTGACCTCCCGGGTGGGTCCGAGCCGGACGGTGTTGGACATGCTGGGCCGGGGTACCCTTGCGAGACGGAACGGCCGGGCTGGGCCGCCGAACCGTGTGGTCGACGACGACGCAAGTGGAAAGGGCGTTGCATCGAGCGACAACTCGAGTGCTGCGGAAGGCTCGTCTGGCGCCCGCGGCGACGGTGGTGACGCTCGGTGTCGGTTGTTGCGCCAAGCGCCCCTGGAGGCGGCGCTCTCGTGCGCGCGGACCACGTCCGGATGGGTGTTGACGCTCGGCCGCGGGCGAATCCTCCGCCCGCTCCCCAACCCGCCGGGGGCTTGGTGACGCCGCGGCAACAGCGGACCTCGTGGCTGTCGAGCGGCCGTTCAGGTCGATGCGGTGCGCGTCGTGGAGCAGGCGGTTGCGGATGGCGTCGGCCTGGTTGGGGTCTCCGACGACAGCGTGCCAGTCGGTCACCGGCAACGGCTGGCGATCAGCGTCGAGGCGCGCTCGGCGCGATCCGCGATGACCTCGGTCAGGTCCCGGCGCTCGGGCGCGAGCATCCAGTCGTCGATCGCGAGGAGGTCGAGCTTGGCCAGGCGGGCGAGCAGTCGCGTATAGGAGCCGTCGCCGCGGCCGAGGGGATCCGGTTGCCAGCGACGCCAACGCCCCGCGTGGGCGCGGACAATGCTCCGACCGATCGAACAGCACCGCCCAGCCAAATGACGAGAACCCCGAGCAGCGACGAGGAGTGGAGTCCGCACCAAACTCTGCGCATCCAACAGAACTTGTTGGCAATGAAATCATTGACAAGTAATCTCAACAAGTGGAGCCGTAAGTGGCGGATCCTCCAGGCCGGCAGCCTCTGCCATCGCACTAATGAGCGCCCTGTATGCCTCCCCCCTCGGAACATTGCTGTCAGACAAGCTGCCGAGGGCTACCAGCACGTCAGGGTTGGGACCGAAGGCGATGGGTATCTGATCAAGGGCCATCAAGAGTTCTTTGTCCATTGGGCAGTTTGCCTCCATCACCATCGACCGATACGCCGCCACGGTGAACAGGAGATCTGCCCTCCGAGCATCAGAAGCCACAGCGATAGCCATCCTTCGGGCAACCTGTTCTACCTCTCCTGGATCCACTGCCGACGACCCCCACCAGTAGCCTACCAGACCCCCGGAGGCCAAAAAGATGACTGCCGCTGGCGATCTCCTCAGTACTTCGCCGCTGATAGCTGCGATAGACCACTCCATGCTGGCATCTCCTCCTCTAGTTGCCCTCCACGTTGGTCTGGGAAGACTAACACGTATAGCAGTCCGTGGAACAAGGTTGTCGGCGGTGTGACGCCGGTTGAGGGGTTGCGGATCTGAAAGAATAACATGGGGTTTGAGCCGGCCAGCTGCTTTTCCAGGCTCACGCCGCCTCAAGATGAACCATGGACCGTTTCAGCCCCCACACCCGCCTCAGGCGCTCCCAGCAGCCCCGCCAGAGCCCGATCACACCATAAATCGCCGGAACAGCCCGCCCCTGCAGGCTCCGGGGCGTACCGATGCCGGTCTGGTGGCGCAGGAGCAGCCCGATGTTGCAGGCGGCCGCCTGGATCAGCACCCGCTTGCGGACATTCTCTTGACCGCGCACCCACACCCGACGCATGCCCCCCGTCTCATACATGTGCGCGAACGTACGCTCCACCATCTCGCCCCGGCAGCGTTGCAGGCGACGACCCCGCCGCCCGCGCACACGCCGACGGTTCCCATACAACGCCTTCTGAGCAGCACGCTTCGCCGGCGGCGTCTCTCCGGTCTTCTTGTCCTGCCAGCAGCGTGGACCCCGCTCCGGCTCCGATACGTAACTCCGAACCCCTACCTCGCGGAGTGCCACCAGCGTCTCGTCGCTGTGGTACCCCTTGTCGGCCACCATCTCTTCGACCCCGCGACCGTCCGGCTGCACCAACTCCACCTGCTCGGCCGCCGTGATCAGCGTCTCCGGCAGCGTGGCCGTATCCCCGTCGGAGGCATCCTGCACCGTCGCCGACACGATGGCACCCGTGTCCATGTCGACCCCGTGCTCGGCCTTGTGAGCCAAGTGCGTCCGGCCGTCCTTCATCTTCGCGATCTTCGCGTCCGGGTCCTGCGGCGATTTCCAGTCCTTGTTCGACGTCTTCTTGTTCTTCCGAGACCGGTCGAACCGAGCCAGCTCCGCACGCGTCGGTGTCTCCACCCCCGACGCTTCCGCCAACCGCTGAATGAACGCCTCGTAGGATTCGCCCGTGTCCCGTCGCTCGATGCTCCGCATCGCCGCGTTCGCTTCCAGCGTCGTCGCATCGACCCCGACCGTCTTCCCCTTCACCAGACCCGCCGCCGACAGCCGTTCCAGTACCCACGTGAACACCGCCTCGTGCGTCTCCACGTCGATCAGACGACGCGTCCGTGACAGCGTCGAGTGGTCCGGCGACGCCTCGGTCAACTCCAGGTCCAGGAATGATGGGGTGGACGCCTCCTCTCAACGGCATCGGAATGTGCCAAGGTGGAGCTGTTGTGAAGCATCACCTGGAAGAGGAGGCATCCTGTGGAGCACGCTACCATCATCGGCATCGATCTGGCGAAGCGGAGTTTTCAGCTGCACGGCGCCCGCGCGGACGGGTCGGTTGCGTTCCGCAAGAAGCTGAGTCGGGACAAGGTGCTGGGCTTCATGGCGTCGCAGCCGCGATGCGTCGTAGCGATGGAGGCCTGTGCGAGCTCGCACCACTGGGGCCGAGAGTTCGGGAAGCTCGGTCATGAGGTGAAGCTGGTCCCGCCGATCTACGTGAAGCCGTTCGTCAAACGGCAGAAGAATGACGCGACCGACGCCGAGGCGATCTGCGAGGCGGCCTCGCGGCCGACGATGCGCTTCGTGGCGGTGAAGACGCAGGAGCAGCAGTCCCAAGGCATGCTGTTCCGCACGCGCGATCTGCTGGTTCGCCAGCGCACGCAGACGATCAACGCGTTGCGGGGACACTTCGCCGAGTTCGGCGTCGTCGCGCCGCAAGGTCCTGCGCACGTGGAACGGCTGGCGGAGGCGATTGAAGATGCCGATTCGCCACTCCCGGGCCCGGTTCGGGAACTGGGCGCGCTGTTGTTCGTTCAGATCGGCGACCTCGACGAGAAGATCGCGGAGCTGGAAAGGGACCTGCGGGAGCGGGCGCGCGAAGACGAACAGACGGAACGGCTGATGAGTATCCCGGGAATCGGACCGCTGTGCGCGATGGCGATCCAGGCCTTCGCGCCGCCGCTGGAGAGCTTCCGGTGCGGCCGGGACTTCGCGGCCTGGCTGGGTCTGGTTCCCCGGCAGAGCTCGACCGGCGGGAAGGCGAAGCTGGGGAGGATATCGAAGATGGGTCAGCGCGATCTCCGGCGGCTGTTGGTCGCCGGCGCGATGGCGACAGTCGGTTGGGCGGCGCGGCGTGGCACGAAGGACCCTTGGCTGGCCCGGATGCTGGCGCGCAAGCCGCGCATGCTGGTCGCGGTGGCGCTGGCCAACCGGACGGCGCGCATCGCCTGGGCGTTGATGACGAAGAACGAGTACTACCGCGCGCCGCTGCCGACCGGCTGAGAAGCAAGAGCCGGGGTCCGGCGCCGTCGGGAATGCGAGCAGGTCGGAAGATGGTAAGGGCAAACGGTCAACGAGACGGGGTCGGGAAAACCAGCCTGCGGTGCAGTGCCTTCGAGCACACAGGAACGCTTTTGGACTCGACCCGCGTATCTCCATACGGGCCCGCGGCGCGTGATATGCCGCAAGCAATGAGGCCGGACACACGACAGCACCTGACCGCATGCACCGAACCATCCGACGAAATGGAGCTTCCTGAAACGGCGCTGCACGGCTTCGGACGTGCCCAAAGGCCCTCGCTTCGCTCGGAAGCGTCTACCTCGCGCACGGTCGCCCGCGGCTGTCAAGCCGCTGCGCGGCTCCTCCACTCTGTTGCGGCCCTCCGGGTGACAGCCGCGGCCGACCGTGCGGGAAGCCCTTGCGGGCCAGCCAGGAGGCTGGCCCGCGTTCCACGGAAACAATCGCGGCGACGGGGAGCCGCTCCGCTGTCGCGAAGAACCACAGGAGCAGAGTGAGCGCAGAAGGAGAGACTCAGAAAAGGCTTGCATTTTCGGAGGCGTCCACACACGACCGCAGGCTCAGCGAATCGGCCACCCGCCACGCGATCCCCCGCTCCGAGGACAGGCCTTCGAAATAACCGATGAACAGCATCCGGAAATACCGACCCGGACGCAGACTCGGGCGGCCCAGCCGGTCCGCGTAGAAGGCCGCGCACATCCCCTCGACGAACGCATCGAAGCCCGAATCCTCCAGGACCCGATTCAGCCGCGCGAAGAAGGGATGTCCGTCGCTCGTCGGCAGGTCCGCCGTGTCCACCCACATCGGTGACGCCTGGCGCGCCGCCGGTCTCTTCCCCATTGCCATGGCTGTTCAGTGTACGGGTTCGATCACGCCGGGGCCAGGTCGGATCCGCGACTTTCGCCACGGGCTGATAGGTGGTCTCGACGCCGCCGGTAGGGCGCCTGGCCGGCAAGTGGTGGTCACGTCTGGTCATGGGTTCTCCGGTGGCGGACCATCAAAGCGAATGACTATGCCGACGACCCGTGGTTCATGGCAGGTTGCCCTGGAAGCTCAGCGACTCCTCAATCTGGCGGCTGCCGGCTCAACGCGCCTGAGTGGGCGAGTGGGTCGACGAGCTGGTGCCCGGCATCCGAAGAGATCGGTTCTCCCCGACGAGGACGCGGTGAAGGCACTGTTCCTTGATCCGGTTCTCGATGTCGCCGTGAGCGCAGTAGACCCTCTGACAGACGGACGCCCGGCGGGACGGAAGACAGGACAGAAGACCTCGGCGACCGACTCGACCGGGCTCGGCGCAGACTGCGGCCCATCGCCCCCTCGGGATCTCCCCAGGTCCCAAGCGGGTGTCGTTTCGAGGATAGTCGTGAGTGGGAGGTGAACATGATGCAGTAGATCGGATCCATCGGATCCAGAACCCCGCTTCGGAGCTTGTTCGTGGTGGTCGTCTTCAGCCCTTGGTTGGCTGGGAGAGGAGGGCGCAAGAGATGGCCGCGAGAGCGTTCCCGACAAGTGTTCCTACCGCACGCCTGGCGATTTCGGTCCCACCAGGTCGACTGGGATCGGCCGGCGCTCGCAGTCACGAACTCCCGACACCGTGCTGGCTGACCTTGGACGAGTGGGTGTTGGTAGCGCTCGTCCTCGCATCGATTATCGTCTTCATCGGGCCGGCGATGATCATTCCGCCGGTTGCAACGGTTTATCGCGAGTGGCCGTCGGGCGCGTGCCGCGCGATCGTCACGGGCGATGGCGCGCCCGGCGATTGCGCGGCGCTGCCGCCGTTCCATGATGTCGTTTGGGTTTCCCGGGTCTGGAATGGTCCGCGGCCTGGCGGTGCGCCGCTTGAGGACGAAGGAGGGCAACATGAATGATGCGGTCCCACGGAATCGGCGTACCGTCGAAGGCGTTTGGGTAACCATCATCTTGCTGCTCCTGACCGTTTCGGCCTGCGGGCGGACCAACTCGCCGCACCCCGAGCGGACCAGCGCCGACAACGCGCAGTGGGCGATTGTCCAGGAATACCTCGACCTACAGGCGGCCTGGGAGGAACAGGCCGGCGGCATGCATGACCTCTTCATGGCCGGCGACGGCACGGTCGAGGAGAACCTGCAGCGCGCGCAGGAGGAGCACGGGCAGTTGCCGGACGCGACTGCCGCCCTCGCCGCCGCTCGACAACTCGTTGCCGGGGGCGGACCGTACACGATCGAGGCGGCCGAGTTCCTCATCGAGCGGTCCGCCGGCCCCATTGCGATGATCGACCCGCTACGACATGAGAGACCAGGCATCCTGCTCGTCGAGGTAGTCCTGCACGACCGACCAGTCGGCACCGATCCTGGCGATCAGCGCCTCCCACATGACGTCTTCGGCTGCGTGGAGTGCTGCGCAGCGGCCGCGGAGTGCGGTGGGCGGCCGAGCATGCCAAAGCGACCGAGCGTGGTTCGAGCCGTCGCTACGGCGCGGGCGATCCTCAACGCGGAGGGCGTGCACGAGAAGACGATCGAGGCGGCGGAGTTCCTCGTCGACCACACATGGGATGTGCCGCGCGGGGACTGGCACGGGACCGTCGGCGCCAGGGCGTTGGCGACACACGCGCCGCCCGACCACGAACGGTGGCTGCGCGTGTTGGGCGCTCTGGACATGGCGCCGCGCCCGAGCGGGACTGGGGTACCTGTTTCCCCGGACGTTCGCGCAGGCCGAGACCGACCTGATTAACGAAGCCCTCGATGGTCCAAACGATCGGGACCACCTCACCAATACGTAGCTGCGAACCCCAATCTCGTCGAGCGTCGGCGGCGTCTCATGGACGATTCGGCGGCGCAACTCGACGGACTCCGCCGAGCGGTGGACTCGCTGCAACGCTGACGCGCTGACGCGGTACACACGCGGCGTCTCACACGGATTTCCTAGAACGACATGACCCCGAAGGCGACGGGCACTACCGCCGGGGCTTCGTCGAGCACCAGATAGCGGACGAGCCCTGCCTTCCGCCACGAACGTTGCGGGACCGGCTGTGCTCTATAGCGAGACTACAGGCACTTCTAGGAAGTTATTTTTGCGCCGACCCTAAGTACTGCCTCCCATAAATCCGACAACGTATAGAGATGCTATCATGCACCCTCGGAGGCCTGCTGGCATGCCGAGGAAGAGTCCGTACGACATCGATCTGCGTGACGACGAGGCGGCCGAGCTGCAGCGGCGTGCACGAAATTATACGTTGCCGTACTTCCAGGTCCTGCGAGCCCAGATGATCCTCCTGGCCGCCGACGGACGGCGAAACGACCAGATCGCCGACCAGTTGAACTGTCGCCGAGAAGTGGTCGCCAAGTGGCGCAAGCGCTTCTTCGAGCGACGGCTCGCGGGACTCGATGACCGCGACCGCCCGGGCCGGCCTCGGGTTTTTCCCCCCGGAGGTCGTCGTCCAGGTCAAAGCCCTCGCCTGTGAGTTGCCTTCCACGCACGTCGTGCCCCTGGCGCGATGGAGCCAGGCGGAACTCGCGCGGTATGTGCAGGAAACCGGCTTGGTCGGCACCATCAGTGGCAGCACGATCTGGCGCTGGCTCGCCAAGGACGCGATTCGTCCCTGGCAGCATCGGTGCTGGCTCTTCCCCCGCGACCCCCGCTTCGCGCAGAAGGCCGCACCCGTCCTCGACCTGTACCAGCGGTGCTGGGAAGGCAAACCCCTCCACGACGACGAATTCGTCATCTCGGCCGACGAGAAGACGAGCATCCAGGCGCGTCGCCGTACCCATGCCTCCATACCCACCCGACCCCGCCGCGCCAGGCGCGTCGAACACGAATACCAACGCTGCGGTGCCTGGGCCTACCTCGCCGCCCTCGACGTGCACCGCGCCCACGTGGTCGGGCGCTGTGAGGCCAAAACCGGGATCATGCCCTTCCGTCGCCTGGTCGAGCAGGTCATGGTCACCGACCCCTACCGGCAGGCCCGGCGCGTGTTCTGGATCGTCGACAACGGCTCCTCGCACCGCGGCGCGCGATCCATCCAACAGGCGAAGACCTGGGACCCCAGGCTGCAGCTCGTCCATACCCCGTGCCATGCCAGTTGGCTCAATCAGATCGAGATCTACTTCTCGATCGTGCAGCGCAAGGTCCTGACGCCAAACGACTTCGCCGGTACCGCGGAGCTCGCCGACCGTCTCCGCAGCTTCGAGAGCCACTTCGCCGAAATCGGCAAGCCGTTCGAATGGACCTTCACCCGCGACGACTTGACCAAACTCCTCCAGAAGCTCGACTCACCGTCCTTGGCCAATGCCGCGTGAATACGTTGCCGAACTTATGACCCAGCGGTACTAAGTACACCCGATGCAGCTCCCCCGAGTCCGGGCTCGCCAACGCGATTCTCAGCTACCTGCCGTTGAGCGCCAGGAACTCGCGGACAGCAGGCGTTGGGGGCGTTGGGGGCGGCACCGACCTCGAAGCTGGCGCTCGAGTTTCTCGTGCTGACGGCACCACCACTGGTTCCCTGTCTCACGTGAAGTACCCGCGAATCACCTCGTCTGCTTGGGGACTGAGTTCTGAAGATTCTTCCGTCACGATGAGACACCCGGGAAAATTCTTCTCGTACCAGGCTCTCTTCGTCTTCCAATGGGCTCGATAGTCTTCCCGGTGCAGCATGCCCACGTGCTCCCAGAAGTAGTCCTTGCCCCTCCAGGTCACCGTGAAATCGGGAAGGTAGAAGCTGCCGTCGCTGGCGTAAAGCGGTTGTTCGTACCGAAACGGAATGTCTCGGTCGTGGAGCAGGTTCGCGATGATCACCTCCGATTTGGAACGCACGGCGATCCGGCCCAGCGTGTGGTGGAACCGGCCGTCCTCGAACCAGCCGCCCGTGGACAACAGGGCATCTGGCACGACCCGGAACTCGAAGAGCGACGAGTTGATCTTCCGCAACCGCGACGCCTCAGGCCGGCGCATGCCAAGCAACGGCGACATGTCTTGCTCAACCAGCAACGTGCAGTGAAGGCGAGCACGTGTGAGCGCGGTGTAAAACAGTTCGGAGCTCAGTAGCGTCTGCTTGCTCTTTGGAACCACCACGAAGACACGATCGAACTCGCTGCCCTGCGCCTTGTGGACCGAGATCGCGTAGGCCAGTTCGAGATTCTCTTCAACACTCTCCTGAGGAAGCCATCGGCCGTTGGTGCCCTTTCCAAGATCCGCGCCGTACCCGACGGAGTAGCCGTCCCGCCGTTCGAAGGAAACGCGAAACCGTGTCAAGTTGAACCGCGTTGACTTCCACTTCGTGTTGTCGAACAGGTGGGGCCAGACGAAGCCGATCTGACCGTTGAAAACCTCGACGGTCTCCGTGGCTCGAATCTCATGATTCCAGGCCTGAATCGGTCGGGATTGCGGTCGGTTGCGAATCTGGATGACCTTGTCGAACAGCATCACGCCATCGAGCGCATCGTTGCCGGTGGGGCGACGGCCGCGGACATGTTCCTGGCACAAGCGGTTGAGTTCCTCCACTCCGAAAAACTCACCACGATAGGGGGTGAGCACCTGGAAGTACGTCGGCTTGCGGTTGTTCTCGTGAGCCTGTCGCCACAGGGATGGGAGATCCTCGGACGGCTCCTCCTTCCGCCCGCGAACATCTTCGGTCATGTCGTTGACCATCTGATCAAGGAGCATGCGCGACAGGTCCTCCTGGTCTTGCCAGTAGAGTACCCGCAGATCCGGTGCAACGTCCCCGCCGGCCTGAACTCGCTGCAACGTCCGCTCCGCCGCGGTCGTCACGTCTTCGTCCTTCGCTTCGTCGTGGCTGACGCGACGGTAGCACCGGGCGAGATCAATGATCCCCGTTGCATTACCCTCCACGCGCCCTTGGAGTTGCCGGAGGTTGTGCTTCAGCCTCGCGACGCTCTCCGGCGCTTGCTCGCCTACGTAGTCGATGATGTCTGCGAACACCCTTCCGCGGCCGATTGGCGGCAGTTGATTCGGATCCCCAACGAGGATCAGGCGTTGAACTGTGGGCCAGCGTACCGCGCGGAAGAACGCTGCCGTCAACGCCAAGTCCAGCATGGAGCACTCGTCGAGGATGTACGTTTTGTACTCCTCCGCGACCTGCCCGTCCGCGCGCTTGAAGGTCAGGTTGGGATTGAGCCAACCTCGTTTCGCCAGAAAGGAATGGACCGTTGTAACTTCGATACGCCCCCGCAGGGCGTCATCGCTCTCGACCATGGCCCGAATGCGATCCGCGGCCTTGCCAGTGGGAGCGAGCGCTATCACCGAACTGCCGGCGCCGTGCCCGCGCTTGATGGCCTTGACCAGCGCCCGGATCACCGTCGTCTTGCCGGTGCCGGCTTCCCCGGAGAGCACGCCGAGCGGTCGGACGAACACGCGTTGGCAGGCATCGACCTGCCCGCGGATGGCAGCATGGTATTCCTCTTGCGCTCTCCGCGCCAAGACGCTCTCCGCATCGAACAGATAGGCGTTCCACGCTGCTGTCGTCACGGGCGCACGGAGCGGGATGTCAGGCCCGCCGATGAGGAAGCTCAGCTTCTTTTCGAGGAACCTCTCGTCCTCGAACACATCGCGCAGATAGAGGTACGTCTGCTCGCCGTCCCGTCGTAGCTCGACGGCCTGGGAAATGAAGTCTTTGTCGGCATCGAGGTACCGTTCGTGGAACACGAAACGCTTCCACTCGGGAAGAACCGACAGCCGCCGGTTGACCGCTTCGATGATGCGCCCCGCAGGCACGAAGACGTGCTTCTCTTCGCACCGGAGCGCGTCGACGACGAGCCCCCGGAATCGTCGCTCGTCGTCCGCGTTTACGAGCGCCTCACCAGGAAGCTCCGGAGACGGGATCATCCCGCGGTCGATCGTCCCCCACGGAACGCAGTCGTCGGGACCGTCTCCGTGGTACTGCTCAGACAGCAGGTACGGATTGTCGGCGAGAGCACCTGACCCCGCGCGAATCCCGTTTTGTGCCCGGTTCTCGGCAAGCACCTTCTTGATCTGCTCGACGCCCAATGCGAACCGTGGAAGCACTTCGCGCAGCAGGCGTCGGTCCTCGTCGGTCCGTAGTCTCCACTGGCGTCTCGCCGACCTGACCGCCCGTGCATCCAGAGCGATTCCCGCGACGTCGTCCATCCTGCCATCGAGGAGACTGAAGAGGGCGTCCGCCGTCTCGACCTCTTTGCCTTCCAGGGCACGGGCCTTGAAGGCCGGAATGGCCCCGTGCAACGAGAGCACGGCAAGCACCCCCGGCATGCCGGGCAGCAACCCGCGGTGCTGCCACAACTCCGCGATGAGCTGTTCGAGCCAGCGCACCCGGCGAGACCAGTCTTCCGATGCATCGCCGAGGGTCTGCAACTCTCGTACAACCCGCAGGAAGCCCTCAACGAGTCCCAGGGCGTCGTCGTCGCTCAGATGACGCGTCGCATACTTGCACAGCCGCGGGTTCTCCGGGAACAGGACGATGCGCGCAAGCACCTCGGGCTGATCACGGTAGGCGTGATACGGCACGCGGAGCCCTTGGTCCGGATAATGCGACGTGATGGCCCGCTGCCATACATAGCCGCCGCCGTAGCGCTCCTTAATGGAGTCCGAACATCCCTCGTAGAAGAGTTCCGGGCCGAGCGCTTTGACGCGGGACATGCCCACGAGCGCATACCGTCGCGCCTCATCTTCGCTGAACGGGTTCGAGTAGTTGGCGTAGTAGAAGATCAGGCTATCGTCCGGCGCGACGGCGTCGAAGTACTCCCTGGCTTTGGCGAGACGGCGATGGTGATCGTATCCACGATCGCGGCGAACATCCTCGCCATACATGACCTCGTAGGGCCAGACACAGACCGTGGCGGGAGGAAGCTCCCAGCGCCGCGTCTCAGTGCCATCATTGAACCAATGGGGCGGCGCGGCTTCCGCTAGCGTCCCATCCGTTCCGAAGGCGTTGTGGCTATAGCAGCACGGAGGGATTCGATCCAGCGAGCCGCACGGCTGCCCCGCACACTCGGTTTCCCATTCCAGCGAACGCTTCTCCGCAATGTACTGGCCTGGGTACGAGTTCGCCCCTACGCAGTAGGTGTTCGCGGCCGGATCCCGACAGATGCGACCGTCCCAACCATCGGCGTGCCAAGCAACCCGAGCCGAAACGTGGACTCTCATGAATCCTTTCCCGGGCAATGCCGCTCCATCATCCACTCAAGCTCAACCCGCACGATCCAATTGGGAGGGTCGCTGACGAGCCGGTTCTTCGCCCGTGGCGGTAGTCCTCCGGTCTCAACGTCATCGCGTCAGTCGAGCCGCATCGCGGCAGCCTCACCCGTCACGGCACCGTTGGGAGCACCTTCGTTGATGGGTAACCGTTCGACGACGGAAGAGGTCCATTGGCACCGAACACAGAATCATACTAGCACGGCACCGGTGCCGTGCTGCGGCTCTCGAAGGTGGAAGGGGACCGTCACAGAAGGCTGGCAGGGTGATCTGTTCCCGACGCCAACCGTCCGGTACGGTTCTCACCGGGGCCCTCCTCGCGTTCGGCTGTGTCGGGAACTGTGCGGATTCGGTGCAGTTTCGAGGCGGCGCGACGTTCTAAGGACAACGGGCGGCAGTGCCGGTTTGTGTCCGGTAGCGTATCACCATCCATCGGCAGGAGCATGGCCCTTCAGTCAGCGGTCGTGCTGGCGAGTCTAGCGGTCGTACCCAGTCTGCTGCTGCTGCGCCTTCCTGGCCGCGCCGACCGCCGGGTCCGGCGCGCTCGGCGGGACCGCCTGGGCAGGCGGCTGCTCGCGGTGCGGTTCCTCGCGGTGCGGCGCAGCCTTGGACCGCCATCGCGTCCGCTGTTCGCGCCAGACCTTCTCGACGTCCACCCAGTCGGCCGGATACTTCTGCTTGAAGCGGGCGTAGTGCGCGCGCAGCGGCTTGACCCACGCCGGGGCGAGCCGCGGGCCGACCACCGCCTCGAGCAGCTCCGGGTCGACCGCGTGCAGCACCAGGCGCTTCATGCTCTTCCCCGCGTCCATCCGCTCGAAATCCGAGCGCGCCCGAGAGAGGCGGGAACCGCCCGCGCACACCGCGCCGATCAGGATCTGGACCAGCTGCGGTTTCGAGCCTGCTTCGCGGGAGGCGGCGGGCGCCGCGGCCGGCGGGCGCTTCCGAGCGGGCGGCTGCTGGCGAACGCGGGGAGCCGGCGGTGTTCTCGAGGGCGGCGGCCGCTCCGGCTTGGCGACCCGGACAGGCTGGGGGGCCGGCGCGGGGTAGTCGCGCTCGAGGTGCCTGTCGAGGTCGCGCATGATGCTCGACAGCGACGGGCCGCGGTCGCGGGGCGGTGGCGTCGGGGCCGGCGGCGGTTTCGACGATCCCAGCCGCTCGAGGACCCGTTCGACGGCCTTCAGTACCGTGTCCAGCGTGGTCAGGCGCTGTCTAAGATCCGCCACGCGCTGCCGGAGCCGGTGCAGCCTGCGACGTGCCGGGCGGTGCTCACGGGCCTTCCGACGGCGGTCCTGCCGGTCCCGGCGCCTGTCGGCCGCCGCGTCGCGCCAGCGTTCGCGCGCCTCCTGCTGGTTGCGGGCTTTCCATCTGGCGTGGACATCGGCTACGAGCTCGGCTTCGCGGGCCTGGTTGCGGGCTTTCCATCTGGCGTGGACATCGGCTACGAGCTCGGCTTCGCGGGCCTGGTCGCAGCGGTCCTCGGCATCGAAGATGGCGCGGCGCTGGTCGCTGCCGCGCTGAGGGTTGGGCGTCCAGCGGGACGCCGCGTGGGTGGCGTCGGCGAGGGCATCGCGGGCCGCGGCATAGTCGCGGGCGGCGGCCCGCAGGGTGCGCCGGGCGGCGCGGTCGTCAACAACGGCCGCCTCGAACGTCTCGCGGGCCTTCCGCTCGCGGGTCGTGCTCGCCGGCGCGGATCTGCGTGGCGGGCGCGGGACGCCGCGCTCGGCCTTGCGCACGGCCGCCTCGGCGTCGCGTAGCTCGTCGCTGATCCGGTTGCGCTTCGAGCTGATCTGCGCTTCGAGCCGCTGGAGGTCGGGGCCCGAGATTTGCGGCGTCGTCGCTTTCGCCGTCGGCTCCGTGCTGCCGCGCGTTGCGTCGGGCGCGCGCTTCCACAGCTTCAGTCTCGTGAGCGGCGCGAGGACCTGCTGCCGCCTTCGCCGCCGCCGATGCGTGCGGGCCAGCCGCACCCGCTCGCGCCGCGCCTGGTCCGGCGGCGTCCGTGACTGGACCTGGGCCTTGAAGAGCGCCGCCCACTCCTGCCGCTCCGCCGGTGTCCGGGCCGCCCGGCCCGCGCCGCGCTTCTTCTCCATCGGGGGCAGCGGGACCACGGCGCGCGCCTTCTGCTTCGCCTCGTCGACCGGGACGCGGTCGTCGACCTGGACGCCGACGACCGCGCGGTACTGCTCGCAGGCCTGCCGCCGCGCGATACGGTTCGGCACCTGGATCCGCTCGCGGCTTCGCTCGTACTTCGCCGCCCAGGTCGAGAGCTTCCTGGCGTCGTTCTTGCGCCCGCAGGCCTTCCCGGTCTCCGGGTCCACGCGACAGACCGCCACGTGTACGTGCGGATGCGCGGTGTCGGTGTGCTCGACGAGGATGGCCTGGCACGCGTCCATGCCGATCGCCTTGAGCGCCTCTTCGGTCGCCCGGCGCATCTCGACGCGGTCGGGGCGCGGCTCGTCCGGAGACCACGACAGTGAGAGATGGATGAACGGCGCCTTCAGCTTGCGGCCGCGGCTCGAGGTGCCGGCCAGCTCCTTGATGACCTCGGCGTCCGCCGCCAGCCGCGCCATGATCAGGCCGGCGAGGTGCGGGTCGTCGGTCGGCAGGTTCAGGCCGGCGACCAGCCCGACGCGCTCGTCGGTCGTCGGGTGCGGCTCGCCGGGCGACGCGGGGTCGTGGGTGATGTACGCCAGGACACCGCGCACGCCACGGCCGCCGGTGTGGATGCGCGGGATCACGCCAGCCTCCTCGCGACGACGTCGCGCGCGGCGTGGACCGCGGCGGCGAGGTCGGCATCGCGGCCGGCATGCGCGCGCCGGAGCGCCTGGTTCAAGTTCACGCCGATGCGCCGCAGCTCCCGCCGGATGGCCGTCGCCTCGGTCCGGGCCGGCTCGCCGTGCCGGGTTGCCGTGCCGGCCGCGGCCAGCGCCGCCGCGCGGATGAACGCCACGGGCGGTCTGCCGGCGCGGGCCGCCGCGGCCTCGACGAGGCGCGCCTCGGCCGGCGTCAGGCGGATGCCGAACTGCCGCGAACGCCGGGCGTTGGCCTCGATGCGCGGGCGCGCCATTGGTGCTCTTCTCTGTCCGAGATCGGTTAGGTTAGGGGCCGCAGGCCCCGGTTTGCGCTAGCAAGAACCGCATCTCGCTCCTACCGTCTCTGGTGCGGCGGGGAGTGTACGGGACGCGTGCCATCACAGAAGACAAACGTCTGCCATCGGCGGCCCTCGCCTTCGTCACACCGGCGGTGTTGCCGGCTCCAGCCACCGTCGGCGGGGATCAGAAGGCCGGCGCCTGCGGGCCGGTCGCGCCGGGAAGCGGAGGGAGCGGGAAGGCGGACCGAGGCGATAACGAGCAGTCGTGCTCACCGGGAGGTCGGGATGCTGCGCCGAGGAGGAGCCGAGCGCCATGCCGCGGCACTGGACGGGTCCGGGCCGGCGTGCGCGCGAGAGTCCTGACCCACGCAGGCAGGGATCGCCGAGGTCGGTGAGCTCGTCGCGGGTCGGGACGACGGCGGGGAGTTGATCGCGGGTGTCTTCTTTGGATCGTGCCCGCCGCGCCGCCGCGCCGCGCCGGATCTGCCGGCAGAAACTGGTAGTCGCCAGCATCATGGGTGCATGAATCTGAACACGTCGCTCGATCTGCACCTGGCCGCGCCGCTGACCAAGGTCGATGACTTCGCCGCCTCCACCGTGCGCGACGTGGTGGACTTCCGCCGGACCGTCAGCCTGACGAAACAGGATCGCGGGCCGATCAGGCGGACAAGCTCTGGCGCGACGAGCGCACCCTCGCCGCCGGCGAGCTGTGCTCTCGAAGCCCGTCTCCAGCCCCGTCCCCGTCTCCAGCCATGAATCGGAGCGTCGGCGGGCCGTCGTCAACCCCGGTTGTCGCCGGTACGTCCACGCACTCCCACGTCCGCCAGCCGGCTCTTCAGGACCTGCTCGAACGCGCGAACGTCGGGCGCGGCAGACGCGCGATCGCCGTCAGCGGTGCTTACCTTGCACGCGCACGTGCCGTCCGGCCCGACCGCGATCGTCACTCCGATCACGTCGTCACCGGGAACTGTGGCCGTGGCCACGATGAAAATGGTCCTCGTTCACGCGCACCCCGGTGACGACGCCATCGTAGGTCGAGCAGAAGAACCGCACGACCGACGCCGCGTGCCAAGCCGCCGCCGCGGCGCCCCGACGCGGTTCCCCGTCCAACTGGTCGACCGCCGCCCGTAGCGCCTCGACTGCGGCACGATACGTGGCCGTCTCGCGCAGTTCGGCCGGCCGGCCCTCGGTCTCGTCGCGCGGCGGCGTGATCGTCGGACCCCGGATGACCGGAGTCTCGCCTGACATTCACCCAACCGAGCGTGGCCCGGCCCAGGAACCCGTTGTCCGCGCCGTCCAGCATCGGGCTCTCCCGGCGCTGCGCGTCGACACCCAGCTCGAAGTTCACGTTCCCGCGGTCGAGCACCCCAAGGCCGTAGCCGACGCGGTAGTCCCGGCCGTACTCGGAGGTCGTCAACCCGACGCGCGGCGTCCCCACAAAGCGGGCGCCCACCGGCAGCCCATAGCCCACCTCCGCGTCGACACGGTCGCCGGACCCGTACATCTGGTGCGAACCCATGCCGTAGGCCATCTGGTTGCTCCACAGCGCCTCGGCCCCGCCCTCCGCCTGCCCGCCCCACGACGGGGCCACCCGCGCCGTCAGAGCCAGCGGGCTCGACGGCGTCGGGTCCCACCCGAACGACAGCGATATCCCGCGCTCCTGAACCCGTCGGCCTGGTGCACCACCAGCGTCCGCACCCGCAGGTCCAGCGACAGCCCTGTGACCACGTCGGTGAAGGCGAGGCCGCCGCCGACGTCCATGCCCGCGCCCGTCTCGGCGTCCCCGCCGTCGCGCCGCAGCCCACCTCGACGCTCGGGGTCAGCGACAGCCGGCCGCCGCCCAGCGTGAAGCCCCGCGAACCCTCCAGCGCCGTGCGCACCCGCGTCACCCCCGCCTCGGAGGCGCTCAGCCGGCCGGCCGGGCCGTCGAGCAGATCGCTCGCCGCGCCCACCCACAGCGCGTCGGCCTTGAACGCCGGCGCGAAACCGCCCGTGGCCCGTGAGCCCAAACAGCTCGCCCCGCGTCCCGACCGCCGACATCATCATCGATACGCCCGTCTCCAGCGCCGAGGCGGCGTCCGGCGTCAGGCTCAGCGCGCCCGTGCCGTAGCCGGTCGTCCCCCAGACCGAGACCCGGTCGTTGACTTGGTAGCCCACCCACGGATAGACCCCGGTCATCGACGTGCTCATCTGGCCGCCGCTCGTGCCGCGGTAGCCGCCCAGGCCGAGGGTAGCGAGATCTCTGTCAGAAGCTGTCTTGCAACCCGGCCTCTACCTGCGCCGAGTGCCGCGCGCAGCGCCAGTTCTCGCCGTCGAGCGGCGGCGCGGACTTGCTGCAGGTTGGTCAGGTTCACCGGTGCCGATGACCCAGACGGCGACGATCGCGCCGAGCAGCAGCAAGAGCGTCGGGCGCACCTCACCCACTCGGTCCTCGCGCCGGTTCGCAGGCTGAGGTCCGTGCCGTGGCTATCCGGCATCCGCCACGGAAACAGTCGCCGAACTGCGGGCCGAGCGCCCGGACCTCGGTGGTTGCGGCGTCCAGCATGACGCCGGGGCGGAGCCTGCCGACCAGGTGAGCCATCCGCGCCCACAGGCCGACCCGGTTCGTCACATCCACGGTCATCGGCACCCACAGGTCGAGGAAAGCGTCGTCAACACCGCCCGGACTCAGTCTCGCATCTGGAACGACGATCGGCCGAAAATACAGCGTTCACTACGATAGCGGAGCCGTCTGGATGCGGAACCATTCCTGGTTTGTCATCCGTCCAGCACGATACATGTACGTCGCTTCCATTCTCTGTCGCGCTTCAACCTCCGTCCTCCCGTAACTGCTATCCAATCTGACCAGCCGCGCCATCTTTGTACGTGCCCAAGCGTCGCAGCGCCACTCATCGTCCGCCGTCTGATCACAAACCAGATCGTAGTCTCCCAAAGAAGGAAAGTTCGGGTCAGAAGGGCACGGATGCTCGAGCATTCCGCCGAACGTCCGCAAACCGCACTCATACGTTTCAACGGCGTCCCAGTGTCTCTCTTCCGCGTCAGCCGGAGCATCGACGCGTGTAGACAGCGGCGCAGCGCAGTGCGGGCAACGATACTCGGCAATCTGCCTACGTAGCTCCTCAATCTCCTTCTGCAATTCCACAAGTGCGGTGCCGCTAGCCAACCTCTCGTGTTCGGCACGAGGGTGTTTCCGATACAAGTCCGGCCGCACTGTCCGGAGGATCTTGATCGCCGCTTCCTGTGCATCATCCCTCTGGGTGTCAATTGCAAACTTGTCAGACAGCGACGGGCTCCATTTCGTAACCGTCCGCTTACTCACGCCATACCAAATCGGCAGGATCCTCAGATCTTCTTCGACGTCACGGCTCACGAGGCCGCGGAGCTCATGCTCCGGCCACGCCCTCCCAATGAAGGCCCTGCTTATCACTACGATCCCAAACTTGGCGGCGGCAATACCTCTATCGATCTGTTGCGAGACACTGTCGCCAATGTGAAGGGAGAACTCGTCATACCAAACGCTTACACCCAACCGGCGCAGCGCCTCCGCCAACGGCCGAACGAACGCCTGCTTGTCCACGGACGCGTGGCATATGAAGACATCACATCTCTCCACCATCGTGCTCTCCCAGTGACTCGTTCAGTCTCCGGAAAAGAAGCCAGCCCAGCTCAACTGATGTTCCGTTTGAGCCGTCAGTAGTGACATCCCTCCAGTGCTAATCTCGGCTTGAATCACATCAGCAGACACCTGGGACTCAGGGAGCAACGCCTGATGCAGAGGACGACTCCTAGTAGAACTCGCATTACAGAGGCAATTGGCATCAGCCCCTTGATCGAGCAATCTCTGCACGTCGGCTCGCGTGGCACCTTGGAGGAAATGCGTGTTGCGCACCGGTTCTGTCCCGAAAGCAGGGCTGGCAGAGATCAGCATGGCGACGGCGATCAACAGGCTCCCGATCATCTTCGTCACCCGTCTCGGTCCCGATCTCGCGCACGGACGGTGCCGCCCGCGCGCATTCCTCACCTGGAAAGCCCAGAATGGCGACCACGCCGCCGAGGATCGCGACTGTCGGGGTGGGCCAGCGTGGTACCAAACGAGGCGCCGCGCCATGCGGGCTGTGAGGGCGGCCAGATCCGCTCTGTGCGTCTGGCAGAGAGGCTTGGGAGCAGCGCGTCAGTCGACTCGCGGCCGTGGCCGGCAACGTCCTCCTGAGCGATGTCCGGCACGGAGACCGCGAGCGCCTCACGAGTGCCGGCCAGGGTCAGCATCCGCACGGTCGCGTGGTTCATCGGGACAGGGTATCACTGCGCGCGCAAGACTCAGGATTTCGCAGTCCTGATCGACTGCGTGGAATGCGGGGATCTGCGCGTAGCGCGAAAGAATTTCCCCGTGAGGGGCTGTAGACGTGACTTGGGTCTCTCTCGCTGCCGCCTGTTGCCCACAGTAGCTCCGCCCTCTATGGGAGACCTTCGGCATGGCGAATGGACCGTGAGGGCCGGCGCAGCGGCGAAGCGCCGCCTGGCCGCCGAGCCACGGCAGCACCAGATCCGGCAGCGCGATGTGGTCGCGCGGATCCGGCCCGTTCGGCACCATCCAGACGTGTTCGCTGGTGTTGAGGTCGACCGCCGTGATCCGTCCCTACAGCGGGCCTGACCAGCGTCCGCCCCCGCCGCGGCCCGTCGATCCACACGCTGACCGGTCCCTGCAGGTAACGGAACGGTGAGTCTTCCGGGGCCTCGCGCAGCCAGATCTGGATCGGCGCCCCTGCTCGGCAAGCTGCGCCTCGTGCCAGTCGGAGCCCTTGCGAGCGGAGTGATAGAACCCTGGGTCTTCCACACCCTGTACACGACCAGCTGCTTCCGCACCGAACGCCGCGACAGGGAGATCGGCCGGGACAGCACTCCTCCTGAAGCGGTGGGGGTCGGCCGTAGCAGCCCGTGGTGAAAGTCGCGGATCCGGCCTGGTCCCGACTCGATCTCATCCCGTACACTGAAGGCCCATGGCGATGGGCAAGAGACCGACAGCACGGCAGGGTTCGCCGCTATGGGTGACGACGGCGGATTTGCCGACGAACGCCGGCCATCCCTTCTTCGAGCATCTGAACCGGGTCCTGGAAGCGGCCGGCTTCGACGCCTACGTCGAGGAACTGTGCGCCGTGTTCTACGCGGCGCGGATGGGGCGGCCGAGCCTGCGTCCTGGGCGGTATTTCCGGATGCTGTTGATCGGCTACTTCGAGGGCCTGTCCTCGGAGCGGGGAATTGCGTGGCGGGTGGCCGACTCTCTGAGCCTGCGGTCGTGTGTGGACGCCTCCGAAAATGCAAGCCTTTTCTGAAGCTCCTCCTGGTTCAGTCTGCTCCTGTGGTTCTCCGCGACAACGGAGCGGCTCCCCGGCGCCGCGATTGTTTCTGTGGAACGAGGGCCAGCCTCCTGGCTGGCCCGCAAGGGCTTCCCGCACGGTCGGCCGCGGCTGTCACCCGGAGGGCCGCAGCGGAGCGGAGGAGTCGCGCAGCGGCTTGACAGTCGTGGGCGACCGTGCGCGAGGTAAACGCCTCCGAGCGCAGCGAGGGCCGAAGCCCGTTCTCCCTCGTTTCGGGAAGTTGCATTCCGTCAGATCCGTCAGATGGTCCGGAGCATGCGGTCAGGTGCTGTCGTGTGTCCGGCCTCATTGCTTGCGGCATATCACGCACCGCGGGCCTGTATGGAGATACGCGGGTCGAGTCCAAAATCGTCCAAGTGTGCTCGAAGGCACTGCCGCATACGCTGGTTTTCTCGACCCCGTCTCGTTGACCGTTTGCCCTTACCATCTTCCGACCTGCTCGCATTCCCGACGGCCCCGGACTCCGCTCTTGCGTCTCAGGCGGTCGGCAGCGGCGCGCGGTAGTACTCGTTCTTCGTCATCAGCGCCCAGGCGATGCGCGCCGTCCGGTTGGCCAGCGCCACCGCGACCAGCATGCGCGGCTTGCGCGCCAGCATCCGGGCCAGCCACGGGTCCTTCGTGCCGCGCCGCGCCGCCCAACCGACTGTCGCCATCGCGCCGGCGACCAACAGTCGCCGGAGATCGCGCTGACCCATCTTCGATATTCTCCCCAGCTTCGGCTTCCCGCCGGTCGAGTTCTGCCGGGGAACCAGACCCAGCCAGGCCGCGAAGTCCCGGCCGCACCGGAAGCTCTCCAGCGGCGGCGCGAAGGCCTGGATCGCCATCGCGCACAGCGGCCCGATTCCCGGGATGCTCATCAGCCGCACCGTCCGTTCGTCTTCGCGCGCCCGCTCACGCAGGTCCCTCTCCAGCTCCGCGATCTTCTCGTCGAGCCCGGCGATCTGAACGAACAACAGCGCGCCCAGCTCCCGAACCGGGCCCGGCAGCGGCGAATCGGCATCTTCAATCGCCTCCGCCAGCCGCTCGACGTGCGCCGGCCCTTGCGGCGCGACGACGCCGAACTCGGCGAAGTGGCCCCGCAACGCGTTGATCGTCTGCGTGCGCTGGCGAACCAGCAGGTCCCGCGTGCGGAACAGCATGCCTTGGGACTGCTGCTCCCGCGTCTTCACCGCCACGAAGCGCATCGTCGGCCGCGAGGCCGCCTCGTAGATCGCCTCGGCGTCGGCCGCGTCGTTCTTCTGGCGCTTCACGAACGGCTTGACGTAGATCGGCGGGACCAGCTTCACCTCATGACCGAGCTTCTCGAACTCTCGGCCCCAGTGGTGTGAGCTCGCACAGGCCTCCATCGCCACGATGCATCGCGGCTGCGACGCCACGAAGCCCAGCACCTTGTCGCGGTTCAGCTTCTTGCGGAACGCAACCGACCCGTCCGCACGGGCGCCGTGCAACTGAAAACTCCGCTTCGCCAGATCGATGCCGATGATGGTAGCGTGCTCCATAGGATGCCTCCTCTTCTCAGGTGGTGAGTCGCAACAGCTCCACCTTGGCACATTCCGATGCCGTTGAGAGGAGGCGTCCACCCCATCATTCCTGGACCTGGACGTGACTGAGGCGTCGCCGGACCACTCGACGCTGTCGCGGACGCGTCGTCTGATCGACGTGGAGACGCACGAGGCGGTGTTCACGTGGGTTCTCGAGCGGCTGTCGGCGGCGGGTCTGGTGAAGGGGAAGACGGTCGGCGTGGATGCGACGACGCTGGAAGCGAACGCGGCGATGCGGAGCATCGAGCGTCGGGACACGGGAGAATCCCACGAGGCGTTCATTCGGCGGTTGGCGCAAGCCTCGGGGATTGAGACGCCAACGCGTGCCGAGTTGGCTCGGTTCGACCGGTCCCGGAAGAACAAGAAGACGTCGAACAAGGACTGGCAATCGCCGCAGGACCCGGACGCGAAGATCGCGAAGATGAAGGACGGCCGGACGCACTTGGCTCACAAGGTCGAGCACGGGGTCGACATGGACACGGGGGCGGTTGTGTCGGTGACGGTGCAGGATGCCTCCGACGGCGATACGGCCACGCTGCCGGCGACGCTGATCACGGCGGCCGAGCAGGTGGAGTTGGTGCAGCCGGACGGTCGAGGGGTCGAAGAGCTGGTCGCCGACAAGGGCTATCACAGCGACGCGACGCTGGTGGCTCTCGGCGAGGGGTGCGGCTCTTTTTCGTCGGGAGTCCAGAGAGGTCCATGGGGCTTCTGTGACCAGCATGGCAAGAGCTACTTGACCCGTCGGAGGCGGGGCGAGGAGGGTGGTGGGGGCGGTTCGGTGACTGGCGGCGCTTTCCCGTCAGCGTAGTGCTGGGCGTGGTTCCGCTCGTACTCGCGGGCTTCGTGGAAGTCCCAATACGCATCGAAGTCGCCGCTGGCGCGCAGCGCCCGCAGCTTCAACACGGCCTCGGCGCCGACCAGGCGCCAGCGGGCGCCCGTCAGGTCCATCCGGTCGCGGACCAGGTGCCGGCACGCCCCTTCGATCACGCCGGTGGCGATCGGGTAGCCCGCCGCGAGGTAGCGGTCGTAGTGCAGATACGGCGCGTACTTCAGCAGGTAGTCCGCGCACGTATCGACCGGCTTGCGGGTGTCGCGTGAGAGGCCGGCGACGGTCGCCGCCCGCCGCATCGCCGCCGCCACCCGCCTCGCCTTGCCCTCGAGAATGCTCTGCACGCGCGTCCAGGCCCAATGCGCGGCGTCGGGACTCCCCTCGCGATGGAACACGTGCGCCGCCTTCCAGACGTACTCGACCACGTGGATGATGTCGAGGATCACGGTGACGTCGACGCCGTAGGCGGCGGCGCCCGCCTCGACGAGGTCGAGTTGCGTCTCGGCCCCGTCGACGAGCACCACCCAGCGCTTGACGCGCTCGGGGTCGTGGCGCTCGGCTTCCAGCATCGCCTCGGCGATCACCTCCGCCGGCTCCCGCTCCAGGCTCGCCCAGACCCGTTTGGCCACCGGGCGGGGCCGCACCGCCGGGGTCTTGGCCTTCCTGGTCTTCTTGGTATTGTCCCCCGGCTGTCGGGGCATCAAGCCTTGCAGGAATTCCTCCACGCTGCGCACGAACGGCGCGACCGCGTAGACGGCGGCCACCGTCGCCATCCGCTTCGCGTGCTTCTTCTCGCCCGGCCGCAGGCGCTGGAACGGGGAGAGCTGCTCGCGTTGCTGCCGCCGCCGCTCAGCCGCCCGCCGTGAAGTTGCCCCAGTTCCGTGGACACCTATCCTCTTGGCGAGGAGGAGGAGTCCACGATGCCGAAAACGAGACCGCCGTACCCGGCGGCATTCCGACAGCAGATGGTCGAGCTGGTTTGGTCCGGACGTAAGCCGGGAGAGCTGGCTCGGGAGTTCGAGCCGTCGGCCGAGGCGATACGCAAGTGGGTCGCGCAGGCTGATCGCGACGCTGGCAAGCGCACCGACGGACTGACCACTGACGAACAGGAGGAGATTCGTCGGCTGCGCCGGGAGAACCGGCGGCTGCGCGAAGAACGCGAAATATTGGCGAAAGCAACCGCCTGGTTCGCGCGGGAGACCGGACCCGGGAGGACTACCGGTTCATGAGCGCGAATCAGGGTCGTTTCCGCGTCGCCACGATGGCCCGCGTGCTCGGTGTCTCCCCGAGCGGGTACTACGCGTGGCGGCAACGTCCACCGTCGGCTCGGGCGCAGGCCGATGCGGAGCTGACGGACCGCGTGCAGGAGATTCATGCCCGCAGCCGGGGTACGTACGGCGCGCCGCGGATCCACGCCGAATTGGCCGAAGACGGCGTGGCGGTCGGCCGCAAGCGGGTCGCGCGGTTGATGCGCACCGCGGGCATCGCCGGGGTGAGCCGGCGCCGCGGCCCCCGCACGACGCGCCGCGATGTGCAAGCGCGGCCGGCGCCGGACCGCGTCGAGCGCCGCTTCGAGGCCGACGAGCCGAACCGCTTGTGGGTAGCCGACATAACCTACATTCCGACCCTGGCGGCCGGCTTCCTGTACTTGGCCATCGTCCTGGATGTTTTCAGCCGGCGCATCATCGGCTGGGCGATGGCGGCGCACCAGCGCACCGAACTGGTGATCGAAGCGCTGGAGATGGCCATCGCCCAACGCCGGCCCGAAGCGGTCGTGCATCATAGCGACCAGGGCTGCCAGTACACGTCGCTGGCCTTCGGCGCTCGCTGCCGCGAATCGGGCGTGGCGCTGTCGATGGGCTCGGTGGGGGATTGCTTCGATAACGCTATGGCTGAGAGCTTCTTCGCCACCCTCGAGTGCGAGTTGCTCGACCGGACGACATTGTCGACGCACGCCGAGGCGCGGGCGGCCGTGTTCCAGTTCGTCGAAGGCTGGTACAACACGCTGCGCCGCCATTCTGCGTTGGGTTATGTGTCGCCGTTGGAGTTCGAACGTCGCCATGCGGCTGCTGCTGTCGATGTGGAGCGGCCGGTGGAGGCTCTGCCGACTCCTGCGAGTGAGTTCGAGCCTGAACTGCCGCCGCCGATTCCCGTCGTCACCGGCTTGCTTCTGCAAGCACCCGGAGGGGAATGATGGCCAACCGGGACACGGCTCGCCTTCGGCTTCGCGACGGGGATGTTCCGAATACCACGGTCGCCCGGGGGCCGTCTGCACACTCGACCGCACCGCCTCCGCCGTCCCGGATCCCGACCCGGGTCGCTGAGGTCGGCATCCCGAGCGCAATTGCAAACGGTTACGTAACCGGGGTGTCGGCGTTGCCCTGGCGCCCGAAGACGTCCGCAGCGTTCCGCCAGTTGCCCCGGCGTTGCGGGAGCGGCCCGGAGGATTCGCGCGCGGCCGAGCGTCAACGCCCATCCGGACGTGGTCCGCGCGCGCGAGAGCGCCGCCTCCAGGCGCGCCTGGCGCAACTACCGATGCCGATCGTCCCCACCGCCGCCGCGTGCGCCAGACGAGCCTTCCGCGGCACTCGGGTGGTCGCTCGACGGAACGCCCTCTCCGGTTCGTCGTCGATCACACCGTCCGGCCCAGTCCGGCCGTTCCGTCTCGCGAGGGTACCCCGACCCGGCATGACCAACACCGACGTCCGGCTCGGATCGTCGATGACTGACACGGAACAACGCCTCATCCGAGGATGTGTCATGATGTGAGCCCGCAAGCGTTAACCCGTCCACGGGATCGGGGCAACCTCACCGGCGTCGCCTCGCGCAGGTCGTCACGGTGCAGCACCACGCCCTTGCCGTCGAAGGTGAGCACGACCACCGACTCCTCAGAAGCCGGCTCGCCCGCCGCCGCTCGCCGCGCCTCGTAGAAGGCGTCGAAGTCCTCGGCCGCGCGAGCCGCCAACTGTTCCGCCTGACGCTTGGGAACCTGCGCCCCGGTATGGCGCGACAGGTCGAACAGCGCTTCGTCGAAGGACCGCGACGCGGCCGCTTCGGCCACCCGACGGCGCACCTCCAGCGAGTAACGCTCCGGCGGCAGATTCAGTGACGCATCCAGCGGATGCAGACTCTCGTGACCCGCGCGCCCGTAGCCCACCCGCTCGACATCCACCGTGCCGAAGGTCGTCTCCAGGCGCCGGTCGTGCACGCGCCGCTCCGGGCGCTCGACACCGTCGGCCCCCGCGACCGGAGCGGCGGCTTCCCCCGGACCGCGCTGATCGAGGTGCCCCTGCAGAAGCTGGCGTATCAACTCCTGACCACGCCGGTGCAGCTCCCGCTCCAGGTCGCTTTCACTCATCTGCAGGGCCTCGCGCGACGAGAGGTAGGCTATGGTCTGTGCGAAGGTGGTCTTCGCCTCCCCATACGCCGGGTCGGGTGGAGCGGCGCAGGTGGCGACTTGCATGGCTCAACGCTCCCGCAGCCGCCGCCTCGCATCCCGGACCACAGGACAAACGAGAACCGTCTTGGGCGCTTCACCGACACGGCGGCAGTGCCGGTCCATGCGCCCGCGACCGGTGGTCGCGCCCAACGCGACCCAGTTGGCGGCGCGATAACAACCGCCGTGGTGGCGGCGCGGGTCCACCAGCGTCTCCACCAGCCACGGCTCGAGGCGGTAGCGGCGCGGCCAGTCCGCCACCATCTGCTCGAGGCCGCGCGAGAGCACCGCGCTGGCCAGGTTGCTCACCGTGACCCACGGCAGCAACAGGAAACGACTGTTGTTGACCACGTGCTGCAGATTCCGCGCCCGTGTCCGATCGTCCCAGCCGACCCAGCGGTCCCGCGCCGCCATGCGCCACGCCGGGCTCGAGAACTGCAGGCAGCCGACCACCGCGCGGGCCGGCCGCGACGCGAACACCAGGTAGCGCAGCTGCGCGCCGAAGGGGACCGTGTGCCCCAAGTAGTGATAGCGTCCCACCAGCTCGCGGAACAGCAGGCGCTCGGCGGGCTCACGCACCAACTCGACCCGAAGCGGCCCGACATCGCGCACGGTGCCGCCAAGCGGGCGCCCCGGCTCTCCGGCGGCGGTCCGGGGCACGCGGGTGACTGCACCGGTGGCGCGACCCCGGCGCTTGTCCGGCAGCACCACGGTCCCCTCCGCGTCGAGCCGCTCGAGGAACTCCCGGCACTCCCGCGCCTTCAGCTTCCCGTTGGGGCGCCGCCACCGCAACAGCTCGCACACGGTGCGAGCCAGCTCCATCCGGCTCAGGCCCGAACAGTCCCGCACGATCTCGCCGATCAGCGTCATCTCTCGCGCGCTGAAGGCGCGTCCCGAGAAACTCGTCGTCGCCGCCGTCGCCACGGTCATCGCAGAGGCATCTCCCTTTCCACGACGACCGTAGCAAAACGCTGCGCGAATGTCCAGAGGGGCGCCCCGGAGGAGGTAGAGGCAGACCGAAGAAGCGCCCGGGTGCCGTGAGCATGGCCGCGCGCGCTACCCGAAAGAGATGCCTGGACGCTGTACCCCGCAAAATGAGCCGAAACGGCGTCGGCCGCAAGCGAAAATGCCTATGAATACTGGCAAAACCCTTCTACGAAGAAGAGCCGCACCCCTCGGCGAGGTCGGGGTTCGGAGCTACGTATCGGAGCCGGAGCGCGGCCAGCGCTGCTGGCAGGACAAGAAGACGGGCGAGACGCCGCCGGAGAAGCGAGCCGCGCAGAACGCCTTGTATGCGAACCGCCGGCGCGTGCGCGGGCGGCGGGGTCGTCGCCTGCAACGCTGCCGGGGCGAGGTGGTGGAGCGGACTTTCGCGCACATGTATGAGACGGGGGGCATGCGCCGGGTGTGGGTGCGCGGTCACGAGAATGTGCGCAAGCGGGTGCTGATCCAGGCGGCCGCCTGCAACATCGGGCTGCTCCTGCGCCACCAGACCGGCATCGGTACGCCCCGAAGCCTGCAGGGGCGGGCTGTTTCGGCGATTTGCCGCCTGATCGGACGTCTGATCGACCGCTGGGGGCGTCTGACGCGTGCCTGGGGGCTCAAATGGACACCGAAGGCGCTCGTCAGCTCAATTGCTCATCGCCACGCTGCCTGAACAGCAGGGCTCAGCGAACAGACTTCTTCCACGGGCTGGTAGGGTCGCTGCGAGGCCGATGGCCACCCGAAAGCGGACGATTGGCAGCGAGGTCCACGCCACGCGCCGGCCGATCGGATTCTCATCGGAGGGCGCTACTCCGCCCGGAGGACCGCTACCGGAGCCGCGCTCAACCTGCGGCAATCTGATCAGCAGCTACGATGAATTCGCCAACGTCACCCATCGTCGGTCCCCAGACGAACCAGTGCCCGTGGCTGCGACCAGGGCCTCAGTTGGACGTCGATGGCAGCGCGAAACTTCGTGGCGTTTGTATAATGACAGAGAGGAATCATGACCAGATTCACGGAACTGACAAGCAGGGCACTTTTGTACCGCATCATCAAGGGTGGAGGCAAAGTGACGGAGCGCACGGGGATGCAGGGACGCGTAATCCTCGACGGAAAAGGAGAGCGAATTGCGGGCGAAGCACGGGACCACAAGGAATTCACGACAGTAGAGAATGGACTCCAAGTCCTACGAAGAGATGGACTGCTAACGCACCCAACAATCAACGTGGCATCTGGAGAGGGGACAAGCGACGTAACCGCCAGCGGATACAAAGCGGAGGAAGGTCAGCAACTTCACACGCGCACTGACGGGAATGAGCACGGCGAAGCCAACTGGCTTCCGCGCCAGCAGCTTCATCCACGGATCGGAGAGAAGGCAGCAGCAGCATTTATCCGCGGCGATTACGACACCGCGGTGTTCCAGGCGTTCAAGGAAGTCGAAGTTAGCGTAAGGGAAGCCGGTGGTTATAACAACACCGATATCGGAGTGCCTCTCATGCGAAAGGCATTCGGAAAAGCGGGGCCTCTAGCAGACGCGCAAGCGCCCGAAGCAGAAGGAGAGGCTCGCGCTCACCTTTTTGCAGGCGCAATCGGTTCCTACAAGAACCCCAGCAGCCATCGAAACGTAACCATCCGCGCAGCGAAGGCCGCGGAGATCATCGTGCTAGCCAGTCACCTGCTGGGCATCGTGGACGAGCGCTCGCCGACCGGCACAGCCGAGTAGCAACCGCCATCAGCCCACCCCTTCTACTCCGAGCTTTGACGCATCACTACCCTCGGTCGACACCCAAACCGATCCGTACGCTGTGCAGCAGCAGTCCGAGGTTGCAGCAAACCGCCCACTGCTTGATATCCTCCGGGCCGCGGCCCTCGGCTTCCAGCGTCGCCTCGGCGACCACCTCCCAGGGCTACCAGGTCTCGCGTTCGAGGCTTGCCCAGACCCGCTTCGCCACCGGGCGAGGCCACACGGCCCGGGACTGTTGTCGATCTCGCGTTTCCGGCCAGTATGTCCGCCACGTTAGACTCAAGTCGACTACGGTGACGGGCCGATGGTCCGTGGCCACTACCGGACGCGCAAGGTCCGCGGAAAGTTCGCTTGAACCTCACCGTAGACGAACTCTTTCTCTACCGGGAGTGGATCGAGGACAACCGTGAGCTGGAGCGGCTCGTGAAGGAATGTGCCACATTTCGGCGCGTGTGCTGGCCTCACAACCGGCAGAAAGACCCCATGAGTCCTCGCGACACCGGCTCCCCGGCGGTTACGGCCACTACCATCCTGCGAACGCTGAATCCCGCCCGCTGACCATTCCCTCGCCCCGTCACCTCGGGAAACACTCGGCCGAACACGCTGTCCGCAAGAGGCTCCATTGCAATACCCGAGGCTGTCCGACGCGCCGGGCATCGCACGCACGCCGTGAGAAAACGAGCATGCCGTCGCCGTGGTATCCTGCGAAAGGTCGACACATCGGCCATAGAGAACGCAAACACCCACGGCGAGGTGTGGAAGGAGACGAGGATGACTCGATGCCAGGCACGGATTGCAAGCACGGCAACCACATTGCTGCTCGTAATAGGAGTTCCCTCTACCGGAAGGAGTCAGAATCGCGCCCTTGTCAACGGCTGCCTACCGATAGTTCCAGCCGTGTCTTGGCTGGTCGAGAATGACCGGGTTGACAGAAACTCTCTACTCAGGGGAGGACCGACCAAGGATCGCATGGAAGCGGTAATTGAGAGCCGCCTCCGCGGCGCCCGACTATACGACCGCCGAGCGACCGATACGCTCCACGTGATCGTCAGTGAGGTCCCTGGTGCATTCCTGGTGCTACTTAACCTTTCACAGCAAGAGAAATAGGCAACGCGGCGGCGGGGCGGGAACGCGCATGGATCGACTGGTTGCTCGTTTCCAACAACGGAACGAGGTCGGCAAGCCGGAACGACATCATACGCCACGTCTCCGAACTCATGGATGCGTTCATACTGCAGTATCTGCGCGCGAACGAAGAGAGCTGCGGCTGAACTCACCGAAGTGGGGTGACGTACCTGGTGACGCACGCCTCTCAGATCCGGGACTGAGCCCTCCGGCTCGACCGGTGCGTCGGCGGAGCGTGATGATCGGCCACGGGAACCTGCTGCACAACCTCGCCTACGCTCTCTGGAGGTCCGGGAGCAAGAGGCGAGCACCGGTCGATGTCCCCTTGTGCAGGGAGGGCGCGCCCGGGGCGCCCGGACCGGATCGGCTCGCTGTTCGACGGTGCTTACCCGACTGCCGCGCCCGCGCTGGCGAGCGCGGCTTCACAACGCCAGATACCGGGCTTCGCCGAACGGATACCCAACGCCCCGTCCGTAGTCCGTAGCCGGTCCAGGTGGTCTCGTAGAATCCGGATCAGAATTGCACACGGAATTGTCACGGCCACGCGCGGGTATTCATGGAATGCCTTGGCAACAGGCCGTCATCCGAAGTCAGCGGCTTTCGCACCGAACTCCACGAACGTGTCACGGGCTGACGCTGGGCACCGCCGGATAGTCGCGCGAGGACCGGCGTGACTGTCCGCCCCTTGCCGGAGGCGGTCGTGGCCCCGGATAGAGCGCCACGTCCTCACTCGCGGAGAGCTACCGTCGGCTCGATGCTTGCCGCCCGTCTGGCAGGAATATACGTCGCGACAGCGGTCACGAGACAGACGAACACCACGACGCTCGCGATCGTCGCGGGGTCGTGACTTCTGACCCCGGACAGGATCGATTCGAGCCAGCCGCTCAAGAACCCGCGATGGCCGCGCCGGCAATCATGCCGATCAGCGTCATAGCTCGGCCGCGGAATGGTCGATCGTCGTGCCGGGCGCGAGACGGCCGATTCTGCTCCCGGCACGAACTCTGCTGATCCGTCCGAACATCGGTCCGCAGATGCAACGGACGGGCAGGATAAGATAGGTCATCGGTAGTCGCGGAGACAAACGCCCTTCCCCCAAACGCGAGCGCCGGCGATCTCGAGCGCATCGTTTGTCCAGCAGCCGTCCTGTATGTCGCGTCGCAATCTGGGGCTGGTCGTGCCCTCGGACAAGACCTCAATGATTTGGTCAATGTGAGGCAACAGGGCCTTCCGGCGGGATGTCGTCCGGCGCCTGCTCGTCACTCTCGGCGTGCGACGCAATTACTTCGGGGGCGTCCGGATTGACGGGCTGCTCCGACGGTTCACCTTCCTGGGCTCCATCGGCCGGTTGATCGGCATGCTGTGCGGAAACTCCCCGCGTATCAGAATCGCGACCGGCCCACGATGATCGGTCCACCCACAACAGAGTGAGACCGGCTCCCAGTGCGGCGAACAAGGGCAGGAACAGTAGCTTGAAGCCCATACTCAGGACTTCTGCACCCTGTCGCCGCCACGCCGACCCCCATGTTTCCGCAATCTCCAGCGTTCCTTCGTGCAGCCGGGCCTCAGTGTTGTTGCCTCGCTCATCCGGCGACCTGACGATTTTCCGATCGAAGGACGCCTCGGAGATGAGGTAATCAGAGTCGTCGTTGTGCGGGCCCGGGAGGCCGGGGTCGGAGATCACAAGCCTGACCCCTTGCATTGCGTTGAACCAATCGGCCTCGTGATTCCGCCAACCCGCCACCTCAACGGCGATTTGTCCGCTCCGCCGCCAACCGCGAACGGACAAGCGATGGACTTCGTAGAGTTTCCGCTCGACCATCAGGAGCGGTTTCGGCTTGTAGCCCGCCAGCACGCGAACCGTGATCTCCGTTCCCGGAGGCACCTCGGAGTACCGACGGCTGTACGTGGACGCGATCAATTCCGTCGGAAACGTCGGATTGCCGTCGGCGTCACGGTGTTCAACAGTTATCCATTCCGCCTGCGGCTGTTGTGGTTCACTCTGGGGACTCGCCTGACTAGGGCCACTGGAGATTGCCTTCTCAGGGTTGCCGGCGTGCCGTGCCGGACTCTGTCGCGGTCTTGCTCGATGACGGGCACGCTTGCGTTTGGACACTGCGTTCATTCCTGCGGTTTCCACGCAAACGTCAATTCCCCGCGCGAGTCGCGGGCAGCGCAAGCAGCCCGAGGCGGCGACACGCCCGTACCAATCGGGAGCGGGCTGGGCGGCGGCGCGCCGGCAGGCCCGCGTCGCGTAGGATACCCCGCCCTGCTGCTGCGGTGCCAGTCGGTGGACGATGCGCTGTTCTGCAGCGCGCCGACGACGAGATCGGGACGGGCACTGCTGAGGTGGTTAGAGACGGAGCAGGACGTCGTGGGCCGGCTTTGCGAGGGCGGCGGCCCTGAACGTAGAGCTGCTCGCTCGCCGCGAACCGCGACGCATCGCTGTGCTTCAGACAACGGAACGTTGCCGGCGACGCCAACGCCCGCGTGGGGCGCGGGCGTTGATCCGACAGATCGAACAGCACCGCCCAGCCACATGACGAGAACCGGGAGCAGCGACGAGGACTGGCGTTCGCACCGAACTCCATGAAACGCCGTTATCGCGGGGCGCACTGACGGCGGCGTGTACCGCTCTCTACGCTTGGGCTACAGCCTGCTCGATCAGATCGACCGGGACAACCTCGGCACGCTGCGCATGGTCTGGTCCCGCACGTTGACCGAGGGCAGCCAGGAGGCGATGCCGCTGGCTTACGGCGGCATGCTCTACATACCGAACCCCGGGGGACGTCATCCAGGGCTATCGACGCCGTGACCGGCACTGCGTGTGACAAGTACCCCGCGACGATCCCGACGAGCTCACGCTGCACGTCGGCAGCCTCGCGACGAACCGGAACACCGCGATCTACGGCCGGCACAACATCGACACCAGCGTCGACAACCACGTCTTGGCCCTCACGCCGAGTCCAGCCGGCTCACCTGGGAGACGTCGATCCTCGACTACACACAGAACGCGCCGCCATTCGTCCAGAGCAATCATCTCCGGGAGAAGCTGCGTGCCCGGCGGCGGCCCGGAAGCTTGCGTCATCACCGCCCACCACGCGACCACCGGCGAGGACATGATCTGGCGACGCCGCACGGTCCCCGCGCGGAGCGAGGCGGGCGACGAGACGTGGGGCGGCGTCCCGGCGGCGTCCCGGCGGCGTCCCGGCGGCGTCCCCTACGAGGAGCGTGTCCACACAATGCCGCAGTTCGATGGAGTTGGTTGCGGGTTTCTCGTACGCGTTCCTCGACACCGGCGGCAACGAAGCGAGTCCGGCAGCTCGCGTTTGTTGACGTGGGGCCCCTTATGGCGGCGCTGCGGCAGACGCTGTCACCCCTCAAGACGGGCTGAAGAGAGAGCGTCCCCATGCATAAACCCTTATGAATGACGGAGATAGCACGCTATGAAAAAGAGCCGCACCTTCCCGAAAAAGCCGTATCTCCCGCTAGACCAGCTAGAGCTTTCAATGGATTGCTGGAAGTGTGACGATCACCAAACCGGAGGCCAAGGGTGACCGGATGCGAGATCAGGATGGCGAGGTTCGTCTATCGGCCTGCCGTACTCGAGACGCCATACCTCGATCTGTCCCAGAAGCAGAGAGGCGGATTTTCGGCGCTTGGGATCGTGAACGGCCATGTGAAACAGACGCAGACGCAGGTCGTTTGATGCGCGGGCGTGCTGCGTGGTGACGTTGGGATCTTGACCGTAGGGTCGTTGCTCGACGAAGGCGCTCTCGAGCAACTCCCAGACGCCCCGCGGAACCCGCGAGGGTTGGTCGTCGGCAATGAGGTTTAAGCTCGCGACGAGAGCTTGGGGCGTTCCAATCCAGCCCATGACTCTCGATACGACGCATCGACTGAGGTTCGGCAGGTCGCGATCACACAATTGGTGTAGCCGGGCCCTCGCGCCGGCACTACGCTGAGCGAGTTCCGCGAGGCGGGCGACGAGAATGTGCTCGCGCTGAAGGTGACGGGTGAGCGGAATTCCATCGACGTCAGGATCGACGAAGCCCAAGAGGACCTCGCGTGCTCTCGGCGTATCTATCGCGGCGAAGGCGTCGATGAAGGTGTCTTCGCACTGCTCGAACGTCTGCGGGTTACGAGCGAGTTCGCACAGAAGGTCGACGGAGGTATCGGAGCGAGTCTGGCCGAGGGCGGTGACGATGCTCCGCAGTTGGTAGCCGGCAAGGCGATGGGTTCGGAGGGTATCACGCACCTTAGCGACGGCTGCCGCGAGGTCATCGACAAAGAGGCAGAGCGAGAGGGTCCGGCGCAACAGGTACTTGTCAGAGTCATGGACCCACCTGTCTGTGCGGCCAAGGATAGAATCGGCAAGAAGGAAAACGCTGCCCGTGGGCAAGACGCAACCAGCAAGCAACAAACGCTCGGCCGCGTCGACGCGGGTGTACTCGTCCCAGTGGCCCGGCACAGAAATCACGGCGAGCACTTGCGCGGCGCTATCTCGGCCGTCGACGGTAGCGAGCGCCGTTGCAAGCTGTTTCAGCTCAGCAGCCGCTCGGCCGTGCGCACTCTGTTCCTGCCGGCGTGTGATTGCAGCCTTGAGAGCGGCTGTGAACTTTGCACGCGTGAGGTCTTGGGCGGACGGCAAAGTAGCGCCTTGGCGTGCTGCCCACATCACGTCGTACCGAAACTCCGTATCGAGAGTACGCGCTCGTGCCGGTAGGTACTCCCGTGCCATGGCCCCTGCGACGTCGGCGCAATACTCCGGCTCGTTGAGGAGGTTGACAAGCAAGGGCACGGCGGCGACGGGATCTAGGTGCTGAAGGGCTGCGATATGCCAGCGGGCGTGGCTCATATTGGCCCGAGTATGGAGGAAGGCGCGATCGCCGGCAGCGGCAGCGGCCTGAGCGCGGCGCATCCTCTCAATATCCGCGCGGATGAGTGCCAAGAGATGGCGCAGGTCTTGGGTTTCGCCGACTTGCGAGATCGAAGAGGAGAGGTTGGCCTTCTCCGTGCCGTCGAAGTCGTCCTGGCGAAGGACAAACTCGACGTTGCCGGTGAGGTAAGCGCGAAGCTCACGCTTGAGGTCCGCGTCCACGACCCGGAGGGGGTCGACGTTGGGTCTGGCGACTCGGCTGAGGAGTTTGGCGGTGACTTTGATGCCGGCGGGGTCGCCGTCGGCGGCGGAGGAAATGACCCCGGCGGCAGCCACATCGTCGGGAAGACCGCGAAACAGGGCCTCCAACTGGCGCATCACCTGCCACTCGTACGAATGTTGCTGTCGGGTCTCCGCATCGACCTTCCGTTGCAAGTCGCGCAGCTTTGCAATTACGCGGGCCGCAATCTCCGCATTTGCGGTCGTAGTGACCACAGCAATCATTCCATCAAACCGAGTGTCCCCGAGGTCTTCGGTCGCGAGGCGCCGAAGATACTTCTCGACCACGTGTTCAGGAATGGCGGTTGCGAGGGGCAACCAATACTCATGGCTGTGGAGGACGCCTTCTGCGAGCTGGATTGCCAACCACTCGCTGGCCCATGCGGGATCGGTGTTGCGCAAATGCCGGAGCGCAGGTTGGAGATAGTGAGTACCCAGTTTGCGCAGGTCCGTCGGTGGCAAGGCCGCAACTGCATTCCGGATGACGCCGTCGACGCCGGTTTCGCCGAGCTCGATTAGGTCAAGTGCCGTTCGGAGCTGTTTCTGCGGGTCGGTCGTGGTCTCCACGAATCTGCGCATTGCGGCGACAGTCTCCGCCCTGAGCGCTGGGGGCATCAAGTCGGCATTGTCGCGCGCGACCTCGTCGAAGGTTTGGATGTCCAGCGACTCGAGAACGTGGGTTAGGGCGTCGTCAGAACCGTTCCACATGAGAGCCGACACCGCTGCCTTCTTGACTGAGACGCTCTCGTCGGCCACTGCGAACGCCACGATGTCGTGATCGATTCGATGGTAAAGCAGTTCCGAGACAAAATCCGCTCGCGCCTCGTTGCTCCAGGCGCGCACCTGCTCCCTCCAGTTCGGACCAAGCGACGACGTCCGAATCTCCCGCCAGAGGCGGTACGCGCCGAGTCGGGTCTGCTGGTCCTTCGCGCCGAAAAGGGGCAAAATGATGTCCTTGAAGTCGTGCGCGCCGGTGGCGAGCATCGCGGCTAGCGAATACTGCTGATAGTTGCCTTCGGGGAGTGCATGGGCGGCGCGTAAGCGTTCACCCACCACAGCCCGAACCTCATTCCAGACGGTACAGCCGCAAAGCTGCGCAAGCTCGCCGGCCAGTACGAGATCGACGTTGAGCGCCATTCCGACTAGCGTCATCGCCAACCGGATGTTATGTTCGCCGCGTTCGCCGGGACCTCCCTCCACGGCCAACGTTTGGGCAACCATGCGCAGCGGCTCTGCCCATACGGGTTCGTTCACGTAGTCCGCCGCGAAGCGCGGGACCAGGTCGTCGTCGTCCCGTAGGTCAAGGAGCCGCGCGTGAACCTCGAGTGCCGCGAAGTACTCCTGAAGCTGCTGGTGTTCGAATCGAAATGCTGTTTGTGGGTAGTCAACCAACTCGAGGACATGATGGGCCGTGAGCGTGGCCAGGACGGTAGGAGCGCCGACGCGGGCGATTTGCCCACGGTCGGCGAGCTCGCGTGTAACGTCGGCGACGATAGAGCGCGCATCTGCCTCCAGCACCGTGACCGCGCCACGTTGGGTCATTGCAGTTGCAAGGCCCCGTAGATAGTCTTCGTGGCAGCCATGGAGCGGAGAGGCCATGAGTGCGTTCCTGTGCTGCTCCTGTTGTTCGGGGAGCCGGAGAACCTGATGTAGGACGCCGAACTTCGTGGTGGGAATCTCAACGCCGGCCGCGAACAGCGAAACGACTTCGGAGAGAATGAATGGCGTGCGGGTAAGTTCGTCGAGGCACGGATCGGTCTCTATGCGGGTACGAAGCTCGGTGGCTCTGGGACCGAGGCGACCTACCAAGTAATGAGCGCGTTGCGTGGGTCGAAGGGGTAGCAGCCGCAGGCGCATTGAACCGGGCAGCGGAGGCGTCAAGTGGTGGGTACGAGTCGCGACGATGATGCGCGTGATTGGAAAATCGCGTTCGAGGTCGCGTAGCGCGTCGTTTGCTTGGGCGGAATTCGACTCCGCGATCTCATTCCAGCCGTTCAACAGAAACAGAAACGGTTCGGTCCGTTGCACTCGCGCAAGATCACCGGCCGTGAGGCCCGCGCCACGGAATGAAGGCATCCCGGCAATGTAGTCGAGAATACCTTGTCGCGATGCCGTCCACGCCGGAAGGTCGACCAAGAACGTTGTACCGGCGCCGCGTGGAAGACGTGCGATCTGTATCAAGGTTGTCGTTTTGCCGCAGCCGGCGGGACCCTCAAGAACAACGCGGGGAGTGTGCGACAATAGGCCGTCGAGCTGCTCAAGCGCCAGTTGGTTGGCGGACTCCGCACCGTTGGAATCGACCGGCACAACGGTGAGCTCAACAAGCGGATGTCCCTCGATCTTGCGAGCCCAAGCGGTCGTGACGGCGGCAGCCGCGCGCCGCGTCTTGTCAATGCAGTCTGCGACTTGGGGTTCGCATTCGATATGGAGGTAGAGATAGCTCGGAAGAAGGGACGCGTTGAGTGGCATCATCAGGAGGGTGAGTATTTCCTCGCGCTCGATGATGAGCAGTTCGATGTCGTGTTCTGTGTGAATTGCGTGTTTCCAGTTCTCTTGGGTAACCTTACCGACCTTGGCAGCTGTCACGAAGAGGAGCTTCTTCAGATCGGGATAGTTGTCCTTAGCAGTCTTGGCGTCGGCAGAAATCTTGCTCAATTTGGGCGTAATGGAGGCCGCGAGACCCTTGCCGATTCTCTCAGACGTCTCGCTCGCCGGCGCATACGCGTCAAGACCAAGATCCCTCTTCCGTGGGTGGGCGATGAGTTCAGGCCACCGCATCTTCCCGAGGACTACCGCAAGCCCCTGAAAGCGCATCCCTGCCTCTTGAGAGGAGAGCTCATCGAGAGCCCGTTCGATGTCGGATCGCGTGATGGCCATTGTAAGCAGAACGCTACTTGTAGAGGCGGACGCCCCGATCGTAGGCTGGAATTCGTCAACGAGCAAATGGGACTGAGGTTGAGGAGGATCGCGGCGACCGGAGGATTGCCGGAGCAGTTGAGAGGCTGCTACCCGGCTGTTGGCGCTGCTGGCCGGGAGCCGGCAGTCCCGATCGAGACCACAGACGCGGCGCGGCGCGACGCCATCCAGCGACTGGACCACGCGATGGAACAAATGGTACGAGGACAACCAGCAGGGGAGCCCGCCTGGGAACTCGCCTCCGGGCGGGGGGATGGCCGACGGCCAGCCCACGGCACCCGGACTCTCGGCGGCGCTGCTGCCGATGCGGGACCACACGCGGATGGCGCTGCTGAGCCTCGACGAGATGACGCGGGGACCGAGCAACCGGCGCTGGGGCATCATCGAGCGGATCGCCGCGCGCGACGTCCTCGTGTTCATCGACGTTGCGTTCGAAGCGCTCCGACTCGCCGTAGCGGTCGTCGCCGAGACGTCGGTGGGAACACCGGCCTTGGCGACGCCCGAAGACCGGCAGGCTCTGAAAGCGGCGCGCGACACCCGGCAGACCGACCTGCAGGCAATCCGCGCGACCGCCTCGGTCATCGAGCGGATCGCCACGCGGGTCCTTGCCTCGCCACCACCAGAGGGCGACCACGACGGCGCGAAGGCCCACTGAGCGGCGAGAAGATGTGTCCAAACGTTTGGAGTACGCTCGACCACTGCCGTGCGTGCCCACTGCCGTTGGGGGGCTTGCGTCCTGACTCCCGCGGTTGATGCCCACTTCGCCGCGAGACGCGCGAAGACGATCTCGACCGTCAATCTTCGCCCAGCGCCACCGACGGCGACCGTGGCGTGGTCCCGGCATTGCCGTCCGGCGGCAGGTCCGCGACGACCCGCGTCACCGTACTCCTCTCTTCCATGCCCCCTACCTTCCGGACGTGACTGCCCACGTATGGAGCAAGTACTCGGGACGCTGGCCATCTGCGGCCGGAAGATGGAGTTGCCAGTTCGGAATGCAGGCAGTCTGATGGCCGCCGCGGCCGCCGCACGAGCAGGCGACCGGACGCCGTAACGGCCAAGGTCGCGTCCTGAAGTGGCGGCGGACGGTGACGCGACACCATGGTCGCGGCCCAGGCGTGCCGGCCGGAGCCGGACGTCGCGATCACCGGTCTTCGCGCCGGGCGGCCGGGCGTTTGCCCCCGAGCTGTGCCCCACCGCGGGTGACGGCGGCGAGGTGATCGTCGTCGAAGCCAGCTTCCTGCCCGGCTCCAGAACGCTTACCCTGCCGAGCGCCAGGGCGAGGTCATGCAGGAGTCGGCGCGCACCGCGCCTGGCGTGGCTGCGCGCCAACGCCCGCTCGTTGCGGCCTCGACCCGCACTGCATCGTCACACCGATGTCCATCATCTGCACGTGCAGTCGGCGGAGGTCCCCAAAGGAGGGCGCTTCGGCCGGCGTGACCATGGCCGCCGCGCTGGTGTCCGCCGCCACCCGGCACCGGATCCGTGCCGGCGTGGCGATGAGCGGCGAGCAGGATGCGCTCGCGGGGCTCCAGGGTTTCTGCCACGGCGCGGTGCCTTCCCTCCAGCGCCTTGATGATGCGGGCAGCGAACTGCGCATGGTACTCGTCGGCCCTCTCTCGCCCCTGGCTATCACCGCTCCTCCTCGATGCCGCCCCCTTCGTCCTCAAGGTCGACGTCCCAGGCGGCGAGCGCATTCCCGGCTCTTGCCCTTCCGGGCCGTTCCCCTTGTTCCCGTTCTGCTGCCTCCTCTTCCTGGCGAACGCTGGCGGACGCACCGTGCCGGTGCGCCATACTTGACCGAGCCCCATGGCCCCGGAGCACACCAACGTCGAGTTCACGGACGAGTTTCCGCACCTGGTGGGGCGGTCTCGACCTCCGGGACCAGCGGGCCGTCGCGAAGGTGGTCAACGCCCTGGTCCTGCGCGGTCCCCGCCCTCAGTTCCCGCACTCCTCCGGCGTCAAGGGGTCGCGGCACGTCCACATGCGGAAGCTTCGCGTGCCGGGACGCCCACCGATCCGCGTGTTCTACGCCTTCGACCCGTACCGCACGGCCATCCTGCTGATCGCCGGCCACAAGACCGACTCGGAGCGCTTCTACCGCGACTACGTCCCGCGGGCCGACGCGATCTATCGTGAGTACGTTCAAGAGATCGAGCGGGAACGGCGGCGCAACGCCACGCGGGGAGGCCGGCAACGATGAGCGGACATCACCCGTGGTGCGATCTGACGAGGCGCTTCACGCCGGAGGACCGGGAGATCGTCGAGGCCGGCGCGGCCAAGATCGTCGCCGACAGCGACCGGCGTGAACGTCTGGCGGACCGTCCGGCCCGCCCGTCTCGCGCCTCCGGTCAAGCCGGCGCCGGCGGGCCCCCGCCCCCGGCATCCGCAGCGCCCGGTCACGACGGGTAGCCCCGCGAGCCCCGCCGCTTCCGCCGCCTCTTCTTCCACCGTGACGGTCCGGCCGCCGGTCGTGCCGCGTTCGCCGCGTCCTCGGGAGCCGGCCAGACCGGTTCGACCCGCCAGCGGTTCTCCACCGCGTCGTAGTCCCGGGCGCGGACCATCTGGTCGACGCGGCGCGCGCCGCCGCGGGTGCGCATCTGGTGCACGACGGCGGCGATGCCGTCGACCACCGTGCGACAGACGACTGTCCAGGGGAGGGAACGGGCCACCCCCCCTGGCCCCCCCTGCCCGGAATCCGACGGCTCCCTTTGGTAAGCGGCGCTTGTCCCAGGGAGCCGACCGCGACGCAGCCTATCTGTGTGTCGCTCTTCGACGCTCCACTTCGCGAATCAAGTTGACAAGAACCTGTGGAGCGTCCTTTCGTCTGTTGTTGCACCTAACAGTGCGTGGAACGAGTGGATGCGAGTATCGAACTTCTCCGGTCTTCCGGATTGTCGATATGCATCCACCCAAGTCAAGAAAGCGTTGGTCCAGCTTGCGCCTGTCTTCTCTACCCATCAGTCCTCCATATTGCGGCATTAACCGCGATAAAGAACAAGCTCAAGGGCTCTGTTCAGTAGACGATTTCGCTTTCCTCGCTCCTCTCTGCGGGCGGAGTCCGCTGTATGCCGAACAACCGGTCTTCATGTTCGTCGAAGTCGATGAACTCGACGGGGCTCTCCCTACGCAACACGCCCTGCCAACGCGGATCCAGAGCCCTCCCGAAGAACGCCAAATACGGGGCTGCGGACTCTGGAGCTATACGGCCGACCCGGCGGATCGGATCCTCCAACGCGAAGCTGTCGCTCACAACGACCAATGGTACGTGTTTGTCAGCAAGGCGGGCGATCGCGAACGCGATACTCGCGTCGAATCGAATCAACCGCTTGGCAGATCGGCTATCAGATGACCAACCAAGAAGCTTGGCCGGCTCCACCATATAGCTATCGGCGGGGCTGAAATGCCGAACTTCCCATCGGAGATCGCGTTCAACGAACTCCAGAAAACGGCTCTGCCCCTCGTTCTGTGCGGAAGCGGAGGTCCACATGGTCCACAACGCGCCGGGTTCGCCCGGTTTAGCCAAGTCCGGTACCTTGTCGACCAGCAGGCCAATGAGGCCGTGGTAATCCAAAGAGCGACCATCGTGGAGGTCTTGCGTTGCGAGGTACAAGGAACTTCCGTCTACGAGGACGGCACAGGAACGACGCTTGGGAGAGGTGGCCACTGAGCGACGTACGATCATTGCATTAACCCTCCATAATGAGGTGATTCTCTACTACAGTCTGCACGCTAGTGGCCTGCCTGTCAAGGCCATGCAGGATCCACGCTGGCCGATGGCCGGCACGGGTGTCAGGGGCGGTCACCGGCCCTGTCACCGCCCCCCGCCAGTGAGGAATTCCGCACAATCGTGCATGAGCCGCTGTCGACGTTCGAATAGATCCGACCGGGCGTAGCCGCCTCGAGCTTGTTCTGGGGCCGTGATGATCTCATGCGTGTGGTCCGTCTCCTCGGCGCCCAATCCCAAAACGACGACCGGAAGGCCCATGAGCCAACGTGAGCCCCGTGAGCGTGAGCCCCGTGAGCCCGCACCCGGCGCAACCGGCGGTGAGCCCGTGAGCCCGTGAGCCCAACCCCGGGGACGTGAGCCGTGAGCCCCGTGAGCCCGAGCCCCCGAGCCGCGGGGGAAGGGGGGGCGGCCGCCCCGAGCCGCTGAGCCCCCGCGAGCCGCACCGAGCCACCGAGCCGCCGAGCGAGCCGCCGAGCCGGCAACCGTTCCCGGGCGAAACCGGTATGCGGCAGCCCGGCCATTGTCGTCGGACAGCGAAGGGGCCCGGTTGTTCTGGTCGCCCCCGTGCTGATCGAGACCTTCGTGGAGGCCGCGCCGCCTCGGCCGTGGGGTGCAGCCGGGCTGCCTGGACGAGATGTCCGACTCTACGCGGGGACCTCGCGATCCGGGCGGTGCTGTCGAAGGCGTTGTGGGGCCGCAAGAGCGAGAAGCGGGAGAGGCCGCGCACCAAGGTTGCCGAGCCGCGAAGATCGCACTGGCCCGTAGGCCGCGGTGGTCAATCTGCACGGATTCCTCCGGACGCCGACGGCGCGTCTGGCTGGACCCCCAGCCCGAGCCGCCGAGCCGCCCAGGCGGCGCCAGCGGCGGAGGTCCAGGCGGCCGAGATTCGCCGGCTGCACAAGGTTCTGTGCAAGGAGCGCGACGGAGCGCCTGAAGGTCCGACTGCATCGCACGGCCGAATCGGCGCGGGCGATGTCGCCGGCTGCGTCGGACATCGCTCTGCGCCAGGCTCTGGCGAAGTCGCCGACATGACCGCTCCGGTGGCGCTCCCGGCCACGGTCGCACGTCGCGTTGCGGCCTGGAGGAACGCATCGAGGAGCGCAGTCTGCCGGACGCTGCGCGCCGATGTTCCGATTGCGGGAAGCCCTACGCGCTGCTGCGCGCGCTGATCGTCGGGCCGCCGGCGCTCAACCGCCACGCCCTGTCGAAGGAGTTCTGCCGCCGCATCGGCTGGTACAAGGCCGACGGCGGATGCAAGGACATGATGGCCCGCGTCGTCATGCTGGCCATGCACCGCGACGGCCGCATCGAACTGCCGCCGCCGAAGTGGCGCCAGAACCGGCCCGGGCCGATCACCTTCGGGCCCGACACCGAACCGCCCCTCTTGCCGCCGCCGACCACGCTCGACGCCGTCCGCCCGCTCGAGATGCGCACCGTCGTGCGCGGCGACCGCGGGGGGAAGCTGTGGAACGAGTACGTCGTCCGCTACCACTACCTCGGCTACAAGACCCTGGTCGGCGCCCAGATGCGCTACGCCGTGCACGCGAGCGACGGCACGCCGCTGGCCATGCTGGGCTTCTCGACCGCCGCCTGGACGCTCGCCCCGCGCGACCGCTTCATCGGCTGGTCGCGGCGGCACCGCGAGAAGAACCTGCCGCTCGTCGTCGACAACCCGCGCTTCCTGATCCTGCCCTGGATCCGCGTCCCCAACCTCGGCTCGCACATCCTCGCCCTCGTCCGCCGCCAGCTGCCGGCCGACTGGACCGCGCGCTACAAGACGACCCCCGTGCTCATCGAGACCTTCGTGGAGACTCCCCGCTACACCGGCGCCGTCTACCGGGCCTCCGGCTGGATCCGCGTCGGCGCCACCCAGGGGCGTGGTCGCTACAACATGAACAACCGCTCCGACAAGCCCAAGAAGGACATCTGGCTGCGGCCCCTGCGCAAGGACTGGAAGCGCACCCTCAACCGGTAGAAGCAGCCAGATACCGGCTTGACCGAACGCTTACCAGCCGCCCGTTGACGTTTACCTCCGCTCAGCGATCCTTGCATCGTGGTAATCTATGTGGTAAGTGCTTTTCCTGTACTCCCGTAAACTATTGATAAGACGATATGTTGTATCGCAATCAGTTCTGTAGAGCGAACACGAACAGGTTGTTCCCCGCGCTCGGACGCAGCTCCGGCGTCAGCGGAAGAAACCGGTTCGACGTGCCCGAGGTGCCGGTGCTGGCCGCGACGTACTGGCGCCCGCCGACGGCGTAGGTCATCGGGAAGCCGGTGAGCGGCGAGCCGAGGTTGATCTCCCAGAGCACCTCTCCCGTCTCCTGGTCGAAGGCCCGGAAGCGGCCGTTCATGTCGCCGCCGAACACGAGACCGCCGCCGGTCGTGACCAGCGACGTGGTGGCGGCCCGCTGCTCGTACTTCCAGAGCGTCTCGCCCGTCTCCGCGGAGATCGCCTGCACGGTGCCGAGCTGATCGGTACCCGGTGCGAGCTGGTCGCGCACCGCCAGCGCGTAGAGGCTGGAAGTGTTGCCGGTGGTCGTGGCCATCATTCGTGCGCAGGCGTTGCGCAGCGGCATGTACATCGCGTTGGTCAGGGGGCTGTAGGCGCCCGCCTCCCAGTCCTTGCCGCCGACCAGGGTGGGGCAGGCGAGCACCTCCTGGCCTTCGGCGCGGAAGACCACCTCCGGGTTCTCGGACACTGCGCCGGTGGCGCCGTCGATGCTGCCGATGACGTTCTGGGTCACCGTGGGCGTCGCCCACAGGAATTCCCCGGTGGCGCGATCGAGGGTGTACACGACGCCGGTCTTGCCCGGTATGCCGGTCAGCACGCGGCGCACCTCGCCGGTCCGGATGCGCGGATTGATCCAGCTCACCGCCGCCGGATCCGGGGTCACGGCCGTGTCGACCAGCAGACGCTCGAACGGGTGGTCGAGGTCCCAGTGGTCGTTCAGGTGCTGGTAGTACCAGCGAATCTCGCCGGTCTCGGCGTCGAGGGCGAGCGTCGAGTTGTGGTACAGGTGCCGGAGGTCGGCGCCGCCCAGCATGAACTTGGGAGCGGGCGAGGTGACGGACGTGCCGATGTAGACGAGGTCGAGCGCAGGGTCGTAGCTCGGCGCCGTCCACGATCCGACGTGCTTTCGCTCCTCGAACGGCACGCTGCCCCAGGTTTCGTCCCCGGGCTCGCCGGGCCCCGGGATCGTGCGCCGGCGCCACAGCTCCTCGCCGGTGGCCGCGTCGTGGGCCACGATGACGCAGGCGTGCGGTCCGCCGAGCGGTGCGCAGCTCCGGCCCGAGACGACCTTGCCGTTCGCGATGATCGGCCCCGAGGTCTGGTTGGCGGGGTTCTTCGTATAGTCGAGGATCTGCGTCTCCCACACCATCCCGCCCGTGGTCGCGTCGAGAGCGAAGACGTGATCGTCGACGCTGGTGTCGATGATCAGGTTGCCGTGGATGGCGATGTTCCGATTGATTTCGACGAGGCTGGCGATCATGTAGTCGGCGACGTCGTCCGGCACCTCCCGCCGGTGCTCCCAAATGAGATCGCCGGTCGCGGCGTCGAGGGCCTGGATGACATCGCTCGGGTTCGGCATGTACATGACGCCGTCGTGGACGAGCGGGGTGCCCTGCTGGCGGCCGGCGCCGAGAGCGCGCGTCCAGACGAGCCGCAGATCGCCCACGTTGTCGCGATTGACCTGGTCGAGCGGGCTGTAGCCCCAACCGTCGAGCGTGCGGCGCCACATCAGCCAGTCGCCGGGAGCCGGATCCTGGAGCATCTCGTCGGTGACCGGGACGAACTCGTCCGGCGATTGCGCATTCGCGGCCTCCGGGGCCAGCGCCGGGGCGAGGGTCGCGATCCCCAGGGCGATGAGCAGCATGCGTCGAACGCTGGAACACGGTCGTTGCATTTCGGGCCTCCTGGTCTCGACGCGTCTGGGCCAACAATCCGTTGCCGAACGGTTCCGCGATTCTATCCCGCGGTGGTCGGTTCAGTAGGTTCTGTCGGGGATTCCTCGTGACCGTGTAGGTAGGCGCGGTCTGGAGCAAGTACGTCAGAATATATACGTGACACCACGAATAACGCGCGTCGTAGGGAAGGACGAGACGTCGATGCCAAGCGTTCGGAAGACCATCGAGCACGAATCCAGCGGGTGCCGGACGACGTCGCCGGCGTGGTCGACACCCGCATCGCCGCGTTCCCCGGCATGGGCGCCGACTACGACACGTTCCAGCTCGCGGTGAACCGGCGCTTCTCGAACGGCTACCTGCTGCAGGCGAGCTTCGACTACCAGTGGCGCGACGAGTTCCGCGCCGCCGCTGGCGAGGTCCGCAGCCCGCTCTTCGCCGATCCGCTGGTCGTCGGCGCCGGCGGGCATGGCCGCGTCTGGCAGAACCACAGCCTCGACGTCGACTTCCGCCAGCAGACCACCAACTGGGGTGGTAGGCTGCTGACGCGAGTCCCGCTGCCGTACGGCGTCGGCTTCTCTGCCAACGTCCGGTATCAGAGCGGTTGGCCCTACGCGTTCATTCAACGGGTGGACATTCCGGGCGTGGGCACCAAACCAGCCGATTTTCCTGACCGATCTGTCCGCGAACCGATCGGAGAACGTGACGCTGATGGACCTGCGGGTGGAGAAGGTCCTCGACCTGGGAACGGGAGCCGGCTCACGCTGATGGCCGATGTCTACAACGCGCTGAATTCCAACGCGGTGACAAACTTCTCGCTGCGCACCGGCGACAACCAGCGGGTCATTGCGGCCCTCGACCCGATCGCGCTGAAGCTGGGGGCCAGGTTCCAGTTCTGAACCCGGCCGGAGACGGGCCACCGTGTTACGCTGAAATCGTGCTCGATACGCACGCAATCGCCCGTGCGTTGACCGGTGCCGGCCTCACCGCCGAGCAGGCTGACGCCATCACCGACGCGGTGCGCCAGGCCGCCGAGCACGATACCGAGACGCTCTCCACCAAGGCCGACCTGCACGCGCTCAAGGCCGACCTGCACGCGCTCGAGGCCCGCCTGACGTGGCGCTTCGCATGGGCGATGTTGCTGCAGACTTTCGCGATCCTCGGCGCTGTCTTCGCGATGTTGCGGCTACTCGCCTGAGTTGCCGCCGACAAACCCCTTACCGGTGTTCGCTGGCGCGCCCCGGCCGAGCGCCGCGCGGGCGCACAACCCGCCGGCGAGCAACCCGAACAGGTGCGCCTCCCACGAGACCTGGTCTCCGCGCGGGAGGACGCCGGCGAGCATTCCGCCGTAGACGACGACCACGACGATCGCGACGGCTATGGATTGCAGGCTGCGTTCGTAGTACCCGCGGGCGACCAGCAAGCCGAAGTAGCCGAAGATGAGACCGCTGGCGCCGATGTGCGCCGCGTTCCTGCCGAACACCCACAGCCCGAGGCCGCCGAGCAGGACGATGGCCGCCGTCATCGTGAGGTAATAGGCCACGCTGCGGGCAACCACCATGCCGCCCAGAATCAGCAGCGGGACGGTGTTCGCGAGGAGGTGGGCGAACGAGCCGTGCACCAACGGCGCGCTCAGAATGCCGGGAAGGCCCTCGATGCGGCGCGGCACGAGAGCCAGTGCGTAGACGAGCCGCTCGTCCACGAACAGGCCGTACACGGACACCGCCCAGACGAGGGCCAGGAATCCGAGCAGGATGGCGGCACGGGACTTCCAGGAGGTCAGATCGATCATGAAGCGCGGTTCCTCTATCGATCATGCTCGAAACCAGGGCGTCCTCCAAGGGGTCCGGACAAGCTGGTTGCCACGCGGGCGCCTCGCCGCTCTCGGTGCTGAGGGGGGGCGCCGCGGACTGCCAAGCGAGGTCCCTGGGTGGCGGTGTCGTCCTCCGAAGCACCGGACATCGCGCGTCGTGATTTACATAAATTAGATAAAGATAAGTTTTGTTAAAACTAAAATGAATAAAATGTCGTATCTTGCTACGATGAGACGTGGCTCGTCGTGGCCGGTTGCCGACTTCGTGCCCCAGTTGCAACCGCGACCTGCGGGTGGCGCGGCTCGTGTGCCCGGAGTGCGGGACCGCGGTGCAGGGCGATTATCTGTTGCCCGCGCTGTCGCGGCTCGGCAGCGACGACCAGCAGTTCGCGCTCGCCTTCATCCTGCGCAGCGGCAGCCTGAAGGAGATGGCCAAACTGTACGGCGTGTCGTATCCGACCGTCCGCAACCGGTTGGACTCCGTGATCGCGCGCCTGAGCGCGATCACGGAGTCGCACGAGACCGGTGCGGCCGACGACCGGGAAGACGGCGCCGACGCCGCGGGTGACGACACGGACGCTGCTGGAGAGAACGCCTGTACCGCGGGAGAGGACGCCGATGGCGCGGGAGGGGACGCCGATGCCACACGAAACGACGAGTAGCACTGTGGTTCCGGGAGAAATGACCGTCGCCCGGTGGCTGTTCAATCCGTTCATCCGCATCGCCGGGGGACAGGCCCTCGCGATCGGCCTGACCCTTATCGTCTTGAGCGGACTGGCAGCGGCCGCCGCCGGCGTTCACTTCGACGGACTGCTGGATTTCCACCCGGGATACAGCGTTTCGTTCCGGGCCCCCATCGTGGAAGGCCTCGTGAACTGGTCCGTGATCTCCGTAATCCTCGTTCTGGTCTCGCTTCTCGTCGCGCCGCGGACGGTGCGCGTCGTCGACATCGCCGGCACGCAGGCTCTGGCGCGCTGGCCGTTGCTGCTGGCGGCACTGGCCTGCGTACCGGGACCGGTTCGCGAGGCCAATGACGAGCTGGTCGCCGCCGCGGCCGAGGGTCGGATGGTGACGCCACCGGCTGCGAGCCTCGTCGCGGGGCTGTTTGCGGTCGCCTGTGCGCTCTGGATGGTCTGGCTCATGTGGAAGGCGTTCTCGGTCTCCTGCAACCAGCGCGGCGGCCGGGCGGTGGCGATCTTCGTGGCGGCGCTCCTCGCGGGGGAGATGGCGACCAAGTTCCTGCTGGTCCGGATGCTCGGGAGCCTGGCGGCCACAGGTGTGCCCGGAGGAAGCTGACGTTCGGCGTGGTGTGTTGAGCAAGGGGAAGATACCGATGCTGCATGAGACAATGAATGGCGACCAGGCTCGACCACGGTCGCTCTCGTGGAGGACATTGCCGGTTGTCGGGCTCGCCGTACTGGCCGCCGCAGTCGCCGGTTGCGGTGACGACGGCAGCAGCCCGACCGCGCCGACTCCCACCGTCCCCCCGGTTGTCGACACGCAGTCGGACGAGGACGCGGCGCGGCAGTCGGTCGACGCCTGGCTGTTGCTGCTCGATGCCGGAGACTACTCGGAGGCGTACGACGCTACCGGGAGCTCCTTCCGGGAGGAGGTGACGCCCGAAGAGTTTCGCACCGCCATGGAAGAGCGGCAGACGGCCCTGGGCGCTGTCGAGTCCCGTACGCTGAGCAGCACGCAACGCCTGTCGGTGGTGCCCGACGCGCCGCCGGGCGACTACTTCATATTCGAGTTCGACGGCGTCTACGAGCTGCGGCCGAACACCCGCGAGCGGGTCACGGCGGTGTCGGAGTCCGACGAGTGGCCGGTCGTCGGCATCTACATCATTCGCTGACGGCTCTTTCGGGGGATCTCGGATGCTGAAGCTGCTCGGCGACGAAGGGACGTCGCTCGTGATCGGCGGGGGGGCTGTTGGCCTGGACCGTTGCGCTGACCGTCTACTCCTATGTCCAGTGGCGGAAGGATACGGATAGCGCGCGATGGGGAACGCGTTGTGGTCTCCCGTGGAGGTGCAGCTCGGATGAACGCAACGACCTTCGGCGCTCCGTGGGGAGCGTCGCTCGTCACCACGTCCATCGTCGGTGCGCTCCTTGTCTTCGCAATCAGCGCGCTCGTGTACTTCGCGCCGAGGCTGAACCGAATCCTCTACCCGGAGCGAGAGGCGCAAGGGGAAGCGATCTGTAGACTGCTCGCGGTCTGCATCCCCGTCGTATCGCTGCTTGCCGCAGGGCTGTTCATGGTCCGCGGCTACACGGTGACCGGGGACGCCATCCTGGTCCACCGCCTGGGGTGGTCCTCTACCGTCCCGCTGGAGGGACTCGAATCGGCGACGGTCTCGCCCGACGTCGTTCGAAGAGCATCGAGGACGGGTGGGAACGGCGGGTTCTTCTCGTACACGGGGAGGTTCCGCAGCGGGGCCCTCGGCTCGTTCGAAGCGTTCGTCACCGACCACGCGCGCACCGTGGTGCTGCGGTTCCGCGACCGGTCCGAGGGCGATCAGGTCGTGGTGATGTCGCCCGACGATCCGGATGCCTTCGCGGCGCTTCTGGCCGGCGAGCCGCCGCGGGATTGACATCGCCCTGCAATGAGAGAGGACGGAGGCGGACGATCCGATGGGCGCGACGCACGTCACGGTCACCATCCGCAATCCGGCGGACCCGGCGCGACATTGGACAGGGCGCTTCCTTGTCGACACGGGCGCGTTCGATTCGCTGGTGCCGCGGCGGCACCTCGAAGAGATCGGCCTGCATCCGCTCGCTCGCGAGACGTACGTGCTGGCCGACGGCAGTCCCATCGACGTGGACACCACGGTCGGGCGCATCGAGTTCATGGGCAAGATCGTCGGCGGCACGCTACTGTTCGGGGACGGCGATGCCGAGCCCCTGCTCGGAGTGACCGCGCTCGAATCCGGCGGCTTCGAGGTCGACCCGCGCACGCGGCAATTGAAGCGATTGCCGGCGGTTCTGCTCAAGGGCAAGAAGCCCGCGGCAAGAGCCCCGCTGCATTCGAGCGGCGATGCATCCCGCGTGGACTGCGTTGCTCCTCGGTCGAATTTGCCCAATATGCTTCCTCGTCGCGCCTTGCCACGCGGGCGCCTCGCCGCTCTCGGTGCCACGCGGCGTTTCGCCACGGACTCCTTGCGAAAGCCCGTTGACAGTACGCAATCGCCCCGCCAGAATGGGCGATTATGAAATTCGCGCGGGTCCTGGCGACCGTCCTGGTCGCGCTGGCGGCGGCAAGCCCTGCCGCGGCACAGACGGCGACTTCCGCTTCGGTAACGGCTGAGGAGTCGAACGCGCCGGTTGCAACGCACCAGGCGCTGGTCGACCGCTACTGCGTCGCCTGCCACAACGAGCGGATGGCCGAGCGGGGCACCGTCCCCTTCGCCTTCGAAGGGCTCGACCTGGCCGACGTCGGCGCAGACGCGGAGGCTTGGGAAAAGGTGGTCCGCAAGCTGCGGCTCGGCATGATGCCGCCGACGGGGCGCCCGCGTCCCGACCGAGCGGCGCACGACGGCTTCGTGGCGTGGCTGGAGACCGAGCTCGACCGGGCGGCGGCGGCCGAGCCGTATCCGGGGCGACCCGCGGTGCGGCGGATGACGTCCGCGGAGTACGTCAACGCCGTCCGTAGCCTGATCGATCTCGACGTCGACGAGAGCTGGCTGCTGTTTCCCGCCGACGACGTCGACCAGCAGGGCTTCGACACCAACAGCGAGGTCCTCTCGGTTTCGCCCGCGCTGTTCGAGCGCTACCTGGCCGCGGCAAACCGGGTGAGCCGCCTCGCGGTCGGCGATCCGACGATCGGGCCGGGTTACGTGGCCGCCACCTACAGCACGCCGCGGCTGCAGTACCAGGACGACCGTGCCAGCGAGGAACTGCCGTTCGGGTCGCGTGGCGGGATGGCCATCCATCACTACTTCCCGCTGGACGGCGACTACGAGATCCGCATCCGGCTGCGCCGGATGATCTACGACTACATCGTCGGGATGGGCCGGTCCCACACCATCGAGGTGCGCCTCGACGGCGCGCTCGTGGGCAGCTTCACCGTGGGCGACGCCGACCAGTACGGCTATCCGTCGGCCTACAGCTTCTTCGGGACCATTCGGGGCGACCCCGCGTGGGAGGAGTACGTCTCCAACGAGGCGGATGCCAACCTGGTCCTCCGCTTTCCGGCGCCGGCCGGCCCGCGCGTGGTCGGCGTCTCGTTCGTCGACGCCCGCACGGAGCCGACCGGCGTGCTGGAACGCCGCCTGTCCGGATTCTCCCTGAGTGGGCTCGGCTTCTACCACGGCAACGCGGCGATCGAACGGGTGGAGATCGCCGGCCCGCACGACGCCACCGGACCGGGGGACACGCCCAGTCGGCGGAAGCTGTTCACCTGCCGGCCCGCGACCGAGGCCCAGGCCGAAGCGGAGCAGTGCGCGCGCGAGATCCTGGCGACGCTGGCGCGCCGCGCCTACCGCCGGCCGGTGACCGGCTCGGACGTCGACACGCTGATGCGCTTCTACGATGCCGGTCATACGGAGCGCGGCTTCGAGGGCGGCATCCAGAAGGCCCTCGAACGGCTGCTCGTGGCGCCGGAGTTCCTGTTCCGGGTCGAGCGCGACCCGGTCGACATTTCCGCCGGTGCCGCCTATCGCCTCACGGACCTGGAACTCGCGTCGCGGCTTTCGTTCTTCCTCTGGAGCGGGATTCCCGACGACGAGTTGCTGCGGGTGGCCGAGGAGGGCCGGCTTGCCGAGCCGGACGTGCTGGAGCGGCAGGTGCGGCGGATGCTGGCCGATCCGCGGGCCTCGGCCCTGGTCGAGAACTTCGCGAGCCAGTGGCTGCAGCTCCGCCGCATCCGGGGGGTGGCGCCGGACGCCGACATCTTCTTCGACTTCGACGAGAACCTGCGGACGGACATGGAGCGGGAGACCACCCTGTTCCTGGAGAGCCAGCTTCGCGAGGACCGCGGCCTGCTGGAACTGCTGACCGCCGACTACACGTTCGCCAACGAGCGGCTCGCCCGCCACTACGGTATCCCGGGCGTCTACGGCGAGCGCTTCCGGCGCGTGGGCGTCGATCCGGGGCAGCGGGGCGGGCTGCTCGGCCACGCCAGCCTGCTGACGCTGACCGCCTATCCCAACCGGACCTCGCCGGTGCTGCGCGGCAAGTGGGTGCTCGACAACGTGCTCGGCATGCCGCCGCCGGAGCCGCCGGCCGACGTGCCCGCGCTGGAGGAGAACCACGGCGGACGCAAGGTGCTGTCGATGCGCGATCTGATGGAGCAGCACCGCGCCAATCCCGCCTGCGCGTCGTGCCACCGCGTGATGGACCCGCCCGGCTTCGTGCTGGAGAATTACGACGCCATCGGGCGCTGGCGCGCCACCGACGAGGCGGGCGCGCCGGTGGACACGGCGGGCGCGCTGGCCGACGGCACCCAGGTCGAGACCCCCGCGGCGTTCCGCGAGGCGCTCCTGGCCTACGACGTCAGCATCGTGCGGACCGTCACCGAGAAGCTGCTCGGCTACGCCGTCGGGCGCACGATGGAGCACACCGATCAACCGGTGATTCGACGGATCGTTTCCGAAGCCGAGAACGATGACTACAGTTGGTCGTCGATCGTGCTCGGCATCGTCAAGAGCATGCCGTTCCAGATGAGGAGTGCGGAATCATGATGATCACGAAGAAGGCGATTTCCCGCCGGGCGGTGCTTCGCGGAGTCGGCGCGGCGGTCGCCCTGCCGCTGCTGGACGGCATGGTGCCGGCGCTCAGCGCGCTGCGCAAGACGGCGGCGAAGCCGGCGGTCCGCTTCGGTTCGGTCTACGTGCCGAACGGCATGGTCATGCAGAGCTTTACGCCGGCGACCACCGGCGCCGGGTTCGAGATGACACCCATCCTGCAGCCGCTCGCGCCGTACCGCGACCGCCTGCTCGTGCTCTCCGGGCTCGCCAGCACGCCGCCGCCGGGGATTTCCGGAGGCAGCCACTCGCGCGCCGCCACCAAGTTCCTGACTGCGGAGCATCCGGGCGCGTGGATTCCGGACGCCATCTCGATGGACCAGATCGCGGCGCAGGAGCTGCGCAAGCACACCCCGCTGGCATCGCTGGAGCTCGGCCTCGAAGGCGCCAACTTCGCCGGCTCGTGCGACAGCGGCGGCTTCAGTTGCGCCTTCTCCTACACCATCTCCTGGGCCAGCGGGTCGACCCCGCTGCCGATGGAGCACAATCCGCGCGCGGTCTTCGAGCGGCTGTTCGGCGACAACGACAGCACGGATCCGGCCGCGCGGCGCGCCCGCCGGGAGGCGCAGCGGAGCATCCTCGACTCGGTTCGCGACGATGTCGCCCGGCTGCAGCGCGACCTCGGCGCCGGCGACCGGGTCAAGGTGGGGGCCTACCTCGACGCCGTGCGCGACGTCGAGCGGCGCATCGAGATCGCCGAGGCGCAGGGCGACCAGGAGGTACCGGTGCTGGAGCGGCCTCGCGGCGTCCCGGCGACGCTGGCCGAGCATGCCGGTCTGATGTACGACCTGCAGCTCCTGGCCTGGCAGACCGACCGCACCCGCGTCTGCACGTTCATGGCCGGGCACGAGCTCAGCGGCCGGACCTACCGCGAGATCGGGGTGCCCGACGCGCACCATCCACTGTCGCACCACCGCAACGTGCCGGAGGCGCTGGCGAAGCTGACGAAGATCAACACGTACCACACGACCCTCTTCTCGTCGTTCCTCGAGAAGCTGGCCGCCACGCCGGACGGCGACGGGTCGCTGCTGGACCACGCGATGATCATGTATGGCGCCGGCATGAGCGACAGCAACCGGCACGCGTACTACGACCTGCCGATCCTGCTGGCCGGCGGCGGCGCGGGCCAGCTCAAGGGCGGCCGGCACCTCGTCTATCCGTCGCGGACGCCGCTGGCGAACCTGCACGTCTCGCTGCTGGACAAGCTGGGCGTAGACGTGGACCGGGTCGGCGACAGCACCGGCGCGTTGCCGCGGTTGGCCGGGCAGTTGAGGCCGGCGGACCGACTGACGGGGGTGTAGTAGATCGATGCGTCTCTGGCTGTCGGTCGTCATCGGTGTGGCGGCGCTTGGCTCGATCGAGGCGAGTGCCCAGGCCCCTGACCTGCGTCTGATCGATGCCGTCAAGCTGCAGGATGCCGCCGCGGTCAGCCGCCTGCTGGACGCCTCGGTCGACGTGAACGCGGCGCAGGCGGACGGGGCGACCGCGCTGCACTGGGCGGCCTATCTCGACGATGTCGAGACGGCCCGCCTGCTGGTCGGCGCGGGAGCAGACGCCGGGGCCTCCAACACGCACGGCGTCGTCCCGCTGTCGCTCGCCTGCACCAACGCCAACGCGGCGATGGTGGATCTCCTGCTGTCGGCGGGCGCGGACGCGAAGGCAGCCGTTGGCACCGGTGAGACTGCGCTGATGAGCTGCGCCCGCACCGGGAGTGCCGAAGCCGTGGCCGCGTTGCTCGCCCATGGCGCGGACGTGAACGTGGCCGAGTCGGAGGAGGACCAGACCGCGCTGATGTGGGCCGTCGCCCAGCGGCATCCGGCGGTCGTGCAGGTGTTGCTCGACAACGGCGCCGATGTGCACAAGCGGTCCCGCGTCCGGCGTTTCGTCATCAGCCGGCGGCTCCAGTCGAATCTGCGCTACGGCGAGTTGGGCCGGCGCTACGGCACCGACGCCGAGGAGACCGATCTGGGCGGCTACACGGCGGTGCTTTTCGCGGCGCGGCAGGGAGCGGTCGACTCGGCGAGCCTGTTGCTGGCGGCTGGCGCGAACGTCAATGACACGGCGCCGGACGGGCGAAGCGCGTTGCTCGTCGCCGCGCACAGCGGGCACCGGAAGCTGGTCGAGTTCCTGCTGGCGGAGGGGGCCAACCCCAACGCGTCGGCGGCCGGCTACACCGCGCTGCACGCCGCGGTGCTGCAGGACGACCTCGGCATGCTCGGCGCGCTGCTCGCGGCCGGCGCGCGCCCCGACGCGCAGGTGACCGAGGCCACACGCGTTACCCGCAACGGTCAAGTGCTTATGCTCGGCGAACACCTGCTCGGCGCGACGCCGTTCGCACTGGCCGCGAAGTTCGCCGAGGCGGACATGATGCGCGAGCTGCTCACTGCGGGTGCCGACGGAGTGCTGCCGCTACGGAACGGCTGGACGCCGCTGATGTTGGCGTCCGGCGCGAGCTGGCGCTACGGCGTCTGGGACCGTCGCGAGCGGACGCTTCATCGGGACTTCGCGTTCCAGGCGGAGCACGCCGACGAAAAGGGCACGCTCGACGCCGTGCAGGTGGCTCTCGACGCCGGCGGCGACGTCAACGCCGTCGACGAGACCGGCAGCACCGCGCTGCACTACGTCGCCGACAAGGGCTTCCCCCGGGTCGTCGAGCTACTCGTCGAGCACGGAGCCGGGCTGAACGTGGTGAACTACCGCGGCCAGACACCGCTGGCGGTCGTGATGCGAGGGCGCGGCAACATCGAGGCGGCGCCGGCGACCGAGGCGCTGCTGCGCACGCTGGGCGCCGAGGAGCGTGCCGTCAGGTAGAGTACATTCTCGCCTGGGGCCGGAAGTATCCGCCGAGATTGCTCGCGAAGTCCGACTGGCCCAGGAGTCTGCGCCGTAGAGCGGTGCAGACTTCTGGGGAGAGGGTTGGTTGGGCGGCAAGCGGAGCCGCAGGCGACGAGTGACGGACGACGCTTGGTCCTAATGAAGCGCCTTGATCGAATCTCGATTGACCCGACCGTCAGGTTCGGCAAGCCGTGCGTTCGAGGTACGCGGGTTACAGTCGGTGACGTACTCGAGTACCTGGCCGGCGGTACTTCCGAGGAGCAGCTTCTGGCGCAGTTCCCCCAACTGTGCCGCGACGATATCCGAGCCTGCTTGGCTTACGCGGCCGAACGGGAACGCCGAACGCTGAACGTTCCGGCGGCGTGACGCCGTGCGGTTCCTATTCGACGAGCCTCTTGCGCGGATCTCGATCGAAGTCAGAGCGGCCGCGTGGCCGCCTGCCAGCGCAGAAGACGACGGGCCGATCATCGCCGCCGGCGCCCCGGCATGCGAGACCGGACCGGTTCCAACTGGGCCGTCGCGCCGGCTGGTCAGCCGGGTGCTTCGCCCATCTTCGGCAGGTACGGTCCCCATGCGGACCTGTCCTGATCGAGTTCCAGAATGACGGTGTTCCCACCGGTACGCATCGCCGACCCCGTTTCGTCCCGGATTCTCTCCGGGTCGATCCCCGCGGCGCTGAGCAGCGCGTTGATCCCGTCCTGCTCGAACCAGTTCGCGAGGTCGTCGGGCCTGTCGCAGATCCGTGTTTCGCGGGCGAGTTGGGCCCTGGTTTCGACGACGGCCTCGCCGTCGTGTACGTGCAACCGTACGTGTTGGTACACCGCCGCCATCACGGCTTGACTGGCGTAGTGGGTCGGGTCGGCGCGTATGGCTTCGTACTGCGACGGTACGCCGTGGAGCTCCAGCGGCCCTTCCTCTGCGAACTTCTGGCGCTCCATCTCCCAACTGACGAGTCGCCACCGGATGTCGTTTCCCGCCAGTGCATTGACGGCGATCATGAGCGCCCGCGGTGCGCTCTTTCCCGCTACTGCGAAGTCGTAGAGGTCGCGGACCGGCGGGTTCAAGGAGCGGTTGGCGAACTTGCCGGTCAGGATCTGACTCGATGTCAGCGTCGTGGCCTCCCTGCCGTCGACGAGCGCTCGTCGATGACCGATCCGCGGTTGCGGTTCGGCGGCCAGCATCTCGATCTTCGATTCGGCGAAGAGGATCTGGCTGAAACGACCGAAGCTGATCTTCCTGGCGCCGGCGGCTTCAAGCCGGCGGTGTAATTCCGGCGTGGCCGCCGGTTGCAGGAACCGCGTCTCGGTGCGGGGGTGGACCAGCAGGTCGATGTCCCGGCTCTCCCGATGCCGCCAGCGCGCGGCCAGGATGGTCCCGCCGCCGATTATCCAGCCGCTCCGGTCCGGCGTTCGCGGCGTGACGTACGTGTCGAGGATTCCGCGTGTTCGGCTGAGGAGGGTCCGGGCGGGCTCCGGCAGCGTCAGGTCCTCCGCCTGGGGTCGGCTGGTCATCGCCGCGCGAGCCGGTTCAGTTCTCTCGCGACCACGGGATGGTCGGCCTTCGCTCTGTGGATGGCGGCGACCAGCTCGCGCACCGTGTACACCTCTTCGGCCCACGCCAGGACGATCTCGTCGGGCCGCGCTTCCTTCGTCCACATGCGGATCAGGGCGCGCTGCCGCTCTGTCGGCATCTCGGCGTGGATCGCGTCGTAGAACTCGGCGCTCGTCGGCTGGGTCACCCACCCGCAGCAACTGCTGCTGAAGCGGCTGTCCACCGTACTGCTGCGCGCGCGGATGGCGGACGGATCGTGTCCCGGCAGGTACTTGTCGCGGAGCGTCTCGTCAGCGCGGCGATCGCTGAATGCTTCAGGCGGCGCCAGAAGGTCGGGTTCCTCGTCCCGGTTCGTGACCTTCGCCTGCCGGCGCAGGGCGCGCCATTCGTCCAGTGTCATCGTCGTTTCGGATGCAAGACTCCTCCCGCATTCTAGTATCGTCCTTCGCTGGAACGCGGCCGGGCCGACCGACGTCGACATTCTCGACTACCACTGAATCCGGAACGGAGGAGCTTATGACGATCCGGCGCGCGCGACGTCAACCGACGAGCCCTGGAGAGATCCTTCGCGAGGATTTTCTCCTGCCGCTTGGCATGACGCAGAAGCAGCTTGCCGCCCACGAGGGCTGCGACATCAAGGTTGTCAACCGCATCGTGAATGGACGGACGTCCGTGAGCGCCGGGATGGCGCTGAAGCTGGGCGCCGCCTTTCGAACGACGCCGGAATTCTGGCTGCACGCCCAAAGGGCCGTCGACATCTACCGCGCGTCGCGCGCTGGCGTCGAGCTGCCGAAACCCATCCTGCATGCTCCCTGATGGCTGCCTCATAGGTACGGATCGGCGCGTCGGCGGGCGCGCCTCCGCAGGTAGCGATCGACGAGTCCCCACGTGATCATCAGCGGCATGAGCCACATCGCCGAGAAGATGGCGATGCTGGTCCGCCCGGGTCCGGTGAGCATCTGGCCGATCTGGTCCCGGAACGGGTTGTCGTTCACCAGGTAGGTCCACGTCGATGCCGGGCCCTTGACGCCGACGCTCGCCAGGTCCAGGTTCCGCCCGTGCACCCGGATGGCGTGCAGGGCGGCGCTTACCGCATCGTCGATCTCCACCTCCATGCGGTCGTAGAGGTCGACGACCTCGTCCGTGAAGCGGGCCAGCGGGTCCTGCTGGCCGAGCCGGACCAGGTGAATGCCTTCCCGGAGATCGGCGCACCTGGCGAGGTGCTCGGACCACGCCTGGTCGATCTCGTGAAGCGTCACTGCGACCTCGGCCCGGCGCACGGCGTCCTCTCCGCACGCCGCGACGAGCTCGCGGTAGCGGTCGGGCACGCTGTGCCAGACGGCCGGCGCCTCGCGGCCGTGCAGCAACGCCTGCCGGCGGTCCATCAACCTTCTGCGCTGCTCTTCGACGATCTCGGTGTAGAGGGAAAGCGTGCTTCTGATCTCGTGGTTCTGCCCTTCCACGATCCGCTGTGCGCGGGCAATCTCTCCCCGCACGATCGGCTGCTCGATCGGCTCGTCGCGGCGCACCGGCATGATGCGCGCCGGGATGAGATTCCGGATGCCGTACCGCACCAGCAGATCATCCTCCAGGCTCACGAAGAAGCGGGATTCTCCCGGATCGCCCTGGCGGCCGGCCCGCCCGCGGAACTGCAGATCGACGCGGCGGCTCTCGTGACGGTTGGTGCCGATGACGTACAGCCCGCCGAGGGCGACCACCTGGTCGCGCTCCGCTTCGTCCGCGCCGCCGAGCCGGATGTCGGTGCCGCGGCCGGCCATGTTCGTCGAGATGGTGACGGCGTCGAGCCTTCCGGCGCGCGCGACGACACGTGCCTCCGCCGCGTCGTTCCTGGCGTTCAGGACCTCGCACGCCACCCCCGCCGCACGCAGCCGTGCCGCCAGGCGTTCCGATTCCGCGACGGTGAGCGTGCCGACGAGGACCGGCCGCCGCCGGGCGTGCACGCGCCGGATCTCGTCGACGACGGCCTGCTCCTTGGCCTCGCGATGCGTGAAGACGACGTCCGGTCGGTCGCTGCGCACCGTCGGCCGGTGCGTCGGCATGACGACCGTCTCGAGCCCGTACAGGTCCCGGAGCTCGTCCGCGGCGTCCTGCGCGGTCCCGGTCATGCCGCACAGGTGCGGGTAGCCGCGGAGGAAATGCTGCAGCGGCATCGAGCCGAGAATCCGGCCGTCCGCGTCCGGCACGATACCCTCCTTCGCCTCGACCGCAGCCTGGAGCCCGTCCGGCCAGTGGCGGTCCGGGACAACGCGGCCGGTGAACTCGTCGATCATGTCGATGCGCCCGCCGCGGACCAGGTAGTCGACGTCGCGGCGCAGCAGGACCCGTGCGTGCAGGGCGCAGTTGATGCCGGTCAGCAGCGGGTAATGCTCGACGTCGAGCAGATTGTCCACGCCGAGCTCGTGCTCCAGGCGGGCGAGTCCCGCCTCGGTCAGCTCGACGCTCCGGCCGTACTCGTCGGTGTCGAAGTCGTCGCCGGCTCTGAGAGCCGTCACGAGCGCCGCGAGCCGCCGGGCCGGCGCGTCGCGCGGCTCGGCCCTTCCGGCGATGACCAGCGGCACGCGGGCCTCGTCGATGAGCAGCGAGTCCGCCTCGTCCACCAGCGCCATGTGGAACGGCCGGTGCACGACATCGTTGGGGTCGGTCGCCCGCAGGTCGCGCAGGTAGTCGAATCCCGCTTCCCTGGCCGTGACGTAGGTGACGTCGGCCCTGTACGCGCGGCGCCGGTCCGCCGCGGTCATACCGTGCTGGACGGCGTCCACCGAGACCCCGAGCATGCGGTAGACCGGTCCCATCCACTCCGTGTCGCGGTGGGCGAGGTAGTCGTTGAAGGTCAGGACGTGCACGCCGTCGCCGGTCAGCGCGTGCAGGGCCGCCGGCATGACCGCGGCCAGCGTCTTGCCTTCGCCGGTCTGCATTTCGACCACCCGGCCGCGCGCGAGGGCGAGGGCGGCCACGACCTGCACGTCGAACGGCCGCAGGCCGACGGTGCGGCCGGCTGCTTCCCGCACCAGGGCGAAGAGCGGTGCCTGAAGCGCGTCGAGAGCGATGCCGGCCTCCGCCCCGGCGCGCAGCTCGGCCGCCCGTTGCATTATCCGGTCATCGGACAGGCCGGCGACCTCTTCTTCGAGCCGGGCGATGTCGGCGAGCGGCTCGTCGAACGCGCGCAGGTCGAGCTCGACCGGGGACCCGCCGAGCCGGGCGAGGCGCTGCCGCCATCCGATGCGGTTGCGTACGCGAGGGCCGACGCGAGGCGATGCAGCCATGGAAACCTCCTGCTGATTCGTGCACCCGGAGCGTGGCGAGCCGCCCAACGCGCGGAGAGTCGGCTCGCCGGCCGTCAGCACGACGGCGGCTACACGAGGGCGGATCGAGCAGGAGGAGCGCGCGAAGGAACCAGCGCGAGCAGCGCGAGGAGACGTTCGTTGCGGCGCCCGGCGGCGCGCCACCTCAGCCGAACGGCGAGATCCGCGCACAGGAGCCACAGAGGCGTAAGCAGGGCGGCGAGCTCGCCGGCGACGAATGCCGTGACCGCCGTGAACACCACGAGGCCTATGCACAGCCACGTGAACGACTTCCGCATGCGGTTCATGGCGCTCTTTCGACGCTGGCGCGGATTTCGACCGAAGTCAAAACGAGTCTCTACGACCACAGTCCCAGCACCACCGACATGATCGCGATGGACGCGATCTGGTAGCCGGCATCGATCAGCCACACGCTGACTGGCTTGTTCGAGAAGCGGTTGCTGGTCAGCCCCACGGTGGCCGAGAAGCCGAGCCACATGTGCAGGCCGACGCCGAAGATCGTGCCGGGGCTGTCCCCGAAGTGGGGCGCGATCATCGCCAGCATGGTGGCCATCACGAACCAGCAGACGAACGAGATGGCGTAGTTCGTGCCCATGCTCGCCTGCATCGCCTCGACGTCCGCCTGCGTGTAGCCGTGTCCGGCCATCCACGACTTGGCGAACAGCAGGGGGGAATACCAGAAGGCACCGAGGCCGAAGGTGAGAACCGTGGCCAGACCCACCGCCAGGAAGTTCACGTCCGAGAGGTGCATCGGTTCATCCTTCCCTGTTCTTGTCGTTCATAGACGGCATCGTTTCCGCCATCGTGGCCGGCGTGGTCGTGTGCCTGCGATCATGTCGTACAAGCTTCCCTGTGCGCACACACGGAGACGATCTCGCGGGCTGCGATGTTCCGCCGGTGCGGTCGGCGGGCACAGCTCCCGCTGCACACGACGCTCGGAGTCGGAGACGGACGCACGGGACCTGTATGCGTCATTTTGATGCACAGGACACATCACTATGGTGCTATTCTTGAAGCGTTGGCGGGAGGAGGACATTTGTGATGCAGAGAGTCGTCGCCCATGGGGTTGCCGGACGGCCGGCGGGTGGGATTGCGGACATCGACGTCTCGGCCGCTGTCTTCGTCGATCGGCCCGCGTTCATCGAGGCTGTCCGAACCGGACTGGGTGGCGAGGTCGTGAAGCAGACCCTCGATGTCGTCGGGTACCGGGAACTCATCGTGCGACTGTTGGGTACGACCTCCGGCAACCTGCATCGGGTGTATCGCCGCAAGGCCCTCGGCCAGGCGCAGTCCGAAGCACTTCTCGATACGCTGCGTGTCTTTAGTCACGCGGAGCGGACGTTCGCGGGCCTCGTTCGGGCGCGCGAGTGGCTGGAGACGGCGCTTCCGGCTCTTGGCGGCCAACGGCCGATCGAGCTCTGCGACACGTTCGAGGGACGACGCTTGGTGCAGAACGCGATTCGCAGAATCGAGTACGGCGAGTTTCCCTGATGCGCCTGTACCGCATCTGTCATGTCGATCATCTCGACGACTACAGCGGACTTGGGGCGAGCTACCGGGACGGCGGACGCTGGAACGAAACCGGCGTAGCGGCGATCTACTTCGCCGTGACGGCGGGCGTCGCGATGCTGGAGCTGGCGAACTACCTGCCGTCACCCCGCCTGGTACCCGCCGGCTACCGTTTGGGCATCTACGACATCAGCGGGAGTCCGTCCATGGAGCGCTGGACGGTGGATGACCTGCCGTCCGACTGGGTTCGGTTTCCGTATCCGCTGACCACCCAACGAATGGGTTCCGACTGGTTGAGGCACGGGACTGCGCCGCTGCTCGCGGTCCCGAGCACCACCGTGCCCGGCGCACTCGAGAACATCGTCGTTGCCAGTCCGGCTCGACTCGACGCGGCCTCGATTCGGTTGCGTGCCGTCCACGAGCATCTCTACAATCCGCGGGCGTTCGGGAGCACACCGGCCAAGTAGAGGGAGTCGAAACGGTCCTGCCGCTTCTGCGATCGAGGAATCCGCGTCAACGGGCTGACCGCCGCGCGACGCGCCAGCGGCAGGCGGCGCGCTCGCGGCCTCAGCCCGCTGCCCGCCGCCGCGCCAGGACCGGCGCCGCCGCAGCCAGGACGGCCAGCAGCAGCAGGGCCGCCGACAGGGGCCGGGTGACGAAGACGGTGGGGTCGCCGCCAGCGATGGCCATCGCCCGCCGGAACTCCTGCTCGAGGAGCGGGCCGAGGACCACCGCCAGCACCGTCGGAGCGAGCGGAAGGCCGTAGCGCCGCATGGCGCAGGCGAGGACGCCGAGCACGTAGACCACGCCGACGTCGAAGATGTTGTTGTTCAGCGTGTAGACGCCGAGGGTGGCGAAGGCGAGCACGGCGGAGAAGAGCAGCGGCGTCGGCACGCGGAGGAGCTGCACCCAGATACGGATGAGGGGCAGGTTCAGGATCAGCAGCAGCGCGTTGGAAACGTACAGGCTGGCGATGAGGCCCCAGACGAGCGTCGTGTCCTGCGTGAACAGCAGCGGTCCCGGCTGGAGGCCGTACATCTGGAAGGCGGCCAGCATGACGGCGGTGGTGCCCGAGCCGGGGATGCCGAGGGCCAGCAGCGGTACCAGGCTGCCGCCGGCGCTGGCGTTGTTGGCGGCCTCCGGTCCGGCCACGCCCTCGATGGCGCCGTCGCCGAATTCCTTCGGCGTCGTCGACGCACGCCGCTCGGCGTCGTAGGCCAGGAAGCTCGCCACGGTGGCGCCCGCGCCGGGCAGCACGCCGCAGAAGAAGCCGATCACCGTTCCGCGCGTCCAGGCCGGCCACGACCGGCGCCACTCGGCACGGGTCAGCCGCACGGGGCCGCCGACGGCCTTCCGCTCCTCGGCGGAACCGGACCCTCCGCGGCCGGAGCGCGTCGCCGCATACCAGAACACCTCCCCGACCGCGAACAGCCCGACGGTGACCACGACGACATTCACCCCGCCCAGCAGGCCGGCCATGCCGAATGTGAACCGCGCCTGCCCGGTCTGCACGTCGATGCCGACCGTGCCGAGGGCGAGCCCGATCAGCGCCGCGGTCATACCCCTGGCGAGAGACCCCTGCGACAGGCCCGCCAGCGCCGTCAGCGCGAACACCATCAGGGCGAAGTACTCGGCGGGGCCGAAGGTCAGCGCGACCTCGACGAGCACCGGCGCCATGGTCATCAGCATCAGGGTGGCGAACGTGCCGGCGATGAACGAACCGATCGCCGCCGTCGCCAGCGCCGCGCCGGCGCGTCCCTTGCAGGTCATCCGGAAGCCGTCGAGGGCGGTCATCACGCTCGACGCTTCGCCCGGCATCTTCACGAGGATGGAGGTCGTCGAGCCGCCGTACATCGCGCCGTAGTAGAGGCCGCCGAACAGGATGAAGGCACCCACCGGATCGATGCCGAAGGTGAGCGGCAGCAGCATCGATATCGCCAGCGCCGGGCCGACCCCGGGCAGAACGCCGACCGCCGTGCCCAGGGTCACGCCGATGCCGCCGAGCAGCAGGTTGACCGGCGCGAGCGCGGCGCCGAAACCGACCGCGAGGTTGTCGCCGAGCTGTGCCAGCGCGCCCATGTCACGGACCGACGAGGAAGCCCGCCGGCAGCCGGAGCCCCAGCAGGAGACTGAACAGGGCGTAAACCGAAAACGCGACGACCAGGGCCGCGGCCAGGTCGCGACCCCAGCGCCGGCTGCCCAGCAGGCGCGCTTCGAGCGTGATGAACGCGGTCGTCGCCGGCAGGTACCCCAGCGGTTCCAGCAGCACGATATAGGCAAGGAAGAGGAGCACGCTCGGAGCGGCGGCGCGCCAGTCGGCGGCAGAAGGAGCACCGTCGGAGGGCGGCCCGGCGCGCGCCTCGACCTCGTCGGCAGCCGGGGCGGCCTGCGCGTTCGCGCCGCCGGAGGAGGGCGAGCGGGCGGCTCCGCGGGTCCGGAATGCCATCGAGACAGCGACCGTCACCAGGGCGATGCCAATGCCGATGGGAAACACGCGCGGCCCGACGGCGGCATAGCCTCCCTCGGGCTCGGAAATCAGGAACGCGGCCGCCAGGTAGCCGGCGCCGAGAGCGAGGAGGCCGGCGCCGAGGCGGCGCTCGTCGTTCCCGGCTCGTCTACGGGTCTGCGCGTCGGACGCCGCCTGCCGGGCCATCGGCGTGGTTCTCCGTCCGGCGCGCCATTCAGCGGATGAGTCCGATGGCGCGCAGGGTCGTGTCGACCGTGGCGACCTCGTCCCGCAGGAACGCCTCGAACGCCGCGCCCGGCAGGAAGCTGTCCTCCCACTCGTTGGCGCGCAGGATGTCCTGCCACTCCTCCGACTCGCGCATGCCCTGCAGAGCGCGGATCAGCCAGTCGCGGGTCTCGTCGTCGGTCCCGGGCGGCGCACAGATGCCCCGCCAGTTCGACAGGACCACGTCGAGGCCGCTCTCCCGCAGCGTCGGCGTGACGCCGTCGCCGGTGCGTTCGGGCGACGAGACGGCTATCGGCCGCATCCGGCCGGAGGCGATGTACGCCTTCCACTCGCCCACGCCGGAAAGGCCCAGCGTGACATGGCCGCCCATCACTGCCGCCGCCGCTTCGCCCCCGCCCGAATAGGCTATGTAGTTCACTTGGCGCGGATCGACGCCGGCCGCCCGGGCGATCAGACCGGCGAGGATGTGATCGATGCCGCCCGCCGAGCCGCCGGCCCAGCTCACCGCCGCCGGGTCGCGCCGAAAGTCCTCCAGCAATTCTTCGATGGTGCGATACGGGGAGTCGGCGGGCACCGTGACCACCTCGTACTCGTTGAGCAGGCGCGCAAGCGGCACCGTCTGGTCGATGGAGACCGGGCTGGCGTTGGTGCGGATGGAGCCGAGCATCACCTGCCCGAACACCATCAGGTTGCGCGGGTCGCCGCGATAGCGGGTGACCAGATCGGCGAGTCCGATGGTGCCCCCGGCGCCGCCGCGGTTGACCACCTCCACCGGCACGCCCAGGATGCCGGTCTCGGTCCACACCTGCTGGATCTGGCGCGCCGTCTGGTCCCAGCCCCCGCCGGGGTTGGCGGGGGCGATGAGTGTGAGCGCCCCCTGCGGGTAGCCCGCGGCGGTGGGCGCCAGGGCCCCGGGTGGGCGGTCGGTGTCCGGACCGCCCGCGCATCCGGCTGCGAGGAGCGAGATCGCCAGGAACGCCGCGCGCAGGTTGGATGACATCATCGGCTCGTCTCGTGTTCCGGGATCAGGGTACCGCGAGCCGGCAGGCCGCGTCACCCGCTGGAGACGCCCCGGACGTTGACGGGGCACGGCGGCGGTCATAGCATGGCGGTCGTGACGATCCGAGGCAGCGTCATCCGAACCGCGCCGGCGCAGTCGGCGCCTCCGGCCGCGGGTCTCCGGCCCGCACGGCCAAGTCCGGCGCGCCGCACCGTCGTCGAGGACTCACTAAAGGGGGGGATCATGCGTCTTACCAGGCTCACGGCATTCATCGCGGCGTTACTCCTGATCGCCGTCTCCGTCTCGGCGCAGGACCGGATTCCGGCCGAGGGCGGCGACGTCTTCATCACGCCGATCCTCCATTCGAGCGTGCAGATCGAGCACGCCGGCACGGTCGTGCACATCGATCCGTGGACCGCCGGCGATCTGTCGTCGGCCAAACCGGCCGACCTGATCCTGGTGACCGACGATCCCGGTCATCACCTCGACCCCGCGGCCATCGAGCAGCTCCGCAAGCCGGGGGCCCCGGTCATCCTGACCGCAACCGCCCACGCGGCGTTCGGCGACGGCGAGGTCCTCGCGAACGGCGAGAAGGGCGTCTTCGCCGGCGTGCCGGTGGAGGCGGTGCCGGCCTACGACATGACGCCCGGCCAGCCGTGGCACCCGAAGGGGGAGGCAAACGGTTACGTGATCACGCTGGGCGGGAAGCGGCTGTTCTTCTCGGGCGTGGGAGAGTGCGTGCCCGAGATCCAGGCGCTCGAGGGCATCGACGTGGCGTTCATGCCGATGAACCTGCCGGTCGACCGCATGCGCCCGATTCCGGTCGCCGAGTGCGTCAAGACGTTCGGGCCGGAGCTGGTCTACCTCATCCACTACGACAACGCCACCGCGCGCTGGTTCGGCAATCGCGAGCTGCCCCGCCCGGACAACGTCGAGCAGATCGCCGGCACGATCCAGGCGTTGCGTGACGCCCTCGAGGGCGAGCCGATCGAGGTGCGCGACGGCGACTGGTATCCCCGGTAGGAGTCTGCGCCGTAGAACGGCGTAGACTTCTGGTCGGGCCCGGTTGGGCGGCAAGCGGAGCCGCAGGCGACGATTGTCGGGCTGGGAGTCCGCGGGCGTGGACGTCTCGAACGCGGGACGGGTGCGTGCGACGTGACCGGGTTGCGCGCGGCCGTGTCGCTCCCGCCCCTCCCCCCGCGTTCGGTAGGATGGGATGCCATGCGGCGCATGTATCACGCGGAGCCCGCTGAACGGGAGCGCGTAACGCGCACGCTCGTCGCGGCGCTGGAGGCCGAGCCGGAACTGGAGTTCGCTTGGCTCCACGGCTCGTTTCCCGGTGGCGGCGGCTTTCACGACATCGACGTCGGTGTCCACCTGAACGCGGCGGCGGACGTGCGCTCCCGGCGCGCCCTGGATCTGGGGCTCCGCCTGGATCGGGACATCGGGTTCCCGGTCGACGTACGGGTGCTCAACGGCGCCCCGGTCACCTTCCTGTTCCATGTCTTCCGGGAGGGGCGCCTGCTGTTCAGCCGGAACGACGAGCGCTTGGCCGATCTGATGGAGCGGACGGTCCGCGAGTACCTGGACATGGAGCCGCTGCTGCGCCGGGCCACCATCGAGGCATACGGCGCGTGACGCTCAACCCGGACGTGGTCCGTGCCCGGTGCGCGGAGATCGAGGAATCGGTACAGCGACTGGAGAAGCTGGCTGCTGTTGACCTCGCCGACTTCCTCGCCGATCGCGACGCGCAGGACATCGCATCCTACCGTCTTCTGGTCGCCATCGAGGCGGCGCTCGCGCTCTGCTATCACGTGTCGTCGAGGCGGCTGCGCACTACGCCGGCGGATTACGCCGGTTGTTTCGGGCTCCTTGGCGAAGCGGGCATCGTCGCACCCGATCTCACCGGGCGGCTGCAGAGCATGGCGAAGTTCCGCAACCTGCTGGTGCATGTCTACTGGGAGGTCGACTACCGGCGGGTGCATGCCGTGATGCAGGAGAACCTCGGCGACCTGCGGGCCTTCGCGGCTGCGGTCGTGGCGTTGCTGTGAGTGGTGAGGTTGGAACGGAGAATCCCGTTCTTGGGGGCTCACCAGCTCACTTTCCAGGACGAGATCCCGCGCGTGCGCTGACACAGCGGGTGAATCGTCGCCCCCGCACGTGGTTGACACCTGGACCATGTCGAGACCCGCTGGGAGTGGCAGCCCACTGGCGCGGCGCGCCGAACGCCGTAGGCTGACGTCACGCCTTGGGAGGAGACACGTCTGAATCGCCAGTGTTGCCGAAATTCTTGAGGATGTCTTCAGTTTCGTCGATTGAAAAAGATATTTCCGCAATAAGTTCGCCGAGCATTGACACACCGCGCCGCCTAGCGCTCCTGAACTTACCTGTCAGGGCCGGCGCTTCCTGCATGGATTCTTGGAAGCCGTCGACTTGGCCCTTAACCGTTCTCATAGTTTCTATCAGGCTCCGAAGAGTCTCCATTTCCTGGTCGCTGTTGGTCCTGTCACCCAATTCTCGCCTTGCTTCCAACAAAGAACGCACTTCCGAAAGCATTACGCGATTGTCGCTTCTATAGATATTCACATCTTGTGCTAGGTCGCCCACGAACTCATCTATGTCATCTGCGGCCCCGTTGATGATGTGTTTGAACTTTGAGACATTGCGCTGCTGGGTCGTTCCATCGGCCGTTCGTGACCTTGCCTGAGACTGCTGCACTTCTCCAATTTCTTTCGTCCGCCTAGAGATTTTCTCTCCGACTAGCTTAATGTGCCCGGACATGCTCTCGAACGTTGTCGTCATGGCGTTTGTGACGGAATTCAAGTTCTCAACGTGGTCCAGTAAACCGAGACCATCCCTGTCTGGGTCTTCAAGGTCGTCCTCGTCAGGTAGTGCACCTTTCTTGGGTTCACTTGTTCTATTCTTGGGCTTAGCAGCATTGCCTCCCTTCGTGTCAACTACCGCGCTTGGTCGCGTCTGTTCGGGCAGCGAAGGCTGCGCGGGGGCATCAACCGAAGTCCAGGCATCAGCGTCAGTACGCCACTCAGTGGCGATGAGATCGAACAAGTGTGTCTTGACTAGATCAGTGAATTCTTCAGTACTATTGAAGTCGCGGTAGAGAACACCACGCGCCTTGAGATTCTGACGAAAACTCTGGACCTTCTGAAGGCCTTCAAGGTCAAGCTTGTACGGATCAATTCCCGTCAAGGACTTCTTGAAATAGAACAAGAGCCGCACTGAAGTCGGGTCGGAACTAAAGCGAAGAAGAGCAGTCTCAAATTCTTCCTGTGTTCCGGACTCATTCTTGGACGTGGGTGTGCCGAATCGTGTCCCGAGAAGTCCAAGATAGATGTCATAGCCTGCTACTTGCCTGTTGATCTCCGATTGCGGGTCCGTACTGACGCCTGGGCGGATATCATCCGGCCAAGACAACATCCGAAGAGTGATTGCGTGGGCGCGCTCTAGCTGTCTATTGAGGCCTTCGATGATCTTGCGGAGCGCGGCGATCTCCGCCGCGGCCTCCGATGTGCTCGACGCAAAAAGCGTGAGTTGTGTAATTCGTCGGGGCATGGTTGTTGATGAGCCGTCTGGTGAAGCCATTCGTGTTTGTTCCTAGCCCACCAAGGATACCAGATTACATGTGCCGCTCCAGCCACGCGCGCAGGCGCGCGGCCTCTTCGGATGCGGACGGGTCGAGCTCGGCCTGGTAGAGCCGGCTACGGACGACGAAGAGGTCCATCTCGTCCGGCGTCGTGTTCCGCTCGACGATTTCGCTTACCTTGCGCCGGAAGAAGGTGGTCCAGTCGGGCCGGCGTCCGTCGAGGTCGGTGAAGCCGTATTCCTTCGCCAGTCCCCAACTGGAGAACAGCCCGCCGCTCTTCTTCGCCACGTCCGGGTCGGCGGCCAGCGCGGCGATGGCCCGGCCGACGAAGCACGGCGTCTCGGATTCTGCGAAATAGGGGTCCTTGTCGATGGCGTCCCGCCAGTTCGCCTCGGTGACGCCGAAGGAACCGAGAACCGCCTCGGAGCGCAGGAACCCCGGCGTGATCGCCAGCGCGGTCACGCGGTGTGCGTGCAGGTCGGCCGCCATGGCGTAGGCGAGGCGGATGACGGCGTTCTTGGCGAGGTCGTAGAACAGGTTGCCGCGGTATCCGTGCGTGTCCCCGTCGGTCACCTCCACGATGAGCCCCGCGTTGCGCTCGACCATCAGCGGGGCGCCGTGCCGGCCGGTGATGATGTGGCTGTGGACGGCGCGTTCGATCAGCTCCTGTCCCTGCGGGATGGAAAGCGTCCAGAAGGGCGATCCCCACTCGGTGAGCCCATCGCCGCCCCAGACATCGTTGACCAGCACGTCCAGCCGGTTCTGCTCGGTGCGCACGCGGGCGAAGAGCCGCTCGACTTCCTCCTCCACGGTGTGGTCCGTCCGGACGGCGATTCCGCGGCCGCCCTCCGCGGTGACCAACTCCGCGGTCTCTTCGATCGTCTCGGGGCGCCCCGCGGTGGCGGGCCGGCCCCGTACACTGCGGCCCGTACAGTAGACGGTGGCGCCTGCCGCGCCCAGCATGCGGGCGATCCCGCGGCCGGCGCCGCGGGTCGCGCCGGCGACGATGGCCACCCGGTCGCGGAGGGGCATGTCCGACATAGGACGAGACATCGTGCAACCTGTCTTCGATGAAGGTTCTGCTGGACGCTGGTCGTCAGCGCCAGCCCTCGCGCTCGATCAGCCGCTCGATATGCGCCAGGTGATGCCGGCCGTGCCAGGCGTAGGCGCCGACCGTGGCCGCCAGCGTGGCGGGGCCCGACTCGGGGTGCACGAACTCGCGCCGCAGTTGGTCCCAACTCAGGCCCCGCAGCAGGCTGACCCAGCGACCGTGCAGGGCGTCGAGCAGGTCGAGCGAACCCGCGATCGGCTCCCGGCTGTCGGGCAGCACCGCCCAGCCCTTTTCGTCGTAGGCCTTGATCAGGGGCCGCTTCTCGGTCAGCGCCCACTTGAAGCGGATCAGGCTGTTCATGTGGCTGTCGGGCAGGTGGTGGACGACCTGTCGGACCGTCCAACCGTCCGGGCGGTACGGGCTGTCGAGCTGACGGTCGGTCAATGCGGAGACGGTGCGCCGGAGATCGGCTGGCAACGCCGCGATGTCGTCGATCCAGGCATCAACCTGTTCGCGTTCTATCGGATCCGGGGGCAGGAACTCGCCGAGGGGATAGCGGAGGTCGAGTGTCGGCAGACTCATGGATCCTCTTCCGGTGGAGGAGCGAGAGACGCAGAGCGTAACGGATCCGGCGCAGCGGCGTCCTGATCGACAGAAGGTGGCGACCCGTTGGGCGCGTCCGCAAACCGGCAATCGCGACCGCCGGAGTGTCGTCGGCACGATCGGCGAGTTCGCGGGACGGAGGAACGGGGCGGCGCTGCAGGCAGCGTTGCGCCCGTGCTCCAGGAGACGACGACGAATGCAGGTATCGTATCGACCGGTGGTCATTGCCGCGATTCTCTTCCTGGTGTTCGGGTGCGTCCCACCCGCGGGAGCGCAGCCCGTCGACGCCGAGCGCTACTGGGGCCAGTGGCGCGGTTCCGAGGCCAACGGCGTCGCGCGGCATGCCGATCCGCCGCTCACCTGGAGCGAGGCGGACAACGTCGCCTGGAAGGTGGAGGTTCCCGGACGCGGGTCGGCGTCGCCGATCGTGTGGGGCGACAAGGTGTTCCTGCTCACCGCGGTTCCGTTCGGCGACCCCCTGCCGCTGGCGGCGCCGGAGGTCTCGCGGCGCCAGCCGCCGCCGGAACGCCGCGGGCGCAGGGCAGGTCGTGGCGGCCGCCGCGGCCGGCGGGGAGCGCAGGAAGTACGGGCGCACCGGTTCACCCTGCTGGCGTTCGACCGCGAGACGGGCGACGTCGCGTGGGAGAGGGTGGCGCGCGAGGCGCTGCCGCACGAGGGGTACCAGCAGCCGAACGGCAGCTACGCCTCCGGCTCGGCGGTTACCGACGGCGAGCGCCTGTACGCGTTCTTCGGATCGTGGGGGCTGTACGCCTACGACCTGGACGGGGAGCTGCTGTGGGAGGTCGACCTCGGCGACCGGTTCATGCGCAACGCCTTCGGCGAGGGGACGACACCGGCCCTGCACGGCGACACGCTGGTGGTGACCTGGGATCACATCGGCGGCCAGTCGTTCGTCGCGGCGCTCGACGCGCGCACCGGCGAGGAGCGCTGGCGGTCGAACCGGGACGAGATCGACACCTGGGCCACTCCGCTCGTCGTCGAGCACGGCGGGCGCGCGCAGGTGATTACGCCGGCCATGAATCAGGTCTACAGCTACGACCTGGAGACGGGAGAGACCGTCTGGCGCAGCCGCGGCACCACCATGAACGCCATTCCCTCGCCGGTGCACGCCGGCGGCATGGTGTACGTTACGAGCGGTTACCGCGGCAACAACCTGCAGGCCATCCGGCTGGCGGACGCGCGGGGGAACATCGCGGACACCGGCGCCATCGTCTGGCAGCTCGACCGCGATACGCCCTACGTGCCGTCGCCGCTGCTCTACGACGACACGCTCTACCTGCTCAAGAGCAACGACGGCATCCTGTCGGCGTTCGACCCGCTGACCGGCGAGCCGCACTACGCACTGCAGCGCCTCGATGGAGTCCCGAACGTCTTCGCCTCCCCGGTCGGCGCCGCCGGGCGCGTCTACATCACCGGCCGCGACGGTGTGGCCCTGGTGATCCGGCAGGGTCCGCGCTACGAGGTGCTCGCGGTGAACCGGCTCGACGACGGTTTCGACGCCTCGCCCGCGCTCGTCGACGACGAGTTGTACCTGCGCGGCTACCGCCACCTGTACAAGATCGCGGAGGATTGACGCGCCCTCAGAACGTGCCCGGCAGGCGCGCGTCCAGCACCATCTCCTCGGTCAGCGTGCTCCCGAAGCCGGGCGCGGTCGGCGCGACGTAGTCGCCGTTGTCCAAAGGGGGCGACATCGCATCGAGGATGGGCGACTGGGCCGGGAAGCTCTCGGCCATGGTGCAGGTGCGTGCGGTCAGCGCGATCGGCAGCCCCCAGACGCTGCCGCCGCGGTGCGGGATCAGCTCCAGCCCGGCGCCTTCGACCAGGTCGCGGATGCGCTTGCCGGCGGTCAGGCCGCCGCACCAGGTGATGTCGGGCTGCAGAATCTCGGCCGCCCGGTTGCGCACCAGGACATCGAAGCCGTGCTCGGTGTACTCGTGCTCCCCGCACGCCACGCGGGTCCATCCGGGACCGCCGCCGCCGATGCGGCGCACCAGCTCCGCGTACCCGAAGACGTCGTCGGGCGACAGCAGCTCCTCCATGAAGTAGAGGTTGGCCGGCCGCAACTGCTGCGCGTAGCCGACCGCCCAGTCGGCAGTGCCGTTGCGCGAGACGCAGTCGATCATCAGGTTGGCGTCGGGCCCGATGGTGTCGCGGGCGGCGAGGACACGCTCGACGACTCGGTTCTGCTCGTCCGGCGGCGTGTGAGGGCCCACCGGCGTGCCGATCTTGAAGTTGCGGACGCCGCGGGCCAGCGCCTCCGGGATGTTGCCCCCGGTCTGGTAGATCGCGAGCCGCTCGCGCGGCCAGCCGCCGATCATCTGCGTCACGGGGCGCTCGGCGTACTTGCCGGCGATGTCCCACAGCGCGTTGTCGACCGCGCTCAGCGCCATCGGGAACAGGCCGCGCCGGCCGTAGAGCAGACCCGAGCTGTACATCTGGTCCCAGCGCTGCTCGACATCGAGCGGGCTCGTGCCGATCAGCAGGTGGCGCAGATGTCCGCGGATGATCTCGACCGCCGCCGTTCCACCGGCGCCCATGCCGAAGCCGACGATTCCCTGGTCGGTCTTGATGACGGCGATGATGGCCGACGGAAGTTGCTCGAAGGGGCCGCCCCAGCGCCAGCGGCGCGGGTCGTCGTCGCCGTCGAAGACCGGCGGGTCGAGCAGACCCTCCGACCGCTGGTTGATGTAGATGGGGTAGGCGTCCACCTCGCGGACGGTGATGCGCGGGCCCTGCATCTCGCGCGCCGCGCCGCCCGCTGCCGGCCGCGCGCCGCCACGGGGACTTCCAGCCGCGGCCCGCTGCGCGCCGAACGCCGCGGCGAGCGCCGCGAATCCGCCGATTCCACGAAGAAACCGCCGGCGCGAGGGCCGGCCCATGCCGTTGTTGGTCGGGTGGGACATGCGGCGAGTCTATACCGGCCGCGAAGAACACCAGACGCTGCGGTGTCGTTCGACGGCGTCGAACGAGCTCACGGTCGCTCGCGCACTGCCGGAGCTTCCGGGGCCAGCGTGACGATGTACGAGCCATCCTCGAAGGTCCATCGCGTCGGGTCGTCCGCGCTGCGCTTCCCGCCCCGCGCTGCGGCCGCCGCGTCGATCCTGTCAATCTCGTCGGGGTCCTGCGCAACCCGCAACGAACCGATGGCCTTCAGGATTGCGTCCTGCGCTGTGGTCACTGGCCCGATGTCCCCTTCCAACCCCGGACCGCGCGCGCCGACACGAACCGTGACGTTGCCGTCGGTCTGCCGATCTTGCGCCAGCCGCTCCGGTTGCCGGACGGTGCTGGCCTGCTCCTGACGAAGATTGGCCAGCTCAGCCGCTTCCAGAATGGTCCGAGCCAGGTCGCGGGCTTCCTGCGGCGTGAAGAACTCCTGTTCCAAGGGCACGCGTCCCTTGCCGTCCGGCGTCGCCCTGGGGGTCGGCCGACCAACGACAGTGAATGCCACGACACCCGCCGCGAACCCGACACCGATCCGTACGTTATTGGTCATGCGCTCACTCGCGAAGCTCCGTCGGAGGAGGGATCGGACCGGCCGCGACGGAAGGACGGTACAGGTAGCCCTCGATCCGTCCGACGGACTCTCGTACGTTGGCGAGTTCGGACTCGACCTTGCCGATCCGCTCCCCAAGTTCCTTGTGGACGCTCTTGTTGTCGGCGACGGCTTCCTTGAGGAACCAGGCGATAAGCGCGAGCAGAAGACCGATGAGGCCGAGCACCGCGGTCATCGCGGTTGGCAACTCTATCGTGATGGATGGCGCGGCTGCGGCCGCGATGAGCAGGTCGGTCACGGAACAACGTCTCCTGGCCGCCGAGTCGCAGGCGAGATCCGCGGAACGAGCACGCGGACGAACTCCGCGCGCACGGTCGTACTCGATGCTAGCACGCAAAGGGACGGACCGGACCGACGTGCTCTGCGCGTTGTCCGGGGAGCGCACTATACTCGCTGCGGAATCACAGAAACGCGCAATCCCAGGCGAGGTCAGCCATGAACCGGTCACGAAGCGGGTGCGTTCGACGGGCGTCGCAGGCGGCGGTCGTGTTGGCGGCGGCGATGTTCGCGGCGCCGGACACGGCGGTTCCGGCCGCCGGTCAGACGCCGGAGGAAGGCGTCTATACGGCGGCCCAGGCAGAGTCCGGCCGCGCGATGTACGAGCGCGAGTGCGCTGTCTGCCACCAGTCCAACCTGCAGGGCACCTTCGAGGCGCCGCAGCTCGCCGGGGAGAGTTTCCTGCAGTTCTGGGGAGATCTGAGCCCGGGCGATCTCTTCGTCCGCATCAGCGGCTCGATGCCACCGGGGCAGGCGGGCTCACTCACCGACGAGGCGTACCTGGACGTCGTGGCCTACCTGCTGCAGGCGAACGGCGCCCCGGCGGGCGGTGCGGCGTTGACACAGGCCGCGACCGTCCCCATCGAGGCGGCCGTCAGCGTGGCGTCCTCGGCAGTCGCCCGGGCGGGCGACGGCGTACCGGCGGCGGCCACAGCCGCGCCCTCTCCAGCGGCGCCGACCGCCGAGCCCGAGCCGGGCGGCGTCACCGTGGCCGGCACGGTCGAGGACTACCGGCGCGTCACCGACGAAATGCTGCGCGATCCGGACGACGGCGACTGGTTGATGATCCGCCGCAACTACCAGGCCTGGAACTACAGCCCGCTCGCGGATATCGAGCGGTCCAACGTCGGCGAGCTGGAGCTGGCCTGGGTGTGGGCGATGAACGAGGGCGGCTGGAACGCGCCATCGCCGATCGTCCACGACGGCGTCATGTACCTCGCGAGCATCGGTCCGGTGGTGCAGGCGCTCGACGCCGCCACCGGCGATCTCATCTGGGAGCACGAGGTGGAGGTGGCGACGACGGGTTACTCCGGCATGAGCCGCAACCTCGCCATCTACGAGGACAAGCTGTTCATGGCGACGCCCGACGCCCGCCTGATCGCCCTCGATGCGCGCACCGGCGAGCGGGTGTGGGACACCGTCATCGCCGACCACACCGAGGGCTTCCGCAACACGAGCGGACCGGTCGTGGTCGGCGGGACCCTGGTGCAGGGTCTCAGCGGATGCGACCGCTACACGCTGGAGAGCTGCTTCATCAGCGGCTACGACGCGGACACGGGCGAGCGGCTCTGGCGCTTCAACACCGTCGCCCGTTCCGACGAGCCGGGCGGCAACACGTGGGCCAACGTGCCGGACTACCTGCGCGGGGGCGGCGACACCTGGATCACCGGCAGCTACGACCCCGGGCTCGACCTGGTCTACTTCGGGGTGGCGCAGGCCAAGCCGTGGGTGGCGCTCAGCCGCGGCATGACGGTGGACGACCCCGCGCTCTACACCAACTCGACCGTCGCCCTGCGGCCGGGCGACGGGGAGCTCGAATGGCACTTCCAGCACGTGCCGGGCGAGACCCTGGACCTGGACGAGGTGTACGAGCGGGTGCTGGTCGACGTCGGCGGCCGCAGGGCGGTCTTCAGCGCCGGCAAGCACGGCATCCTGTGGAAGCTGGACCGCGAGACCGGCGAGTTCCTCGGCCACAAGGAGACCGTCTACCAGAACGTGTTCGACCATATCGATCCCGAGACCGGCGCCGTCACCTACCGGCAGGACATCGCCGACGCGCGGTTCGAGCAGCTCGTGCCCGCGTGTCCGAGCACCGCCGGCGGGAAGAACTGGCACCCGATGGGCTACCACCCGGGATCGGGGCTGCTGGTCCTGCCGCTCGCCCAATCGTGCATGGAGCTGGCGGCCCGCGAGGTCGCCTTCGAGCTCGGCTCGGGCGGTGTCGGGATGAGCTCGCGGCCGTTCCACGAGATGCCCGGCACCGACGGCCGGCTGGGCAAACTCGCGGCCTACGACGCCGAGACGCTGGAGGAGGTCTGGAGCATCGAGCAGCGGCCGACGTTCCTGACCGGCGTCCTCACCACCGCCGGCGGGCTGGCCTTCGCCGGCGACCTCGACCGCCGGTTCCGGGCCTTCGACGTGGAGACGGGCGACGAGCTCTGGCGGGCGCGCCTCGGCACGTCGGTGCAGGGCTTTCCGATCAGCTTCCGGGCCGGCGGCCGGCAGTACGTCGCGGTGCCCACCGGCCTCGGCGGAGGCAGCCCGCGGTTGATGCCCCGCAATCTCGCGCCGGACGTGCGTCACCCGAGCAGCGGGAACGCTCTCTACGTCTTCGCGCGCCCCGACGCCGAGGAGCCGGACGCAGTGGAGGCCATCTCGTCTACGGAGGAGGAGTCCGTGGTCGCGAAAGAGTTGCTCGCGCTCGAGAAGCGGATGGAGGAGGCGGTCCTGCACGCCGACGTGGCGTTCCTCGACGGCGTCCTGGCCGAGGACTTCACCTACACGCACGGCGACGGCTGGACCACGGGCGGCGAGATACTCGGCGTCGACACGCGGGACGAGTGGCTCGCCTCGCTGGCCGGCCGCTATTCCATGCGCGAGGTAGATTCGCAGCAGGTGGAGATCCACGGCGACGTGGCCATCACGATGGGGCGGCTGCGCGCCCGTAGCGGCGGGCCCGTCGCCGAGCAGCGCAGCTTCAGCTTCTGGTACGTCCGCGTCTACGCGCAGCGGGACGGCGAGTGGAAGTACCTCTCGCACCGCACGGTGCACGGTCCCGTCTACGAAGACTGACGGAGGAAACCGGTGGGCGTCCCGCGACGCTGCGTCATCGCGGCTGCCGCCATCGTCTCGCGAGCCTCGACAGCGGCGCCGGCCACGATCAGGGCGCGCAGCATCGCATCGTCACCCGCGGGGGGGGCCGGGTCCGAGCCGAGACGACCGCGGTGATGAACGGCGCCGCTACCCGGGAAGATGCATCGCATGGTCTCACTCAGACCCGGAGTAGCGTCCGGGCGCGACTTCGATGGAGACGTCGCGTACCAGCCACTGCTCGTGGACCCGAACGCCCGCGCGGTGCAGACGCAAGCTCACAGGATGCCGATCGCCAAGCCAACAACGCGAACACGATCGTCCTCAACGGCTACGCGCACGCGCTTGCCTACGTCGCGCCAAGGCTGCGGGTGGACGTCTCCGGGAGTACAGCGGTCTGTTCCGGAACAGCGCTACTCGACGCCTTCCATCAGGTATTCGACGAGCGCGGGCACGATGATGTCCGGCCGCTCCAGGTGCGGCACATGACCCAGCCCGGGAAAGAGCAGCGTGCGGCCGTTTCCGTTCGGGACGGTGTCGGCCAACACCTGCATGCGCTCCTGGAAGACCTCCGCCGGACCGAGCAGCAGATCCTCCGCGCCCCCGAAGGCGAGCGTCGGCACGTGGATATGCGGCCAGTCGTAGACGACCGGGTCCTGGTAGAGCATCTGGCTGATGATCGCCTGCACCATGGCAAGGCGCGGAAAGTCGGAGCTGAGGGTCCACGACGAGCGGATGCGGGTGTAGAGCTCGAACTTGTCGTTCCAGACCGACGGGTCGTGACCGACGTACCGGCTGAGGCTCCGGCGGGTGCTCTGGTAGTCGGTCTGGAGGATCCGCTCGTAGATCTGATCGACCGGCGTCATCGGGCGATTGAACCGGTTGTCGGAGAGGCCGATGGGGTTGTAGATGACCAGCCGCTCGACCGAGTCGGGATACTGCGTGGTGAACCGCGTGGCGAGCATGCCGCCCATTGAGTGGCCGACCGCCATGACCTTGTCGATCCCCTCGTGCTCGAGAATGAGCTGCGTGTTGCGAGCCTGCGTGTTGAAGTTGTAGGGCGCGATCGGCTTCGACGATTTGCCGTACCCGATCTGGTCCGGGACGACGACGCGGAATCCGGCGTCGGTCAGCCCGTCGATGATGTCACCGAAGTAGAAACCGCCGAAGTTGTTGCCGTGCATCAGCAGGACGACGTGGCCGTTGGCCGTGCCGGTCGGCGCGATGTCCATATAGGAGATGCGCACGTCCTGGCTGTAGACACTGATGTTGAGATACTTGCTCGGGGCCGGATACGGGCACTCGTCGCAGGTGATGCTGCCCGGCTTGATGTCTGCCGGCGTCGGTACCGGGGCAGAATGTCGCGACCCTGGGCGCCGGCGGCGGCCGCCGCGCCGAGAATCACGAGCACCGAGGCGAGTGTTCTGAGATAAACGGGCATGGATCCTACTCCGTGGTCTAGAGGTATCGCCAAATGTACCATACGCCGGTGGCTCGGGCCAGAATCGCCCGCACGCGTAGAGGCCGCCGCCGAGGAGATCGATACACGCGCCGTCCGGCCGCTCCTGATCCCCACCGCTCTGTTATGGGCTGCCCGGCGGCGCACCGCCGGCGCCGCGCGGACAGCGTGCCGGCGGACCGCACGCCCCCGAGAACATCACCAGGACAGCAAGGGGCGTCGTTGCTTCGAGGGCCTGCCGCCAGTCCTATCGTCGTTATCGTCGTCTCTGTGCCATGTCAGACCCGCGGGAGCCGGTAGACCCGCAACGCGGTGTCGTGGAACATCGCCGCCCGCTCGTCGGCCGAGAACCCCCGGGTCAGCTTCTTGAACTGGTTCCAGAGCACTGTGTACGAGCACGACAGCTTGTCGACCGGGAAGTTGCTCTCGAACATGCAGCGCCGCGGCCCGAACGCCTCGATGATGTGGCGATACCAGTCGCCGTTGGCCTCGAGCAACTCGTCCGAGGTCGGCGGTCGGTCGCGCTCGTGCCAGCCGTAGCCGTTCACAACCATCTGGATCCCGCCCACCTTCGCCACCACGTTCGGACGTCGGGCCAGCTCGGTCACGGCTGGCTTCCAGACGTCGAAGACCTCGTCGCGGCGTCCGGCGTAGGGCCCGATCCCGATGGGTCCGCCGAGGTGGTTGAAGATGATGATCGTGTCGGGGAACGCGTCCGCGAGGTCGGCCAGGTCGGCAATGTGGGTGTGATAGAGCCAGCCCTCGAACGTGAGCCCGTAGGGGCGCAGGTGCGCGTAGCCACGACGGAACTCGGGATCGAGGAGCAGATGCTCGGGCCCGGTCGGCCGCCGCGCCACGACGGGCGGCTCCGCCCAGGCGGCCCGATGGCGGACGCCCCGGAAGCGCTGCGGGCTGGCCGCGATCTGCGCCTCGAGCACCGGCGCCACGCGGTCACCGAGGAGCAGGTTGGCCGACCCCACGATACCGGTCGCCACCCGGGTCTCACCGTACTGGCCGCTCGCGCTCATGGCGGCGACCCCTTGCACGAACTCCGTCTCGCCCACGATGCGGAGCTCCTCCGGACCGTCCGCCCGATACATCGAGGTGCACTCGACGAAGACGGTCTGACGGACGTTGTGCGTGTTCGTGTCCTCGAGCAGCTCGTCCAACAGGTAGCGGTTGCCGGGGCGATCCCACAGATGGTGGTGCGGGTCGATGATGGGCAGTTCCGGCTCCAACACCGCCTCGTCGGTCAACGCCAGCCAGTCGGCGCGAGGACCGCTCGGCGCCGCCGTGCGCTGGGTCCGGGCACGAGCGCGCATCGAGCCGGGCAGACCAGCCGTTACCGCCGCGGCCCCGAGGGCTCCCGCCGCCGCTCGACCGAAGAACGTCCGTCGCGTAATGTCATCCATGGTCGTCACTCCTTGCTCCAGCCGCCTACGCGATGGCCCACGGGACCGGCGGCGCCTACCCCGCGGGGCGATTGGTGGTATCCGAGCGATCGGGACTAGCAGTCCGTGGCGAAACCCCGCGTCGCATCGAGAGCGGCGAGGCGCCCGCGTGGCAAGGCGCGACGAGGGACCATATTGGGCATATTCGACCGAGGAGCAACGCAGTCCACGCGGGATGCATCGCCGCTCGAATGCAGCGGGGCTTTTGCCACGGGCTGCTAGAGCCAGGAGGGCGGGGGAGGACCGCGGCAGAAGTGGACGCCGAGGCAGACGTCACGCTCGGCCTCGGCCTGCAGCGGTGTGAGCCTGTGGGCGACAGCCTCGAATCCGATGTGCGCGTGCTGGGTCTCGATGGCGGAGGCGTGGTGCGAGTGGCAGACCGCACAATGGTCATCGGGCGCGCCGGTCTCATGGCCATGGAAGAATCCACTGGCCGGTCCGATCGCTAACGCAACCAACATGACCGTCGTGGCCCCCCGCGGTATCGGCACCATTGCCAGTTACCTAACCGCAGACCGGAACGCTTGTCAAGCCGTCATCGTTGTTGAAGGATGAGAGCATGATCGCGCTTGCCTTCCGTCGCGTTGGCGTGGTGTGAATCCGCGGCGGCCCTTGCGACCCCTGGGTAATCTCTGCTAGCGTGGATATCGATGGTCCAAAGAGGACGCGCGCACGGAGGACGCGCGCACGCGGGGCTCGCACGGCGTAGCCGTAGCTGGCGCGCATGGATTGTCGTCCTGGCGATGGCAGTGGCCGGTGCCGCCGCCGCCGAGGTTTTCTGTCACGAGGAGCACGCAGCCGATCAGCATTGCGCGGTCTGCCAGCTCCGACACCAGCCTGCCGCCGAACTCTCCGGCTCGTCGCAGATCGGATTCGCCGATGTTGCGGAGCCGCTCGAGCAGGCTGCCGGTAGCGAATGGATCGCGTCCGGTCACTCCCGCCGCCTCCCCGCCCGCGGCCCGCCCGCCTAGGTCCCCGTCACGCGCTGCGTTTCGTCCATCGTTCGTCGACGGCGCATTGCCGCGAGCGCACGAGCGTACGCGCTCTGGCAATGGGGCCTGTTAGCGGCCGACTGCGGTTCAAGGATGACGTCTCCCGACACCGGTGAGCGGTGTCGTTTTCTTGCGCCCATCCAGAGGGTGCTGTCTCCTGACGCGGTGCCTGACGCGTTCTCGGCTGCCCTGCACGATGGAAACGGGAACAGGTCACGAAGAGTAGAACTCGGAAAGGGAATCTGATGTACCGATTGACAGCAAAACTTGTTCTTGCAGCGGCGTCGCTGGCCGTCCTCACGGCGGTGCCGGTCCTGGCCCAGGAGACCGGCACGGTGCGCGGGACGGTGACGCTGGAGGAGAACGGGGACTTCGTCAGCGGCGCGGTGATTCTCGTCGTCGGTTCCGGCGCCTTCGCGCTCACCGACGCGCGGGGCGGTTTCGTGATCGAGGGCGTGCCGGCCGGCTCGTACGAGGTTCTCGCGCAGCGGGAGCATCTGACCGCGGGCCGGCAGGCGGTGACCGTCGAACCCGGCGGGGTGGTGACGGCGGACTTCGTGCTGGGCCTCTCGCCCGTGCACGAGGAGGTGACCGTGACCGCTTCGGCGGGCGGAACCGAGACGACGTTCGAGGCGTTCAACGCGGTCACCACCGTGGACTCGTTCGACATCGCAAGAGAGTCGGCAGCCAGTCTCGGAGACGCCCTTCGGCACGAGCCGGGCATTGCGATCCGCAGCTTCGGCCCCGGAGCCGCCCGGCCGATCATCCGCGGCTTCGACGGCGACCGGGTGCTGATCCTGGAGGACGGCGTCCGCACCGGAGACCTGTCGAGCGAGTCCGGCGACCATGGCATCGCGGTCGACCCCAACAGCGCGGAACGCATCGAGATCGTGCGCGGGCCGGCGACGTTGTTGTACGGCTCGAACGCGGTCGGCGGGCTCGTCAACGTGATCACGCCCCACGAGAGCACCCGCGCGTCGCTGCTCGAGGGCACGCGGGCACAGTTGAGCGCCGACCTGGGGAGTGCGAACGCGCAGGCAGGCACCAACGTCGGCCTGCAGCACGCGCGGAGCGGCGTGCGCTACTGGGCCGGCGGCAGCACGCGGCGGACGGGGGACTACGCCACGCCCGCCGGGACCGTCGAGAACTCCGCCACCGAGTCGGTCAATGCGCGAGCCGGTGTCGGCTGGTCGGGCGACCAGCTCTTCGCGAGCGCCGGGGTGACGCTGAACGACGGCCGTTACGGAGTGCCGTTCGCCGGCGAGTTCCACGGACACCACGAAGTGCATTCCGACGGGCACGGGGACGATCCCGGCGGGGAGGCCGCCATCGCGCTCGATTGGCAGCGTCGCGCGTTGCGCTTCGACGTCGGCCTCCAGGGCCTTGCCAACCGCGTCGTCGAGGGGGTGCAACTCAGCCTGAACGCCATCGACTGGGGCCACGACGAGCTGGAAATCGAGGGCGGGAACGAAAACGTCGGCACGCGCTACGACAACCGGGTCTACATCCTCCGCGCCGACGTGGACCAGCGGCAGACGGAGCATCTATCGGGAAGGTTCGGCGCCTGGACGCAGATACGGGACTTCGAGGCGGCGGGCGTCGAGGCGCTGGCGCCGCGGACCGACCTGTCGTCCTTCGCGGCCTTCGCCTACGAAGAGCTGAGCCTGGGGCGCTTTCGCGTGCAGTTCGGCGGTCGCGTCGACCGTGACAACTACCGCGTGGCGGAGCGTGCCGGCGAAGAGGCGAACGACGATGGCCACGAGGGGCACGACCATGGCGTGCTCGAGGCGCCCGACGCACGCGACCGCGGCTTCGCGGGTGCATCCGCGTCGGTCGGACTCCACGCGGAGCTCGGCGCCGGCAACGCCCTGGTCGCCAACCTGACCCGCTCCCACCGCGCCCCGGCCATCGAGGAGCTGTACAACTTCGGCCCTCACGTCGGCACGCTCTCGTTCGACGTCGGCAACCCGGACCTCGACGCCGAGTCCACCCTCGGACTGGACTTGAGCTTGCGGCACCGGGGCGACGGCGTCCGCGCCGACCTGAACTTCTTCGTGTACGACATCGACAACTTCATCTTCGGCAACCGCAGCGGGGAGGTGGCGGACAACCTGCCGGTTTATAACATCCTGCAGGGCGACAGCCGCTTCCGCGGTTTCGACGCACGCGGCAGCACCCGGCTCGCTGGACAGACCTGGTTGACGCTCGGCCTCGGGTACGTCGATGCGCGGCTGACGACGACCGGGGAGGCGCTGCCGCGCATTCCGCCGCTGCGCGGTACGGTGGACCTCGACATCCCCTACGGCGGGTTCACGCTGACCCCGCAACTGGAGTTCGCGGCGCGGCAGGCCGACGTGTTCCGGGGCGAGACCGAGACGGGCCGCTATTCCGTCGTCAATCTGCGGGCGTCGTACGTCTGGCCGCGGCAGGACACGGCGCACATCCTGTCGTTCACGGGCTACAACCTGACGAACGAGCTCTATCGGAACCACACCTCGTACATCAAGGACCTGGCGCCCGAGATGGGCCGCGGGGTCCGGTTGAACTACGCGGTGCGGTTCCACTAGCTGCCTGCTCCGGCCGAGGGTCTCCGAAGAGCTTGAGCGGCAGGGCCTCCGAGGCGCGTCTACCTGGTGGGCGGCGCGGCCCTGATCGCCGGCTACGGCCGGGCGCGGATCACCCGGGAGGGGGACGCGAGAATCGAGGACGCAAGGGAGCAAGTGCTGGCGGTCGCCGACCGAATAGGCGCCGAAGAAGGCCTGAAGCGCAACTGGGTGAACGAGAACGCGCGGCTGTTCGTGACGAACACGGCGGACGCGGCGGCGAAGACCATCTGGAACACCCCCGGCCTGGTGGTGACCGGGCCTCGGCCGAGCACCTGCTGGCGGTGAAGATGCTCGAGGGCCGGCTCGCCGATCCGGCGACCGTGGAGATCCTGCATCCCCTCCGACGTGGCATGCTAGTATCTTCGGGTACTGCCACCTTCGTGAAGTCCGCGCTCAGCTTGGCGGAATCGGCTGGCAGCACTTCGGGGAATCCCGTAAGTCATTGATTCTAAACGGTGTGGGCCGCTAGCTCAACTGGTAGAGCAGCAGACTCTTAATCGGATCCAGCCTTCGCCGAAACCCCGTAAAATACTGGTTTCAGTGGGTTTAACGTAGAGCCCAGAAGGTCGCATCGGGTCAGAAAACGGCTGGCAGTACCGCTGGCAGTACGGCTGGCAGGAGAGAACCGGTCAGTCTGTTGCCAGCGCTCCGCACGCGCTCCGATCACCGCTCTCCGCCCGGTGCCGCACCCAGACTGGGTGAGGCCAACTCGTCACCGAACGGCCGGAAGCAGTTCGTCCGATTCGGATGCGCAGCCCGACACCTTGGCCTCTCGGCACCACCAGCGTTTCATAAATTCTCTTGTTTCCCGTATGTGGAAACACTACAATACCTGAAACGCCAAAGCGCGGAGCCACATGCCTGAAACGGACACGCAGCCGCCGACCGAGATGCAGGTCGCGCGCCAGGTCGACCGACTTCTGGCTGAGCGAATCCCGTCCGGCTGGTCGCTCCAGGCCCGACAGACCGAAGCGCTGGCCGGTGGCTACCGCATGGATCTGCTGGTGGAGATCGCGTCACCCGCGGGCGAGAGCACGGTCCTCGCCGTCGAGATCAAGAGAACCCTGGAGCCACGCGACGTCCTCCAGGCAGTCGAGCAGATCTCCGTGCTCACAGCCGCCGTATCGCCCGGCGCCGTGCCTGTCGTGGCGGCCGCCTACCTCTCCCCCCGCGCCCGCGCGTTGCTGCGCGAGCGCGGTGTCGGCTATGCCGATACCACGGGCAACGTCCGCATCGAGGTCGCTACGCCCGGGCTGTTCATTGTCACCGACGGGGACGATCACGATCCCTGGCCGAGGGATCACAAGCTCCGGTCGCTCCGGGGTCGCGGTGCTGCCCGCGCCATGCGGGCCATCATCGACACATCTCCTCCATGCGGTGTCCGTGAGCTGGCCCAAGCGACTGGTGCGTCGGCGCCGACCCTGTCCCGCGTGCTGGACCTGCTTGAACGCGAGGCAATCGTCAGCCGCGCACGGGGGGCCGTCTCGACGGTCGACTGGCAGCGCGCCATTCGTCGATGGGCAGAGGACTACGACCAGACCGAATCCAACACACCGACGACCGTTCTCGACCCACGGGGTCTGCCGGCTCTCGAGAAGAAGCTACTCGCGACGAAGCTCGCGTACGCCGCCACCGGCGCTCTTGCAGCTCAGCGACTCGACCCCATCGCGCCTGCAAGGCTGGCGGCCATCTACGTCACCGACGCGATCGAGGCTATCGGGTGCCTGGATCTTCGCGAGACCGACGCCGGTGCCAACGTGGTGCTTCTCGAACCCTTCGATCCTGTCGTCTTCGATCGGACGGTCGACCGCAACGGCCTTCGCTGCGTCGCTCCCAGCCAACTCGCCGTGGACCTGCTGACCGGACCGGGTCGGGAGCCGTCGCAAGGTGAACAGATACTGAAGTGGATGGAGACGAACCAGGATGTCTGGCGGTCCTGACCCGCTGTACGTGCGCGCCCGCACCGCGCTGCTGGACACCGCCGAAGCGCTGGCCGAACAGCTCGACGCTGTTGTGCTCGTCGGTGCTCAGGCCATCTATATCCACACAGGCGATGCCGACTTCGCCGTCGCGGAGTACACGACCGACGCCGACTTCTGCATAGCGCCGGACGATCTGAGCGCCACGCCGCTCCTCGCCGAATCGTTGCAAGCGGGCGGCTTCTCTCTGAGAGAACACCCTGGCCGCTGGATGAGCCCAGATGGTATCCCTGTCGACCTCATGGTTCCCGAACGGCTGGCCGGTGCCGGTTCGAGGGGCGCTCGGCTCGGCCCCCATGGCAAGACAGCGGCCCGACGGGCCAAGGGCCTCGAGGGCGCCCTCGTTGACCGCGAGCACATCGAGATCGCATCGCTCGATCGCGCCGACGAACGATCGGTTGTTATGCTGGTCGCCGGCCCGGCGGCGCTACTCGTGGCCAAGGTCCACAAGATCGCTGAACGCACCGGGACCGCTGATCGAATCAGCGACAAGGACGCACTCGACGTCCTCCGTCTTCTGCAGGCTACCGACACCGACACGCTCGCCGCAAAGTTAGTACAACTTGCGGCTCATGAGGTCAGCGGGGAGGTCACGACAGAAGCCGTGTCCCAGCTCAAGGCCCTGTTCGGGAGTCTTGAAGGCCCCGGGGTCAACATGGCGGTCCGAGCGGCGCGCCCGAACGCGGAGCCGGAGGTGATTTCCTCTTCGATCACCGTCCTCGTCTCGGATCTCCTCGCTGACCTGACCATCGCACGGTCCAACTCGTTGAGCCCATCCGCGAGGTAGCGCGGCAAAGGATGAGCGAGTGGCGGTGAGTGTGGACTGGCGCTCGATACGGCCCCTGAACGGCGGAAGAGACAAGGGATTCGAGGAGCTCTGCTCGCAGCTGGCGCGGTCGGAGGTCGCCGGTCGTGGGCAGTTCGTCCGGAAGGGCAGCCCCGACGCCGGCGTCGAGTGCTATGCGATCTACGACGACGGTTCGGAATCCGCTTGGCAGGCGAAGTACTTCCTCACGTTGAGCCAAAGCCAGTGGCGCCAGATCGACGAGTCCGTGCGCACGGCGCTTCGGAAGCATCCTCGACTCACGCGCTACGCTGTCTGTCTACCGATCGACCTGCCGGATGCCCGAGTCCCGGGACAGGAATCCGCCCTCGCGAGGTGGAACGTCCATGTCAAGAAGTGGGTTGGATGGGCTTCCGAGCAGCAGATGACGGTCAAGTTCGCCTACTGGGGCAGCAGCGAACTCCTGGAACGTCTGAGCCGCCCTGAGCACGTGGGCCGCCTCCGGTTCTGGTTCGACGAAACCGGTTTCGACCACGACTGGTTTACGCAGCGCTTCGAGGAGGCAAGGGACACAGCCGGACCCAGGTACACGCCCGAACTCCATGTGGATCTGCCGATCGCGGACCGGTTCGAGGCCTTCGGTCGTACGGCTCGCTTCTTCGATACGACGATTGCGCTGATACGAGGGCTGGCGGACGAATGGGCGTCGGCGTGGTCCCCGGGCCCTTCGCGGCTCGGTAAGGAAGGTGACCCGGCGGTCGAGGCCGCGATCGCGGCGGTTGCCACCGACCCCGTCATGTGCGCGGCCAGAGCATCGATAGGAAGGGCGATCCAGGAGATCGTGGCCGCGGGAAGCGCGATGGAGATCCAACCGAGCGGAAAGCTGCCCTTCGATGACGCGGCCCACCAGGTTGAGGTCGTCGGAGCCGCCGTGGACGACATCGTGCAGCACCTCTCAACACGTCAGGCGGAACATCCGGTGTTCTCCCAGTACCGGTATCAGTTCGAGACCCTTGCCGGAAAGCTCCGCAAGGTGCGCGCGGAGCTCGTGGAAGCGCAGCGCTGGGGCGGCGCGAAGGTGATGATCGTCAAGGGCCAAGCCGGGACCGGCAAGACGCATCTGCTGTGCGATATCGCCCATCGGCGGCTCGCCACCGGCCGCCCAACCGTGATGCTGCTCGGGCAGGTGTTCACCGCCGATGGCGCCCCATGGCCCCAAGCGGCCGCGTTGCTCGACGAAAGGAATAGTTCGGCTGCCGAATTCGTCGGGGCACTCGAGAGCGCGGCGCAGGCCGCTGGGATTCGAGCGCTGGTTCTGATCGATGCGCTGAACGAAGGTAAGGGCCTCAGCGTCTGGCCGACCCATCTGCCCGCATTCCTTGCCCATTTCGCGCGCTCTGACTGGGTCGGCGTGGTTCTTTCGATCCGATCGTCCTACGACGAGCTGATTCCGGAAGCCGTCCGTGAAGACGCGGTGGTGGCGACGCATCAGGGGTTCGGCGAACGCAGCTACGATGCCATGCGAACGTTCTTCACGCACTACGGTCTCGAATTGCCGTCGACACCGCTGATGGCGCCGGAGTTCGGCAATCCCCTCTTTCTCAAGACTCTATGCTCCGGGCTCCAGGGACAGGGCGAAACCCGGTTGCGGCAGGACATCCGCGGAATTACGAGCGTCTTCAACCTGTATATCTCGTCCGTCAACCAACGCGTGGCTGTCAGACTCGGGCTGGCCCCATCGAAGAGGCCAGCGGAAGAGGCTCTGCACGCCTTGTGTCGGGCGTTCCCGGCCGCGTCGGAGCGTTGGCTGTCCGTGGACGCCGCGGAAGAACTCGTGAACGCCCTCTTGCCGGACCGGCCATACGAGGAGTCGTTGTACAGGGCGCTCGTGGTCGACGGGGTGCTCGTCCAGGAAGTTCGGCGTACCGGACGCCGTCGAGAGAGCGTGGAGATCGTGTTCATCGCGTACGACCGCCTCGCGGACCACCTGGTAACGGCAGCGCTCTTGGACGCTCACTTCGACCCTGCGAATGCAGCCGCCGCCTTCGGTCCGGGAGGCGGCTTGGCGGAGGTCGCTCAAGGCGAATACGCAACACAGGGCATCCTTGAAGCACTGTGTGTCCAGTTGCCCGAACGCGCGGGGCACGAAGTGGCTGACTTGGTGCCTGCCTTGGCACAGTTGGACGGTTTCTCCGATGCATTCACGCAGAGCCTCGTCTGGCGACACGTGGAGTCAATCTCCGAGCGCACCTGCTGCTTGGTTCGGAAGACGTTGGAACCCGGCGGGGAGGACCTCTATTCCACCCTGGACGCGCTGCTCACCTTAGCAACCACGCCGGGGCACCCGCTGAACGCGCGATTCCTCGACGCTCGCTTGCGCCAGGACGAGATGCCGGCAAGGGATGCGTGGTGGTCGGTGCGCGTACAGCAAGCGACATCCAAAGGCGGACCAGCGAAGAGACTACAGGACTGGGCCCTTTCCGTGTCGCCGACAACCACGTTGAACGACGACTTGGTGAACCTCTGTGCGATCGCCTTGGCATGGACGCTGACTATATCGAATCGACCAGTTCGCAATCGGGCGACAAGGGCTCTGGTGAACCTGCTCACGGGTCGGCTCGCGGCTGCAGCTCGCCTGGTGGACGGGTTCGCGGATGTCGACGATCCCTACGTGGTGGAACGGGTCTATGCGGTTGCGTACGGCGTGGCGACGCGAAGCGACGATCCCGGCGAGCTGAAGACGCTCGCAAAACGCGTTTATGCCAAGGTCTTTGCCGTTGACACGCCGCCTGCAAACATCCTGCTCCGCGACTACGCTCGGGGCGTCGTCGAGCGAGCGCTTTACCTGGGATCGCGGGTCGACGTGGACGTGACGCGACTGCGTCCGCCGTACGACAGCACGCCACCGGAGTTTCCCAGCGAGGAGGCCGTGGCGCCGTTGCTGCCAAGTTCCGAGCACAACCCCCACAAGCGCGAGGGCGACGACTGGGCCCGGAACCATATTGGCCACTCGGTGCTGGAGGGAGAGTTGCATCGAGTCATCCGAGATACCTGGGGGTGCTCGGGAGAGTGGTTGTTGCTCGGACTAGACCAGCCAGCGTGGCAGGAACCAAGCGAACCAGGAGATAGAAACAGGGACAGCTCTCCCATACCGACGTTTGACCGCAGTCAAATCGAGCGCTACGTACTGCAGCGGGTATTCGCGCTGGGATGGACAACGGAGAGATTCGCGAAGTACGACCGCACCTGGGACCTCGACGGAATCGGACGATTTTCGACTAAAGAGAGCATCGGCCGCAAGTACCAGTGGATCGCGTACCGAGAGGTACTTGCGCTGATCGCGGACCACTTCCAGTACAGAGAGCATCCCGTGGAGATTGAGCGTGACCACCGTTATGCGGGTCCTTGGCAGAATCGGCTGCGCGACATCGATCCGACGTACACGGGAACGCCTCCGAGCGGGAGACGATGGAGCTACCGGCGAGGTAATCGGGGGGTCTGGTGGACTGGCGGAAGATACGATCGGTGGGAGACTTCCGACCGACTTGGAGTCTGGGTCCGGCGCTACGACGACTTGCCGAAGGTTGAGGACCTCTTGGCGCCACGCAATCCAGGAACGGGTACGACGTGGCTCAATGGCAACAGCTACTTCAGATGGAAACAGGAGCCGCCGGTCGGACGAAGAGTGTTCGAGGTCGAGCGTGGCGAGGTAGCGTGGTGGATCACTGCGTACATCACGCGCTCGGAGGACGTCCAGACTTTTCTGGAGTGGGCCAGCGCACTGCCCGCGGTAGATGCCGGCATCGACGACGTTGCCGAGGTACACGAGGTGTTCCTTGGCGAACACGGTTGGGCGCCAGCAGCGGCCTACAGGCAAGTGCCGCTCGGGAACCTATTTGAGGCTCGGCCCAGCAGGTACGCGCCGGTCCGTCTTGAAGCGCTAGCCGCGAAATTCCCGTTGGGCGCAGGTCGGGCCGACCATTTGGCATCCGCGGACGAATGCCTTCAACTCCCGGTTCAGCGGATCGTGCAGATGGGAACGCTGCGTTGGAGCGGACAGGCGGCGGACTTTCTGGATGCGAACGGCAATGTCGCTGCCCATGATCCGAGTGCGTACGCGGCAGGTCCGAGCGCCCTACTGGTGCGAGAGGATTTTCTGAAGGAACTCATGCAACGACACAATCTGGGTATTGTGTGGACCGTAGTCTGCGTAAAGTCCGTGAAACTGCTGGATCCTGCGCGGGGTTACCCGCTCCTTCGGATCTCTGGAGCCTATGGTCTGTCGGAGACGGGACCTGTCGGCTTCATGCGGCCGCAGGTGGTGAAACGCGATCCTCTCCCATGGGAGTCCTGATCGCCGACGCCAAGACCGACTCCGAGCACGTCTCTACGGCAAGTCCGTTCCGCGCCCGCTGCGATCCGACGACCGTATTTCCCCGAGCGCAGACAGGCCGGGCAACGCTCCACCGCCGGCGATGCCAAGGACGAGGACCGGACATCACCGCTGGAGCCAGTTGACGAAGCACTTCACGAGGAGAATCGATACATCCTCGAGGCCAGCGCCGAGCTCGTGGCCGAGCGCGACCGCGGAGAGTGTCTGGCGAGCCCAGCTCCCAACCGTCCCCGACCACCTCGCGACGAACCAGGGTGGTCTCCGGCCGCCCGCCGACCGTGTCCGCGGGCAGCTTTCGCCGGACGGCATCGCCCAGGCGGACCACCGTAGGGCGGCATGCGGCCAGATTGGCTCGACCACCGAGGTCGGCCCACCGACCGGAGAAGTCCCGCATCCTCTCGGACGTGGCATGCTACGATCTCTAGGTGCTGCCGCTTGGGTCGACACCGTCTGGCGCGGCAGTACCGGCTGGCAGTACTTCGGTGGATTCTCGTAAGTCGTTGATTCCAAACGGTGTGGGCCGCTAGCTCAACTGGTAGAGCAGCAGACTCTTAATCTGCGGGTTCGGGGTTCGAGTCCCTGGCGGCTCACCACTTTTTCTAAGAAAATCGGGCTCTCCTGAAAGAGGTGTGGGTGGGTTGAGGCCGGTCCGCGGGACGGCCGGATAAGGCCCTCGCTTCGCTCGGAGCGCGTTCACCACGCACGGTCGGTCCCGGCCGTCAACCCGCTTCGCGGGTCCTTCACTGCGTTTCGGTCCTCCGGATGACTGCCGCGACCGACCGTGCGGGAATCGCTTGCGGGCCAGCCGGAAGGCTGGCCCGCAATCTACTGGCTGAGGCGACGTCGGCGCGCCGCTCCGTTGTCGCGGACAACCACCCGCAACGCCCGTACCGGGGTCGCTCGGCTGGGCTTGGCGGGCGCGGTATCGAGCAGCGCAAGCGGTTGCAGAACGCAGGGGCTTCCTGGTCTCATTGGGCGTGTTCCAAGACGACCAGCGAGGAGGAGAGCTCCATGCGTGTGACCACACTACTACGGCGGTTGCTGGGTGTCACCCAGATGCACGTCCGGGATGCACACGTCGCGACCGACGGCCCGTTGTCGGTCTGGGTACGGCCGTCGTGGCGGCGGTCGCGGTGTGGCAGGTGCGGCCGTCGGAGGCCGCGCTACGACCGGCGACCGTTGCGGCAGTGGCGTCACCTTCCGTGGGGACGGACGCCGGTGTGGCTGCAGTATGCGCCGTGGCGGGTGTCGTGCCGGCAGTGCGGCGTGCGGGTGGAGCGGGTGCCGTGGGCGGCCGGCAGCAGCGTGTTCTCGGCGCCGTTCGAAGAGTTGGCGGCGTATCTGGCGCAGGTGACCGACCGGACGACGGTCAGTCGCGCGTTGGGGATTTCCTGGCAGGCGGTCGGGAGCATTGTCGAGCGGGTGGTGTCGCGGCGGCTGGACCCGGAGCGGCTCGCCGGGCTGCGGCGCATCGGCGTCGACGAGTTCAGCTACCGCAAACGGCATCACTATCTGACGGTGGTCGTCGACCACGACAAGCGGCGGGTGGTGTGGGCCGGTCGGGGACGCAGCGCCGAAACGCTGGAGAAGTTCTTCGACCTGCTGGGACCGTCCGGCTGCGAACAGATTGTGTTGGTGACGGCAGACCTGGCCGCGAGTTGGCAGAAAGCGTTGCGGGCAAAGGTGCCGCACGCCGAGGTGGTCTTCGACCGGTTCCATGTGGAACGGCTTGCCGCGGACGCGGTCGACGAGGTCCGGCGGGCGGAGCAACGGCGCCTGGGCGCCAAGGCGGCCAAGACGCTCAAGGGGTCGCGCTTCTGCCTGCTGAAACACCCGGCGCGGCTCAAGCCAGGCGAGAAGCGGCGCCTGGCGGCGCTACGCCGCCAGAATCGTGCCCTCGACCGCGCCTACGAGTTGAAGGAGTACCTGGCGATCATCCTCGAGCAGGCCACGCCGGACGAGGCGCCCGACATGCTCGACCAGTGGCTGGCGTGGGCGGCGCGGTCGCGTCTGGCGCCGTTCGTCAAGCTGGCACGGACGGTCCGCAAGCACGCGGCCGGCATCCTGGCCTACCTCGACACGAAGATGACCAACGGGCCGGTGGAAGGCTTCAACAACAAGCTGCGGGTAATCGCCCGTCGCGCCTACGGCTTCCACTCGCACGGCGCGCTCATCTCAATGCTGTTTCTCTGCTGCGCCGGCATCGAACTGGCCCCGCCCCTACCCACACGCGTTTGAGGAGATTCGAAAATCGCGACTTTCACCGGTCGCCGTCGGCTACGATTCGGAGGCCCTGTCTCGACGCTCTCGCGGTCCTCCACGGTTGAAGTGCCTCGCCGGCGGTGAAGAGGAGCACTCCCCGGTCAGCACCAATGGCACTGCTGCAGCCCAGCATGTCGGCAAGTCTGTTCTGCCAGCCGATTCCGGATCCGCCAGGTGCTTTCTGACTCCCGGACGTTTCCGGACCGCCGACCAGAGAGCCGCACCCGTCCCTGGTTGAACACGGCGCCGAAGGGCTTGCCGGACAGACCCGGGAACAGAACGGTCTTTGGTAACATGTGAAGCGTCAGACACTGGTTCCCGTTGTGGCCAACACGTTGCCCATACGGTGGAGCGAGGAGAAAACGAGATGTTCAGCAGGATCACACCCGTGCCCGCTGCCGGCACCGCGAGCACGCTGCCGACAACGTCGCGCCGAGCTTTTGGACGACGTCTTGGCCTGTCGGCCACCGGACTGGCCCTGGCGGGATGCGCCGCGTCTCGGCCCTCGGTCGACTCGGCGCCCGCCGAGGCGGCAGCCCCCCCGGGGTTCGTGCCGGCCCAGGATGCCGCGTCGCAGGCTGCCGTGACGCCTGACGCCGCCCTCACGCTCCTTGCCGACGGCAACGCGAGATTCGTCGCCGGGACACCTGCCCGTCGCGACTACAGCGATCAGATTCGAGCGACCGCCGCCGCGCAGTACCCGTTCGCTGTGGTGCTCGGGTGCATCGATTCCCGAGTTCCCATCGAGACGGTCTTCGATCAGGGGATCGGGGACATCTTTTCGGCCAGGGTCGCCGGCAACATCGTGAACGCCGAACTGCTCGGCAGCATGGAATTCGCCTGTCGACTCGCCGGGTCGAAGCTCGTGGTCGTCCTCGGCCACACCTCGTGCGGCGCCGTGAAGGGGGCCATCAGCAGCGCCCGGCTCGGCAATCTCACGCAGCTCGTGCAGAAGATCGACCCGGCCGTGGAGGCGATCGAGGGCGAGCGCGATGTCGACAACGCCGACTACGTCGACGGGGTTGCCGAAGAGAACGTGCGCATGGTGATCTCGGAGATTCGCCGAGAAAGCCCCGTACTGGCCACGATGGAGCAGGAACGAGAGATCCGCATCGTGGGCGGGATGTACGACGTCTCCACCGGCGCCGTGCGCTTCATCTGACCCCATGCTGCGCGTATTGATCGGCGCCCTCGTTCTCGCCGGCGCGATGCTGTTGCCCGGTGCGGCCCGGGCGCAGACGCCGGTCGATTGGGACCAGCTCGGCGCCTGGTACATGCTGTTCTGGTCGACTCGCTTCGACGACACGCCGGTGGGATTACAGGGTGACGTGCAGCACCGCAACTGGAATATGGGGACCGACCTGGAGCAGTTGCTGATCCGGGGTGGCCTGACCTACGCCCTGCCCGAATCCCCCGTACTGGTAACTGGTGGTTTGGCGCACATCACGAGCGGCGCCTTCGGCGACAGCGACGAGACCAGCGCAGAGCAACGCGTGTATCAGGAGGCGTTGGTTCGCCAGCAGTTGGGACGGGTCGTTTCTCTGCGCCACCGCTACCGGTACGAACAGCGTTGGGTTTACGGCCAGGACTTCCGGACACGGTTTCGCTACGCCCTGTTCGGCAATGTCGCGCTGAATGGACGTGGGACCGGAGAGAGGTCCATCTACCTGGCGCTGTACAACGAAGTCTTCATAAACGGGGAGCTCGAAATCGGGCGAGGCAGGAATGTAGAGCGCTTCGACCGCAACCGGTTCTACACCGCGCTCGGCTTCGGAGTCAGCGACCGTTCCCAGATCCAGGCCGGCTACATGATCCAGACGTTGCCGGGTGGCTCGAAGGGGCAGATCCAGGTCAGTCTGCACACAACCTTCTGAAATTCGTCGCGCCGCTCGCTCGGTGTGCGCTTGCCCGCTTCGCGGTGCTCCGGTCCGTTTACAGGCGTTCACACGGCCGATCCGGCAGATCGACACAGCGGCCGACTACGACGTCACCGTGCCGGGCTACGGCGTGGCGCACTCGCCGCTGGTGGAGGGCGAGCTCCTGATCACGCTGCTGGGCGGCGAGCCGGACGCCATGGTGGTGGCGTTCGACAAGGCGAGGTCGTGCGTGTCGCTGACGGCCGCGGACTACGAGTAGAGGACGACGCCGCTCCAGAACATCGATTCGCCCCGCGTGTCGATCGGCAGGGTGGACCGGAACGCCAGCCGGCCGTCAGCTTCGATGTCGTACAGCGTCAGCATGGCCGGCACGGTCTCCAGACGACCCTGGGTACGGACTTGTCCCGGCTCCGGGCTCGCGGCGACCATGGAACGGCCGTCCGGCTGAAACGCCATCGTCCTGACGGCGATGCTGTGGCTGTCGATGGTCTGCATCAGGGTCGGCTCGCCGGTGTCGGGATCCACGGCGAACACCGAAATCGTGTTTTCCGTGCCGTTCGCCACCAACTCGCCCCGGAAGGTCTCCGTTCCGCGCCCCCGGTTCGCCACGTACAGGGTCCGGCCATTGGTCGGATGCATGCGGATGGACGACGTCGTCTGCCCGCCGCGATACGCCTCCGGCGCGGCCAGCGTCGTGCTGACGAACAGGGGCTCTTCCGAAAGCGTGTCGTCGGCGCGGATGGCGTAGGTGTGGAGCAGGTTCTGCGTCTCGAGGTCGACGTAGACCCAGCGGCCCGACGGATGGAAGTCGGCGTGCCGCGCGCGGTACGCCAGTCCGCCGTTGGGCGCCACCGTCTGCTTGTTGGTCAACTGGCCGTTCTCGAAGCCGTACAGGAAGAGGCCGCCCGGATCCTCCGTGTGGACGCCGGGCTGCGGCTCGTTGCCGCGCGCCGGCAGCAGGACGGCGCGGTTGGAGGGCATGACGTACACGGAGTGCGCATAGAAGCCGGCGTCCAGGCTCGCGCGCTGTTCCACCATGTCGCCGATCGACCCGTCGGCGTGCAACCGGTGCACCGAGAGGGAGCTCGGAAAGCTGTACGCCGACAGCACGTACTCGCCGCGCTGGTCGACGGTGATGTAGATGGGCCGGTGCGGCAGCTCGACGGCTCCGCCGAACGGTTGGAGATCGCCCGACGAATCCACCCGGAACGCGTTCAGGTAGTGATGCCGCACGCGGGCGGTCGACGTGCGCTGGTCGCTGCTGGCGATGTAGAAGTACCGGCCCGACGGATGCTGCCACCCCTCCTGCACCTGCGCGGGCAGGATCAGCGGGCGCGGATCCCGGACCAGGGAATCGCCGTCGCGGCGAATCCGGTAGAGCCGGGCGCCCAGGCTGGCATAGACGGCGCCCCGCGACTGCGATTGCGCCTGCGCGGCGGCCGTGCCGAACGGCCCCGCGGCAGCCCAGCCGGCCGTTCCCGCGAGCAGCCTGTTGAACCGACGTCGACCTACCATGTGGGTACCTCCCGCGCCTTCCCGCGAGGCGTCTCCGCGACGGATCCCTCGACTCGCTCGTGAGCTCCGCGTCGCGGGCGTCCCGACCCGGCAGCCCGTGGCGAAAGTCCCCGCACTCGGTGCAACGCGGGGTTTCGCCACGGGCTCCCGGCCTCAGTCGCGCGCCGGCGGGAGCGCGAACACGTAGAGCGCGCTGCCGGCCCGCCGGAAGCGGTCGGGCGCATCCGGCTCCGTGTCGCCGGTTACCTGCACGCTCCCCGCGCGCTGGCTGCCGATGATGGCGACGTACTGCCGGCCGTCCGGCCCGAGGTAGGTGATCGGCGAGTTCCGGAAGCCGGTGCCGGTCTGGAACGACCAGACGATGTCCCCGGTCCGGGCATCGATCGCGCGCACCACACCTTCGTTCGGACCGCCCTGGAAGAGCAGGTCCCCGCCGGTGGCCATGACCGGCGCGTTGTTGGCGGTCGTGAACTGAATCCGCCAGACGGTCTCGCCCGCCACCGGATCGTTGGCCTGCAACTCGTTGACGACCTCCGCATTGGGCGGGTCCGGTGCGCGGCCGCCGCGTTCACGGAGCGTGTAGTCGTTCCCGGGTACGTACTCGCCCTCGACCATTCTCAACTGATCGCAGGAGTTCGAGGTCGGGGTGTACACGAGTCCGGTGCGCGGGGAGTACGCGTCGTTCTGCCAGTTCCGGGCGGCGATGCCGGGACACCAGCCGATGGCGACGTTGTCGGCGTCCGGCAGGTACCGCTGCCGATCCTCGAGGTCGGTGAACATCATCTTCGTCATGTCGTAGCGCGGACGGCCGGTTTCCATGTTGATGCCGTCGAAGATGTCGTTGTAGACGAACATCCAGGGTTCGAGGAGCATCTGCCCGGTCGCGCGATCGAACACGTAGAAATAGCCGTTGCGCGCCGGGCGGACCAGCGTCTTGCGCGCCTCGCCGTTGATCTCGAGGTCGATGAGGAGGTTCACGTTGGGCTCGTCGAGGTCCCACTGATCCTGCGGGGTCATGTTGTAGGCCCAGACGAGCTCTCCGCTGTCGGCGTCGCGGGCCAGGATCGACGCGCAGTAGTTGTTCCGGTAGCCGGTCAGGCCCCCGTCCTCGTCGAGCTCGACCACGCCCCACTCCCGGCGGTAGTCCGGATTCCACGGGCCGCAGTTGCTCGTGCCGTAGTAGAAGAGATTCAGCTCCGCGTCGTACGTGAACCAGCCCCAGACGGCGCCGCCGCCGCGCCGCCAGGAGTCGCCGGACCAGGTGTCGAGCGCCGGGTTCGGGACCCGGTCGTCCGGATAGAAGGGGGCGAAGCGGGACCCGATGCCCACCTCGTTGTTCGGCCCCATGCTGTAGTACCGCCACCGGAACCGGCCGTCGTCGACGTTGTAGGCGGTGACGTGACCGCGGACGCCGCGCTCGCCGCCGGCCACGCCGACGATGACCTTGTCGCCGACCACCAGCGGCATGCCGGGGACCGTTTCCCCGATCCCGATGTTCGCGTTCTCGGCCTGCCAGATCTGCTCTCCGGTCTCCGCGTCGAGCGCGTGCACCTGTCCGTCGAGGGTGACGAAGTAGATGCGGCCGTCGGCATAGCCCAGGCCGCGGGTCTGCGCGCCGCAGCAGGCGCTCCTCCGTGTCAGCTCCGGGTCGTCGATCTCGGGCCGGAACTCCCACTTGATGAAGCCGTCCCGGGCGAGGTCGAGCGCGTAGACGTAGTTCGGCTCCGGGGTGACGATGTACATCGTGTCGCCGATGACGAGCGGCGAGGCTTCGTACGAATCGTGGATGCCGAGCTGCATCGTCCACGCCATCGTGAGCTGCTCGACGTTGTCGACGTTGATCTGATCCAGCGCGCTGTAGTTCCAGCCCGCGTAGTTGGCGTTCGGCATGACCCATTGCGACGGGTCGTCCGCCGCGCCCGCCTGGGCGGCCGCGGCCGCCGGTACGGCGAAAACGCACAGCAGCGACAGGAGCGGAATCGACATCCGGCCGCTCCGGTTGGTTGACAGACTCATCTTGCTCTCCTTGGCTGGCAGTCCGTGCTTCCGGCTAAAAGGGGTAACCCGGAAGCCTCGGCGATCCGGGCTTCCACTCCGGCAGCGGCGCCCATCCATCGCGATTCGGCATCTCGACCTGCGGCAGGCTCTCGGCGTCCAGCACCAGGTCCTCCGCGATAACGTCGTTTCTGAACAGCAGGAAGGCCGTCAGCGCGTACACCTGGTCGGCGGTCAGCGTCCCCTCCTGGTAGAGCGGCATGCCGCGGTTGATGTAGTCCCATACCGTCGTCGCATACGGCGAGCGGTACGGCAGGATGCGCCCCGCGTCCCAGGGGTCGACATCCCGCCCCGGTTCGGTCTTCACCAGCCGGGGAGCGCGCCGGGGCTCCCGGCCGCCCTCCAGATTTCTGCCGTGGCATCCCGCGCACCGGATCCGATAGAGCCGGGCCCCTTCGGCGGCGGTGCCGCTCCCCGGCGGGAGCTCCTCGCCCGTGGGGCCGATGGAGATGTCCCAGGTACGGATCTCCTCCGGGGTGGGGGTCCGCCCCACGCCGTAGGTGGGCCCCTGCGCCAGCGCGGAGCCGCCCAGGAGCACGATCAACGCGAGAAGACTGCCCACCGCCCGTAGCCGCGGACTGCTAGGCGCGCCCATTGTGAACGCTCCCATCGCCGGCGACCCGCCACGGCTGGATCGTGTTGTCGAGGCCCGGCACGCTGTAGGTCGGATCCGGGGCCCCCTCGAAGTGCTCGGCGACCTGGGACGGCGACGGTTGCACCTGGCCCACTTCGTCCGTGCAGCGCGACATGAGCGCGGTCTCCTGTCCGTCCCAGTTCCAGTTGAGGCGGAACCGGGTGTGCGCCATGCGGTGCGCCGTCCCCTGGATCTCGGCCTCGTTCCAGCTCCGGCCGGCGTCGGTGGACACCTCCACCCGGCTGATGGCGCCTCCGCCGGACCAGGCGAGGCCGGAGACCTCGTAGAATCCGGGGCCGGGCAGCTGCTGCCCCCCGGAAGGACGCGTGATGACCGACTTGGGTCCGATCTGGTAGCCCAGCGCGGCGCGCACCGGGTCGCGGCGCAGATGCCCGTAGTCGTTGTAGTTCATGTAGTAGCGGTCCACCACCTTGATGCGCCGGAGGTACTTCGTGTTGAAGATGCCTTCGAAGCCGGGAATCAGCAGCCGCAGCGGGTATCCGTTCTGCGGACGCACCGCTTCGCCGTTCATGCCGTAGGCGACGATGCAGTCGTCCATGGCCTTGGCCAGCGGAAAGCTCGACGCGCCCTTCACGTTCTCCGTTCCTTCGGCGACGACCCAGGACGCCCCGTCCTTCACGCCGGCTTCCTCGAGCAGCGTGGACAGGAGCACCCCGGTCCATTCGGCGCAACTGGTCATCCCGTGCGATTCCTGCACGGTCTTGTGCGTGCTTCTCGCCCGGTTCCCGGCGCACTCGATGAAGTGCAGGCGGGTCACCGACGGGAGCCGCATCAGTTCCTCCATGGTGAAGATCAGCGGACGGTCCACCATGCCGTGGATCATCAGGCGATGCTCCGCGGGATCGATGTCCGGCATGAGGGAGCCGCGGGTGGTCCCCACGAAGTGGAGCGAGGACGGCGTGATCACGCCCACCGAATCCTGGAGCGGCGCCGCCACGTGAAACACGAGTCCGAACGCATCGGGCGAGTGCCTGCCGCCCGGCGGGTGCGGTATGCGGACCGAGGTCACGAAACGGGAGCGCTCACCGTAGGCGATCATGTTCATGTCCGCGTCGCCCCGGATGAACCTCTGTGGTTCCGGTGCCTGGCCGAGCGCCGGCTCGACCGCTCCCACGGTCAGGCCACCGGCCAACGCGGCGCCGCCTCGCAGAAATTCCCTTCGATCAGGTCGCTTCGCACTCATGGGTCTCTCCTTCGCAGCCCGAGGTTTCCCGCAGCTCGGCTGCCGCAGCCGCAGTATACGCCAATGCCTGTCTTCACCACGTCGCATCTCGCTAGGGCGGTTTGCGCCGGCACCGGCCACGGTCGGGTCTACACCGGCTGGAAGCGACGGTCGTGCGGTTATTGTCGATGCAACCCAATACTTGACGAAGTCCAGAATACAAGCGTAGACTCGGACAGTGAACGAGGACGCCGCGCGGCTCCTGAAGCGGCACGGGTTGCAGGTCACCGCCCAGCGGCTGGCGGTGCTGCGGGCGGTGTCGACCCACCCGCATGCCACCGCCGACGAGCTGGCCGACGACGTGCGGGGGATCATCGGATCGATTTCCCGGCAGGCGGTGTACGACACCCTGGGAACGCTGGTCGACAGGGGCTTGGCCCGCCGGATTCAGCCCGCGGGATCGCCCGCGCGATACGAGGATCGGGTCGGTGACAACCACCACCACCTCGTCTGTCGCACGTGCGGCGTCATGGTCGACGTCGACTGCGCGGTCGGCGAGGCGCCCTGTCTCACCGCCGGCGACCATCACGGCTTCGCGATCGACGAGGCCGAGGTCATCTATTGGGGATACTGCCCGGGCTGCCGCGATCACGCCGCGGGCGCGGACGGAACGGGAAAGAAGGGAAAGGGTTGAAGGACATGCACGACACGGCTGAGGACAAGACGGCGAGCGCGGGCAAGTGCCCGGTAGTGGGCCACGGGCAGACTGCGGCCGGGGCTGCGGCGAACCTCCGCTGGTGGCCGAATCAACTGAATCTGAAGGTGCTCCACCAGAACTCGGCGTTGTCCGATCCCATGGGCGGGGCGTTCAACTATGCCGAGGAGTTCAAGACGCTCGACCTCGATGCCGTGAAGAAGGACATCGAGGCGGTGATGACCACGTCGCAGGACTGGTGGCCGGCCGACTACGGCCATTACGGCCCGCTGTTCATCCGGATGGCGTGGCACAGCGCCGGCACCTACCGCATCCACGACGGCCGCGGCGGCGGCGCCTCCGGCACGCAGCGCTTCGCGCCTCTCAACAGTTGGCCGGACAACGCGAACCTCGACAAGGCGCGCCGGCTGCTCTGGCCGGTCAAGCAGAAGTACGGCCGCAAGCTCTCGTGGGCCGACCTGATGATCCTCGCGGGCAACTGCGCCCTCGAGTCGATGGGGCTCGAGACGTTCGGCTTCGCCGGCGGGCGCGAGGACGTGTGGGAGCCCGAGGAGGACATCAACTGGGGGCCGGAGACCGAGTGGCTCGGCGACGAGCGCTACAGCGGCGACCGCGAGCTCGCGAACCCGTTCGGCGCCGTGCAGATGGGCCTGATCTACGTGAATCCCGAAGGGCCCAACGGAAATCCGGATCCGGTCGCCGCCGGTCGGGACATCCGGGAAACGTTCGGCCGGATGGCGATGAACGACGAGGAGACGGTCGCCCTCATCGCCGGGGGGCATACGTTCGGCAAGACCCACGGCGCCGGCGACGCGGACGGGCACGTCGGTCCCGAGCCGGAGGGCGCCGGCATCGCGGAGCAGGGCCTCGGCTGGACGAGCACATACGGCAGCGGCAAGGCCGGCGACGCAATCACCAGCGGGCTGGAGGGCGCCTGGACGCCCACCCCGATCACCTGGGACAACAGCTTCTTCGAGACCCTGTTCGGCTACGAGTGGGAGCTGACCAGGAGTCCCGCGGGGGCGAATCAATGGGTTCCGAAGAACGGCGCGGGCGCGGGTACCGTGCCGGATGCCCACGATCCGTCGAAGCGGCACACCCCGGTCATGCTGACGACGGACCTCGCGCTGCGGATGGACCCGATCTACGAACCGATCTCGAGGCGCTTCCACGAGAACCCGGACGAGTTCGCGGATGCGTTCGCCAGGGCGTGGTACAAGCTGACGCACCGCGACATGGGGCCGGTCTCGCGCTACCTCGGCCCGGAGGTTCCCGGCGAGCAGCTCCTGTGGCAGGATCCGGTGCCCGCCGTCGACCACGAGCTGATCGACGCGCAGGACGTCGCCGCGCTCAAGAGCCGGATCCTCGACTCGGGGCTGCCCGTCTCGCAGCTCGTCTCGACCGCCTGGGCGTCGGCCTCGACGTTCCGAGGCAGCGACAAGCGCGGAGGGGCGAACGGCGCGCGCATTCGCCTCGCGCCGCAGAAGGACTGGGACGTGAACCAGCCCGATCAGTTGGCAACCGTGCTGGGCGTCCTGGAGGGTATCCAGAGGGACTTCAACGGCGCGCAGTCCGGCGGGAAGCGGGTCTCGCTCGCGGACGTCATCGTTCTGGGCGGGTGCGCCGCCGTCGAACAGGCCGCGAAGGACGCCGGGCACGACGTGCAGGTTCCCTTTTCGCCGGGGCGCACCGACGCGGTGCAGGAACAGACGGACGTCGAATCGTTCGCCGTGCTGGAACCCACCGCGGACGGGTTCCGCAACTACGTGGGGAACGGACACCGCCGCGCCGCCGAGGATCTGCTGGTGGATCGGGCGCAGTTGCTCACGCTGACCGCTCCCGAGATGACGGCGCTGGTCGGCGGCCTGCGCGTCTTGAACGCCAACGTGGGGCAGTCCGAGCGCGGCGTCTTCACCAAGCGGCCGGAGACGTTGACCAACGACTTCTTCGTCAACCTGCTCGACATGAACACCGAGTGGCAGGCGTCTTCCGCGTCCGAGCACGTTTTCGAGGGACGCGACAGCGGCACGGGCGAGTTGAAGTGGACGGGCAGCGCCGTCGATCTCGTCTTCGGTTCGAACTCCCAGCTCCGCGCCATCGCGGAGGTCTACGCCTGCGACGACGCGCAGCCCGCGTTCGTGCGCGACTTCGTGGCGGCCTGGGACAAGGTGATGAATCTCGACCGCTTCGACCTGGCTTGATGGGCGCCGGATTCGCCTTGACGGAAACCTGTCGCCACGGGAGCCGGTTTCCGGTAGAGTCGGAGGAGGGGTCCGGGCAGCCTGACCCGAGGGGGTAACGAATGAAGACGACAGCAGCCGCGACCGCCGTGCTCGGCCTGCTCCTGGCGTTCGGCGCGTCGCCGGCCGCCGGGCAGGCGCAATGGGCCTCGATGGACGTCCAGGGCGGCGGCAAGCAGTTCCAGCTCAACAACGAGGACGGGTCCGCGATCGTGATGCTGTGCCTGGTCAACGGGCAGGCCGTCGCGTTCCAGTTTCCCGAGCCGATCGAGTCGGCGGATCGGGCCACCATACGGGGGACGCCCGGGGGGCAGGAGAACGTCCAGGTGACGCAGGTCGCCGCGCAGTTGCTGCAGGTCGTTGGCGCCCGCGGGCGCGACTTCATGCTGGATCTGCTGCAATCGGCCACCCGGCTCTCGGTGCGCGCGGCCGGACAGAACCTCGCGTTCGAGGTCTTCGGGAGCGAATCGACCGTCCGGGAGTGCATCGAGCTGCAGGAGTCGCTGATCGGGGACCCGCGGCGGCAATTCTGAGGAGCGGACCATGAGGCCAGCCATATCGGCGCTGGCGGTGCTCGGCGTTCTCGCGACGGCCGGCGCGGTTCCTGCCGCCGGACAACAGGACCGGTGGCAGTCGCGCAACCTCGAGGGCGGGGGCAAGGAGTTCCTGCTCTTCAACGACGACGGCGCCGCAATCATTCTCGCGTGTCGCCTCCAGGGGATGGGCGCCGGCTTCGCGTTCGCCGAGCCGGTCGATCCCACGGATCGAGCGGTGGTGCGCGGCATTCCCGGCGCGCGGCAGAACGTCGTCGTCGACCCCGTCAGCAACCACACCGTGCAGGTCGCGGGCGGCCGGGGTCTCGACTTTACGATGGCGATGCTGCGTACCGCCTCGAGCCTCTACGTGCGGGCCTCCGGCCGGGCGTCGACGTTCGCGGTGTTCGGCAGCGCCACGATTGTCGAGCAGTGCATGGAGCAGATGGAGGACCGGGCTGCGGGCATGAGCCGCTCCCAGGAACAGCCGGCGCTCATCACGTGGGGGAGCAACGATCCGCAATGACGACAAAGCACACGGTTACGGCTCTGGCGCTGCTGGGCGTGCTGGCCACGCTCGGCGCGGTTCCCGCCGCCGGACAGGCGCTGTGGGTGGAGACGGATGTCGAGGGTGGGAAGGAGTTTCGGCTCTTCACCGGAGGGGGCGACGCGATCTTCCTGCAGTGTCTGACCCGGGGCACGGGGGCGGCCCTGCAGTTCGCCCAGCCGGTCAATTCGGTCCGCGGGGTCACGATGCGCGGCGTTCCCGGCGGGCAGCGCAATATTGCGGTCCGCTGGCAGTCCGGGGGGTATTTCCTTGCCATCGCCAGCGGTCCCGGGCGCGATTTCATGTTCCGGATGTTGCGCAACGCCAACCTCCTGACCGTGCGCGCGGCCGACCGGGAACTGGAGTTCAACGTGTTCGGGAGCGACCAGATCGTCAGCCAGTGCCTGCAGCAGCAGGAGGCCGCTCCGGAGTAGCCCGACTAATCGTCGCCCGCGGCCCCGATGCCGCCCGACTCGAGTCTGGCAGGAGGCTGCACCGTTCTACGGCGCAGCCTCCTGTCGGGTCAGGCCGACGAATCCAGGCGCGCGCAGATTGCCCAGAGGACCACGACGCCGATCCCCAGCGTGACCGCGTGGGGCCACAGGTCCACGAGCGTCAATCCCAGCAGGACGGCAGCGAGGGGGACGCCGGTCTGCATGGAGATGGGCGTGCCGTTCGCCAGTACGGCCTGGCCGGCCAGGTTCTTCGAGAGTACGTAGCAGGCGCTGCAGGCGATGACCACGGTGGCGGTGTGCGGCCACATCTCCACCAGCGTCAACCCGAATGCGATGGCGGCGGCGAGACCCGCTCTTTGCCACGTCATGGCTTCTTCCTCCACGTGCGAGTGTTTCACTCGTTGCGTCCAAGAGTATAGCGTTCCGTCATCCGCGTGCGGCGCAATGGTCGGTGTGGTACGGAGTCGGCATCGAGAGCCCGGCCCCGCGACCTATAATCGCGGACCATACGGGCGGCCCGGCGAGGTTGTCCGAAGGGAGGCGCGCCGATGCCGAGACAGACACGCGCGGGACAGGGTGGCGAATGCGGGGACGGTCGGGCGTCGCGGAGGACACGACCACTTGCCGGCGTCACGAGCCTGGCCGCCGTCGGGCTGGCCCTCGGCATCGCCGCACCGGCCGGGGCGCAGTCCGCCGAGGGCGGCGCGTTCCTCGACGCGCAGGCCGCAAGCGGGCGGACGGCCTACGGCCGCGCCTGCGCGTCCTGCCACGGAACGACGCTGCGGGGTGCGGTGCACGGGCCGGATCTGACCGGTCCGAGCTTTCTGAGCAACTGGGGATCGCAGACCGCGGCGGCGCTGTACGAGTACGTGCGGGCCGAGATGCCGCCGGGGCTCGGCGGATCGCTCCCGAGCGGCACCTACCTGAGCATCGTCGCCTACCTGCTGCAGGTGAACGGCCATGCGGCGGGACCGCGGGCCCTCACCGCGGACGCCGTACACATCGTCGGCGAGCCCGGCGCCGCTCCGGCAAGGGGCGCCCCCGCCACGGCGGATGCGTCCGACGCGGCGTTGGCGGATGAGCCCCGCGACGTGGACGCCGTGCCGGCGCTGCGCGCGTTCGTCAACCGCGAGGTCTCCGGCTTCACCCCGGTCACCGACGAGCTGCTCCGGAATCCGCCGGCGGAGGACTGGCTTACCTGGCGGCGCACGCGAGACAACCAGGGCTACACGCCGCTGGACCAGATCGGGCCCGACAACGTGGCCGGCCTGCGCCTGGCCTGGGCGCTGGCGATGCCCGAGGGCACCAACCAGACCGCGCCGCTCGTCCACGACGGCGTGATGTTCCTGGCGAGCCCCGGCAACGTCGTGCAGGCCCTCGACGCGGCCACCGGCGAGCTGCTCTGGGAGCACCGGCACCAGTATCCCGAGGACGCGGAGAGCCGGCGGGCGACCCGCAGCATCGCCCTCTACCGGGACAAGGTCTACCTGGCCACCTACGACGCGGCACTCGTCGCCCTCGACGCGCGGACGGGCGAGCCGGTCTGGCGGACCACGCGGGCCGACTACCGGAAGGGCTTCGCCCAGACGGGCGGGCCGAGCATCGCGAACGGCGTCGTCGTCAGCGGCATCAACGGCTGCGAGCGCTTCGAGGACGAAGGCTGCTTCATCACCGGCCACGACCCGGACACCGGCGAGGAGCTCTGGCGCACCTCGACCATCGCCCAGCCGGGCGACGTCAACAGCGGGACCTGGGGCGACATCCCGCCGCACCTGCGCGGCGGCGGCGATACCTGGATTCCGGGCGCCTACGATCCGGACCTCGATCTCTTCTTCATCGGCACCGCGCAGGCGAAGCCGTGGGTGGCGGCGAGCCGCGGGATGTCGACCTACAACGACGCCCTCTACACCAACTCGACGCTGGCCCTGAACCCGCGCACGGGGCAGGTCGCCTGGTACTTCCAGCACGTGCCGGGCGAGACGCTCGACCTGGACATCGTCTTCGAGCGGGTGCTGGTCGACGTCGACGATCACAAGTGGCTGTTCACGGCCGGCAAGGACGCCATCCTCTGGAAGCTCGACCGGCGCACGGGGGCCTTCGTCGACCTGGCCGAGATGCTGCACCAGGACATCTTCGAGTCGATCGACATGGAGACGGGGCGCGTGAGCTACCGGCAGGACATTCGCGACGCCGGCATCGACGACGCGGTCGATGCCTGCCCCAGCCTCTACGGCGGCCACAACTGGCAGGCGTCGGGCTACAGCCCCGAGGCGAAGTTGATCATCTATCCGCTGCACCAGGCGTGCATGACGCTGACCGGCCGTCACGTCGAGCTGGTGGAGGGGGGCGGGGGGCTCGGGGTCTCCGCCATCGAGCTCCACGAGATGCCGGGCACGAACGGCATGCTCGGACGCCTCTCCGCGTACGACGTGCGCACGATGGAGGAGGTTTGGAGCCGCGAGCAGCGCGCCATCTTCCTGACGTCGGTCCTGACGACGGCCACCGGGCTGGCTTTCGTCGGAGACGTCGACCGCTACTTTCGGGCGCTCGACGTCGGCACAGGCCAAGTCCTCTGGGAGACGCGCCTCGGCCAGTCCGGCCACGGGTTCCCGATCTCGTACGCCGCGGGCGGCAAGCAGTACGTCGCGGTCCCGACCGGCGTCGGCATCTTCCGCGGCCTGAGCGGGGTGCTCAGCCCGGACATCTACCAGCCCCCGTCCGGGAACGGGCTCTACGTCTTCGCCCTCCCGGACCGGGTGTCGGCGCCGTAGCCTCTCGTCGGAAGCCGCGCCGTCACCGACCTCGCTCCAGTGGCGGGCTTCGATGCCCGCGTCCGCCAGCGCCTCGATCAGGCGCGTTTCCTCTTCCATGGAGCGGCCGTTGTCCGCCGCCCGCACGCGCAGTCGGGTCTTGACGTCGTCGTCGAGGGTTGCGAATCGTGATGCTCGCCTTCCGCCATGCTCTCCGGCCGGAACGAGGAAAAGGGCCTGAAGAGTTGGCGCGCCCGACAGGATTCGAACCTGTGGCCTTCGGCTCCGGAGGCCGACGCTCTATCCAGCTGAGCTACGGGCGCGTCCTTGGGAACGGCGTGGGCTCGTCGAGGCGGAAGTCATCCGGCTGCAGACGGGCCATCTGCGACGGCCTCATGCCCGTCCAGTGCATGAGCCGTAAGCGTACTACGGTTCCGGACCCCGGCGTCAAATGCGCCGGCACGTCCGCGATGTCGGCAACATGGACGCGCGGGGCAGCAGCCCGTCTGCGCGACCATGTCAACGCCACCATCGGATTTCAGGAACTCGGAGGACTGACCGCGAAGTCGCCGAAGAGCCTCATGCGGATGCTGGGACCGGATGGGAAGCCACGGGCGCGCCACCTGTTCACGATCATCGGTTGCCTGCAGGAACGCGAGGGATTGGAACTGGAGGTTGCACGCGCTCCGGTAGGCGCTGCCGATACTCGGCTTCGTTGAGGGAATCTTCAGCCAATATTAAGGGAATCTTAAGGCAGCGTGGCTCCCGCCCGTCACTAGACTCGATGCGTAGCGAGTCCAGGCACGGAACCATGCTGCTCGACGCGCTGATCCGCTGGTCTTTGCGGAACCGCCTGATGGTCGTTGCCGCCGCGGCGGCGTTCCTCGTCTGGGGCGCGTGGGTGGCGGTTCGGATGCCGGTCGACGTGCTGCCGGACCTGACCGCGCCGACGGTGACGGTGCTGGTCGAAGGGCACGGGATGGCGCCGACCGATATGGAGGCGCTGGTCACCTTTCCCCTCGAGGCGGCCCTGAACGGCGCGTCGGGTGTGCGGCGGGTGCGCTCGTCGACGGCGGTCGGCATCGCGGTGGTCTGGGTCGACTTCGACTGGGGGGCCGACGTGCTCCGCGCGCGGCAGACCGTGAGCGAGAGACTGACCACGGTGACCGGGACGCTGCCGGACGATGTCGACCCACCGGTGATGGCGCCGATGTCGTCGATCATGGGCGAGATCATGTTCGTCGCCCTGCAGTCCGACGCGCACACGCCGCTGGAGGTGCGCACGACGGCGGAAACGGTGGTCCGCCGGCGGGTGCTGGCGACGCCGGGCGTCGCGCAGGTGACGGTCATCGGCGGGGAGCGCCGGCAGTTCGAGGTGCTGGTCGATCCGGAGCGGCTGGCGGACTACGTGCTCCCCCTGAGCGCAGTCGAGGACGCGATGCGCCGCGCGAGTCGCAACACGTCGGCGGGGTTCCGCCGCGCTGGCGGTCAGGAGTACCTGATCCAGGGGGCGGGCCGCGCACACGACGTCGAGGGCATCGGGGCCACGGTCGTCACCACCCGCGACATGCGTCCCATCCGGGTGCGGGACGTGGCCGAGGTACGGATAGGGGAGTCCCTCAAGCGGGGCGAGGGCTCGCGCAACGGGCAGCCGGCGGTGATTCTCGGCATCCACCGGCAGCCGGAGGTCAACACGCTGGCGCTGACCGCCGATCTGGACCGCGTTCTCGACGAGATCCAGTCGGAGCTGCCGGCGGGGATGCAGCTCGACGCCCGCCTGTTCCGGCAGGCGGACTTCATCGAGCTGGCGCTGGCGAACCTGAACGGCGCGTTGCGGGACGGCACGCTGCTGGTGGTGCTGGTCACGCTGGTGTTTCTGGCGAACCTGCGGGCTGGGGCCATCACGCTGCTGGCGATACCGCTGTCGCTGCTGGCCGCGGTGGTGGGCGTGCGGCTGGCGGGGCTGTCGATCAACAGCATGACGCTGGGGGGGATGGCGATTGCGGTGGGCGCGCTGGTGGACGACGCGATCGTCGACGTGGAGAACGTGGTCAAGCGGTTGCGGGAGAATGCGTCGCTGCCGGAGGCGGCGCGGCGGCCGGTGCTGGAGGTGGTCTACGGGGCCAGCCGGGAGATCCGGGCGTCGATCGTCTACGCGACCGTGATCGTGATGCTGGTGTTCCTGCCGCTGTTCTTCCTGGCGGGGGTCGAGGGGCGCCTGCTGCAGCCGCTGGGTCTCGCCTACCTGATCGCGCTGGGGGCGTCGCTGGTGGTGGCGCTGACGGTGACGCCGGCGCTGTGCGCGTATCTGCTGCCGGGCGAGCGGGGCATCCGGGAGGGTCGCGAGCCGGCGCTGGCGGCGGCCCTGCGCCGGGGCTATGGGCGCATGCTGCCCGGGGTGCTGCGGCAACCCGAGCTGGTGCTGGCCGCCGCGGGCCTGCTGTTCGCGGTGTCGCTGGCGACGGTGCCGCGGATGGGGCGCGCGTTCCTGCCGGCGTTCAACGAGGGGGCGCTGGTGATCAGCGCGGTGACGCTGCCGGGGACGAGCCTGGCGGAGTCGGACGCGCTGGGGAGCGCCATCGAACGCCTGCTGCTGGACGTGCCGGAGGTGGCGGCGACGGCGCGGCGTACGGGGCGGGCGGAACTGGACGAGCACGTGCAGGGGGTCGAATCGGCGGAGATCGACGTGCGGCTGACGCCGGGGGGCCGGCCGCAGGCGGCGGTGCTGGCGGAGATCCGCGAGCGGCTGTCGCTGGTGCCGGGCACCAACATCACGATCGGGCAGCCGATCTCGCACCGTATCGACCACATGCTGTCGGGGGCGCGGGCGAACATCGCGGTGAAGATCTTCGGGCCCGACCTGTCCATGCTGCGGGGTCTGGGGGCGCAGAGCCTGGCGGCGGTGCAGGGCATCCCGGGACTGGTGGACGCGGCGCTGGAGCCGCAGGCCGACATCCCGACGGTGCGGGTGGGCTTCGACCGGGCGGCGCTGGCGCGTCACGGTCTGCCGGCGGGGCAGGCGGCGTCGACGCTGGAGACGGCGCTTCTGGGGCGCCGGGTGGGGCAGATCATCGACGGGCAACTGGCGGTGCCGCTGGTGCTGCGCTATGCGACCGGCGACCTGGCGGATCTGGAATCGATGTGGCAGACACGGCTGGACATGCCGGCGGGTGCGCGGGTGCCGCTGGGGAGCCTGGCCGATATCGTGGAGGACCGGGGTCCGAACTTCATCGGGCGGGAGAACGCGCAGCGGCGGATCATCGTGACCGCGAATGTGGCGGGCCGCGACCTGGGGAGCGTCGTGGCCGACGTGCGCGAGCGGGTGGCGGCCGGGGTGACCCTGCCGGACGGCTACCGCGTGGAGTACGGCGGTCAGTTCGAGGCCGAGGAGGAGGCCGAGCGCCTGCTCCTGGGTCTGGGCATCGGGGCGGTGGCGGGCATCTTCCTGATCCTGTACAGCGCGTTCCACTCGACGCGCGACGCGGCGATCATCATGCTGAACCTGCCGCTGGCGTTGATCGGCGGTGTGGCGGGGGTGTTCCTGGGGGGCGGGGTGCTGTCGGTGGCGGCGTTGATAGGTTTCATCGCGTTGTTCGGCATCGCCACGCGGAACGGGATCATGCTGGTGTCTCGCATTCGGCGCCTGCACGAGGAGGAGCCCGATATCGAGGTGCACGAGGCGATCATCCGGGGCTCGGTGGATCGGTTGGTGCCGATCGTGATGACGGCCTTGTCGACGGGGCTGGCGCTGCTGCCGGTGGCGCTGCGGTTCGGCGCGCCGGGCAGCGAGATTCAGGCGCCGCTGGCGCTGGTGATCGTCTGCGGGCTGTTCTCGTCGACGGCGCTGAACATGTTCGTCGTGCCTGCCGCGGTCTTCATGCGCAACCGGCCGCATCCCGAGCAGGCGGCGTAGGAGTCGGGGGCGGTTGGCGCGCCCGGAGGGATTTGAACCCCCGACCTACGGGTTCGAAGCCCGGCGCTCTATCCAGCTGAGCTACGGGCGCGCAAGCAGCCATACTACCACGCGGGCGCTACGCCTCGTAGGCGAAGGCCGCCTCGAGGCGCGCCGGCTCGGCGGTCCGGAGTCCGGCCCAGAGATCGCCGATCCGCGCGAGCCGCCCGAAGATGGACCGTAGCGTGAAGTCGTGAGGGCGGAGTCCCGCCGCGACTCCCTCGTGCACTTCCGTCCAGGTGAGCGGCGTCGACACGCCGGCGAACGGGCTGGCGCGCGCGCTGTAGGCGCAGGCGAGCGTCTTGCCGTAGATGTTCTGCAGGTAGTCGATGTAGACCGCGTCCGGTTGGCGCTGCCTCACCAGCCGCTCGACGGTGGCCGCCGCCGGGTGCGCGCCGGCCACGACGGTGGCGACGATCTGGCAGAAGATCATCCCCGCCTCGTACGGTGTGTCGGGGGGTAGCGGAATGAAGATGTGCAATCCCGCGGAACCGGACGTCTTGGCGAAGCAGGGCACGCCGAGGCGGTCGAGCTCGTCGTGCAGCCAGCACGCGACGTCCAGCACCCGGTCGAACGAGGCCTCCGGCATCGGGTCGAGGTCGAGCGCGACCAGGTCCGCCGTCTCGATGTCCGGCAGCGTGGAGAACCAGGGATCCTGGGAGATCACCGCAAGCTGCGCCATGTAGAGCAGGGTCTGGAGCCGGCCGCCGACCAGGTACGGCACCACCGAGGCCGGCTTGTTCGGGCTCTCGCGGACTGTCGCCACGCGCAGGCCGTCCGGCAGTGGGTCCGGAGCGCGGTGCTGGTAGAACGACTTGCCCTCGACGCCGTTGGGGAAGCGTTTCATCACGAGCGGCCGGTCCTCGACGACGGGCAGCAGGTACGGGGCCGCGCGGAGATAGAAGCGCAGCAGCTCGCCCTTGGTGATGCCGGGTCCGGGCCAGAAGACCTTGTGGAGGTTGCCGATGGGGACTCGCGCGCCGTCGCGCAGGACGAGGGTCCCGCGCCGGCGGCTGCGCTCCAGGTCCTCGAGCTGCGCCAGGAGATCGTCGGCCGCCGGTTCCGGATGCACCGGGAGAATGGGCCGTTGCCGGTCGCCGCGGTTGCGCCGCCCGCGGCGGTTCGCGGCCGTGCCTGCCGCTGCGGCGTCCGCCCCCGGCCGCGCCGCGCGGGTTCGAGTCCCGCGCTTCGACAGGTCGGCCTCGATGGTCGACCGGCGGGGGGCCGGACGGGGCGGCGGTGTTGCGGGAGAGGTGGAAGTCCGTTCGGGCGTGCGGGCAACGGGTGGACGTCGGGCGGGAAGCCGCACGTCCGCTGCCCGCTTGTCGTCCCGCAGGCCGTCGTAGACGGGATGCCGGAGCACGCCGTCCCGCGTCCACTGGCTGAACGACGTTTGCACGACGAGGACCGGCTCGACCCAGTGGCGCTTCTCGGACGGCTTCGGATGGACCAGCTCGACGAACGGCGATGCGTCCGTCTCCAGCGGTGCGAGCAGTCCGGCCAGGCGGTCGAGCTCGGTGTCGCTGAAACCGGTTCCCACCTGACCCGCGAAGACGAGCGGCGCGGACCGTGACCGGCGCCTCCCTTCCGTGTAGTAGCCGAGCAGCAGCGCGCCGAAGTGACGGCGCGACCCGCGCGGCGCGGTCCAGCCGCCGACCACGAGCTCCTCCGTGTGGGTGAACTTCAGCTTCTGCCACGACGGGCTGCGGCTGCCGGAGGCGTAGCGCCCGTCCGGCCGCTTGGCGATTATTCCCTCCCAGTCGTTCTCCAGGCCCCGGGACGCCAGCTCCACGCCGTTGCCGACCGTGCTGTCGACCAGGCGGACCAGGTCCGAGGCGTTGAGCGGCAGCGCGCGTTCCAGGCGCCGCCGCCGTTGTGTGAAGGGGAGGGGACGCAGGTCGTGGTCGCCGTCACGCAGCAGGTCGAAGACCAGGAGCGCGGCCGTGACGTGGCGGACCGCGGCGCGGACCGCACCGCCGGTGGCGTGGAGGCGTTCCTGGAGGTGCTGAAACGGCAGTGCCGCTCCGTGTTCGTCGGTCGCCACGATCTCGCCGTCGAGCAGTAGCGGCCGACCGAGCCGATCCGCCAGCGTTGCCAGTGCTTCGACCAGATCGGGGAACTGCACGGTCTTGTCGCGGCCCAGCCGCGTGTAGATGCGGGGAGCATTGCTGCCGTCCAGCGCGACCAGGGCGCGAATGCCGTCGTACTTGGGCTCGAAGACGAGATCCGGCCTGGCGAGGAGTCGTGCGTGCGAGCTCGCCGGCGCCGATTCGGCCAGCATCGGCCGTACGTTGCGGGGCTCGTCGCGCCACACCGCGGGCGCCGGTTGCCGCTTGCCGGTCGGTTTGGGCACGAAAGCTACCAGCATACGGGAATCAGCGACTTCCCCCAGGGACTCCTCGGAGCTTCTCGTGCCGATATAGTCAATGGAGCAGAGCAAGGAGCACGACCGATGGCCGCACGTCCGACTTGGAAGGGCTACCTGAAGGTGAGCCTGGTGACCGTCCCGGTGCGGGTGTTTCCCGCCACCAACGCGACCGGCGTGGTCCGGTTCAACCAGTTGCACGCCGAGTGCCGGACGCGCATCCGCCAGAAAAAATGGTGCGAGGAGTGCGACCGCGAGGTCGACAAGTCCGAGATCGTCAAGGGCTACGAGTTCGAGAAGGGCCGCTACGTAGTCGTCGACGACGAGGACATCGCCAAGGCGAAGCCCGAGTCGACCCGCATCATCAACCTGCTCCGGTTCGCCGACGTCGATTCGATCGACCCCATCTACGTCGAGCGCCCCTTCTACCTCGCGCCGGACGGCAAGGTGGCGGCCGACGCCTTCGCGGTGCTGCGCGAGGCGCTCGAGGGCAAGGCGGGCATCGGCAAGCTGGCGCTCCTGGGCCGCGAGTACCTGGTCGCGGTGCAGCCGCGCGAGAAGGGCCTCCTGATGCTCACGTTGCGGGCGGCCGGCGAGGTGCGCCGGATGGCCGCGATCGACGAGCTGGAAGACCTGCCGGAGACCGTCAACGACGCCGAGGTCCAGCTCGCCCGGCAGGTGATCGGCACCTTCGCGGGCGACCTCGACCTGTCGGAGTTCACCGACGAGTACCAGAGCGAGCTGCGGCGCATCATCGACGCCAAGGTCGCCGGCGAGGAGGTGGTCGAGACGGAGGCCGACTCGCCGGCCAAGGTCGTCAACCTGATGGAGGCGTTGCGCAAGAGCCTCGATGAGGTCAGCGCGAAGAAGAAGAAGCCGGTCAAGGCGCCCGCGAAACGGGGCGCGAAGACGGCGGCCAAGCGGACCTCGCGGGTGGCGGCGGGCGCCGAGGACATGGCTGCGACGGCGGCGCCGGTTCGTAAGCGCAAGCGCGCGTGAGCCGACGGTGACCCGCTACGGGAAGATCGCGGCGGAACATCGGACGCCGGAGTTGCCGGAGAGCCGGCAGCGGATGGCGGCGCCCGCGGTTCACGTGTGGAGGTCGGGCCTCGCCCGAATCACGGATTCAAGTCGAACGCCGCCATCTGCCGCGCGTTCCGCACCAGGATGCGCCCGTCCGCGATCGCCGGCACGTTCCAGGTCTTGCCTTCGATCGCGGGGAAGCCCGCCACTTCCTCGTGGCCGTCCGGCGTGGCCCGCACCAGCATGAGATCGCCCCGCTCGGTCAGCACGACCAGATGGTCGCCGGCGGCCAGGAGCTGGCCGTGGCCGTAGCGCCCGGCCTTCCACATCAGCTCGCCGGTCGCGGCGTCGATGCAGGCGAGGATCGACTCGTCCAGCCCGTAGATGTAGCCGTTGATCAGCACGGAGCTGCTGAACTTGTTCTTCATGCGGTTCGTTTCCCAGACCGTCGCCGCGGCGAAGCGGTCGCCGTCCGGGGTCAGCTCGACGAGCGCCGCGCCCTTGCCGTAGCCGGCCGAGAGAAAGATTCGCGTGTCGCTGATGACCAGCGGCTGTGCGATGTTGGGCACGACCCGTACGGTCCAGGGATACTCCCACAGCAGGGTGCCGTCCGACGGCAGCAGGCCGGCGGCCCGCTCGGCCGTTACGACCACGATCTGCCGTACGCCGCCCAGCGTCGCCAGCATCGGCGACGTGTAGCTCTGCACGTCGTCGAGCGCGTGCCAGACGACGTCGCCGGTCCGGCGGTCGTAGGCGGCGATCGACCAATCGCGGGTGCCCCCCGGCTGGACGACGACGAGGTCGTCGACCACGAGAGGGGCGCCGGACATCGCCCAGGGCAGGTTGCGGGCGCCGGCGTCGTCCAGGATGTTCCGTTCCCAGAGGACGCTGCCGGTGGCGGCCTCCAGGCAAACCAGCCGGCCGGTCGCGCCCAGCGCGTAGAGCCGGCCGTCGTGCCATGTCGGCGTAGCGCGTGGTCCGGGACCACCCATCGTCTCCCGGAAGTGCGCGGGCCAGGCGTGCGTCCACAGCTCGGTCCCCGTGTCGACGTCGTAGGCGGAGACCACCTCCTCGTCCCGGCGCTGCTCGATGGTGAACGCCCGGCCGTCGGCGACGACGAATGACGCGTAGCCGCCGCCGACCGGCTGACGCCACAGCGGTTCCAGTCCGGTCGCGGGCCAGTCGGTGCGGATGGCAGTTTCGGCGTACACGCCGTCGCGGTGCGGGCCGCGGAAGTCCGTCCAGTAGGCGTCGTGCGCGGACATGACCGGCGCAGGCGGGTCACGCTCGGCGGCGTCTTCCGCCGATCCGCTCCCTCGGTCGGCTTCCAGCGAGGCGTAGTGCGCGTCGGGCGCGCCGAACGAGAAGAGCGGCCGCATCCCGTTGCCGGCGAACTCGACCTGCATGTCGAAGGCGACGACCAGGAATCCCACGATACCCGCCGCGAACGCGGCGAGCACCACGACGGCGGCCAGGGCACGCAACAGCAGGGTGGTCATGAGCCGGCTCCCGTTGCCCTGGCGCGCTCCTGCAGGCAGGCGAAGAAGCGGTCCATCATCATCTTCGATACGCCGCCCAGCAGCCGTTGGCCGACCCGGGCGATGGTGCCGCCTACCTGCGCCTTCCCGGTCACCGCCACGCTCGTTCGAGCGCCGCCGTCGGCTTCGGCCAGCGAGACGTTCGCCGAGCCGTTCACGAAACCGGGCTTGCCCTTGCCCTCGACGACCAGCGTGTAGCCCGCCGGCTCGTCCTTGTCGGACATGCGGACCGTGCCCTCGTAGCGCCCGGTGATGGCGGCGATGCCGATGGTCAGGATGGCCCGGTAGGTGTCGTCGCCGGTCGGTTCCATCGCTTCGCAGCCGGGGAGGCAGCCGGCGATGACCTGCGGATCGATCAGCAACTCCCAGACCCGTTGCCGGGGCGCGTCGAACGTGTAGGTGGCCGAAACTTCCATCTGATGAGCATACAGAGAATCTGCACGGCCGGTGCAACCGCCGCCGTGCCGCGGGAGCCCTGTGCAGGCGCGCCGCCGAGTCGGCGCCCGTCGAAGCCGTGCAAGTGTGGAGTGCGGAGGTTGCCGTCCGCGGCGGTCATGCCGCCGGCCTGTTCGGAGCGGGAATGGCCGGTGCCCGGCGCCGGGCGGGACGGTGCGCCGGGAGGCTGTTCAGATGGCGGGCCAGCGCCTCCAGGCTGGCCAGGTTGTGGACCGGCAGGAAATCGTCGATGCACGGCAGCGCGGCCTGCATGCCGCGGGTCAACGGCACGTAGTCGGGTGATCCGAGGAGCGGATTCAGCCAGATCAGTCGATGGCACGAGCGCTGCAGGCGCGCGATCTCCGCCCGCAGCCGGTCTGGCTCGCCGCGGTCCCAGCCGTCGGATATCAGCAGGACGACGGGGCCCTGCCCGCGGACCCGCCGCGTCCACTCGACGTTGAACGTGCGCAGCGCGTCGCCGATGCGCGTGCCGCCGCCGAAGTCGGCGATGGTGCGGGGCAAGCGGGGCACGGCGACCTCGGCCTTGCGCGTGACGAGCTGCCGGGTGACGCGCGTCAACCGTGTCGCGAAGACGAACGACTCGACCCGGCCCAGCCGCCCGCCGCCGGTCAGCGCGTGAACGAAGTGCAGCAGCATCCGGCTGTAGCGCTCCATCGAGCCGCTGACGTCGCAGAGCAGGATCAGCGGCCGGCGCTTGGTCTTGCGCCGCCGCTCCGGCAGGTCGATCAACTCGCCGCCGTAGCGCATGTTGGCGCGCACCGCGCGGCGCAGGTCCAGCGCCGGCCCCCGGCCGGGCGTCCAGCGCTTGGACGTACGTTCGCCCAGATCCCAGTCGAGGTCGGCCATCATCCGCTCGGCCGCAGCCAGCTCGTCCTCGGTGAACTGCTCGAAGTCCTTTGCGTACAGCGACTCGCGATCGCTGTAGCTGAGCACCGCCATGCGTTCCACCTGGTAGCTGGTCCGACGCTCCCCGCTTTCGCCCTCGGCATTGGATTCCGGCGCCTCCGATTCGTACTCCGGCGCCCCCGAGCGGCGTTTCTCGCCCATCGCGCTCAGGTCCTTCTCGGTCCAGTCGCCGTGCGGGCGGCGCCAGAACACGCGGAAGGCCTCGTCGAACACCCGGAGATCTTCCGCGCGGTGGATGAGCAGGCTGCGCAGCGTGTGGTAGAAGTCCGCCCGCCGCCCGACGTCGACGTGGGCGAGCGCCGCGGCCGCGTCACGCGCCCGGCCCGCCTGCACGTCGAGCCCCAGCCGGTGGAGCAGCCGCGTGAAGTGCAGCAGGTTGTGGAGTAGGAAGGACACTAGGAGTCCATGGTGAAACGCCGTGTAGCAGCGAGAGCGGCGAGGCGCCCGCGTGGCGAGGCGCGACGAGGGAGCATACCTTTCAGGCGCGCGCCGGCGCATCCGCTCGGGCCGGGCGGGCCCCCGGCGTCTTCGCCCGGTTCAGCATCTGCTGGATCTGCTCGCCGCGGACGTTCTGCATGTCCTCCTGCGTCTTGAGGACGATGCCGAGCGTGCGGTCGATGGTCGCCGCGTCGAGCTCCTGCTTGTCGAGCGCCACGAGCGCCGCCACCCAGTCCAGCGTCTCCGACACGCCGGTCACCTTGTAGAGGTCGGCCTGCCGCAACTCCTGTACGAACCCGGTCACCTGCTCGGCGAGCGCGGCGGGCGCCTCGGGCACCTTCGTCGTGATGATCCGCAGCTCCTTGTCGAAGCTGGGGTAGTCGATCCAGGCGTAGACGCAACGCCGCTTGAGGGCGTCGTGCAGCTCGCGCGTGCGGTTCGACGTGATGATGACGACCGGCGCCGCCGCCGCCTTGATCGTGCCGAGCTCGGGAATCGTGATCTGGAAGTCCGAGAGCAACTCCAGCAGGTAGCCTTCGAACTCCTCGTCGGCGCGGTCGAGCTCGTCGATCAGGAGTACCGGAGGGCGCTCCCGCTGCCGCAGCGCCTGCAAGAGCGGACGCTCGATCAGGAAGTCGGGCCCGAACAACTCGCGAGCCCGCTCGCGGCGGTCGCGCGATTGCTCGCCGGCCGCCTCGCCGAGCCGGATCTCGATCAACTGCCGCGCGTAGTTCCACTCGTAGACGGCGTGGGTGACGTCGAGTCCCTCGTAGCACTGCAGCCGGATCAGGTCGGCGCCGAGCGCGGCGGCGAGGACCTTGGCGACCTCGGTCTTGCCGACTCCCGCCTCCCCTTCGAGCAGCAGCGGGCGACGCAGCTTCAGCGCCAGGTAGATGGCCGTCGCGAGGCCGTCGTCGGCGATGTACAGGTGCTCCGCCAGAAGCTGCCGCAGCTCGTCAATCGATCCCGGGTTCGGTTCGGACACCGGGCGCCTTGGCTAACCGGCCCGTCCGGCCGCGGCCTCGATGGCGCGCCGCACGTACACCGGCGCGACCGCCTTGCGGTACTCGCCCGACGCGAAGACGTCCCCCAGCAGGTCGTCGCCGACGTCCCCGCTGGCTGCGGCCGCCGCGGCGGCGAACGTCTCGGCCGTGGGCGGCTGGTCGTTTAGCGCCGCCTCGACCGCGCCGCAGCGCACCGGCTTCGGCACGAGTCCGCCGATGGCGACCGCGGCGTCCATGCACACGGTTTCTTTCGGCTCGCCCTTGATCTTGGCCATCCAGCCGCCGCCCTTCGTGCCGATCCCGAGCGACACGGCCACGCCGATGACCGCGTAGCGGGAGGCGGGGTGCGAGAACTTGACATAGGCGGTCCCGCGGCCCGCGGCCGAGGGAACGCGGATCGCCGTGAGCAGGTCGTTCTCGCCGAGCGACGTCATCATCACGCCCGTGAAGAAATCGGCCGCGGCTACCGACCGTTCGCCTTCCGGGCCGGTGATGCCGACCGTGGCGCCAAGCGCCGCGAGCACCGTGGGCAGATCGGAAGCCGGGTCGGCGTGCGCGACGTTGCCGCCTATGGTGCCGCGGTTGCGCACCGCCGGGTCACCGATCTGGCCGGCCGCCTCGGCGAGCGCCGCGGCGTGCTCCTTGACCGCGTCCGATGCTGCGATCTCCGCGTGCGTGGTCAGCGCGCCGATGCGCAGGCCGTCGCCGTCGGCGGAGATGCCGCGCAACGCTGCGACGCGCCCGATGTCGATCACCGCGGCTGGCGCCGCCAGGCGCAGCTTGAGCAGCGGGATCAGGCTGTGGCCGCCGGCGAGGAGCTTGGCGCCGGGGTGCGCGGCGAGCAGTTGGCCGGCCTCGGCCACCGAGCCTGCGCGGTAGTACTCGAAATCGGCAGCAAACATGGCTCAGCTCCCCTTCGCTTCCTGGATGGCGCGCCACACCCGCTCGGGTGTGAACGGCATGTCCACGCGCTTGACGCCGAGCGGCTTCAAGGCGTCCAGCACGGCGTTGTAGACGGCCGCCGTGGACGCAATCGTGCCCGCCTCGCCGATGCCCTTGACGCCGAGCGGGTGGTGCGGTGACCGCGTGACGGTCGAGATGACGTCGAGATCGGGCAGCAGGTCCGCCCGCGGGAGCGCATAGTCGAGCATCGACCCGGTGACGAGCTGTCCGCTCTCGTCGTAGGCGGCGCCTTCCCAGAGCGCCTGGCCGACGCCCTGCACGATGCCGCCGTGCACCTGTCCCTCCACGATGATGGGGTTGATCTGCGGCCCGCAGTCGTCGAGCGCCGTGTAGCCGGTCAGCTCGACGTGCCCGGTCGCCGCATCGACCTCGACCACCGCGAGATGGGCGCCGTAGGGGAAGACGAAATTGGGCGGATCGTAGAAGGTCGTCGCCTCGAGGCCCGCCTCCATGCCTTCCGGCATGTTCCAGGCGACGTTGGCCATCAGGGCGATGTCCTGGATCGTCTTCGCCTTGTCGGGCGAGCCCTTGACGAAGAACTTGCCGTCCTCGTAGTCCATGTCCTCGACCGACGCTTCCAGCAGATGCGCGGCCAGCACCTTCGCCTTGTCGCGGATCTTGCGCACCGCCAGGGCCAGCGCCGCGCCGCCCACCGCGGTGGTCCGGCTGCCGTAGGTGCCCCAGCCCATCGGCGTGGAATCGGTGTCGCCGTGGAAGATCTTCACGTCGTCGGCGGCGACGCCGATCTCGTCGGCGACGATCTGCGCGAAGGTCGTCTCCTCGCCCTGCCCGTGCGGCGAGGCGCCGATGAAGACGTGCACCTTGCCGGTGGGGTGGAAGCGGACGATGGCGCTCTCCCACAGCCCCCCCTGGAAGCCGATGGCGCCGGCGACCTGCGACGGTCCGAGACCGCAGATCTCGACGTAGGAGGAGAGGCCGAGGCCGAGGTATTTGCCGTTCGAGGGCCCGGCCTTCTGCTTCTCGCGAAGCGCCTTGTAGCCGGTGTGCTCCAGGAGCTTCTCGAGGGCGCCGGGGTAGTCGCCGCTGTCGTAGTTCAGCGTGGTGACCACCTCGTGTCCGTCGTCGAACTTCGGAATGAAGTTCTTCCGGCGGACGTCGGCCGGGTCCATGTCCAGCTCGTTGGCGAGCATGTCGATGAGCCGCTCGAGCATGAACGTCGCTTCCGGCCGTCCCGCGCCGCGGTACGCCTCCACCGGCACGCCGTTGGTGTAGACGCCGTAGACGTCCTCCTTGAGAGCCGGAATCGTGTAGCAGCCCGACAGCATCAGGCCGTGCAGGATGGTCGGGATGCCGGGGGCGGCGGTCGAAAGATACGCGCCCATCCCGGCGTGGACGGTGCAGCGCAACCCGGTGATCTTGCCGTCCTTGGTGGCCGCCAGCTCGACGTCCTGAACGTGGTCGCGCCCGTGCGTCGTCGCCTGGTAGTTCTCGCTGCGGGTCTCGACCCACTTGACCGGCCGGCCCAGCGTCTTCGAGCAGAACACCGTGACGAAGTCCGCGGGGTAGGCGGCGATCTTGCTGCCGAAGCCCCCGCCGACCTCCGGCGCGATGACCCGCAGCTTGTCCTCCGGCACCCCGGTGACCACCGAGCAGAGGAAACGCACGATGTGCGGGTTCTGGGTCGTGTTCCAGAGCGTCAGCTCGCCCGTCGCCTGCGTGTACTGGGCCACCGCGGCGCGCGGCTCCATGGCGTTCGGAATCAGCCGTTGCTGGAGGATCCGTTCCTTGATGACGACGCCGTCGGCCTCTGCCGCGGTGAACGCGGCGTCGACGTCGCCCCCGCCCGCCACGACCCAGTGGAAGGCCTGGTTGCCGGGGATGTCGTCGCCGTTGATGTCCTTGGCGTGAAGCTTTGGCGCGTCCGCACCGGCCGCCTGCTCGGGGTCGATCACGGTCGGGAGCGGGTCGTAGTGGACCTCGATCAGATCCAGCGCGTCGTACGCCTGATACGGGGTCTCGGCCACGACCACCGCCACGATGTCGCCGGTGTAGCGGACGACGTCCTTGGCGATGCACGGATAGGGCGCGATCCTGAGCTCCGCGTCCGGGAGCAGCCAGGCGCAGGGCGTCGGCGCCAGGGCGCCCTCCGTGTCGGCGCCGGTGTAGACGGCGACGACGCCCGGGGCAACCCTGGCCTGCTCGGTGTCGATGCGCGTGATCCGGGCGTGCGCGTGGCTGCTGCGGAGCATCGCTGCGTGCACCATTCCCGGCAGCACGATGTCGTGGGTGTAGGTGGCGCTTCCCGTGATGAGGCGCGGGTCTTCGCGGCGGCGGATTCCGGAGCCGAAGATTCTGCTGCTCATGGCTTTTCTCCCGCTACTTTTCCGCCCCAGCCATCGACTCGGCCGCGTCACGCACGGCGCGCACGATGTTCTGGTAGCCGGTGCACCGGCAGATGTTGCCCTCGAGGCCGTGCCGGATCTCGGCGTCGCTCGGCGCAGCGTTCGTCCGCAGCAACTCGTGCGACGCGAGAATCATCCCCGGCGTGCAGAAGCCGCACTGCAGGCCGTGCTTGTTCCAGAAGCTCTCCTGCAGGGCATGCAGCTTCTCGCCTTCGGCCAGCCCTTCGATCGTCGTGACGTTCGCGCCGTCGGCCTGCACCGCCAGCGTCGTGCAGGACTTGGCCGACACGCCGTCGATGAGGACCGTGCACGAGCCGCACTGGCTCGTGTCGCAGCCCACCTTCGTGCCGGTCAGCTCGCCGAAGACACGGAGAAAGTGGACCAGCAGCAGCCGCGGCTCGACTTCACGCTCGATGAGGCGGCCGTTGACCGTGATTCGGACGGGGACTTTCACGCGTCACCTCCCAGGGGAGCGGCATTATATCGTCCGGCAGCGGATACGCGCCACTTTCGCATCCGGGGCGGCAAGCAAGCGGCGTCCGGGTCGGAGGCGCCCGGGCTACGAATCGCCGCCGTAACGTGCGGCGAGAGCGTGCTTCTCCTCCACGCCGATCAGGTCGTTGAACCGCTCGAAGGCGATGAGCTGCTCCTCGGCGCCGGCGGTGGTGCCCTCCGCGCGCAAGCGTCCGTACACGACTTCCAGAGCCCTTGCCGCCGCGTACAGACCCGACACCGGATAGAGAACGAGCTGGAATCCGAGCGCCGCCAGCTCTTCCCGGGGAAGCACCGGGGTCCGCCCCTGCTCGACCATGTTCGCCACGGTCGGCCTGGGCGCCCGGCGGCCGACCTCGATCAGCTCCTCGCGGGTCCGGGGCGCTTCCACGAACGTGGCGTCGGCTCCGGCCGCCCGGGCCGCTTCCGCGCGCGCCAGCGCCTCGTCCAGGCCGCCGTCGGCGATGGCGTCGGTGCGGGCCACGAGAAAGAAGTCGGCGTCGCCCCTGGCGTCCACCGCGGCGCGGATCTTGCCCAGGTATTCATCGCGCGGGATCACCCGCTTGCCGCGCATGTGGCCGCAGCGCTTCGGCCACACCTGGTCCTCGAGGAAGCAGCCGGCCGCTCCGGCCGCGATCAGCTCGCGCACCGTGCGGACCACGTTCAGCGGATTGCCGTAGCCGGTGTCGGCGTCGACGAGGATCGGGATGCCGACGCTGCCGCAGATGCGCCGCGCCCGGTCGACCACCTCGCTCTGGGTCAGTAGCCCGACGTCGGGCTCGCCGATGGATGTGGCCGAGACCGCGTACCCCGACACGAACGCCAGCTCGAAGCCGGCCCGCTCGGCCAGCTTCGCCGACAGCGTGTCGTAGACGCCGGGGAAGACCAGGCTGTCCGACCGCTCGAGAACGGACTGTACGGGCGTTGTCATCCGTCTTCCACTTCTTGCGGTCCGAGACGTCCGCTGGCGCTCGATGCCGGTTGGCGCGGCGTCGGCGCAACGCGGCGCCAGTATAGTGGAGGTGCCATGTCCGAACGTCCGATACCGGTCGCCATGCCCTACGAGTCCAGGTTCGTGGAAGTGGAGGGTTCACGCATCCACTACGTGGAGGAGGGAAGCGGCGATCCGGTCCTGTTCATCCACGGCAATCCCACCTCCTGCTGTCTGGTACCGCGGCCTGGACGGGTAGCGCCCACTCTCGGTGCAACGCGACGTTTCACGACGGGCTCCTGGCGCGGACTCCCGGCGCGACGCCGGTCGGGAGGAGCTCGATTCAGCGGACTGACTCGGATTCCAGCGCCGGCGCGAACGCTGCCAGGTCCCCCGCGACATCGGGTGGCGGCGTGAGGTCCAGCAGGTGGGCGACGAGCGGGTAGACGTCCACGGCGCGCACGGTGGCCAGCGTAGTGCCCGCGGCGATGCCCGGCCCCGCCGCCAGGAAGATGCCGTGCATCTCCGGGAGCGTCGGATCCCAGCCGTGCATGCCGGCCGGCGGTCTGTTGTCGGGGGCGAGCTGCACCATGCCCAATCCGGTCGGCATCACCAGCAGATCACCCAGCCGCGGGTTGCCGCTTGCGTGCAGGTGATCCGGGAGCTCCTCGCGCAGGTAGGCCCGCGCGTGCGTCAGCCGGGCGTTGAGCCGGTCGCGCAGGGCGCGGGCACGCTCCGGGTCGCCGACGTGCAGGCTGAGCGAGGGGCCGGCTGCGACGATGCGCACGCGCGCGAGCTCCGGCACCGCCGGGAGGACGGAGGTGCGATCGGGGTCCGGCGCGGCCATGCCATGGTCGGAGACCACGACCAGCGCGACACGCTCCGCATGGGGCAGCGCGTCGATGCCCTCCATCAGCGCCCCCAGCAGCCCGTCGGCGCTCTCGACGCTCCGCCGCATGTCCGGACTCTCCGGGCCGAGCCGGTGGCCGGCGCCGTCGACGAGCGAGAAATACAGCGTGACCAGGTGCGGGCGTTCGGCCGCCGGCAGAGCCAGCCAGGCCAGGACCTGCTCGATCCGTTCGCGGTTGGGGACGCGGCCGTCGTACGGGCGCCAGTGGCTCGGCCGCACGCCGCCGATGTCGGCCTCCGTGCCGGGGAAGAAGAACGCGGCCGAGACCAGGCCCTGGGTCTCCGCGGTGACCCAGATCGGCTCGCCGCCCCACCAGCGTCCGTCCTGCGCGTCGGCGCTCCGGCGGTAGTTGAACTCCGCCCCGCGGGCCGGATCGAAGAACCGGTTCCCGACGACGCCGTGCGCTTCCGGATGCACGCCGGTGGCGATGGAGTAGTGCGCGGGAAAGGTCAGAGACGGAAAGACGCTGACGAGGCCGGCCGCGCGCATGCCGCGCGCCGCGAGGCGGTCGAAGTGCGGCGTGTCGAAGCGGTCGAGGTAACCGGGGTGAAAGCCGTCGAACGAGACGAGAACGACATGCGGGCGCGATGCGGCGGAGGGATGGTTGATCCCGCCGGTCCCGGCCGTCGGTTGCGCCGACGACGCCGGACGCTCGCGCTCCGACCTCGCCCCCGCGCCGCAGGCGATCAGCGATACGGCGACGAGGAGCAGCCAGACCGCCCACGGACCGCGCCGCAGGATTCCCGACCGAAAGCGGGTGGGGTGAGTGACGGGGCTTGAACCCGCGACCTCCGGAGCCACAGTCCGGCGCTCCACCAACTGAGCTACACTCACCACGGTGCCTTTGCCAGCGCGCTCGGCCGCGTCGCGCTGGTACCGAGTTGACGGAGCGGGCGCCCCGCACTCGGCACAAACGGTTATTTTAGCATCCCGCCCATCTTCCCGTCCGGGCCGGACGCGCGTCAGCGGTTGCCTGCCGCGCCCGGCGGGCAACTTACAATAGGCCCATGCCGAATACAGGCGATTCCGTCAGCGATACCCGCCGTCCCACGGCCAGGGTCGGCGAGGACGCCGTCGCCGGTGCGCGCGTCATGGTCGAGGCGTTCCGCTTGACGACCGATGGCAGCGACGCGGGACGTATCCTCAACGGCATCCTCGACGGCCTGGTGTCGCTCGTCGATCACGACGCGGCCGGCATCTACGTGGTCGATCCGCTCGGCGGGCGGGTGTCGCACAGCCTCGCGCGCGGCTGCATCAATCCCATGCCCGTCGACATCGCGGCGCCGTTCGAGGAGCACGGCGTGGTGGGGCGGGTCCTGGCTACCGGCGAGCCCATCTCGCTGCACGATCAGGCGGGCGTCTGCGAAGGACGCGAACGCGCGCGCTCCCGGCTGGTGGTGCCCCTCATCGGCTCCCGAGGCCGCGTGCGGGGCGCGCTCGATCTGTGGTCCGACCGGTCGTCCGGCTACGGCCCGGCGGCGGAGGCGGTGGTCGGGGTGTATGCGTCGGCCGTCGCCGCGACCATCGAGAACGCCCGCCTCATCGCGGAAGTGCGCGACAAGCGTCGTCTCGACAGCGATCTCGCGCTCGCGCGGGACGTGATGGAGGATCTGCTTCCGCGGGCGACCCCGACGCTCGCCGGCTTCGATATCGCGGGAGCGCACGAATCCTCGCTCGCGGTCGGCGGCGACTACTACGAGTTCATTCCGTTGCCGGAGGATCGCTGGGGCGTGGTGATCGCCGACGTCGTGGGCAAGGGCATTGCAGCGGCCCTGCTGGTCGCGGCGATTCGGGCCTCCATCGCCTCGCTGGTCGGCCACGAGCTGGCCGTGCGGGCGATCATGCGCCGCGCCAACCGCTTCTTTCACGAGTCGGTCGAGGAGGGGCGCTACGTCACGCTCTTCTACATGGTGCTCGACGTGCCGGCGAGGAGCGTGCTCTACGTCAACGCGGGGCACGTGCCACCGGTTCTCGTGCGCGCGACCGGCGAGGTCGAGCTGCTGGAGGAGGGCGGAGTCCCGCTCGGCCTTTTCGAGTCGCCGCGTTACTTCGAAGGACACGCGACGTTGGCCGCGGGCGACGTCGTGGGCCTGTACACGGACGGCATCGTCGAGCAGACCAACCCCGACGGAGAGGAGTACGGCAGCTCGCGGTTCATCAGCACGCTGCGCGAGGCGGGAGACGCCGGAGCGACGGAGCTGTGCAGCCGGGTGATGCAGGACGTGCACCGCTTCGGCGCCGGGCGGCAGAGCGACGACCGCACGCTCGTGGTAATCCGCTCGAACGCCGGCGGGCACGGACGCCCCTCGCCGTCGTAGTCCGGAAATCGTCGCCTCGTTCCGCTTTCCGCCCGACCAACCCGGGCTGGGAGTCTGTCCCCCTATTGCGGCGCGGACTCCCGGCCGAACGAACGGAGAGCCGGACGGGGAGTCCCGCCCGGCTCTCGATTTGTCTGCGAGGCGCTTGATTCCCGCACCTGCGGGCACGCCGTCGAGGCGCCAATCAGTTCGCGCTGGCGCTGTCGTGCACGTACTGGCGGTAGTGGGCGGCGAGGACGTCCCGGCCGAAGTCGCCGTCGAAGTCGCGCCACACGCTGTGGACGTGGTTCGCCGTGTTCTGCACGTTGTTGTACTCGATCAGGAACGTCGGGCCCTGCACGCGGTAGTAATGCCCCTCGCGCTCCTCGAGGCTCCCCATCCAGGCGAACCGGATGCCGTCGAGTCCAGCCTCTTTCACCTTGGCAAGACGCTCGGCCGCGATCGCCGCCGGCTGCGCCTCGGCGTACTCCTCGATCAGCGCCCAGAGGATGTCCTGCTGGCCGCGGCTCAGATCGCCGAAGGCGACGCCGGAGTTCTCCTGTATCCCGGCCTCCCGGTCGGAGGTGGTCAGGATGTCGCTCGGGGCCTCGTCGGAGACGATTGCGGCCCTGCGGTGGGCGTCGGACATCGAGGCAAGCAGGCTGCGGGGCAGGATGTCCTCCAGCACCAGAACCCGCTCGCCGGCGCGGCTGCCCTCGCGAACGTACGCCGGGTTGGTGCCGAAGAACTGCGGCGTGCTGGAGGCGAGCATCCCGTCGAGGACGGTCCAGTTCCCCGAGATGTGGTGCCCCTCGTAGCGCCAGCCCCAGGACCCGTCCGCGGACGGGTCACCGAAGATCATGAAGAAGTACAGCTCGGTGTCCCGGATGGCGCGGCCCTCGCGGTCGAACAGGATCTGCTCGAGCTGGCGGATCCGTTCGGACTTGTCGTAGCCCTCGGCGCTCAGGCTGGCTTCCACGAGAGCCAGCGCGGCCTTCTTCTGCGGCCCGCTCATCGCTTTCAGCGAAACGCCCTTGCGCTCGCGGGGGATGTAGTGCCAGTCGAACCTGTCGTCGCTGTTGAACGGGAACATCGCGGCCGAGCGCTGCTCCGGCGTCAGCGAGTCGAGGAACGCCTGCGCCGCCTCCGCCATCGAGGCGGTCTGACCGGCCTTGTCCTGCATGGTGGCGGCCCCGGCGGTGACGATGGCCAGGACCACGAAGAAGAGTGGAACGAGTCGTGCGGACACCTTCATGGGTTGCCTCCTCAGGGCTCTCTTTGCAGTTGAAGGCGAGCCTACAACCGGGGGCGGGGGGCGTCAAGACGTGCGGCCGCTCCGAATGTGCGAGGATCCACACCGTTCATGAGGCCAATCGCTACCGGCGCCATGCTGGCGTTCCTCGTGTCGTGTGCCGCGCCGGCAGCGGCGCAGTCCGCCGGGCAGCCGTCGCCGCGGGCGCAGATCGCCGCCGGCACGCCGGCGCCCGTCCCCGACGGCACGCGATTCGAGACCGACATCGTCATCGACGGACCTCCCGCACCCGTGGCGCCCGACGTGATCACGCGGGACGGGGGGCAGGCGACGATGCGCGCCATCCGCCTCCTCGCCGGCATCGACGTCGACGGCCGCCTCGACGAGCCGGTCTACGACTCCGTCGCGCCGGTTTCCGGTTTCATCCAGCAGCTTCCGGACGAAGGTGCGCTGGCTACCGAGCGGACCGACGCGTGGGTGATGTTCGACGACGAGAACTTCTACGTCGCAGGGCGCTGCTGGGACAGCGCGCCGCCCAGCGCATGGGTGGCCACCGAGATGCGCCGCGACGCGTTCAACATGTTGAACAACGACCTGTTCGGTTTCCTGATCGACACGTTCTACGACCGCCGCAACGCGCTGCTGTTCTACGCGAACCCGTTGGGTGGGTTCGTCGATCAGGCGCTGACGAACGAGGGCAATCCCAACCGCGACTGGAACCCGGTGTGGGACGTCAAGACGGACCGGTTCGACGGCGGCTGGACCATCGAGATGGTCGTCCCCTTCAAGTCGCTGCGCTACCGGCCGGCGCGCGACCAGGTGTGGGGGATCCAGCTCCGGCGCACGGTGATGCGCAAGAACGAGTGGGCCTACCTGACCCTGATCCCGATCTCGGCCGCCGGGTTCGGCGGGCGGGGCGGCGTCTTCCGGGTGTCGGCGGCCGGCACACTGGTCGGGCTCGAAGCGCCGCCGGCCGGCGTTAACCTGGAGGTCAAGCCGTACGCCATCGGCGGCTTGACCCCGGCCGCGGTGGCCGCCGCCGACCCGGGCTCCGGGCCCGAGAGGCGGTTCGAGGGCGGCGGGAAGGTCGGGGCGGACCTGAAGTACGGAATTACCCAGAACCTGACCGCGGACTTCACCTGGAACACCGATTTCGCGCAGGTCGAGGTGGACGAGCAGCAGGTGAACCTGACCCGTTTCAACCTGTTCTTTCCCGAGAAGCGGGAGTTCTTTCTCGAGGGCCGCGGCATCTTCGACTTCGCCCGCGGCAGCTTCCGCACTGCCCGCAGCCTGCGGCGGGGCAGCGTGCTCGGCGGCGGCGACGCGCCGAGGATGTTCTACAGCCGGCGTATCGGATTGCAGGGCGGACAGGCGGTGCCGATCCTCGGCGGGGGGCGCCTGACGGGAAAGATCGGGGCTTTCGACGTCGGGGCGCTGAACATCCAGACCGGCAACGAGGCGGTCTCGGGGGCCCTGGACACGAACTTCACGGTGCTGCGCGTCAAGCGGGACATACTCCGGCGGAGCAGCATCGGCGGCATCGTGACGAATCGGTCGCTGTCCCTCTCCGGCGACGGGTCGAACCAGGCCTACGGCGCCGACGCCGTCTTTTCCTTCTTCGACAGCGTCAACCTGCTCGGGTATTACGCGAAGACCGGTACCACCGGCGTGTCGGGCCGCGATTCGAGCTACCAGGCGCGATTCGATTACGGGGCCGACCGCTACGGCCTGGAGGCCGACCATCTGCTCGTCGAGGGCAACTTCCGGCCGGAGGTCGGTTTCCTGCGACGCCGCAACTTCCGCCGCACGTCGCTGTCCGGGCGCTTCAGTCCGCGGCCGCGGTCCATCGAGTCGGTGCGGCAGTTCGTGCTCGAGGCCAGCCACGACTACTTTGTGACCGCCGACACCGGGTTTCTCGAGACGCGCCAGAACCAGGTCGCCTTCCAGACCGAGCTCGAGAACAGCGATCAGTTCGGCGTTCGCCTGAGCGACAGCTACGAGCTGCTGCAGAGACCGTTCTTCCCCTCGGGCGGCGACGTCGCGGTACCCGTCGGCGGCTACGGTTTCTCCGACGTGCGCCTGACGTACTCGCTCGGCCCGCAGCGGGTGCTCAACGGCCGGGTGGAGGTGGCGACCGGCGGCTACTTCGACGGCGAGATCACGTCGGTCGATCTGAGCCGGGGCCGGGTCGATCTGTCGTCGCGGCTGTCGGTCGAGCCGAGCATGTCGTTCAACTGGATCGACCTGCCGGGCGGATCGTTCCGCACCGATCTGGCGCGGGCGCGCGTGAACTACACGTTCTCACCCCGGATGTTCTTCAGCGGCCTGCTGCAGTACAACTCCGCCAATCGAACGCTGGGAACCAACCTGCGGCTGCGGTGGGAGTACTCGCCGGGCAGCGAGCTGTTCGTGGTCTACACCGAGGAGCAGGATACGGATCCGTTGCGGCCGGATCGCTACGACGGGCTTCGCGACCGCGGGTTCGTGGTAAAGCTCACCCGGCTGTTTCGGAACTAGCCCGACAATCGTCGCCTGCGGCTCCGATTGCCGCCCGGCCGGGCCTGACCAGGAGTCTGCACCGTTCTACGGCGCAGACTCCCGGCGGAGCGGGTAAACGCGGTCATGAGCGGATTCGTCTAACATACTCGACTGCGTGCGCACCCGACCGATCCCCTCCACCCTCGCTACCCATGCCCGATCCATGCGGACGACAGTTATCGCTTCCGGACTTGTCATCGCGGCGTTGACCGCCGCAACCGCGACCACGGCTCAGCCGCAACCCGCCGCGACGGCGGCTCCCGCCGGAGACGACACCGTCGTGTTGGTGGTTCCATTTGTCAACCTCGCGGGTGACCCGGCGGACGACTGGATTGGCCTCGGGATCGCCGAGGCGGTCGCGATAGACCTCCAGATGGGAGGAGCGCGGGTCGTGCGCTCTGCGGCGGGGTCGGGCCGACCCGGTGCGGACGGCGGACTGCAGGCGGGTCGACGGGCGGGAGCCGACCGGGTGGTCAACGGCGCCTATCAGCGACTGGGCGACCTGATCCGCGTGACCGCGCGGCTCGTCGATCTGGCCGACGGTGCCGTGCTGCAATCGGCAGCGGTGACCGGCAGAGTCACCGACATTTTCGAGCTGCAGGATCAGGTGGCGGCGGGGTTGCGCGCCGGCTCCGGGCCCGTCGCAACGGCGGCAGCCGCCGGGCGCGGCCCGGCGCCGGCGATGTCCCCACGTGCGGGTGACGCGGCTCCTGTTGCCGAGACCGTCGCGGGCGCTCCGGCGGGACGTCGCGGGCCCTTCGGCCGGCCGGCGCCGGCGCCGCGCGCAGACGCGCCGCCGGCGCGTCCGGCAGTTCCCGCGACGCCTTCGGAAACCAACGCCGGCGTCGCCGGCGGAGGCGCCGCCATGCCGGCGGCCGGCGCGGGCGACCCCGGCACTGCCGGTCTGCCCTTCGCTGCGACCGGGGGATTGTTCGTCGACCCCGGGATCATCGACGGGCCGCCCGCACCGGAGCCGCCGGCGGTGATGACGCGCGACGCCGACGGACGGACGACGGTGCGCGCGATCCGCCTCGATCGGGGCATCCGCCTCGACGGCGTCCTCGACGAGCCGGTCTACGAGACCGTGCCGGCCATCACGGACTTCATCCAGCAGGTGCCCGACATCGGCGCGCCCGCCACCGAACGGACCGAGGCGTGGATCCTGTTCGACGAGACGAACGTCTACGTCTCGGCGCGGGTCTGGGACTCGGCCCCCGAGAGCCAGTGGGTCGCCAACGAGATGCGGCGCGACACCAGCCAGCTCCGTCAGAACGACACGTTCACCGCCTTCTTCGACACGTTCTACGACCGTCGCAACGGCTTCAACTTCTACACGAACCCGCTCGGCGCGCGGGCCGACCAGCAGTTCACCAACGAGGGCAACCCGAACGCCGACTGGAACCCGGTCTGGGACGTGCGCACGGGCCGCTTCGCCGGCGGCTGGACGGTCGAGATGGAGATTCCGTTCAAGACGCTGCGCTACCGCTCGGAGCCGCCCCATGTCTGGGGCATCCAGCTCCGGCGGGCGATCCGGCGCAAGAACGAGTGGGTCTACCTGACCCGGCTGCCCATCTCGGCGGGCGGCGGCTCCGGCTCGGCCGGCATCTTCCGGGTCTCGGCTGCAGGCTCGCTGGTCGGTCTCGAGCCGCCGCCCGCCAGCCGCAACCTCGAGGTCAAGCCGTACGCCATCGGCGGCTTGACCACCGACCTGACCGCGTCTCCGCAACTGGTCGACGAGGGCAGCGGCGCCGGCGGCCTCGACGTCAAGTACGGCATCACCCAGAACCTGACCGCGGACTTCACCTACAACACCGACTTCGCCCAGGTCGAGGTGGACGAGCGGCAGGTAAACCTGACCCGCTTCCCGCTGTTCTTCCCGGAGAAGCGGGAGTTCTTTCTCGAAGGGCGGGGCATCTTCGGCTTCGCCCGCGGCGGCGTCACCGGCCGGTTCGGCGGTCCCGGAGGCGGCCCGGTGGGCGGCATCTTCGGCGACGTCAACGTGCCGCAACTCTTCTACAGCCGGAAGATAGGGCTGGAACAGGGCCGCGTGGTGCCCATCGTCGGCGGCGCGCGGGTGACCGGCAAGATCGGCCAGTTCGACGTCGGCGCCCTCAACATTCAGGCCGGCGACGAGACGGTCTCCCGCTCGGACCCGACCAACTTCACCGTCGTCCGCCTCCGCCGCGACGTCCTGCGGCGGAGCTCCATCGGCGCCATGTTCACCAACCGCTCGGTTTCGCGGGTGGCCCCCGGCTCCAGCCAGGCCTACGGCGTCGACGGCACCTTCGCCTTCTTCGAGAACCTCAGCCTGATCACGTACCTCGCCCGCACCCGGGTTCCCGGCCCGGACCACCGCGGCAAGGACACGAGCTACCAGGGCGCGTTCGAGTACGCGGCCGACCGCTACGGCCTGAAGGTCGATCACCTGCTGGTCGAGGACAACTTCCTGCCCGAGGTGGGCTTCCTGCGGCGCGACAACTTCCGGCGCACCTACGTGACGGGACGGTTCAGTCCCCGGCCGCGGACCATCGAGAGCGTCCGGCAGTTCAGCCTGGAAGCGAGCATCGACTACATCCTGACGGCCGACGAGAACCACCTGGAGACGCGCCAGAACATCGTCGCGTTCCAGACCGAGTTCGAGTCGAGCGACCAGCTTACGTTCACCGCGATCGACAACTACGAGCTGCTGGTCCGGCCGTTCACGCCCCCAGGCTCCGGCTTCTCGATCCCGGTGGGCGGCTACAGCTTCGCCGACGCCATGGTGTCCTACTCCATCGGCCAGCAGCGGCGCATCAACGGCACGGTGGGGGTGCGGCGGGGCGCCTACTTCGACGGCGATCTGACGTCGGTGGAGCTGAGCCAGGGCCGCATCGCCGTGCTGCCGCAGATGTCGGTGGAGCCGACGGTTTCGTTCAACTGGATCGACACCCCGTACGGGGCGTTCCAGACGAACCTGGCGGTGACGCGGGTGAACTACGCGTTCAATCCGCGGATGTTCTTCAGCGGGCTGCTGCAGTACAACTCGGCGAGCAACTCGTTCGGCAGCAACCTGCGCCTGCGGTGGGAGTACAGCCCGGGCAGCGAGCTGTTCGTGGTCTACACCGACGACCGCGATGTCACCGGCGGCTTGCGTCCCGACCGGGGCTGGGACCTGCGCAATCGCGGCTTCGTGGTCAAGTTCAACCGCCTGTTCCGGTTCTGACGTCGGTGTCCGTCCGACTGTACAGGGCGAAGGCGAAATTCGGCGCCGGTGCCGCCATATCGCGCCGCGCCTGCAGGTAGCGTCGAGCCTGCCCCCCCGGTGGGACCTTGTCCAGCGGCGCGATTGCGTGCCCGCCGCACCGCTGGCGCTTCATCTTGAGTATGCGATTGCGCACAGCCAGGTTCATGCGCGGGGTTTGGCGGGTTGCTGGCCGTCGGATTACACTCGGGGTGTGGTCGAACTCCTCACGGCCGTCGCCGCCGTGATCGGCGCCCTTGCGGGCCTCGTGAACTCGTGGCAGATCGCACGGTTGACCGGCCGTGTCGATTCCATCGAACAGACGCAGCACCACGTCCTCGGGGCTTTGATGCATGGGACCCCGAAACGGGACTGAGCAGCCCTGGCCAACTCCGAGATCCTGCCGGGTTCGCGGCTACGCGAGTTCGAGGTTGCGGAGGATCGCCAGCGCCGACCGTGACCGGTTCAGACCATAGAGGTGCAGGCCGGGCGCGCCACCCGCAAGCAGGGCCGCGCACTGCCGCGAGGCGAATTCGATGCCGAACTGCGTAACGGCCTCGTCGTCGTCGCCGAGCCGGTCGAGGTCGGCAACCAGCGCGGGGGGCAGCGTCGCACCGCAGAGGTTGGTGAAACGCTTCACCTGCTTCGTGCTCAGGATGGGCAGGATGCCGGGGGTGATGGGCACCGTCACGCCGAGCGTGCCGGTCAGGTAGTCGACCATCCGAAAGTAGTCGGCGTTGTCGAAGAAGAGCTGCGTCAGGACGAACTCGGCGCCGTGGTCCACCTTGTCGCGCAGCCGCTGCCAGTCGACGTGTTTCCCCTCGGCGCAGTCGGGATGGCCCTCGGGGAAGCCGGCGCAGCCGATCGCGAACTCGCCGGACCGGGCCTTCAGGACGTCGATGAGCTCATAGGCGTAGTCGAAGCCCCCGGCCGGCCTCACGAAGTCCGGCTCTCCCGGCGGCGGGTCGCCGCGCAACGCCAGGATGTTCTCGATGCCCAGGCTCGCCGCCTCGTCGAGAAACCCGTCCATCTCGGCGCGGGTGAAGCTGACGCAGGTGACGTGCGCCATCGCCGTGAGGCCGTGCTCCCGCTGCATGCAGTCGACGATCCGCAGCGTCTTCTCGCGCGTGCCGCCGCCGCCGGCGCCGTAGGTCACCGAGCAGAAGTCCGGCTGCGCTTCCGCCAGTCGCGGCAGCACCCGCTCGAACAGGCGCTCGTCGCCCAGCGGCGTCTTCGGCGGGAAGAACTCGATGGAGATGACCGGCCGGCCGGCGGCGCGCTTCTCGGCGTAGATGTCGGGGATGCGCCTCACGTCACTGGTTCTCGGGCGGAGCGTCCCGCAGGTTCCGTTGCGTGTCGATGGTCCAGCACGGTGGGAAATCGGGAGCGGGTCGTCCGACGGCGATGGCCATTGCGAGGTCTCCTGTGGGACAGCGGGGCGCGGTAGACACCACGACGACGTGTCGCCCCGTCGATTCGCGACGCTGGGACCAACGAGAGTAGCGTACCGTGCGACCGGAACGGCGTGACCGAACGGCTGCGGCGGGGGTGACAACCGGCACCTCGTTGTGCAGAATGGCGGCATGAGCCCGACCAACGAGCCGTCTTCCCGTCCGTTCGTGCCGTTCGTGCCCGAATCGTCCGATCTGCCCGAGCTGACGTTTCGCGCCGTGCTTCTCGGCACCGCGATGGCCATCGTGCTCGGCACCGCGAACGCCTACCTCGGGATGCGGGCCGGCCTGACGGTGGCCGCCACCTTTCCCGCCGCGGTGGTGGCGATGGCCGCGCTGCGCCTGTTCGGGGGCTCGATCCTCGAGGAGAACATGGCGCGGACCACCGCGTCGGTGGGGGAGGCGCTGGTCGCCGGGGCCATCTTCACGATTCCCGCGTTCGTCATCAGCGGCGTCTGGGACGAGCTGCGCTACTGGGAGAGCACCGCCATCATGCTGGTGGGCGGCATTCTCGGCGTCCTCTTCATCATCGTCCTGCGCCGCACCCTGGTGGTCGAGGCGGAGCTGCCGTTCCCCGAGAGCGTCGCCGCCGCGGAGCTGGTCAAGGCGGGGCAGGGCGGACGGCAGACCGGCGCCAAGTTCGTGTTCCAGGCGATGGGCGTCGCCGGGGCGTGGGAGCTGCTCAAGAACAGCAACGGCATCAAGCTGGTGGCCGATTCGGCCACGTGGTTCGTTTCGCTCGGGCAGTCGACCATCGAGATTCTCGGCCGGCAGGTGAACTACGTCGGCGGGTTCCTGTTGCAGTCGCCGGCGGCGTCACCCGCGCTGATCGGGGTCGGCTTCATCGTCGGGCCGCAGATCGCCGCCACGCTGTTCGCCGGGGCCGTGCTGGGCTGGCTGCTGCTGGTTCCGCTGGGCCTCTTCCTGAACCCGGAGCTGGCCGCCCAGGCGACGGACTCCGCCGGTTTCATCGAGTTGAGCACCGAGGTGTGGCTGCGGCAGGTGCGGCCGCTCGCCGTCGGCACGATGATCGTCGCCGCGTTCTACACGCTCTACAACCTGCGCACGTCGCTCATCCAGGGCATTGGCCGCGCCTTCGGGGACCTCGGCGCCGCGCAGGCCGAGGGCGCCGGCCGCCAGGACATCGACATCGACTTCCGGAAGACCGGCCTCGCGATTGCGGCGCTGGCCGTCCCGTTGTTCGGCCTCTACTGGTACTTCAGCGAGAGCTTCGGCGGGGCGATTCTGCTGACCATCATGATGGTCATTCTCGGCTTCCTGTTCGCCGCGGTGGCCGGCTACCTGGTGGGCCTGCTCGGCAGCTCGAACAACCCGATCAGCGGCTTGACGCTCAGCACCCTGCTCATCGCCGCCATCGTCATGGTCGGGATCGGCGTTACCGGATCGAGCGGCATCCTCGGCGTGCTGGCGGTGGCCGGCGTGGTCTGCTGCGCGTGCGGCATCGCGGGCGACATGCTGCAGGACCTGAAGGTGGGCCACATTCTCGGCGGCACGCCCTGGAAGATGCAGATCGGCGAGCTGGTCGGCGTGACCGTCGCCGCGATGGTCCTCATCTGGCCGATGATCCTCATGGATCAGGTCTACGAGATCGGCAGCCCGGAGTTGCCGGCGCCGCAGGCCGGCCTGATGGCGTTGATCTCGCAGGGCATCGTCGGCGGGGAGATGGCCTGGCCGCTCGTCATCGCCGGGATGGCGCTGGCGGCCGTCATGATCCTCATCCAGGCGCCCTCGCCGATGCTCATCGCGGTGGGGATGTACCTGCCCTTCCCGTCGACGGCGGGCATATTCGTGGGCGGCCTCGTGAGCTGGTGGCTTACGCGCTCGCTCGACGAGCAGGAGGCGACCGGCGAGGAGCGGACGCGCGCGACCAACACGGGTGTGCTGCTCTCGTCCGGCTTCATCGCCGGCGAGGCGCTGATGGCGGTGCTGCTCGCCCTGGTGGTCGGCGCCAGCGAGGCGCTGCCGTGGCTGGCTCTGCCCGAGATCGCGAACTCCGCCCTCGGCGGGGCGCTCGTCTTCATCCTGCTCTACTACATGCTGGTCAGGATGCCGTTGAACGCCATGCGCGGCGGCGGGGAGTGAGCCCGGGCGCTCGACCGGAAGCGTCCGAGGGTGCCGTCGCCTTCTGGAACGCCTGCCCGCGCCGTCGCCTGGACTGGCGCGAGGCGGACCATGGGTGCTGCGTCGTCCTGCGCTCGAGATTCGGCGGGGGGCGGCTCGGCCGCTGGCTCGCCTCGAAGCTGGGCGACTCGTTCTATCGGATCCGCCTCGACGACGTCGGAACCTTCATCTGGAGGGCGTGCGACGGCGAGACCCCGCTGGCGGAGATCGCCGGCCGGCTGCGGGACGAGTTCGGCGAGCGCGTCGAGCCCGCTGAGGAACGGCTGGCGCGGTTCGTGCAGTCGATGCTGCGGTCGCGGATGATCGAGTACTCGAGTCCGAGGGTGACCGGGACGCCAAGATCAACCAGGCCGAAGGCGAGAAGCAACGGGTGATCAAGGAGTCCGAGGCGGCCAAACAGCAGCAGATCAACGAGGCCGAGGGTGAGGCGGCCGCCATCCTGGCGGTCGCCGGGGCGACGGCGGAAGGGCTTGAGAAGGTAGCGGCGGCACTGAACTCGGAAGGCGGGGACAAGGCCATGCAGCTCCGCGTCGCCGAGGACTACCTGGAACGCTTCGGCCGCGGTGTGCGCCGGTCGCCGCGGGCGTCCTTCACCTGGGGGTGCTACTGGCGGCCCGCCTTGCGCGGCGCATAGCGGTTGGTGATCGGCAGCCGCCGGTCCTTGCCGAACGCCCGAGTCGAGATGCGGACGCCGGGGGGCGCCTGCCGGCGCTTGTACTCCGCGCGGTCGACGAGTTGCACGACGCGTTCGACCGTCTCCCGGGCGAAGCCGAGCGCCTCGATCTCGGCCGGACTCCGGTCTTCTTCCACGTAGGCCTCCAGAATCCCGTCGAGCACGTCGTAAGGCGGCAGGCTGTCGGCGTCGCGCTGGTTGTCCCTGAGCTCGGCAGTCGGCGGCTTGTCGATGATGCGTTGCGGGATGATCTCGCCGTCGCGGTTGCGCCACACGGCCAGGCGGTACACCCAGGTCTTGAGCACGTCCTTGAGCACGGCGAAGCCGCCCGCCATGTCGCCGTAGAGGGTGGCGTAGCCGACGCTCATCTCGCTCTTGTTGCCGGTGGTGAGCACCAGCCAGCCGAACTTGTTGGACAGCGCCATCAGCAGGTTGCCGCGGATGCGCGCCTGCAGGTTCTCCTCGGCGACGTCCGGTTCCGTGCCTTCGAACGGATCGGCCAGGGCGGCGCCGTAGGTGACCGCCAGGTCCTCGATCGGCAGCTCGAGGAAACGGACGCCGAGCCGGCCGGCCAGAATGGCCGCGTCGTCGCGGTTCATGCCGGCGGTGTAGCGCGACGGCATCGACACGGCGGTCACTGTTTCCGGACCGATGGCGTCTGCCGCGACGGTGAGCGCGAGGGCGGAATCGATACCGCCCGACAGCCCGAGCACCGCTCCCGGAAAGCCGTTCTTCCGGATGTAATCGGCGGTTCCCAGCACGAGGGCGCTGTAGATCTCCGCCTCCGGAGACAGCGGCTCCGCCGCCGGCCGCGGTGCGAGCGGAGCCGTCTCGGAGCGCGCCGGTCGCCGCGGGCGGACGATGATCACCCGTCTTGCGTCCTCGCGCGGCCGCCGCGCCGGGGGCGGGTCGGAGGTCGAAGCGAGCGGCGTGCTCGCGGTTCGTTCCGGTGTGGGCGCGGCGGCAGACGCTGCCCATCGAGGATCGGACTCTCGCAGCTCGCGGGCCACGGCCGGGTCGAGATCCACGACGAGCATCTCCTCCCCGAACGGCGTACCGCGGGCGAGGATCGCTCCATCCGGTCCGATGACCAGACTGTGGCCGTCGAAGACCAGCTCGTCCTGGCCGCCGACGGCGTTGCAGAATGCCAGGAAGCAGAGCTGCTCGCGGCAGCGGGCCGCGAACAGCGCCTCCCGCTGGCGGCCCTTGCCCTGGTGATACGGCGAGGCCGAGAGATTGAGGACTATCTCCGCGCCGCCGTCCCGCACCGACCAGTCCGCGGGACCGCCCGGCAGCCAGATGTCTTCACAGATCGTGACGCCGAGGCGCCGGCCCTCGAGCTCGATGACGATTGCCTCGTTGCCGGGCGTGAAGTAGCGGCGCTCGTCGAAGACGGCATAGTTCGGCAGGTGGTGCTTCGGGTAGAGCGCCTGGACGCGGCCGTCGGCCAACACCGCAGCGCAGTTGTACAGCACAGTCCGCGCGGGCGCGTCCGCGGCGGGCGCGGGATCGCCGCCGTGGAGTTTCTCGGCGCCGGTCGCGGTTGTGCCGCCGCTCGGCACCCCGACGCAGGCCACGATGCCGGCGACCCCCGCGGCCAGCTCGCCGAGCGCGGCGGCGGCGTCCTGTACGAAGCTCGGCTTCAGCAGGAGATCCTCCGGCGGGTAGCCGGTGATCGACAGCTCGGGAAAAAGGATGACGTCGGCTTGCCGGTCTCGCGCCTCACGCACTCGTGCCCGAAGAGCGGCAACGTTGCCGGAGAGATCGCCGACGACCGGATTCGACTGGCAGAGCGCGACGCGGAGCACGCGGTGCATCCAGGTCGCGCCACTACCGTTGCACGATGTGGGGCCGGGGCAGGTCGGTGAAGCCGAGGGCCACCCCGATCTCCCGGATCTTCCGCTGCACGCGACGCTGGTTGTCGGGACCCATGCCGATCAACTGGCGCTGTGCCGGCGAGAGGTACTCGAGGGTCTCGTCGGCGTACAGGTACAGCGGTCCGCGCGCGACCAGCTCGGGCTGGCCTTCGATGACCGGCGCGTTGAGCAGATGCGCCACCGCCCGCCACAGGGTGTCGCCGAAGGCGTCGCCGGGCTGGCCGAGCTCTTCGTAAGCTTCCCGCAGCAACGGACGCAACTGCCGATACAGCTCGGCGATGCCCTCCGCGTCGAGCGAGGCCACGAACGCCGCCACCTCGTCGTACCGCGCGTAGCTGGCGGCGGAAATCCGGGGCGCCGACGTGTCGCCGTCGATCTGGAAGCGGCCCTCCGGTCGGAGAAACGGTACGTGTTGCGAGGGGTTCGTGCCCTCGGCCACGTTGTCGATGACGACGACGACCGTCCGGACGAGTTCGTCGGTGACGAGCCAGCTCGCCAGCTCCGGACTCGCGGACAGTTCCGCGGCCAGCTCGCGAACGACCGGGTCGCTCTGGTTGAGCGGCGGTATCTCGACCTCCGGCTCGGGCTCCGGTTCCGGCTCGGGCTCCGGTTCCGGCTCGGGCTCCGGAGGCGGTGGAGGCGGCGGGGGCGGCGGGGCCTCGACGACTTCCGCTTCCGGCTCCGGTTCCGGCTCGGTGTCCACGAAGAGGTAGCCGAGAATCGCGACGAGAATCACGACGCCGCCCAGACCGACGGCGGGCGGTAGCTGCTTCACACGTGTCAGCAGATCCTGCAGCAGCGTTGGATTACCGTTCGTCATGCCGGCGCTTCCTGCTGGGGCGCCCCGGACGCGGGGCGCTGTGAAGTTGTGCCAAACGGACCCGATGTCCCGAAAAGCATGCTACCACGGATGCTCAGGACGCTCAGTCGCCGCGGCGGAGGAGCCAGCCGCGCAGCTCACCGCCCGGATTGCTCTCGGAGTGGATCTGCACGTAGTAGCGTTCGCCGCGCAGCTCGGCGATCTGGTCGTCGGTCAGCGCCACGGTATCGACGATCTCCCCGGCGGTGCCGGTCGCGCCGCCCGGATCGACGGCGAACGCGACTCCGCCCCGGCGGGCGACCGGCGCGTTGTGCACGTGAACCGCCGTTACTCCCGAGGTCAGCCCGCTGAACCGGATGCGGATGGTGAGCTCGTCGCCGGCCAGCTCCGCGGCTACCGAGCCCTCGCCCGCGATGGCCGACGTCGTGCGCAGGTCGACCGGCATGCGCGACAAGCGCTCGCCATAGTGCTCCACTTCCTGCGTTCCCGCGACTGCCGCGGGGGACACCGCGGTCAGGACTGCCAGGGTGAACGTCAGGACTCTTCTGCTGCTCATCATCGGTCCACTCCTCGCGACGTTGCGCCGACGGGTTGCCGGTCGGTTGGTGGGTCGTCGTCCGCGCCGAGCGACTCCAGGATCTCTTCGTTGTGCTCGCCCAGTGCCGGCGGGCGGCGGTGAATCACGGCCGGCGTGCGTGACAGCCGGATCGGGTTGCCGAGGCTGCGCATCGCGCCGAGGTCTTCGTGCGGGATGTCGAGGACCATCCCCCGCTCCCGCAGGTGGGGGTCCTCGAGCGCCTCCCCGATGGTTCGCACCTGTGCGCACGGTACGTTGTGCGCGCGGAGCCGCTCGATCAACGCGTCGCGCGTGTACCGTGCGAGGCGCGGCGTCAACTCGGCGATGAGTTGCGGCCGGTGCGCCATCCGGTCCGTGTTGGTGGCGTAGTCCGGATGGCGCTCGAGATCTTCGGCCCCGACGGCGTCGCAGAACTGCTTCCAGAGCCGCTCGTTGCCCGCGGCGACGACGACCAGTCCATCCGCGACCTCGATTGTCTCGTACGGGGTCAGCGTGTGGTGCTGGTTGCCTTCGCGTCCCGGCGCCTCGCCGGTGTTGAAGTAGATACCGGCCGGCAGTGCGAGCGCCGAAGTCATCGCATCCATCAGCGCGATGTCGACGTGCTGGCCCCGACCGGTGCGGTCGCGGTCGCGCAGGGCCAGCAGGATGCCGTTCATCGCGTAGAGGCCGGCCAGGTAGTCGGTGATCGCCACGCCCACCCGCGTCGGCGGACCGTCGCGCTGGCCGGTGACGTCCATCAGTCCGCTCTCGGCCTGGATTACCGCGTCGTAGCCGGGGAGGTCCTTCTTGGGGCCGACTTGCCCGTAGCCGGTGACGGAGCAATAGACGAGTCGGGGGTTCGCCTCGGAGACGGCCTCGTAGCTGAAGCCGAGCTTCGCCAGGCTGCCCGGCCGGAAGTTCTCGATCAGCACGTCGGCCGTCGCAATCAACCGCCGGAGGGCGTCGGCGCCGGCCGCGGACTTCAGGTCGAGCGCGACGCTCTTCTTGCTCCGGTTCAGACCGAGAAAGAACGTGCTCCAGCCATTGCGGTGGGGCGCCCACGCCCGCGTGTCGTCGCCGTGGGTCGGCTCCTCGATCTTCAGCACCTCGGCACCCATGTCGCCCAGCATCATGGCGCAGTAGGGGCCGGCCAGCACCCGGGTGAGATCGAGCACGCGCAGTCCGTCGAGAGGGGGCATGGGGTGGGGCGATTATATGCGGGCCCGATGTTGGCCGCCGACTGGCAGGTTGCAGAGCGGTGGACCGCAGGCGGCAGCAAGACCGGACCCTCCGGACGAACGGAGGCGTCCGGTGCCGGGGGGCCGATTCCCGTTGTGGGGACGCGGTCAGCGTGTCGACGGCGCGAGCCCCTCGAGACACTGGAGGTACGCTGATTACGGTTGAAGCGGTCCGGACTGCACAGGGGGCTTGACGAGTGGGGCGTGTGGCGCGGCGTGCTCGCTGCTGATACGGTTGAAGCGGTCCGAACGACACGAGGGGAAAGCCATGATGTCCCGCATCCAACGCCAGTTCGTGAACGTCGTTGTCGCCGCCGGCCTGGCGGTCGTCGCCGCGTGTGCGACTCCCGCCGCCGGCCCCGCGGACGCCTGCACCGACCTGGCGACGCTGGAATTGTTCGATCTGTACATCGGGGCGGCGGAACCGGTACCGGCCGAGGCCGGTCTGCCGGCGCATTGCAGGGTGACGGGGACGATCGAGACGGAGATCAACTTCGAGCTGCTGCTGCCCGACGACTGGAACGGGCGCTTCCTGATGGGCGGCGGCGGCGGCTTCGTGGGGAGCGTGCAGAACCAGGCCCGCACGCTCTACGCGCACGGCGGAAGCCCCCTGCAGCGCGGCTACGCGACGGTCGGGACCGACACCGGGCACACCGGCAGCGGCATCGAGGCGAGCTGGGCCCTCAATCACCCCGCGCGGCAGGAGAACTTCGGGCACCGCGCCGTGCACCTCACCGCCGAAGCCGCGAAGTCGATCATCGCGCACTACTACGATCGGCCGGCCGACTACTCCTACTTCGTGGGCTGCTCGCGGGGCGGCGGCCAGGCGATGATGGAGTCGCAGCGCTATCCGGAGGACTTCGACGGCATCGTGGCGGCGGCGCCCGCCTACGACTGGACCGGCATCACGGCAGGCTTCGTGCAGAACCAGCAGGCGATCTACCCGGACGGTGACGTCGACGACCCGGTGCTCACGCCAGCCACCCTCGAGCTGCTCGGATCGAGCATCCTCGCCGCCTGCGACGCCAGTGACGGGGTGGAGGACGACGTGCTCAACGACCCGCGCCAGTGCGATTTCGAGCCGGAAGACCTGCCGCGCTGCGCGGGCGACCGTCCGGCCGACGGCTGTGTTACCACGGCGCAGCTCGCGGCCATCAACACGGTGTACGACGGCCCGGTCTCGAACGGCGAGCCGATCTACCACGGCTTCAACTACGGGGGCGAGAACGACGGCGGCGGCTGGGATTCGTGGGTGGTCAGCGCGCCGCAGCGGCGGGCCGCCGGGGTGCCCAACGCCCAGTACGGCTTCGGCACCGAGCTGTTCAAGTACTTCGTCTTCGACGATCCCGACTGGGACTACACGGCCTACGACTTCTCGACCTGGAAGGAGGACGTCGCGGAGACGGCCGCGATCCTGAACGCGACCGATCCCGATCTGAACGCCTTCCGGGACAGCGGCGGCAAGATCATCTACTGGACCGGGTGGTCCGACCTGGCGCTCGCGCCGCTCGGCACCATCGACTACTACGAGCGGCTCGAGGAGGGCGATCCAGGAGCCCGCGACTACGCGCGGCTCTACATGCTGCCGGGCGTGCTCCACTGCGCCGGCGGCCCGGGCCCGGACCGCGTCGACTGGGTGGAGGCGATCCGCGCCTGGGTAGAGGAGGGCCGCGCGCCCGAGCGCCTGCTCGCATCGAAGCCGGGTCGGGACGGCCAGCCCGCGATGACCCGGCCGCTCTGTCCCTATCCGCAGGTCGCTGTCTACAACGGGGCGGGAGACCCCAACGACGATGCGAGCTTCGCCTGCGCCGTTCCGTAGGATTCAGGAGATCGACCGCTTTCCGGTCGGGAAGTCGCCAATCGACCTGCCGGTGCGTTGATGCAATAGTGGTGGAGCTGCCAGCGCAGCCGGAGGCGGGTGTGCCGCGCCGGCGTCATGACCGGTCCTGTCGGCCAGGCGGTTTCGCCATGCGGTAGCCGACGCCGCGCTCGTTGAAGATGAAGGTGGGGCTGGCCCCGCCTTCACCGAGCTTGCGCCGCAGGCTCCTGACGAAATTGCGCACCAGGTTCGCGTCGGCGCTCCCCGGCTTGGTCCAGACCCGCCGCAGCAGCGTCTCGAAGGTCACGACCCGTCCCGCGTCGAGCGAGAGCACGCGCAGCAGCTCGTACTCGGTGACGGTGAGCTCGACCGCTTTCCCTCGCAGCGTCACGCGGCGCTGCGCGTAGTCGATGGCGAGCTCTCCGGTCACGAACGGCTCGGGCTCCTCGCGGCGCCGCAGCGCCGCCCGGACCCGGGCGACCAGCTCGGTCGGAGAGAAGGGCTTGACGAGGTAGTCGGCCGCGCCCGAATCGAGCGCCTTGGCGACGATCTCGTCGCGGCCGTAGCCGGAGATGAAGATGACGGGCACGTCGGCGAGCTCGGGGACCTGGCGCATCAGCTCGATGCCGTCGACGTCGGGCAGCATGAGGTCGAGCAGGACGAGTCGCGGCCTCTCGGTGCGGATGATGCGCGGCAGGTCCGGGGGCGCGCCGGTCACCAGGGGAGCGAAGCCGGCCTCGGCGAGCGCGTCGCGGACGAAGCGCAGCGCCCGCGGGTCGTCGTCGACGACCAGGATGCGCGGTGGCTCTCCGGGTTCCGGGGCCGCCGGCGGGACGGCGGCGCGATCGGCCGCCACGGCGCCGGCCTCCCCGGCCACCGGCAGCGTGAAGGTGAACGTGGCGCCGCGGCCGGCGCCGGGGCTCTCGGCCCGGATGCGGCCGCCGTGCGCCTCGACGAGTCCCTTGCAGATGGCGAGGCCGAGGCCGTGGCCCGCCGTCGCCCCCTGCCTTGCGCCGGCGTGCTTGCTGAACAGGTGCGGCAGCAACTCGGCCGCCACCCCGCTTCCCTCGTCGGAGACCGACACGGCGACGTGCGCGTTCTCGCGCACGGCCGCCACCCGGATCGGGGTCGAATCGGGAGCGTGCCTCGCGGCGTTCGAGAAGAGGTTGATGAGCACCTGCACGATGCGCCTCCGGTCGGCCATCACCGGGGGCAGCCCCGCCGGCAGGTCCACGAGGACGGCGTGGCGGCCGCCGCCGCTCAGGAACGTGCTGCGCGCCCGCTCGACCAGGGCGGCCACCTCCGAGGGTTCGGCGGTGACCGAGAGCGTGCCCGAGTCGATGCGCCCCGCATCGAGCAGGTCGCGGATGAGGCCGCGCATGTGGTCGGCCTGCTCGGCGATGATGCGGTGGAACTCGCGCATCTCGGCCGGGTCGAGCTCGGACGCCTCCTCGAGCAGCGCGTCGGCCGAGCCCTTGATGGCGATCAGCGGCGCGCGCAACTCGTGGCTCACCAGGCCCAGGAACTCGGTCCGCATCCGCTCGATCTCGTCGAGCGGCGCCAGGTCCTGCACGGTCACCACCACCGACGCGATCTCGTCCCCTTCGCCGCGTACCGGCGTGACGTTGATCAGCATCCTGACGCTGCGCCCGTCGGGGACCGAAAGCACGACCTCCTCGGCGCGCACCGTCTCCCCGGCGCCGAGCAGCCCGGCCAGCGGGAACTCGCTCAGTGAGACCTCCCGCCCGTCGGCGCGGCGCAGGGTGAACGTCTCCAGGAGCTCCTCGATCGGGCCGCCGGCCATCCGCAGGCCCTCGGCGATCCGCCGCGCCTCGCGGTTGAGCGACGCGGGCCGGCCGCTCTTCGCATCGAAGACCACGATCCCGACCGGCGAGATCTCGACGAGCGCTTCGAGGTCGGCCTGCGCCCGCTGCCCGCTGCGGTGCGTCCGCGCGTTGGCGACCGCGGCCGCGGCGTGCGAGGCGAGCAGCGTCAGCACCTCCTCGTCGTCGCCGGTGAACTCCTCGCCCTCGGCCTTCTCGGCGAGGAAGAAGTAGCCGACGTCGACGCCCCGGTGGCGCATCGGCGTGCCCTGGAAGGCCCGCGACAACAACCGTGCAGGCGCGATGCCGAGGGAGCGGACGTATCCGGCCAGGTCGGCGAGCCGCAACGGCCCCGGCAGGTGGCGGAGGTGCTCGAACAGGCGGCCGCCGTCGGGCCAGGCGACCAGCTCCCGCTCCTCCTCCGGCGTGAAGCCGGCGAACACGGTGTCGAGGGTGGGCGCCCCCGCCTCGTCGACCGTAACGATGACCCCGTAGCGGGCCCGGGCGAGCGTGCGGGCGCTCTCGACCACCTCGGCGAGCACGGTGTCGAGGTCGAGCGTGGCGCTGATGCGCAGGATGGCCGCGCTGAGGCTGGAGGTCCGCTCGCGCAGCGCCTCGATCTCCCGCCGCGCATCGCCGGATTGCGTCAAGGCTTCTCCTTCGCCGGCTCGGCACGAATCCCGATCCGCGAGGGCCGGAATCGGGGGGCGACCCTGAGCGTCACCCCGGGCGTCACCCCCGGCGCCAGCATAGCCTATCCTAATGAAAAAAACATGAAATAGACAAAGATAGACACGAACATTTGATATGCGGTTTGCTAGAGTTCAGTGCCTATGTTCAGGCAGTTTCCCGCAGGTGTGCCCCGCAGGCGAGAGCGGCCCACGGTACGCGCCCGGCGACGTGGCGCGGGAGCTTCGCGGCGGGGTCGAGCTGGTGATGCGGTTCGACCGCGGGCGGAGAGGTCCACCGGCGTCGATTCGGAGAGGTAAGGATTTGCGTGACGAGAATCGCAACGGGTCGAGACGCAAGTGGCATGGATATTGCCCAGCCAGCCAGCCAGCCAGCCAGCCAGCCAGCCAGCCAGCCAGCGAAGTAGCGGGTGGCATTGTGCGGTTGCGGCCTGGTCGACTGTGGCCGTGCTGCTCGCTTCCCCGGGGGCGTGGGCGCAGTCGAGCACCAAGCTGACCGGCAACATCGATGAGCCGCGCAGTTTCACTAGGTCTTGGATCGAAGACCACGCCCAGGCGTTCACCATGAGCGACAACCCCGACGGCTACAAGTTGACCGAGGTAGGTATCGATCTCAGGGTCCATAACCCGGGAGGGACGGCGCCGGCCTACAGTGTGAGCATCCACTCGAACTCGGGCGGATCGCCGGGCAGCATCCTGGGCACGCTGACAAACCCGTCCGAGTTGGTCGACAATGAAGAGAACAGGTTCACGGCCTCCGGCCAAGGCGTCGACCTGGATGCCGACGCGACGTATTTCGTGGTCGTAGACGTGAGCGTTCCCGGGAACAGAAATATCCATACGGCAAAAACGTACAGTCTCGACGACGATTCTGACACGGCCGGGGAGGGGAACATCGGGGACGATAGCCTCCATCGGGATTACGATAGCACCGGTCCGTGGACAGCTATTAACGACGTCCGAGTTCTGGTCGCCATCTACGGCTATGCGAAAGCCAGCATCGACCCGACACCCGAGCCGACAACGGGCGCCGCCGCGGATATCACCGGCACGACCATCACCGTCGGGTTCCGTAGAGCGATGGATACGTCCATCCTTCCGGCAACGTCCGCGTTCACCTTGTCCGGCACGTCAGCTACGGTCAGCAGCGTGAGGTTCGGCGACGCAACGACGTTGTACCTCGACCTTGGCGAAGCGATTCGGGGTGGCGAGCGGGTGACCCTGCGGTACGCGCGGCCGGAAACGAACGCGCTGCAAGATACATCGGGCACCGTGCTGGCCGGTTTCCGCCGGACGGTCGACACAAGCACCATCGGTACCGGAGTGCCGGCGGTTCCGCCGCTCGGCCTCGCGGTTCTCGCGGTCGTGCTCGCGCTGCGCGGCTGGAGGGCGACGCGATGACGACCCGGTTGCCTACAGCCCGCCCAGGTGTGCAACCCGCCCCGTGCTGTGCCAGCCGGGCCATCTTCTCCGGGTCGTTCTGGTGGTGCGACAGCCCCTGGTGCGCGTCCGGGACACCGATCGCCATGCGGTACCCGACGCCGCGCTGGTTGAGTATGCAGGTGCGACTGGCCGCGCCGTCGGCGAGCTTGCGCCGCATGCTCCTGACGAAATTGCGCACCAGGTTCGCGTCGGTTTTCCCCGGCTTGGCCCAGACCCGCCGCAGCAGCGTCTCGAAGGTCACCACCCGTCCCGCGTCGAGCGAGAGCACGCGCAGCAGATCGTCCTCGGTGACGGTGAGCTCGACCGCCTCCCCTCGAAGCGTCACGCGGCGCTGCGCGTAGTCGATCGCCGGGTTGCGTCATTTTCCTTCGCCTCGGGTTGCGTCAAGGCTTTTCCTTCGCGGGCTCGGCACGAATCCCGATCCGCGAGGGCCGGAGCGGGAGGGGGCCCTGGGCGTCACCCCCCGGTGCCAGGATAGCCTATTTGATGAAATAAACATGATAAGTACACCAGATAAACACGAAAATGTGATATGCGGGTTTGCTAGAGTTCAGTGTCTACGTTCAGGCAGTTTCCAGCAGGTGTGCCCCGAACGGGCGGCTGCTGGCGCGGGCAAGCTGGATGAGGCGTCCAGCCATCTCAATTGTGGGAGGTCAGATGTGAATGACGAGAATCGTGACGGGTCGAGACGCAAGTGGCATGGATATTGCCCAGCCAGCCAGCCAGCCAGCCAGCCAGCCAGCCAAGCCAGCCAGCCAGCCAGCCGCCAGAGTAGCGGGTGGCATTCTGCGGCTTGCGGCCTGGTCGGCGGCCTGGTCGACTGTGGCCGTGCTGCTCGCTTCCCCGGGGGCGTGGGCGCAGACGAGCACCAAGCTGACGGGCAACGTCGACCAGTCGTTCTCTTCTTCTCAGTCGTTGGACTTGTACGACCTCGCCCAGGCGTTCACCATGAGCGGCAACTCCGGCGGCTACAAGCTGACCGAGGTAGGTATCGAGATCGTGATGAGTCAGCCGACAGCGCCGTCGGATCCGACCTACAGTGTGAGCATCCACTCGAACTCGGGCGGTGAGCCGGGCAGCAACCTGGGCACGCTGACAAACCCGTCCGAGCGGGTTGAGTCGACAACGAAGAGAACAGGTTCACGGCCTCCGGCCAAGGCATCGACCTGGGTGCCGGCACGACGTATTTCGTGGTCGTAGACGTGAGCGGTTCCGGGAACAGGTGTCGGAAGTCGCCAGCGCGCAGTGACAGCGACGATACCGACACGGCCGCGGAGGGGAACATCGGGGACGATGGCCTCAATCGGGCTTACGCTACCACCGATCCGTGGACAACTTCCGACGCCTCATTGATGGTCGCCATCTACGGCTATGCGAAAGCCAGCATCGATCCTGACACCCGAGCCGACAACGGGCGCCGCCGCGGATATCACCGGCACGACCATCACCGTCGGGTTCAGTAGAGCGATGGATACGTCCGCCGTTCCGGCAACTTCCGCGTTCACCTTGTCCCGCACGTCAGCTACGGTCGAAAGCGTGGCGTTTGAGGACTCCACGACGCTGTCCCTGTCCGGCACGTCAGCTACGGTCGACAGCGTGGCGTTTCTGGACTCCAGGACGTTGTCCCTTACCCTTCGCGAAGCGATTCGGGGCGGCGAGACGGTGATTCTGCGGTACACGCCGCCGGAAACGAACGCACTGCGAGACGCATCGGGCACCGTGCTGGACGGTTTCAGCCAGAAGGTCGACACAAGCAACATCGGGTACCGGAGTGCCGGCGGTTCCGCCGCTCGGCCTGGCGGTTCTCGCGGTCGTGCTCGCGCTGCGCGGCTGGAGGGCGACGCGATGACGACCCGGTTGCCTACAGCTCGCTGAGGTGCGCAATCCTCCCCGTGCTGTCGCCGATCTGCTCCCGCTGCACCCCGAGGCGATCGAGCATGGTCAGGAACAGGTTCGTCATCGGCGTGCCGTCGGGATAGCGCAGATGGCGCCCGCCATGTAACGTGCCGCTGCCGCCGCCGGCCAGCAGCGTCGGCAGGTTGTCGTGGGTGTGCGCGTTCGAGTCGCTCAGGCTGCTGCCGTAGACGACCATCGAGTGGTCGAGCAGCGATCCGGTCTCGTCCTGCGCGTCCCGCAGCTTGCCGAGGAAGTAGGCGAGCATCGCGACGTGGTGCCGGTCGATCATCGCCAGCCGGGCCATCTTCTCCGGGTCGTTCTGGTGGTGCGACAGCCCGTGGTGCGCGTCCGGGACACCGATGGAGCGGTAGGTCCGGTTGCCGCCCTCGCGGCTGTACATCAGCGTGACCACCCGCGTCAGGTCGGCCTGGAACGCGATGGTGACCAGATCCGACATCAGCCGGACGTGCTCCTCGAAGGTCGGCGGGATGCCGTCGGGGCGGTCGAGCACCGGCAGGTCGACGCCGTCGTAGCGCGCGTTCCGGATGCGCCGCTCCACCTCGCGCACCGAGTCGAGGTAGTCGCCCAGCTTGCGCCGGTCGCCGGCGCCGAGGGTGGTCCGCAGCCGTGCCGCGTCGTCGCGCACGAAGTCGAGCAGGCTCCGGTTCTGCCGCGCGCGGACGGCCCGCACCGCCGGATCCGTGGTGTCGCCGTCGCCGAACAGCCGCGAGAAGACCCGGCTCGGGTTGTTCTCGTAGGGCAGCGGCGTCGTCGGCGAGCTCCACGAGAGGGTGTTGCTGTAGGCGCAACTGTAGCCGGAATCGCAGCCGCCCACCATCCGCACGTCCTGCAGCCCCAGCTCCAGGGAGGGCAGCGGCGTGTCGCGGCCGATCGTCCCGGCCAGCATCTGGTCGACCGACATGCCGTTGCGGATGTCGGCGCCGCGGGTCTTCTTCGGGTGTACGCCGGTAAGCCAGCTCGCGCCGGCGCGGGCGTGATCGCCCGGGCCGTCGCCGAGCGCCTCGCCGTTGCGGTGCGCCAGACCCGTCAGGACGAGGAGGTCGTCCCGGAACGGCTCCACCGGCATCAGCGTCTTGCTGAACGCGAACCCGGCGCCTTCGGCGGCCGGCGTCCAGTCCTGCATGATGATGCCGTTGGCCGTGTAGACGAACGCGACCCGGGTGACCGGCGTCGACGCCCGTGCGAAAGCCGGCGTCATCGCGTCGAGGAACGGAAGGGCGACGGTGGCGCCCATGCCTCGCAGGAAAGTGCGGCGCGGCAGTGCAGTTCCGGTGATCATGGCTCCGGAATCCTCCTCAGACGGAATGGTACGCTATCGACGATAGCCGAGACCAGCGCCGAGAACCGGTAGTCGGCGGCCTCGACCTCGCGGCGGATCTCGCGCACCGCCGGCTGATCGTACGACTCGAGACCCCGTCCGAGGGCATAGGTCAGCAGCTTCGCGGCGAGCGTCTCCACAAACTCGTCGCGGCGGTCCCGCAGCACGCGGCGCAGACCCGCCGGACCGTCGACGAGGGTGCCGTCCGGCAGCGCCCCCGAGGCTTCGACGGTCACGCCGTCGTCCTCCGTCCTGTAGGCGCCCACCGCGTCGAAGTTCTCCAGCGCGAACCCGAGCGGGTCGAGCTTTGCGTGGCAGGCGGCGCAGGCGGGGTTGGCGCGGTGCCGCTCCAGCGCCTCGCGGAGGCTGCCCGCCGAGGCATCCGCGCCGGCGTCCAGGGCCGGCACGTCGGGCGGCGGGGGCGGAGGCGGGGCGCCGAGCAGGTTTTCCAGCACCCACTTGCCGCGCAGCACCGGCGACGTCCGCGTCGGGTACGAGGTGACCATCAACACGCTGCCGTGGGTCAGGACGCCGCCGCGTCCGGTGCCCGCGAGCGGGACGCGGCGGAAGTAGCCGCCGTGCACGCCGTCGATGCCGTAGAAGCCGGCCAGGCGTTCGTTCAGAAACGTGTAGTCGGCGTCGATCAGCTCCAGGACGCTGCGGTCCTCGCGGATCAGGTGGTCGAGAAACAGCTCCGTCTCGCGCTCGAAGGCGTAGCGCAGCGAGTCGTCGAAGTCGGCGAACCGCACCGGGTCGGGCGTCCAGTCGGCGACGTTGCGCAGGTGCAGCCATTGGCCGCCGAAGTTCTCCACCAGCGCGCCGGCCTTCGGGTCCGCCAGCATGCGGGCGATCTGCCCGTCGAGCGCCGCCGGATCGCGCAGCCGGCCGCGCTCGGCGAGGTCGAGCAGCTCCTCGTCCGGGATGCTGCTCCACAGGAAGAAGGACAGCCGCGACGCCAGGTCGATGTCCGAGAGGGGATACGCCGCGCCCGGCTCGGCGTCGTCCGGAGCACGCGGGGCGCGGAACAGGAAGCTCGGTGAGACGAGCACGCCGCTCAGCGCCATCTCGATGCCGTCCTCGAAGCGTTGCCCGTCGCCGCGACCCATGGCGAACAGGTCGAGCAGCGGGTCGATGTCCGCGGCCGTCACCGGACGCCGGTAGGCGCGGCGGGCCAGGCGCTGCAGGATCCGCCCGGCGCACGGCTCCTCCGGTTCGTCCGCCGCGGGCCGGCAGACGAAGATGCGGCGCTGGATGTCGGTCTCGCCCGGACCGGCCGCGTCGTAGGGGCCGCCGACGAGTACGTAGTCGACGAAGTAGTCGTTCGTCTCCGCGCCGCCGTCCTCGCTATGCGCGTACTCGGTGAGGAACCCGGCGCCAATCTCGTGCTCGCCCGCCGGCAACGGCAGCCGGATCTCGAAGTTGCGAGTGAGCTGGTTCGCCTCCTCGGGGTCGAAGTCGGCGTCGATCAGGCGGACCCGCCTCCCGTCGACGCGCACGTCCAGCAAGGGCGCGGGCATGCCGGTCGTGCGCCGGCCACCGATGCGAATCGTGAACGTATAGTCGGCGTCGAAGGCGAAGTAGTGCCGGAACAGGATGCCGCCCCGCTCGTTGGGCGGCAGCCCGTCGACCGCCTCGTCGGTGGTGCCGTCCGGCGGCTCGTAGCGTTCGACCACCGGTCGCGGCGCCAGACTGCCGACCGCCAGCCGGCTGACGCGCCGCGCCGCCGCCACGTACTGCTCGACGTGCAGCGGCGAGACAGTCAGCACGTCGCCGATGTTGTCGAAGCCGTAGCCGGAGTCGTCCGACGGCAGGTCGCGGGCGTGGTCGAGGTCGAGCCCCAGCAGGTCGCGTACAGCGTTGCGGTACTCGGCGCGGTTCAGCCGGTGGATGGCGGGCGCCCCGGGGTCGGGGTTCGCGGCCGCTTCCGCGTCGAGCGCGGTTTCCAGCCACCCGAGCAGGCCGGCCGCGGTGGCCGCGTCCGGGCGGGGACGGCCCGCCGGGGGCATCTCGCCGGCCCGCAGCTTCTGGAACACCTTCTCGAGCACGGGCGCGTGCTCGGCGACCCGTTCCGGATCCACTTCCTGGAGCGACAGGCCCGCGGTAAGCGTCCGGTCGTTGTGGCACGCGAGACAGTGGCGGCGGACCGTGTTCCGCAGCAGCTCGGCGCCGCGTTCGGCTTCCTGGTTGCCCGCCTGCGCCGCCGAGATCGGGACGGCCGCAAGACAGAGGAACGCCGAGGTCGTTGCCGCGGCAAGGGAGTTTCGTGGTCCGTTCACTGGATTCGGAGTGTAGCATTCGATTCCATGTGGAAGAGGTTCTGGTTGAGGCCTATGCGGAAGGCGCTCTTGTCGGGTGCAGGGCTGGCGCTCGCGTTCGGGTCCGTACCGGGGTACGGCGCCGTCGTTCCGGCCCCCGCCCAGGACGCTCGGCCGGCGCCTGCACCGGAGGCGGGGCTGATCGAGGCGGTCCAGCGCCGGGACGCACGTGCTGTCGAGACGCTCGTTACCGCCGGGGCCGACGTGAACGCCGCGCGCGCCGACGGCTCGACGGCGCTGGCCTGGGCCGCCCTGCGTGACGCCGCCGGTATTGTCGAGACGTTGCTGCAGGCGGGCGCCGACCCGAACGCCGTCGACGAGAACGGCGAGACGCCGCTGCTCTTCGCGTGCGGGAACGGAAACCTGGCGATCGCGCGGATGCTGCTGGACGCTGGCGCCGCCGTCGGCGTGGCACGCTGGAGCGGCGACACGCCGCTGATGGCCGCCGTGCACGCTGGGAGCGAGGCGCTCGTACGCCTTCTGGTCGAGCGCGGCGCGGCGGTGAATGTCGCGGAGCGCCGGATGGGCCAGACCCCGCTCATGTGGGCTGCCGCTGGAGGCCATACCGCCATCGCGGGATTCCTCATCGACTCCGGCGCCGACGTCGGGGCGATCTCCGCGAACGGATCCCGCCCGATTCTGTTCGCGGCCGCCTCCGGGGACGCCGACAGCGCGCGCGCCCTGATCGCGGCCGGCGCCGACCCGCACGTTGCCGCCGCCGACGGCCGGAGCGCCTTTCTCATCGCGGCCGGGGAGGGCCGCGACGCCGTGGCCCGGCTGCTGCTCGACCACGGCGCGGACGTGCATGCCCGCGACCGCGAGGGCGGCACCGCCCTGCACGCGGTCGTCGCGCAGGGCAACGTCGAGATGGCGCGCGAGCTGGTGGCGCGCGGTGCGGACGTGCATGCCCGCAGCGGCGGCGGCCCGGGCGGCGGGGCCTGGCGCAGCACCGGCGGTTTCACGCCGTTTCTCACCGCGGCGCAGGCCGGCGACGTCGACATGCTGGCGGCGCTGCTGGCGCTGGGGGCCGATCCGGAGGCGGTGACCCACGACGGCGCGGGCGCGGTGCTGCTCGCGGCCGGCAGCCGCAACCTGGACGCGGTCCGCTTCACGGTGGAGATCGGCCTCGACGTCAACATCCATCCGCCGGGACGACGCAGCGCGTTCCATGTGGCCATCCGCGCCGGCGAGGACGAGATCGTCCAGTACCTGGCCGATAACGGCGCCGACTTCGCCGCTCTCGACCAGTACGGCCGCACCCCGCTCGAGGAGGCCGAGTTCGAGGCGCCGACGCATACCATCGAGCTCATGCGCCGGCTCACCGCGGAGCGGGCGGCAGGAGTACGATAGTCAGGCATAGCTTTACGGAGAGCGAACTTGTACTCCTCGATACGGATCAACGGCTACCGCGGGTTCGACTCGTTCCGGATGGAGCGGCTCGGCCGGGTCAACCTGCTGGTCGGTATGAACAATAGCGGCAAGACCTCGATCCTGGAGTGTATCGAGTTGCTCCAATCTGCGGGCAATCCACACGTGCTGCCGGCCATTGCGGGCCGTCGTGGGGAGTGGGGCTATCCAACAGAGCAGGAGATCCGTGAATCCCTTACCCGCCAGGATTTTCTTGATGTGAAACATCTGTTCTCCAACCGCGAGTTGCCCGGCGAGATCGTCGTCGAGGCCGACTGCATCCCTGGCACTCACTTGGCGCGTTGGAACGACAAGGTCGTCGTGGACACCAGGGAAATCGATGAATCTGATCTGCAAACAGAAGACGTGGAGGAGGACGAGCAATTCACGCTCCACATAAGGTGGTCGCGCGCGGAAGACGACTACAAGGCCTTCATCAACCACGATGGATTCCTGGTGGTTCCGCGACGGCTCCTACGGGCGCGGAACGGGTCGAGCCAAGCCGTTCAGTTCATTACGACTCGCGGCCTGACGGCGACCGACGTCGTTCGGACGTACAGCAAGTTCGTACTCGGGCCCAAGGACGAAGCAATCACCCAAGCGCTTCGGATCGTCGAGCCGGCAGTCGAGCGCATCGCACCCGCCTTGGACGAGCGCAGTCTTTATCGAGAAGCGCCCGGGGGGGTAAAGGTCAAGCTTCACGAGATTGCCGACCCTGTACCGATAGGAAACCTGGGTGACGGTATGTGGCGGATGCTCGGTTTGGCGCTCTCCATCTCGAACGCCAGCGGCGGAGTGCTGCTCGTCGACGAGATCGACACCGGTCTGCACTACACGGTTATGGAAGACATGTGGCGGATGATCACTGAGCAGGCCGCCGCCCTGTCGGTTCAGGTGTTCGCCACCACGCACAGTCGCGACTGTTACGAGAGCTTGAGGGCGGCCGTGGAATCCGATGTGGGCGACGTCACCATTCAGAGGATCGATCGGAGTCGCGAAAAAGCGGTCAGCATCACCAACCAGGCAATCGTGGCCGCTGCCGAGCGGAACGTTGAGGTCAGGTGATGCCGGCCAAGATTCGGAGGGATCACCCCAAGAGGCTGCTCGTGGAGGGGGAGACGGACAAGAGTGTAATCCCGTATCTCATGGAAGCGAACGGCGTCGCGTGGCCGAATCCTCCTCACTCCCCCGTGTTCATCGAGCCGTACGGCAGCGTCGACGAGATTCTGAAGCCGGAAGTCATCGAGCTCGAGCTGGCGGCGTCCGGACTCGAGGTCCTGGGTGTCGTGGTCGATGCGAACGGTGACGCCGGCAAGCGCTGGGAGGATGTCAAGACCTGGTGCAGTAGTGAGTTCACCAATCTTCCGAAACAGATTCCCGCCGGAGGCCTGGACGTCGTCCACTCCGACGGGGTGCGGTTCGGCGTCTGGATCATGCCGGACAATCGGTTCAGTGGAATGCTGGAGGACTTCCTTCTTCGTCTGATTCCGGACGAGTCCCGCCCTCTGTACGACCTCGCCACGAATTCTGTCGCCGACGCGAAGCGCAACGGCGCGCCGTTCAGGGACGTCCACGTACGGAAGGCCGAGATTTACACATGGCTCGCGTGGCAGGATCCGCCGGATCTGCGGCTGCACGAAGCCGTCGAGCATACCGTTCTGGACCCTGCAAGAGCCGAGTCGCGGACGTTCGTGAACTGGTTCAGAAGCCTCTTTCGCGTGTAGAAGTCCGACGTCTTCATGCCGCAGCGGCGCGCTCTCACCGCATGGAATGAGCATGTGGCTCAGCTCGACCAGTTTCTCGGAACGATCCGTCCACGCCTGGACACCCGGGGAGCCCTTGCTGCGTGGGGTCTTCGGGTTTCCCGGGTGAGTGCGGCACAAGACGGTCGAACCAGGCCGCGTGAACGTCAAAGTAGAGCATTTGCGACGGGCACCGAAGCCGCCCCCAAGCCGATGCCGGTCCCCCCACCGCCGCCCAAAGCGAAGCCATGAGGCCGCGACCGGGCAGAGGAGGATGCGGAGTCGGCGAAGGCGCACTCACCAGACATCCGTCCGTTCGTCAGTACCGGTTCCTTTGAACTGGAAGCCGTCTCGGGCGATGCTCGCACCGATATAGAATGGGCACGTGACCCAGCTCGACCGTTTCGTCGGCTCACTCCGTCCGCTTCTGGAGGCCCAGGGAGCCCGGGCCGCCTGGATATTCGGATCGCACGCCCGCGGGACGGCCTCCACCGAAAGCGACATCGACGTGATCGTCGTAGCGCCGACCGATCGGCCGTTCGTGGAGCGGTTTCGCGACTATCTGCCTGCGATTGTCGACGCTCGCGTCGGCGTCGATCTGCTCGTCTACACGCCTGAGGAATTTCACGCGGATGCAAGCGGAGGAGCGGCCGTTCCTCGTCAACGCGCTCGCCGATGCCAGACGGATCCATGTGGGACCCCGGAGCCGAAGCTGAGCGCTGGCGCCGGCAGGCCGCCAACGACTTGGCCTTCGCCCGCGTGGCCCTTCGCGAGCGCTTCTACGCGCAGGCCTGTTTCATCGCCCAGCAGTCCGCGGAGAAGGCCGTGAAGGCAATCGCCTACGGGCTCGGCGAGCGCACGGTGCTCGGCCACTCGCTGGTCACGCTCATCTCGTGGTACGCGGACCGCAGGCCCGAGCTGAGCGCCCTGCGGGAGCTGGGGGGCATTCTCGATCAGTACTACGTGCCCACCCGCTACCCGAGCGGCCTTGCCGGTGGCGTGCCTTTCGAGGCGTTCGGCGAGACACAGGCGGCCGCCGCGGTCGATGCGGCAGCCCGCTTCGTGGAGCTCGCGGAGCGAGCGGACGGGTCGACGGACTAGTGGAGAACGGAATCGAACATGGCCTGCGGATCCAGCAGATACGGTCGAACGTTCTACCTTCCGAAGCTACAGGACCGGGCGGTTCCATTGCGCCGACGTGAGCGGGACGTGGGGCCCAAGGGCGGCGGGTATGACGAGGCTTGGTTGCAGAACCTGCTGTTCGAGACGCCCGAGATTCTGCCCGTTGGAGTGTTTGATCGAGAGGCGGCTCCGGCGACGCCGCTCTGTCGCGAGTTGCCGACCGCTGCCGGCCAAATTGACCTTGTGTACGTGAGCGAGCAGGGGCGATTGTCGATCGTCGAATGCAAGCTGTGGCGCAACCCGGAGGCAAGGCGAGAGGTCGTGACCCAGATTCTCGACTACGCGAAGGAGATCAGCAGGTGGTCGTACGAGGAGCTGAACGCTGCCGTTTGTCGGGCGACGGGGCGTCCCGCGAGTGCCAAGGCGCTCTTCGATCTCGTGCGGGCGCAACATGACACATTGGTTGAGGCGGAATTTGTGGACGACGTTACCCGTAACCTCAAGGAGGGCAGATTCGTCCTGATGGTGGTGGGCGACGGCATCCGTGAAGAGGTGGAACGAATCGCAGATTACCTCCAGCGATCCGCGGGCATTCGATTCACATTGGGGCTTGTGGAACTGGCCATCTTCGATATGCCGGAGGTGACCGGCGGTGGGGTGATCGTGGAGCCCCGGGTGCTTGCCAGGACGGTCGAGATCAAACGGGCCGTAGTGGAGTTGGCCGACCCAGATGACCGCCGAGTCGTGGTGAAGGAGCCTCCAGCGCTCGAGTCTGTCGATCAGCGGTCGCGGAATGACGTGGGTAACAGGAAGAGATTGACGCCAGAGGAGTTCTATCAAGAGATCGAGCAAGTCGATGCAGCTCTGCCCTCGCGCCTGCGGGAGTTCTTTCGGCGTTACAAGGACCAGGGTGACGAGTTCAGAGTCACCGCGAAGAGCGCCTCCTACATCCTCAACTGGTATCGGCCGGACGGGACCAAGGTCAACTTCGGCACGTTGTTCTCCAATGGGGAGCTCAACACGAACTACGTGGTCTGGAACGCCGAGGAGAGCGGAGATCCGCAAGTTGGAGTCGACTACCTCGAGGCGGTCGCGAGGCTTGTTCCCGGCGCGAGGGTCAAGAAGGATGGGAACTACTGGACGTGGCGGGTGGTCGTCGACGGCAGGAAGCCGAAGATTGCCGAGGTGCTCAAGCGATCCGATGAATGGCTTCGCGCGGTAGGGCAGGTAGTAGTCGCCTTCAATGGGCTCGACGAGGATTACGAGGACTGAACAGCCGGTGGGAGCCGTAGTTCCCTACCGGGACGCCGCCGCCTGGATCTCGTACAGCTCCGCGTAGTGTCCCGCCTTGGCCATCAGCTCCTCGTGGCTGTCTGCCTCCACCTTGCGGGCGCCGTCGGGGACGACGATGAGATCCGCCATGCGCACCGTGGAGGCCCCTGGGCGAGACCAGCAGGGTGACGCGGCCGCGCGGATCCGCGTTGCCGTTCTCGGCGGTTATCGCGCGGCCGTTCCCTCCGGCTGGCCGCTATTCGCCAGCGGGCCGTGGCGGCCCGGGCGCGGGTCCGGGAATCACCGCGGCGCCGGCGCGCACCGCCGCCGACAGAAGCGTCTTGTCCCGGGAGGCGATCGGAAGCGAGCGGCGCAATGCGACTTCCAGGTAGGCAGCGTCGTACACGGACAGTCGGTAGCGCGCAGCCAATGTCGACGTGCGGTCGAACGCGACCGATGCGTCGACGTCGTCGACGGTCAGCGTCAACCCGGACAGTCGAGCGAGCGCCCGGGTGCGCTCCGATGCCGTGAGCAACCTGCGTCGCTGAGCCACGAGCAGCCCGTTCGCGACTTCCAGGAACCACAGCGGCGGCACGACGACCCTGGCGCCCTGCACGATGCGGTCCAGAAGGGCATCCGATTCGGCGGAAGCCTGGCTCGGCTTCACCCACGCGAACGCCATGGAGGCGTCCACAACGAAGCCGTGGCTCACCGCCGTCCCGCCTCGATCAGAGACTTGACCTGGGCATCGGTGAGGCGTGGCTCGCTCCCTTGCCGCCTGGCAATCTCTTCACGCAGCTCACGCAGGCCGGTCACGGCCGCGCGTACGTCATTCAGACTGCCTCGGTCTGCCGCTACCATGCGCGCGACCGGACGGTCGTGCCGGGTGACGACGATCTCCTCGCCCCGCGCAACACGGTCGAGGAGCTTGCCGAAACGGGTCTTTGCCTCGAGAGCGGTGACTCTGGCTGTCAGGAGTGCCTCGCGGAAATAGCTATTGACTAGCTATTCTAGCATGCTGGAGTAGTCGGCTATCGGTACGCTGCGGCCTGGATCTCGTACAGCTCCGCGTAGTGTCCCGCCTTCGCCATCAGCTCCTCGTGGCTGCCCACCTCCACCACGCGGGCGCCGTCGAGGACGACGATGAGGTCCGCCATGCGGACGGTGGAGAACCTGTGCGAGACCAGCAGCGTGATGCGGCCGCCGGGGCTCGCAATGCCGTCTCCGCCGGTCGTCGACTCGCGGGCGGCGCCGTCCGCTGCTTTGTCGCCCCCGCCGGGTGTCACGTTGCTGTTCCCGCCGGCTGTCCGGTTGCCGTTTCCGCCGCCTCGAGCGGCGCTCGCATAGCGCTCGAACAGGGCGTGCTCGGTCTCTGCGTCGAGGGCGGCGGTTGGCTCGTCGAGCACCAGCAGCAACGGTTCGTCGCGCATGAAGCCGCGGGCGAGGGCCAGCTTCTGCCACTGTCCGATGCTTACTTCGACCCCCTTCGGCCAGGTGGGGCCGAGTTGGGTGTCGAGCCCGTCGGCCAGCGTGTCCACCACGTCCTCGGCGCCGGCACGGGCGATGGCGGTCCGCACGGCCGGGCGCTCGTCGAGTCGCGGCACGTCGCCGACTCCGACGGTCCGCTGCGCCGGCAGCTCGAAGCGGAAGAAGTCCTGGAAAGCGCCGGCAAGGCGCGAGCGCCACTCGGCCGCCGGCATCCGCGAGAGGTCCTCACCGTCGACGAGGATGCGCCCCGCGGTCGGCTCGTACATCTTGCCCAGCAGCTTGACGAGCGTGGTCTTGCCCGCTCCGTTCTCGCCGACGAGGGCCACAACGGCGCCGGCCGGCAGCGTGAGGTCGACGTTCTCCAGCACCAGGCGGTCGGTGCCGGGATAGGCGAACGACACGTTCTGCAGCGCGATGCCGCGTGCGATGGACGCCGGCGCCGGCCGGTCGGTGCGCTCGGCTTGCGCCGCCGCGTAGTCCTCCAGCCACGCGAGACGTCGCGAGCCGTCGAGCCAGATACCGCGCAGGAAGCCGATCTCGCCCACCGTGGCGCTGACATAGCCGGCCAGGCGGGAGCCGGCGGCAAGCAGCAGCAGCACGTCGCCGGGTGAGGCCCGCAGTCCGGAGGCGACGAACACCACCGCGCCGACGTACCCGGCGCCGAACACGCTCCAGCCCAGGGTGTGCCAGCCGGCGCTGGCCCAGCGCGCCGCCGCGACCGGACGGTACCAGCGCTCCCAGGCGGCCCGCCGGTCGCCGACGAGGCGCGAGCCGATGCCGGCGATGCGGACGTCCTTGCCGGGCGCGGCGGTCGTCGCCGTATCGAACAGGTGCCGCGCCAGGCGCTGGGCCTGGGCGCCCGCCTGCTCGGCGGCGCGCTCCACCGCAGGCCGCCACGAGGCGGTCGCCACGGTCGGCAGCGCGCACAGGGCCAGCAGCGCCAGCGCCGGGTGGATCGACACCAGCAGGCCGATGGTCACCGCCAGGCGCAGCACCCAGCCGCCGGTGCTGAACAGCGACATGTACATGTGGTCGAGCACGAACACCTGGTTGCGCAGCACCGCGAGCCGGTCGAGAAACGCCGGGCGTTCGTGGTGTTCCACGGTGGCGACGCTCGCCTGCAGCCCGGCGACGTGCGATTCCAGCGCGATGGTGACCCGGTCGCGGAAGCGGCGCTGGGTGCGGTCGCTGGCCACGCGCAGCACCCAGGTCAAGGTTGCCGAGGCGGCAAGACCGGCCGCGGCGACGGTGACGAGCGTCGAGTCGTCGCCGAGCAGGCCGTCGGCCAGCAGCTTCAGCCAGATCGCCATCAGCGCGTCGGGCAGGGCGGCCAGCAGAGCCAGCCCGAAGGCGACGGTCAGCAGAGCCGGCTCGGCGTCGAAGCCGCGCCGGAGGGCCCGCCACATCGCCGGCAGCGCCGGGGGCATGTCGTCGCCGCTTGCGCGGGTGGGGTCAGTCGAGGACATCGAGCCCCGTCTCTTCCTCTTCCGCGAAGCGCTGCGCCTGCAGGTCGAACATCGTCTGGTAACGTCCGCCGAGCGCCATCAGCTCCTCGTGGGTGCCCAGCTCGACGACCCGGCCGTGCTCCAGGACGCAGATCCGGTCCGCGTGACGGACGGTGGAGAAGCGGTGGGAGATGAGGATGGTCGTCGTCTCGCGGGTCGCTCTCAGGATCCGTTCGAAGATCTCGGCTTCGCCCCGCACGTCGAGCTGCGCGGTCGGCTCGTCGAGCAGCACGATGCCGGCGCCCTGGTGCACCGCGGCGAGCGCCCGGGCCAGCGCCACGCGCTGCCACTGCCCGCCGGAGAACTCCGTACCGCCGTCGTAGCCCCGGGACAGGATCGTGTCGAGGTCGGCGAGGTCCGCCGCCCCGGCCCTGGCCAGCGCGTCGCGAACGACCACCTCGGACGCGCCGGCCGGCGCCACGTTGTCGGCGAGCGGCAACTCGAAGCGCGCGAAGTCCTGGAACACCGCGGTGATCCGCTCGCGCCAGGCATCGACGTCCAGCTCGCGCAGGTCGACGCCGTCCGCCTCGATGGCGCCTTCCTGCGGCTCGTAGAACCGGCACAGCAACTTGGCCAGCGTGGTCTTTCCGGCCCCGTTCTGGCCGACGATGGCGAGCGACGAGCCGGCCGGGATGGTGAGGTCGAAACCGTCCAGCACCAGCGCGTGCGGCGCGGACGGATAGGCGAAGCGCACGCCCGAGAAGCGGATCTCGCGCACCGGCAGTCCATCCGCCTGCTTCCTGCCGAGGGTCAGCGCGCCCGCCGGCGCCATCGCGTCGTGCAGGCGGAGCACCGCCGCCGCGGGCGCCCCCGCGCCGTCGAGGGCCCAGGACAGCCCCCCGAAGGCGATCATGCTGGCGGCTATGGCGGCGCTCGCGAACACTACCAGCCGGTCGAGAGGCAACGCTCCGGAGGTCACGTCGGCGGCCAGCGACCAGAACACGACGCCGTTGGCCGCAAGGACCAGGATCAGACTGGTCGCCACCGGCCGTTCGCGCAGCTTCGTCGCCTCCCAGCGCAGGTCGTGGAGCCTCTGCCGGTGGCGCCGGAAGCGCTCGATGATCCAGTCGGCGAGCCCGAACAGCCGCAGCTCCTTCGCGGCCGGCGCGTCCACCGCCAGCCGGTAGGCGTAGTCGGCGTGGCGCTGGGCCTGGCGTACCGCGCCGGTCTGGCGGTCCTTCCATACGGCGCTCTCCCGCAGGAGCCAGTGGGTGGCGAGCCAGGCGCCGCCGAGCAGCAGCGGCGCCCACCAGGCGTAAGCGAACAGGATTGCGACCGCGGTAAGCCCGGCCAGCAGCTCGACCAGACCGGCCGCGATGAAGTCCATCGAGATCGCCAGCGGCGGTCCGCTGATGCCGAGGTCGAAGTCGCGCGCCATGGTCAGGTCGCTGGCCAGCTCCGGGTCTTCCAGATGGCCGATGCCGGGCGGTTCCACGCACGAGACCGTCAATTCGTCGTAAAGCCACGCCGCGGCCGAGCTGCCCAGGTTCTGGCCCGCGGCGAGGTGCAGCGGCGGCAGCACCTGCAGGAGGACGAACACCGTCCCCACACCGGCGAGCGGCGCGGCCAGGTCGCCGCCCGCCTCAACGGCCCCGACGAGCAGTCCCATCGCGATGGCGAACAGGGCCGGCAGGAGGCTGCGCACGACGAGGGCGCTCCACCAGACCGCGGCCAGAAGCGGGTTGGCCCGCGGGAGGATGGCCAGAAACTTCCACTCCGGGCGTGCGCGGAGGCGGCGGAGCGCGGCCGCAAGCATCGTCATTTGTTCTCCGGTGTGTACACAGGTGAGCAGACCACCAGGAGTGCCGGGAACTCGCGCGGACTACTCGATGCCTGCCCGCGCCCGGCCCGTGCCGCCGGGCGGTCCGGCCTGCTCATTCTCCGTTGTTCGTTGCGGGGACTCGGCCCGTGGTGTGATGGTGGCGGCGCTTCCCGGTCTACCGCTCGCGACCGGCGAGCGTCGCGACCGCTTCGGCGACGAGCCGGATGTCGTCGCGGAGACTCTCGGCCACCACGTCGAAATGGGTTCGCAAGCGCTGCTCGGCGTCCTTGATCTCGGCCCGCAGCCGTTTCTCGGTGGCCCTCAGGGCCTCTATCGTTGCCAGACCCGGCAGGACCTGCTCGATTCCTTCGACCCGCTGCTCGATGCTCTCGGTCCGGTGCTCCCACTGTGCTGTCGGCATCCCGCGACTCTTCCCCACTACTGAAGGTCCAGACGGTGAAGGTTCCAGACGGCTCATCGCGCGGTCGAGCACGCCTCTCACCATCGTAGCACTCGCCGGATCGGAAGCCGTCCGAGCCCGGAAACCCGAGGTCTCGTCCGTGTGGTCGGTGTGCGTCGTGCGTCGATTCGGGAGGCGGTCACGCCACGTGCAGGTTGCCGCGGCCGCGGCCTGCGAACGAATAGAGGGTCATGCCCGCCGCCGTCGCCATGTCGACGGCTACGCTCGACGCGGCGCCCACGGAGACCATGGCGGGGATGGACGCCATCAGCGCCTTCTGCACCAGCTCGAAGCCGGCCCGGCCGCTGACGACCAGGATCCGGTCCCGCAGCGGCACCTCGTCGCGCAGCACGAAGTGGCCGATCACCTTGTCGACCGCGTTGTGGCGGCCGATGTCCTCGCGCACGCAGAGCAGCTCGCCGTCCAGCGAGAAGATCCCTGCGGCATGGATTCCTCCAGTCGCCTCGAAGAGCTTCTGCGCCGCGCGGAGTCGATCGGGCAGCGCCTCGAAAAGCGCCGGACGGCATTTGACCGGCATAATCGAAGGCAGTTCCTGGTCGAGCTCCTCCATCGACTCCTTGCCGCACACACCGCAGGCGGCCGTGGCGCGGAACGCCCGTTCCGGCGCGGCGGTCCGAGAGTCGGGCCCTGCGTGCGGCGGCTGGCCTCGAAGAGCGGCCTCGACGTGATCGCCCGCGAAGGTTGTTACCCTGATACGGACGGGTTCCCCGGCAGCCGGGGCTTCGCGTTCGCCTGCAACTGCACGGAGCGAGGCGAGTCCGGCGCCGCCGGTGATCATTCCCTCCGCGTGCAGGAAACCCGCGGCGAGCTCCTCGTCGTCGCCGGGAGTGCGCATGGTGACGACCAGCGGCTTGCCGTCGAGTCGGATTTCCAACGGCTCCTCGACGACGATCAGATCCTGGTCGAGCACCTCTCCGCGCCGCCGCACGGCGACGGTCCGGAGTGCAGGCGAGTGCGCGGCGTCGGGCAGCATGCGTCGATCATAGTCCCGGCGGGAGCGTCGCATCGATGTGGTGACGGTCCGGGAGCCCTCGCTTCGCCGGGCGGAACCCGGCCGAGCCAACCCCGCCCGGGGCAGCGGGGCCCTGCTGGTCCGGGAGTCGGCAGCGCGGGGCCCCCGGGCGGCCTATACTGCCGTGGATCTGGAGGATCGCAAGAATGCACAGCACACGTTGTCCTTTCGGTTTCGCGGGGCTCCTGACCCTGCTGCTATTTGCGCTCACGACGACCCCGGCCTTCGCTCAGTGGACGCCGGATCGCCTGTCGGCGGAAGACGGCTCGGAGTTGCCGCGTACGCCATGGGGCGCGCCGGACCTCCAGGGGGTCTGGAACAACTCGACGACGACGCCGCTCGAACGGCTGACCAGCGAGGAGCAGGCCCTGAGTCGGGAGGCGCGGCAGGCGGTCATTGCGGCGACGCGGGGCACCGGCGCGGGTTGGCTGGAGCAGGCGGGAAACATCGAGCGCGAATCGCTGATCATCGACCCGCCGGACGGGCGCATCCGCATGACCGAGCGGGGGGTGCAGCGCCTCATCGACCGCGAGAACGCGCGGGCCGGCCGCGGCGAGGCCGATTCGTGGCGCGACCGCAACAACTGGGAGCGGTGCATCTCGCGCACCCTGCCGACCGCGATGATTCCGACGCTGTACAACGCCAACTACCAGATCCTCCAGACGCCCGGCTACTTCGTGCTGGTGATGGAGATGATCCACGAGGCGCGCATCGTGCCGCTGGACGGACGGCCGCACGCCTCCGGCGCCATCCGCCAGTGGCTGGGCGACGGCCGCGGGCGCTGGGAAGGCGACACGCTGGTCGTCGAGACGCTGCACTTCAACGGCAAGCTCGACGGCGGCGACTATCAGCCGTCGCACGTCACCCCGACCGGGCCGCGCGGCTCGGGCGAAACGCTGAGGCTGGTCGAGCGCTTCACGCTGGTCGACGCCAACACCATCGACTACCGGGTGACGGTCGAGGATCCGCAGACCTTCGCCGTGCCCTATACCGCGGCCATCCCGATGCACCGGTCGGCGCCCGGCGTCACGCTGTTCGAGTACGCCTGCCACGAGGGCAACCACGCCATGGTCAACCTGCTCAGTGCCGGGCGTGCCGACGAGCAACAGGCGATCGACGCCGCGGCGCTGGTCTCGCAGCAGCGGATCCAGGCCGGGCACCCCGGCGTGCGGGAGCCGGCCGTGCCGTTCGCGCCGATCCCGGATGGCCGATAGCGCGCGAACGATCTTCGAGACCTGCCGTCCGCGCGCGGACGTGCTGCGCGGGACGGTGGCGGAAGCGGACTTCGCTGCCGACCTCGCGCAAGTCGTGACCGGCAAGGGAAGCGCCGAGTACGTCGATGCGGCGCGCTTCTTCGCCAACACCTATCCGACCCGGGGCCTCAGGGAACCTGCTAGCCAACGTATGCCGGCGGCTGAGCGGCGCGGGCGGGCGAGGCGGCCGCCATCTTTCGCCTCGACACCTCGTACGGCGGCGGCAAGACGCACGGTTTGATCGCGTTGGCGCACGCAGCGCGAGGCTTGACGGGTGTGGCGGGCGTGCAGGAGTTCATCGACCCGGCGCTGCTGCCGCAGGGTCCCGTGCGTCTCGCCGCGTTCGACGGCGAGAATGCGGATCCGGCCAACGGACGGACGATGGGGGAGGGCGTGCGCGCGCGCACGCCGTGGGGCGAGATCGCGTACGCGCTGGCCGGGGCGGCGGGTCATGAGCGGGTCAAGAACAGCGACGCCACGGGCGTCTCGCCGGGCGCCGACACGCTGCGCGAGCTGTTCGGCGGGCAGCCTACGCTCATCCTGCTCGATGAGCTCTCGGTGTACCTCCGCAAGGTGCAGCAGATCTCGCGATTTCGAAGTGTTCCGCCGATGAACTTGATGAAGAGGATCTCGACTTCGGGAAGCGGGAGAAGCTAATCGATGGACTTCGCCGAGAGGCGATGAGAGAGATCTGGTCCGCGCGTGGACATGACGGCGTTCTTGCCCTCATGACAGATTGCGATGCCTCGACGGTCGGGCACTACGCTGCGAATTGCGCGACCGAACACGGGGCGGCGGCCGATGTTCTTCGAGCCTGTCTGTCAACGACAACACCGACTCAAGAGAAGCAGGACGACTTCATGCGTGGGTTCCTGCGCGAGGTTGACGAGAACGCGCGTTCGACGTTCATCTCCACCTTCGCCGAGACCGCCGCCGTCGACGAGGCCGTTCGCCTCTTTACTTGCGCGCCGTTCCGCGACCGGACGTGGCGTCTTCTCGATCGGCAGGATTGGCGCGTACGACAGCAGTACTGGCGGACCGTTTTTCCGGCGGCGGCGCCATTCGCGCAGTCCGAGACGACCGAGCTCATCGATCGTTTCCTGGAAGCGAAGCGTCCACGGGAGGCTTCTTTTGCCTGGCCGGCCGATAGCCGGGGCGTGGGCGGCCGCCGGCGGCCTCACGGCATGCCGACTGCCCGGCCCGCGGACCAGGGTTCCGCGCCGGGGCATCGGGCTGATAGCATGACCGCTACGGGCGGCGCGGGTGGCGCGAAGCTCGGGGGCGAGCACGTGTTGTCGTCGTTACCCGGTCGAGGGAGTCATGCACACGACGATCGATATCGATGACGACGTTCTGGCCGCAGCGAGGATGATCGCGACGCGAGAAGGCAAGCCGGCTGAACGGGTGGTCTCCGAGCTGTTGCGCGAGGCGTTGCAGGCCAGAACGCAAGGGAGGGCGGAAGCGCGGTCGCGCGAAAGGTACGGCTTCCGACCGATTCCTGCTGGCGGGGCGGTCGTGACCAACGATCTGGTCAACAAGATCCGCGACAGTACGGGTGTCTGAGCGTTGAGAGCGCTGCTGGACGTCATCCTGCTCGACGAGCCCGAGCTGAACCTGCACCCGACGGCCGTCGACCTTGTCGCCGAGATGGTGAAGGCGGTTGGCCGCACCAGTCAGGTGATCGTGGCTACGCAATCACCGCTGTTCGTCGATGCGTTCGGGCTGGACCAAGTGATCGTCCTGGACCTGGACGAGGGGGCGACGGTGCTACGGCAACTTGTTCCCGCACAGTATGCGGAATGGCTCGAGCAGGACTACTTGTCCGGTCGGTCTCGACCGCCGGCCAAGTGGAGCAGGTGGTGGAAGGGAAGGTCGGGATACGAATCGGCAAGCACTACGATGCATCGCGGGTCGCGGTGTACGTGCAGCGCCACGAGTTCGAAGGGCTCCTGTTCGCGGACGTCGACGGGTTTCGTAACGTAGGACTGGCGATAGACGAAGTCTGTCTGGGGCGACTGCGCCGCGTGCGTCAACGGTTTCCGGACGCCCGAGGACATCAACGACGACAGCACGACCGCGCCGAGCAAGCGGATCCGCGCACTGCTGCCGGATTATCGGAAAAGGCTGCACGGCCCGTTGATCGCCGAGGACATCGGGCTGGCCACGCTGCGTGCGGAGTGCCGGCGCTTCGGGAAACTGACCCACGTCAAGGCCGACGACGATCTCGATCCGTTGACGGCATTCTTCGTGCTGGCCAGGGATGCGTTCCGCGCGCCCGTGTTCGCTTACGACGAAGCGTTGCGGCTGGCGCGGGCGGTCGGCATCGATCTGGACACCGGCGTCGTCGGCCGGATCGCGGGCAAGAAGGGAAGTGCTCTCCATCTGTGGGACAGCGCCCGGCGGGCGGCGGCCGGGGCGCTCGGGCCGGCCGACGGGTCGCGCGGGATGGTCGACGGCTGCACCATGCGGCCCACGCGGCGCGCGAGCGGACGGTCGCGGCTGCCGCCGAGATGCTCGGCCGGGCCGGCCTGGACCGCGATCCGCGGTTCTTCGCCGCGCTTGAGGCGGTCCTGGAGATCCTGCCGCCTTCGAAGACGTTCACCGGCATCGCGCGCGAGGGCGCCGTCGAGGCGTCCGGCAGCGACTTCGAGGCGCTCTACAACCTGTACCGCTTCGCCTACGACGACCGGATCGACGAGCCGGATCAGTTGCGTCTCTGGCGGGAGGAGGCGCAACACGCCGTCGGCCGGGCGCGTACCGGGCCGGGACGGCTCAGGGCCACAGATCGCCAAGGCTGAAGGTGATCGCCTCGAAGGGGCGGATTCGGATCGGGGCGTCGTCCTGCGCGGTCGCGATCAGCACCCACTCCCCCTCGCGCAGTTCGAACGCCTCCAGGGTGCGATCCGTCGGGTCGACCAGCCAGAGATGCCCGACCCCCTCCCGTGCGTAGACGGGGCGCTTGCCGTGCAGGTCGAGCTTGCGGGTCGAGGGCGAGAGTATTTCGCACACCCAGTCCGGCGCCAGTGTGCAGTACGCCGCGTCGGGATAGACCGGCATTCGTTCGCGGCGCCAGCCCGCCAGATCGGGTACGAGGATGTCGTCGCCCAGGTGCAGCTCAGGTTCGTCGATGATCCACCAGCCGCCGGGGCCGCCGGCGTCGTGATCGAAGGGGCCGCCGATCTTGACACCCAGGGATGAACTGGCCCGTGCATGCGGCATGGCCGGCCGCGGGTTGGTGTGGAGCACGCCGTCGACGATCTCGGCGACGCGATGGGGCGGGGCCTCCAGCACGTCCTGGTAGGTCGCCCGCGGTTGCGGGCTCGACCTACGCTGCCGTGGCGCCGCGCCTGCTGTACTCATCGCGTTGGCAAGGTCGTGTCCCCGCCCGCCATTGTATGCGACCGCCCGAGCGCTCGATGCACGCGTGGATCCCGCCGGCCGCTCTGCCTCGCCCTGCTCCGATATGGTGTACGGTGGACGGCCGCACCGATGACCCGGGCCAACATCCTCAACACGGGAACCGCCAGCTACCTGGAGCTCATCGGCAACGGCAAGACCTACCGCGTTCCCCCGTACCAGCGGGACTACGCCTGGACGCAGCAGGAGTGGGAGGACCTCTGGAACGACGTCGTCGAGATGCGCGGCGACCCCGAGGGCCGTCACTACATGGGCGCCCTGGTCGTCCAGACCCATGGTGATCGCGAGCTCCTCGTGATCGACGGCCAGCAGCGCCTTGCGACCATCTCGCTGCTCGCCCTGGCAGTCATTCAGAAGCTGCGGCGCATGGCGGATGGTGGCGCGGATCGGGAGCGGAACCGGGAACGCGCCGCAGGGCTTCGCAACCGCTTTATCGGCGAGAAGGACCCGGCGTCGCTGGTCGAGAGCAGCCGGCTGCACCTGAACGAGACCGACGACTCCTTCTACCAGGACTACCTCGTTCAGCTCGAGGCTCCACTGAATCCCCGCGGCCTGCCGCAGTCGAGTGCTCTCCTGTGGAAGTGCTATCGCTACTTTTCCAGGCAGATCGACGAGTTGTTCGGAGACGCACAGGACAACGGCGAGGAGATCGCGCAGATCCTGTCGGAGACCGTCGCCCGCCGCCTGCTGTTCATCCTCATCACGGTGGACGACGAGCTGAACGCCTACACCCTGTTCGAGACGCTCAACGCCCGCGGCCTGGAGCTGACGGCGACCGATCTGCTGAGGAACTACTTCTTTTCCAAAGTGCGTACGCAAAGCGACATCGACTCGCTGAAGCGGCGCTGGCAATCACTGATCGCGACGGTGACGCAGGAGGACTTTCCCCACTTTCTTCGCTTCCACCTCCTGCGCGAGGAGCCGCACATCCGTCGCAAGCGGCTGTTCAAGCTGGTGCGTGACCGCGTCCGGACGCCGGACGACACCTTCGCGTTCGTGAAGGCGTTGGAGGCGCACGCCGAGCTCTTCGCGGCACTGGCCGATGTCAACCACGGTTACTGGATGGACCTGCCCGCGGCCAAGCCGTTCGTCCAGGAGCTGAACCTCTTCGGCGCCCGGCAGATGACGCCGGTCTTCTTCGCCGCGTGGCGCAGGTTCTCGGACGACGACTTCGTCCGGCTGCTGAAGCTGGCAAGTGTCATGGTTTTCCGCTACTCGATCGTCAGCGCCTTGAATCCCAACCTGCTGGAGCGCGTTTCGCACTTGGCGGCGAAGGCTGTTCTCGACGGGCGCGCGACCCGTCCCGGGGCGGTATTCGCACTGCTTCGGACAACCTACGTGGATGATGACCGATTCGAGAGCGACTTCGGACGGTGGACGGTCGGTACGAGAGGAAAGCGCAAGAAACTCGCCCGATACGTCCTTGCCCGGCTGGAAACGCATGTCGGCGATCGCAGGGTCGATCCCGAGACCGACCCTGCCACCGTGGAACACGTGCTGCCCGAGAACCCGGCCGGGGAATGGCCCGAGGCCTTCCCGCCGGACCGTTGGGAGGCAGCGGTTCACCGGCTCGGGAACCTGACCCTGCTGGAGCGGGCGCTGAACAGGGACGTCGGCAACGCGGCCTACCCGGCGAAGCGGGTCGCCTACGAGACGAGTGCGTACGCGCTGGCGAGGGAAGTAGCCGATCTCGCGCCCGAGGAATGGACCCCGGCCTTGCTGGACGAGCGCCAGCGGAGGCTCGCGGCGCGCGCCGTGCGCCTGTGGCGGGCGGATTTCACGTAGCGGAGTCTCCGCGTTCAGGGCTCCGTGGACGGGTTCTCGTCCGCGGCCTTGTCCTCGCCCAGTTGCGTCAAGCGCACCGCGCCGTCGGGGAACGTCGCCACGATTTCCAGGTGTCCGCCCATCGCCTCGATGTAGGACCGCAGCGTGCTGATGTACATGTCGGCCCGCCGCTCGATCCTGGAGACCGCGGCTTGCTGGACGTCGAGGACTCGCGCCAGTTGCGTCTGGGTCTTCTGGCGGGCGAGGCGCAGTTCGTGAAGGGGCATCTCCCTGAGCATGTTCTCGGCCAGAGAACGCGCCCGCGCCCGCGCATCGGGTGACATGCCCTTCCTCAGCTCATCGAATGGCGTCGTCGTCATCGACCAGACCCTCCTTTCGCAACTCGTCCAGGTACGCGTCGTAGATGGCGTCCGCTCTGGGCGTCAATCCTTCGTACCACCGATCGTCTCCGGTTTTCCTGCCGCCGATCAGCAGGATGGCGGTGCGCCGCGGATCGAACGCGTACAGGATGCGGTACGGCCGGCCGCGATGCTGAATCCGAAGCTCACGCATGTGGCGGTGCCGCGAACCCTTGACCCCCGACGAATAGGGGAAACCGAGCGCCGTTCCACGAGCTTCGAGGAGTGTCACGGCGGCGGCAACCGAGACCTGTTCGTCTTCGTCGAGATCGTGCCACCACCTCTTGAACTCGTCGGTCACTTCGACGGACCATTCCACATCAGGAATATTACACCTGTGGAATGTGCGGGTGCGGCGGCTGGGCGCCGTGCCTCGACGGTCGCGCGCTCACGATCTGCGGAGCCGACAGGCAAGGAGCTGTCGGAGGGCGGGTCGCCTGACTGGATGCGTTCGCCACAATCTCCGAGTGTCCGTTCCAACCCGCCGTCGCGGCTCGCCATCCCGAACGGCGGGTGCCGCCGAGCGGACGACGCCATCCGGCCCACTGTGGTATAACCACCAGAGTACGGACAGCCTATGGACATCTCCCGCCGCACGTTCCTGAAGGCCTCGGTCACCGGCGGCCTCGCGGTCAGCGCCCTCGGCTTCGATCTCCGGCCGGCGCAGGCCGCGGTCCGCCAGCTCAAGATCCGCAACGCCACGGAGTACCGCACGGTCTGCCCGTACTGCGCGGTCGGCTGCGGGACCATCGCCTACGTCCACGGCAGCGGCGGCCTGAACACGAAGAACACCGTCATCCACGTCGAGGGCGACCCCGACAGCCCCATCAACGGCGGGACGCTCTGCCCGAAGGGCGCGTCGCAGATGGAGCTTGCCATCAGCCCGCGGCTGCGGCATCAGCCGCTGCTGCGCCGGGCGGGCGCGGCGGAGTGGGAAGAGGTCGACTGGGACACGGCGATGGACTGGTTCGCGCGCAAGTTCAAGGAGTCGCGCGACGCCTCGTTCCGCGAGCGGGACGACCAGGGCCGCGTCGTCAACCGCGCCGACGGGGTCGCCTGGGTCGGCAGCGCCACCGTCTCGAACGAGGACGCCTACCTCATCACGAAGACGATGCGCGCCATGGGCCTGGTCTACATCGACCATCAGGCCCGCATATGACACAGCCCCACGGTGGCCAGTCTGGCCGCCACGTTCGGCCGCGGGGCGATGACCAACCACTGGAAGGACATCAAGAACACCGATGTCATCCTGGTGATGGGCGCCAACCCGGCCGAGAACCATCCCTGCGGGTTCAAGTGGGCGGTCGAGGCGCGTGACAACCGGGGCGCCAAGCTCCTGACCATCGACCCGCGCTTCACCCGCACGTCGGCGGTCGCCGACCGCCACATGCAGATCCGGCCCGGGTCGGACATCGCGGTGCTGGGCGGCCTGATCCGCTACGCGCTCGAGAACGACCTGCACCACGCCGACTACGTGCGCGCCCACACCAACGCGACGTTCGTCGTCGGCGACCAGTACGGCTTCGCGGACGGCCTGTTCGCCGGCTTCGACGAGGCCGCGAGCAACTACGACAAGACGGCCTGGGACTACGAGCGGGGCCTCGACGGTTACGTCCGCCGCGATCCGTCGCTCGAGCATCCGCGCTCGGTCTTCCAGCTCCTGAAGCAGCACTACGACCGCTACACCCCGGAGGTGGTCGCGGACATCGCCGGCTGCTCGGCCGACGAGTTCCTGCAGATGGCCGAGATCATCTGCTCGACGGGACGCGCCGACCGGGTCGGGACCATCATGTATGCGGTCGGCTGGACGATGCACACGGTCGGCAGCCAGATCATCCGCACGGCGGCGATCCTGCAGTTGCTGCTCGGCAACATCGGCCGGCCCGGCGGCGGCATCAACGCGCTGCGCGGCCATGCCAACGTGCAGGGGGCGACCGACCACGCCATCGTGGCCGGCATCCTGCCCGGTTACCTCAGGGTGCCGACGCCGCCGCAGCAGTCGCTGGCCGCGCATCTCGACGACTCGACGCCGCGGCCGCTGGTCCCCGATACCGTCAACTACTGGGGCAACTACCCGAAGTTCTACGTCTCGCAGATGAAGGCGTGGTTCGGCGATCACGCGACGCCGGAGAACGACTTCGCCTACGACTACCTGGCCAAGCAGGACGGCGACGCGACCTGGCTGACCATCTGGGACAAGGCGCACCAGGGGACGCTGGAGGGCTTCGTCACCCTCGGGTTCAACCCGCTGCTCGCCGGACCCGACGTGCCGCGGTTGCTCGACGCGATGTCGAAGCTGAAGTGGAAGGTGGTCATCGACCCCTTCATGCTCGACTCGGCCGAGTTCTGGAAGGCGCCGGGGATGGACCCGTCGCAGATCGACACCGAGGTGCTGTACCTGCCGTCCTCCCACTGGATCGAGCGCGACGGCTCGTTCACCAACAGCGGGCGCTGGGCGCAGTGGAAGGAGAAGGCGGTCGACCCGCCGATCGGCGTGCAGCCCGACACCTGGATCCTGTCCGAGCTGTTCTGGCGGGTGAAGGAGCTGTACCAGGCCGAGGGCGGCGCCTGGAACGATCCGATCCAGCACCTGACGTGGGACTACCTGAACCCGCGCGAGCCGACGATGGTCGAGCTGGCCAAGGAGATCAACGGCTACGACCGGACCACGGGCAGGCTGCTGTCGTCGTTCGGCGAGCTGGCCGACGACGGATCGACGAGTTCCGGAAACTGGATCTACACCGGCAGCTACACCGAGGCCGGCAACCAGATGCAGCGGCGGGGGACCGCCGACCCGAGTGGGCTGGGCTTCCATCACGACTGGGCGTTCAGTTGGCCGGCCAACCGCCGCGTGCTGTACAACCGCGCGTCGGCCGACGCCGAGGGCCGGCCGTGGGATCAGAGCCGCGCCGGCATCGCCTGGAACGGGCGCGAGTGGATCGGCGACGTGCCGGACTACGGGCGGACGACGCCGCCGGATGCGGCCGGCGCCTTCATCATGACCGAGGAGGGCGTGGCGCGGCTGTTCAGCAGCCATCTGGCCGACGGCCCGTTCTCGGAGCACTACGAGCCGGTCGAGAGCCCGTCGCCGAACGCGCTGCACGACAACGTGCCGATCAACCCGGTCATCCGCTGGTACGACGGGGTGCGCGAGACGCTGGCGAACGGCGACGACGACTATCCCTACGCCTGCACCGTCTACCGCGTCGTCGAGCGCGAGCACTTCGTCACCAGCAACGTACCGCTGCTGGTCGAGGCGATGCCCGACTTCTTCGTCGAGCTGCCCGAGGGGCTGGCCGAGGAAAAGGGGATTCCCAACGGCAGCCAGGTGCGCGTGTGGTCGAAGCGCGGCGAGGTGCAGGGTACCGCCATCGTCACCAAGCGGATCAAGCCGTTGCGCGTCAACGGCAAGGTGGTCTGGACCGTCGGCATCCCCGTGCACTGGGGCTTCATCGGCATCACGCAGGGGTCGATGGCCAACCTGCTGACGCCGTTCATCGGGGACGCGAACACCCGCTGCCCGGAGTTCAAGTCGTTCCTGGTCAACATCGAGCGCGCCTGATGAAGATGGGAGACACGGGTAGCGCACCGCGCCCGCGCCCGGAGGCAGTCGAGTAACCGCCCATGGCAGACACCCTCTCCATCCGCCGCGTCTCGGCGAGCCCGGACGCCTACATTCCGATCAGCGCGCTGCGCTCGGGCGGGCCGACCTACGCCAAGCTGGTCGATATCGGGGCCTGCATCGGCTGCAAGGGCTGCGAGGTCGCCTGCAAGGAGTGGAACGACCTCGGCGTCGAGCCGACCGCCAACTTCGGCAGCTACCAGAGCCACCGGGACCTGAGCCCGAAGACGTGGCTCCTGATGCGTTTCAACGAGGTGGAGGTCGACGGCAACCTCAACTGGCTGATCAAGAAGGACGCCTGCCTGCACTGCGAGGAGCCGGGCTGCCTGTTCGCCTGTCCCGCGCCCGGCGCCATCGTGCAGTACACGAACGGCATCGTCGACTTCAACCAGGAGAACTGCATCGGCTGCCAGTACTGCGTCACCGGCTGTCCGTTCGACATCCCGCGTTTCGACGTGCACACGCGCAAGGTCTCCAAGTGCAACATGTGCGTCGACCGGGTCGAGGCGGGGCTCGAGCCGGCCTGCGTGAAGACCTGCCCGACCAACGCCATCTCGTGGGGCAGCAAGCACGACATGCTGGCGCTGGCCGACAAGAAGGTGGAGACGCTCCAGGCGCGCGGGTACGACAACGCGGCCGTCTACAACCCGGCCGGCGTCGGCGGCACGCACATGATGTACGTGGTTCCGCACGGCGACCGGCTGGCCGACTACAGCCTGCCGTCGGACCCGACGGCGAGTCCGGCGCCGATGACCGCGCTCGCGTTCCTCAAGCGGGTCGGCGCGTACCTGATGGGCTTCGGCGTTCTCGGAGCGCTGGGTCACTTCCTGCGCTATGGACCCGAGCGGCTGGAGGAGCATGACGATCACGAGCCGCACGGGGACATCGGCGCGCCCGCGGCCTGAACCCAGGGGCCACATCACCGCTGACATGGCCGACCGGATACTCCAGCGCTTCGACTTCACCGAGCGCGTCGTCCACTGGGTGGTGGGCGTGACGTTCGTCCTCCTGCTGGCGACCGGCCTCGCGTTCGCCTACCCGGCGCTCTTCTGGCTGACCGCCCTGCTCGGCGGCGGCCCCTCGGCGCGGGTGCTGCATCCGTGGGTCGGCGTCGTGTTCGGGGTCGGGATGGTGTTCATGATCGCCATCTGGATCCGCGACATGTTCCTCAGCGACACCGACTGGCGCTGGTTGCGCGCGGTGCGCGCGTACGCGACCCGCGATTCGGCCAACGTGCCGCCGGCCGGCAAGTACAACGCCGGCCAGAAGATGTTCTTCTGGTTCCAGGGGTTGCTGGCCATAGTCTTCGTCCTGAGCGGCGTGCCGCTCTGGTTCCCCGAGTCGTTCGGCTCCGGCCTCCTGCAGTGGATGCGCCTGGCGCACTACTTCGCGACCCTCGGCGGCGGCCTGCTGCTGATCGTCCACGTCTACCTCGGCACCATCGCCTATCCCGGCACCGCCCGCGCGATGATCGACGGAACCGTGACCGAGCGCTGGGCCCGGCACCACCACCCGGGCTGGCACGAAGAGCAGACGGGTCCGTAGCGGCTGTGGACCAGCTCCCGTAGCGGCCGCGCGTATCCCGCAACGGGCGAGCGCCCAGGTCATTGCCGGGAGTCCGCATCGTGTTTCCCGGGCCGGCTGCGACCGTGGAGCCGCAGGGAGAGGGTACGACGGCACCGCACCGGCATCATTGGGTATATATACTATTTGTAGCCATATGTGGTGATGATCCGGGGGAGCGAATGGTCGATCGCGCCAAGTTGTTCAAGAACGGCGGAAGTCAGGCCGTGAGGTTGCCGAAGGGATACCGCTTCGAGGGACAGGACGAGGTCGTCATCTCCAGGGAGGGCCGTCGAGTGATCCTCGAGCCGTGCCGCCCGGACTGGACGGCTGCGTTTCTGGAGCTCGCGGGCGCGGCGAGCGACTTCCCCTACCCATCCGATCTGCCGCCTGTCGAGCCGGGACCGGACTTCGACGAATGAGATACCTGCTCGACACCAATGTCTGCGTCGACTATCTGACCGGCCGGTATCCGTCGGTCGCCGCCCGATTGCGCGCGCTGGGTCCTGCCCGGGTGTGCCTGTCGTCCGTGGTCGTGGCGGAGCTACGCTACGGGGCCGACAAGAGCGCGCACCCGCGGCGCAACCACCGGATGCTCGATGCCCTGACCGCGGAGATCTCCTGTCGGGCATTCGATGCCGCTGCGGCGGCGTCCTACGGAAAGGTGCGTACGGACCTCGAACGGCGCGGCCGGCCGATCGGTCCCCACGACATGCTCATCGCGGCGCATGCTCTGTCTCTCGGACTGGTGCTCGTGACGAACAACGTGCGCGAGTTCGGCCGGATCGGTCGGCTGAGCCTGGAGGACTGGCGGGAAGCTCCCGAATCATGACCCCGTCCGCGGTCTGGTCACGACGCCGGCAGCGGGTCGCGCGCCTGCGCGCCGCGCATCCGCACGCCGCCGAGCTGCTCGCCTTCTACGACGACGTGCTGTCCCTGCAGGAGCCGCTCTATTCCAGGGCGCTCAAGTCGCGCTGGCTGGGCGCGGTCGAAGCCGAGGACGGCCGTCCACCTCGACTGCGTCTGGAGTTGATTCCGGAGCGGGCGCGGGCGCGGGACTTTTCGCGCTTTGTGCGCGCTCTTCCGGTTTCCGCTACTGAGGTGCTCCGAGCGATGGCGTCGCGACTGGCTTCGGAGCCCGCGGCGATGTCGGAACTGCTGACCGCCGTGCTGGGGCGAGAGTCGATAGATGCCGTGGCGGCCCGGCTCGACTGTGACGCCGCGGCGCTGGCGTTCTTCCCGCGCGCCTTCGTCCAGCCCATTGCCGAGGCGCTCGTCTTCCAGGTGCCTCACGGCGCGGCCGACCTGCACGGCAGCCACGCCGCCGGATTCTTCGAAGACCGAGAGGCCCGCGCGGCGTGCGCGCACTGCGGAGCACCACCGATCGCAGGAGTGTTGCGCGACGAGCCGGAGATCAAGGGTTTGCGCACGTTGTTGTGCTCGCTGTGCCTGGTCGAGTGGCCGTACCCGAGGACGCGTTGTCCCGCGTGCGGGGAGGAACGCGCCGAGAAACGGCCGCATCACGTCTCGGAATCCTGGCCGCACATTCGCGTGGAAGAATGCGGGTCGTGCCGGACCTACATCAAGGCGGTCGATCTCCGCGAGTACGGCCTCGCAGTGCCCGTCGTCGACGAGCTGGCGTCGGTCGAGCTCGATCTCTGGGCGGTGGAGCAGGGGCTGTCGAAGGTGTGCACGAACCTGTTCGGGATGTAGCCCGCGGTCAGGAGCCCTTGCCGTAGCCCGGACGCCTGGAGCATGAAGTGACTTGCATGACCTGTGCGTGGAGACCATACTGGTCATGATGAGCACTGCATCGGTTTCCGAACTGAAGGCGAACCTGTCCCGCTATCTCCGGGAGGTCCGTCGCGGCGGCGAGGTCGAGGTTCTCGACCGAGGTGCGCCCGTCGCCAGGCTCGTTCCTCCCGAAGCGAAAGACGACCGGGGAATCCGCGAGCGGCTGATCAGCGCCGGGCTGTTGAGGCCGGGTGCGGGAAGCGCCGCGACAATACTGGAATCGCCGCCCGTGGCGCTGCCGGTAAGCCTTTCGGAAGCGCTGGCCAAGGACCGGGCGGATCGGTTTTGAGGTACTGGGATGCGTCGGCGCTGGTTCCCTTGCTTGTCGCCGAGGCCGACAGCGATCTGGTACGCAACTGGCTGTCCGAGGACGACCACATCGTCACGTGGGTCTGGACGCGCACGGAGATCACCGGCGCGATCGAGCGAAGGACCCGCGAAGGGTTGATCTCGCGCCCGCAGCGCCGCGAGGTTCTCGACCGGCTCACTGTCCTCGCCGATGGCTGGGACGAAGTGACCGAAGTGCTCGCGATCCGGACCCGGGCGGATGCGTTGCTGGCGCGGTATCCCTTGCGCGCCGCCGATGCGGGACAGCTCGGGGCGGCACTCCTGGTACGAGAACAGCTCGCGGGTCCGCTCACGTTTGCCTGTCGGGACCAACGGCTTCTGTCGGCTGCGGATCTGGAGGGGCTCCGGATCCTTGCGTGATCCGCGTCAGGCGGTGAGCTGGAAGTCCACATACGGGTTCCCAAGCCGCCGTCGGCCGGCGGGCTCCCGGCCATTCTCCCACTCTGCGCCGGATTCCATCGGGCCGCATCCCACCTTTGTTTTGACAAACTGAATAAGCTGCGCCACAATTCATTTTGTCATTAAAAAGGAGTCCGGATGGGTACCGACCGAACTGATGTCCTGCAGGGCACGCTGGAGCTTCTCGTGCTGCGTACCCTCGCGCTGGAGCCGATGCACGGCTGGGGCCTCGCGCAGCGGATCGAGACCATGTCGGGCGACGTGTTCGCGATCCAGCAGGGGACTCTGTATCCGGCCCTCCAGCGCATGAAGCGGAAGGGCTGGGTCGACTCGGAGTGGCGGATCACCGAGAACAACCGCCGGGCCCGCTACTACTTTCTCACTGACGCGGGAAGGCGGCAGATCGCCGCCGAGCGCGAGGAGTGGGAGCGCATAGTGAATGCCGTCAACGGCGTGCTGAACTGGGCCGGAGGCACGCGGTGACCCTGCTCGCCGGCCTCGTGCGGCGATTTCGTGTGCTGGTCCGAAGCCTCTTCCGCCGCCGGCGCGAGGACGACGAGACCGCCGAGGAGCTCCGCTTCCACCTGGAGATGGAGGCGGAGAAGAACGTGCGCGCGGGCATGGCGCCGGGCGAGGCGCGCCGGCGGGCGCGCCTGCGCCTGGACGGCATCGACGCCATCCGGGAGGCCGTCCGGGATGCGCGCGGTGGCCGACCGCTGGAGGACCTGGTTCGCGACCTCGGCTATGCGCTGCGCAGTGTGCGTCGGAATCCGGGATTCACCACCGCCGCGGCGGTGTCGCTGACCATCCCCATCGGCTTCAATGCCGCGATCGAGGGCGACGCGGCGCCCGCGGCGGCCGACATTCGCCGCGTGTTCCGCCGTATGGAGCCGGACCCCTTCTTCTTTTTCCAGGGGGACACGCTGTGGGAGATTGCCGACGTGACGATGCTGCCGTTTCGGATCGCCGCGTCCGTATCGGGGGCCGCCGGAATCGTGGCCATGCTGCTGGGCGCGGTCGGACTCTACGGCGTGATCGCCTACGTCGTCGTCGGGCGAACGCACGAGCTCGCAGTCCGTTCGGCGCTGGGGGCACGCTCCGGATCGCTGCTCCGTCTCGTCCTGCGAGCGGCGCACGTGGAGTGAACGCCAGTCTCACGCCGGCGCCGTGGGGCGCCGCACTTGTCGAACGATTGCGGTGCCACGCTCGCGTTCGATCCGGGCGATCTCGTACTGGCTCTGGAGCCCGAGCCAGAACTGGGGACGATTGCCGAAATAAAGACCGAGGCGCACCGCGGTGTCCGCCGTGATCGATCGACGGCCGTTGAGGATATCCGTGATGCGGCCTGACGGAACGCCGAGGTCGAGCGCCAGGCGATTGGCGCTCAGGCTCCGAGCCTTGATCTCCCGCTGCAGAAGCCTGCCCGGATGGGCAATCGGAGGCATGTTCTCATCCCTTGTGATAGTCGACGATCTCGACGTCGTGGGCGTCTCCGTCACGGAACTCGAAGCAGATTCGCCAGGGTCCGTTCACGGTCATGGCCCATTGTCGGCGCCGTGCACCCTTGAGCTTGTGCAGACCCACGCTCATGAGCGGGCTCAGGTCCTGCAGCGTTTCGGCGACGTTCAATGCAAGCAGGAGATCGACCGCGGTCTCGAAGTCCAGGCCACGCAACCGATTCGGTGACTCACCTTCCCAAACCTTGCGGCTGGCCGCGTTTCGCCAGGAACGAATCACGGCAATAATATACTATGCAGAACGGTGAAGGAGCTCGGCTGCGGGAGTGCGAATGGTGCAGTACGAACTCGCCCTCGACGGCGACCGACGCCTGACTCTCGAAGAGTTCAAGAGCGAGCTCGCGGGGTGGCGCCGCTACGGCAAGGAGACGATCGTCGACGACTACGCGGGCGTGCCGGTCTTCGTGAACGAGTTCTGGACGTCGAAGCAGCGCGCCGCGCATTCCCTGCACGAGATCTCCTACCGCGCGTGCTTCAAGCCGCAACTGCCACGGTTCTTCATCACCAGGCTGACGGATCCGGGTGACGTGGTCTTCGATCCCTTCATGGGGCGGGGGACGACGCTGCTCGAGGCGGCGTTGCACGGGCGGGGGACGCTGGGCAACGACGTCAATCCGTTGTCTCGCGTTCTGCTGGAGGCACGACTGGACCCGCCGTCGCCGGCCGAGGTGGATGCACGTCTGCGCTCGTTGTCGCTGGACGGGCCCGCCGCGCATCCCGACGGGTTCGACGTCTTCTTCCAGGAACGCACGTTGAATCAGATCTGCCGGCTTCGCGAGTACCTCCGCGAGCGTCACGCGGACGGACGCGCGGATACCGTCGATCGGTGGATCCGGATGGTCGCCATCAACCGGCTGACCGGACATTCGAAGGGCTTCTTCTCCGTCTATACGCTGCCCCCCAACCAGGCCGCGTCGATCGAGCAGCAACGGAAGAACAACGCGCGCCGCAACCTGCAGCCCGAGTACCGGGACGTTGCCGCGGTGATCGTGCGCAAGACGCGTTCGCTGTTGCGCGACATGCGGCGTCAGGCGCCCGCGGGACGGAATCACGGGTTCTTCCGCCAACCGGTGGGTACGCCGTTCGCCTACGACGGACCGCCGGTATTGCTCGCCGTCACGTCGCCGCCGTTCATGAACATCGTGAACTACAAGGGCGACAACTGGATGCGCTGCTGGTTCGCCGACATCGATCCCGATGCCGTCGGCATCACGCAGACCGGCAAACTGGACGCCTGGAAGGAACTCGTCCGCGGCGCCCTCGACAACACCGCCGCGATCTCTGGTCCGGGAGGGGTGTTCGCCTTTGAAGTGGGGGAGATCCGCAACGCGTCGCTGCTGCTCGATCAGGTAGTCGTCGACGTGGCGCGCGAGACACGGTGGGAGGCGGTCTGCGTTGTCGTAAACGCGCAAGTGTTCACCAAGACGTCCAATACGTGGGGCGTCGACAACAACCGGGCGGGGACCAACTCGAACCGCATCGTCGTGATGCGCCGGCGCTGAGATGCTTCGGGGCACTACCGCGGCCGGTTGAACCCGGCGCTCCGACTCAGGACGCGATCGAACGTATAGGTGGTAGATGCTCCCGCCAGCCTGGCGGACTCGCCGAGCAGGTAGTCCGAGAAGTCAGCCCTGCCCCGGGTGTAGTGCTCAAGCGCCCGACCGACCGCCGCCCGGTTCACGAACGCGAATTCCTCCGCGTCCAGCAGCCGTCGCACGGTCGTCGCGATTCTGGCCCGGGGGAAGGCGTAGACCGATTCGAGCACCCATTCCAGCTCGCAGAGCACGATGTCCGGCAGCAGCACCCTGTCCGAAGCGGCCACGGCGCGGTCGATCAGATTCTGCGCCTGTCTTGCCTGATCGGGATCTTCGTTGAGCAGCAGCCGCAGCAGGACGTTCGTGTCGAAGGCGATCATGGCCGTCCGTGCTTCTTCGCGGCCCGCTGGCGGAGCGCTTCACGGATCCGTTCGTCGTCCACTTTCGGGCCGGTGGTGAATTCCGAGAGGAATCCTCGCAAGGGCTTCAAGGGGTGCCTTACGGGAACGATGCGCACTCCGCCGTCGTCGTCGAACTCGAACGCCACGCGATCTCCGACATCCAGGGCCATCCCCGTCCTGACCTTCTTGGGTATCGTGATCTGACCCTTGGCCGTGATCTTCGCGGTCTCCATCCTGTTCCTTACCTTTACTGCAAAATATACGAAATGTAATGCGAGCGGAGGCGAAGAGCAAGGACGGCGCGCAGCCGTGAATCAGACCGCGAAGCTGCCGTGACGCCCGGCCCTATAATGGCCCGATGATCGACGCCTTCATCTACGACGGCCTGCGGACGCCGTTCGGCCGCCACGCCGGCGCGCTCGCGCCGGTTCGTCCCGACGATCTCCTCGGCGACCTTGTGGGTGCGCTCGTGGAGCGCAGCCCGTTCCCGGCGGACCGGTTCGAGGACGTGATCGCCGGTTGCACGAACCAGGCGGGGGAGGACTGCCGCAACGTCGCGCGGCGCGCCGGGCTGCTGGGCGGTCTGCCGGTCGAGGTGGCCGGCATGACCGTCAACCGGCTCTGCGCGAGCGGTTTGGCCGCGGTGGTCGACGCCTCGCGGGCAGTGGCTTGCGGGCAGGGCGACCTGTTCGTGGCCGGCGGCGTGGAGAGCATGAGCCGGGCGCCGTTCGTCATGGCGAAGGCGGAACGCGCCTACGGCCGCCAGCTCACGACGTTCGATACCACGCTCGGTTCTCGCTTTCCGAACCGGCGGGCCACCGCCGCGTTCGGCGATCACGCCATGTACGAGACGGCCGAGGAGGTGGCGAAAGACCTCGGCATCGGGCGCGAGGAGAGCGACCGCTTCGCCGCCCGGTCGCAGGCGCGCTATGCGCAGGCGAAGTCGGAGTGCTTCTACTCCGGGGAGCTGCACCCGGTCGCCGTGCCGGGCCCTAAGCGCGGGCAGACGAGCGAGGTGGCCGACGACGAGCACCCGCGGCCCGGAACGAGCCTGGAGAAGCTCGCCTCGCTGCGTCCCCTGGCGGACGACGGCGTGGTCACGGCCGGCAACGCGTCCGGCATCAACGACGGAGCGGCGGCACTCATCGTCGGATCGCGAACGGTCGGCGATGAGGTCGGCGCCGCCCCGCTGGCGCGCATCGTTTCGGCCGCGGCCGCCGGCGTCGAGCCCCGGGTCATGGGGCTGGGACCCGTGCCTGCCTCGCGCAAGGCCCTGGCGCGGGCCGGGCTGACGCTGGCCGACCTGGACGTCATCGAGATCAACGAGGCGTTCGCCACCCAGGTGCTCGGCTGCCTGAAGGCGTTGGGGATCGACCCGGGCGACAGCCGCGTGAATCCGAACGGCGGCGCCATCGCCATCGGGCATCCGTTGGGCGCATCGGGCGCCCGCCTGACGCTGACCGCCGTCCGGCAGTTGCAGCGCAGCGAGGGCCGCTACGCCCTGGTCACGCTCTGCATCGGCGTCGGCCAGGGACTGGCCGCGGTCCTCGAGCGGGTCAACTAGGCCGGTCATGGCTGGCAAGCCGGCTCGCCTGCTCGCCCTGCTCGGCATCTACGTGCTCGTCGCGCACGTGCTGCCGGCCCCGGAAGGCGTGGAGGCCGCCGGCTGGCGCATCACCGGCGTCTTCTTCGCCGTCATCGCCGGGCTGATGCTGCAGCCGCTGCCCGGCTCGCAGGTGGTGCTGCTGGGCATCACGGCGGTGATCATCGTCGGCGGCGTGCCGATGGGGCGGGCGCTGCAGGGCTATTCCGCCGCAACCGTCTGGATGGTGCTGGCCGCGATGATGATGTCGCGCGCGCTGCGCGAATGCGGCCTCGCCCGCCGCATCGCGCTCTGGTTCGTGCGCGCCATCGGCCGGACGTCACTCGGCCTCGGCTACGCGCTGCACCTGACGGACCTGACTCTCGCCACCGGCGTCCCGTCCATCACGGCGCGGTCGGCCAGCATTGTCTTTCCCATCGCCCGCAGCATCAGCACGCTCTACGAGTCGGAGCCGGGGCCGACCTCCCGGCGGCTCGGCACGTTCCTGATGACGTGCATGTACCAGACGAGCACCATCGCCTCGGCGATGTTCTTCTACAGCAGCGCCGCGAACCTGCTGCTCGGCGACCTAGCGCGCGAGTTCGGGGGGATCGAGGTCACCTGGGCGAGCTGGTTCATCGCCGGGTTGGCGCCGGGCATCGTGTCGAGCCTGGCGGTGCCGCTGCTGATGCTGCGCGTCGTGCCGCCGGACATCCGGCACACGCCGGCGGCGCGCGACTTCGCCCAGCGCGAGCTGGATGGGCTCGGCCCGATCAGGGGCGCCGAGGCGATCGTGCTGGGGGTGTTCGTTTTCCTCATCGGATTCTGGGTGCTCTCGTCGTACGTCGACTGGCTGTCGCCGGGGCTGGTCGCGTTCATCGGGCTCGGCGTGCTCTTCGTCACCGGCACCCTGACCTGGGAGGCCGCACTCGGCGAACGCTCGGCGTGGGACGTCTTCGTCTGGTACGGCGGCCTGCTGACCCTGGGCGGCCTGCTGAACGAGACCGGGGTGACGGTGGCCTTCACCGGCTGGGTTGGCGGCTGGTTCACCGGCGTGCCCTGGATCGCCGTGCTGGTCGTCGCGCTGGTCATCTACTTCTACACGCACTACTTCTTCGCCAGCACCACGGTGCACGCGCTGGCGCTCTACGGACCGTTCGTCACGCTGCTCGTCGGAGTCGGCGCGCCGGCCGGGATCGTGGTCTACAGCCTGCTCTTCCTCAACAACCTGCAGGCCTGCCTGACCCACTACGGCACCACGACCTCGCCGGTCATCTTCATCGAGGGCTACGTCAGCCTGCGCGACTGGTGGCGCGCGGGGTTCTTCGCCTCCGTGGTGAACCTGGTCATCTGGCTGGCGGTGGGAATCGCGTGGTGGAAGGTGCTGGGGTTGTGGTGATGGAAATCAATCCTCGACGGGTTGCGTCACGTCGGACGGTCGGCTACGAGAAGGCAACACGGCATGGCGGTCGGGTCCGACCCACCTGCCCGTCCGTCCGGAGCCGGCGTCATCCGCGACACGAGAAGGCGTCGGCGCGGGGCAGATGGGTCCGAACCGTTGTCGCAACGCTTGCCGTCGCATGCACGTCGTGGGGATGTTCGGGCGAGTCACCGCCGATGGAGCCGGTCGCCGAGGCGGTGCAGGCACTCGATCTGGTCATTGCGGGGGGCCGGGTCGTGGACCCCGAGACCGGGCTGGATGCGGTGCGGCACGTCGGTATCCGCGCCGGCGCCGTAGCGGCCGTGTCCGAGTCTCCCCTTACCGGCGCCGCGACCGTGGATGCGGCGGGTCTGGTGGTCGCACCCGGGTTCATCGACCTGCATGCGCACGGCCAGGATCCGACGAGCAACCGGTACCAGGCGATGGACGGCGTGACGACGGCGCTGGAGCTCGAGATCGGGGCGTTTCCCGTCGACCGTTGGTACCGGCGCCGGGGCGGAGCGTCGCTCATCAACTACGGCGTGTCGGTGAGCCACCAGGCGGCGCGAATCCGCGCCATGGGCAGCGTCTTCGCCCGCGGCAACGCGGACGGCACGTTCTCGCTCGGCGAGAGCGGCGACGACACGCTCTACCGCGCCGCGAGCGAGGAGGAGCTGGTCCGGCTGCGGCAGCTCATGGAGCGCGGCCTGCGCGACGGCGGCATCGGGCTCGGTTTCGGCTTGAGCTATACCCCGGGGGTGAGCCACCGCGAGCTGCTGCGGATGTTCGAGGTCGCGGCCGAGCACGAGGTGCCGACGTTCATTCACCTGCGCTCGTCGGGGGAGTTCCGGCGCGGCGGCGCGCTGGCGCCGTTCCAGGAGGTGATCGCGAACGCCGCGGTCACCGGTGCCGCGCTCCACGTCGTGCACATGAACAGCACGGCGGGCGCGCTGGCGGAGGAGGCGCTCGCCATGATCCGTGGGGCGCGCGAGCGGGGGATGGACGTCACCACCGAGGCCTATCCCTACACCGCGAGCGCCTCGCTGATCGAGTCGCCCCTGTTCGACGGGTGGGTCGACCGCCCGCGTCAGGCCTACCGGCGCCTGCAGTGGGTCGAAACCGGCGAGCGGCTGACTCCCGAGACGTTCGAGCGCTACCGGAGCCAAGGCGGCTGGGTCATCATGCACGGCCGCTCGGAAGCGATCAACGAGTGGATCGTCGGCCAGCCCGACGTCATCGCGGCCAGCGACGGCATCCCCTTCAGCCAGGGCCGTGCGCACCCGCGCGGCGCGGGAACCTTCGCCCGCATCCTCGGCCACTACGTTCGCGACCGCGGCGCCCTGTCGCTGATGGACGCGCTGCGCAAGATGACCCTGCTGCCGGCCCGGCGGCTCGAAGCCATCGTGCCGGAGATGGCCCGCAAGGGGCGCGTGCAGGTGGGCAGCGACGCCGACCTGACGATCTTCGACCCGGAGCGGATCATCGATCGCGCCACCTACGACGCCCCGGACCAGTACTCCGCCGGCATCGAGCACGTCCTGGTCGCCGGCACCTTCGTCGTCCGCGACGGCGCGCTGGTGGAGGGCGCCCAGCCCGGCCGGCCGCTGCGCGGGCGGCACCTGGTTCAGGAGTAGCAGGGTCAAGGAGGCTGCGTCGTGGGTGTCGATCAACGTTCGGAGACCGGTCGTCGCCAGCCGGTGCGCAACGCGATCCGCGACCTGCGTGGTATCGGAAGAGGCATGTTCGTCGCGGTCGGGGGAGGCGAGCGTTGGCTCGGAAAGGAAAGGGAGGCGTTCGACGCGGCGCTCGCCAATAGCGTCCTTCGCCGGCAGGATGACGAGTCGTGACTCGGCGGCCACTGCCGGACTGCGGCTGCCCGTCCCACGGGCTTCAGGCCGGACTGGCCCGAGTTGGAGGCAACTGCGCGTCGAGCAGGAATCGCACGTCACCCGGCGAATACGATGCGGTGGGCGCTGGCGGCCGCCCCGAAGGCGAGAGCCGCACGGAGATCTGCTTCGCTCAGGTAAGGATAGTCGGCGAGAATGTCGGGCTCCCGGACTCCGCTGGCCAGCATGTCGAGGATGTCGGACACGCGCACCCGAGTCCCCCGGATATGCGGGCGTCCTCCGCAGATACCGGCGTCGACGTGTATGCGATCCAGGCTGCCGACCGTTTCATCGCCCATGCCGAGACTCCGGCGTGCCGACGCGCTTCGACGGCGTCGGGAGGCCGCGGCTGCGGGATTCGTTGATCACCGCGAGGTGCTCTTCCCAGTCGGGTTCGACACCGGGGCCTTCCCGCGCATCGCAGGCGGCGAAGAAGCGCTCGACGTCCGCGGCGGAACCGAACCTATCGGTCGACAACCGCGGACTCCCGCGCTCACGTGCCGCAACCCGCGGCGTCGCTTTCGGCGGCATCACCTCGCTCCGCGCCCTGATGGATGGAACGTCGATAATCGTCATTGGGACCGGCAGCCGAGTCTCCAATCAGGGTCGAGCTAGTGCGCCAACGGGTGCGGGCGCACCTGGAACTTCACCAGGTTGCCCTGCGTCCCCTTGCCGCCCTCGATGTGCCAGACGGCGTTCGTGCCGTAGTCGGCCCACACCGCGCGTCCCTTCCAGCCGGCGTCCGGATCGTCGATGCGCCCGTCCAGGCCGCGCGAGTAGAACCCGAGCGGATAGGGGACGCGCATGATCACGAACTCCTCCTCCTCCGGGAGGAAGGCGAGCAGCGAGTCGGAGGTCGAGCCGGTGGCGATGGGCACGTTCGCGCCCAGGCCGAGCGTGTTGAACTGGTCGACCCAGTTGTAATAGTGGAAGTCGGCGCTGCCGTGCGCGTCCACCCCCTGCATCTGCGGTCCCGGGGTGGCGTAGAGCGTCCATCCCTCGGGGCAGTGCTGGCCGGTGGCGGTCGGTCCGTTCAGCACCGCACACCGGCTGCGGTCGAACTTCGCCACGTGGCCGCTGCCCGACAGCGCGGTCCAGACGACGCCGTTGCGGTCGATGTCGATGCCGCGCGGCGAGTAGCCCTGGATCGGCGCGTCCGCGTTCTCGAACGGCGGCTGGTAGTACTCGGAGATACAGGTCTCGGGCGGGTCGTCGCCGATCGACAGCCGCACGATCTGGCCGGGGACCCCGGCGGAGGCGGCCCAGACGACGTTGTCCTCGGTCGGATCGGGAACGATGCCGTACCAGCCGCGGCCCAACTGGCGATCCTTCGCCGGGTCCGGCTCTTCGCGCAGGCCCGTCCATTCACCGATACGCCCGTCGCCGGTCGTATCGACGATGGTCGGGCACCAGCCCTGCGACCCCTGCTCGTCGCCGGTCTCGGCGTAGGCCTTCGTGTTGACCCAGCCGATCACGTCGCTCACCGAGCTCAGGTACAGCGTGTCGTCGGCGTCGAAGCCGAACTGCAGGTGGTGCGTGTTGAAGCAGGTGTCGATGAGCTCCACGTGCTCGGTCGCCGGATCGTAGTAGGCGACGTGCCGCGCGGCCCGCTCGATGGGGTAGTACTGCGCGAACGGGTTGTCCGATCCCTCGCGGCACCAGTCGGGGTTGCCGGGTCCGCGGATCTGGTGGGTCATCCAGACGCGCCCCTCGGCGTCCATCATCGGGTTGTGGGGGTTGCCCGGGTTGTTCCAGATCAGCTCGTCGCCGTAGTAGAAGGACGGGTTCGGCATCTCCTGGGCGATGTACGACCGGTAGTCGCCCTCGCCGGGCGCGTCGCGCACCGGCAGGGAGACCTCGTGCGCCTCGCTGCTGTTCGGATCCACCCACACCAGCTTGTCGCCGGCGAACTCGACGCCGTAGACCGGACCGCCGGCGTTGACCCGGGGATCGCGCTTGTCGCTGGCGATCTCGTCGTGGATGTAGCCGGTCTCTCCGCCCCATTCCCACATGGTCAGCACGACGTCGCGCTCCCGGCCCCGCGGCCGCTCCGGCTGCGAAGGCACCTCGCCCGCCATGATCCGGTCGGTCCACTCCGCGTAGGAGGCAATCGCGCGCTGGCGACCGAAGCGGTTGATGGTGGCGGCCATGTTGGATGCCCGTTGGCCCGTGACGATCCGGTGGGCCCAGGCTGCTTCGGTCGAGTCGAAGTCCGCCGCGTTCGGGATCTCGCGCGTCGGCAGGTTGCCGAGCTGGTGGCAGAGCTGGCAGCCCTGCTTGAGCAGGTCGACCCAGTGGGCCTGGGTCCGCACGGTCGGCGGGATGCCGTTGCCGTCCGCGCCCGTGCCCGGGAACTCCGAAGGGTCGGGCACCTGCATCAGCGAGTACCAGTAGTTGGCCGGGTAGACAGCGGCCGCCTGCTGCGGATCGGCGGCGATCACGGCGGTCAGATCGAGTGCTTGCCCCGGACGGCCGGATACCTTCGGCGAATCGGCGAGCCCGTAGCCGCGCACCCAGATCTCGTAGTCCGCGTCGGGGAGGTCCGGCAGGACGTACCGTCCCTCGTCATCCGTCACGACGATCTTGCGCAGCCGGGTCGCGAAGTCGTCGGTCTCCGCGATGACCCATACCCCCGCCTCCGGGCCGTTCGGGCTGGTAACGACGCCCCCGATGTCGTCGTTGTCGAGGCCCGTAGCCTGCCACGCGGAGATGGTGTCTCCGTCGAGAATCAAGCCGGCGGCGGCCAGGGTGACGGCTGTGAGAATCGCCAGGAATCGACTGCTCGGAGCTGACATCGGAGCCTCCCGTGGACGTGGACGGTCACGTGTACATCGACCTGCATTCTACCCTTCCCGGACCGGAGAGTGTACGTTCCTGACATATAATCGGATGAGGGTGGGGACCGGAATCTTGCCACGCGGGCGCCTCGCCGCTCTCGGTGCCACGCGGCGTTTCACCACGGACCGCCAGGGCGAGGTTCGATGACGCCGGAACTGATTGGGACGATGTTGACCGGTGCGGGCGTGTTGATCGGAGTCTGGCGCATCCAGGCGCACTACGAGACGCGCAACGAGAACGCACACGCGGAGCTCGGACGCCGGATCGACGGCCTGGGGCCGCGGATCGACGGTCTTGGCGAGCGGATCGATACGCTGAAGACGGAGGTCTCCACGGTTGCGGCCGACGTCGCGTACCTGCGTGGCCGGCAGGATGAACGCGATCGCGGGCAACCGCAGTGAAGTGCGCGTCGCCGTTGCCGTCAGTCGCTCCCCTCCAGCGCGGCGGGGGTGACCGGTCCGAGCGCCGTCATCCGGACGTCCTCCGCCCGCGCCAGCAGATCCGCCCTCAGCCCGGCCTTTTGTTCGTCGACCAGCACGGTCAGCTCCTCCCGGAACTGTTCCCGCGTGAAGTACTCGTCGGCATACAGGACGAGCAAGTCGAGGAGAAACCAGGCACCTGCACCGACGCCGACGCCAATCAGGCGGCCGAGCCGAGGCAGTAGTCTCCTGGTCAGCCTCCCGGACAGGCCCTTCACGATCGCTCTGGCCGCGGCGGCACTGCGGACGCCGGCGGCGACGGCGAAGATGCCGGTCGGTGCGGCTGAGGCCGTGAACCGCTGGACGGTCTCCGGAACTGCCGCCTCCAGCATGCGCTCATAGGCCAGCCGGATCCGAGTCGTCTCGATGTCGGCGCAGGGTCCATAAGTCCGTACGCTCGCAGCCACGGGCAACAGGTCCATCTCGTTCCGTAGCCGCCGGACGACCAGGTTGCGCATCTCGGCCCGCATCACCCTCTCGACCTCGTCGGACGCCAGCCGCGCGCGGCCGGACAGATCGCCGAAGAGTCGCGCGTCCACCTGTCCCTGGAAGCGATCGAGCTGTTCACGGGCCGCCGCCGGGAGATCGAGTCCAACCAGGCGCTCGATAGCCGCCCGCGTCGGCTCCCACGCCCGCAGCCAATCGACGAGCACGGTCATCGGCTCCGATCGCACGAGGCGCTCGAGCGCTTTGGGGAAGCCCCATTCCTCCAGCAGCGTGACGACTACGACGGCCAATTGCGTGTACTGACCGGCCACGGAATAGTGCCAGTCGAGGAACTCGGGAACTTGCTCGTAGACCGGTGCGAAGGCTTCTTCCACGCGCAATTCGATCGCCTGCTCGGTCTCCGGGAGCGGCCCGCTGCGCAGGCCTGCTTCCACCGTCGCCCACCACCGCTCCGCGAGTTGCTGCAGCTCGAAGTCCGACAGCCACTCGCAGGGAGGCGCCGGAGGTGACGGGGGAACCGGCGACCGGTCGTCCAATTGCCCCAACAGATCGAATGCCGTGGCGGCGAGCACGAAGGCCAGGAGCGCGACGGACGCCAGCGCAAGGACGGTCCGCTTCATCCAGTGCATGGGCATCCGGTGTGACACGCGGTCGCGCACGGCGTCGTCCTCCGGATTGCGCGTTGGCATGCCTATTCCCTGCGAAACCGCGCCGCCGCGCGGCCGGCGAGCAGCACGGCGCCTTCGAGGCCGCGGACGAAGCCGCCGAACACCATCGCCGAGTTGAAGAGGAAGCCGATCCATACGAGCGGGCGTACCCCGTCCTGCATCCAGGGCGCGGTCGTCATGGTGGTCACGACGTACCAGGACAGCCCTTCGACCCGGGTGGCGACCAGCAGCGTGTCGTTCACGACGGGGCATCCGGAGCCGGCGCGCGTAGCAAAGGCCTGCAGGGTGCGTTCCAGCGAACCGGGATAGATGGCGTCTCCGGGCACCGCAAGGTAGTAGTAGCTGAAGTAGAGATATGCACCCAATATCCCCACCACCGCCAGCCAGCCCGCGATTCGCACCGCGAGAACCTCCCGGAGCGACGGGCCCCGGTACGACTTTCCCGGCACTCCGCCGCTTGTTTCACGTCGAAGATGACTGCCCGGCCAGCGGAGGGCGGTGACGAAGAACAGCGGGAAGGCGACGGCGGCGGCGCAAAGGAAGTACCAGTCGGAGGGGCGCGACAGCGCGGCGAAGACGGCCAGGAACGCCGCCAGCGTCGCGGCCGCGGCGAGACTCCATGTCACGGCGAGCCATGCCCGCCGGAACAATTTGCGGATTCCGGACGACTCGTCGAGATAGAACTCCAGGAAGAACCGTTTGCGTTGCAGCCGGTGCTGCAGCAGCCCGTAGGAGATCGCGCACCAGATCAGACCCGGCAGGACGAGGGCGGCGCAGGAGCCCGCGTGCCAGAGGCGCCACAGGGACAGCACGGTCAGGAACAGGACGCACGCGAAGAGAGAATGAAGCAGGCGATCGAACTGCCGGTCGGAGAAAGCGCTCACGCACTTTCGCTCCTGGCGAGGTCCTCGATCGGCGGTCGCCGCAGGCCTGCCGCGTTGACCTGCTCGAAGGCGTAGGCGAGCCGCAGCACCCCGAGGTCGTCGTGCTGGCGGCCGACGATCTGCATGCCCACCGGCAGGCCGTCGTCCGTGAAGCCGCAGGGAACGGAGATCGACGGGAGGCCGAGCACCGAGATGTGCGCGCAAGAGCTCATCCAGTCGAGGTACGTCTCCATCTTCACGCCGTCGATCTCGGTGACATAGGGCTGGTCGACGTCGAACGGCGGCACCTGGCTGACCGGGAGCACCAGGAAGTCGTAGTGCTCGAAGAATTGGCGCACCCGGTCGAGCACCGCGCTCCAGGCCCGCGCCGCGTCCCCGATGCGCGGGCCGCTGAGCCGCCGTCCTTCCTCGATGTTCCAGATCACGGTGTCCTTCAAGAGGTCGCGGTGCTGGTCGAGCAGCGTCCCGTAGCAGGCCTCGAAGTACCACGCCCGCCACACGCGGAACACCTCGGCCACGCCGCTCATGTCCGGCTCGGCGTCCCCGACGGTGCAGCCGAGGCGCTCGAACGTTCCGCGTTCGGCCTCGATGGCCGCCGTCACGCGCGGATCGACGGGCAGTCCCCCGAGATCCCGGCTCCAGGCGACACGCACGCCGTCGACATCGCGATTCAGCGGGGGGTGGAAGATTGTGCCCGGCTCGGAGAGGGAGATCGGCGCCCTCGGATCGGGGCCGGCGATGGCGCTCAGCATCAGGGCGAGGTCGGTCACGTTGCGCGCCATGGGTCCCTGCACGCCCATCGGGAACCAGGCGGTCTGGCTCGGCCAGATCGGCACCCGGCCCGGCGACGGACGGAAGCCGACCACGTTGCAGTAACCAGCCGGGTTGCGCAGGGATCCGCCAAGATCGCTGCCGTCGGCGATCGGGAGCATGCCGGTGGCGAGCGCCACCGCGGCGCCGCCGCTGCTTCCGCCGCACGTCTTCGTCGTGTCGTACGGGTTGCGCGTGGCGCCGAACACCACATTGAACGTCTGCGACCCGGCGCCGAGCTCCGGCGTGTTGGTCTTGCCGATGGTGACGGCACCGGCGGCCCGCAGCCGCTCGACGATGAGCGCGTCCTCGTCGGGCACGAAGTCCTCGAACGCCCGGCACCCGAACGTGGTCCGGATGCCCTTGGTCCAGGTGAGGTCCTTGTGGGCCACCGGCAGCCCGTGGAGCGGACCGAGCGCTTCGCCGCGCGCCACGGCGGCGTCGGCTGCCTGCGCCCCGAGACGGGCCTCGTCAGGCAGAAGCGTGACGATGGCGTTGACGGTCGGATTGACCGCGTCGATGCGGGCGAGGTGGGCTTCCATCACCTCGACCGCGGAGAGATCGCGGGCGGCAATCGCGCGGGCGAGATCGGTCGCCGGCCATGCGCAGAGATCGCTGGAAGGGTGCATCAAGGGTAAACTACACCGTTTGCCCGCACGCATGACCCCGCTCTCCGTACCGTGCCGTTCGGTTGCCGGTTGGCTGGTGGTGTGCGCCGTCGTGTGCGGGACGGACCTGGCGGCGCAGGAGGGCGGCGGCGAGGACATGCCCCGGCGAGCGCCGGTATTCGTGTCGCCCGACACTTCCGGCATCCGCGTCGCCGCGTTCCGCAACATCAGCGGCGACCCGGCCGACGACTGGATCGGCAGGGGCATCGCCGCGACCCTCGATGCCGACCTCGCCCCCCGCGCCGCCCACTCGTCGCGAGCCTGGCTGGTGCGCGGCGGCTACCAGCGGCTCGCCGACCGGATACGGCTCACGGCCGAGCTGCTCGACGCGGGGACCGGGCGCGTGGCGCATGCCGCGACGCTGGACGGGACGATGTCCGATCTGTTCGCGCTCCAGGACGAGCTGATCGCCCGTCTGGCCCGCGCCGCCGGGCTGCTCGCGCCGCCGGCAACGCCCGCGCCGGCCGGCCGGGCCGAGGTCGAGAGCCATCCGATTCGCACCCCTGGTCCGCTGACGAACCCTGTTGCGGGTGCGGCGGCGGGGAGCGTCGCGGACAGGGAATCGCCGGCCGTCGCAACGGCCGCGCCCACCGTGTCCGCCGGTTCCACGGGAAGCGCCGGATTCGTAATGCCGCCGACGATCATCCACGGTCCGCCGCCGCCGATCGCACCGGAGGTCATCAATCGCGACGTGGAGGGCCGCGCCACGCTGCGCGCGATTCGTCTCGACGCTCCGTTGCAGCTCGACGGACAGCTCGACGAGCGCGTCTATTTCACCGTGCCGCCCGTCACCGACTTCATCCAGCAGGAGCCGGACGAAGGAGCGCCGGCCCGGGATCAGACCGAGGTCTGGGTGATGTTCGACCGCGATACGTTCTACGTCGCCGCGCGCTGCTGGAGCACCGACCCCGAGCGCATCATCGCCAACGAGATGAAGCGCGACAGCTACAACATGTTCGGGAACGAGACCTTCTCGGTGGTGCTCGACACGTACTACGATCGCCGGAACGGCTTCAACTTCATCACCAACGCGCTCGGCGCGCTGTTCGACGCCACGATTACGAACGAGCGGACCCCCAACCTCGACTGGAACGCGGTGTGGGACGTGCGGGCCGGCCGCTTCGAGCAGGGCTGGACGCTGGAGATGGCGATTCCCTTCAAGTCGCTCCGCTACCGGACCGGCCCCTCTCAGATCTGGGGCATCAACTTCCAGCGCAACGTCGCTTCCACCAACGAAACGTCCTTCCTGACGCCGATCCCGGCCGCGCTCGCGTTCCAGGGCATGTTCCGGTTCTCGTCCGCGCCCACGCTGGTGGGCGTCGAGGTGCCCGAGTCGGGCACGCGGCTCGAGGTCAAGCCCTACGCCATCTCCGACGTGAGCACGGACCTGAACGCCACGCCGCGGCTCTCCAATCAGCCCGGCGGCGACTTCGGGGTCGACGTCAAGTACGGGGTGACGCAGGGGCTGACCGCCGACCTCACCTACAACACCGACTTCGCGCAGGTGGAGGTGGACGAGCAGCAGGTCAACCTGACCCGCTTCAGCCTGTTCTTTCCGGAGAAGCGCGAGTTCTTTCTGGAGGGGCAGGGGATCTTCGACTTCGGCGGCGGGTTCCGCGGCGGCCCGACCGCCTACTACTTCAGGGGCGAACGCTTCGGCGGCGCCGCGCCGGTCCTCTTCTTCAGCCGGCGCATCGGGCTGAACGAGGGGCGCACGGTGCCGATTCAGGGCGGCGGCCGGCTCACGGGCAAGGTCGGGCCCTACAGCATCGGTCTGCTCGACGTGCAGACGGGCGACGAATCGGTGTCGGGGACGGCGCCGACGAACTTCGCGGTGGCCCGCCTGAAGCGCGACGTGTTGCGCCGGAGCGCCGTCGGCGCCCTGTTCACGGGGCGCTCGGTTGCGGTAGATGCGCCGGGCGCCAGCTATACCTACGGCGTCGACGGCGTGTTCTCGTTCTACGACAACCTCAACGTCAACACCTACCTGGCCCGGACCCGGACGCCCGGGCGGCAGGGCGACGACGCCAGCTACCAGACGCAGCTCGAATACAGCGGCGACCGTTGGGGATTCGTGCTCGATCGCCTGGGCGTCGGCGCCAACTTCAATCCGGAGGTCGGCTTCCTGCGCCGGGACGACTTCCGCCGCTCGTTCGGATCGTTCCGCTTCAGCCCGCGCCCGCGCTCCATCGCCGCCGTGCGCAAGTTCCTGTTCGAGGGCAGTCTCGACTACATCGCCGACGGGGCGGGCCTGCTGGAGACACGCCAGCAGCAGGGGATCTTCGGGATCGAGTTCGAGAACGGCGACCGCTTCTTCGCCGGCGCGACCGACAACTACGAGTTCCTCAAGGAGCCGTTCGACATCCACAAGGACGTCACGATTCCAATCGGTGGTTACTCGTTCACCAATGCCAGGGTCGTCTATGCCCTGGGGCAGCAGCGCGGCGTGTCCGGCGGTCTGACCTTCGACCGGGGCCAGTTCTTCGGGGGCGAGTGGACCAGCGTCGGCTACTTCCGCGGTCGCGTCAACCTTTCTCCGCAGTTGTCGGTGGAGCCGTCGCTGTCCTTCAACTGGATCGAGCTGCCGCAGGGCGCTTTCACGACCGAGCTCCTCGCCGCGCGCGCCACCTACACGCTCACGCCCCGCATGTTCGTCGCCGCACTTCTGCAGTACAACTCGGGCGCCGATTCGCTGGGCACCAACATCCGCCTGCGCTGGGAGTACCAGCCGGGCAGTGAGCTCTTCGTCGTCTACACCGACGAGCGCGACACGCTGACCCCAAGGTTCGCAGGCCTCGAGAACCGCGCGTTCGTCGTGAAGTTCAACCGCCTGTTCCGCTTCTGACAGCCGTTCCAGCCACCGACCGGGATGAAGCGGCGGACCCGTGGCCGGCGGACTCGCCGCCGCGGTCGCGGGGCCGCACCCGCGTTGTGCTTCCTCAGGACGGGTTGCCGATGGCCAGCAGCTCGTCCTCCGTCCGGATGTACCACATCCCGTCCACCAGCGCCGGCGATGCCAGGGTCCGGGCGCCGATGTCGTTCGTGTGGAGCAGCTCGAACTCCGGCCCCGCCCGGAGGACGAACGTGATGCCGTCGTCGTTGGTGAAGAACACCTTTCCGTCCACCAGCACCGGCGAGGTCGAGAACCCCTCCCGGACAGCGCGGCCGAGGCGTGCCTGCCACATGACCTCGCCGGTGGCGGCCCTGAAGCAGGTGACGATGCTCACCATGTCGTTGATGGTGTAGAGGTAGCCGTCGGCCGCGAGCGGCGACGGTACGAACGGCGAGCCCCGCGAGGTCGACCACGCGACGTGCGTGTCCGTGACGTCGCCCCGTCCGCCAGGCCGGATCGCCAGCGTCGGTCCGGCGCGGCCCGAGGTGCAGAAGACGAGCCCCGCCTGGACGACCGGCGTCGGGATGACCTCGAAGTTGTTGCCGTTGCAGCGCCACAGCTCCCGACCGGTCTGCGGGTCGTAGGCGTTGACCGTGCGGGAGCTGCTGACCACCAGCTCGTCGTGGTCGCCGACCCGGATCGCCACCGGCGTGCCCCAGCCGACGCTCTGGACGCGGGATGTCCGCCAGATCTGCTCGCCGGTGGCCGTGTCGTAGGCCGCCACGAAGCCGTTGCCCCGCTGGTCCTGGTAGATGATGAGCTTGTCCCGGTAGAGCAACGGCGATCCCGCCGGACCGTGGTAGTTGTCGATGCGTCCCACCTCGGTGTGCCAGAGGACGGCGCCGTCGAAGTCGAGAGCCGCCAGTCCCCGGCTGCCGAGCGACACGTAGACGCGCTCGCCGTCGGTAGTCGGGGTGGCCGAGGCCGGTCCGTTCTTCTGGTGGACGGCCTCGCGCGGGCCGGGGGCAACCTCGGTCTCCCACAGCAGCGCACCGTCGCTGCGCCGGTAGGCGAGAACGAACAGGCGGCGTCCGCCGTCGCGTCCGCTCGTCAGGAAGATATGGTCGTCCCAGACGACGGGCGACGAGTTTCCTCGTCCCGGTACGGACGTGCGCCAGACGACGTTGTCGGTAGCGCTCCACCGGTCCGGGTATCCCGAGTCGGCGACAAGACCCTGGCCGGAGGGGCCTCGCCAGCGCGGCCAGTAGCGTGCGCCCTCGCCTTCGACCGGGATCATTGCGACAGTCGGGGTCTGGGCCTGGGCGTGGCCTGTCGGCGCGCTGCCCGCGGGCCCGATCAGGACCAGTGCGACGACGAATGTCAGTAGGCGATGAACCCTCATGTCCTCTCCTCGGAGGCGGCGTGCGCCGGAACCTCCGGCAGCACGTACAGGTTGCTTGCGGACGCGCCGTGCCCCGCTGTTTCTTCCCGTTGCACGGCTCCGTAGATGGAGTCGCCGCGGGCGACTTCCTTGTCCTGCTCGTTCGTCACGATGCTCTCGCCGTGGATGATCCGCTTGCCCATGCGCGTCACGTTGGATACGCAGGTCAGCATTCCGGCGGCGACCGGGCGGAAGTACTTGATCCGCAGGTCGATCGCCACAACCGTTCCGCCCGCCTCGACCAGCGGGCGAATCTCGCTGCTTGCCAGCACGGCGTAGGCGATTCCAGTATCCACCAGGGTAGCCGTTACACCGCCGTGCAGGATACCGATGGGTTGCGCGAGGTTGGTGCGGTGCCGGATCGTCAGCACGGATCGCCCCGGCTGCATGTCGACGACCTCCAGGCCGATGAGCCGGAAGAACGGGAGCACGGCCGCCCGTGCGCGAAGCGCGTCCAGATACGTCGAATGCCGGGACACGAGTGCCGCCTGTCCCTCCGCTTGCGTCGTCGGGGTCACATCGTCGCGGTGCAGAGTGCATTATACGCGCGACGACGGCGCGCATCCGCCGGACCGGGCGCCTCGCTCGCGCAGCTATAATCGGCGCCAATCGGCGCGGGATGGCGCCGAGGCCATATGCTGACGATCCCGGTCACGGACCGCTGCCGGCTCGTTCCGCTCGACCTCCGGGACGCCGACGAGCTGTATTCCCTCACCGACGCGAACCGTCACTACCTGCGACAATGGCTGCCGTGGCTGGACAGCGTGCGCGGGATCGATGACACGCGGACCTTCATCCGCGCCGCGCAGTCGCAAGCGGCGCGCAACGACGGAGCCCAACTCGCCCTGACGGTCGACGGCCGTATAGCCGGCGTGGTCGGTCATCACCACGTCGACTGGCGCAACCGGAGCACGTCGATCGGGTACTGGATTGGCGAGTCCTATCAGGGTCGCGGATTGACGACCGCGGCGTGCCGCGCGTTGATCACCAGGGCTTTCGAGAAGGCCCGACTCAACCGCGTCGAGATCAGGTGCGCGTCGGGCAACCATCGCAGCCGGGCGATCCCGGTCCGGCTGGGCTTGCGGCAGGAAGGGATGCTGCGTGAGGCGGAGTGGTTGTACGACCATTTCGTGGATCACGTGGTCTACGCGGCGCTGGCGAAAGAGTGGCGAGCGGCAGACGACGATGCGTCTGGCCGGGAGTCTGTGACGTAGAGACGGCGCAGGCTCCCGGGAGGCCGGGTTGGGCGGCAATCGGAGCCGCAGGCGACGATTGTCGGGCGGGGAGGGAGCGATGATGGGTGTCAGTGCAAGGCGGGACGCGGCGGCGAAACCCGGATGGAGAGCGGGCTGCGGAGCGGTCCTGCTGTTCATCGCCGGATCGACTCTCGGCGCGCAGGACTGGCCGCACTTTCTCGGACCGGAAAGGGACGGCCGTTACCTCGGGCCGCCGCTGGCTCGGACCTGGCCGGGTGGGGCGCCCCGCGAGCTCTGGCGCCGTCCGGTCGGCGAGGGCTTTGCGGGTCCCGTCGTCTCCGGCGGCCGCTTGCTGCTCTTCCATCGGGTACGCGGCCGCGAGGTCCTCGAGGCCCTGGACGCCGAGACGGGCTCGTTAGTCTGGCGCTACGACTACCCGACGAATTACCGTGACGACTTCGGATTCGACGAAGGACCGCGCTCGGCGCCGGTCGTGGCAGGCGGTCGGGTGTACACGTTCGGTGCGCAGGGACAGTTGCACGCCGTCGATCTCGATACCGGGGTCGGCGTCTGGAGCGTCGACGCGCGTGAGCGATTCCGTTTTCGCAAGGCGTTCTTCGGGGCGGCCGGATCGCCGCTGGTCGAGGACGGCCGCGTGATCGCCAACGTGGGCGGGCCGAACGACGGGATCGTGGCCTTCGACGCCGATTCGGGCGACGTGCTGTGGACCGTGGCCGGCGAGGAGGCGAGCTACTCGTCGCCGGTGGGGGCCACCCTCGGGGGCGTCCGACACGCACTGTTCTTCACGCGCGACAACCTGGTGAGCCTCGATCCGGTCAACGGGAGAGAGCGCTTCCGGCGCATCTGGCGGGCCCGGATACGTGCATCGGTCAACGCCGCGACGCCGCTCGTCGTGGATGACCTCGTCTTCGTCTCTGCGCAGTACGGCACCGGCGCCGGAGTGTTTCGCGTTACCGATTCGGGGCTGGAGGAGCTGTGGGCGGCGGACGACGCGATGTCGAATCACTACGCGACCAGCGTGCACCGCGACGGCCATCTGTACGGTTACCACGGCCGGCAGGAGTTCGGTCCGAGCCTGCGCGCCGTGGCGTTCGAGACCGGCGACGTGGCCTGGGACGTCCCGCGATTCGGCGCCGGCACCGTCCTGCTGGCCGACGACCTCCTGATCGTCATGCGCGAGTCCGGCGAACTGCTGCTCGCCGAAGCGTCGCCGGATGCGTTTGCGCCGGTCGCCCGCGCGCAGTTGCTCCGCGGCACGGTGCGCGCGTATCCCGCGCTGGCCGACGGGCGGTTCTACGTCCGGAACAGCGACACCCTGCTCGCCGTCGGTCTCGGCCGCTGATGCACCGGCGCGCGCCGGATGGGGTCGGCGCGCCATCCTAACCCGGAGACAACCATGCTGGAGTTGCTCGTCGTGGTTGGACTGGTAATCGGAACATCCGCGGCCTGCTCGCTGTTCGAGGCGGTTCTGTATTCGGTGCCGGCGAGTCGTATAGAGGATCTCGACCGCGCGAAGCGTCCTTCCGGCCGCATACTGAGACAGATGCGGAAGCGGGTCGACCGGCCGATTGCCGCCGTGCTGTCGCTGAACACCATTGCGAACACCGGCGGCGGGGCGCTGGCCGGCGCGCTTGCGGCGGGTATTTTCGGCGCCGCCCGCATCTGGGTGTTCTCGGTTCTCTTCACCCTGGCCATCCTCCTCTTCTCCGAGGTCTTGCCGAAGACGGTAGGTGTGGTCTACTCCCGGGGCCTGGCGCCGTTCGTTGCCCGACCGTTGGCCTGGCTCGTGGCGCTCTTCGGCCCGCTCATTGCCCTGACGCAGTTGGCGACCCGGGTTTTTCGCTCCGAATCCCGGGAGGACCGTGTCTCGGACGACGAGTTGCTGACGATGGTCAGGCTCGGTCTGCGGTCGGGTGATTTCCAGCCGCACGAAGCCCGGGTGATACAGAACGTCCTCGACCTCGAGCGGCGCACCGTCTCGGAGGTCATGACGCCGCGTCCGGTGGCCTTTACTCTGGGTGCGTCGCTGACGGTTCGCGAAGCGGCGGCGATGACCGAGCTCGACAAGTACAGCCGAATACCCGTCTACGCAAAGGACCCCGAGGAACTGGTGGGCGTAGTGCACAAGGTGGACATCCTGAAGGCGGTCGCCGAGGACCGTTTCGAGACGAAGCTGGAGACCATGATGCGGCCCATCGATTTCGCGGTTGCCGCGGCGCCGCTCGATCGGGCGCTCAGAACGTTTCTCGCCAAGCGGCAGCACATACTGGCGGTGATCGACGAGTTCGGGGGATTTGCCGGTGTCGTTACTCTGGAAGATGTACTGGAGGAGCTCATCGGCCGCGAGATCGTCGACGAATTCGATCAGGTAACCGACCTCCGGGCGTTTGCCAGACGGAGGCAGGCGGTGGCGACGCAGCGAGAGACTTCCGGCGAGTAGGAGCTCCCGGACAACTCGGCATATGCGCCGGTTGTGGTCAAGATGCGGATGTGCGACGGCGGCGCGTAGGTCGGCGCGTTCTCGATGGGTATGAAACTTGTAGTAGACTGTCGCGCGAATCGCGAGTTACGGGATCCGCGCGATGTCGTCGCGGGTCCGGTCCAAAGGGGGCTAGTGACAATGTCGAAGAGCGGAATCCTGGAGGCGCTGAGGAACGAAGAGAAGGCGCTCAAGACGCAGCTTGTCGCGATACAGCGCGCCATCGAGGCGATAGAGTTGGCGGATGCGCCCGCGCCCGCCGCGCGCGGAAGGAAGAAGGCGCGGAAGGTGGCGGCGGTTGCCCCGAAGCGGAAGCGCGCGATGACCGAGGAGCAGCGTCAGGCCATTTCCGAGCGGATGCGCAAGTACTGGGCGTCGAGACGCGAAGGAAAGGCCTCGCAGTAGGCGGAGTGCAGGGGGAGCGCCCGCGTGAGCGGCTGCGCTTCCCCCTGTCGAGCGGATTCCGGTCTATTGCTCGGTGGAGCTGCCCCGCGGATCGAGGAGCAGTTTCTGAACGCGCCAATTGTTCAGGTCGGCCACGTACAGCATTTCTTCCGTGCGGCAAGAGATGCCGTGCACCCAGTTGAACTGTCCGAGTTGCCTGCCCGATTCACCCAGCCAGCCCAGGATCTTGCCGTCCAGCGTCATCTTGTAGATGCGTCCGGGTTCCACGTCCGAAGCGAACAGGTACTGCGTGTCTCCACCGGAAATACAGATCGTCCACGGGGCCGTCTCGTCCGGCGCATTCGGATTCACGTTTCCGAGAACCGGTTGCCGCGTCTTGTCGTACGGCACGTTCAGATAGATGATCTGCAGAAGGTTGCCGTCCGAGTCGAACTTCTGGATACGGCGGTTGGTACGGTCGGCGACGTACACGTGACCGTTCCGGTCGACACCCAGGTTGTGCGGCAGCCTGATCTCGCCGGGCCCGGTCCCGTAAGTGCCCCACGACTTGATCCAGTTCCCGTGCTTGTCGAACTTGGCGACGCGTGAGTTGACGTAGCCGTCGCTGACGTAGATGTTGTCGTCGGGATCCCAACCGACGTCGGTCGGCCCGTTGAAGTATCCGTCGACGTGCCGGGCGTCTTCCGGCGCGATGTGCTCGTGCGGCTCGTAGCCCTCGGGGCGCCGCCCGAGATTCATCGTTACGTATCCGGCTGGATTGAACTTGGTGACCGCGTTGGTGCCCTTGTCGACAATCCACAGGTTGTCGTGCCGGTCGTAACGGGCCGAGTGCGAGTAGCCGAGTCCGTACACGCCCTGGCCGAGCTCCCGGACGAAGTTTCCATTGTCGTCGAACTCGAAGAGCTGCGTCGTCGCGTTGCCGTACAAGGGACCGCTGGTCGCCGTTCCGGGATGGTTGAGCACCAGCAGGTGTCCCTTGGAGTTCTCGGCGACCGCGAGGATCTCGCCCAGGTTCATCTCCGGCGAGTACTTCAGGTAGTTCGGTACCGAGATGAACGGGATCTCGGGTGCGTCGCTGTTGTCGATCCTGTCGGTCTGCTGGGCCCCGAGGGGCGCCAGCGCGAGGGCCAGGGCGATCGCCGCGGCGATGGAAAAACGTGTCACGATGTATCCCTCCTGGTGGATTGGCGAGTCCGGAGTACGGGACGCAAGCTGGTGCCGGAGGTGGGACTCGAACCCACACGAGGAGTGAACCCCACTGGATTTTGAGTCCAGCGCGTCTGCCAATTTCGCCACTCCGGCTGCCGGATCACGGCCTGACGGTGCCGTCATGCCGCCACAGATACAGCGTGCGCGTGCTTCCGCGGGCGTCCTCGAAACGATCGACTACGTCGGGATCCCAGTCGCCCATGCTGAACGCGTGCGACACGATTCGGGCTCCGGGCCGCAACTGCCGGGTCAGAATCGGTCTCAGCCGTGCATTCGACGACGAGAGCAGATAGAGCGTCACGACGGTGGCGTTCGATACATCTACCTGCATGGCGTCCTGCTCGATGAACTCGACCAGATCCTGCACGCCGGCCTGCTCGGCGTTGGCGTTCGCCTCGGCGATGCGTTGCGGGTCGATGTCGATGCCGACTCCGCGCGCTCCGAAGTCCCGGGCCGCGGCGATGACGATGCGCCCGTCGCCGCATCCGAGGTCGTACACCACGTCGTTCTCGGTAACGCCGGCCAGGGTCAGCATCCGGGTGACGACATCGTTCGGCGTCGGCACGAAAGGCGCCAGGCTTCGGCTGTCCTGGTCCTCCAGGCGTTGACGCGTGCACGGCGCTACTCTACAACAGCCGCCGACTCGAGCGCAGCGGTGCGCAGTCTCGCCGCTCTCGGTGCGACCCCGGGTTCCCCCGCGGACTGCGGGTGCCTCGCGAACCCGGGCGGCGAAGCGCGCCGATGGCCGCGGCGACGTTCAAACCGCTCATTCTGCGCGAGGGTGCCGCCGCCAGCACCAGGGCTGCAAACGCGAGACCGCGGGCGCGTGCCGGCGCGCTTGAGCCGTGCGCCGAGCTCGCATCCGGCCTCGACGACGCCCGACGAGATACACAGGCCCTTGGCGCGGAACTGCGGATAGCGCATGCGGTGTCGGTTCCCGAACACATAGTGGATGCACTTTCGCGCCTCGGGCGTGGTCTCGACATGGATGCGTGCTGACGACGGCGCACAGTCGGCCGGCGTCGAGTTCGGTACGGCGGTCCCTGGCCCAACGGTCGGCCAGGTCGGTCCCGGGGCCGTAGATGGCTTTGGCGACGTCGCACAGGTGCTGCTTGGCGTGGTAGATGTCAACGATCTCGATGGCGCCGGGAAACTCTCGGCGGCGACGTTCCAAATCCACGCAGCGGTCGCCGCACCCGGCGGTCCGCGGTGTCGCCGCTTGCTCGCGATGGACACGTTGGGCGACGGCCGGCGTGGGTCGGTGTCGCGGCTGGCCGCGGACCGCGGCGTGCGAGCGACCCGCGGTCGCGCACGGGCCGGCCTCGCGCCCTTCGGCCGTCCACACGGTGGCCGGACCTCGCGGGTCTTGGCCGAACCGTCCGGCTGCTTGCCACCGCGGCCTTCGACCTCGGTTGGGCGCACCGGCACGCCGCTGCCGTCCAGCCCCAGGTACATCGTCGGCCGGGGCGGGGACGGTTTCGGCCACAGCGCGTTCGTCGGCGGCGACCGCACGTCCCAGGGCTTCGGCGCAGCGCTCGACCTGCTTGGTCTCGCGCGCACCGCGGCCAGTTCCCACAACAGGTTGGGCTGCGGCGAAGCTGGAGTCGGAGGCCGCCAGCCCCACCAGCCGCAGCACGCCGGGCGACAGCGACGTGGCGTGCATACCCAGGGTCCGGTCGCGCGGACACACCCCCGTACGGCAGACGTCGCAATGGTAGTAGGCCCGTTCCAGCGTCAGCGGCCCGAGCAGCGTGATGAAGGTCTTCGGGCGGCGGCCGGCAAAGCGCGCCCTTCCGCGCCGCAAGCCACGGTCGAATCCGAAGGGTCGGCATCGGCCTGCGCCAGCGCCTCCGCGGCGAGATCGAGGACTCGACCGCAGGGCCTGCTCAAGGGCCTCGAAGTCCTGCGCGGCGGCCCGCCGTGGTCCGAGCAGCGCAGCAACTTCAGCCGCAAACGCGGCTACGAACGCGGCGCCGAAACCGTCTTCACGGCCTGGCTCGCCGTGGCGAGCGCTCGACGGTGAACTCTCTGCAAGAGGGTCTCGAAGTCCTGCGCATTCGCGTTCCCCCGTCTGAGGAACGCCTCGACGTCGGCCTTGACCGCCGCCTCCAACGCCGCGAACAGCTCCTCCAAGCCCCCTTTTTCGGCCGCGCGATCAAGCGGTTCGGTCAACTGCGCCTCGGGCATCGGAGTCCTCCCTACCCAAGGAATCGGCCGATCGGCGCTTGCTCAATACCCCCGGTACGGCAAAGCCCTCACTTTCATGTCGTGCACCCTCTGCGCGACTTCCGGTTGGGATTCTCACGACGATCGGATATAATACTTTCCCGGTGGAGGCCCGTCCGTCGCTGCCGTCCACCTTTCCGCCGGGGGGGCCATGCGGTTCGAGGTCGGAGACAAGGTCATCTATCCCAATCAGGGACTCGGTGTCGTCGAGCGAATCGACACCCGGACCATCATGGGTACGACGTGCGGCTTCTACTCGCTGCGCATGGCTTCGAGCGACACCACAGTTCTGGTGCCCGTGGACAACGTCGAGGATGTCGGGTTGCGCCGCGCGATCGGCGACCACGAGGTCAAGAAGCTGTTCACCTTGCTCGGTAACGGCAAGATCGACAACCACCAGAACTGGAAGGGGCGCTTCAAGGACAACTCGAACAAGATGCGGACGGGGTCGCTGTACGACGTTGTCGACGTACTCAAGAGTCTGAATCACCTCAGTCAGTCCAAGAACCTTTCCTTCCGCGAGAAACGCATGCTGGACCGGGCCAAGTTTCTCGTCGTGACGGAGATCTCAGAGGTCGTCAACGAGCCGTGCGAGGCGATCGAGCAACGGGTGGAAAAAGCTCTTGAGCGCTGCCTCGCCAACCGGGCCCGTCAGCTCGCCAAGGAGCGGGCCGCCAAGGTCAAGGATCCCGAGGAGGTCGGAGAGGTGCCCGGCGCGGCCGACGCCCCGGAAGCGTCCCCCGCAATTCCCTAGCAGTCCGCGGTGGACCCCCGCGTCGCGCCCAGAGCAGCGAGGCGCCCGCGTGGCAAAGGCGCGACGAGGGACCATATTGGGCATATTCGACCCAGGAGCAACGCAGTCCACGCGGGATGCATCGCCGCACGAGTGCAGCGGGGCTTTCGCCATGGGCTGCTAGCAGCCACACCCGTGGCGGAACTCGTCCGCACCGTTGTCGCGACCATCCGGTCCGTGAGCGCCTTCGTCGGCGTTGCCCTCTGGATTCTCCTGCTCGGTCCCGTCGGCATGCTGCTTGCCTACGCGTTTCGCCGTCCGGGCATTCTCTACGCGCTCGGCCGCGGCGGCGTACGTCTGGGGCTCGGGGCCGCGGGCATCCGCTTCACGGCGTCCGGCGGGAGCCACGTCCAAGTGGGACGCGGAGCGGTCTACTGCGCGAATCACAGCAGCAATCTCGAGCCGCCCATCATCTACATGGTCCTTGCCGGCATTCATCCCCGACTGAAGATTCTCTACAAGGCTGAGCTGCGCGCGGCCATGCCGGTGCTGCGCAATGCCTTCGATCTCGTCGGATTCGTGCCCATCGAGCGGGGCAACCGGGATCAGAGTGCGCAAGCGATCGACCAGGCGGCAGACGCGCTTGCGGCCGGCGATTCGTTCATGATCTTCCCGGAGGGCACGCGTAGCCGGACCGGGCGGTTGCTCCCCTTCAAGAAAGGGGGTTTCATTATGGCCATCAAAGGACAGGCGCCGATTGTACCTGTCGCCGTGCAGGGTGCGGATGCCGCCATGCGGAAGGGAAGCCCGGTGATCCGGCCGGTGACCGTGCGCGTGAAGATTGGTGAACCGGTTCCGGTGGACGGACTGGACTTCAAGGATCGCAACGCCCTGATCGACCGTACACGGCGGGCCATCGAGGCGCTGCTGGCGAGTGGGTGAGGATGTCCTGGCGCCCCGAAACGCCTCGCTTGCTCGGCGTTTCGGCCCATCCCCTCCGCTCCATGACCTTGCGCCTCAGCACTTCGCTGCGCTGCGTTCTGCGGCGCAAGCTCCTAGCCGCCTACGAAGAAGGACAGCGTCCAGGGTGGCAGGGGCGTCCCGTCGTTCGCCGTCACGCCGTCCAGCAGCCACACGGTGACGCTGCGAAAGCGCTCCAACTCCCGATCGAACCGGATTTCCAGCACGCGGTTCCTGCCGCGGTAGGCAAGCTCGAACAGGATTTCCGAGGCGTCGGCGTCCACCGCGGCGCCGCCGGGCCGGGTGTAGGCGACGCGAATCCGGCCTTCGAACGAGTCCGGGTCCATGTCGCGAGAAAACTGCACGCGCACCGTTGTGTCCTGCAGCACGTCCACGTCATCGGCCAACGGCGCGCTGAAGATGACCTCCGGCGGTGGCAGGGCCGGCACGTCGGCCGCTGCGGCGGGCGGAGGGCGATCGGCGACCGGATCCGCCAGGGCCAGGGCGCCCGCTTCGACGAGCACCATGCCGTCCTCGACGCGGACCGCACCGGTCACCTCGAGCCACCGGCCCGTGTCGACGCGGGCCAGGACGTCGAGCTCGAAACCGTCTCCCTTCGGTTCCCTGCCGACCACCCAGGCCGCGGCATCGGCCGATCGGAGCACGAAGTCCCAACGGCTCTCGTCCGGCGCCTCCGGCAGGTCGCCGTACAGATTGCGCCCTCTGAAGCGGCCGATCACGGTGACACCCCGGTCGAGATAGCGGTCGGGATCCAGGACGATGTTGCGCAGCGTCGTGGCCGACGGGGCGCCTGCCGTTCGCGACGACGTGGCCACCACGATGGGCAACTCGCCGATCGCGGGCCACGGCCTGCGAAGCAGCTCCTCCGACAGCCGGCGGATCGGCAGGTTGGCGAGGCGCTGGTCACCTTCGTCGAGCCGCCCCACGTCGTAGAACGTCCCGATGACCTCCAGGCGCTCGCGGATTCCTTCGGGCGGGGGCGGAACGTCGAGCGCCAGCAATCGCACGCTGTCGTCGGCGTTGACCAGCCAGGTCAACACCTGTTCGCTGGTGGCGTCCGTAACGACGATGATCTCCTGGCCATGAAAAAAGAAGGGATGCTCGTCGAGCGCGTCGAGCGTCGTCGCATGCCGGGTCTGCGCGGCTACGAGGGCTGGAGCGAGCATCGCGCAGATGCACGAAGCCGCCACCGCCAGCCGCATCCTCCGCCACACCCGTTCCATCTGAACCACGTTCCGCATCTTAGCACGCGGTTCCAGTGGTCCGTGCGGAACTTGACCGGCTGAAATCCGGGCCGTAGAATCCCGAGCCGGCCCGTCGGGCGCGCCGATGCGTGACGAGATCTCCGAGCACACGACGAATCGGCTCTCACTCTACGTTCGCTTCCTGAACGAGCTGGACGAAAAGGGCGTGCGTACGGTGTCGTCCACCGTTCTCGCCGACCAGTTCGGTCTCAACGCGGCGCTCATACGAAAGGACCTCGCGCACTTCGGCGACCTCGGTGTGCGAGGCGTCGGATACGTGGTCAAGGATCTGCGCCGCGAGCTGCAGATGATCCTGGGTCTGGACCGCAAGCTCGCCGTGGCGATCATGGGCGCCGGGAATCTCGGACTCGCGCTTGCCGACTACCCGGGCTTTCGCCGGGAAGGATTCCGCATCGTGGCCCTGTTCGACACGCTGCGGGAGAAGGTGGGCCAGGAATCCCGCAGCGGCGTAAGCATCTACGATATACAGGAGTTGCGCGAGGTGGCGCACCGGGAGGGCATCACGATTGCGGTTATCGCCGTGCCGGCGGCGTCCGCGCAACAGGTGGTGAGCACGGTGGTGCAGGCGGGGATCAAGGCGGTGCTGAACTTCTCGCCCGGCGCGTTGCGGGTGCCGCCCGACGTCAAGCTCAAGAGCGTGGACCTGACGGTGTCGCTCGAGAGCCTGTCGTTCTATCTCGCCAGTCGCGAGAGCGGCGGCAGGAGTTGACCGAGCCTTGCCCGAGGTGCCTGTGAAAGAGCGGGACGACGGCGCGCCCGAGCCGAAGCTGAGCCACGTGGACGAGGCGGGGCGGGTGCGCATGGTCGATGTCGGAGACAAGCCGGTCACCGAGCGCGTGGCCGTGGCCCGCGGCCACGTGGCGATCGGAACCTCGGCGTTGCAAGCGATTCGTGACGGACGCATCGCGAAGGGAGATCCGCTGCAGGCCGCCCGCCTCGCCGGCATAATGGCGGCAAAGAAGACAGCCGATCTGATTCCGCTGTGTCACCCGCTGATGCTCTCGCAGGTCGATGTCGACCTGCGGGCGCTCGACGATGGCTACCTCATCGAGGCGCGCGTGCGCACGACGGCGCGGACGGGCGTCGAGATGGAGGCGCTCACGGCGGTTTCGGCCGCGGCGCTGACCATCTACGATATGGTCAAGGCGATCGACAAGAAAATGGTCATCGGTTCGATAAGACTGGTGACGAAGACGGGAGGCCGGTCCGGCGACTACCATGCGCCCTGAATCGTGGCCGATGGAACCAGAATCGCGAGAGGGGCCCTGTCCCGGGCCGGTGAATCGACATGAACGATGAACTGAAGACGCTGGCCGAACTGCCCTTTCACTTCGTCGGCCGCCATCCGAAGCCTGCGTTGATGCGCCGGTGTCGAGGCGATGCGGTCGAGGAGCTCTCGACGCAGGAGTGCTTCGACCGGATTCGCGACCTCAGCCTCGGTCTCGGCGCCCTCGGGGTGGGAGCGGGCGACCGGGTCGCGATCCTGTCCGACAGCCGTCCCGAATGGGTCATCGCCGACCTGGCGGCGCTTACCGCCGGGGCGGTGACGGCCCCGATATACCCCACGCTGCCGGAAGCGCAGGTCCGCTACATTCTCGCCGACTCCGGCGCCCGCGTCGTGGTGGTGGCCGACGAGACGCAGGCGGCCAAGGTGCGCGCGGTGTGGGACGAGCTCTCCGATCTGTCGGCGATGGTAATCATGGATCCCGCCGCCGCTGCAGCGGAGGGCTCAGAGAGCGCAGCGGAACGCGAGGAGCTGAGCCTGGCCGAAGCCACCGACCGCGGCCATCGCCGGCTGATGACCGAGGACGGCCTGGGCAGGGAGTACAAGGAACGCGCCACGGCCATCACCCCGGATCGGTTGGCGACGATCATCTACACCTCGGGCACCACCGGGGAACCGAAAGGGGTGATGCTGACCCACGGCAACGTCGCCAGCAACGTCATGGACGGCGGCTCGGTCGTGCGGGTCCACTCGGAGGACGCCGCGTTGTCGTTCCTGCCGCTCAGCCATGCCTTCGAACGGGCCGTGGTGTTCCTCTACCTGTACAACGGCGTGACGGTGACCTTCGCGGAATCGCTGGAGACCATTGCGCGCGACCTGGGCGCCGTGAGACCGACCGTGATGACCGGTGTGCCCCGCGTGTACGAGAAGTTCCACGCCCGGGTGCACGAAGCCGTTGCCGGCGCCCCCGCCATTCGCCGGCGCCTGTTTCGCTGGGCGGTCGGGGTCGGACTGCGGCTCTCGCGGGCCGCTCTCGCGGGGCGCTCGGCGTCGCTGTCGACGCGGCTCCAGCACGGACTGGCGGACCGGTTGGTGTTGTCCAAGGTGCGGGGCCGCCTCGGCGGGCGCCTGCGCTTCGTCGTCTCCGGCAGCGCACCGTTGTCCACCCCGATCGCGGAGTTCTTCTTCGCGATCGGCATCCGTGTGGTTGAGGGCTACGGACTCACCGAGACCTCTCCCACGCTGACGGTGAATCCGCTCGAGCGCCCGAAGCTGGGCTCGGTCGGTCCTGCGCTCCCGCGCGTCGAGCTGAAGATTGCGGACGACGGCGAGGTGCTCGCCCGGGGTCCGAACGTCATGCAGGGCTACTACGGCAAGCCGGAGGCGACGGCCGAGGTGATGCGCGACGGCTGGTTCTGCACGGGCGACATCGGAAGCCTGGACGATGACGGCTACCTCACTATCCTGGACCGCAAGAAGGAGCTGATCGTGACGGCCGGCGGGAAGAACATCGCCCCGAATCCGATCGAGGCCGAGCTGAAGCGCTCTCCGCTCGTGGCCGAGGCGGTGCTCATCGGCGACCGCCGCCCCTACGTGGCGGCTCTGCTGGCACCCGACTTCGCGGCGCTCGCGACGAGCGTTCAAGTCGGGAGCGCGTCCCGCGAGGAGATCGTGGAGCGTGCGGACGTGGTGGAGTTGTTCGACGAGGTCGTGGAAAAGGTCAACGCGGGACTGGCCAGGCATGAGCAGATCAAGCGCTCGGCGCTCCTGCCCACGGAGTTCGGCATCGCGAGCGGCGAGCTGACGCCGACGATGAAGGTCAAGCGGCGGGTGGTTGCAGAGCGCTGGAGCGATGCGATAGAGCGGCTCTATGCTTCGGAGTAGAGACGCGCGACGGACGCCCGGCAGCCCGTGGTGCTCCTCGGGAGAGGCCGCCCGCCGCCTCAGAACATCTTGGCGTCCGTCAGGGGCCACCAGCGGAGCTGGACCTTCCCGACGATGTACTTCTTCGGCACCTGGCCCCACGTGCGGCTGTCGGAGCTGTTGTTCCGATGGTCTCCCATGACGAAGTAGTACGCATCCCGGATGACCTCGGGTCCGTAATCCTCGTGGCTCCGGTAGTCCGGGGGGATGGCGTCGGGAAACGGCACTTCGTTGACGTAGACCGTGCCGTCCTCGATGCGCACGGTGTCGCCTGCCTCCGCGATGATCCGCTTGACGAAAGACTTGTCGGGGTCCGCCGGGTAGTAGTGCATCACGATGTCGCCCGGCTGCGGGTCCTCGAAGAACCTGTAGATTGCCTTGTTGACGATGAGCCGATCCTGGTCCTCGAGGGTAGGTTCCATGCTCTTGCCCTCGACCCGCGCCACCTGGAAACCGAATGTGACGATGAGCGTGGCATATACGGCCGCCGAGGCGAAGGTCTTCAACCACGCCACCAGCTCTTCGCCCGCGCGAACCAGAAGCGCGTGCACCTGCCGCGGCTCGGGCGCCGGTTCGAGCGGCGGCGCGGCTTCCGTGTCCTGTCGGATCAGATCCTCGACCGAACCGCCCGGGTCTAGAGACTGAGGTACTCGCGAAGACGCTTCGTCTGTGCCCGGCTCACCGGGATCTCCGTGCCCTTCGAGTCCTTCATCTTGAGAATGTAGTTCCGGCTGAACCACGGGACTATCTCCTTGATCTTGTGGATGTTCACCACATGCGACCGGTGGACGCGCCAAAAGACGTCAGGGTCGAGATGCGACAGCAATTCGTCCAGCGTCCGGAAGCTCGCGGCGCCGTTCAGTGTACCAGTAACGACAATAATGATGTCGTCCACGAGGGACGCGAACACGATGTCCTGCGGCTGCACCAGCACGAGCCGTTCGCCTGCTCTGACGGCGATGGGCTCCCGCCGGCCGCGGCGCCGTGCGACGAGATCCACGATCCGCTCGAGATCGTCCGCCTGCAGCACCGCCCTCTGTTCCCGCCGGCGCGCCGCCGGCTCCACCAGGCTGCGCACCCTGGCTATCGTCCGGGCGAGCCGGGCCGGCTCGACCGGCTTCAGCAGGTAGTCGACGGCGTTGACCTCGAACGCCTCTATCGCATGCTGATCGTACGCGGTCACGAAGACCACCCGAGGGGTGTCGTCCCGGTCGACGAGCTCGCGAGCCACCTCGAAGCCGGTGCGGCCCGGCATCTGCACGTCGAGCAGCACCAGGTCGGGCCGCAGTTCGTCGATGACCTCGAGAGCCTGCAGGCCGTCGCCCGCCTGTCCGATGATCTCCACGCCCTCGAGCTGCTCGAGCTGAAAGCAGAGCTCGTTGCGGGCGAGCTGCTCGTCGTCGACCACCACGGTCCGTATGCTCATCTCAAGCAGCAGTCCGCGGCGCGGTCGGAACCGGAATCTCGATGCGCGCGCACGTTCCTTCCCCCGGCGTGCTCTCCAGCCGCAACGCGTAGTTCTCGCCGTATATGACGCGCAACCGCTCGTCGACGTTGCGCAGGCCGATCCCGCCCTCGCGACTGCGGCCGACGTCCGTGTCGGCCATCCCGGCCCCGTTGTCGATCACTTCGATGACGCCGTGACCGCTCGTGCGCCGACTCTGGATGATGATACGCCCCCCGCCGACCTTCTTCTCGATGCCGTGCTTGATCGAGTTCTCGACGAGCGGTTGCAGGACCATGCTCGGGATGATCAGGTCGAGACTGTCGGGACTGATACGCTGCTCGACGACCAGGGTGGGTCCGAAGCGGACCGCTTCGATGTCCAGGTACTCGTTGATGGAAGCGAGCTCCTCGCGCAGGGTGACGAACTGTTCCTGGGTCCGCAGCATCCGGCGCAGCATGACGGAGAGCTTGAGAATCAGCTCCCGCGCCGTCTCCGGCTGCGAACGGATCAGCGACGAGATGGACGTGAGCGTATTGAAGAGGAAATGCGGATGAATCTGGCTCGACAGCGCCTCGACGCGGGCCGCCATCAGCAGCTTCTCCTGTTCCTGCAGGCGATGCTCGATGCGGGCGGTGTTCCAGATCTTGATCGGGATGGCAACGCTCAACACGGTGGAGAGCATCACCAGCACCCCGAGCCACAGGTTCTCGATCTCGAAGAAGAAGATGACACCCGGCCCGAACCGAACCCCCAGGGCCTGCCGAATCACCTCCAGGCCGACCGGCGCGGCGGCGAGAATCAGCAGCCAGTCGACGCGAAAGCGTCGCACCAACTGCCAAGCGTGCCGGTGCAGGTCGGCGAAGAACAGCGGCGACAGGTGCCAGATCGCTTCTTTCGGACAGACCTCCCGCAGGCCTCCACCGGCGAACCCGCAGCCGACCGCGAACGGCATGGCCGCCACCTCTCCTCCCAGCAGGGCCGGTGTGCCGACGAGCACGCCGACGATGGCGCCCGCGTACGGACCGGCGATCAACCCGGCGAGAAAGGGACCGGACAGCGAAAGATCCGCCGCGTCGTAGCCCAGGACGAGCCGGGCGATGATCCCGCCCAGCAAGGGGATTCCGAGGCTGAACGCGAAGACCAGGCGTTCCCGCCAGGCGCGCTGCTCCGTGAGCAGAATCCGCCGGAACTGGCGGAACCGGACGAGCATGGTGGAGAGGGTCGCCACCACGGCGAGCTTCACCACCAGCGTGGTCAGCAGCACCTGCTGGGCGGTGGTCAGGAATCGCGCTTCCGGCGGCACGTCGCGGCCACTATAGCGAATGCGGGAACGCTGTCCGGCGAGATGCATCGCCGCTCGAGCGCAGCGGGGCTCTTGCCACGGGCTCCTGGCCTTGCGACTGGCCGACCAACGGGGTATAGTCGCCGGTGGCCTGTAGCGAGTCGATAAACGTGAGAGCCTTTTCGATGATGGAGTGGCGGGCGCCAGTCGCAGGGCACCACGATTGGCGGTCCGCGGCGTGACTTTCCTGCAGCGGAACTCCGACGACGACCTCTGCTCCGATCCGCAGACCAGAGCGCTTTCCAAGGCCGTCGTCGAGAGCTCTTTCGTGGAAGCGGTATACAACAAGATCGCGGTCATCGACGACTGGCTGTTCGGAGCCACCCTGCACACGGGTCGTCTCGAAGCCATTGGCAAGCTCGATCTGCAACCCGGCGACGACATCCTCGAGGTCGGCGTCGGCACCGGGATAAACGCGACGCTGTATCCGGGCAACGTCACGGTGACCGGCATCGACGTGGCCCAGAAGATGCTGGAGAAGGCGGCCCGGCGGCTCGCCGCCCACAAGGTGCGCAACGTCCGCCTGATGCAGATGGACGCGGCGCACCTCGACTTTCCGGACGATTCGTTCGATCTCGTCTACGCCCCGTACGTCATCAGCACGGTATCGGATCCGGTGGCGGTCGCCCGGGAGATGCGGCGGGTCTGCCGTCCGGGGGGGCGTTTCGTCTTCCTCAATCACTTCCTCAGCCCCAATCGCTTCGTCGCGCGCGCCGAGCGGCTGATCTCGCCGCTGACCGTCTACATCGGCTTCAAGGCCGACCTGGATCTGCCGGCGTTCCTCGCGCAGGCCGATCTGACCCCGGTCTCGATAGAGAAGGTCAACATTCCCCGCATCTGGTCGCTCGTTACCTGCACCAAGGATTGATCAGGGGAGCCGGGCCGCCAGGGCCGCGGCAATCACCTGGGCGCCGTTCGATGCCGGCCGGTCCGGCCTGGGCCGGTTCAGCAATCCGTCGAGGTGCGCGTCCCAGCGGCCGGCGAAGAGGTCGTCGTGGCCGATGAACGCCGCCCGTGCGAGGGCGGGCAGACCGGCGACGAGGACCTCGTACTCCGGGAACCGGCCGCGCGACGTGTAGAGCATCGCGGTGTCGTTGACGGCGCACTCGGCAATCATCCCGTAGCCGGGCTTGGTGACGACGACGTCCACCGCGGCGACGAGGTCCTCGAAGGCAATGCCGCGTCGGGCCATTTCCTCCTCGTCAAGCGTCGTGAAGCCGGCGCCGTCCGGTCCCCTCGCGGTGTGCGAGCGGGTTGTGAAGACGACGTGACAGCGCTCCGTCCGCGCCACCTCGGCCCAGTCGACGTCCCCGACGCCATAGCGGCCGAAGGCGAACAACGCCAGCGCGCGCTCGGGGGGGAGCCCCAGTTGCCGGCGGACCTCGCCCGGCTCCCTGACCGAACGTCTGGCCACCAGGGGCGTGTCGACGACGGCATCGAAGGCGTCGAAGCCGCCGTGCAGGGGCAGGCGCCAGGCGCCGTGTCGCCGCGGCGTAGGCCTCGCGCAGCGTGCGCGACAGGTCCGGGGCCGCCGCCGCCGTCTCGGGGTAGCCCGCGTAGATCCAGTCCCAGGTGAAGTTGCCGACGGCGAAGGCAGGGATCCCCGCGCGGGCCGCCGCGGCGCAGGCGAGCGGGGGGACGTCCGCGACCACGAGGCCCGCCCCTCTCGCGGTCAGCGCGCGGGCCTCCGCCTCGACGCGCCGATCGAGGGCGCGGTGGAAGGCGGCGGCGCGGGCGATCGAGGCGCCGACATCGATCTCCAGGCTGTCGATCTGCACGACCCCGGTATCGACTTCGACCGCTTCGTACGTGAACGGGAAGTCCAGAGCGCGCTCGAAGAGCCAGCGGGGCGCGGACGTCCGGATATCGATGGCCACGTCCGGCCGCTGCCGGTGCAGGGCGCGCATGATCTCGGTCTGGCGCGACGCATGGCCGAAACCGTGTCCCGAGATGGCGAAGGCGACGAGCGGGGTCATGGTGTCGGCTGCTGCGCCGGCCGCCGTGGCAGCGGGACGGCTGGTATCATCTGCGCATGGCGTTGCACGAACGGGAGTTCTTCAGTGAGACCCGTGAGACCAAGCCCGCGTCCTACACCTGTCCGCGGTGCCGGTTTCGGGGCGAGTACCAGGTACGCTGGATCCGCCGGGTGAAGAAGCCGCAGCCACCGCGCGGTGCGGACGGCCGCGACCGCGAGATGTTCAAGAAGCTGCGCAACTACATGGTCCGCGTCGACGACGTCGTGGTGTGCCAGAAGTGCCGGCGCCGTTTCGATATCCCTTCCCATCAGAATCTCGCGTTCTTCTAGGAGCTCGCGCCGCAGAACGTAGCGCAGCGACGTGCTGAGGCGCAAGGTCATGGAGCGGGGGGATGGGCTGAAACGCCTCGCCCGCGAGGCGTTTCAGGGCGCTAGTAGATGCCGGGGACCAGCCGCCGGGGAACGGCGGCGCGGTAGCGTTCGTAGCTGCTGCCGAACCGGGCCGCCATGTCGCGTTCCTCCCACCTGATGGCGACGACGATGTACGCCGCGCTCAGCAGCGCGAACGACAGCCTGCCGCAGGTCATGTCCGGCGCTCCGGCGAGCACCAGCAGCAGGCCCGCGTAGAGCGGGTGCCGCAGAAACCGGTACGGACCTCGGATCCGTAGCTCCGGCGGCTCGTCGCGGATGCCCCCCGTCGCTGCCGTGACCTGCCGGATACCGGCAAGCTCGCGCAGGTCGAGAGCCGCGGCGGCGCGTACGAGCAGGAGGACGCCGGCCGCCTGCGCCGCGAAGCCGACCGCCCTCGCCGGTCCGTCCGCGCGGTAGAGAGCGCCGGGCAACGGCTGCCACCAGGCGCAGGTGAGGGCGAACAGGATGCTGGCGATCCACACGTATGTCGCTCGCTCCAACCCGTCCGGCAGGAGTCGCGCAACCCGGCGTCTGGCCCCGCTGCGGGCCAGCAGGCTGTGGTGGAGGGCGAAGAAGCCGAAGAGGCCCACGTTGATGGCGAGTCCGCGGGCGATGCCGAGCGGCGTCACCGGCTCGCTTGCGGCGTCGAGACGAACGCCGTAGACGTAGGCGAAGAACGCAAGAGAGGCGGCGAACGCCACCGAGCCTGCCAGGACGTACGTTCGGGCGGCTGGCCGCGCGACCGGGAACCGCATCCTGCGGACTATAATCGCGGCATGGTCTTTCCGCTGACGGCGCCCTCGTTGCCCCGCAGTGCTCGACCGGCAAGGCCTTCCGCCCGCGGAGCGCGTTGCCGGCGGGATTCGGCCGCCCCGTGCTTCCCGCATGTCCTGCACTCCGCCCGGGTTCTCTCGTGCTTCCTGCTGGTGGCTCTCGTTCCCGGGACCGGGACCGGCCAACCGGCCGAGGAGCTGACACCGGAAGAACAGTTCCACCGGGACGCCACCCGCGCCCTCGCGCAGGGCGATCGCGAAGCGGCGGAAGCGCTTGCCGCCAGTCGCGACGCGTCGGATCCGGCGGCTGCCGCGCTTCGCGCCCGGCTGCTGATCGAGGTGGGGGACTACGAAGAGGCCGAGGCGTTGCTCGCGCCCGTAGTCCGGGAGGCGCCGAGCGGCGTGGCGGGTCTCGAGCTCGCCCGCCTGCTCGTGACCCTGGGGCGTACCGGGGAGGCGGTGCCGTTGCTCGAGGCGGTCATCGTCCGGGGGCTGAACTCGTTCGACGGGCTGTCGCAGTACTACGGCGCGCTTGCCTCCCGCGCCGCGGGAGGTTTCCGGCGGGCCAACACGTTCCTGCGCGGCGCCGCGCGCGTGCTGCCCGACGATCCGGCGGTCCACACTGCCTGGGGCGAGCTGTTTCTCGAGAAGTACAACAACCCGGATGCACTGCAGTCGTTTCAGGACGCGCTGAAGCTCGACGAGAACTGGGTGCCGGCGCTGGTCGGCATGGCGCGGGTGCTGGCGAACGAGAACCCGCCGGTAGCCCGAGGCGCGGTGGAGCGCGCTCTCGGCGTCGACGAATCGAACATCGGGGCGCACCTCTTCGTGGCAGAGCTGGAGCTCGGCGACCGGAACCGCGATGCCGCCCGCGAGTCGATCGCGCGGGCGCTCGCGATCAACCCGCGCAGCCTGGAGGCGCGGTCGCTGCTGGCCGCCATCGCCTACCTGGAGGACCGCGCCGACGACTTCGCGGCCGAAGTGGAGCGGGTGCTGGCGATCAACCCGGCGTACGGCGACGTCTACCGCATCGCGGGCAGCCAGACGGCGCGGGCCTACCGCTTTCCCGAGGCGGTGACGCTCGTGCGACGCGCGCTGGAGCTGGATCCGAACAATACCCGCGCCTACGCCGAGCTGGGGATGCACCTGCTGCGCACCGGCGACGAGCCGGCCGCGCGCGCCGCGCTGGAGCGGTCGTTCGAGGAAGACCCCTACGACGTGGTGACGTTCAACCTGCTGCAGATGATGGACAACCTCGACGAGTTCGTGACCGTCGAGCGAGGGGACCTCATCGTGAGGCTCCATCCCGACGAGGCGCCGGCTCTCGAACCGTACGTTCTGGACATCGCCCAGGAGGCGCTCGACGAGCTCTCCGCGCGGTACGAGATGACGCTGCAGACACCGGTTCTCGTCGAGGTGTTTCCGAATCACGACGACTTTGCGGTGCGCACCCTGGGCCTGCCCGGCATGCTCGGCGCCCTGGGGGCCTGCTTCGGTCAGGTGGTCACCCTCGACTCGCCGCGCGCCCGTCCGCCGGGCGATTTCAACTGGATGTCGACGCTGTGGCACGAGATTGCGCACGTCATCACGCTCCAGATGTCGAATCAGCGGCTGCCGCGCTGGTTGAGCGAGGGGATATCGACCTACGAGGAGAAACGCAAGCACCTCGCCTGGGGCCGCGACCAGGCGCTGGAGTTCGCGGGAGCGCTCAACGCCGGCACGCTCCTCTCGATCAGCGAGCTCGAGAGCGGGTTCACGCGGCCCGAGTCGATATCGCTGTCCTATTTCTATGCTTCGGTGGTGGTCGAGCATCTGATCGAGGCCTACGGCATGGAAGCCCTCCGGACCCTGATTCGTGCGTACGGCGACGGGCTTGAAACCGAGGAGGCCCTCGCGCGCATCGAGCTCGACTACGAGCGGCTGCAGGCGAGCTTCGACGCGGCGGTGGAGGAGCAGTTCGGCGCGCTCCGGCGCGCCATGCAGAACGCGCCGCGGAACCTGCCGGAAGGGCCGGAGCGGATCGAGGCCCTCGGGAGGCTGGCGGAGGAGCAGCCGGACAACTTCAACGTGCAGTTCGGGCTCGGTCGTGCGCTGCGGGCCGCCGGCGACACGGAGGGTGCGCGTGCAGCCTTCGAGCGTGCCGCCGAGCTGGCGCCGATGGCGACCGGGTTGGAGAGCCCGCGTGGGCAGTTGGCGAGCCTCGCAGCGGAGGAGGGCGACGCCGCGGGGGCCATGCGGGAGCTGGAGCACCTGTTGGTTTATGACGAGACATCGATCGATGCCGTCCGCAGGTTCGCCGCGTTGGCTGAAGACGCCGGCGACGACACCCGTCTGCAGGCGGCCTATGAGCGCCTGATCGAGATCGACCCGTTCGATCCCATCCCGCACCAGACGCTCGGCCGATTGGCCAGGGACGCCGGGCGGACCGAGACCGCGGTGCGGGAGTTGGAGGTGGCCCTGGCCCTCGGGCCGGTGGACCGGGTGGCTGCACATACCGATCTGGCGGAGACCCTCTTCGGGGCGGGTCGGCTCGCCGAGGCCCGGCGCCAGACACTGAGCGCCCTCGAGATTGCCCCGACCTACGACCGCGCGCTGGAGTTGCTGCTCTCGATCGTCGAGGCCGACCGGTGAGACGGGTGCCCCTGCGGGCCGCCGCGGGCTGGCTGGTCGTCGCGCTGGTGGTCACGAGCGGCGCCCGGGTGTCGAGCCAGGACGAGGTTCTGCCGGAACGGGACGGCCTGACCGGGCTCGAATGGCGCTTCGTGCGCATTCGCTACAGCACGCCGCCCGATCAGCTAGCCGAGTTCAAGCGCATCTACTGGGTGGATCCCTGGGAGGTCGACGCGCCGGTCGCCGAGCAGAACCTCTCGCGCCGCATGGCGCGGGTGACGAGCCTGCAGGTGAACGAGCCGATCATTCTGGAGCTGTCGGACGAGGCGCTCTGGGAGCATCCCTGGATCTACATCGTCGAGCCGGCGAACCTGATGCTGAGCGACGCGGAGGTCGACATCCTCCGGGAGTTCCTGCTGCGGGGTGGCACGGTCACCTTCGACGACTTCCACGGGCCGCAGGAGTGGGCGCTGTTCGAGCGGCAGATGGCGCGGGTCTTCCCGAACCGCGAGCTCGTACGATTGCCAGCCGACCACCCGGTGTTCAGTTGCTTCTACCAGCTCGACGAGTACCCCCAGATCGCGGGGCTCGGGTCGTACTTCAACAACGTCTCCTGGGAGAAGGGCGGGTTCGAGGCGCAGTTGCACGGCATTCTCGACGACGACGGCCGGGTGATGGCGCTCGTCAACTTCAACACCGACATGGGCGACGGCTGGGAGTGGTCCAACGCGGAGCAGTATCCGGGCTACATCCAGTACACCGCGCAGTCGTATCGCATGTTCATCAACGAGATCGTCTACGCGTTGACCCACTGAGCCGCGGATGACCACTGGCACGACCACCGCGGCGGCGGCGCCGGCCGAACGGGTGAGGGAGGGCCGCGCGCGGATCCTGACCGAGCTGCGGAAGGTCATCGTGGGGCAGGACGACGTGATCGACCTCGTCCTGACGGCGCTGTTGGCGGGTGGGCACTGCCTCATCACCGGGGTGCCGGGCCTGGCCAAGACCCTGCTGGTCAAGACCCTGGCCGACGTGCTGCACCTGTCGTTCAAGCGCATCCAGTTCACTCCCGACCTGATGCCGGCCGACATCACGGGCACCGAGATCATCGACGAGACCGGCGGCCACCGCGAGCTGCGGTTCGTCAAGGGGCCGGTTTTCGCGCAGATCATCCTGGCGGACGAGATCAACCGGACACCGCCGAAGACGCAGTCGGCGCTGCTCGAGGCGATGCAGGAGCACCACGTGACGGCGGCGGGGCGTACCTACGCGCTCGATCAGCCGTTCCTCGTGCTCGCCACCCAGAACCCGATCGAGCTGGAGGGCACCTACCCGCTGCCGGAGGCGCAGCTCTCCCGCTTCATGTTCAACATCGTCATGGACTACCTCGCGGAAGACGACGAGGTGCGTGTCGTGACCCGCACGACCTCCGACGAGACGCCGACGCTGCATCGCGTTCTGAACGGCGATGACGTCCTGGCGTTCCAGCACCTGGTGCGGCAGGTGGTGGTGGCCGACGAGGTGGCGCGCTACGCCGTGCGGCTCGTCGACGCCTCGCGGCCGGGTCGGGCCGGCGCGCCGGAGTTCGTCGAGCGCTGGGTGAAGTGGGGCGCCGGAACCCGCGCCTCGCAGGCGCTGGTGCTCGGCGGCAAGGCGCGCGCGCTGATAGCGGGGCGCTACCACGTATCGGTGGCGGACGTCCGGGCGCTGGCGTTGCCGACGCTTCGGCACCGACTCGTGACCAACTTCTACGCCGAGTCCGAGGGCGTCGACGCGGAGACGATCGTCACCCGGCTGCTCGACGCCGTCCCGGCCCCGGCGAGCGGCATGTGATGGGCGCCGCCGGCGAGGAACGCCCGGCGCTCGGCTGTCTCGATCCGGAAGTCGTCGCGAGTCTCGGCTCGATGGAACTGCGCGCCCGCGCGGTCGTCGAGGGTTTCCTGCTCGGGTTGCACCGCAGCCCCTGGACCGGCTTCAGCGCCGAGTTCTCCGAGTATCGCCAGTACATGCCGGGCGACGATCTGTCGACCCTCGACTGGAAGGTGTACGGGCGCAGCGACCGCTTCTACGTCAAGCGCTTCGAGGAGGAGACCAACGTCGACTGCCGGATCCTGCTGGATGTCTCGGCGTCGATGAGCTACGGCTCCGGCGCCGTGTCGAAGCTGCAGTACGGTTCGTACCTCGCGGCCGCGCTGGCCTGGTTGATGAACCGGCAGCGGGACGCGGTGGGGCTTCTGACCTTCGATGAATGGGTGGTGACCAACGTGCCGGTCAGCGCGCGGCCCGGTCATCTGCGCCGGATTCTGGTCGCGCTCGAGCAGATTCGGATCGGGCGCCGCTCGGACGTCTCGCAGGCGCTCGAGGCCCTGGCGGCAGCGATGCGGCGGCGGGGGATAGTGGTCCTGATCTCGGACTTGCTCGACGATCCGGAGGCGGTCGTCGCCGGCCTGAAGCACGTCAAGTTCCGGGGCGCCGAGGTAATCGTCTTCCACGTGCTCGACCCGGCCGAGCTGCGGTTTCCGTTCGAGCGCGCCACACGGTTCCAGGACCTGGAGACCGACCGCGAGGTGACGACCGTGGCCGGGGAGATTCGGGGCGGCTACATTCGGGAGATGGAGCGCATGATCGCGCGCTACGGCCGTGAGCTGCGGCTGGCGGGCATCGAGTACCGCCAGGTGCAGACGGTGCAGCCGCTCGATGGGGCGCTCCGCGAGTATCTTGCGACCCGGAGCCGGCGCTGATGTCCTTCCTCTTTCCCGCGTTCCTGCTCGCGGGACTGGCGGCCGCCGTGCCGATTCTGTTGCACTTCTTCGCACGGGACCGGGCGCCGCGACTGCCGTTCAGCGACGTGCGGTTTCTCGAGCGCGTGTTCGTGCGGCGCGACCGGCGCCGGAGGCTGCGCGAGCTGCTTCTGCTGGCCCTGCGGGTCGTGGCGCTGTTGCTCCTGGCCGTCGCCTTCGCGCGTCCGTTCCTGGATGCGGCCGGCGAGGTGCAGCGACTGACCGTCGTCGCGGTCGACAGGTCGGCGAGCCTCTCGGCGGCGGGGCAGATGGCGCTGGTCCGCGAGACCGCTCTCGGCATCGTGGCGGCTACACCGCCGGATGAGTTGCTGGCCGTCGTGGCGTTCGACGATGCGGCGGAAGTCGTGGCGCGGCCGGCGATGGGCCGGCCGCCGGCGCGGGCCGCGATCGGGCGGATCGTTCCGACGGCCGGGGCGACAGGTTACGCGGCCGCGCTGGCAGCGGCTGTCGACCTGCTCGACGCGCGGGAGGGACGCGTCGTCGTGGTGACCGACCTGCAGGCGGCCGGCTGGACGGAGGGCGAATCGGTCGCGGTCCCCGAGCACGTGGCCATCGAGGTCGCCGCGGTGCCCCCGGTCGAGCGCAACCTCGCGGTGCGGGCCGTCCGCCCCGATACGGAAGGGCTGGCGGCGGTCATCCTCAACACGGGATCGGGGGCGGTCGAAACGGAGGCGGCGCTCTCCCTCGATGGGCGCGAGATCGACCGGCGGCGGGTGACACTGGGCCCCGGCGTGAACGATGTGCGCTGGCCGCAGGCGGCGGACGGAGCAATGACGGCCGCGGTCAGCGTGTCGGACCCGGCCGGCTACCGATGGGACGACACGCGCTACGTGTTGCTCGGCGCCGCGAGCCCCACCGTCGTGCACGTCGCAACCAACGGTGCGACGCTCGACGCGGAGGCGTTGTACATCGCGCAGGCCCTCGGCGCCGCGCCGGAGTCACGGCCGTTCGAGGTGCGGCCGCTTGCGCCGGCCGAGCTGGCCGAGTCGGATGCTGCGAGTCGGGAGCAGGCCGACGTCCTGGTGGTCCTGGGCACGGACGGGTTGAGCCGTTCGGCGCGGGCGCGCGTCGCCGCCTTTGTCGAAGCCGGTGGCGGCCTGCTGCTGGCTGCCGGGCCGGGCGTCGATCCGCGGCTGGTTCGGGACGTGCTCGGTGAATCGGTCGAGCTGGCGATCGCCGCTGCGGGGCGGATCCCGTCGCAGACGCCTGCGGATGCCGCCGTCCGCCGGCTCGCGGTGGGGGATCCGCGTCACCCGGTCTTCCGGCGGTTCGGCGACCTCGTGGCTACGTTCGGCCAGGTGAGATTCAACGCCACCGCCTCGGTGGACGTTTCCGACTCCCGGGCCGCGTCGGCCGGCGCGGACTCGGTGGTCCGCGTGTTGGCTCGATTCGACAACGGAGATCCGGCGTTGGTCGAGTACCCGCGGGGAGCCGGCCGCGCACTGGTCTTGGGGTCGGACCTGAGCATGGACTGGAACGACTTCCCGCGCCATCCCGCCTTCGTGCCGTTTCTCCAGGAGACCGTGCGCTACCTGGCCGGACCCGGCGAGTCGCCCCGCGACGTGCTCGTGGCGGACGTGCCCGCGGGGGTGCCGCGCGTCCCCGGCGCGACGATCGAACCCGCCACCGGACGCCCCATCGCGGTCAACGTGGACCCGCTCGAGTCCGAGCCCCGGGCGCTGCTGCCGGACGGGTTCCTGGCGCGTCTCGGGGACGCTCCCGGTGCATCGCCGCGCGAGTCGAGGCCGTCCAGCGAGGCCGCGCGCGAGGCGGAGCAGTCGGTCTGGTGGTACGTCGTGCTGGCGGTGGCGATCGTCCTGATCGGCGAGGCGTGGCTCGGCCGCACAATGGCATAGGAGCCCGCGGCGAAATCCACGCGGCGTTTCGCCACGGGCTCCCGGCACCCCGACCGGATGCAAACCACCGACGCTGCAGTGGCGGTCTTCGGGGCGGATATAATCGACACGTGATCAGGGCCCGCTCCGCGCCCGGGTCGAGCCTGGCCGAGATCGTTGCGCTGCTTGCATCGGTGCGCCACCGCTGGGTGGCGGCGCGCGCCATGCGCGGCGTGGCCCGGGCGGCTTCCGTCACGCTGCTGGCGCTGGCGCTGCTGCTGGCCGTCGACTTTCTGCTGGCGCCGCCCGACCTTGTCATGGTTCTGCTGGCGGTCTGCGCGGCGGGGGTGTCCGCCGGCCTCGCTGCCTGGATCTTCTGGCCGCTACGGTGTGTTCCCTCCGACCGGCAGGTGGCCCGGTACATCGAAGAGCGTTGTCCGGAACTGCAGGATCGGCTGGCGAGCGCCATCGATTCACGAACGGCGCCGTCTCCCTTCCGTGCCCGCGTGCTGGACGACGCGGCGCGCCGCTCGCGCGGAGTCGAACCGCAACGCCTGGTCGCCGCAGCAGTGTTGCGCCGGGCGGTTGCCGGCGGGGTTGGCGCCGCGCTGGCGCTCGCGGGTCTGCTGTTCGTGGGCGCCGATGTCCTAGACCGAGTTGCGCGCAGCGCGTGGCTCTACGCGGCCCCTTTCGGGGCGACGCTGGTCGTCGAGCCGGGGGAGGCAAGGCTGGCAGCGGGTGAGCCGCTGGAAGTACGGGCGCACGTTGCCGATACGCTCGGGGCTTTCGGGCGGTCGACTCCCCGCGTGGCGGTAGTCGGCGGCGACGGCGAGCGCTTCACGATCGCCATGGAGCCGCAGGAGGGCGGGTTCGCGGTGACGCTGCCGCCGGCCGCGCGGAGCTTCACCTACCGCGTCGAGGCCGCGACGCTCGAGTCCGACGCCTATCCGGTGACCGTCCTCCACGCGCCGCGGGTGACGGACATCGACGTCGCTTACACCTACCCCCCGCATACGGGGCTCGACCCGCGCACGGAGACCGGCGGGGACGTGTTCGCTCCGGAAGGCACCACGGTGACGCTGACGGTGCACGCCGACAAGCCGATCGCGGACGCTTCTTTGCGACAGGCCGCGGGCGGCGCCGTCGCCCTGCGCCGCGAGGCGCCGGCGGTACTGTCCGCATCGTTCGAGGTGACCCGCGACGACACCTATCGCGTTGCCCTCCGGGACGCCGACGGCCTGACCAACCCGTCGGAGGACGATTACGTAATCCGCGCCCTGGCCGACGACCTCCCGCTGGTCGACGTCCGCCGACCCGGCGGCGACCGCGAGATCACGCCGCTCGAGGAAGTGGTGATCGAGGCGCGCGCGGAGGACGACTACGCGCTCGCGAAGTTCGATCTCGTCTACGCGGTGGCCGGGCATGCGCAGCGGGTGGTCGACCTGCTCGGGGCAGAGCGGATGGCGCGCGGCGACGGTGCGCATACCCTCTACGCCGAGGATCTCGACGTAGCGCCGGGCGATGTCATCAGCTACTACGTACGTGCGGGCGACGCCAATCCCGCGCACGTGCGGGAGGCGCGCAGCGACATCTACTTCCTGGAGGTGCGCCCGTTCGAGCGGGAGTTCGAGGACGCGCCGAGCCAGTCCTCGTTGTCGATGGACGCCGGCACGGTTGGGCAGCTCGCCGGCGTGCAGAAGGAGATCATCGCCGCGACCTGGCGGCTCGACGGCCGGCCGGGTCTGGCGGCGGACGACGCCGACCTCGCGGCGGTGGCCGACGCGCAGGCCGAGTTGCGTCAGACGGCGCTCGGCGCCGCGGCGCGCATGCTGCGCCGGCGCAATGCGGGCGCTCAGCGGCGGGCACTGGCCGCAGCGGTCGACGCGATGGCGCGGGCCGAGGAGGCGTTACGGGCCGGCGAGACCGCGGCGGCCCTCCCACCGGAGATGGAGGCGCTGGCCGCGCTGCTGCGCGCGCAGGCAGCGATCCGGACGACGCGGGTCTCACGCGGCGGGAGCGGCCGGTCGGCTGCCTGGCAACCGCAGGAGGATCTCTCGGCGCTGTTCGACCGCGATCTGCGTCGCGAGCAGGAAACCAACTACGAGAACCGCGCGACCGCCGCCACCGAATCGGAAGAGGAGAGCGATGCGCTACGGCGTGTGCGCGAGCTGGCGGAACGTCAGGCGGCGCTCGGCCGGGCACAGCAGGACCTGGCGCGTCGGCGCGACGCGCTCGACGACGACGAGGCGGCGCGCGTCCTGGCCAGGCTCACTCGGGAACAGGAGGAGCTGCGAGAGCGGGCGGAATCGCTCGAGCGGGAGATCGGAGCCCGTACCCGGAGCGGAGGCTCGAATCGCTCGGCCGGTTCGAGCTCGTCTCCCGAGTCGAGCGAATCATCCGGGTCGGCTGCGTCGTCAACGCCGAGCGAGCGCCGCGCCGATGGCGTCGGCGAGCCGATGCGGCGAGCCCTCGCCGAGTTGGAGCGCGGGCAGGCGGCGGAAGCTGCCGGGCAGGCCCGCGAGGCGCTCGACAGGCTTCGCGACCTCGCCCGGGCATTGGCTTCCGCCGGCGCGACGACAGGAGCCGAGGAGGGTCGGCGGCTTTCCGAAGAACTGCAGGCAGCGGAAGGAGTGCGCCGGACGCTGGAGGCGCTGGAGGCCCGCCTCGGGCGCATCGGCGCGGAAGCCGAGCCGATGGAGGAAGCCCGTCCCAACGGCGGGGGACAGCCGGAGGAGGGCGAGGGGGCGGACACGGAGTCGGCTTCCATCGGCGAGGCGGCCCGCGAGCTGCTGCGCCGGCTGGAGGCGTTGCCGGATCTGCGGGATGCTCTCGGCGAGGCACGGCCCGGCGTCCTGGAAGCTCTCGCCCGCTGGGGCACGCCGGGACCCGCCGCCGCCGGCCCGGCGTCTCAGGCGTCCGAACAGGACTTCGCCGCATGGGAGAGTCTGCGGGACGGGGTGCGTCAGGCAATCGAGGCCTTCGAAGGGGACCGAACGCGCGCGTTGCAGGCTGCCGAAGTCGGCGAGCGGCGCGATGTCGGTGCCGGTGAGGCCGTGCCGGACGGCTACCGCGCGCTCGTCGACCGGTACTATCGGGCGCTGGCCGACCAACCAGCGCCGCGATCGCCTCGATAGGGCACTGGGCTCGTGGATATCGGCCTGCCGATTCCGTGGTGGGGTATCGCGGGGGCCGTGCTGGCCCTGGCCGGCATTGCGTGGCGGGCCTATGCGCGCCCTCCGGTCGACCTCACCGGCCGCCAGCGCGCAGTCCTGACGGCGTTGCGCCTCGGCGTCCTCCTGGTCGTTCTCGTCCTGTTGCTGCGGCCATTGCGCACCGAGCCCGCCACCCCGGGCGACGGCGTGGTAGCCGTCCTCGTGGATCGCTCCCGCAGCATGGCCATTCCGGATGCGGATGGCCGGCCCCGGATCGACGTCGCTCGGGAGATCGTCCGGGATCGCCTGCTCCCCGCACTCGACGGGGCGTTCGATGTGGAGATCCTGGCGTTCGGCGGAACCCTGGCCGCGGCCGACGTTGCCGGGGCCGAGGCGCGGGCGCCCCGTTCCGACATCGCCGGCGTCCTGCGCAGCGTCCCGGCACGGTTCGGCGGGCGGGAGATTGCCGGGATCGTCATCGTCTCCGACGGTGTCGCGACGGGGCAGAGCGACGTCGCCGAGGTTGCCGGGCGCCTTCCCGTACCGGTCTACGCGCTCGGTGTCGGCAGCCCGCGCCCCGGACCCGACCGGGAGGTCACGGCGCTGGAGGCGGGTCAGCCGGTCGGCGCCGGCTCCGCCGTCGACGTGACCGCAACCGTTGCCAGCCACCGGCTCGGCACCGATCCGTTCGACGTGCGGCTGCTCGCCGACGGGCGTCCGATCGCCGTGCGCCGCGTCAGGCCGGGCGCTGACGGCGCTCCGGTCGTGGCGGCATTCCGGGTGGCGCCCGATCCCGCGCTGGTGTCCGTGTTCACCGTCGAAGTGCCGGTCGGAGCCGCGGAGATGGTGCCGGGCAACAACCGCCGGCAGGTTCTGGTGCGTCCGCCGGAGCGTCCGCGCCGCCTCCTGCTGGTCGAGGGGTCGCCAGGGTACGAGCACAGCTTCCTGAAACGGACGTGGCTTGCGGATCCGGGGCTCACGTTCGATGCCGTGGTGCGCAAGGGGCAGAACGACCGCGGGGAGCAGACCTTCTACGTGCAGGGCGACCCGGCACGGACCGGCGCGCTGGCGACAGGCTATCCGCGGACCCGCGCGGCGCTGTTCCAGTACGACGCCGTGGTGCTCGCCAACATCGAGGCGGAGTTCTTCCGGCCGGACCAACTGGACAGGACCGCGGCGTTCGTGGCGGAACGGGGGGGAGGCCTGCTGTTGTTCGGACCGGCGAGTCTGCGCCGGCGAGGCTATCTCGGCTCGTCGCTCGAGCCGGTCCTGCCGGCGCAGCTTGCGGAGCGGCTGGGCCTGCGCGATGCGGGGCGCGAGCCGGTCGGTGCGGGTCGCTTCGTACCGACTCCGGCGGGACTGACCCATCCCGTGCTACGGCTCGGCGCGACCGTCGAGGAAACACGCGGCCGGTGGCGGGATGTCCCGGCGCTGGCCGGCAGCGTACGCCTCGGACCGGTGCGCCCCGGTGCCGCGGTGCTTGCCGTGACCGACGCGGGGGACGACTCCCAACGGCCGCTGGTCGTGGTCCAGCGCTACGGCGCAGGCCGGTCGATGATCCTGGCCGGCCGCGCAACGTGGCGCTGGCGCATGCTGCTGCCCGCCGACGATCCGGTCTTCGAGCGGTACTGGGGACAGGTGGCCCGCTGGCTGACGGCCGGCGCCGCCCCGCGGATCGAGGTGGCGACGCTCGGCGGCGCCGCGGAAGGCGACTCCCTGCGGGTGGATGTCTCGGTGCGCGACGACGAGTTCCGGCCGCTGGTCGGCGCCGCCGTGCGCGTGCGCGTCAGCGGTCCTGCCGGGGAGCGGCGATTGGAGGAGGAGTCGGCCGCGGCGCGCAACGCAGGCCAGTACAGTATCTCCACACCGCCGCTGCCCGCCGGCGTGCATCGGATCGACGTGGTCGTTGCCCGCGAAGGGCAGGAGCTCGGCCGCCGCCGCGATTGGGTGCTGATCGGCGGCGCCGACCCGGAGCTGGAGCATCCGTGGCTGGCTACCGACTTGTTGCGGCGCGCCGCCGAGGCGGGCGGCGGCGCCTATCTCGATGCGGAGAGGCTCGATGACCTGGCCGATCGCCTGCGGGGCGCGTCCCGCACGGTCTCCGGCACGGCGACGCGCGAAGTCTGGCATCATTCGGCGGTGTTGATGCTCTTGATCGGGTTGCTCTGCGCCGAGTGGTCGCTCCGCCGCCTGTGGGGGATGCGGTGACCGCGCGGGGCCTGCCGGCCGCGGCGGCGGTTCTGGTCCTGATTGGTGGGTCGGGTACGGCCGCCGCCCAGGATTACTACACCCTCGTGGTGTCGGGGGCGTCCGGCGGTCCGGAGTACGCGGAACGTTACGATCGGTGGCGCTCCGGTCTGATTGCGGCGCTGCGGGCGCAGCCGGGGTTCCGGGACGATCACCTGGCGGTGCTTGCGGAGACGCCGGGGCCCGGCGAGGGACGCGCTACCCGCGAGGAAGTCCGCCGCGCCGTAGGCGAGATCGCCGGCAGAATGGACGAGCGGTCCGTGCTGTTCATCCTGCTGCTCGGTCACGGGACCTTCGACGGCCGCGAGGCCAAATTCAACCTCGTCGGGCCGGATCTGGCGGCCGCCGAGTGGGCCGCCCTCGTCGATCCGCTGCCGGGGAGACTCGTGTTCGTCAATACGACAGCGGCCAGCGCACCGTTTCTCGCGCCGCTGGCGGGGGCCGGCCGGATCGTGATTACGGCGACCGAGTCGCCGGTGCAGCGCTACGCTACCGTGTTTCCGGAGTTCCTGACCCGTGCATTCGTCGATACGGCCAGCGATTCCGACCGCAACGGCCGTGTCTCGGTCTGGGAGGCGTTCGCCTATGCGAGCGCCGGCGTGCGGCGTTGGTACCAGGAGCGAGGGCGTTTGGTGACCGAACGCGCGCTCCTCGACGACACGGGAGACGGGCGCGGCGTCGATGCAGGAGACGGCGGGGGTGAAGCGCCTGTCGGACCGGCGGCCGCCGTGTACGTGGGGGCCGGCGTGGACGACGTCTCGACCGGTCAGGGCGAAGAGATGGACCGGCTCGCGGTACGGCGGGCTGCGCTCGATGTCGAGGTGGCCGAGCTCCGCGCGGCCCGCGGGTCCATGTCGCCGGAGCGCTACGCCGCCGAGCTCGAGCGGCTCCTGCTGGAGCTCGCCCGGGTCTCGCGGGACATGCGCCGTCTGACCGGCGGGCGCTGAGCGGGAACGGACGGGAGACGATGACGTGTGACGCCTGCGGCCAGGAGATTGCCGACAACGCCCTCATCTGCTACAAGTGCGGCGCCGCGACGACGGACCGCGAACGCGAGCCGGCGTCCCTGGAGGAACCTGCCCGGCGTCGATGGTCCGCGTTGTTCCTCGCGGTCGTCTTCCTGGGAGTGGTCCTCTTCTTCGCTGCCGAGCTCGTTCGGGGGCGCCCGCCGGAGCCGCTCGTCTGGGTGATGCTGGCCTGTGCCGGCGGCCTGCTGGCGTGGCGGCTGCGGCTTGGCTGACGCAGGCCGTTCCCCGTGACGGCGATGGTCTTCAGCTATCGGCCGCGCGCGTCGACCGCGACGTAGTCTCGCGCGTCCTCCCCCATGTAGAGCTGCCGCGGCCGGGCGATCTTCTGCTCGCCATCCTCCAGCATCTCCTGCCACTGGGCGACCCAGCCGGCCGTGCGGCCGATGGCGAAGAGCACAGGGAACATGCCGGCATCGAACCCCATCGCCTCGTAGATCAAGCCCGAGTAGAAGTCGACGTTGGGATAGAGGCGGCGCTGGACGAAGTAGTCGTCCTCGAGCGCGATCGTCTCGAGCTCGAGCGCCACGTCGAGCAGGGGATTGCGGCCCGTCACCTCGAACACCTCGTAGGCGGTCTTCTTGATCACCTTGGCGCGCGGGTCGTAGGACTTGTAGACGCGGTGGCCGAAGCCCATCAGCCTGCCTTCGCCGCTCTTGACCCGGGCGATGAAGTCGGGGATCCGGTCCACCGAGCCGATCTCGCGCAACATGCGCAGGACCGCCTCGTTGGCGCCACCGTGCAGCGGGCCGTACAGCGCGGCCGCGGCGCCTGCGAGCGAGGCGAAAGGATCGGCTCGCGAGCTGCCGATGCCGCGCATCGCGCTGGTGCTGCAGTTCTGCTCGTGGTCGGCGTGCAGGATGAACAGGATGTCGAGGGCGCGCTCGAGGGCCGGGGGCGGCTCGTAGGCTCTTCCCTCCTCCTTGTTGAGCATGCTCAGGAAGGTGCCGGTGTAACCGAGGCCGGCGTCGGGCGCGACGTACGGGCGTCCCGCGCTGCGCCGGCAGGCATGGGCCGCCACGCCGGGCGCGAGCGCGATCAGCCGCGCCATCTGCGTCCGGCGGGTGTCCGCGTCGAGCACCTGCTTGGCCTCGGGGAAGCAGGTGGAGAGCGCGCCGATGGCGGCCAGGAACATGCCCATCGGATGGGCGCCCTCCGCGAAGCCGTTCATCAACCCCCGCACGCGTGCGTCGATGGCGGAGCGGCCGTTCAGGGCGTGGCCGTCGATCTCGGCCGACCAGGCATCCAGCTCCGCTGCGGTCGGCAACTCACCGTCGATGAGCAGCCAGGCGGTCTCGAGGAACGTGCTCCGCTCGGCGAGCTGCTCGATCGGATAGCCGCGATAGCGCAGGATGCCGCGGTCGCCGTCGATGAACGTGATCCGGCTGCGGCAACTGGCGGTGTTGAGGTAGGCGGGGTCGTACGACATCATCCCGAACTCGTCGGGATCGACCTTGATCTGCCGCAAGTCAATCGCCCGGATCGTGCCGTCGACGATCGGGACCTCGTACTGCTTGCCGGTGCGGTTGTCGGTGATGGTCAGCGTATCGCTCATGCCTGCCTGTCGCTCCCCCGAATTGCTCGGTCGGCCTTGCCGGGCGCTCGTTCTCAGGAGCCCTGGTCGCCGCCGATCGGATCGTGATTCCCGGCCGCCGTCGGCTCGCTCGGGACCCGATAGCGCTCGTCGATCCAGTTGCCCAGGTCGAGGAGCTTGCAGCGCTCGCTGCAGAACGGTCGCCATCGCGTGTCGACCGGCCGTCGCCGGCATTGCACACAACGCCGCTCTTGGCTCACCGCGTCTCCCTGGATGCAGGTGCGCGCGCGGACCGCCTCCGGCGCCGCGCCGATGAAACGCGCCGTGCTGTTCGCCAAGCAGCCGTGCTGTCCTCGCAAACGCCGGGACGATCGGCGATACGGCTGGCCGTCGCGTCGCACGGGCTCGCCGAATTGTAGATCGTCGCGCGGCCGTCCGTCAGGCCGGTTCGGACCCCCGCGGGGCCGGATGGCCCGGTGCGGGCGCCGCCGCTCGCCGCTCCGGGGTGGGCATGCGCGGTGCGGCGGGTTGCCGTCGCCGTCCCGTCGAAGCCGCGCCGCGGCCGGTCGGCCGCCGCTTCTTGGCGTCCAGCTCGCAACGGATGATGCGGCCCAGCACCGACTCGAGGGGTGCGACGTTGCGCTGGGCGGCCCAGAGCTCGAGCTCCGTGTCGCCGGCCGGCGTCAGCTTCAGGAGGCAGTCGTGCGCTCCGGGCGCAACGGCGACCGAGGCGACGCTCTGTGCGTGGCTGCGGTCGAGTCCCTCGGCGACCCGCAGCATGGCCGACAGCGTCCTGACCGTGCGGCGCCGCGCTCCCGACAGGTTTCCGAAGCCGGCGTGGGAGCGTTTCGGCAGGCCGCGGCGATGGTAGCGCGCCACCAGCGCCATGACCTCCACCTCCCGCGGCTCGAACCCGCGCAGGTCCCCGTTCTTGATCAGGTAGTAGGAGTGCTTGTGGTGCCGGCTGTAGCTGATGTGCACACCGATGTCGTGCAGCAGCGCGGCGTACTCCAGCCACTCGCGCTCGCGGGCCCCCAGCCCGTGGATCGCGGACGTCTGGTCGAAGAGCGACAGCGCCATCCGCATCACCTGCCGCGCGTGCTGTTCGCTGTAGTTGCAGCGCTCGGCGAGCTCGACGACGCTCCGGCGGCGTACGTCCGGATACTGCTCCACCCTGGCGATGTGCGCCCGGTTGCGGTGGATGTAGTCGAGCGCCAGCCCCTCGCGCAGGGCCAGGTCGCACAGGGTCAGCTCCCGCGCGCCCAGCAGCCGCAACAACGCGCAGATCAGGATGCTGCCGGACACCGCCAGGTCGGCCCTGCGGGGGTCGAGACCGGGGAGGCCGATGCGGCCGGCCAGATCCAGCGCCGTCAACTCCCTGCGGACCCGCCGCAGTTGCTTGAGGCTCACCCGCCGATTCCGCAGCGCGTCGGAGCCCACGGCACGTCCCTCCCCGACCGCCAGGGCGCCGAGGCTGAGGATGGTTCCCGAGGTGCCGACGACGCGGGAGAACCCGCGACCGCGGATCTTCTCGGTGACCGGGCCCAGCACCTCGGTGATGTAGCTCACCATGCGCCGTTCGTCGGCGCCGGTGATCGGATCACTGTGCACGAAGCGCTCGGTCAGCCGGATGACGCCGAGCTTCAGGCTATGGGCGAGGCGCACCTGGGATCCGCGCCCCAGGGTCAGCTCGACGCTTCCGCCGCCGATGTCGATGACCAGCGCCGCGCCGTCGGAGACGTCGACGCCGTAGACCGCCGCGCGGTGGATGAGGCGCGCCTCCTCGGTTCCGGAGATGACGCGGACCTGAATGCCGGTGCGCTGTCGGAGCGCCGACAGGAACTCCCGGCCGTTCTCGGCCTCCCGCACGGCGCTGGTGGCCGCCGCAACCACCTCGTCCACCTCGTGGGAGTCGGCGAGCCGCTTGAACTTCGTCAGCGCCTGCAGCGCAGAACGCATCGTCAGCTCCGTCAGGGCCCGCCCGCCCAGGCCGCCCGCACCGAGACGGACCATCTCCTTCTCGCGGTCGACAATCTCGAACGAGTGGTCAGGCCGGACCTGCACCACGATCATGTGGACGGAGTTCGTGCCGATGTCGATGGCTGCTATGCGCACGTTGCCAACAGGACGATTCTCGCGTTACGGGGTTGCGACGCGCACCGGAAACCTTCACTATACTCGTGGTTTCGTGCGCGGAGCGTCGCATCGTACCATGACCGGTCCTCACGTTCTGAAGCGTCCGCTGGAGCGCCGCGTGCGTGCGCTGTTGCGGCATCTGCATCCGACTACCGAAGGAGAGGTCGAGCCGCTGCACCAGTGCCGTGTGGCGACGCGCCGGTTGCGCGAGCTGCTCCCGCTGTGCGACGCGGAGCTCACCACGCGGGCTGCAGCGCGGGCGCGGAAGCGCGTCCGTCAGTTGGGGGGCGCGCTCGGCGCGGTGCGCGAGCTGGACGTGGCGCTTGGTCTGGTCGACGAGTTGGAGAGAGCGGGGCGGGCGAAGCCGGCGGCATCCAGCCGGCTGCGGCGGCGCGTGCGCGAGGAGCGGGAGCGGCAGCGCGAGCGGATGCGGGTCAGGCTGAAGCCGGCTCACCTGCGGAAGGTGGCGCGGGAGGTAGCCGAGGTGCTCAAGGCGATCGGCATGCTCGACGCAACCGACGCGTGGGCGTTGGTCCTGGCCGAGCGCCTTGGCGAGCGCGCCGACCGGCTGCGCGTGTCCGTCGCGGAAGCCGGGCCGATGTACGTTTCCGAACGCGTGCACGAGGTGCGCATCGCGGCCAAGAAGCTCCGCTACGCCCTCGAGGTGGCGTCCGAGACCGGCGAGGCGGACACGTCGGAAGCGGCGGCGCGCCTCAAGAAGATTCAGGACACCCTGGGCCGGCTCCACGACATCGAGATCCTCCAGGGGTTGCTGCGCAGCATCGACGTGCTGGAGCATCGGGACGAGCCTTGGGCCGAGGAGCTCTCCGCGCTCGATCGCGACCTGACGGAGGAATGCCGGCGCCTCCACGGCGCATTCGTCGCGGGCCAGGCCGAGCTGGTCGAGCTCGGCAAGGTCGCCCGGCGGGTGGCCTCGCAGATGTCCTCCGACCACGGCGCCCGCGGTGGCCGGAGCCGCGTGCTCAAGATGTCGCTGGAGCGCGTCCCGGAGGCGCCGCCCACGGCTTCGTCCGACCGCCGCTGACGCCCAGAAGGCGACGAGGGACCATATTGGGCATATTCGACCGAGGAGCAACGCAGTCCACGCGGCATGCATCGCCGCTCGAATGCAGCGGGGCTTTTGCCACGGGCTCCTAGCCCCGCAGCAGCCAGCCCGCCGCCGCGCCGCCGAGGATCAGCCAGGTCGAGTTGGGCCGCCAGCGGAACAGGAGCAGCGCTGCCGTTGCAGCGATCAGCGCCGTCGTCACGTCGACCACCGCGGCCTGCGCCAACTGCCAGGTGACCGCCGCCATCAGCCCGAGCGACGCGGCCACCACGCCGTCGAGACAGCCGCCGAGCGCCCGCGACGCGCGCAGCCGCGGGATCATGGGCTGCGTCACCGCGACGAAGAAGAACCCCGGAGCGAAGATCGCGGTGGTGGCCAGCGCGGCCCCCATCCAGCCGCCGAGCAGGTAGCCGATGAACGTCGCGGTCGTGAAGACCGGCCCCGGAGTGACCTGTCCTACCGTGATCGCGTCGATGAGCTGCTGGTCGGTCAGCCAGCCCCAGCGTTCGACGAGATCCGCCCGCAGGAACGCGAGCAGGACGTAGCCGCTGCCGAACAGGACCGAGCCCACCTTCAGGAAGAAGAGCCCCAGTCCGGTGAGGGTGAACGGGACGGTGGCGCCGGTTGCCGCCGCCGCCGCGCCGCCTGCTGCCGTTACCGCCGCGCCGCCTCCTGCCGCTGCTGTCGTCGCGCCGCCCGCTGCCGCCGCCGCCGTCGTGCCGCCCTGCGTTGCCGCCGCGGCGTTACCGCGGAGCAGGTGCGCCAGTGCTGCCGGCAGGCTGGCCAGCCAGGCGAAGGCTGCCGACCTCCCTGCCGGTCCGCTCGGTTTCACCGCCAGACCGGGGATCTCGGCGCGAACAATCTCCTTCGTCGCGACGTCAGCCCGATCACGCCGCCCCCCGCGAGCACGGCCAGCTCGTTGACGCCCCCGAGCGCGGCCAGCAGGGCGGCGCCTCCCACCGGCGCGTACACCCAACGGCTGACCGCTGCCTGTCCGAGCTTCCACAGCGCCTGCACGACGATGGCGATGACCACCGGCCCGATGCCGTACATCAGCCATCCCACCTGCGGCGTCGTGCCGTACCGCGCGTATGCCCAGGCGATGCCGCCCACGATGAGCGCCGCGGGCAGGATGAAGCAGACGCCGGCCAACGCCAGTCCGGCCAGACCGCCGCGCCGGTAGCCGAGGTGGATCGCCAACTCCGTCGAGTTCGGACCTGGGATCAGGTTCGTCGCCGCGACCAGGTCGAGGAACTCCTTGTCGGTCAGCCACCGCCGACGGTCGACCACCTCGTCGCGCATCATCGCAATGTGCGCGGCGGGACCGCCGAACGCGGTGACGCCGAGGCGGAAAAGGAAAAGCGCTGCCAGCTCGCGGAGCGGTGCTGCGGAGGTCACGCGCGGGATTCTACGGGAAGAGCTTCAGCAGCGTGAACGTGGCGCCGACGATGCCGATTGCCATCACCCACATATGCCGGAAGAGGCGAGCCTCCAGACCGGCGATCTCGGCCCGCAGACCGGCGATCAGAGCCTTCTCGGGCGTGAGTTCGCTGACGGAGTCGACCACGGGCATCGCGCTCGATCTCCTCCATCACGAGAACAGCCCACGTGGATCGGTCGTTCCGACCTTGAACCGTTGGATCTCCCCCGGTCTCACTCGTAGTCGGCCGCGTCCATAGAGAACGCGACGATCTCCTCGTCGTTCCGGGTGTAGATGTGGCGGTTCGCGTAGGCCGGGTGGACCCAGTTGACGAAGCGCAGCTCGCGGCGGTTGCCCGGCGGCGAGGTGGGCGCGATCAGCTTCGTACGGCTGATTTCCTCGTATCCCTCGGGGCTGAGGCGCGCGATGATCAGCTCGCCGCGGTCGTTGTTGATCAGCACGCGGTCGCCGTTGCGGACCATGTAGCCGGACGCCCAGCGGCGCCGCTCGACCGTCGCCGCCTGGGTCTCCCAGAGGCGCTCGCCCGTGCTGGCGTTCAGGCAGCGGAGCTGGCCGTAGCTGCAGATGCCGTAGATGTAGCCGCCGTCGATGATCGGGGTGGCGAGCACCGCGTGCAGGCCGTCGGTACGGATCTCGCTGTTGCTGCTTCCCTTCCACGCCACCGTCGCGTCGGGGCGGTCCTGGTTGAGCGTGAGCATCATGGGGCCGTCGTAGAAGGTGGTGAAGAAGAGCTGCGCGCCGACCTGCACGGGGACGGCCACGGTCATCGCGCCGCCGACGACGTACGGTTGCCGCCAGTAGATCTCGCCGGTGACCGGATCCAGCGACGCCACCTCTTCCGGGTTCCAGACGATGAGCTGCCGGGCGCCGCCCGCCTCCACGATGATGGGCTGTGCGACCCCGAGATCCTCCTCGCTGGGCAGAGCGCGCCAGATCTCCTCGCCGGTCAGCTTGTCGAAGGCCACCACCCGCGCGTCGGGCCCTCCCCCGACGAAGCAGATGAGCCGTTCCCCGTCCACGAGCGGCGCGCTGGCGAAGCCCCAGTCGAAGCCCCACTGCATCCGGTCCACGCCGTAGTCGTCCTCGTAGTTCTTGCGCCAGAGGAGCTCGCCCGTGTCGACGCGCAGGGCGGACAGGGTCCCGGTGCGGCCGAGGACGTACACCCGGTCGTCGTCGACCGTCGGCGTGGCGCCCGGACCGACCTCCCACTGCACGCCGGCGTAGTTGGCCTCCCATTCCTGCACCCAGAGCACCTCGCCGGTCGCCTCGTCGAAGGCCATGGCCCGCTCGGTGCCCCGCATGCCGTCGGTCGGCTCCCAATCCGTCGCGAACACCCGCCCAGCGGCCACCGCCGGTCCGGCGAAGCCCGCCTTGATCGGCATCCGCCAGCGCACCTTCAGGCCCTCGGCCGGAAACGATTCGATCAGCCCGGTCTCGCGCCACACGCCGAGCCGCCCCTCGCCGCGAAACTCCGGCCAGTCGTCGGCGCGAGTCTCCGCCACCCCGCCCGCGAGCACCGCCAGACCGCCGACCACCGCCGCTTGCCATGTCTTCATGATGTTGCCTCGCGGCCCTCACCGGCCCGCCAGCTCGTTGTAGATCGCTTCGACGTTCGTCCGCGCCCGGCCCAGGTCGTAGCCGGCGTAGCGGTCCGGCAGGTCGAGATTCGCGGCCGCCTCGTCGATGCTCCGACCGGCCTCGTAGGATGCCCGCACCGAGGCGAGGAAGTCCCGGTTGAAGTCGGCGTACTCCGCCAGATCCTCCCAGGTCATCCATCCTGACCACGCCCGTCGCGCACCGCGGTCGCGCCGGCCCCGCCCGGCGTAGGTCGTCGGAATCGGGCCGTGGCCGGTGATCACCCGGTCCACCCCGTCGATGGCCGCCACCGCGCGCGCCAGCGTTTCCGGGAACGCGACGCCGCTGCCGCCGTTGGCGGTGTCGATGACGGGCGCCGCCTTGTCGGGAAACAGATCCCCGAGATAGGCCGTCCGCTTCTGCGGGAAGACGACCACGATGTCGCCGTCGGTGTGGGCCGGACCGAAGTAGTACAGGTCGATGCGGTCGAGATCCTCGAGCAGGCCGTAACGGTCGGTGAAGGTCGTCGTCGGCAGCCCGGCGCCGCCCGCGAACAGTTCCATCCGGGCCATGTTTGCGCGCGTGTTCTCGTGCGCGATGATGTCGACCGCGTCCGGGAACTCGGCGTTGCTGCCGGTGTGATCGAGATCGGCGTGCGTGCTGATGATCGTCGTCACCGGCAGGTCCGTCACCTGATACACGGCGTCGAGCACCGGTTGCCCCCAGCCGGGAAGCTTGGCGCCGATCAGGATGACGCCGCCGTTGATCTCGTCGATCAGCGCAAGGGCGTTCGCACCGCCGTCTCCGAGGTGGTAGAGGGTGTCGCGAACGTTGAGGGTGTCGATCCGGATGAACCGCTCTTCCGGCGCCTGCGCGAGCCCGCCGCCCGGCGCGAGCAGCGGCAGAAAGACGGTGATCAGTGCGAATATCCCGGCCCGCCTTCTCATGGGGTCCCTCCTCGGATGCTCCCTCGCCGCGCCCGGCGTGCGCGCCTCGCCGCTCTCGGCGCCGCGCGTTTCGCGACGGGCTCTTCGCATCATACCGCCGCCGGCCGCCCCGGCCTTCAGGCCGGCGGGGGCACGAACGCCAGCAGCCGTAACGGATTGTCGACCGTCATGGTCCGGATCTGCTCTTCCGTCACCCCGGCCTCCCGCAGCATGGGGAGGAACTGCGTCACGGTCTTGGCATATCCCGGTCCGCCGTTGCGTTGCGTGTCGCTGGCGCGGGCGAAATCGGAGGCCAGCAGCACGTTCTCCAAGTAGCCCGCGTCGATGAGCGCACGGATCATCGGGACCTTGCGCCCGTCGGCCTCCGGACCGCCGCCGAGCCGGTCGAACCCCACGAACGCGCCGCGCCCGGCCAGCCGCCGGTGGACCGTCGCCTCGGGATCGTCGAGCCCGCCCATGTGCCCGATCGCCACGCTGCCGGGGGGCACCCCGAGCGACTCGAAGATGTCGAGCTGCGCCTCGGCCTCGAGCCCGTTGGCGGTGTGCGTGAAGATGGGCACGTTCGTCAGCAGGTACGCCTTGCCGATGGCGTGGAACACCTTGCGCTCGCCCGGCGTCATCTCGGCCGAGCTGGCGATCTCGCCGAACGCGCCCCACCGCTCGGCGGTCGCCGCCTCGGCGAGCGCCGCGGCGATGTCGTCGTCGGTCAGCTCCGCCAGCTCCGGCGGGTGGAAGGGGTCGGTGTAGTAGCCGCCGCTGACCACAATCGGCATGCCCGACTGCTCCGAGACGGTGCGCAGGAACGACACGTCGCGTCCCATGTCCGCGTGGCCGCCGTCGACGAGCGCGGCCACTCCCTCGCGGGCCGCCGCCCGCAGCTCCGCGACCATCCAGTCGACATCCTGCATGAAGTAGGGCGAGTCCGGGGAGCCGATGAAGCTCTCGCGTCCCGGGTTGTCGGTTCCCACGAGCCGATCCCAGAAGGGAATGTCCAGCGACATGTGCTCGTGGAAGAGCACCGCGCCGTGGGCCAGATCGTTCGGCGCGAGGTCGGCGAGAATCGTTCGCACGACAGCCCCGTCCGGAAGCCCGGATACGGCAGGTACGGACGATTCCGCCGGCGTGTCGGTCGGTTCGGGCGCGCGGCACGCGGACGCGAGGCCGGCGCCCCCGAGACCGAGGAGCCGCACTGCCTCCCTGCGACTCCAGACCGGGATGCGATCACGCGCGTGTGCCGTCATGGAGACCTCCAATCAGAAGGCGAAACGCAATCCGCCGGCGGCATGGATGCCCCCCAGCTCCAGGAGTGTCGGCGTTTGGTCGTGGACGTCGACGGTCGCCTTGCCGTTGCTGTGGCGCATGTTGAAACCGAGACCGATGCGCTCGGTCAAGAACAGGGTGCCGTCGAATCCCACGTTGACACCCAAGCCGCCGACAGTGACCGTCCTGGTGCGGTGGTTCACCAGCGATACCCGATCGAAATCGACGCTCGATTCCCGGGTGACGATCTGCGATACGAGATCCTGTCTGACGGCGAAAATGGTCGGTCCCCAAGTCACCCGCAGCAGGAAGCTCTCGCCGAAGAAGCGCCAGAACTGGCCCTGCAGGTGCAGGGCGAACTCCCTCCGCTTGAGGCTTCTCGCGACGCCTGCGGTCGTGCGCGGGAAATTGAAGAAGAAGGGGTTGGGCACCTGTGCGTCGAGGTCGGCCCTCGTCGGCTCGGCGACATGCGACACCGCGATGCCGAACCCCAGCGCCTTCCACACGGGGACGGCGATATCGGCGTCCATGGAATAGTGCTTCGAGACGTGGTAATGCGTGTCGAAGAATCCCGTCTCATCGTACTGCCGGAAGATGACCCGGTTCATGAAGGCGTCATTGATTACCTGCAGGCCCAGGTTGACGCCGGTGAGGCGCTCGATCTCGGGCCGGGATTGCGCGGCGGCGGCGCCGGCTGCAAACAGGACGGCCGCCGCCACGACCAGCGCCGCGCATCGTGGTGCGTTTCGTCGAAAGAACATCGGCGCGCGGATCGTACCGCCGTCGTCTCGGGGTTGGCAATCGACGGCGATTCGGCCGCGGCCCGGCGGGTCGCCGGGCCGGTTGCCATGGCGGCTCCTGCGGCGCAAGGTCCTAGGTCCCGACGACTCGCTGCACCGTCCAGAACAGTCCCACACCGGCAATGGCGACCGACGCCGGGACAACGACCCGCGCTCGGTACCAGGGGCGATTGCGCACGCCGAGCACGGCGGCGAACGCGGCGGCGATGACCGCGAGCTGTCCGATCTCGACGCCCACGTTGAAGGTGAGGAGCGCCGTGACGAACTCGGAGCGGGGGAGACCGAGGTCGGTCAGGACGCCGGCGAAGCCCATGCCGTGCAGGAGGCCGAATGCGAAAACCAGCACTACGCGCGACGGTTGGAGATCGCTGGTGACGAGGTTTTCCACGGCGACGTACGCGATGGACAGGGCGATGAGCGGTTCGACCACGGACGGCGGGAGTGCGAAAACGCCGTAGATTGTCAATGCGAGGGTGAGCGTGTGGGCCGCGGTGAACGCCGTGACCTGCAGCAGCAGCGGCTTCAGCCGGGTGCTGAGGAGGAACAGGCCGAGGACGAAAAGGATGTGGTCGAGACCGCGGGGCAGGATGTGCGTGAAGCCGAGGCCGAGGTACTGGGTCGCCACCTGCCAGCGGGTGAGCGGCCGGAGGGCTCCGATCTCGAATGCCTCGCTCATCTGCGCGGCGAGCAGCCAGCGGGTGATCGGCGTGCCCACGGCGGGCGCCACCGTGAGGGGGTACTCGTCGACGACCAGGTCGTATCCGAACCGAAAAGTCCGGGCCCCGGGCGGTACGGTGCCCGACAGGCGCATCAGCCCGGGTTCGGCGAGTCCCATCGGGGCCGAGCGCTCGCGCTCGAGCGGCGGCAGATAGGTCACTGTGGTCGGCGTCGCCGGGTTCTCGTCGAACAGCAGGGTCACCCTGGTTGCGAAGGTGGTTGCAAGCGCGGCCAGTCGGGCGTCGCGTTCCTCGACCGTCGGCAGCTCCGCCGCCCCGGGGTGGAGCTGCAGCCACAGCCAATCGGCGTCGTTCAGTACATCGATCCGGTATTCGCTCTCCGACAGAAAGCCGATCAGGACATGCGTGTTCTCGATCTCGTGGGCCATGGCGGGCGAGGTCAGGAAGACGGTCGCGAACAACCCCGACAGGATGGACGATCGTCGCCGGCGGCGACCGCGGCTGCTGGTGGACATCATCGATGACTCATTCTAGCGGTGCGCGCGGCCCCACGGAGCACGACGCGCGGCGCTGCATCGTACGCGGCTCGCAGGTCGCTCCGCGTGGCGTAGGGCCGGGCCGCCAGCCGGCGGGCAGGCGCCGTCAACTCGATCGTCGCGCCCGCGAACGGGTCCGGCCGCACAAGGACGGTCGTTCCGTCGCGGGTCACCGTGTAGCCGTCGTAGCGGAATGTCTCCGACCACTCGCAGCAGAAGACGAGCGAGATGAGATCACCCAGAAAGACGAAGCGATAGTCCGCCCGCAGTGCTTCGAGGTCGTTGCCGTAGGCGCCGTTCAGGAGGATCCGGTCACGCTCCGCCGTCATGTCCGCGCGGAAGCGTTCCCAGCCCGGCAAGGGATGCAGCTCCAGCAGGGCCAGCGCATGCTGCGCCACCAGGGCGGCCGCGGCCGGATCCACCGGTTCGAGGCGGCGTACGCCGCGCGGCCAGATGCCCTGCTTGGTGGCGTCCGGCGCCGTCATGAAGTGCTGCGGCCCGCTGCCGGCGTCGAGATCGGGGTGTTCGTCCACCTCGATCCAGCCGTTGTCGTGCTCGCGCGTGGCGAGCAGCACGGTCTCGCGCGTCGGGCTCGCCGGAAGGCCGTCGCGGCGCCAGGCCGCCATGATGCGCCCGGAGACCGCCGCATGTTCCGGCTGGGTAACGAGCAGCAGATCGTCGCCGTCGGGTCTGACAATCACCGCTCACGAGCATATCCGCGTATGATCGAAGGTGGATCGGGAGAGCGGCGGTCGTGGCCTGAACCGCGAACAATCAGCGGAGGTTTTCGAGATGAAGCTCGTGCGTATCCTGATGTTGACGGTGCTGCTCGTGACCGCGGTCGCGGCGGCCGCGACGGCCCAGGCGCTGCCGGACGTGGACCGGTTCGGTCCGCAGGTGGGGGACAGCGTGCCCTCCTTCTCCCTGGTCGACCAGCACGGCGATGCGCGCGATCTGCAGTCCTTGATGGGACCCGGGGGCCTGATGCTTGTCTTCAGCCGGTCGGCCGACTGGTGACCGTACTGCAAGACGCAGCTCGTGGAGCTGCAGAGCCGGTATGAGGACCTCCGGGAGCGCGGCATCGGCCTCGCCGTGATCACGTACGACCCCACCACGACCCTGTCCGAGTTCGCCGACGCGCGGGGAATTTCGTTCCCGCTCCTGTCCGACGAGGGTTCCGCGACGATTCGCGAGTACGGCCTGCTGAACGAGGACATGAATCCCGATCGCGCGCCGGAGGAACGTCGCGCGATGATGCAGCGCCTGTACGGGATTCCCTATCCGGGGACCTTCGTGCTCGACCCGGTGGGCCGCGTGACGGCGCGTTTCTTCGAGGCGGCGTACCAGGAGCGCTCCACGGTGTCGAGCATCGCGGTTCGGCTCGGGGATGCGGCGGCGGGCTCCGCGCAGGCCGCGACGCGTGTCGAAACCGATCACCTCGAGGCCTTCGCCTGGGCGACCGACGACGTGGTCGCTCCCGGCAACCGCCTGTCGCTCGTGGTCGACGTGACGCCGAAGCGGGACATGCACGTCTACGCGCCGGGAGATCACGCCTACCGGGTGATCCGATTGCGCACGACCGCGCCGGACTTCCTGCGACAGCACGAAGTGAGCTATCCGCCCTCCGGCATGTACCACTTCGAGCCCCTGGACGAGACGGTGCCGGTCTACGAGGAGCGGTTCCGCCTGGTGCAGGACGTGACGATTCCGATGCGGCAGGACATTGCGGAGCTGGCTTCCCAGCCGGGCGCCACGGTGCGCGTGGAAGCGGTGCTGGAGTACCAGGCCTGCGATCACGAGGTGTGCTATCTGCCGCAGGCGGTGCCGCTGCGCTGGGACCTGTCCTGGCGCCCGCTGATCCGCGACTGAAGGGTGGAAGCGACGCTCGCGGCCTGGCAGCCCGTGGCAAGATCCCCGCTGCACTCGAGCGGCGATGCATCCCGCGTGGACTGCGTTGCTCCTCGGTCGAGTATGCCCAATAGGGTTCCTCGTCGCGCCTTGCCACGCGGGCGCCTCGCCGCTCTCGGTGCGACGCGGGGTTTCACCACGGACTTTACGGGGTTTTCGGCGGGTTGTATCCGGCTAGCCATGTAAGCAGCTCGCGGATTCCGTGGCTGCGGGCGAGGAAGTACAGCGCCACCAGCACCAGCAGGCCGCCGTTCAGCGCGATGATCGTCTGTGTCGAGGCGAACGTCGTCAGGTAGCCAGATGCTCGACCTCGCTCGACCCGAAGGACTGTACGAGGCTGCCGAGCGGCATGCCGCCGCGGAACGCCATCAGATAGATGCTCATCACGCGGCCGCGGAGCTCGTCCGGCACGTTGAGCTGGACGAGTGACGCGGTGAGCGAGAAGACGATCAGTAGCGCGGCGCCGGCCAGGAACCAGCGAGGATGCGAGGTGAGCTGCAACGGGCTGACCGGCAGGAGCGCGAACACGGCGATCAGTCCTCCGAACACCACCAGCACCCGCAGGAGCGTCAGCCCCATGCGCTCGAAGCTGCCCAGCCAGGCGACGACGAGCGCGCCGACCACCGCGCCGGTCCCGAGCGAGTCGAGTCAGGCCCTCAAGCCGCTCCTCATCCGAACAACAGCGCGCCTCGGTGGTCCAGGCTGAGCGTGTTCGGATCGCCCGCGAACACCGGCAGGAACGCGCGGATCGGCAGTCCCAGCGAGGTGGTCGAGATGGCCAGGATCGTGAGCGCGAGGAGTCGCAGCCGCTCACGAGGCTGCCGAGCGGCATGCCGCCGCGGAACGCCATCAGATAGATGCTCATCACGCGGCCGCGGAGCTCGTCCGGCACGTTGAGCTGGACGAGTGACGCGGTGAGCGAGAAGACGATCAGGAGCGCCGCGCCGGCCAGGAACAGCAGGAGGTAGCTCAACGGGCTGACCGGCAGGAGCGCGAACACGGCGATCAGTCCTCCGAACACCACCAGCACCCGCAGGAGCGTCTCGCTCGAAGCTGCCCAGCCAGGCGACGACGAGCGCGCCGACCACCGCGCCGGTCCCGAGCGAGGTCATCATCTGGCTGAGCGTGTTCGCGCCCGCGAACCCGGCAGGAACGCGCTCGGCAGCCCAGCGATGGTCGAGATGGCCAGGATCGTGAGCGCGAGGAGTGCGCCGCCGCTCCCGACATAGGTCAGGCCCCCCTTCAACTCCTCCAGCACCGGCCGTCGCTGCGCCGGATTCGGCGGCGATACCTGCAGCAGGCTCAGCACCACGATCACGACGAGAAACGATGCGCTGTTGATCCCGAAGCAGGCGACGAGGCCGAGCGTCGTGAAGACCAGCCCGCCGATGAGCGGTCCGACCGACTGCGCCAGGTTGAACTGGATGGAGTTGAGAGCGACCGCGTTCGGCAGCGTCTTGCGGGGGACCAGCGCGGGTATGAGCGACTGGAAAGCGGGGCCGCCGAACGCCTGCGCCAGGCCGGTCGTGAAAGACAGGACCAGGATGTAGGACAGGCGCACCGTCTCGGTGAAGACGAGCGCGGTGAGGATGAGCGCGCAGATCATCTGGAGAATCTGCGACGCCATCAGCATGTGCCGGCGGTCGTAGCGGTCGGCGGTGACGCCGCCGATGAGCGTGAAGAGCAGCAGCGGCACGTTCCCGACGAACATGTCGAGCCCCAGGTAGAAGGCCGATCCGGTCAGGTCGTAGATGAGCCACTGCTGCGCGAAGCGCTGCATCCACGTGCCGACGGCGGAGGTGAATGCCGCCGTCCACAGATTCCGGAAGCCCGGGAAGGTGAAAGCCTCGCCGAGGCGCAGCAACGCGCGCGCGACCCGCCCTTGCGGGGGCGCGTCGTCCTGGACGGGATTGGCGGTGTCTGGTTCGGCTACCGGCTCGGCCACTGAATGTAGAGCCCTTCACCCAGGAAGACGAAGCTGGTCCACAGCCCCTTGGACAGGCGATAGAAGGCGAACGGGGCGAGCGCCGCGATCACTGTCCAGATGGCGAGCTGCTGGGACGTCGTGAGCGAGGTGAAGGTCTTCAACAGAAAATAGCCCGTCACCGTGAGCCCGAGGGTGAGTCCGAGATTGATGTACACAGCGCCGAGCCATTGCCCCGGCTCGCGCTCGAACTTCTCGCCGCAGGCGCTGCATCGATCGTGCATGCGGATCGCCGACTTGAACAGGTGTCCATGGCCGCAGCATGGACACCTGAGCCTGCATCCGCGTCCGATGATGTCGGCGATCTCGCGGAGCACTGGGGCGTTGCCTGCAGGCGATTCTAGCAGTCCGTGGCGGAACCCCGCCAGCACCGAGTGCGGCGAGCATCCTGGTCGGCCGGGTGTGACGCCGGGTACGACCCGGCGGCGGCGTCATACGTGGTTCAGGAGCGCCAGCTCCTTCGGGTGCGGGTTCAGGTAGCTCTGCTCCAGCAGGTACTCGACCGTCAGCCGGCGCGCATGATGCCGCACCAGCGTCAGGGGCACGATCCGCGGCACCAGGGCGAGACGGTAGTCCTCGAGCACGGCCAGCAGCTCGTCGCGCGAGGCGTTGTCGAGACGCCGCTTGAGGTGGCCGACCGCGTGCATGACGGCGTTGGTGTGGCGCGCCCGCGTGGCCCGGATGCGCATGGCGGACATGAACTCGTCCTCGTAGCGGCGCGCCAGCTCGGCCCGCGGGATATCCCGCGCCTCGGCCACGAGCCTTCCCAGCTCGCGGTACCGGACCGGCGAGTGGGCCATCAGGGCCAGCTTCTGGGTGGTGTGCCAGCGCACCAGGGCGCCGATGTTCCAGCGCGTCGAGAACAGCGTCCGCAGACGCTGGTAGGCGAAGACCCGCTCGAAGAAGTTCTCCCGCAACACGGGATCGTGCAGCCGGCCCTCCTCCTCCACGGGGAGGTTCGGATACTGCCGCGCCAGCTCCGCCGCGAAGATGCCGCGCCCTTTCCGCTCCGAGGCCCGGCCGGCGTCGTCGGTCCAGACCTTCACGCGCGCCATGCCGCAGCTCGGTGAGTCCTTCTTCAGGATGTAGCCGCTCAAGCCGGCCTTCGCCAGCGACCGGAGACGACCGCGCGCGAACCGCTGCATCCGGCCGGTCAGTTGCCTGCCGCTCCGGCTGACGAGCCGTACCCCGTCGAGCTGGCTGGCGTCCCGCACCAGCCGGATCGGTTCGCGCGGCGTGCCCAGCCCTACCTCCACCTCGGGGCAGACCGGGACCCATTCGACCAGGCGGCCGAGCGTCTCCACCAGGTACGGGTCGCGTTTGTGGCCTCCGTCGTGCCGCACTGACTCTCCGAGCAGGCAGCTCGAGATACCGATCCGAAGCGGCGTGGCCGTAGTCATGGTCGTCCGGACCTGCCTGCGAGCGGCCCTCCCGACTCGGCGCCGCCAGCGGTACCGAGATTGGCTGGGAGGGTGCTCCGCTCGCGCTGGGCGCCCGTCATGCGGGGGTGCCTCCGGAAGGGTATCCCCTTCAGGTACAGGCGCGCGGCCTCGGCGTGAATCGCGGCGGTCGTCTTGAGCGTGACGAACGGATAGCGCAGTGTCGCCGCGGTGAGCGTGCTGGAGGTCAGCGGCGCTCGTCGACCCCAGAGTTGCGCGTCGAGCACGCGCCGTCCCTCCTCGTGCTGCACGATGCCCACGCTCAGGCGTTCGCCCACCGGTGCGAGCGAGAAGTCGTAGACGCAGTCCATCCCCAGGAACGGCGAGACGTGCATCGCCTTGACCGCGCGGAATCCTGCCGTCGCACCCGTGGAGGCGTTCTTCCGTCCGTCGAGCAGATACAGGTGCCGTTCGCCGAAAGTGTTGTTCACCTCGGCGACGACCGCGGCGAGCGCTCCGTCGGCGTCGTGGCAGTAGTACAGGCTGATGGGGTTGAACACGTAGCCGAGGACGCGGCACTGGGTCAGCAACCGGATGCTGCCGCCGGCGAGCGCGATCCCGTGGTTTGCGAGGAGCCGGCGCACCTTGCCGGCGGTGGCCCCCGGCCGCCCGTCGACATGGTCGCGGTCGAAGAACGACCATAGATTCCAGCGGTTGACCGAGAACGGCCGCACCGTTCGGTCGACCTGATCGAGCGCGTCCAGATCGAGATACGCGAGCACGAGCCGGTAACGGAAGTCGTGAACCCGCGGGCGATGCCGGCGGTGCCGGACCCAGCCGGCGTAGAGGCAGGAGGTCACGCGGCCTCCCGCCGGCGGCCGATGGCCTCGCTTACCTCCAGGCCCGCGCGCACGCCGTCTTCATGAAAGCCGTTGCCGAGATAGGCGCCGCAGTAGAACGTGCGGCGGCGGCCGTTCATGGTCCGCAGCGCGGTCCGCGCCCGCAGGCCGGCCGTCGAGTAGACGGGGTGGTCGTAGACGTGTCGCGCGAGGACGCGGGCCGGATCGATGCGCTGCTCGTCGTTGAGGGTGACGCAGTAGGTCGGCGTGTCCGGGAGGCGCTGCAGGCGGTTCATGTGGTAGGTCATGCGCAGCGGGGCGCGGTGATCCGCGCAGTCCTCGACCTGCGTGTTCCAGGATGCCCATGCCGCGGAGGCTCGGGGGAGGACGCTGCTGTCGGTGTGCAGCACCGCGACGTTGCGCCGGTACGGAATGGCGGCGAGCGCCTCGCGTTCCTCGTCGGCCGGCCGCTCGATGAGCGCCAGCGCCTGGTCGGCGTGCGTGGCGAGGATCGCCTCGTCGTACTGCTCCCAGCCCATGTCGCGCGTGTGGATCTCGACGGCGCCGGGGTGGCGCCGCAACCGTTCTACCGGAGCGTGCAGACGCAGGCGGTGCCGAAACGGACGGACAAGCGCCTCCACGTAACGCCGGCTCCCGCCGGTCACGGTGCGCCACGGCGGCTGCCCGCGGACCTGGAGCAGGCCGTGGTTCGCGAAGAACGTGAGCAGGAACGCCAGCGGAAGACGGGCGACGTCGTGGGCTGCCGCCGACCAGATGGCGCTCGACATCGGGAGCAGGTAGTGGCGGAAGAAATCACTTCCGAAACGGCCCTCGGCCTGCAGATCCCCGATAGTGGCGGCTTCGTCGTCCGGTGCGGCGGCGACGCGCCGGGCCCACGCGTTGAAGCGTAGTACGTCGGCCGCCATACGGTACAGACCCGGCCTCAAGACCTGGACCGGATGGGCGAACAGGCCGGTAAGCCCGCGGCTGCTGTACTCGATACCGCAACGGCGGCAGCTCACCGAGAACGACATGTCGCTGGGCCGTGATGCCACACCGAGCTCGCGCAGGAGGATGGTGAAGCCGGGGTACGTCCGCTCGTTGAAGACAATGAAGCCGGTATCGACGCCGAGGCCGCCGGGCAGGACGACCGTGCGCGCGTGCCCCCCGGGCGCGCCGGTGGCTTCGTACACGGTGATGTCGTGCCGCGGGTGCAACGTCCGGGCCGCAACCAGGCCCGAGACGCCGCTGCCGACGATGGCGATCCGCCTGCGCATGCCGTTGTCCGCTCCTTTCAGTATGTCCCGCCCGCATCCTGTTTTTCCCGTTCGGTTTTCCTCTGCGGCAAATGCGATGCGGACCGTGCTTCCCCGAGGCAAGCGGGGACGTCGACCTCGACCCCGGCCGCGGATCGACCCCCATACAATCGAAGTATGGCTACCTCGGGTCCCGCCGCTGGACAGTGTGGCTCGCATAGCGGTCGTGTTGTGCGGCCGCACCGTCGGGGCGGACTGCCGTGGGCTGTCGCGCGGGTGCTGCACCGTTTCACCGAAGGGCGCCTGGAACTGGTCGATGGCGAGGCGTGCCACATGTTCGGTGCGCGCGGTGCGACCACGCGTCCGGTGCGGGTGGAGATTCACGATCCGCGGGCGTGGCGGGCCGTGCTGTTCGGTGGGACGATCGGTGCGGCCGAAGCCTATGCGGAGGGGTGGTGGTCCGCCGACGACCTCACGGGGCTGATGCGCCTGGTGTCCCGCAACGAACGTGCCGCGGCCGGGCTCGACGGGTGGCTGTCGCGCGCCGCCCTGGCCGTGCACACCGCGCTCCACCGTTTGCGCGCCAACCGGCGGCGGCAGAGTCGCCGGAACATAGCGGCGCACTACGACCTCGGCAACGACTTCTTCGCCCACTTCCTCGATCCGAGCATGACCTATTCGTGTGCGATCTTTCCCGGTCGGACCAGCACTCTGGAACAGGCTTCGCAGAACAAGCTGGACCTGATCTGCCGCCGGCTGAATCTGTCGCCTTCCGACGAGTTGCTGGAGATCGGCTCGGGCTGGGGCAGCCTTGCGTTGCACGCCGCGGCCCGTCACGGCTGTCGTGTCACGACGACGACGATCTCTGCCGAGCAGTACCGCCACGTGCGTGCCGCGGTAGCGCGCGCCGGTCTGGGCGACAGGGTCACGGTTCTCGACGTCGACTACCGGGACCTGCCGCACCTGCTTCGAAGGCGGTTCGACAAGCTGGTGTCCGTGGAGATGATCGAGGCGGTCGGACAGCGGTTCATGAACCGGTACCTGCAGGTGTGCGACGCGCTCCTGGAGCCGCATGGACGGATGCTGCTGCAGGCGATCGTCATCGCGGACGATCGCTACTCGGCGTACCGCCGCTCGGTCGACGTCATCCAGCGCTACATCTTTCCGGGCGGCTTCCTGCCGTGCCTCGCGGACCTTCGGGCGAGGCTCGCGCGCAGGACGTCGTTGCGAATCGAGAGCGGGCACGACATCACCGAGCACTATCCCCCTACCCTGCGGTGCTGGCGGGAGCGGCTCCGCGCCAACCGGGACCGGTTGGAGGCGCTCGGCTACCCCCGGCGACTGCTGCGGCTGTGGGACTACTACTTCTGTTACTGCGAAGGGGGGTTTCTGGAGCGCACCGTCGGCGCCGTGCAGCTCCAGCTCGCCCGGGGAGGCGCGGCGTGAGACTGGCGGCGGCGGCCGAGCGAGGCTGGTTGCCCGACGGACTGGTCCGATTCGGTATTCGCTCTCTGCTGCGCGAGCGGCTGGCGCTGGAGCGCCGGCGGGCCCGGGGCTCGGGCGAGCGAGCGCTCGACGCGCATCGGTTGCTGATGCGCCAGGGGCCGATAGCGGTGGAGCCGGCGGCTGCGAACGACCAGCACTACGAATCGCCGGTCGAGTTCTTTCGATTGGTGCTTGGTCCGCGGCTGAAGTACAGCGCGGGATTCTGGCCGGACAGGGTGACCACCCTGGCCGGCGCCGAGGAGGCGATGCTGGAGGTGACGGCGACGCGCGCGGAGATCGAGGACGGCATGCGAGTGCTGGATCTCGGTTGCGGTTGGGGCGCCTTCTCGTTGTGGTTGGCGCAGCGCTATCCACGAGCGAAAGTCACGGCCGTATCGAACGCGGCCAGTCAGGCTCGTTACATCGCCGGGCAACGGGATCGCCGCGGGCTCGCCAATCTGCAGGTCGTGACGGCCGACATGAACCGGTTCGAGCCTGCCGGCGTGTTCGACCGGATCGTGTCCGTCGAGATGTTCGAGCACATGCGCAACTACGAGCGCCTGCTCGGCCGCGTCGCATCGTGGCTGGATCCGCGGGGGGCGCTGTTCGTGCATGTCTTCTGCCATCGCCGCTACAGCTACTTCTTCGAGGTCGACGGTGGAACGGACTGGATGGCCCGGCACTTCTTCACCGGCGGCATGATGCCATCCGTGGATCTGTTGCCCGGCTGCGCGGTCCCCCTGCGGGTGGAGCGACGCTGGGAGATCGGCGGCCGCGACTACGAACGCACGTTGCGAGCGTGGCTCGCGAACCTCGATGCGCGGCGCGCGGAGGCGGTGGACGTGCTGGGCGCCGGCGACCCGTCCGGCGCGGGCCGCATTCGGGTGGGCCGCTGGCGGCTGTTCTTCCTCGCCTGCGCGGAGCTGTTCGGGTACCGTGGCGGGCGCGAGTGGTTCGTGGCCCACTATCTGCTGCGCCACGCGGGAAACAGCGGTTCCGCGGCGCCTTCGCGCGCGGCGTAACGGGCATGACCGCGAACGCCCTCGCGGGTCTGGGTACGCTGCTGGCCCTGATGACCGGGGTCTGGGTAGCCAGCGTCGTGCGGCGCGACGTGAGCATCGTCGACATCTGGTGGAGTCTCGCGATCCTTGCCGCCGGGTGCGTCTACGCGAACCAGGCGGACTACATGACGCCCCGACGCATCGGTGTACTGGTCGCGGTGGGCCTCTGGGCGATCCGCCTGGCGGCCTACCTGGCCTGGCGCGGGTGGGGAGCGGAAGAGGACAGGCGGTACCGTGCGATGCGCGCGGGCCGACCCCGGTTCCGGTGGTCCAGCCTGTTCGTCGTCTTCTGGCTGCAGGCCGTGTTGGCCTGTCGTCTTCTGGCTGCAGGCCGTGTTGGGGTGATCTCGTTGCCGCTGTTGGCCGGCATGCACGCGGAGCAGCCGGGCGCTCCAGGCCTGCTCGACGCGGTGGGCGTGGCCCTGTTCGCGGCGGGCTTCGGCTTCGAGGCGATCGGCGACTGGCAACTGGTCCGGTTCAAGGCCGATCCCGGCAACCGGGGGCAGGTGTGCGACCGGGGTCTCTGGCACTACACGCGGCATCCGAACTACTTCGGCGAGGCCGTCCTGTGGTGGGGCCTGTGGTGTGTCGCCGGTGCCGGTTCCGGTGCACCCTGGACAATCGTCGGCCCGCTGCTGCTCACCTGGCTCCTGCTTCGCGTTTCCGGCGTGACTCTTCTGGAGACCGATCTCCTGACGCAGAAGCCCGCGTACCGCGACTACGTGGCGCGCACCTCCGCCTTTGTGCCGCTGCCGCCTACGTCGACATGGGGTCGTTCCGCCTCGATCGGCGAACGCCCCTCGGTGCTGGGAGCCCGTGGCAAGAGCGTCGCCGCCCTCGGTGCTGCGCGGGGTTTCACCACGGACTGCTAGGAGCGATGTAGTCTGCGGCCGCGCCATTCGCCCGCGACGGAGATTCCTGGCGAGCCCTGTCGCAGGCCCTCGGCGGTTGCGTGCCGTCGGTACGCGAAGATGGCTCTCAGGTCGGTGTCGATCCAGGCCAGCAACGCTGTGCGGGTCAGCGGACGGCAGTAGAGATCGAAATCGACCACGTCGGTGACCAGTGTCCGACCCTCGTTCTCCTCGAACGTGTGCTGGTGGCGCCACTGCCGGAATGGACCCCTGATCTGCAGGTCGACGAACCGGTGGGGCGGGTCCCAGATCTCGATCAGGGTCCGCCAGCGGACCGGGAGTCGATGCAGGCGCAGGCTGTAGTCGATCCGCGAGCCCGCCTCCAGCGGTTCTCCCTGCACGCGCCGGATCCGGAACCTGAGGAACGGCGGTGTAATCCGCTCGAGATTGCGCGGGTTGCCGAAGAACGGAAACACCGCGTCCGGGGGGGCCGGCAACCACTGGCTGCACGACAAACGCCAGCCGCCTTCCCGGCGCCGGTCGATTCGGATCGGATTGTCCCGTCCGGCTTCTTGCGCCGCCATCGAATAGATTGTAAGTTAAAAATACTTGATGTAAAAGAAAACACGCCAGTCGATCCTGCACCGCTCCCACGAGGCTCGCAACAACTGCCTGGATCGGAGATGGACGCAAATGGCACTGACCGAGACCCTGCAGAACGGACTGGATAGCTACGGGATAGGACCGAAGGTGCGCGAGTTGCGCAGGCGCAAGCGGATGGGGCTGGTGGAACTGGGCGCGCACAGCGGGCTGTCCGCGGCGCTGCTGTCCAAGATCGAACGGGGACGGATGTACCCCACGCTGCCGACCCTGTTGCGGATCGCGCTCGTCTTCAGCGTGGGACTGGATTACTTCTTCAGTCACGAGGAGCCGGTGGTGACCGTCGTGCGGCGCGGGGAGCGGTTGCGATTTCCCGAGCGCATGGGGACCCGGGACGTCGCCTACTACTTCGAGTCGCTCGACTTTCGCGCCGAGACAAAGAAGATGTACTCGTACCTGGGCGAGTTCGAGGCCCGGCCGATGGAGGACGTGCGGCTGCACAAGCACGAGGGGGCCGAGCTCGTCTTCGTGCTGGAGGGAGAGCTGGGTCTGTACGTGCGGGATCGGGAGGAGACGCTGTCCGCCGGCGATGCCGCCTATCTGGACGGGACGGTGCTGCACGGCTACCGGCGCGTCAGCCGCGAGCCCTGTCGCGCGCTGGTTGTCACTGTACCCTGAGGGGGGGTTGCCATTTCGCACTATCGCCGGGAAAGCACGGTTGCGGCGCCCAGCGGCGAGGTCTTCGCGTGGCACGCGCGTGCGGGCGCCTTCGAGCGCCTGATGCCGCCCTGGCGGCCTGCGCGCGTGGTAGAGCGGACGGGACGCGCGCTGGAGCCGGGGAGCCGCGTGACCCTGCGCTTGCCGCTGGGGCCTCTGGGGCTGCGCTGGATCGCGGAGCACGGAGCGTGGGTCCCCGGCCGTTCGTTCAGCGACCGGCAGGTCGCCGGGCCGTTCGCCGCGTGGGAACACCAACATCGCTTCGAGCCGGTTGCCGCGGACAGGACGACGCTGATCGACGACGTCCAATACGCGTTGCCCGGCGGTGGGTTCGCACTCCCGGCGCGCCCGTTCGCGCACCGGGAGCTCGAGCGGTTGTTCGCGTACCGCCAGCGCGTGACGGCCGTCGATCTGGGCTGGCATCGTCGTTATGGAGGAAAACCCATGAAGGTGGCCGTAACCGGGGCGACGGGATTGGTGGGCTCGGCCCTCGTGCCGTTCCTGCTGAGCGGCGGGCACGAGGTCGTGCCGCTGCGGCGAGTGTCCGCGGGCGGGGGGGGAGATGGTGACGCGCCGGGTTGGGATCCGCAGGCCGGCGCGCTCTCCCCGGGCGTGGCCGACGGCCTCGATGCCGTAGTCCACCTGGCGGGGGAGAACATCGCCGCGGGACGTTGGACCGCCGCGCGCAAGGCGCGCATCCGCGACAGCCGGGTGAACGGAACGCGACATCTCGCCGAAGCGCTGGCCGCTCTCGCGGAGCCGCCGCGGACGTTGGTCGTCGCCTCGGCGATCGGGTTCTACGGGGACCGGGACGACGAGGTGCTCGACGAGACATCCGCACCGGGAGAGGGCTTTCTTCCCGACGTCTGCCAGGCCTGGGAGGCGGCGGCCGCCCCGGCTCGCGAGGCCGGCATCCGGGTCGTCCATCTGCGCATCGGTATCGTGCTGACGCCGGCCGGCGGCGCGCTCGGACAGATGCTCCTGCCGTTCCGCATGGGCGTCGGCGGCGTGATCGGCTCGGGTCGGCAGTACATGAGCTGGGTGGCGCTCGATGACGTGCTGGGGGGCGTCCTGCACGCGCTGCGCACCGAGAACCTTGCCGGGGCGGTCAACATGGTCGCACCGAACCCCGTCACCAACAGGGAATTCACGAAGACGCTCGGGCGGGTGCTGCGTCGTCCGACCATCTTTCCGTTGCCGGCTCTCGGCGCGCGGCTGGCGTTCGGCGAGATGGCCGACGCGCTGCTGCTGGCGAGCACGCGCGTCGAGCCTGCGCGGCTACGTGAGGGCGGCTTCGCCTTCGGTTACCCGGGCCTGGAGGACGCGCTGCGCCACGTGCTCGGCCGCACCGGTTCGTGAGCCTTCCAGGCGGGCTGCATCGCCGCTCGAATGCCGGGGGGCTCTACGGCCGGCTCCGGGTTACCCGGATGGTGGCCCGGCCGGGAGCGTTTCCTCCAGCCGGAGCTCGCCTGTCGCGAGCGGTGCGTTGAGGAACTCGATGAGTGGCGCAAGGTGGCCGAACAGCCGGAGCAGCGACGGGTAGAAGCGCGGATTGGTCGCGAACTCCGGAGGACGCTCGCAGCCGGCGAGGAACTGCTTCAGGCGGAGCAGGTCGCCGGCCGGATGGTCGGCCGGAAAGCCGCGGGGGACCCGCTTGAGCCGTTCGCCGGACAACTCGCCGAAGTTGCGGCGGAAAGCCGGTGCGCCGGTCAGGGCTCGCAACCGGTCGCTGTTGACGGCGATGTGTTCCCGCAGGCGGTGAAGCTGCCGCGGCTGCGGCCGGTAGAGTCCGCCGCCTGCGAACACCTGGTCGGCCGCGACGTGGACGTAGAGCCCCGCTCCTTCGTGCTTCGGCAGCGCGCGGTGCGGGAAGATCGCGGCCACGTGCGTCTTGAACGGCGCCTTGTTCGCCGCGAAGCGCGTGTCCCGGTAGATGCGGTAGATCGACAACTTCGGACTGGCGACGAGGTCGGGTGCGACCCTCGGCAGATCGGTGGCAAGCTGCTCGACCAGGGCAATCATCGGCGTCCTGACGTGCGCCTCGTAGTCGTCCCGGTGCTCCCGGAACCACTCCCGGTCGTTGTGGCGCGACAGTTGGCGCAGGAAGGCGAGGGTCTTCTGCGTGAAATGCGGGGTGGGCATCGAAGTCTCCCGTGCGGACGTCAGCCGGTGAAGCGGACCCGCGGCGCCAGTGACCAGTCGAAACGTTCCAGAGCGTCGGGACCGAGCTTCTCGACCTCGGCGCGGATGCGCGCCGCCTGGGCCAGCAGATCCGCCACGTCGACGGTCTGGCACGCGGGCCGGAACGGACGGAGGTAGGCGGGTCCGCGGGTCAGCATGTAGACCGCGCCGTGGTGATTCCGGCGCCGGATGTGGTACATCGCCACGCCAATCTGCAGGATCCCCTGGTAGAGGCGTCGGACCTCGCGCGTCTCCTCGCGCCAGAGGTCCTCCAGCGTCTCGTGCTGCTCGAAGAACTCGCCTCGATTGAACTGCTCGACGCCGGCCAGCAACAGCGCGGGCGGCGGCTCGCTGCACCACGCGGACATCGGCCGGCATTATAGATGCGCGCCGCTACAATGGGTTGCACGGGCATTGCCGAATACCGATCCAGGGGAGATTCCATGCGAACCATCCCCGTGTCGCTCGTGCTCGGCGCGGTGGCCGCAGGGCCGGCCGCCGCCCGACGGAACTGAGTGCCGCGACTTCTTGTATCGGGGGGATGGCGGGGACGATGGAGGCGGCGGCCGGGCGCGCCCGCAGGAGCGCGGTGACGGCGCCCGCCGGCGCGGACCGACCCCGCGACCATTCCGATCCGTACGCCACCGGCCTCTACTTCCCCAGGATCAGGCGGAAGCGGTCGAGGTTGCACGGCTGGGGGGTCTTCGCCCTTGAGGACATCAACAAGAACAAGCGGATCATCCACTACGCGGGCGAGAAGATCCGGGTGCGAGACAGTCTCGCACGGGAGGATCGCTACCTCATGCGGGGCGAGATCTGGTGCTTCCGGATCAACCGCCTCTTCGTAAGGGACGGACATGTCGGCGGCAACCTCGCGCGGTTCATCAACCACTCCTGCAAGCCGAACTGCTACGCGTCCGTGCGCGGAGACACGATCTGGATCGTCGCCGCGCGCAACATCGCGGCGGGCGAGGAGCTGACCTTCCACTACAACACCGAGGGGGCCGGCGATATTCCGTGCCGCTGCCGGCCGGATTGCCCGTATCGACTATGACGCCGCAAGTCGTCTACCTGCACGGGTTCGCGTCCTCGCCGGCGTCGTCCAAGGCGGTTTTTCTCGGGCGGCGGCTCGCGGCGCACGGGGTGTCGTTTCATTGTCCCGATCTCAATCAGCCGGACTTTTCGACACTCACGGCGTCGCGGATGATCGAGCAGACGTCGTTGCTGGTCACCTCGTTGGCGGAGGGACCCGTGGTGCTGTTCGGGTCGAGCCTCGGCGCGTTCGTGGCGCTGCAGGTCGCCGAACGAGCGCGGACCGGGGATGGCCGGCCGATCACACGGCTCGTGCTGCTGGCCCCCGCGCTCGACTTCGGCCGGCGGCCGGTCCGCGACCTGGGCGAGACCGGAATGGCCCGCTGGCGGGAGACGGGCTGGTGGGAGCTGACGCACTACGCGTCGGGTGAGCCGAGCCGCGTGCACTACGAGCTGTTCCGTGACGCGCAGCGCTACGATTCCTTCGCTGCCAGCCGCCCGGTGCCCACGCTCGTTCTGCAGGGGCGGCGCGACGACGTGGTCGATCCGCAGATGGTCCGGCGCTACGCCGCGTCCCGCCCGCACGTCACCCTCGTCCTGCTCGACGACGACCACCAGCTCGGCGCCAGCCTCGACCGGGTGTGGTCGGAATCGGCGCGCTTCCTCGGATTGCCCGAATAGCGGGTCGGGGATGGTCCCGTCCGCAATGTCCTGCTGATACCCTGTCGGCGTGCAACCGGACGGTCCCCGGCCGCTCGTCTCGATTGTCGTTCCCGTTCTCCGGGATACCCTGGAGCTGGCCGGGCTGCTCGACGCCCTGCGCAAAGGTCGGCACGACCCGCGCGTCGAGCTCATCGTCGTCAACGGCGACGCCGCCGACCGCTCGCTCGACCCGCTACGCCGGCGCGCGGCTGGGGTCCGGTGGATCGAGAGCGAGCCGGGACGCGGCCGCCAGATGAACGCCGGAGCGCGCGCGTCGTCGGGCCGGTGGCTCCTGTTCCTGCACGCCGACGCACGGCTCGGTCGCGCCTGGCTGGCCGCTCTCGCCGCGGCCGACGGCCGGCCGGAGGTCGCCGGGGGGGCGTTTCGTTTCACCCTTGCGTCGACCCATTGGGCGGCCCGCGTCATCGAACGCGGCGTGGCGATTCGTACGCGTTGGTTGCGGTTGCCGTACGGCGATCAGGCGATATTCGTGCGCCGGGAGCGGTTCGACGCCCTGGGAGGGTACCGGCCGCTCGGCTTGATGGAGGATGTCGACCTGATAGGAAGGCTTCGCCGCCGGGGACGCCTCTGGTTTCCGCCGGTGTCGGTCCGGGTATCGGCCCGCCGTTGGGAGCGCGACGGGTGGTTGCGGCGGACGGCGTTGAACCTGGCGCTGCTCGTGCTCTATCTCGCCGGTGTAGGACCCGAACGGCTCGCGCGCTGGTACTACGGGCCGGGCCCGGCGGCGCCGGAACGGCGTGGCGCCTCGGTCGGCGTACCGGAAGCGTGATGCACTGGAAGCTCGTCGTGCTCGGGGTTGCGCTGCTGGCGGCGCTGGCGGTGGCGACAGGTGAATCCCGCTGGCAGGCCGAGGCGTTCGTCGTGCTGTTTCTGGTGGCGGCCCGCGCCGCTCAGGCCGTGGTCCGGGGTCACGGATTCCCGGCGGGGATGCTGCAGCGCCGGATCCTGGCCTGTGGCGTGGCGTTGCTGGTTGCGTTGGCCGCCGCGGCGGCGCTCGACGCGCGGCGGCAGGCGGAGGTGTTCGTCGCGCTGCTCGGTCTCGCCTCGCTCGCATATGTCGCGGCGCTTGTGCTGATCGGCAGACTCGGTGACCGCCCGACGCACCGCCCGGCGGACCGTCGGGCCCTCGCCGGGTGCCTCCTCCTCGCCGTCGCGTGGCGCATCGTCCTGCTGGGTTCGGCACCGCTGGTTTCCGACGACGTCTACCGCTACGTCTGGGACGGACGCGTGCAGCAGCACGGCATCAATCCGCTCCGGGCCGCACCAGCCGATCCGGCGCTGTCGCGGCTGCATACGGACCTGACCCGGCGGATCGATCCGACCAGCTCGGTGCTGCCGTCCATCTATCCGCCGCTGGCCCAGCGCTTCTTCCTGGGCGTCACGCGGTTGCACGAATCCGTGTTGGCGATGGGGGCCGCGATGCTGGCCTGCGACCTGTTGATCATCGGCTTGATCTGGCGCTGGCTGGCGGCGACGGGGGGCAGTCCCTGGTGGGTGCTCGGCTATGCCTGGCATCCTCTCGTCGCCCTGGAGGGGGCGGGCGGCGCGCACATCGACGTCGCCGGGACCCTGCTTCTGGTCGGGGCGGCGTACGGACTGTCGTGCCGCCGATCGCTGCTGGCTGCGGTCGGTCTTGCGGGCGCCTTCGCCGTCAAGTTCCTGCCGGCGGTGCTGCTGCCGCTGCTCTGGAAGCGGATCCGGCTCGCCGACGCCGCGGCCGCGCTGCTGCTGGTCGTGCTCCTGTACCTTCCGTTCCTCGACGGCTGGCAGCTTCCGGTCGGCTCGCTCGGGACGTACCTGGCGCAGTGGCGGTTCAACGGGCCGCTGTTCCGCGGGCTGGCATGGGGGATCGGTGCGGCACCGGCGATTGGTCTCGCCGTCACCGTGGGGCTGGCGGCAGCGGTTCATGCGCGGCTGACGCGCGACCGGAACGACCCGGCGGCCTGGGCCTGGCCCCTGGCGGCCACGCTGTGTCTGCTGCCGGCGGTTTATCCCTGGTACCTCGTATGGCTGATTCCGTTCCTCGGGCCGGCCGTCAACTGGCCGCTGGTGGTCTGGACGCTCGCTTCGATGCTCACCTACACGGTCTGGACGCCGCACCTCGCCGGCGCGGGTTGGGTGCTGCCGGTCTGGGTGGAGCCGGTCGAGTACGGAATGTTCGGGGCGGCCGCGGGTTGGACGTGGTGGGCCGGCCGGCGGCAAAGGTGCTCCGGTGCGACTGCTACTGTTGACAAGGGATTGGCCGGGGGGCGACCATGAATAGAGGCCCGGCAATACAACCTGCGCTTGGCAGGCAGAGGCAGACCGATGCTGATCAGACAGGCTCCCGATATCCGCTCTTCCGAGATCACGCCCGAGCGGCTCTACTACAACCGGCGGCAGTTCATGCAGGCCGCTTCCGGCGCCGCGCTCGGAGCGGCCGGGGCGGCCGTGCTCGGCCAGCCGGACGGTGGTCTGCGCGCGGCTCCGCAAGAAGATCTCGGCGAGTTGCGGCCGAGCCAGTTCAGCACCGACGAACGACAGAACTCCTACGAGGAGATCACCAGCTACAACAACTTCTACGAGTTCGGTCTCGACAAGGAAGATCCGAAGCGCTACGCGGACGAGCTGACCGTCGAGCCCTGGTCGGTGCGCGTCGAGGGCCACATGAACCGCCCGGCGGCCGACTACGCGCTCGAGGACATCCTGAGCCCGCACCCGCTCGAGGAGCGCATCTACCGGCTGCGCTGCGTCGAGGCGTGGTCGATGGTGGTGCCCTGGGTCGGCTTTCCGCTCCGCGACCTGATCCGGCGATTCGAGCCGACGTCGCGAGCCAGGTTCGTCCGCTTCGAGACGCTGTACCGCCCGTCGGAGTTCCGCGGCCAGCGGGCCCGCAACCTCCAGTATCCGTACGTGGAGGGATTGCGGATGGACGAGGCGATGAACCCGCTGGCGATTCTCGCCGTCGGCATCTACGGCAGGACGCTGCTGAATCAGAACGGGGCGCCGATTCGGCTGGTCGTGCCTTGGAAGTACGGCTTCAAGAGCATCAAGTCGATCGTCAAGATCGAGTTCGTCGAGGACCAGCCGCGGAACACCTGGAACGTGGCGATCCCGCACGAGTACGGGTTCTACGCGAACGTCAACCCGGAGGTCGATCACCCGCGCTGGTCGCAGGCGATGGAGCGCCGGATCGGCAACTTCTTCCGGCAGCGGACGCAGATGTTCAACGGGTACGGTTACCAGGTCGCCCGGATGTACCAGGGGATGGACCTGGCGAGGAACTACTGAAACGGTTGGTGGCGGCGCCCCGGTCCCCGGTCCGCCGGGGCTCGGCGCCCGGTTTCGCAACGAATGGCGACAGCGTCCCGGATCCCCCGCGTCAAGCCGCTCGTCTTCGTCGCCTGTCTGATTCCGGCGCTACTACTGGTCCGGGACGCGTTCACCGGCGGCCTCGGCGTCAACCCCATCGAGGACATCACCCATCGCACCGGCGACTGGGCGCTGCGCTTCCTGCTCGTGACGCTCGCCGTCACCCCACTGCGCCGGTTGGCCGGCTGGCACGGAGCCATCCGCTTCCGGCGGATGTTCGGCCTGTTCGCATTCTTCTACGCCGTGCTGCACTTCTCGACCTACCTGGTGTTCGACCACTTCTTCGACCTGCTCCTCATCATCGACGACGTCGCCGAGCGCAAGTACGTCACGGCCGGGTTCGTCGGGTTCGTGCTGATGATCCCGCTGGCCGTGACCTCGACGCAGGGCTGGATTCGCCGGCTCGGCAAGCGCTGGACGACGCTGCATCGCCTGGTCTACGGAAGTGCCGTCGCCGGTGTGGTGCACTTCCTCTGGCTGGTCAAGATCGACATCGGGGAGCCGCTGATCTATGCGGCGATCCTGACGCTGCTGCTTGCCGTGCGGGTGGCGTACCGTTATCGCGGGCAGGGTAGAGGCATCCGGGCCGGCGCTGCAGATCCCGCGCGCTCCCCGGCGCGTTGAACCGCGTTCAGACGAGCGGACAGGCAGGGAGTGTGCCCTCAGAGCACGGCCCGCTCCTGTTCGGGCCGCTTTGCAGGCAGGCCGACCAGGTCCTCGGCCGGAGCGGTCCCGGCAACCCGGGACGCCACGTAGGCGCCGACGGCGGGTCCCAGCTTGAACCCGTGGCCGGATCCACCCCCGGCAAGCCACACGTTGTCGTGGCCGGGATGCCGATCAAGCAGAAGATCTCCGCTAGGGGTGTTCGTGTATTGGCAGACCCTGGCCTCCAACAGCGGCGCGTCCCGTAGCGCCGGCAGCCGGCCGGCCGCGAATCGGCGCGCCGCGGTCAGCCCCTCGGCGGACGGCGTCCGTTCTCCGCGGTCCGGATCGAAGGCGGGGCCGAGCGCGGTGAGTCCGACCTTGGCGCCACGGCCTTCGATGTCGGGGAGGCCGTAGGCGCCCGCATGGAAGTCGATCCAGGTCGGCAGCGCCGGCGGCGCGAAGCTCTGCTCCCCGGCCGGCGTTCCGAAGAAGAAGACCTCCTGGCGGGTCGTCCGCAGCAGTTGTCCGAGCAGTTCCGGGAAGAGCCGCGGCAGCCAGGGGCCGCACGCGAAAACGAACGCCCCGGCGGACAGGCGACGGCCATCGCCGAGCCGAACCGAGTCGGCGCGCGGGGAGGATCCGGGTGGCTCGACCGACGCCATCCGATAGTCGACGCCCTGTCTTGCTGCCTCGTCCGCCACGGCGTTCACTGCCCGGCGGGCCAGAAGTACCCCGCTGCCAGGCTCGAAGATGCCCCGCGTGATGCCGCGGAAGTCGAGTTGAGGAAAACGGGAATCCAACTCCGTCGGGCCGAGCGATTCCGAGACCACGCCGAGCCGTTCGAGCGTGCGGGCCGTGACGTCCACGTGCGGGTCATCGTCATGACCGAGCCACAAGACCCCCGTCTCGCGGAAGAGGTCCGGCCGGCCGGCTTCCGCGAGGAGCTCTTTCCACTGCGGAAGTGAATCGAGCGCCCAGCGGGAATAGAGCGTCCGGTCGCCGTAGCCGATCCGGATGATGCGCGATTCTCCCCCCGAGCTCGCCCGCGAATGGCCGGCTCCGAATGCATCGACGAGCGTCACCGCCTGGCCGGCGCGGCGCAGGTGCCAGGCCGTCCAGGCACCGAACGAACCGGCGCCGACCACCACGACATCGGGGGAGCGCGACATGCCGGTGATGATAACGGTACGATTCTCGAGCCCTCTCTGTACCACATCCCCGCCGCGAAGGCGGGCGCGCCGGGAGGCCGCGGTTCGAGACAGCGCAGATTGCCATGTCGGCGTACGAGATCGTGGAGCTCGCGCCCGGGGCGTTCCACTTGCCCGGGTTCCTGTCGCCGGACCAGCAGCGTCGGGTCCTTGCGACGGTGCAGGCGCTGGCCGGCGGGGCGGCCGGCTTCTACCGCCCGCGCGTGCGCGGCGGCGGTCTGATGCACTGCGACATGCTCTGCCTCGGCCGGCACTGGAACGCGCGGACCTACACGTACGAGTGGCGGCGTTCGGACCACGACGGACTTCCGGCGCCCCCGCTGCCTCCCGACCTGGCGCGCCTGGCGGTGGAGGCGGCTGCCGCGGTGGGGTTCGCCGTCGACCCCGACATCTGCCTCGTCAACCGTTACGGCGACGACGGCAGGATGGGATTGCACCAGGACAAGGACGAGGACGCATCCACGCTCGAAGCAGGTGTGCCGGTCGTCTCGCTCTCGCTCGGGGACACCGGCCGGTTCCTGCTCGGCGGGTTCCGCCGCCGCGAATCCACCACGGCAATCGAGCTGCGTTCCAGGGACGCGTTCGTGATGGGCGGGCCCAGTCGGTTGCGCTACCACGGCGTCGCGCGTATCCTGCGCGGGTCCGGACCGCCGGCGCTGGGGCTGTGCGGCAGGGTCAGCCTGACCTTCCGGCAGTACGCGTTGGACGCGCACGGGCCCTGACGCCGCGCTTGACGTCGCGCCCTGCCGTCAGTCGCCTCGTCGCCACCTTCGTCTCGAGATCCGGCGGCTGGATGTTCTCATTCCCGGGGTACGAGGAGGTTCGCCCGGACAGTGCCGTCCGTTCAGACGCTGTCACGACCACTCAGGCCGTCGTTCCGCCCCTCCGCGGCATTCTTGTAGTCGACACGCCGGATCGCGGGTATCCTCCAGAATTGCAGGAAAGGTGAGAAACCGGTCCGTCTGCGGTCGGACCGTCAATGCAGGAATTCGTTCCCAGAGGCACATCCAAGATGCACAAGCCAGTCAAGTACCTCGAAAAGGGGCTGTCGATTGCCGCCAACGGCGCCTGGTTCCTCTACGATGGCTACAACCGGTTCCGGCAGAACCCGTCGTTCACGCCGGCGTGGTCGGACAAGCCGCTCCTCAAGTCGCACCAGAAGGTCAAGCCGCCGCTCGGGTGGCCGCGCGAGACCGACTCGCTCTGCCCGAAGTGCGTCCGCGAGGCGCGCCAGGACATCCTCGACGGCAAGAAGGACTACCGCATCCTGCTCAACGAGAAGGTGGGCGAGATCAAGGCGCAGATCATCGAGCGCGACGGCGAGATCGTCATGGTCAAGGAGTGTCCGATCCACGGGCGGTTCGAGGACGTCATGGCGATGGACACCGAGTTCTTCCAGCACCTCGAGGAGTCGTTCCCGGGCAGCGACATGCGCGCCCACAACGACGAGAAGCTGCACAACCACGGCAGCAGCACCATCAAGTACGGCCGCGGCTCGGTGCTGACGATCGACCTGACCAACCGCTGCAACATGATGTGCGACCCCTGCTTCATGGACGCGAACCAGGTCGGCTTCGTCCACGAGCTGTCGTGGGACGACATCAAGACGCTGCTCGACAACGCCATCTCGATCAAGCCGCGGCGCCAGATGTCGGTGCAGTTCTCCGGCGGCGAGCCGACCATGTCGCCCTACTTCCTCGACGCGGTGCGCTACGCCCGCAAGGTGGGCTACAACAGCGTCCAGGCTGCGACCAACGGCATCGAGTTCGCGAAGAGCTTCGACTTCGCGCGCGCGGCGGCCGACGCCGGCCTGCGCTACGCCTACCTGCAGTTCGACGGCATCGGCAACGCCGCCAACTCGCACCGCATGGTGGGCAACCTGTTCGACGTCAAGCTGCGGGCCATCGAGAACCTGCACAAGGCGGGCGTCGACATCGTGCCGGTCATCACCATCATCAACGGCATCAACAACGAGCAGGTGGGCCGGGTGGTGCAGTTCGCCCTCGACAACCCGAAGACCATCAGCTTCCTGTCGTTCCAGCCGGTGTCGTTCACCGGCCGCGACGAGGAGATCACCGACGAACGGCGCAAGGCGCAGCGCTACACGCTGTCGCACCTCGCGCACGACGTGAAGAACCAGACCGGCATCGGCGAGCCGGCGCGCGACTGGTTCCCGATCTCCTTCATGGGCACCTTCACCGACTGGGCCGACCTGGTGCACGGCCCGGAGGAGAGCTGGGGCCAGCTCAACTGCGGCTGCCACCCGAACTGCGGCGTCGGCATGGCGGTGATGATCGACAAGGAAACGAAGGAGGCGGTGCCGTTCACCAAGTTCGTCCGGGGCGAGCAGCTCGCGAAGGACATCGCTCGGGTGAACGACGCGGCGGGCGGGCGGTTCCGTTCGGTGGTCGGCATGGCGCTGGCGCTGATGCGCAACTACGACCCGTTCAACGCGCCGACCCACTTCAAGCTGGTGGACCTGCTGAAGAAGTTCGACAAGACCTTCGGGGCGACCGGCAAGGACTACGGCAAGGTGTCGGGCACGCGGACGCAGGACGACATCGCGAAGCGCCGCTCCGACCGCTGGAACTTCCTCTTCGTCGCCGGCATGTGGTTCCAGGACCTGTTCAACTACGACTTCCGGCGCACGGAGCGCTGCATCATCCCGTACGCGACGCAGGAAGGGGAGATTTCCTTCTGCGCCTACAACACCGGGATCGGCTGGCGCAACATCATCGAGAAGATGCACATGACGGCCACCCTCACCAAGTGGTACGAGGAGCGCGGCCGGCACGAGATCTTCGCAGGCGGCAAGAACGTCAACCTCGACTCGAAGGAGCACTCCCTGGTACTCGATCCGGAAGCGGTCGCGGCCGGCATTCAGACCGACCTCGACGCGCAGGGCATCGCCAAGAACGCGCGCCAGGAGAAGCTGGCGGCGCGGGCCGCGGCGAAGGAAGCCAACGGCAACGGCGCCGCGAACGGTGCCAACGGAACCAATGGGGCGAATGGCAATGGGGCGAACGGCAAGTCCGAGAAGGACGCCGCCTACGACCAGCAGATGGCCGCGCTCTACCGCCAGCACGTGCTGAAGGAGGAGGCGCCGCCCGTCGTCCAGATCCAGGGGCTCAAGAGCTCGAAGCAGGACGACCTGGTCGGCGTCGGCTAGGTTATCCGTCTTCGGTCTTCCGGACTCTCGATTCCGCCGCCACGATCACGGCGTCGAGCGCCACGGCGCCGTGACCTTCCGGGAGCACGACGAACGGGTTGATCTCGGCGCTGTCGATCCGGTCGCCATGCTCCGCCGCGAAGATCGACAGGCGTGACAGGGCCGCGGCCAGGGCGGCGATGTCGTACGGGCCCCTGCCGCGCGTTCCGCGCAGCACTCTGGCAGCCCGGGTCTCCGCGATCATGCGGCGCGCCTCGGCCTCGCCGAACGGCGCCACGCGGAAGCTCACGTCCCCGATTACCTCCACAAGCGTCCCGCCGAGACCGAACATGACGACCGGCCCGAACGTCGCGTCGTGGCGGACGCCGAGGATCGTCTCGATGCCGCCCGTGACCATCGGCGCAATCAGCACACCTTCGATGCGGACCGCCGGATCCGCCGCCCGGGCGCGCGACGTGATCGCCTCGTGGGCCTGACGCGCCTCGGCCTCGGTCGACACGTCGAGCACGACGCCGCCGAGCTCGGTCTTGTGCAGAACACCGGGCGCACAGAGCTTGACCGCCACGGGCGTGTTGAAGGCGGCGGCGATATGCGCCGCATCGTCAGCCGTCGGCGCGAGTTCTTCGTCGACCACCGGGACTCCCGCCTCGGACAGCAGGCGTTTCGCCTCTCGTTCCGAGATGGGGCCCTCGGGCAGGCTCGGAGTACGAGGTGGGATGGTCGTGGTGTCCGATGCTACGCGCGCTCGTTCCGGGAGGACTTCGTCCGCACTCTCCGCGAAGATTCGACTGAACCGGTGGAGCGCCGCGACGGAGCGCACGGCCCGCGTCGGGTCCTCGAACACCGGACACCCGACCCCCTCGTACTGGCGGACGACATCCGGCGGGGCGACGATGGAGAGCACCAGCGCGCGGCCGGGCCGCCGTTCACGGGCGGCATGGATCGCGTCGCGGATCGGCTCGATCATGCCGTCTGCCGCCGCGACGTAGGTGAAGAAGGCGACCACCGCGTCGTGCTGCTCCTCCTCGAACACGATGCCGAGGTTGTCGCCGATGAGCTCCACCCGGTTGAATGCTTGCGCGGTGATGTCGACGGGGTTGCGGGGTGAGGCGTAGGGGAGAGCCGCCTTCAGCCGGCTCTGCGCCGATTCGCTCAGCGGCGCCACGTCGAGCCCGAAGCCGACCGCCGCGTCCGCCATCTGCACGCCGACCCCGCCCGAGATGGAGACGAGCGCCACGCGCGGGCTCTCCGGGAAGACGCCGAAGCTGGCCGCATAGGCGATGTCCAGCATCTCGTCCGTGTCGCGCGCCCGGTAGGCGCCGAACTGCCGGAACGCCGCCTCATAGACCGGGTCTGCGCCGGCGAGCGAGGCGGTGTGCGACCGGGCCGCCCGCGCGCCCACCTCGGTGACCCCCACCTTCTGGAACACCACCGGCTTGCGGCGGGCGCGGGCCGTCTCCAGGGCTTGTACGAGCGCGTCCCGGTCCGTGATGCCCTCGGCGTGGGCCATGATGACGTCCACGTCGTCCTGCCGCGCCAGCCGGCCGAGCACTTCCGGCACCGAGACGTCTGCCTCGTTGCCCGTCGTCACCCAGTAGCGAATGTCGATGTTCCGTTTGCGGGCCAGCAACGACAGGTGACTGCCGTAGGCCCCGCTCTGGCTGACGAGCGCGACACCGCCCGGCGCGGGAAAGCCGTCCTCGAGCGTCGTGCTGAACGTGGCGAAGAAGCCGGTTTCCGAGTTGTATACGCCGAGGCAGTTGGGGCCGACGATGCGGAGACCGGTATCCGCCGCGATCTGGCGAAGCCGGCGCTGCTGGCGCCGGCCCTCCGCGCCCATCTCCGCGAAGCCGGCGCTGTAGATGACCACGACCTGCACGCCGCGCGCCGCGCACGCTTCGACCGTGTCCACCACGCTCGGCGCGGGTACTGCGACGATCGCAAGGTCGACGGCTTCCGGCACGTCGGAGATACGCGGAAACGCCGGGAGTCCCTGCACCTCCCGGTGCTTCGGATTGACGGGGTAGACCTGTCCCGGGAAGCCGGCTTCCCGCAAGTACCGAATCGGCCGCCCGCCGATGCGCGTGGGGTCGTTCGAGGCGCCGATCACGGCGACCGACGCGGGGCGCAGCAGGGCGTCGAGAGACTCGGACGGGGGCCTCGTAGTAGTCGGTTCCATCCTGCGCATCACGGTCGAACACGGCGCAAGGCATCCATCCTCGCGTGCAGGATACGGACGATCAGGATCCCGTCTTCATCCTGAATGTAGAACACGGCGTGCGAGCGATGCTCGAAGCGTCGAAGGCCGGGTCGAAGCCGTTCTACGCTTCTGCCCAATCGTGGATTCTCCGCCAGCGTCCGGAAGCACGCTTCCAGATCGTCACGATACCGACGTGCCTGCTCGACGCCGAAGGTCTCGATGGTATAGCGGGCGATGCTCCCAAGGTCGGCCGCGGCGCGGGTCGACAGACGGAAGTCAGCCTTGCCCGGTTTCGTAACGCTGCTCCGCCTCCGCCCAGATCTCTTTCACCGTCCTGTCGCTGACACCACTCTCCACACCTTCCTCAACAGCCTCCTGCAAGGCTCGGAAGGTGGCATTTTGTGCCTGGTCCTGCCGGATCAGGGCGCGAAAGTACTCACTGTCGCTGCCGTAATCGCCGCTTGCGACCTGCGCCCTGATCCACTGCTCCTGGCGGTCGGTTATGGTGATGCTCTTCTTGACCAGCGCCATTCAGGGCCTCCGACGGTTGGTGCGACAAAATCCGATTATATCCTCTCTTGGGACCCGTTTCGCAGCGTGGTGCTCGTTAGACTACCGCGTGCCGCGCGGAAAGGTCAGGGTAATCGGGGCGTCGCCGACGGCGGCGGGAACCTGGATCGCACGCCTGGGGGACGCCGGGTACGCAATCGACCGGGAGCCGGTAACCGGTCCGGATGACCTGAAGCGTATCGCTCGGCAACCGCCGGGCGCGGTCGTGATCGATCTCGATCGGGCGCCGGCGCGCGGCCGGGACATCGCCCTCGCCCTGCGCCAGCGCGTGGCGACACGGCGGATTCCGATCGTTTTCGTCGCGACCGACCGGTCCGTGTTCGGACGTCTCAAGGCACTGCCGATCGAGACGATGTACGCCGCGCCGGAGGACATCGTCACCGCCGTCGCCAGCGCGCTCGCGATGCCTCCGAGCGGAGCCGCGCCCACACCTCCGGCCATCGCCGGCTATTCGGGTACGCCGTTGCCCCGGAAGCTGGGCATCAAGCCGGGGATGCGCGTGGTGCTGGTGAAGCCCCCGGACGGCTTCACGGCGATCCTCGATCCGCTGCCACCCGAAGTGGCGCTCCGCACGACGAACCGCGGCGCGCGCGACCTCACCATATGGTTCACACGTTCCCGGCGGGAGCTCGAGCGCGGCATGACCCGCATGGCGGAGATTGCCGGTGACGGGCGGCTCTGGATCTCCTGGCCCAAGAAGACCTCATCGCTGGCTGCCGATCACACCGGCGACGACGTGCGGCGCGTCGCACTCGCCGCCGGCCTGGTCGACTTCAAGGTCTGCGCCGTCGATGCGGATTGGTCCGGTCTGGCGTTCGTGCGCCGCAAGCGCTGAACGACGCAGACGGTCGCATAGAGGTCGGAAATAGTGTAAGCCCGTAGAATTGGCCATGACTTCGCGTAGTCTTTATGCAATGCCGACAAGGATCCTTTTCTCACTGCTGGTGGGACTCGCGGCGCCGGGCTTCGTCCACGCGCAGGAGACGGTCATCCAAGGCACCGTCACCGACGCCACGGGCCTCGTGCTGCCGGGCGCAACCGTGGAGGCGCGCGGCACGCAGCCCGACGGCTCGACCGAGATCATCGTTACCGACGGCGCCGGTACGTTCGAGTTCAGCGGACTCCCGCCGGGCACGTACGAGGTGACGTCGACCCTGCCCGGCTTCCAGCGCGACGTGCGTCGCAACGTGGCGCTCGGCCCGGGAGCGACCGTAACCGTCGACTTCGTCCTCTCGGTGCAGCTCGAAGAGCAGGTGGTCGTCGTCGGCAGCCGCGCGCAGCCGCGATCGGTGACCGAATCCCCGGTTCCCATCGACGCCATTCCCTTCCGCGACGTCATGAGCCAGGGAGCCACCACGCTCGACTACCAGCTACGGAACCTGGTGCCGTCGTTCAACGTCGCCACGCACCCCATCAGCGGTGCCGCCTCGCTGGTGCGGCCGGCCAGCCTGCGCAACCTCGCCCACGACCATACGCTGGTGCTGGTGAACGGCAAGCGCCGTCACCGCGCGGCCATCCTCGTCTGGTTCGGCGGCGTCACGGACGGCACGCAGGGACCGGACATCTCGACCATTCCGGCGATCGCCCTGCGGCAGGTGGAGGTGCTGCGCGACGGCGCCTCGGCGCAGTACGGCTCCGACGCCATCGCCGGCGTGCTGAACTTCCTGCTCAAGGACGCCCGCGAGGGCGGCAGCCTGGAGTTCAACACCGGGACCTACCGCGCGGGCGACGGCGACGCCTACAACGTCGCCGGCAACGTCGGCCTGCCGCTCGGCGACAACGGCTTCGCCAACCTCAGCCTGGAGTACGGCAATTCCGGTCCGACCGACCGCAGCGTGCAGCGCGCCGACGCGGCGGCGCTGATCGCGGCCGGCAACACCGCGGTGGCCGACCCGGCCCAGCCGTGGGGCAACACGACCAGCGAGGACGACCTGAAGCTGTTCGGCAACTTCGGCCACCTGTACGACAACGGCCTGCAGCTCTACGGTCACGCCAACTACGCGAACAAGACGTCGGCGCAGGGGTTCTATTACCGGAACCCCAATACGCGGGCCAACATCTTCAGCCTCGACGGCGGCCAAACGCTGCTCGTCGGCGACGTGCTCGATGCGCGCGACGGCGTCCGGGACGGCTCGGCCAACTGCCCCACCGTGAGAATCACCGACAACCGGCCGGATCAGGCGGCCCTGGCACGGGTGTTCGCCGACCCGAACTGCTTTTCGTTTCAGGAGATCGCCCCGGGCGGGTTCACCCCGTCCTACAGCGGCGTGATCACGGACCTGTCGGCCGTCGCCGGCCTGCGCCGCGCCGCCGCCAACGGCCTGACCTGGGACGCCAGCGCGAGCTACGGCGCCCACCAGGCCGACTTCTTCCTGTTCAACACCGTCAACGCGTCGCTCGGTCCCGATACGCCGCGCAACTTCGATCCCGGTCTCTACCGGCAGGCGGAAGTCAACCTCAACTTCGACGTTTCCTACGCCGCCACCGACATGGTCCACCTGGCGGGCGGCGCCGAATGGCGGGACGAGCGCTTCACCATCCGTGAAGGGGAACGGCCGTCGTGGGAGGTCGGTCCGTTTGCGGCGCAGGGCTTCGTCTCCGGCTCCAACGGCTTCGCGGGGTTTCCCGACTACACGGCCGGGACCTGGACCCGCGCCAACGTTGCCCTCTACGGCGACGTGGAGCTGGGCAATCCCGACGACCGCTGGACCGTCGGCGGGGCCCTGCGCGTAGAACGCTTCGACGTGTTCGGCGCGACGGCGAACGGTAAGCTGTCCGCCCGCTACGGGCTGGGCGACGCCGTCTCGGTGCGCGGGGGCGCCAGCACGGGGTTTCGCGCCCCCACGCCGGGCCAGCAGAACACGTTCAACGTGCAGTCGACCATCAACCCCAAGACCCTGGACCTGGTCGACAGCGCCACCGTGCCGTCCACCTACCGAGCCGCGCAACTTCGGGGCGGCCGGCCGCTCGATCCGGAGACATCGACCAACGCGACGGCCGGGCTGGTGGTCGACACCGGCGCGTTCACGCTCACCGCCGACTACTTTCACGTCGACGTCGCGAACCGCCTCGCCCTTTCCCAGAACTTCACGCTCGGGGCGGACGAGCGTGCGTTGCTGCTGTCGGAAGGCATCACGTCGGCGCGCACCCTGGCCTTCTTCCGGTTTTTCATCAACGACTTCTCGACCCGGACTCGGGGGATCGACGTCGTTTCGACCTACGCTCCCCCCGGATTGGGAGGTGACACGGTCTTCAGCCTGGCGCTGAACCACACCGACACGGAGGTGACGGAAGAGTCGGAGCTGCTCAGCCCCGGCGACGTGCTCGCCCTGGAACGGGGCGTGCCGGAGACGCGCTGGAACGTCGCCGTCAACCAGCGCGCCGGGCGGGTCGGCGTGCTCGGGCGCCTGCACTACTTCGGGTCGTGGGTCGACCACCTCGACGCGCGGTCCGCGCGCGGCGCCGACGCGCAGGTACTCACGGGACGGTTCATCCTCGACCTCGAGGCCACCGTCGCGCTTGCCCCCGACGTGACGCTGGCCATCGGTGGCCAGAACGTCTTCAATACCTTCTCGGACCGGATGGACCTGTTCGCCGCTCGGTTCGGGCTGCCTTACAGCCAATTCACGCCGTGGGGCCTGAGCGGCGGGTACTACTACGCACGCCTCCACTACGGGTGGGGTGGGTAGCGAGATGTAGCCACGCTGTAGTCTTGTCCCTTGCAGGAGGCGGCCGAATAGCGACCCGTTCGACGCGCTGCTCCTGGTGCAGGCTCAGGAGGAGGGCCTGAAGCTTCTCACCGCGGGTCGTCGCCTCGTTGGACATCCGCTCGCGATCACGCCGTAAGCGTGAACCGGGCTGGACGGTGCTTTCAATGCAACTCGATCTGGAATCGTGCGGCGTGCGATCGTTCCGGGAGACCGACGCCGCCGCGCTGGCCCGGCACGCCAACAACCGCAACGTGTGGATGCAGTTGCGGGACCGCTTTCCCCATCCCTACACGGTCGACGATGCGCGCGGGTTCATCGCGTTCGCCGGCGGCGCAAATCCCGAGACCGCGTTCGCGCTGACGGTCGATGACCGGCCCGTCGGCTCCATCGGGGTGGTGCTCGGCGAGGACGTTGAGCGCTGTTCGGCGGAGGTCGGCTACTGGCTCGGTGAGACGTACTGGGGGCGCGGCATCACGACACGTGCGCTGGTGGGCTTCACCGAGTATGCCTTCGCCGCCTACGAGCTGGAGAGGCTGTTCGCCGTGCCCCTCGCCGCGAACACCGCGTCCTGCCGCGTGCTGGAGAAGGCCGGCTACCGGCTCGAGGGCCGCATGCGCCGGAGCGCCGTCAAGGACGGGGTCGTACAGGATCAGGCGCTGTACGCGATCCTGCGCGAAGAGAGGATCGGACCCGGCTGAGGAGGCGGAACGAATGTCGGACGGCTATCGAGCAATTCAAGAGCCGACAGACTTTGCCAGCCACTTCTCGTCGCATCCCGCACGATTCACGAGGACGGCGAAGGGGATCCTGTCGGATGCCGGCTTCGCGACTCAGTCCGCCCGCAGCAGGTCGTAGTACTCCAGCGCCGCGCCCAGCACCATCGCGCCGCCGCGATCGTCCGCGCCGTTGACGGCGGGCCGGTCCAGGTAGTGCCGCCGCGTCGGACCCGCTCCGGTGCTGAAGCAGACGTCGACCAGCGTGCCGTCGTCGGCGACGTGGGCGAGCAGCGCGCGCCAGGCGCGATCGACGGCCGGCCGGTACGAGTCGTCGAGCCACCCGAGGCGGATTCCCCGGGCCATCGCGGTCAGCGTCATCGCGGTGACGCTGGTCTCGCGGTAGCTGCCCGGCACGTCGACGATCTGCCGCCACATGCCGTCCGGGGCCTGTTCGGCACGCATGCCCGCGAGGTGCCGGCGGTGAATACGGAGCACGGCCTCCCGCTCCGGTTGGTCGGCCGGGAGCACCGTGAGCAGCTCGGAGAGGCCGAGGGCGCCGAACCCGTTGCCGCGGCCCCAGGCGGTCGGGGCGTCCGCGTCGTGGTGGAACAGCCCGTCCGGCTGCTGCAGGCGGGCCGCCGTCGTCGTCACCAAGCGGACGGCGGCGGCCAAGCCCTCCGGATCGCCGGCACGGACCGCGGCGATGGTGCCGAGGAAGAAGTCGTCGCTCCACCCGGACGCGCGCTCGGGCATCCCCGGCGCCGTCTCGGCAGCCGCCAGTGCGACTCCCTCCGCCGCCAGGCGGGCCGCGGTCTCGCCGTCTTCGCCGGGCAACCCGGTGAGCCGGCTGAAGATCATCGTCCCTGCCAGCGCGGCGAACGAGATCCGGTTGCCGAACAGCGGCCGGCCGCCGGAGAGCCAGGGACGGACCTCCTCGAGCACCTTGTCGCGCAGAAATGCGTCACCGTCCATTTCCGCGACCCGCAGGGTGTGTACCCAGGCGAGCGCGGGGATGTAGCTGATGCTCGGCGCTCCGGGGTAGCGCCGGGCCATCAGCCGCGCCACGGTGAGCGGTTCGCGCGCCATACGACGGTTCAGGACGTTGCGCAGCGGCGACTGCCGGTCCCTGGCGTGGGCCAGCACCTCGCGCATGACGGCGGCGCCGTCGGCGGTCCTGGCGGTCGCCAGCAGCGTGTCGACCGGAGCGAGGTCGGTGTGGTTCGCCGGGTCCGCGAGCGCCGCGGCCAGCGAGCCTGCGGGCAGTCCCTCGACGTCGGGACCGCTGCCGGCGCGAACGCTCAACTCGTCCCCGGCGCGGACCTCGACGACGAGGTCGGGCGCCTCGTAGGAGACCCAGCGCCAGACGTAACGGCTCTCCGGCCGCTCGGGATGGTCGAAGAACCCGTCGACCGGCGGGAACGTGGCGGGCGGTTCGGCCGCGTTCGAACCGGGCAGGGCCAGCGGGAGCACGCTCACCAGCCACCGTGCACGCTCCGCTTCGGGCGCATCGGTCTTGAACCAGCGCACCGCGTCGAGCACGATACGGGCGGCGTCCGTGTCCCCGTCGAGTCCACCGACCAGCACGAGGCGGCGCTCGGGGCGCGACGCGTCGAAGGGTGATCCGTTCTCGAGGGTGAGCAGCGGCACGTCGTCCCGCGTCATGCCGGCGCCGCTGACGATCCGCGGCTGGCCGTCGACCGCCGCGACGGCATCTAGCGCCGCCGCCAGGGCGGCCGTGTCCGCGAGAGAGGACTGGGCGCGCGCGCTCCCGGCGCAGGCGAGGACGAGTGCCAGACCGGCGACGCCGGCGCGGCACACCCCGAACCGAGTGGGTGTCCGACTTCCGCGCTCATCGTGGCGAGTCCCGCCGGTGCGGCGGTTGGCGGCCGCGAGCTGGAGCCGGATGCTGGATCCGCGTCGCCGGAACAGAGTCGTCACGGTTCCACCTTCAGTCTGTCGAAAGTGCCGCCACGCCACTCTCGAGGTCGTGCAGCGCGCGGATTTCGTCATCGGTCAGAGGGCGATCGAAGAGCGACAGCTCGTCGAACAGCCCCACGTAGTTCACGCCGAGCCGGATGGCGCCGAGCTCGACGTCCCAGGTGAACGGTTCGTCGATGTCGTCCGCCCCGCCGGGTACCCGCTCCCCGTCCAGATAGAGGGTGGCGGCGCCGCCCGGCTGGCCGAGATCTGCGTACGTGATGGCCACGTGCGTCCAACGGTCGCCCGCGAACGGCGGCTCGTCGACCACCGTCAGCCGGTCGGTGAAAGCGGGATTGTCGTTCGGCCCGAGTCCGTCCGGGTTCCACACGTCGAGGTCGCCGAATACCCCGAGCCGGAACTGGCGCGGGTTCTCCGCCGTGAAGTCGACCCAGATCGCCGCGTCGTTGTACGCGGCGTCGGTGATCTGGATCGGGTCGCAGAAGCCCGGCTCGAGGTCGGTGGCGGGGTCCAGGCTGAGCCAGAACGAAACGGTCCCGCTCCAGCCCTCCGGCGAGTAGCCGATGTTCCCCTCCGCCCGATAGAAGATGGCGTGCTGGTTGCGTTCGGTGAAGCGCAGCGCATGGCCGAAGCGCCCCGCGCCCTCGGCGAGCATCACCGCCGGATTCCCGAGGCCGGGCTCCGCCTGGTCCTGCTCGTCGTACGACGGAGCCGTGTAGAGCACGGGATCGGCTGCCGCCCGATCCGCGTCGAGGCCGTTGTCGAAGGAGGCGTGGAACGTGAGGGCATCCGCGAGCGCGGCGGCATCGCCCCGTTCCTCCGCGGGCGCCTCGGCAACCTCCGGCTCGGGCGCGGCGCCTCCCCCGCAACCCGCGAGACACAGCACGACCAGCCACGCGGTCGCCGCTCCGATCTTCCCCGATCCGATCATCTCTCCATGCATAGTCATTCTCCCGCCAGCCAGAACATGCATCCGGGTCCGGAGCCGGCCCCGGTCTCGAATTCGTCGACCACCTCGAGCGTCTCCATGTCGATGACCGCCACCCGGTCGTCGCCCCGCAACGCGGCATAGGCCACCGCGCCGTCCGGCCGCACCAGCAGGGCGTTCGGCGCGAGGTCGAAGCGCTTGATCTCGGTCCGGGCCGCCGCGTCCATGACTACGACGCTGGCGGCCGAGTCCGAGACGAGCACCCGCGCGCCGTCCGGTGTGAAGGCCAGCCGGTTCGGGTCCTCGAAGTTCAGGTCCAGACGCTCGCTGACCGCCTTCGCGGCGACGTCGATGATCGACACGTCGCCGTCGTTGCGGGTGGCGACCCAGAGCTCGGCGCCGTCCGGCGACAGGTCGAGCCCCTCCGGGTACGCGCCGTCGGCGGGAATCGAGGTCACCCGCCAGTCGGGCGGGCCGGCCGCCGCGTCCTCCACGATCGACACGGTGTCAGACCCGCGGTTGGTCGTGAAAATCGTGTCCCCGTCGCGGCTGACAATCATCATGTGGGCGCCGTCCTGCCCCAGACCGAGCGTCCAGTCGACCGCGTCGGCCTGCGGGTCGTAGCGGGCGATCGATTTGTAGCCCTCGATGGTGAAGTACAGCTTGCCGCCGACGAAGCGCACGTCGTGCGGCACGCTACCCGCGCCGACGTCGAGGCGCCGCACCTCCGTCATCGACGCCAGATCGATCACCGAGATCCCCTCGCTCGGGCTGGCCACGAAGGCCAGCCGGCCGTCCGGCGTCGCGGCCACCTCGTGCGGGTTGCCCACCGTCGGCACCTGTCCCAGCACGGTTCCCTCCGCGGGGTCCACCACGGCCAGCGCGCTGGCGTCGCGCAGCAGGACCAGCAGCCGCGGCTCGGAAGCGGTCTGGGCCGTCGCCGCGCCGGCGCTCGCCGCCAGGAGGCCGAGAGCAACTACCGATCGGATCGCCTGTATCGGTGCACGCACGGGTCACTTCCTTTTCTCGACGTGTCCTCGACGCCCGTCACTCTCTTCTCGGCTCCCGGGCCGAACTGCACGTATCCTACCGCCGTACGGTCGGATATCGACGGCAATCCCCGGACGGATGGGCGATCTCGTCCGGACAGGCATGAGGAGGAACGACGATGAGCAGACTGGCGACGGCTTGCTGTCTTGCCGCAATCACGTGTCTCGCCGGCGCGTGCGGCGCATCGGAGCCGGCCGATCCCCCGGCCGAGGCCCCCGCGCCGGACAACGGCGCCGGGACGATCCTGCGCGTCGATCCCCGTTTCGATGCGCTGGTGCCGGCGGATGCCCAAATCGAGAAGCTCGCCGACGGCTACGTGTTCACCGAGGGCCCGGTCTGGGACCGTGCACAGTCGCGCCTCCTGTTCTCCGACGTGCGCGGGAACGGCGTCTACCAGTGGTCCGAGGCGGACGGGGCGAGCCCGTTCATCGAGCCGGTGTTCGAGGGCGACCGCACCGGCTTGCGGTCGGTCAGCTCCAACGGGCTGACGATCGACGCCGAGGGCCGCCTCGTGATGTGCGAGCACGGCAACCGTCTCATCTCGCGGGTGGAGGCGGACGGCACGCGGACGACCCTGGTGGACAGCTACGAGGGCCGCCGGCTGAACAGCCCGAACGACGCCGCCTACTCGTCCGACGGCTGGCTCTACTTCACCGATCCGGGTTCGGCGCTGGAGGGACGGGACGAGTCGCCGCTCCGCGAGCACGACTTCAACGGCATCTATCGCCTGGGTCCGGACGGCGAGCTGGAGCTGCTCTACCGCGACCAGTCGCGCCCCAACGGCATCGCGCTGTCGCCGGACGAGTCGGTCCTCTATGTTGCCAACTCCGACCCCGAGCAGAGGGTCTGGATGGCCTACGACCTGAGCGCGGAAGGGGTCTCCAACCCGCGGGTCTTCTTCGACGTGAACGACGAGACGGCAGAAGGGGCGGCGGACGGCCTGAAGGTGGACAACGCGGGGAACCTGTTCGCCACGGGTCCGGGCGGCGTGTGGGTGATCGCCCCGGACGGGACGCACCTGGGCACGATCATGCCGGACGAGGTGCCGGCCAACGTCGCCTGGGGCGACGACGGCAGCACCCTCTACATGACCGCGCGCACGGGGCTCTACCGCATCCGGTTGACGACGGAGGGCACGATACCGGGTCCGTAGGCGACAGGTAGGCGGCGCAGAAGACGCGAATGCCGACAACGTTGTCCACCCGCCGGACGGGTCATGTCCTCTGCGCCAAGGGGAGCGATACGTCACAGGGTTGCAGAGGTAGGGGCCTCCGGTCCAGTGCCCGCCCCGAAGAACCGTGGGAGCAGGATTCAGATGCCGACTGAGGAGCAATGGGACGAATACCTCGAGACCGTGGGGCGGTATCTCGCCACCGGCAAGCTCGACCGCGACGAGATCGACTACAAGCTCGAGATCGGGAGGAAACTGCAAGCTGCTCGCCGTGCGCTCCTGGCCGATGACGACGGGTGGCTCGATCTCCTCAAGCCGGCGCTGGCCGGGAAAGGCCACCCAATGGACTGGAGAGATGCCGACCATCTCAAGAAGTGGCTGAACAACGACCGGGAGGCTGGGCGCGAGGCGCTCGGGATGGTCTGGTCCGACGGGGACTTGAAGCCGGGCGACATCCGCGCGTTCTCGAAGCGATTTCCAGCTGAGGCCGGGCCGGGATCGGCACGACTCCGCCTGAGGACCATCTCCGTGCTGCTCATGGCTCTCGATGCGGACCGCTATCCACCGTACATGGCGACGCGTTTCGACTCGTCTTTCCGGCGGCTGAGCTACGACGGGCCGCCCGCGGGCGCCGACGAGGAAACCACCTACCGGCACGCGCTGGCCTTTCTCGACGAGCTCGTAGAGAGAGCGAAGGAGAAAGGCCTCGACAGGCCGGCGAACCGGCTTGAAGCCCAGTCGATCGTCTACGTGATGCACTGGTGGTCCGAACCGGGTAGGGACGTCCAGAAGAACGGCGAACGAGAGAAGCCAGACCCCGTGGACCGTGTGGACGCCGACATGGCCCCGCTCGCCAGGGAACTCCATCTCCCGGTCGACTTCCTTCGGAACATCGAGACGCTGCTCGAAGAGAAGAAGCAGGTCATCTTCCAGGGGCCGCCCGGTACCGGCAAGACGTTCGTCGCGCAGAGGTTGGCCCGACATCTCGCTGGCGGCGACGGCGACGAGCGTTGCCAACTCGTCCAGTTCTATCCGTCCTATTCGTACGAGGATTTCGTGCGGGGCTACCGCCCGGTTCGACTCGACAACGGACAGCCGGGATTTGTGCTCAAGGACGGGCCGTTCCTGCAGATCGCCCGGCGGGCGGAGCAGGATCCGGACGGGCAGTATTTCCTGATCATCGACGAGATCAACCGCGGGAACCTCGCCAAGGTGTTCGGCGAGCTCTACTTCCTGCTGGAGTATCGAGACATTCCCATGAAGCTGATGTATCAGGATGGGGAAGAGTCCCGGTTCACGATGCCGGACAACCTGCATATCGTTGGCACGATGAACACCGCCGACCGCTCCATCGCACTGGTGGACCTCGCGCTGCGCCGGCGGTTCGCTTTCGTGGACTTCTCCACGAACAAGGAGCCGGTCAGGAGTCTGCTTCGTGAATGGCTGCGGGCGAACGGCCTCGACGCCATGGATTGGGTGGCGGACGTCGTGGAGCGCGCCAATACGAAGCTGGACGACCGCCACGCGGCCATCGGACCGAGCTACTTCATGCGCAGAAACCTCGACGACGCAGCCGTCGGGCGCATCTGGGAGCACGGCGTACTGCCGTACATCGAAGAGCATCTGTTCGGAGCGCACGACACGCTGGACGAATTCGCGCTCGACAGGCTCCGCGGCGCGGGCGATTCGGACAGCGGGGAGCAGGAAGGAAGCGGTGTTGCGCAGGATGGCGGCGGCGAGGGCGGTGCGGGAGATTGACCTTCGAGAGTACGCGACGAGTGTCCCGCTCACCCTCTCGGTGGACGAACGGGATGCGCTGCTGGCTCGCAAGGACCTTGGCCTCGCCATCGCGCCGGTCACCGAGACGGCCGACCAGTACACGCTGACCCCGGGCAGCGTCGTCGGCGCCGTGGAGGTCGGCGGGCTGTCGGTGCGCATCGCGCCCAAGATCGGTATCGGGCAGCTTCTGTCGCTCGCGTGCTATGCGATGGGGAAGGTCGAGTTCCAGGCTTTCGAGTTCGACTTCCCCGAGCACTCGGCGCTGCCTGACGCGCTGGCGCTGGCTTTCGGCTCGGCCGCCCGCAGGGCGTTTTCGCGCGGGCTGCTCCACGGCTATCGCACCGAGGAGGATGCGCTGGCTGCCGTGCGCGGACGCATCCGGTTCGACGACCAGATCCGCCGCAGGTTCGGCATCCCGTTGCCGGTGGAGTTGCGCTACGACGAGTTCACGGCAGACATCATCCTGAACCGGCTGGTGAAGGCGGCCGCCCACCGCCTCGGCAGGCTGGAGCTGCGTTCGCGGGAAGCGCGCAACCGTGTCGCCTGGGTTGCGGAATCGCTGCGCGACGTGTCGCTCGCGGCCTTCCCGCCCGGCGATGTGCCGGAGGTCGGTTTCGACCGCCTTAACGAGCACTACCGCGGCGTGGCGGCGCTCGCGCGGCTCGTTCTGCGACACGGGGCGTTCGAGGCCGGTCGCGGCAAGGTCCGCGCGTCCGGCTTCCTCATGGATATGAACCAGGTCTTCCAGGAGTTCGTGACCGTTGCGCTGCGGGAATGCCTGGCGCTTTCCGAGCACAGCTTCCGTTCCGACGATCGGCTATCCGGAGACTACCGGGTGCACCTGGACGAGGCGGACCGTGTCGGTCTCAGGCCCGACCTCTCCTGGTGGGACAACCGGATTTGCACGTTCGTGGGCGATGCGAAGTACAAGCGGACGAAGGACGAGCGGGCGCCGAACGCGGACCTGTACCAGATGCTGGCGTACGCCAGCGCGCTGGACCTGCCCGGCGGACCTCTGATCTACGCAGAGGGAGACCCCGAAGCCGGTGCCGCGTCGTATCGGGTCCGCCATGCAGGGAAGCACCTCCACGTCGCGACGCTTGATCTCGCCGGTTCGATTGCTCGCCTGAAGGGCGAAATCGGCACCCTGGCGGCGCAGGTGCGGGGTCTCCGCCGGACGGCGCTCGATCGACGGCGCGGGGTGTAGCGCGCGTTCGGATTGCGGACGTGAACCACGATGCCAAACGTGTGCTACGGTATCTTCAGAGGGTCAACTCGGCGATCCACATGACCGAGCATCGAGACGACTGGGCGAAAGTAGAGGCGGCGCTTGCGAATCCCAACTGGGACTTCAGGACCATTGACGGCATCTCGCGGGAGACCAGCCTGCCCCGGGAGCACGTGCAGCGCCTGCTACGCAGGCATGAGGCTGCGGTCCGCCTCACTCTCACGCGGGACACGCGCTTGGGGACCAGGCGGGTCGCCTACACGCTGAGAGACCGACCGACGAAGCTTCGCGAGGTCGTCGACAGCATCCTGACGTTCGCCAGTCAGTAATGTGGATATGCCGCTCTGGGCGTGGGGGCTCGCGGGGGGCGCTGCGGTGGAGCTGCTTCGCTGGTACCGCATCCGGGAACAGTTACACCTCGGTGCTCCGGACTGGGCGAAGAGCCCGCTGTACTAGCTGGTCACCATTGGCATGGTCGCGGCCGGCGGTTGCTTGGTTGTGATGTACCAGGAAACCGACGCTCGATTGAATTCCGTTCTGGCGTTCAACATCGGTGCCTCGGCCCCGTTGATCATTTCAACCATATCGAGTCAGGTGCCACCACTCGCTCGCGTCGACTCGTGACGATCGGGGTCGGTAGCAGCGGTCCAACCAGCCGCGGCTTCGGATCGAGCGACTGCGGCGCATACCAGCGCTCCGCGCAGGCGCGGAGCCGTAACGTGGAGCCGGCGGACGGCGTTGCATCGACGCCGCCCGCCGGTGTGAGCGTGGGGACGCGGCTCTCGCCGCGAGCCGGGGCTCCTACGGCTGGTCGGTCGCCCGCTCCTGGGCGCGCTCGCCGCCGAGGATGTTGGTCATGCTGTAGTTCCCCTCGTGGCAGGCGTACTCGAAGAGGAACGGCAGCTCGTCGGCCGGGAACGCCGTGAACGGGAACTCGCCGGAGAAGGCCTGCGAGAAGTGGGTCGGATCGTCGATGGTGAACTCGTAGTGCAGGCTGTCGGGGCCGCTCCGGGTGAACCGCTCGGTCACGGTGAGCGTGTCGTCGGACCGGCCGTTCGCCATGCGGAGCAGGATCGGGTCGCCGCCGACCGCCCCCGCGTTCGCCGTCGTCTTGCGCAGGTTGGTGGTCTCGACGACGAGCGTCTCACCCTCCCAGTACCCGCGCGCGTCGCCGTGCCACTGGCGGATGCTCGTCGGCACGTGGCCGCGCCCGTCGATCGGGATGATGCGCGTGTCATGGATCATCTCGGCGTAGATCACCACGTGGTCGGGCGTCTGCAGGACGATGAAGTTGTTGTTGTAGGCGCTGGGCAGCATCGGCGGGCCGGCCGACCAGACCAGGCAGCGGTCGTTCAGTTCCAGGTCCTCCCACGAGTCGAACGGTCCCTCGACCGGATACGCCTCGTCGTGCGCCGTCTTGCGCGCCGCCGCGTCCGCGGTCCGCGCCGGCAGCCGGCCGTTCGGCGGGTCGACGATCAGCGAGGTGCGGTTGGTCGGCCGCGTGCCGCCGTCGAGCCAGAAGTTGTTGTAGCCGCCGACGTTCCCGCCCGCGACGGTGCGCCGCGGGGGCGCTACCAGCAGGTCCTGGTTGCGCTGGACCCGCGCCTGCTCCTGCTCCGCGATCTCCTCGTCGGTCAGGAACGCCTTGTCGCCCAGTGCCTCCGGCCGTTCCAGCGGCGTGATGGTCTTGTTGGTGTAGGTTCCCTGGAGATCCGGGTCGCCCCAGGGAGTGCGCGGGCCGTCCTGTCCAGCGGCGGCGGCCGGCACGAGCACGAGGAGCGCGAGCACGCCCAGCGCGGCGCGGAGATATGGCCGAGTCATCTGACACCTCCCATACTTGGCCTTGCGGCCGATTTCCTTGCCTTCGTTCGTCGACGGTCGATCTTGGAATTATACGCCCGTGCGCCGGCGTGACGGGCCGTTTCGTCGCGGCGGACGCCTGCGATCGGGCGCGGGTATCCCGCGCTTGTCGATGCCTCGAACGGCGGACTATCATCCGGCTCCACAGGCACTTGCAGATTGCCGGGAGGGATCGATGCGTAGGATGCTTGCTCTTCTCGTCGCCGTGTGCGCGCTGGCGGCGCCGGCGGCGGCCCAGGACGTAGATGAAGTGCTGCAGGCCGCCGCGGAGGCCATGGGCGACGTGAGCGCGATCCGCTACTCCGGCACCGGATGGGTCGCCAACGTAGGGCAGAGCCACACGCCGGCCGACGACTGGCCCCGGTTCGAGGTGACCGCCTACGACCGCACCATCAGCTACGGCCATCGCGCGTCGTACGAGATCTACAACCGCCGCCAGGGCGACTATCCGGCGCTGGGCGGCGGCACGCCCCTGCAGGGGGAGCAGCAGCGTGTTTTCTTCACCGCCGGCGAGCACACCTGGACGCTGGCCGGCGACAACCCCGTGCCCCAGCCGGCCAGCGCCGAGGTCCGCCAGCTCGACATCTGGATGTCGCCGCACGGCTTTCTGAAGGCGGCGGCGGAAGCCGACGACGCTTCCGCGACCCAATTGATGCTCGAGGGGCGCCCGCTGACCATCGTGTCGTTCACCGCGCTGGGCAGATACCGCGTCAACGGCACGATCAACGAGGACAACCTCGTCGAGCGGGCCCTGACCTGGGTGCCGAACCCGTACTTCGGCGACATGATCTACGACCACCGCTACACCGAGTACCGGGAGTTCGACGGCGTGATGTTCCCGACCGTGCTCCACTCGCACCAGGGCGATCCGCGGGTCAATCCTGGCCACAACTGGATGGAGATCACGGTGACCGGGGTGCATGTCAACCCGGATCTCGACCGGGAGCTGGTGATACCGGACGTGGTGCAGGAAGCGACCGTACCCCCCGTCGTCGTCCGGTCTACGCAGATGGCGCCGGGCGTCTGGCGCGTGTCCGGCGGCTCTCATCACAGCATCGGGGTGGAGTTCGACGACTTTCTCGCCGTGGTGGAGGCGCCGCAGAGCGAGGCGCGCTCGCTGGCGGTCATCGCCGAGCTGCGGCGGCGCGTGCCGGACAAGCCGATCCGCTACATCGTCAACACGCACCACCACGTCGATCACGCGGGCGGCCTGCGGACCTACGTCGCGCAGAGCGCCACCGTCATCACGCACGAGGCGAACCGCGACTTCTACATGGACGTCTTCCTGCATCCGGGCACGCGCTCGCTGGAGCCCGACATCCTGTCGGGCCTGATGCCGTGGTTCGCGCCCAACCGCATCCCCGCCATGGAGCTGGTGAGCGACGACTACACGCTGACCGACGGCGAGCGGGTGATGAACGTCCACGCCGTGCCGGACCTCGGCCACGTGGGGACGATGCTGATCGTGCACCTGCCGGCGGAGCGGATTCTGATCAACGCCGACCTGTACTCGCCGCGTCTGCCGAGCGCGGAGCCGCCCCCGGTGAACGACAACATGCGGGCCCTGGCCGCGACCATCGAGCGGCTGGGCCTCGACGTGGCCCGGCACGTCGGCGTGCACGGCCTGGTGGGGTCCCACGTCGATTTCCTGCGGATCGTGAACGGCCAATAGCGGATTCCTGGCTGCGGCCGCTTGGTTGCACTCGGGCCTTTACTGGTCCTGTGGTGGTTCGGCATCGTGCAGTTGTCGTGTTGACCGTGATCTGGACAGCGCCGGGCGTCGCGAACGGGGCGCAGAGGCATCGGCCGTTTTCACAAAGCCGTTGAAAGCGGTTGGCCGCCCGACTAGGATGGGAGCCTGTCGTCGTCCGGCGATTCGTTTGAGGAGGGATTCCATGCTGCGTCTGCCGATCGCCCGGAAAACGTTCGTGTGTCTCTGGAGCGTGATGTTCGTGGCCACCGCCGGCTTGCTCGCCTCTCCGGCGACCGCTTCGGAAGAGGCCGAGAACGGCGTGAGCTACACGAGGGACATCGCGCCCATTCTCGAGCGGAGTTGCCAGCAGTGCCATCGGCCCGAATCGGTGGCCCCGATGTCGCTGCTCACCTACGAGCAGGCGCGTCCGTGGGCGCGGGCCATGAAGTACCGTACCGGCCGCGTCGGCAAGCCCGACGTGATGCCGCCCTGGTACATCGAGAAGGACATCGGCATCCAGCACTACAAGGGCGACGTTTCGCTGAGCGCCGACGAGATCGCCGCCATCGCGGAGTGGGCCGACAACGGGGCGCCGCGCGGGGAGACGATCGAGGAGACCGTGGCGGCCGAGGCCACCGACGGTTCCGGGTGGGAGATCGGCGAGCCGGATCTCGTGGTGACGTCTCCCGAGATCGAGGTCTCGCCGACCGCGCCCGACTGGTGGGGCCCGATGGGCGAGACGGAAACGGGTCTTACCGAGGACCGCTACGTCTCGGCAATCGAGATGCGCGAGGTCAACACCTTCGAGGGGCCGCCCGAGCGCGACACCATCGGCGGGCTCTATGTCATCCACCACCTGGTCATCTCGCCGGTCGGCCCCGACGGGAAGCCGGTAGCCGACGCGGGCTTCTGGCCCGTGCACGAGGTGGGCCGCAACGCCGACGTCTTCCATCCCGATTCCGGCAAGCTGCTGCAGGCGGGTTCGAAGATCACGTTCCCCTCCGCCCACCTGCACTCGAACGGCCGCCATACGCGGGCGCACCTGGAGATCGGCCTCAAGTTCCACCCCAAGGGCTACGAGCCGACGCGCACGGTGCAGATCATCGGGCCGGCGACGCTCGACCTCGACATCAGGCCGATGCAGGCCGATCAGAAGTTCGAGGCGTTCAGCACGCTGATGGAGCACACGAAGATGACGGTCTACGAGCCGCACATGCACGCCGCCGGCGTGCGGATGTGCCTCGACGCCATCTGGAACAACACCATCGAGACGCTGAGCTGCTCCGGCTACAACCACAACTGGGTGCGCGTCTACACCTTCGAGGACGACCACGCACCGCTCCTTCCCAGGGGCACCATCCTGCGCATCACCGGCTACTTCGACAACACGCCGACCAACCCCAACGTTTCCGACCCGCGCAACTGGTCCGGTCTCGGCCACCGCTCTATCGACAACATGATGATCAACATCGGGCAAGCGGTCTTCTTGAGCGACGAGGAATTCGTCGAGGAGATGGCGACCCGGCGCGAGCGGCTCGGACTGAAGCCGGGAGAGACCGTGATCGGGTGCCCGCTGTGCGGCTACGCCGAGGTGCCGCAACTGTCGTCGACCACTGACGAGGACGACGCCGGGGGGCAGTGACGATGTGTGAGAGTTTGACCTCTGGGCGAATGCTGCCGCTACCGACCCGGACGCCGCCTGTCGCGCCGGCGTACGCGGTGCTGACTGCAATCCTCGGGCTGGCCGTCGCCGTCGCCCCGGCGGCGGCCCAGGTGTATCCGCAGACCGACCAGAGCATCGCGCCGGCCTACGAGGGCTGGGAGCAGAACGACGACGGCACCTTCAACCTCGTCTTCGGCTACATGAACCGGAACTGGGACCAGGAGATCGACGTCCCGGTCGGGCCGGACAACCGGCTCGATCCGGGAGGCCCGGATCGCGGCCAGCCGACGCACTTCCAGCCGCGGCGCAACCGGCACGTATTCCGCGTGCGGGTGCCGGCGGACTTCGGTGACGGCGAGGTCGTCTGGACGCTTACCAGCAACGGGCAGACCGAGCGCGCCTACGCGACGCTGCATCCGGACTACTTCCTCAACGACATCGCGATCATGAACAACAACGGCGCCGGCGGACCGGCCGGCGGCGCCTACAACATCTTCGGCAACGAACGGCCGGTGCTCGACGTCGCGGGCGACCCGGGCCTGCAGGTGAGGGTCGGCGAGCCGGTCGTCCTGACCGCCAGGGCCAGCGACGACGGCGTGCCGAAGCGGCGGGCCATGCCCCCACCGAGATGGCGGCTCGGCCGCGGCGGCGCGGGTACGCCCAACAGCGCCAGCGGCCTCCGCGTCGCGTGGATCGTCTACCGCGGCGAGGACCATGTCACCTTCGATCCCCCGCAGTTCGAGGTGTGGGAGGACTACCGTGAGGGCGCCGACTCCCCGTGGGCGCCCGGCTGGGAGCCGCCCGAGGTTCCGGAGGACGGCGCCTGGGTGGTCCGGGCGACGTTCAACGAGCCCGGTACCTACGTGCTGCGCTGCCTCGCCCACGACGGCGGCTTGGCGACGCACGAGGACGTAACCGTCACCGTCGGTCCATAGTCGTCGAAGCGTCTCCCATGCTGAGCAGCTTCCTGTCGTGGTGGCGCGGCGAGGCCCATCCGGATGATGCCCGGCCCGATGGCGAAGTGGCCGGCCGGCGGCGAGCCAGGTCGCCGGCCAAGTACCTGCTCGGAGCCCACCCCGGCGTCGGCAGGTATGGAGACGGCAAGCCGACCGACGGATCCCACGACGGTGGAGACAGCGGCGGCTCCGGATGGGACGGCGGCGGCTTCGGCGGTGACGGTAGCGGTGGCGGGGCTGACGGTTAGCGCCCGCCAACCGGCCGTCAAATCGCCGAGTCGATGTGGGGGCCTGCCCGCCGGGACGAGGCGGGCAGGCCCGTCGTCCTCCCGGTTACTCCGGCCGGTGCGGCATCAGCTCCCAGTAGAGGTGCCCGCCCGCGAGATCGCCGTCCTCGTTCTCGCTCGGCCGGCCGCCCAGCCGCAGGACGTCGCCATCCAACTGGTAGAGCCGCTCGGCGTCGGTCACGCCGGTGGTCGGCCGTGACCTGCCTTCCTGGTGGTGGACGACGTATATCGGGTCCGCGTCCTCGTGCACGGTGAAGCGCCCGAAGTACCCGCCGTAGGTCCGGTAGGCCGCCATGGCCTCGTCCGGCGTCGGGGTGTCGCCCGCGTATGGCGTGCGTCCCTCGCGCGCCATCAGGTGCACCATCATGTGACCCGTCGGCGTGTAGAGAATGACCGAGCCGGCGCGATCCTCGTTCCGCTCGCCGGACTCGACCGGCTCCCCGTCCTGCACCGTGTACCTCGTGGTGTACAGGAGCTCGCGGTGTCCGAGGAAGCGCTGCGCCTCCTCCGAAAGCTCCACGTCCGGCAGGCGCTGCCAGACGACCTGGCGGTTGGCGTCATGCTTCATCCCGGTTTCGGACGCCGGGGTGAGGATGAGCTTGTCGTCGACGAGGTCGTAGTAGCGCTTCGCGTCCACCTCGCCGCCGGGGTTGATCTGCCCGGTGCGGTGGTGGATCAGGTAGCCGCCGTCCTCGTCCTCGTGGACGGAGAAGGGGCCGTAGTACCCGGTGTAGCCCTGCAGCGCCGTCTGGACCTCCTCCGGCGTCGGATTGCTGCCGTCGGCGAAGGGCTCGCGGTCGAGGGGCATGACGTTGACCGCCATGTACCCCCTGTCGCTGTAGGTGATGTAGCCGAGCGAGTTGAAGTCCTCCACCGGGACGAACTCGCCGTTCTCGTCCTTCACGTTGCGTCCGATGAGCTCGTACGTCCCGACGAAGGGGTCGCGCGGGCTCGCGGCGTCGACGGCCGCTTCCTCGGCGGCCGGGGTGGGAGTCTCGGCGGCGCATCCGCCGAGCGCGAAGGGCAGACCGACAACGACGACGATAAGAGCGATTCTCAGGTTCCGCATGCTGCTTCTCCTTCGTTCGCGTGGTGATTGGCTCAGGGCAGCGCCCCGTCGACGCCAGTCTCGACAACGGGATGAAAGATCATCCCACAGACAAGCACCAGCACATGAAGTGCCGCCAGGAAAAAATTCTGTCGATTCATCGACAGCGGAGCGTCCGTATTGTTCGATTCCTCCATAGCCCCTCCTTCCCTCGTCATGTTCGAATTCACGGAAGATGGCGCCGAAGGACGCTGCTCCGGAGCGTTCGCTCCCCTGAACCAATCACTGGCCTCTCCAGGTTGCTACGGCGCATTGGCGCCGGTGGCATCGGTTTCCGGTTGCGCGAAGTCGAATAGGGCCGTCACGTCGACGACGAGACCTTCCAGCAGCAGCGAGGCCGCCGTGTCGCCGCGCGAGAACACGCCATGCTCGACGTAGGTTCCGCCGGCGAGGTTGAGCACGGTCACCGTCTCGACGTGGGGATCCACGATCCAGTACTCGGGGATGCCGGCCTCGGCGTAGTCGGCGCGCTTGTCGACGAGGTCCCGTGCCGGGTCGTCGGGGCTGACGACCTCCGCCACCACGTCCGCACCGCGCCAGTAGCGCGGTTCGTTCCGGGGATCCGATCGGCTGCGGAGAGCGGCCAGATCGGGTTCGCGGAACTTGCCTTCGCGAATGCGTACCCGCAGCCCCGCGAACAGGACGAACCCGCCAAGCGGGGCGAGGTGAGCGTCGAACAGACGATTGAGAAATTGGAGGATGGCCTGGTGCTCGACGGTGGGCATGGGCAGCAAGTCGACGTATCCGTCGGTGAACTCGACCAGGCGGCGGGTCCGGTCCGTGAGCCACAGGTAGTGCTCGTCGCCCCAGCAGCCCTGCGGCGGCAAGGAGTCGCACACGAAGGCGTTCAACTCGGCCTGGGAGGTCCGCCCCGTCGTCGAATCTGCCGCAGTCGTGGAGATCGTGGCCTGCACCATCGTCTGGAGTCCTTCGACCTGCACCGCCGGGCATGCGGGGCGCGCCTCCACCCGTGCCATCCGGATGCCACTCCTCCTGTGGACTACGGTACACCAGCCCCGGCCGGTTCTGCTCCCGGTTGCGCGAATACGAATAGCGCCGCCGCCCGGTCCGGCGGATTCCGGATCTCCGGCGCGAGCACCGAGTAGGCCCGCGTCAGGTACCCGCCGCTACCGACGATTACCGCGACGTACTGCCGCCCGTCGACGGCATAGGTGATCGGCGGGGCGTTGGGGACCTCGGTGAGTCGGGTAGCCCAGAGCCGGTCCCCGGTGGCGGCGTCGTAGGCGCTGATGCGCCGGTCGAGCGATCCGGCGAAGACCAGGCCGCCGCCGGTGGCGAGCGCGGCGGTGGTCTGCGGCGCGCGCTGGCGCGAGATCCACGCGGTCTCCCCGGTGGCCAGGTTGATCGCTTCCAGCCGTCCGTACTGCCCGTCGCTCTCCGGCCGCGGCCGGACCGTCCAGCGCACGCCGGTGGTCAGGCTGCCGCGCTCGCCCTCGCCGACCGGTACCAGATCCATACACGCCTCGATGATCGGCACGTAGGCGATGTTCGTCCGCGGGTCGTAGGCGGTGGGCGCCCAGCTCCGGCCCCCGCCGACGTGCGGGCAGAGCCGCTTGGTCTCGCCGTCGCCCGGTATCAGCGTCGGATCCTGGGTCTTGCGGCCCGTGACCGGATCGATGTGGGTGATGCCGGTCTGCAGGCCCAAATCGATAGACGAGACGTACTGGCCGGTCGCCGTCTCGACGAAATCAAAGATAGCCTGCTTGCCGACAGTGACGACGACGCTCTTCGGCTCTCCGTCGAAGGGCAGCTCCGCGACCTGCCGCTCGAAGGCCCAGTCCAGGTCCCACTGTCCGTTCGCCTGGTGCTGGAAGTGCCAGGCGAGCTCACCGGTGTCGGGATTCAGCGCGAGCGTGGCGTCCAGATACAACCCGTCGTTGTTCGTGCCGGGAGGTCCGACCGGATCGCGCAACGGAGCCGTGTCGTAGGTGTTGCCGGTCCCGAAGAACGCCAGGTTGTTGACCGGGTCGTAGCTGCCGGGGATCCATACCGACGCGCCGTTGCGCTCGACGTGCGGGATGCCGTTCCAGGTGTGGCCGCCCGGATCGTCCGGTCCCGGGATGGTCCCGAAGCGCCACGCCTCGTCGCCGGTCTCCGCGTCGAGGGCGACGATGTAGTTGCCGCCTTCGTGGCGGCCCATGGTTCCGACCATCACCTTGCCGCGCGCCACCAGCGTGCCGCCGGTCATCCGCAGGCCGGCGTCGAGGTCGCCGACCTGGGTGTCCCAGACGACGTCGCCGGTCTTCGCGTCGAGGGCGACCACGTGGGCATCCGAGGTCGGGACGAATAGCCGGTCGCCGTAGATCGACATTCCCCGTTTCAGGCTCGGGGAAGCGTCGCGGGGGAGGCGCCGGGAGTACTGCCAGAGGAAGTCGCCGTTCGCGGCGTTCAGGGCCTGGACCCGGTCGCCGTAGCCGTGCACGAACAGCACGCCGTCGTGCACGATCGGCGTCGACTCGTTCGGACCCTGGGGCAGCGCCCAGGACCAGGCGACCCGCAGGTCATCGACGTTGTCCTTGTCGATCTGGTCGAGCGGGCTGAAGCCGTAGGCGCCGTACGTCCGCCGCCACAGCAGCCAGTCTTCGGCCGGCGGATCGTGCAGCGCCTCCTCCGTGACCGGCTGCATGGCGTCGAGCGGGTTCCAGGGAACCGGCCACGGCGGCAGGGATGCGCCCGGCGCAAGACCGCCGCCCAGCGAGCTCCATCCGGGCGACAGGCCGGCCATCAGGTCCGGATCCGACGGCAGGGCTGCGGCGCTCGCCTCCACGCCGTTCTCCTGCAGCATCAAGGCCACCAGCGCGGTGTAGGTCGCGTCGTCGAGCGAGCCGGGCAGGTCCTGCGGCATGGTCTCGGCGGTCAGCCGGTACAGCGCCTCGACCGTGCGGGGAAGCCACGTCTCGCGGAAGACGGCGCCCCGGAGCGGCGGGGCGAACGCGCCGTCGTCCAGGTTGGCGCCGTGGCACACCGCGCAGTACTGCCGGTAGGCGGCGAATCCCGCATCCGCCTGCTCTGCCGTGTAGCTGGCCGGCTCGCGCCGCTGTTGCTGCTGGCCCTGGGCATCCGCCGGGACGGACGCGAGCACGACGAGTGTGCCCAGCCAGACCGCCACGAACCGGGCGATGGCGGTGGGATGACTTCGATCCTGTGCGCCCATGAACGCAACCTCCTGTCGGCTCCGCCCGCGAATGAGTCGCGTGCGCGCCGTGGCGCCGTCTCGAACGTCTTTATACACCCTTCGCGCGGCGGTCGTGTTTGTTTTTCGAGCGTCGACGCGGGCCAGGGCTGCTCTCGGCCGCCCGGCGGTTCGCCGAGCCTCCCCTCCAGATCGCCGGCGATGCAGTGAGGTCCGGGTGAGTGGCGGCGTTCAGGCGCCACTGGCTGCGTGCTGTCAGCTCGCCTCGTACACGGCTTCCAGCCCGCGTGTGAGGCGGGCGCGCTCGAATCCGGCGGGGCGATCGACTCTGTGCTGGAGCCCGGCCGGAAGGGCCCGAGCCAGCCCGTCGACGTCACCCCAACGCGCCAGCAGCTCACCCCCGGGATGCCACTCCGGCACCCCGCCGCTGTCCCAGGCGGCGACCGGCGTGCCCAGGGTCAGGGCCTCCAGCCCGACGAGGCCGAACGGCTCCTGCCAGCGCGAGGGCATCACGACCACGGCGGCGCGTCGATAGGCAGCCGAGAGGCGCCAACGGTCGAGCCAGCCCAGCACCTCGACGTCTTCGGTCTCGATCTGGCGGCGCAACGGACCCGTACCCGCTATGACGAAGGGCAGGTCCAGACCCGAGCGTCGCCACGCCTCTATCGCATCACGGATGCCCTTGGACTCGACCAACCGCCCCACGAAGAGGACGCAGGGCGGACCGTCGGCCCGCGCCGCGTGGTCAAGCCCGTACGCGACAGGCCGGACAACCGTGATCCGCGCCGCCGGTATTCCCACCTGGATCAGCTCGCGCTTCATGTAGGCCGACAGCACGGTCAGCCGCATTCGCTTCAACGGTTCCAGTCGCTCCGCCGTGAGTTGGAGGGTCGCTTCGAAGTAGCTACGGTCGTCGAAGCAGCCGGCGCAGACCTCGCGCCCCATCGCGTCGCCGCAGATCCGACCGTCCGACGTCCACTTCCCCCGTCCCGGACAGAAGAAACGGTGGTCCTGGACCGTCATTACGGCGTCGTGAGCGGCGGCCCACTCCAGCACCGCGGGGTTCACGACGTTGTGCACGTGCACCAGATCGGGACGCAGCCGCGCCAGCAGGGGGTCGAGTTCGACGCCGGCACGTGTCCTGGCGTCGAGTCCCCGCACGACGCTTACCGGGCAAGGCGGACGCACCACGCCGTCGTCGCGACCCACGGCGAGGTGCAGGTCGTAGCTGTCCGACGACGCGTCGAGTGTTCCGAGCAGGGCCAGATCGGCGCCCCCGCGGTCGCTCAGCCGATCGGCAACGTGAAGAACCCGCATGGTCGTAGCGTCTCCTCAGTCTTACCACGGTCCCGTTGCCCGGCGGACATGGCCTCGCCGCAGGGAGGCGCCGCGGTCGGGATCGCGGTCGGGGAGCGGCGCATGGGCGCTCGATTCGCTCGGGTACTGCGGCGGGGCGAACCGGCCCGCGCTTCCGGCGTTGACTCCGACCTGCGGTTCGCGTTCAGATAGCGGGACGCTGCGCTCGGGCGCGCGGGACCGACGGTCACCGCCCTGCGCCGGGGCGCGAGAGGAGGACTGGCATGAGCGGGAAGCTGCGGGATCGTTTGCGCGTCGGATTGTTGATGGGCATGGTCGCGACGGTCGGGTTCGTCTGGATCGGCCAGCAGACGCCGTCCGGCCAGGAGAATCCGTTCACCGGGACCTCGTTCCGCCTCGATGCGGGTGACGTGCGGGTGTCGTCGCGCGGGTTCGAGGCCGGCGCCCGCACGCACTGGCACACGCACAGCCAGCAGTTGCTGTTCGTGAAGGAGGGCGGCCTGCGCTACCAGGTCGAGGGCCAGCCGGTCCGCGACATCGGCCTGCACGAGACCGCGCACCTGCCGCGCGGCGTCCGCCACTGGCATGGCGCGACGCCCGACGAGGCGCTGACGCATGTCTCGATCACGTTTCCGAACGAGGACGGGGAGCACCTGACCATCGAGTGGATGGAGCCGGTCACCGACGACGTGTACGGGAGCGGCGCGGGGCAGTAGAGGACGTGTGCTGTCCGGAGGAGCTCCTGGCTGCCGCGGCCGGCGCCGTAGCCGACCGCGGCAATTCTGCTCCTGTTGATTTGGACGCACCGGCCCGGGGGAGAGTCCGGCGTGGCTTCGCTCCTGACTGGTGGAGCGATCAGGAGGATAGCTGCTCAAGCGGCCGGTGAGGCGCTCTCCGCGATGCGCACGATGGCGTCGAGCCAGCGGGTCGCTATCGCTCGGTCCGTTCCAGCACGTCCCGCGCGTCGCCGATCCGCTCCAGGCAGAGCCGGTCGATCAGATCCAGCGCGCGCGATGTCCATGCGTCGTTCCGGTGCTGGTGGTAGGCACGGAACGCGAGCGTCGCGACGGTGAGGGCCTGCGCGTGATGCTCGCTGCGCGGGTCGCGCGCCTCGTCTCCGAGACGGTCCAGGAACTTCTCGCAGACCGTGCAGGCGGCGCCGGGCAGCCGCTCCCGAGTTGCTTCCAGCGGCTGCAGGATCGACGCCGGATCGTCCAGAAACGCCTTGCTCGTACAGAACGCTTCGATCACGCGGCCGTGGGCGTCGAGCGGTCCGTCCTGCACTTGCCGGAAGCAGGCCGCCGCCTGACGGCGCACGCGGGCATCTTCATCGTTGAATAATGCCGTGAGCGTCGTCGCGGACCAGGCTCGGTACTCGGGTATCGCCAGGTTGGCGGCGGCGACGTGCGCCACGCCCAGGCGGTGCGCGGGACCGCCGCGCATGGCGGCGGCCGCCAGGTCCGCGGCGCTGCGATGGTCGCGCTGTGCGCTCATCGCGGCCACCGCGGGTTGCGCGGCGCCCTCCGGCACATTCGCGGCGCCGGCGTGCTCCAGGGCCGCGAGGCTCGCCAGCCGGGCGCCGGCCTCGCAGACCTCGGGCTCGGAAGAACCGAGCATGCGTTCGACGACCGGCCGCACGTCGCCGAACCGGTCACGCAGGCTGTCGCGAACGAAACGATAGACCTGCGGCGCGGCGAGCAGATCGTCCTCGGACAGGTTCATGTTCAGAAACAGCCGCATGCCGAGCGCGGAATCGCGGTCGCTCACCGCCCGGAGCGTCTCGGCCGTACAGGCCCGCACGGACGCGCTGGGATCGTGGATCAGCCGGTCGAGAGTCGTCCGGCACCGCTTCAGGTAGCCGGCGTCCCGGGCTACGAGGCGGCGCACCGCGTCGGCCGCGCTCCCGCGCGCGGTGTCGCTCGCGAGGTCTTCCGCCTGCCAGGTCCGCGCGACGGGATCCTCGTGTTCGGTGGCGAGCCAGTGCAGCATGCGGACGGCATCGTTCGGCAGTGGATCCGCGATGCCGCCCAGGACCTCGGCGATCGATTGTCCGCAGGGCCCCGGCGACTCCTCGAAGGCCTTGCGACAGACCCGCAGCTTGAGGTCGGATTCGACCGCAGCGGTCCGCAGGCCGGCCAGCGTCCGGTCCAGATAGACGGGGTGCGCGTCGGCAGACAATTTCAGTGCGAGCCGCGCGAAGCGATCCGGATCTTCTCCGGCGCGGGCCGCCAGGCGATTCGCCAGCTCCCAGGCGCCGCCCTTCAACTCGGCCGAGGTGGGCATGGCGGCCCTCGAGCGGTGCCTGGCGATGGCGCTCAGCCATTGCTCGTCGGTCATGGCGTCCGCGGCGGCCGGGTCGAGCGTCGACTCGGCCGAATCGACCGCGATCTCCTGCGAACCGCTGTCCGGCTGTCCGAATCTGCCTTCCAGGCCCTGCACTTCCTGCTGCGCGCGGGCGCTGCGCAGGTCCGGAGGAATCGCCGAGAGCAGGGTGAAGCGCGCCCGTCCCGCCTGGCGGAATCCGCGGAGCCCGCGTTCATCGGGAGCGACATGCTCCAGCAGCAGGCGCTCCAGCCGCTGGCGACTCGCGGGGGAGCAGACGGGTGCGGCGGCCCTGATCGTCTCCGCCGCGTACCACTGCGGACTGTCGGAGAATCCGCACTGGAAGCGCCAGGGCTCGTCGCACAGCAACGCGATCGCTTCCTCGGCGTGGCGCGCGGCGCCGCCGCGATAGAGAGCCAGCAGCAACTGATTGGCGACATGCGTGTCGCGCTGCCGCAGGTCGGCGACCGTGGCCTGGAGGTCGGAGTCGGGGTCGCCCGCAAGCGCGGCCAACGCCGCGGACAGCCCCGCGAGACACGCGTGGTCGACCTCCAGATACTCCGTCCTGGCGACGATCGGCCACACCGCATCGTGTCGGGGCGGTTTCGCTCCGGTCACCGTGGCGTCCGAGATGTCGAGTACCGGAGCCAGGGCGTGCTGCACGAAGGCGGCGGGGGCCCGGTCCGCGGCATGTCGAAACAGCCGGACCGCATCGTCGTCATAGCCGGGCAATTCGCGGCTGCCCGTGTCCTCGCCCGCGGCGCGCATGACCGAGAGGCGGCGGCGGAGCCGGTGGGCCAGGACTTCCGGCACCCATTCGGGACGGCGCTCTCCCAGGCCCGTGAGCATGCTCCAGAACGTCCCGTTCGCCACGTCCCGGCGGCGGGCGTCGTCCAGCGTGCCGTTGTCGATCAAATGCAGGAAGAGCTCGAACAGACGGCGGCTTGCATGGTGGTCGGCCGATTCCATGAAGAGCTGCAGCCGCGCCGACCATCGGCCGCCGAGATCGGCATACGGCTCGAGCAGCGCCGCCACCGGATCCGGCGCGTCCGTATCGTGACGGCCCAGGTAGCGCAACGCGGCGGAGACGAGCCGGTCGTTGTCGGCAGCGAGCCAGCCTTCGATGACGCTGCGCCGATCGGCGAAGGCGAACCACGACCGGGATTCGAAGAACCGGCGCCAGGCGATTGCCGACAACCCGTCCGGGGGCGGCGATTCCCCCTCCAGGGCCTGCAACGTGGGACCGAGCCACCGTTCCCAGAGGGTCCATTCCTGCTCGGTCGGGTCCGGGGCTTCGGCCAGGATCGTGAACGCCAGGTCCTTGATGTGGGAGCGGACGCTCTGGTGTGCGAGCAGGGCTCCGAGTTCCCGCACGTACAGCGCCGGTTCCGCGTCCCGGAGGTAGGACAGCGTCCGCCTGACCCGGGCACGGCGGGCCAGATGCTGTTCCGAGCCGGTGAGCCAGGCGATCAGTGACTCCCGCCGGTTGAACCACACTCGTGCCGCGAAGTAGTCGGAAAGGGCTTCGTGCCCGAACCCGTAGCGCCGCCCGTCGGCGCTGACGACGCCTTCGGCCTCCAGGCGCCGCAGGTACGCGGGGGAGACCTCGTCCAGCCGCTCCCGCGGCGCGGTCGGCTGCCGGGTTGCGTCCATCTCTTCGCATAGGGCCCTGACGGCCGTCATCCACTCGTCCGGCAGCGGCGCGGCCCGCTTCGCCACCGCCTGCCGCTTGCTGGTCCAGTAGCGGTCGAACAGGGCCGTTGCCGTAGCGAACGTCGGTGCGCTCGACCCCTCCGCGCCGCCCTCGAGGAACAGGGCCAGGTGCAATGGAAGCCGGAGGATCTCCACCTGCCGCGTTGAGAACGATGCGGTATCGAAGCCGGCGTCGTTCAGGATGCGCCCGACCTCGTCGCGCGCGAGCTCCGCAACCTCGACCTGCGCCGCCGGCGCGGGCACGAGCCGCCGCAGGCGGGGGTCGTTCCGCCAATCGAAGGCGCGGCAGACGACCACGGTGTGCAGCGTCGCCCGCGCCGCGGTACCGCGCGTCTCGTGCACGAGCCGCTCCACCAGAGCGGCGGGATCGGAATCGGAGCCGGCCAGCGCGTTCGCCGCATCCAACTGATCGACGACGAGGACGCCGGGGCGTCCCGCCGCCCGGGCCGCTTCCGCGAGCACCAGGACGGGGGATTCTTCGAGCTCGAGGCGGCGCCCGAGGTCCGCCGGGCTTGCGGCCGCCGGCACGTGGTCGATGCGGAAGGCCAGCACGGGCATGCCCTGCTCGCGCAGCGCGTCGATCACCCCCACCACGCACGCGGTCTTGCCGGCGCCGGCGGGCCCTGTCAGTACGTTCTCGCCGGCGGGTCCCTCCAGTCTGGCTCTCAGCGTGGCCGCTGCTTCCCGGGGCAGTACCGCTCCCCGGATGAGCCTTCGTCGCGCACCGTTCAGGTAGCGGTCCGTCGCCGCGGCCGCCGCGCCGGCCGCGTGGTCCGGATCGCTCAGCCGCCGGGGGCGAGAGCCGCTCCGGGCGAGTCTGTCGACGAGTTGCCGGCGGGTGAGCGTGCGCTGCGGCGAGTCCGCGAGGATATCGAGCAAAGCGGACTGCACGCGGTTGGGATCCGCCGCGAAGAGCGCCTGCAGTCCCCATCGCACGCCACTTTCGAGTTCCCCTTCGTGGGCCGTGCGCACGTCGATCCGCCGCAGGCGATCCAGCGCGGCGGGAGCTTCGCAGGCCCAGCACCGGAGAAGCCGCGCGAAACCCTCTCTCCGGGTGCGGGTGGCCCGCCAGACGCGTTCGAACACGCCCGCGTCTTCCGCGTCCCGCGCCGCCTCGCACAGTTCGCGCAGCTCCGGCGCATCGCTGTCCGATGCGAATACCGACCGATCGTCGTTACCCGCCAACTCGTCGCCGATGGACTGCAGCAGTCGATCCGCGCCGGCCTCGAGCGCAGCCAGACTCCACGCGTCGTTCGGGCGGCCGCGCCGCACGCGATGAAACTCGCGGCGTGTGTCCGCCGTCACGACCAGGTCGGCCCGACCGCTGCCGAGGGTCTCGATGCCGAGCGTTTCCGTGGCGCCGTGGAGCAGGCGCACGCATTCGGCAAGCGTCCACCACTGCTCGTAGCGAGCAGTGGTGGGGTCGGCGGGGCCGCCCGGTCTATTCATGGCGCGAAACGGCTACGTGCAATCCCGAATAGGTACACTGGACCGTCACCGGCGACCCGGTCGAGATGGGGTGGCGAGACTCCGCTGCGGCCGTTGCCCCTGCGCTGTCGAGGTCATTCAGACGAACCATGACACCAACTGTACCGCACGTGTTCGGACATACCGCGTCGCGACGCAACCCGGGCGTTGTGGCCGCCGGGATCCTGCTGGCGGTGCTGGCGGGCCTCGATGCGCCGGAACTGGCGGCGCAGGCGGGTACGACGACCGGCGTCATCCGCGGCACGGTGCGCGACCCGGCGGGCGATCCGGTACCGGGGACGGTGATCGTCATCCGGAACCGGGAAACCGATCTGCTGACGACGGTGGAGACGGCGTCCTCCGGCACTTTCGTGCGCACGCTGCTGCCGCCCGGCATGTACGACCTGACGGTCGCGCCGTCTACGGCCGGATTCGGAACCGAGCGTATCGAGGGCGCCGTTCTGCGGGTCGGCGGGGTGCTAGACCTGGATGTCGAGTTGCGCATCGTGGTGGCCGAGACGGTGACCGTCGTCAGCGAGGCGCCGCGCGTCATCGACACCACGGACGTCACGCGCTCGCAGCGCATCCAGGAGGATGTGGTCGATGCGCTGCCGAGCGACGGCCGCAATTTTCTGAACCTGGCCCTGCTGACGCCTGGCGCGTCGATTTCGCAAGGGCCGGACGGCGACGAGCTGAACATCAGCGGCCAGCGCGGCATCTTCAACAACTTCATCGTCGATGGTGCCGACTTCAACAATCCCTTCTTCGGCGAGCAGCGGGGTGGGCAGCGGCCCGCGTTCACCTTCAACCAGGACGCCATCGAGGACCTGGTGGTGGTGAACCAGGGCGCCACGGCGGAGTTCGGGCGTTCGGCCGGCGGCTTCGTCAACGTGATCACCAAGTCGGGGACCAACGACCTGAGCGGCTCGGCCCACTACTTCGGCCAGTGGGAAGAGATGGCGGCGCCGTTTCCGGCGGCGCGGGGAGGCGGAAAGCCCGACTTCGGACGCAACCAGGCCGGCGCCACGCTGGGAGGCCCCCTCGTGCGCGATCGGGCGTTCTTTTTCCTCGCCTACGACCAGCAGGTATCGAACGAGACCAAGCAGGCGGTCCGCCAGGTCGTGAACCCGGCGAACCTGGAGCGGCTCGGCAGCTTCCTGCAGGCGCGCTGGCCCGGGCTGTTCGACGACGAGTTCGGGCCCATCCGGCGCACCGACGACGCGCGTTCGCTGCTGGCCAAGCTGGACCTGAACCTGGACGGCCGGCACCAGGCGTCGTTCAAGTACAACTACACGTGGGCGGAGCAGGTGAACGGCACCTTCGACGTCGACGCCTGGGGGGCGTCGATGAACGGGATCGAGGGAGACGAATCACACGCGTTCAACGGCAGCCTGCGCTCCCTGCTCACCAACGCGCTCTCCAACGAGCTGCGCATCCAGTGGGCGCGCGAGGACAGGCCCCGCTGGTACGAGGGGCCGCTGCTGCCCGGCGCGCGAACCGCCGGCCCGCCGCAGTTCGACCGGCTGGGGGGCCGTCCGTTCCCCGACATCGCCATGGATTTCGCCGACGGGTTCCGGATCGGGCTGCCGTTCTTTCTCCCGATCGATCCGGCGTTCGACACCCGGCTGCAGGTGGTCGACAACGTCTCCTTCGCGAGCGGCGACCACCTGTTCAAGGCGGGGCTGGAGTACAACCGGACCGGTGTCGAGCAGCAGTTCATCGGTTTCGCGAACGGACGTTACGTCTTCGACTCGGTCGACGGTTTCATCGGCTTCGTCACCCAGGGCAACCGCTTCGTCACCTGCTCCGATGGATCGTCCAGCGCCCTTGGCGTCTGTCCGCCGGGCGCCGGCGTCGCCGGGCCGGTCCTTCTCTACCTGCAGTCGGCGACCGTGCCCGGCGTGCCGGCCGAGCAGCTCGGCCTGCAGGCGTTCCAGGTCCACGAGCTGGGCGCGTTCCTGCAGGACACCTGGCATCCGCACGACCGGGTGACGCTGGACCTCGGGCTCCGCTGGGAGGGGACCTGGCATCCCACGATGTTCGTCGAGCCGGAGGACACCTTCTTCGCGCCCTATCTCGACGATTCCCGGTTCCCTTCCGACGGCCGCATTCCGGACGATCTCGACAACTTCCAGCCGCGGGTCGGGCTGGCCTGGGACGTCGCCGGCGACGGGCGCACCGTGGTGCGCGCCAACGGGGGATCGTACGTGGCCCGCATCCCGATGCTGGTCTTCGCCCAGCACCGGTCGACCAACGGGGCTTTCCAGCAGACCCTGTTCCGCAGCAGCGCCGCCGCCGCGGCTCTCGGCCCGGTGCCCGCCATCGACGAGCTGATCGACGCGTCGACCGCGCCGCCGTTCCTGCCCGACATCCAGGTCGCCGACCGTGACCTGGAGCTGCCGCGCACCTGGTCGTTCAGCACCGGCCTCGACCGCGACCTCGGGCGCGGCGTGGCGGCCAGCGCCGCCTTCGTCCACGCGCGGACCGACGATCTCTTCCGCTTCGTCAACCGCAACGATCCCGTGTTCGGCGCGCCGTTCGGCATCGGCACCCACCCGTCCGGGGGCGGCATCAACGCGCTGACGGTGGCCGAGAGCAGCGCGCGCTCACGGTACCACGGGCTGACGCTCGGGCTGCGCGGGCGGGGCGCGGTCCGCAACCGGCCGCTCACTTTCGAAACCCATTACACGCTCGCCTTCGACCGCTCCGACGACGACAACGAGCGCGATCCGTTCGTCCTCCGCTACGCCGATGCCGGCAGCCTCGCCCCGGAGTACGGCTGGTCGGACCGCGACCGCCGCCACCAGGTGAGCGGCTACCTGCTGGTAGACCTCCCGGGCGGGATGCACCTGAACAACGTCGTCCGCTACCTGTCGGCATCTCCGGTCTCCGAGCAGTGCGCCAACCGGGGCCTGCGGGCCGCGCAGCCGTCGGACCGCATCTGCGCGGACGGCACCATCCTGACCCGCAACACCCTGCGGCGCGACAACAGCTTCTTCACCTGGGACATCCGTTTCTCGCGACGCTTCACGCTCCGCAACGGCACCGTCATCGAGCCGATCCTGGAGGTATTCAACCTGACCAACGCCGACAACACCGTCGACACCGCGGTCGGGTCGCTGCTGTTCAACTTCGACGGGACCCTGCGCAGCGGGCTGGGCGACACGCGGCGCGGGCAGGTGGGGTTGAGCGTGCGATTCTGAGGGTGTTGGCCGGGCGTCTACGCCGACGGGTCTCGCTCGCCGAGTGACAGCTTGGCGACCGTCTCTTCGTCCTCGAGCTGCGCCGCCAGCGCCAGTGCCTTGTCGAGGTCGACTCGCGGCTGTCCCATGGCAACGGTTCGCTGCTTGAAGGGTCGTAATCGCGTCGGGTTGGAATCGTCGCTTCCCACGGAGTCATTATCGCATCGGTACGGCGTGCGACGGTCGCTCCCTGTGCCAGCCCCGCTCCCGACGTGGTATAAGCGTCTGCGGATACCGGTCGGACGCTGCCGCCGGACTTCGATGGACACGAGCACCTACGTCAGGCCGTCTCGGGAGACCGCGCTGGATCTCGCGCGGGAATCCGACCTGCCAGCCCTGATGCGGCGCGCCGCGAAGTTGCGGGACGCCGGGTTCGGGCGCCCCGTGAGCTACTCGCGCAAGGTGTTCATCCCGCTGACGAAGCTGTGCCGGGACGTGTGCCACTACTGCACGTTCGCCCAGCCGCCGCGGCCCGGCGAGCGGGCGTTCATGACGCTCGACGAGGTGGTCGAGGTGGCGCGCCGCGGCGCCGCGGCGGGTTGCAGGGAAGCGCTCTTCACCCTGGGCGACAAGCCCGAGCTGAGATATCCGCAGGCCCGCGCCGAGCTGGACGCGCTGGGCTTTCCGACGACGATCGCCTACCTGGTGGCCGCCGCCCGTGCCGTGTTCGACGCCAGCGGTCTGTTGCCTCACGCCAACCCCGGAGTGGTCACGCGCGACGAGCTGCTCGCGCTCCGCGAGGTGTGCCCGTCGCAGGGGATGATGCTGGAGAGTGTCTCCCGGCGGCTGCTGGAGCCCGGACAGGTCCACCATGGCTCGCCCGACAAGGACCCGGACGCGCGCCTGGCGACGCTGCGGATGGCGGGTGAGCTGGCGATTCCCTATACGTCCGGCATCCTGATCGGCATCGGCGAGACCCGCGAGGAGCGCATCGAATCGTTCCTTGCGTTGCGCGATCTGCACGAGACGCACGGGCACATCCAGGAGATCATCGTCCAGAACTTCCGGGCCAAGCCGGACACCCGGATGGCGCAGGCCCCCGAGCCGCCGCTCGAGGATCTGCAGTGGACGATCGCCTGCGCGCGGTTGATCTTCGGCCCCGACATGGCGATTCAGGCGCCGCCCAACCTGACTCCGGACCGTTTCGGCGCCCTGATCCGGGCCGGCATCAACGACTGGGGCGGGGTGTCGCCGGTGACGCCGGATCACGTCAATCCCGAAGCGCCGTGGCCGCACCTGGAGGCGCTGGCGCGGGAGACCGAGCGCGAAGGCAAGGTGCTGACCGAGCGGCTGACGGTCTATCCGTCCTATGTGAGGGGGCTCGACGCGTGGGTGTCGGAGCCGCTTCGGCCCGCCGTATGGCAGGGCTCCGACGCCGAGGGATTCGCCCGCGAGAGCGCCTGGTCACCCGGTGACCCCGACGCGGTTCTGCCGGCGCCGCTGTTGGAACGCCTCGAGGAGACGACCCCGCCGGCGCCGACCGTGACGGTGCGGGCGCTGTGCGCGAAAGCGGCGCGCGGTGACGGGCTGGACGAATCGGAGATCGCCGCACTCTTCTCGGCGCGGGGCGACGATCTCGTGGCCGTGGTGCGTGCGGCCGACGCGCTGCGGCGCGAGGTCAACGGCGACGAGGTCACCTACGTCGTCAACCGCAACATCAACTACACCAACGTCTGCTACTTCAAGTGTCAGTTCTGCGCCTTTTCGAAGGGCAAGCTGAGCGAGAACCTGCGGGGTGCACCCTACGACCTCGATCTCGACGAGATCGCCCGCCGGAGCGCGGAGGCGTGGGAGCGCGGCGCTACGGAAGTCTGCATGCAGGGCGGTATCCATCCCGAGTACACGGGGGCCACCTATCTGGACATCTGCCGGACGGTCAAGGCGGCCGTGCCGGAGATGCACGTGCACGCCTTCTCGCCGCTGGAGGTCTGGCAGGGCTCGGCCACCCTCGGCGTCTCACTGGAGACGTTCCTGCGGCAACTGAAGGCGGTCGGGCTGGGAACATTGCCGGGAACCGCGGCCGAGGTGCTCCACGACGAGGTCCGGCGCGACCTGTGCCCCGACAAGTTGATGGCGGGGCAATGGCTCGAGGTGATGGAGACGGCGCACCGGGTCGGATTCCGGACCACCGCGACCATCATGTACGGCCACATCGACCGGCCCCGCCACTGGGCGCGGCACCTGGCGAGCATCCGCGCGCTGCAGGCGCGCACCGGCGGGTTCACCGAGTTCGTGCCGCTGCCGTTCGTGCACATGGAGGCGCCCATCTACCTCAAGGGGAGGGCGCGCCGCGGCCCGACGTTCCGCGAGTCGTTGCTCATGCACGCGGTGGCCAGGCTGGCCCTGCACCCGCTGGTCACGAACATCCAGGCCTCGTGGGTGAAGATGGGGCCGCGCGGCGTGCACGCGTGCCTGAACGCCGGGGTGAACGATCTGGGCGGCACCCTGATGAACGAGAGCATCACGCGGGCCGCCGGAGCGGGGTTCGGCCAGGAGCTGTCGCCGGAGCGGATGGAGGCCCTGATCTGCGGTGCGGGGCGTATCCCGAGGCAGCGGTCCACCGCGTATGGCGAGCCGGCCGCCGCACAGGTGGCACGGTCGTTCCACGCGGCGGACCTGCGTCCGATCGTGCAGACTCCGAATCCTGCCTGGGCGCGGGATGGAGCACGCCCGACGCTCGTCCGGCCCGGGCTCGATCCCGATGCCGGCGAGATTCGTTCGGCCGAAGACGAGACGACACAAAGGGAGGCGAACCGATGAGCGTAGACATCCGCGATCTGCTCAACAAGGCATTGGACCGGCCCGCCATCAGTGCTCCGGTGGCCCTGGCGGTCGTGCTGGCGATCGGCTTCTACGGGTGGTCGGCCACCTGCCCGTGCGACCGCATGCCGGGGGCCGTTCTGTTCGGCGCCGAGCACGAGGAGCCGGTGAGCGACTGGACGTTCGCGAACCAGGTGACGCTGTGCCAGATCCAGATCCGCGCCGGCCTGCTGCCGCACGCGATCAACTTGAACTGCTTCGCCACCGAGAGCGGCGACCTGTACCTGAGCTGCTCGAACTGCGACGGCAAGCGCTGGTCCGGCTTCGCGGTCGAGGACGGCACGGCGTGGCTGCGGCTCGACGGCACCGTCTACCCGGTGCAACTGACGCGGGCGATGGACCCGGACGAGCTCGACACGGCCTGGGTCGCCAGGCTCGACAAGCTGCACTCGCTGGAGGAGCCGGCCAACCCGCCGGCGCCGCTCGGCAGTCCCCGGCCGGACGGCTGGTGGTCGTTCCGGGTGGTGTCGCGCAGCTAGATCATCGAGCGTCCTTCGACATCTTCGGCAGCGATGTCGTCGTCCATCAGTGCCTGCGGCAGCCGGACGTGTTCGGGCAGCCTGGTCCAGCCATCAGCGAGGACCCGGGAAGAGCAAGGGAATGACATCCGCGCCTGGCCGGCCGCTTTCTCCCGGCGCCGGAGGGCGTCGGCCATTGGACGGCGTCGAGTCTCGGCAGTCCCTGACAACGCCGGCACCGTGCTTACAATGGGGATGAGCATGGATGTCGCTGTCCAGCACGGTCACAGCGCGACGTCGGTGAGCAGTTCGGGCCTGCTCATCCGGCTCCCGGCGACTCTGGGTCTCACCGACGATCGCTTCTACGACTTCTGTCGACTCAACCGGGAGCTGCGTATCGAGCGGACGGCGGCGGGGGAACTGTCGATCATGGCGCCGGCGGGTGGAGACTCCAGTGACAGGAACGCGGAAATCACGTTTCAGTTGAGGCGCTGGGCGAAACGGAACGGGGCGGGCCGGACCTTCGATTCCTCCGGCGGTTTCCGGCTGCCGAGCGGTGCGGTCCGTTCGCCGGATGCGGCCTGGATCGGCAATGCGCGCCTGACGCCGCTGACGGACGAACAGCGCAAGGGGTTCATCCCGCTCTGTCCGGATTTCGTCGTCGAACTGCGCTCCGCGAGCGACAGTCTGCCGGCGCTCCAGGACAAGATGCGCGAGTACATGGAGAACGGCGCACGGCTCGGCTGGTTGATCGACCCCGTCGGCGGGCAGGTCTTCGTGTACCGTCCCGGTGCGCCGCCCGAGCGCCTGGAGAAGCCGGCGCGTGTATCCGCCGATCCCGTGCTGCCGGGCTTCAGGTTGGAGATGGACGAAATCCAGTAGTTGGACGGGCACGGGACGGCGCGGGCCGGCGGGCCGTACCGCACTTGACATTGCCGGCAAGACGCTCAGAATGTACCGATCCGGGATGGATGATGGCCGGGGAATCTGCCCTGAGGATCGAACCGGAGCATCAGAGGACCGACCCATGAAGACGCGACACCGTTACGCTGCGGCCATCGGCGCGGCGCTTGCGCTCTGCGTTGCCGGTAGCACCGTTGCGGCCCAATCGAACGACTGGGAGCCGGGGCCCGCCTCGTGGACGGGGGACCTGACCCCGATCGCCGCCGCGGACTGGAGCTACGACCGCGCCGAGCACCTGCTGGGCCGCGCCGGCTTCAGCGGCACGCCGGAGGACGTCCAGCGGCTGGCCGACATGACGCCGGAAGAGGCGGTCGGCGCGCTGGTCGACTACGACGAGATCCCGAACGACCACCTGGAGCCGTTCGAGCACTCGGGCTTCTGGGACGAGACGTTGATGCAGTTCCCGCCGAGCCGGCCCGCCGCTACCGACCGGGCGATGGCGCTCGGCGCGAGCATGGGCATCCGCGTGAAGCCGGAGTTCGTCAACCGCCACATGCAGCCGGTCTCCGACCGCTTCTTCTACTGGCTGCGCGCGACCGCGCTGGAGACCCGCCGCGTCGGCTACTGGTGGGCCGAGCGGATGCTCGACACCAACCGGCCGCTGCAGGAGAAGATGGCGCTGTTCTGGCACGGGCATTTCGCCACCGCCCAGAACAAGGTCCGCGACTACCGCAAGATGCTGCTGCAGATCGATACCTTCGAGCGGCACGCGGCCGGGAACTTCGGCGAGCTGCTCGTCGCCGTCGCGCAGGATCCGGGGATGCTCTACTACCTGGATGCCGGCGTGAACGTGAAGGGCGCCGCCAACGAGAACTTCGCCCGCGAGGTGATGGAGCTGTTCACGATGGGCGTGGGCAACTACTCCGAGATGGACGTGCGGGAAGCGGCGCGGGCGTTCACCGGCTGGAACTTCGTGAACCTCGATTTCGTGGTCAACGAGGAGCAGCACGACGAAGAGGAGAAGACCTTCCTGGGCCGCACCGGGAACTTCGACGGCGTCGACGTGTTGCACATCATCCTGGAGCAGCCGATCACGGCCGAGTACATCGCGTCGAAGATCTACCGCTTCTTCGTCCGCGAGGATCCCTCACCGGAACTGCAGGCCGAGCTCGGCGCCGTCTTCCGGGACAACCACTACGAGCTGAAGCCGCTGCTGCGGAGGATCTTCCTGTCGCGCGACTTCTACAGCGAGGCCAGCTACGGCGCCCACATCAAGGGACCGGTCGAGCACGTGGTCACGATGCTGAAGCAGCTCGGCGCCCCCGACGTGCCGGGCGTTCCGGACTTCAACAGCACGACCATCGCCCTGGGCCAGCACCTGCTGAACCCGCCGTCGGTCGCCGGCTGGGCGCAGGGCCGCTCCTGGATCACGCCCGCCCTGCTGCAGGAGCGCGGCAACGTCGCCTTCAACTACCTGTTCCCGAATGTCATCGACTTCCGGGATCCGAGCTTCCTCGCCCGCACCGGGGACGGGGTGGTGGGCGGGCGCCTGCGGAGCGGCTACGACTTCGGCGCCGCCATCTCCATCGACGGCGACCCCAACCAGATGACCGCGTTCGACCTGTCGGCCCTCGAGCGCGACGAGCTGTTCAACACCCGCGTCTCCGGCTACCGCGCCTGGGCCGAGGCGGTGCGCAAGCTCATTCCGACCCCGCGCGGCGCAGCGCAGTTCGACATGACGCGGATGGTCCTGGACTCGGGGGCGGAGACCACCGACGAGGCGGTCGACCACCTGCTGGGGCGGTTCCTGCGGATGCCGGTGGCGGCCGATCTGCGCGATGCGCTGGTGGAGTTGCTGGAAGGCGAGTTGGGGACCCGGGATCTCGACCGCGCCCGAACCTACCTGGAAGACCCGTTGCGCATGGTGACGCACATCATCATGAGCACGCCGGAGTATCAGATCGACTAGGGGACCGTCCCACGAATTAGAGGTGCATGACCATGACCCTGACCAACCGCGGCAAGAAGCTGTGTGATTCCAGTGGCGTGTCCCGCCGCCAGGCGCTGAAGATCGGCGCCCGCGGCATCGGCCTCGGGCTGCTCGGCAGCGGGCTCGGCCCGCTGCCGCCGCTATTCGGCGCGACCTCGGAGGCGCTGGCCGCCACCGAGGGCAAGATCCTGGTGGTCTTCGAGTGGTTCGGCGGTTACGACGGCCTCAGCACGTTCGTGCCCTATGGCGACGACGAGCTGTACCGGCGGCGGCCGACCATTGGCGTCCGCGAGCAGGACGTCCTCAAGGCGGACGAGCACTTCGGCTTCCAGAAGTCGATGGTGGGCATGCAGCGGCTGTGGGAGGAGGGCAACTGCGCCGTCATCCACGGCTGCGGCTACGAGCAGCCGTCGTTCTCCCACTTTGCCTCCAGCTCGTTCTGGCACACCGGGGCCCCCAACAGCGGCGAGGCGTACGGTTGGTACGGCCGCACCGCCGACGCCCTCGATCCGACCGGGTCGCCCAACTTCCTGGTCAACATCGCGTCGGCGCAGTCGCTGGCCGTGCGGGCGCACGAGCACGTTCCGGTCGTCTTCAACGATCCGGGCTCGTTCCGCCGCGACTATTTTCACCCGCAGAGTCAGTACATCGACAGGCTGGGCAACGGGCAGGCGGCGCGCAGCGACATCCACAAGTTCCTGCTCGACGTCAACCAGAGCGCCCGCGAGGCGTCGGCCCTGGTCAGCCAGGCCTGGGACAACTACACCAGCACCCGCGGCGAGGTGCGTCTGCTCGACCTCGACAAGGTCGTGGCGCTGATCGAGAACGACTTCCCGGCGCGGCTCTACTACGTGCGGCTGCGCAACAGCCTGTTCGACACCCACGTCAACCAGGAGAGCCCGCACAACCGCCAGGTGCAGTACTGCTGCGACGCGGTCTGGGGCTTCTTCGAGGAGATGAAGCGCCTCGGCAAGCAGGACGAGGTGGCCGTCTTCATCCACAGCGAGTTCGGCCGGCGCGTGCCCGAGAACACGAGCCTGGGCACCGACCACGGGACCGCCAACGTCTCGTTCGTGCTCGGCGGCGGGGTCAAGGGCGGCCAGTACGGCAAGCCGGTCAGCCTGACGGACCTCGTGCTCGGCGACAACCTGCAGTACACCACCGACTTCCGGCGGGTGTACGCCACGCTGATCGAGGAGTACCTCGGCTACCGCAAGTCGGAGGGCGTGCTCGGCGACAAGTTCGATACGCTCGGCATGTTCACGTAGAGCCAATGACAAGCGTCCGTGGAGACGCTCCGTCGGGCTGGTGGTAGAGCGGATCGACGGGGCTGGCTTCGGTCAGCCCCGTTTCTTTCGTGGACCTACGCTCTGCCCAGCCGCTCCTGGATCTTCCTCAGCTCCGCGATGTCCAGCAGGTCCTGCGGCCTGCCGGCGCGCTGCTTCATGTAGATGAGGTCGTCGATCGATGCCACGAAGAACGTGCGCCGATCGACGGTCACCTCGACCGCCCGCTGCCTGAGCTCGTCGAACGCATCGCTCTCCGCGACCAGAAGGTCGACTTCCACCCGGCCGTCCGGCGTGTGGAAGTTGAAGGCAAGCATGCTCTTCTCCCGCCGCCAGCGACGAACGTGCTCGACGTCGCGAATGCGTTCGAGCGGCTCTGGAATGCGGGGGCGCGCTCCCAGATTCCAGAGCAGATCGACCGCGGACTGCCAGGACTCCTGCGCCAGGCTGGGCACGACATCGAGATCGAAGGTCACGCGCGAACCGCCGTGGAGGACGGCGGCGACTCCACCGACAATCACGAACTCAACGCGATGGTCGTGAAGCGCGTTCAGGATCTCGAGAAAATCGCTCGTCATGCGATTGCTGCTCCGTCCGGGCCCTGCGAAGCAGGGTCAGGTCGCGGGCGCGTTCGCTGAGCATCCTCAGGCGTGCGAGGAACGACCGACTGTCGAGCGGCCCGATAGGGGAGTCGTCGGGGTGGACACCGGTCCAGTCGACGCTACGGTCTTTCGGCGGCTGCATCACCGGCATTGTCCCGACATCGTCTTCCGAACGCAATCGCTACGCTGGGAGCCGTACTCTTGGCGCGGCAGTATAGTCTAGCCGGCGGGCAGGAGGGTGGTGTTGTGCGCATCGCGGTGATGGGAGCCGGGGGCATGGGCGGCTACCTGGGCGCGAAGCTGGCGCGCGGGGGCCATGACGTCGCGCTGATCGCCCGCGGGGCGCACCTGGAGGCGTTGCGGCGTCGCGGGTTGCGCATCAGCGGCGCCGAGTCCTTGGAGGTATCCGGCCTCCAGGCCACGGATCGCCCCGCGGAGATCGGCGCCGTCGACACGGTGCTGTTCTGCGTGAAGCTCTACGATACCGAGGTGGCGGCCGAGCTGATCCGCCCCCTGCTTGGGCAGGATGCGTTCGTGGTCACCGTACAGAACGGTGTCGAGAGTGCGGCCCGGATCGCCGCGGTCATCGGTCCGGACCGGACGTTGGCGGGCGCCGCCTACTTTCCCGCCAACATCGCGGCGCCGGGAGAGATCGCCTGGCTCGGCCGCATGGCGGGCAAGCCGTTGATTGCTTTCGGCGAGCCGGGGGGCGGTTCGAGCCCGCGCGCCCGCGAATTTGCGCGCATCTGCAACGCAGCGGGCGTCGAGGCCGCGGTCTTCGAGGACACCGAGCGGATGATCTGGGAGAAGTTCTGTCTCATCGCCGGCTCCAGCGCGGCCACCACGCTTGCGCGCCTCCCGATCGGATCGGTGCGCAGTGATCCGGATGCCCGCTGGATGCTGGTCCGGGCCATCGACGAGGCGGCGGCGGTGGGACGCGCGCTCGGCGTACATCTTCCCGACGACGTCGAGGAACGCGTGCTCGGGTTCCTCGATGCCAGCCCCGCGAACGGGAAGACCTCGCAGCTCGTCGACCTCGAGCGGGGACGGCGCCTGGAACTCGAGTGGCTGTCCGGCACCGTCGTCCGCCTCGGGAGCGAGCACGGCGTCCCGACCCCGGTTCACCGCATCGCCTACGCCGCGCTCAAGCCCTATGCATGCGGGACGGATCGTGAGTGACGGGCGGTGGGACGGGTGTTTGCCAGCAGTACGGCCCAAGATGATGTCGCGGCGGACCGGGGCGAATACTCGACCGTGACCGATACCCGGCTGGGCGATCTGGTAGCGACCTCTCGCGATGTGCGTGAGGCCAGTCGGCGCCTCGACAAGGTCGGCCGATTGGCCGCCTTCCTGAGACAGCTCGGCGCGGAGGAAATCGAGACCGCCGTCGCGTTCCTGTGCGGCGCGCTGCCGCAGGGGCGCATAGGCGTGGGCTTCTCCGCTCTGTGCGAGGTCCGTTCCGCCCCGGCCGCATCCGCACCCGGGCTGACGCTTGCGGCCGTTGACAGTGCGTTCGAGCAGGTGGCCGCCACGAGGGGCCGCGGCTCGACGGCCGCTCGCGTCCGGCAGCTACGCGACCTGCTCGCGCGTGCGACGCGCGACGAGCAGGATTTCCTGGTGCGGTTGCTCTACGGCGAGATCCGCCAGGGTGCGCTCGAGAGCGTGATCACCGACGCCGTAGCGCGCGCGGCCGGACTGCCGGCGGCCCGGGTCCGCCGTGCGGTGATGATGGCCGGCGGTCTCGGACCGGTAGCCAGGGTCGCGCTGGGCGAGACCGACCCCGATCTGTCGCAGTTCTCGCTCCGTGTGTTCCACCCGGTGCAGCCGATGCTGGCGCAGTCCGCGAACAGCGTAGAGGAGGCGCTGGCGCGCCTGGAAGCAATGGCGCTCGACTACAAGCTGGACGGCGCCCGCGTTCAGGTGCACAAGGACGAGACGGAAGTCCGGGTGTTCACGCGCCACCTGCGCGAGGTGACCGCCGCGGTTCCCGAGGTGGTCGAGACGGTAGGCGCCATGCCGCCGCGGCGGTTGATCCTCGACGGGGAGGTTCTGGCGCTCGGATCCGATGGGGCGCCGCTTCCCTTCCAGGTGACGATGCGCCGTTTCGGCCGCAAGCTCGACGTCGATACGCTGCGCCGCACGCTGCCCCTGACGCCGTTCTTCTTCGATTGCCTGCTGGTTGACGGGCAGGACCTCATCGACGAGCCATTCGGCCGGCGCGCGGACGCGCTCGCGGAGCTTACCGCCGGCCGGTTGGTTGTGCCGCGCGTGCTCTCGCCCCGGGTCGACGAGGCGGCGGCCTTCGTCGAGGAGGCTCGTCGAGCCGGCCACGAGGGAGTCATGGCCAAGTCTCTCGCCGCGGGCTACGCCGCCGGCAGCCGGGGTGCGGCCTGGCTGAAGATCAAGCAGGCCACGACGCTCGACCTCGTGGTGCTGGCGGCCGAGTGGGGGAGTGGGCGTCGTAGCGGGTGGCTCAGCAACCTGCATCTCGGCGCGCGCGATACCGAGCGAAACGGCTTCGTCATGCTCGGCAAGACTTTCAAGGGGTTGACCGACGAGCTCCTGGAGTGGCAAACGCGCCGGTTCCTCGACCTGGAGGTCGGACGCGACCGCCACACGGTTTTCGTGCGGCCGGAGCTGGTGGTCGAGATCGCCTTCAACGATGTGCAGGCCAGCCCCCAGTACCCGGGCGGCGTCGCGCTGCGGTTCGCCCGCGTCAAGCGGTACCGCGACGACAAGACCGCGGCCGAGGCGGACACGATAACGACAGTGCGGGCGATCCACCGGCGAGCGACGGGGCGGGAGGGGCGGCCGGGACTGCCTGGCCCGACCGGGCGACAGTGAGTTTCGCCAGGGGCTTCAACGCACATCCAGACCGGGAATCCACCCTTCGCCGGCCATCATTCTTGTCTCCTGGTCGTCACGATCGACGCAGGTCGTGCGAGGCCGTCCGGGCCTGTCTGCGTCGACGAGCACGGTTCAACTGAAGAGCACGGGTCGTGCCGGACGGTCGCGGCACTCGGTACGAGGCAGTTACTGTTGACGTCGGACTGCGGTCGCACGGTCGACGATGGACACGAGGGTCGAGGCGACCAGCACGTAGGCGACGATGCGGGCAGCCACTGTCAACGACGGAGACAGGACAGGAACCACCTCCAGCCGCGCTGCCGCCAGCACGACCAGCGGAACGAAGTAGCCGATTCCGTTCCAGCGCCCGATCGTGCTCATGCGAAGCTGTTTCCGGCGGTGGAGCCAGTATGAATCGAGCACGTACTGACTGAACGCCATCGCGATCAGAACAGGCAGCATCAGCGGGACCAAGCCTGCCAGCGCCGCGCCGGTCAAACAGGCGGTCACGAACAGGCAGTCCGTGCCATGGTCGAATAGCTGGCCATCGGCTGAGGCCGTGCCGTGGCGGCGCGCTACGACCCCGTCGAAGTAGTCGCTGGCTATGGCGAGGGTCAGCAGTACCGCGACCAGCCAGGCGCTCAGGAAGTCCGGCCGCGCGAAAGAGATCGCCAGCGGAAGCGCCAGCCCGAGCCGCAGACCGGTGAGCAGGTGGGCCTGAGTTCTCATGAGATTTCCCGTGGTCCGGCTAATTCAAAATCCGTCTTTGAATTAGCCGGACCCAGGTAGCGGCTCGGTCCAGTTCCGCGTTCGGCCCATCCCCCCCGCTCCATGACCCTGCGCCGCAGCACTTCGCTACGCTGCGACGCTGCGTTCTGCGGCGCAGACTCCTAGCCGAACAGCTCCCGTTGCGCCCGCGGCCAGAACGCCACCCCGATCAGGGCATTGAACAGGATGAAGAAGTTGTGCTGCACGAAGCCGAAGGCGGCCATCTGTCCCTCGTTCTCGGGGAACAGAATCACCCAGAACGTGATGGCGGCGGCCCGCATCGGGGTCGGCACGGCGGCGGCGAAGAAGACGACCGGCAGGTAGCCGAGCAGCGACAGGAAGGACGCCTCGACACCGAACAGGCGCAATGCCACGGTGTAGACGACCACCGCGGCCAGCAGCGCAGGCGAGCGCAGCGCCACGAACAGGGCGTAGTGGCGCACCGTGGCGACCCGGAAGGCGTGGAGGATCCGCTTGTCGCGCAGTTCGCTGCCCGGCCACAGCGTGCCGCGGAAGTACAGCACCCAGGCCACGAAGACCAGCACCGCGCCGGTCGCGAGCCAGGGCACGAGCGTGAACGCCGGCGGCAGCGAACCACCGCTGAAGGCGAAGCCGACCGTCGCCCAGAACAGCAGATAGAAGACCTCGCAGAACATCACGAACAGCATCACCGAGCCGACCTCCCAGCCCGGGATCCGGTGGCGCCGGTTCAGGTAGTAGGCCATCGCGCCCTTGCCGATCTGCTCGTTGAAGATCGAGATGATGTAGGCGCTCGCGCGAATGGGCAGGAGGTCGCCGTAGCGGATGGGCGAGATGAACCAGTTCAGGGCCCGGGTCACCACCAGCGTGTCGATGCAGAAGTAGAGGCCCGAGTACGCCACCATGAGCGCGATCCAGGACACCCATTCGACGTTGGCGAAAACCCCTGCCATGTAGTCCACCAGCGAGAGCCCCTCGCGCGCTGCCGCGCCGTCCAGCCGGAAGTACAGATAGGCGAAGCAGGCGACGCTCAGGGCCAGGAACCCCAGGCGTCCCGCCAGGCCGCGGCCCGGGGACGCGGTCGGGGCGGAGTCGCCGGAGGCGGAATCGCCGGAGGGGGAATCGCCGGGTGCGCGTGTCTCGTCGGGTGTCTCGCTCATGATGCTCGGGTCTCGCACAGTCTGGCCAGCGTCTCGGACAACGGGGTCAGGGTGATCGTCGGCGCGCGATCGACGCACAGATTAGCCTCGTCCGAGGTGATCACCTCGATTACCCCCGGCGTCAAGCCCCCGCTGCGAACCAGACCGGCGAGGCGGGCCATCAGCCTGGCCAGCCACACGGGCGTCGAGTGGACCGTCAGATCGTGGCCGAGGAGGCGCGCGGTCTGCTGCAGCAGCTCGCGCTGCGTGAGGATGGTCGGCCCGACCATGGCGCGGATCCGCACGCCGGCGGCCGACTCCCGGCAGTATTCCAGGATGGCTCGGCACAAATCGTCGACGTCGAGCGGGCGCAACCGGTGCGACCCGCCTCCCAGGATGCGGGCGGATCGGGCGGCGGCGTCGCGGAGCAGCGCGCGGCCCCCGGCCGTGCCGGGTCCCAGCAAGAGCGGGGTGCGGATGATCGTGGCCTTGAGGCCGGAGCCGATCACCAGCCGTTCCGCCTCTCCCTTGGACCGGAAGTAGCCGTTCGGCGAGCGTGGATCGGCTCCCAGGGAGCTGACGAGCACGACGTGGCGCACCCCCGCCGACTGTGCCGCGGCGACCAGCGCCCGTGTGCTCTCGACGTTGCCGGTCTGGTAATTGGTTGTCCGGCTCTCGAACAGAATGCCCGCCAGGTGCACGACGCAATCGGCGCCGGTGAGCGCCTCGGCGAGTCGTTCGGGTTGCTCGTACGGGACGACGCGGGACGCGATGCGTGGCGAGCCGGGCAGGCCTTCGAGGGCCGCCTCCCGGCGCACCAGGGCTACCGCGCGCACGGTGTCCTGGCCGGCTACCTGCGCGAGCAGCGCCTTGCCGACGGCGCTATTGGCCCCGGTGACGGCTATCGTGCCGCTTCCGGCGTTGTCGTTCACCGGGGCGTCCAAAAGAAGACCTCCCAGGTGCTGAGCGGCTCCGCCTGCCCCTGAATCATGCCGCCCGACGGTCCCGTGTCCATGCGCATGCCGTTCTTCTCGCCGTAGGCCGCGAGCAGCGGCAGGCGGTCGTCGCCCAGGATCTCGGTGGCCCGCATGGCGTAGGTGGCGTCGCCGATACGCAGCCAGCCGTCGGGATTCTCTCGCGCCCGGCGCGCCCAGTAGCCGCCGTCGGGCCGGGTGGCGGTGATCACGCCGCCCTCGGCGCCGACGTAGACGACGTTGACCACGAACGGAGGAAAGCCGCCCGTCTTGAGCTGAATGATGCGTTCGTCGTCCACGGTGCGCCAGTCGTCCGGCGGCGGAGTCCCGATTCCGCCGATCCGGATTCCCGCCACGCGGTTGTAGGGCGTCATGAAGACGTACAGCAGCACCATGAAGACCGCGACCGTGACCAGCGTGATGCTCTCGATCTGCCTCTCCGTCATAAAAGTCTCCCGTCTGCCGGCGCGTGCGCGCGCCGCGGGCGAAATCCGCCGCCTCCCGTGCGCCGGCTCATGCTATGGTAGGCGATCAACTCGGAATCCGTATCGACTGTGGAGGTCTTGCGATGACAGGTGGACGATCGACGACGAGGTTGGCGCTCATCGCGCTGGCCGGACTGCTGGTGCTGCCGGCCCTCGCCGTGGCGCAGGACGACGCGCCGCGGACCCATTGGGGCGCGCCCGACGTGCAGGGGATCTGGGATTTCCGGACCATCACCCCGATGGAGCGGCCCGAGGACCTGGGCGACAAGGCGTTCCTCACCGAAGAGGAAGCGGCGCAGCGCGAGCAGGACGCGGTCCAGCGCGACATCGAGCTCTGGGAGGCCGATGCCCGCCGCACCGAGGCGGGCGGCAGCGTCGGCGGCTACAACAACTTCTGGATGGACCGCGGCACGCGGGTCATCGGCACGCGGCGCACGTCGCTGATTATCGATCCGCCGAACGGCCGGCTGCCGGAGATGACCGAGGAAGGAACGGCGCGCCGCGCCGACGGGCGCGGCTCGTTCAGCGATCGGATCCAGGATTCGTACACCGACTTCAGCAACGCCGACCGCTGCCTGATGGGCTTCAACGCCGGACCGCCGATCACGCCGGGCGGCTACAACCAGAACGTGCAGATCTTCCAGACCCCCGACGAGGTCGTGCTGCTGACCGAAATGGTGCACACGGTGCGCGTGGTGCCGCTCGACGGCCGCGGGGAGCTCGATGAGAGTCTCGCCCAATGGTCGGGCGTCTCCCGCGGGCGTTGGGATGGCGACACGCTGGTGGTCGAGACCGCCAACTTCGACGTTGACCGCAACTGGCGGGGCGCCAGCGCGAACATGCGCCTCGAGGAGCGGTTCACCCGCGTCGACGCCGACACGCTCGAGTACGAGTACACCGTCACAGACCTCGATACCTGGACGGCGTCGTGGACGGTGAACCTGCCGATGGTGCGCAGCGACCTGCCGCTGTTCGAGTACGCGTGCCACGAGGGCAACTACTCGATGGAGACGATGCTCACCGGCGCGCGGGCCGACGAAGCGGCGGCGGCTGCTGCCAAGTAGGGCGGCGAACTCATGTATCGGGCGCCCGGACCCGTTCCGGGCGCCCCACTCTCCGCTTCATTCCCGCCAGCATGAGCGACGTACGGCCGGACTGGGAACTCCTGTTTCGGCGCGCCCGGGCCGTGGCACGCCATGCCTACGCTCCTTATTCGGGCTACCACGTGGGGGCTGCCGGGCTCGTCGACGACGGACGCGTCGTCGAGGGCTGCAACGTCGAGAACGCCTCCTACGGTCTCGCGCTGTGCGCGGAGTGCGCGCTGGTCTGCGCGCTGCACTCGACCGGAGGAGGAAGGCTTCTGGCCGTCGCTGTCGTGGTCGGCAAGAACGTCGACGATCTGCGTCCCGGCAAGCCATGCGGCCGGTGTCGCCAACTGCTGCACGAAGCCGGCGGACACCGCCTGCGCGTCAACGGTCATCACACTCTCGGCGAGCTGCTGCCCGATGCGTTCGGGCCCGACGAGATTCGTTGACCCGGACGTCCGGTTGCCCGGCGACACGAATCCGCTGCGTGCGCCTCTCCGGCGATGCCCGGCTTCTGACCGCGGTGGCGCACGTCGGCAGAACGCCGTGCGGCAGGGCCCGGCGGCTCAGGCGTCGATGGCGGCGAGAGCGTCGCCGCGGCTGCCGTAGATGTCGATGATGCGGTGGATGCCGGAGATCCGAAAGACCTCGGAGACGTGCGGCTTGAGGTTGCACAGGGCGAAGCGCCCCCGGCGTTCGCGAAGCGCCTTGGCGGCGATGAGCAGGATGCGGATGGCGGAGCTGCTGACGAAGTCGAGGTGATCGAAGTCCAGGGCCAGCCGGGTGGCGCCCGTGCCGAGGTGACCCATCACCTGTCGCTCGAAGTCGGCGGTCGAGGTGGTGTCCAGCCGGCCGCGAGGAATGAGGATCAGCGTCTGCCGGTCGTGGTCGACGTCGATGCGGATCGTGTCGGGCACGGAGAGAAGATTACCGCGAATGTGTCCGTTCCCGACCGCGTCGTACCCGGGTCTTGGTCGATTGGTCCGTCGAAAACCGGATTCACGTAGAATCGACGCGGGGGGATGACATTACCCGGGAGAGATCCCAGCTAGGAGGCCGACATGTGCGATGAGAGAACCGCTGCCAACAGCACCAGGTACCAGCGCGCGCGCGAGATGACGCGGCGGCAGTTCGGGGCCGTATCGGCGGGAGCCGGACTGGCGATGCTGCTGCCCCGGCCGGCGAACGCACAGGATGTCACCGAGTCCGAGATCGACGTCACGACGCCTGACGGCGTTTGCGACAGCTACTTCGTGCATCCGGTGAGCGGAGCCCACCCCGGCGTGCTGATCTGGCCTGACGCCTTCGGCCTGCGGCCCGCGAAGCGGCAGATGGCCAGACGGCTCGCGGAGTCCGGCTACTCGGTGCTGGTGGTCAACCAGTACTACCGCTCGCAGCGGGCGCCCATCGTCGACTCGACGGTCTTCTCCGAGGTGGCCGGCACGGTCAGGCCGCTGATGGGGACGCTGAACGCGGAGACCCACGTGCGTGACGCCGGGGCGTTCGTGGGCTTCCTCGACAGCCAGGCGGCGGTGGACAGCAACCGCAAGATGGGGACCATGGGCTACTGCATGGGCGGTCCGATCACGATGCGCACGGCCGCGGCGCTGCCGGACCGCGTCGGCGCCGGCGCCTCGTTCCACGGCGGCGGACTCGTGACCGATCAGCCGGACAGCCCGCACCTGCTGGTGCCGCAGATGACGGCGCACTACCTGTTCGCGATCTCCGAGGACGACGACGAGGCCGAGCCCGAGGCGAAGAACGTACTGCGCGACTCGTTCGCGCAGGCCGGGTTGCCCGCCGAAATCGAGGTGTACGAAGGCGCGCTGCACGGCTGGTGCCCGCCGGACACGCAGGTCTACCACGAGGCGCAGGCGGAGCGGGCGTGGAGCCGCCTGCTCGCCCTGTTCGAGCGCGCGCTCTGATAACGGAGGACGGGGCAGGACGTCACGAGCCGGCCGGCTTCCGGTGTGCCCTCAAGTCCGGAGAGCGCACCGGGAGCCTGTGCCTCCCCGGGACTCCAGTACCCGGAGCCCGGAGGCCGCGCTCATCCGCCGAACGGCGTGCGCGCGCAGCTTGTGCCCGCCACCGTTCAGTTCCGCGACGGGCGACGGGATGCAATGTGCCTGCAGGCCGCAGCGGACGAAGCGCACCAGCCCGGTCGGGCCCAGCAGGTGTGCGCCGGCCACGAGGGCGCCCTGGTCGAGAGCGATCCCACCGACGGTGCTGCCGATGAGGTCTCGCAGGCAGGGTTCCACCGTTCGCCAGTTCGTCGCCGTATAGCGCAGCATGGCGGTGGCCTGGGCGTGGCGGTTGGCGCGGAACTCGTCGTCCGAGTCGATGCCCCAGGGGTTGTCCAGCCAGTCGCCCTCGGCGTCCTTGAGTCCGGCATCCATCAGGGCGGCGCTGGTCATCTGATAGCAGCCGATTGCCGTGCTGCCGAAGGGGCTGGCGTGGCAGTTTCCGTTCGTCTCGGCCTGCTCCAGCATATCGAGATAGCGGCGAAAGTCGGCGCCGCTCCCGGCCACGGTCGAAACAGGAATCGTCCCGGGGTCCTCCATTGCCGTCCGGGCTGGCGAGGGGAACGGCCGAGGTACCGGCGCACCCGCCAGTACGGGCCCGCACGCCACGACGGCGAGACAGATCGCAACCGGGATCGCGGTCGCCGCCAAATTCGCCGCCCGCCACCCCCACTTCGGAACTCTCAGGGAAACCAATCGCCGGATTCTGGACATCAGAGCCGCTTATCGGCTGATGGAAGTCACCGGAACAGGGTCGAGCAGCCGTCGTGACACGGGCGTGAGAGTCGACTATCATCACGGCATCGGGTTCACATCCTGCTTTCAGCGCGTTCCTACCGTCGACGTCTCATCATGAAGGGGCTTCTCGCAACCGTTCCGCCGAGCGCGTATCTGGCTTCCGGGTCGCGACTGGCGGCGTGCGCGGCGGCCTGGTGTGGCCTGCACTGCGCGCTCACGCCGTTCCTGGTCGCCGTGGCGCCCGCGCTCGCGCTCGCCGAAGGCGTCGAGCGAGCCCTTTGGGCCGGGACCGTCTTTCTCGGCGGGGTGATGCTCGTCCTGGGCCCGGCCGGCAAGAACGCGGCCGTAATGCTCACCTTCGTAGGGGGAGCCGCGCTCTGGGCAGCCTCCCTCGCCGGTTGGCTCGAGCCGCTGCCCGAGACCGTGACTTCGGCCGCCGGCAGCCTGATCCTCGCAGGCGCTCTGGTGCAGAGCGCCCGTATCTGCCAAGCCGGCGCGTGCTCGGTATGCAACGACGAGGAGCAAGCAGATCGAGGAGGCTGACGACGATCGCCCGGCGGCGTCAGTGTTAGGGCTTCCGTTTGGCCGATCGCGGACAGGAGCACGGTCACGATCCTGCCATTCACGCGGTCCCGCCCCCGAGACATGGTTCCGTCGCGGAGCCTGCTACCCGATCAGGACTTGGTCGAGACTGCTAAGTCGCTCTTGTCGTGCAGGTTAGAGGGGCTGTGCGCTTGGCCTTCAGACGTTTGGCGGCTCGGCGGCCTTGATCGCTTCGATCACCAGTGCGCGCAGCTCGCGCAGGTCCGTCTCGACGTTGCCGATCCGTGTGTTGACGTCGTCGATCCGCGCGTTGAAGCTCGTATTCAGGTCGTCGATTCGCGTGTTGACGTCATCGAATCGAGCGCCGAAGCTCGCGTTCAGGTCGTTGATCCGCGTGTTGACCGTCGCGTTGAGGTCGTCGATCCGGTTGTTGATTCCGCCGGCCAGGATGGCCATGAAGCCGACGACGACGGTGATCACGGCGATTCCGGTCCCGATGATCGAGACCACGATTGTTCTCGTGTCGGTCACTGTGTCCTCACGATATCACGTTCCAATCCGGCTCTCCGCTCGGGTCGGAGACAGGCCTCGCTGTACCGCGATCGCGGGCTCGGGCGCGGCGCGAAAACACGCTGTAAGTTATTTATTATCAGATGCTTACGGGGAATTTTGGACCCGACACGAAAGCGCTCGCACCATCGCTCGCATGCCGGTGGAGCTGGATCTCCGCCGGCTTCTCAAGACTCCGCGGTACCAGTCCATCGCGGCGGAGGCCGTCGGCCTGCATGAGGCCGGCCTGACCTTCAAGGCGATCTCTGTGCGTTTCGGTATTGACGACCACACGGCCGCGAAGGCTGTTCGCTGGTTCCGGCAGCGGTGACTGGCTCCTTGCCTGGACCGAGCAGGCCTGCGGCTCGCGGGTGGTCGCCCGGGCCGTCGCAACCAGCGGCGTCGCTCCTTGCAAGCGGATCCGGAACCTCAACATGGTGGCGAAGCGGCCGCGGCTGTTGCCGCGCGACTCTCTGCTGATGGCGTGACGTCCGGCCCTCGCATCAGCTCCTCGACGTCCGCCGCTTCAATACCAATCACAGCCGCGGCGCGCGCGACAACGCAACTGGCGGCCAGCGCCAGGCGCTCGCAGGTGGCCACGTCGATCTCATCGTCGAGACAGCAACAGTCCTTGTACCCGTCGAGCTCGGCCGCCAAGGCTGCGTCGACACAGGGATCGACCCCGAGCCGCTCGACCTCGAGCCGTAACGCGGCAATGGTCCGCTGCGAATGATGACAGCCGCCGGACGCGATCGCGGCGGCCTTGAGGCCGAAGCGAACGATCCGCGAGGACTCGTCGCACACCGCGTCGCGGAAGCGCATCGGGTTCTCGGTCAAACACAACCGGCGGGCAGCCGCCTTGAGCCAGTTCCGGGCGTCACGAAGACACTCCCCGGCGGAAGTCTCGCCGCGTAGCGGGCCGGCGACCCGCTCGCCCGGCGGGCGCACGTCGTGCAGCGTGACGCCATCGTCGAGAGCCGCGTACAGGATGTCGTACGGCTTGTGCGCACGCGCGGCCAAGTCCGCCTCGGTCGCCACCAGCAGTCTGCAGGATGCAGGTCTCGTCGCGGACACTCTCGTCGGCCAGCTTCTGGACCCGCTCGGGGTCGTCGGTCTCGAGCACGAGCAGCAGATCGATGTCGCTGTCCGGCGTCATCTCGCCGCGGGCACCGGAGCCGTAGAGAACGATCCGCTCCGGAGCTACGGCCTTGACCAGCGCGGCCGTCACCCGCTCGAGGATGTCCGGTTGTGGGCGGCCGTCGGGGCCGGCGCCGGTCCATTCCCGCCCTTCCAGCTCGGTGTCTGGCATACCGGAACATTCGCATGAAGCCCTGCACGGGCGGGGAGAGGATCGGGCTCATCAATAGGGCGCAGCGCAGTAGGGGACCACGCCCGCCCGTGCGAGGCGGCCGGGCTACGGAGTGTGAGCAAGTCCAGCTCGCACGGTGCACTTCCCGCGGATGCCCCACGGTGTCACGTGGACAAAGGGCACGGTGTGCGCTCAAGATAACGACGGCCGCCGAACGCGGCATACCTCGGTACACCGGTACCAAGGAGAACAGAGAGCATGAACCCGAAGACGCTCGTCGTCGCACTCATCGTCGCGGCCACGCTGAGCGTGCCGGCACGCACTGAAGCGGCTAGTACGGCCGAGACATCTCAACTGCTGCTGCCCGCCGTCGGCCTCGTCGCCGGACTGATCGGCGGAGAGATCGTCGGCGCGAAAATGGGAATCGCCGCCTTCGGGACGGCCATCTCGGGCAAGGTGCCGGGAGCCATCATCGCCGGATTGATGAGCGCGGCACTCGCGGCGCACCTGGCCCCGCCGACGATGTCCCTGACGGATGTCATTCTCATCGGCCTAGCCGTCACCAGGCTGGCGATCCAGGTGGGGAGCACTCGGTGGGAGGACCTCGTCGAGAACGTCACCGAGCTCGCGCGCAGGTTCGGCAGCCTGCTGCGATGGGCCGCCGAAGCCGCGCGCTCGGTGTTTGGGGGAACCGACTTGGAGGCCGCCGAAAGACGTGACTGGTTCTCGGCGCCCGAGTTGGAAGATGGCCGCATACCGGGGAACCCTCGCACGACCGTGGTCGAGTTCCGCGAGGTCGCCAACCCAGGCGGGCTGGTCCCGAACTTGGCGCCGGTCGCGGAAACCTGGAAGGGACAGCCGGTGCGCTGATGGGCGCAGCCTGCGACAGCGCCGGCGCTGACGGCAATCGGGCGTCGCTGCGCCCGCAAGTTCAGCGCTTGGCGCTACGGGTCGGCGCTGTCGACCTGGCTGTTGACTACCTGCCCTGCCGGTCCTCCTTCTGGGCCCTGGCCACTTCGAGCATCAGCGCCATGCTGTAGTTGCCCTCGTGACACGCCGCTTCACTAGATCGACATCTCGCCGTTCGCTATCGACTTGGTCGCGCGGCGCCGGATGCAAAGCTCCGACCATCCGGATCGCTGGCATACCGACGGACCTGCAGGGTGCCGCGACGCTCACCCGAGACCAGCCGTTTCGAGTTCGAGAACTGGGCGGTCTCGCGGCTGCCCGCCTTCGCCCCGAACGCGCGCCAGCGCGGCGACGGCGGGATTGACGGGCGCACCACGCTGGTCATCGCGCCCGACGGCGCGACGAGCCGCTTGGCGCTGGCGCAGGTCAAGGGCGGGCGCTCGACAGCGTCCTACCTGCGCGACTTCTGCTACGTGATCGAGCGCGAGAAACGCCGTCGTCGGGTGCTTCATCACGCTTGAATTGGCGCCGCGAGGGCAGCGGGCCGGGGCGAATAGGATGGGCACGATCAGCGTGCAGGCGCGCGTCTACGACCGACTCCACCTGTGGTCGATCGCCGAGTAACTCCCCACCTGCGCACGCCGAGCCCGCCGCTGATGACCGACCCCTACACCGGCCAGCCGCCCGACCAGCGGGCGCTGCCGCTGCAGGCGAGGCAGCCTCCTGAAGCGCAGACCGGACACCTGTTTCGCCTATAAACCGCTGGTGCCGTTGCACCCGCAGGCGCCGGCCCAGAGGCACGCCAAGGACCTGATCTGTCACAGCCCGATGCGAGAATCGGGGTTGTGACCCCCGAGGAGCAGGCTGGCTGCCTCACGAGCGCGTCTTGGGCGCCGCCCGCCGCTTCGAGGCGGCACGCGTGCGCCCGGTGGCTGGCCATGCGGTCCGCGGAGCTCATGCGCGCTGTCATTGCGCTCGAGCGCTTCGCGGCGTGGCTGATGCCGCGGGAGCAGGCGACAAGCCGAAGATGCAACAGACGACCACGAGGGCGCCGGCCCCGCGCCTCGACCGCCGGAGCATCGACTTCAGCCGGCTCGAGGAAGCGCGGGACGGTTGCGGCGCGGCGGGATTCACGCATAACGACCTGTACGGCAGATCTCGGCACGTTTGCACCCCGCGACTTGAGCTGCTCCAGGACTTGATCTCGCGTGAGCAACGGCCGCAAGATCCGAGAGCCTCGTCGGGGCGATCGCATGACGCACGCACTCACCACCGAGCCCGATCAGAAGGAGGGCTTGTCAGTCCTCTACGCGAGAGCCCTGGCGACACGCGCGGGTTTCTTGACTTCTGTGCCGGAACCTGACCGGGATAGCGTCGATCTCCGCATTCAGGCGGGTGGTCTGCGCCGCCCGGCTCTTGACCTCCAACTGAAGGCGACGACCGGTTTCGGCGAGCCACAGGCTGGCGGTCTGTCGTTTCGGTTGCCGATCAAGAACTACAACGATCTGCGTATCTTCACCCAGACGCCTCGCCTCCTCGTAGTGCTTGAGTTGCCACGGGACGAGTCGCAGTGGATGACCGTGACCGCCGAGGAACTGGTTCTGCGGCGTCGCGCCTACTGGCTGAGCCTGCTGGGGTGCGACGAAGTACTAGGACAACAGAGGGTCACCGTTCGTATTCCGGAGCACAACGTCTTCGACGTCGAGGCTCTGCGAACGCTCATCGAGCAGTCCCGGAATGGAGAGATCTGATGCGTGTCAGCATTCAGGACCGGGGTGCGTTGGCGGCCGTCTCCCCGGCGGCGCTGTCGGCCTACGCCCGCGCCGCGGGCTGGAAGCGACAGGAGCCGTACCGCGTGCACTCGGACGTCTACGTCGGTGAGGCGCGGCCGGACATCATTGTTCCGCGCACCGAGCGCCTCGGCGACTACGCGAGCGTCGTGGCGGCGCTGATCGACACCTTCGCAAGTGTCGCTGGTCAGGACCAGCTTGCTGTCTATCGTTCCCTGGTGACTACGGACCGTGACGTCGTCCGCGTCCGAGCTGCAGAGAGCGAGGACGGCAGCGTCACGTTGACCGCTGGCGTAAGCCTGATCGATGGCGCCCGAGAGATGTTGCTTTCGGCGGCGTGTTCGCTTCGCGAACGCCAGCCGGTCTACCGCGCGGGTGCGAACCGCGAGGCGTCGGACCTGTTGAATCGGGTGCGCCTGGGACAGACCGACCACGGCAGCTTCGTGGTGACGCTGCTGACGCCGGTCGTGCCGCCGCCGATGCCGGCGTTGTTTCCCGACCCCGACGACCGGAACGCTCCCGTCGAACGCCGCATGACGATGCACTTGGTCGAGGCGCTCACCGCGGTCCGCCAGGCGACCGAACGCACGGCTGCCGGCGACAAGGAGGCCTTCGGCGACGCGGTTGCTGAGGGTGTGAGCGCCAATCTGTGTGAGGCCTTGGTCCGGCTCGTCGAACCGTTCCCGACGCTCGACGTCGGCGTCTCGTGGGCTCAGACACGGCCGCTCGAGATCGCAAGCGTCGTTCGATTCGGCCAGGCGGATGCGGCTCTCTTGCGCGAAGCGGCGCGCTCGCTCCGCGACCGCGCCCCGCGGCCGGACGTGGATCTCTACGGTTTCGTTCGCCTCCTGAAACGCCGGGAGGAGGAGGACGACGGCATCATCGGTCTGGCGACCACGATCGACGGGCAACCACAGTCGGTCAAGGTGGTTCTTGAGCGAGTCGACTACGAGCGGGCGATTCGAGCTCACCACGACCGGGCGCCGGTCGTGCTCAACGGCGACCTCGACCGCCTGGGACAGCGCTGGAGGTTGCTGAATCCCCGCCTAACGGGCGTCATTCGCGACGACGGGCCAGAGTTGCAGGACGCTGAATAGCCGGAGAAATGACGGGTTCTCCTCTCTTCCGTTTGGCGGAGTAGTCGGCATGCGACTGCCTTTCGCTGTTGATGGTCTTCGCCTGCGCTCGCGTGGCGGTCATGCTGGTGCCGTCCTATTTCGCTGCCTGGCTCACCTGCGAGATGGTCTGGACCATTCCCACGTTGGCCGCAGCCAGCGCCTTGGCTGCGAGCCTCAAGCGCCCCGATCCTTCCGCGCGGGTTCATGAGACTGATGTCGATGCGACCCCTGACGATGCCGACGTCGACGCGGACTAGCCCCTTGCCGTGATCCCCGCGCCGTTCCTTCCCGCCCGGCCTCGACTCTCGCCTACTCCGTCGGGGTGCCTTTTCGCTGCGCGTCGTACCGCCGCACGGTGGCCTTGATCTGCTCCGCGTGCTTGAAGAGATCGCCGATCGACTCGATGGGGACTCGTTCTTCTTCCTTCTGCTCGTTGAGCAGCCCGACGCGTTTCTGGCCCCTGTTGAAGTACAGGCGGCAGATCGGCTGGCGGTTCGTGTTGTCCAGCAGGATGGCGCACAAACTCTTCCCGTCGCGGATGACCACTCTGTCCGGAGCGACTGCTTCGCTGAGAATCGCCGTCACGGCGTAGAAGGCCTGCCACTCCTCGTCGGTCGTTACGATGCCGCTGTCGCTGCCAGCCGCCGCTGGGGTTTCTTCGGCAGCTTCTACGCTCGGCGCCGCCGCCTCCTCGTGGTCGGTGCTCGCGAGCGCCGACTTCAGCTTGTCGCTGATGCGCTTCGCCACGAACTGGTGCAGCGCCTTCTCCGTCGCCCGCGTGAACTGTTCCATCACGGCCTTGGTCTTGACGCCTTCGTAGACCTGGGTCGCGAAGTGCCGCACGAACGCCTCGGACGGATCCGTCCGTTCCGCCGTCAGCAGCCGCCTTGGCGACGCTGAAGTACCGGTAGAGCTGCGATGCGGGTTCCTTGCCCAGGTCGACCCCGTAGTGCTTGCACTCGAAGAGCATGATCGGGTCGCCGTCCCGGAAGATCGCGTAGTAGACCTTCTCGCCCTTCTTCGTCCCGACGTCGGCGATGAACTCCGGAACGACCTCGGCCGGGTCGAACACGTTGTACCCCAGCACGTGGTTGATGAACGGCATGACCAGGGCCGTCTTCGTGGCCTCCTCGGTCTTCACGTTGTCCACCCGCTGTCGGATCCGGCTCGACATCTCCCGCAGGCGGTCGGCCAGGTCCATCCCTTCGAGCGATTGAATCATTGGACAAGAGCTCGCTGATGCTCCAGCTGCGCAGCATGGTCAACGAGACCTACGTGCGTGATCTGAAGGCCAGGACCCTGCGCGGTCAACTGGGTCAGAAGAGCCGCGGCTTCTTCCTTGCCGAAGCCGCGTTCGGTTATCGGTCCTTTCCCGTCGGGACCGTTCGCTGCGACAAGAAGAGCCGCCCCCCGGCCCGAGGGGTACAAGGTGCGCATCGATCGCGATGAGGCTGCCGTCGTCGTCCGCATCTTCGAGGCATATGCCGACGGTCAGTCCGCTTCGGCGATTGGCCGGTTTCTCAACAAAGAGCTCGTCCCCGGTCGCATTCGTTCGAGCAGGGGGTGGTCCACTGGCTCGGTCACCCGCATTCTCGACCAGCAGAAGTACATCGGCGACTGGGTCTGGAACAAGACCGGCGCCAGGCGCGACCCCCGTACCGGCCAGCGTCGTGTCTTCACGAAGGACGAGTCCGAGTGGTGTGTTGGTCACCACGAGTCGCTCCGGATCGTTGCTCCCGAGCTTTGGGACAGGGTCCGTGCCCGACGCACCGAGGTTCGCCGCGTCTGGCCGGGCGCCAAGCGCAGGCCGGGCTTCTCGAAGACGCAGCGTGGCCGCGTCGATGTTTTCCCGGAATCCCTGCTTTCCGGTGCGATGGTCTGCGGTCGCTGCGAGCGCGGCATCGTGCAAGTCAGCGGCCGCCACGGCGGCTACTACGGGTGTGTCGCTGCACGCGTTGGCGGCTGCGAGAACCGGGCTCAGGGTCCGTCGGGACCTTGCCGAGAAGGTCATCGTCAACGCCCTTCAGGAGCGTCTTGCCGATCCTCGGGCGATTCGCTAACGTCTTCGAGCAGCTCCAGCAGGAGGTCGCCCGGCTCTCCTCGGATGTTCCCGAGCTGATCCGGCGCAAGAAGGAGGAGCTGGGCCGGGAGCGCCGGCGCCTCGACAACTTCGTCAGCTTCATTGCCGATGGTCGCCAGAGCGCCGCGGTGCGGCAGGGCCTGGAGAAGTCCGAGCAGAAGGTCTCGCTGCTCGAGGTTCAGATAGCGGAGCTGATCCGCACTTCCCAGCGGGTTCCGCGTCCCGTCGCTCGGCACGATCGAGCGGCGCTGCAACAACCTGCGCGCCCTGCTCGACTCGAGTGTCGAGCGGTCGGCTCTCGTCGTCCGCGCTCTGCTCGCGCCGATCCGGCTCGACCCGGTGGTGTCGGATTCCGGCCGGCGGTACTACATGGCGCGGACGACGTTCGACACGCTGAAGTTGCTGGAGGACCTGGATCCGGCCGGCGGTTCGGACCCAGGTGCGACTTCTTTCAAAAATGGTGGAGGCGGCGGGAGTCGAACCCGCGTCCGAAGGCCCAGCGCCGAGGGAATCTACATGCTTGTCCGTCCTTGATTGCGTCGCTTCCGGTGTCGAAGGACGGCGGAAACCACCGGAAGCCGAGCCCCGATGAATCTCGTCGTGGCGTGTCGGTGCCGCGCGCTACGACCAGCCCGCTGTATGACGCCTGACTCCCGGCCCGCGGGCATGGTCAGGACAGGCGCGCTACCTGATTAGGCAGCGAGAGGAAGCTGCGTGTCCGCAGTTACATTGGTTTCCATCGGATTAGCGAGTCGATGGTGCTCGGCATGCATCCCGCGGTTCCATGACCCCCGTCGAAGCCGTGTCGCCCCCATCGGCGAGCATCCAAGCCATTATAATCCGGGCAGCGATGGCCGGAACGCGCAGCGTTGACGACGTGGTGCAGGTGGTCGTCCCGCGCCTGCAGGATGCGGTTGCGTCGGAGATCCGGAATCTGGCGCAGGAGCTGGCCGCCCGTGCCGACGAGGTGCGGGCCGAAGCCGAGGTGGAGCGGGCCAAGGCCGTGTCCGAGGCGCGAGAACAGGCCGTTGCGGAACGGGCCGACGCGATCGCCTCGGCGCGGAAGCAGGCCGCGCTGGGCGTGGTGTCGCTGCTCCGGGATGCGGTCCGCCGTCTGGACGAGCGGACGACGCTCACCGGCGTCCTGGACGCGCTCGCCGATCTGGTCGGCGAGGTCACCGGCCGGGCCGCGCTGTTCGTGGTTGTGGACGACGGGCTGCAGGTATGGCGAGTGGTCGGTCTGGACGCGCCGGCCGGTGACGGGAAGCCGCTCCTCGCCGCGGCCGAGGCTGGTGCCGTGAGACGAGCGCTCGGCGAGCGACGGACTGTCGTCATAACCGGAGATGCCGGGGCGAACGGGGACGACCGGCCTCCTGCCTTCGCCGTGCTGCCCGGGGACCGCTCGGGTGTCGCCATGCCCGTGCTGATCGGCGGTGAACCGCTGGTCGCGGTCTACGCCGACGAGGGACCGGAAGGATCCGGAACAGACAGAACCTGCTGGATTCCGATTGTCGAGATCGTCGCGAGCCACGCGGGATCGCGCTTGGAGGCCCTGGCCGCCGAACGTGCCGCTGCATTCGCCCGCGACGCCGTTGCCCCGGGCTCCTAGCGCCCCGAAACGCCGCGCCGGCTCGGCGTTTCGGCCCATCCCCTCCGCTCCATGACTCTGCGCCGCAGCACTTCGCTTCGCGGCGTTCTGCGGCGCAGAGTCATGGCCCGACAGGCGTCGCCCGCTAGTTCCGGGTCGGAATCACGAGTTGCTGGCCGGCCCGGATTCCCGTCCGCCGTCCCATCGAGTTGGCTTCCTGGATGGCGCGAACGGTAGTGCCGTACCGCTGCGCAAGGCCGAGGAGCGTGTCGCCGCGGACCACGCGGTGCGTGACCGTGATCGCCCGCGGTTGCTCGAGCCGCACGCGCAGGATCGTTCCCGGCGTCAGCCGCTGGTCCCGAAACAGGCCGTTGTCGCGGATGATCCGCCAGGGAGTCGACTCGAGCCGGTCGGCCACCGTCTTGAGGTCGTCGCCCTCCTCGACGACGTACTCTTCGTGGTCGCCTTCCCAGGCCAGCGGCAGCCGCAGCACCTGTCCGGGCGGCAGGCTCTGCAGGTGCCACAGGTCGTTCTGCTCGCGCATCTCGTCGTGATCGACTTCGAGCAGGAATCCGAGGTGAATGTAGTTGTCTCCGAGGCGCGTCCGGTACTCGACGTGGTCGGCGCCGGAACGTGTCAGGAGGCCGGTCCGCGGCTCCTGGGGACAGGCGATGAACTGGCCCGTCCGCAGGGGCCGCGTCGCCAGGAACGGGTTGTGCATCCGCAACTCCAGCACGGAGCACCCGGTGCGTTCCGCAAGGGACCACCAGTCGTCGCCCTCCTGAACCGGTTCGAGCTCGATGCTTGCGGCGTGCCGCCTGACGGAGGGTTCGTGCAACTTGAGGACGTTGCGGTAGGCGCCGACCGAGAGCAGGTACTGCAGGGTCTCGAGTGGCGGGCGTCCGCCGCGCGCCCGGCCCGGGCCGCCGTTGTAGGCCGCGACCGCGTAGTCCTCCCGCCCGAACTGCCGGATCATCTGGCCGAGGTACTTGATGCCCGCCTCGATGTTGGTGTCGACGCGCAGTTCGCGGAAGGTCGCCGGCATCACCTGGAAGTAGCCATCCGCCCCGGCGACGGAGGTGAGGCCGGGGTTGCCCCCGGACTCCTGGATCAGTACCGCGCGGGCGAGGTCGTAATCCACGCCGTACCGCTCGGTGTGCCCCCGTATCTCGTCCTCTATGCGCATCGCCTTGCGGTACATGCCCAGCAACTGCGGCGAGAAGTCGTCGAGCGGAAGGAGGAGGGCGGTGTCTTCCGGGGTGATCGCCAGCCGTGGCCCGGCGGGCGCGCCGCGTGGTGGCTGCGCCCGTGCGACGACCGTCACCGCGGCGACGAGCGCCAGCAGCGCGGCGATCCGATGCAGGATGCGCACGAGGGATGTCCGCATCGCCTTCCGAAGACATTAAAGCACAAGCTGCACCCCCTCCGGCAGGCCCGCGAAAAAGGGGGCTGGAGAAGCTCCCGGCACAGCGGGTCGGTGTGGGGGTCGCCTCTTCATCAGCGGTGGATCGCGCGGTTGACGACCGTTTCCAGCAGCTCCTGGCGTCCCGACACCGGGGTCGGCTCGACGGCATCGGCGATGACGTGGTCGGACAGATCCGCGAGGGTCGCGCCGTTCAGGATGCGCTGTCCCAGCGCTGCCCCCCAGCCGGCGTAGCGGGACTCGACGTGCGCCGCGAGATCGCCGCGCTCGATCAGCGCCGCCGCGCTCAGCAGTCCCTGCGCAAGCGTGTCGAGGCCGCCGATGTGGGCGTGGAACAGGTCGTCGCGCGAGATGCTCTGCCGCCGGAGCTTGGCGTCGAAGTTGAAGCCCCCGGCGCCCAGGCCGCCGCCGCGCAGGATCTCGTACAGCGCCGGCGTGGTCTCCTCGACGCTGTTGGGGAACTGGTCCGTGTCCCAGCCGTTCTGGGGATCGCCGCGGTTGGCGTCGACGCTGCCGAACAAGTCGTTGGCGATGGCGTAGGCCAGCTCGTGCTGGAAGCTGTGGCCGGCCAACGTGGCGTGGTTCACCTCGATGTTGAGCTTGATCGCGCGGTCGAGGTCGTACTTCTGCAGGAACGCGTGCACCGCCGCCGCGTCGTGGTCGTACTGGTGCTTGGTCGGCTCGTGCGGCTTGGGCTCGATAAGGAGCACGCCGTCGAAGCCGATCTTCGCCTTGTGCTCGACGACGAGACTCATGAAGCGCCCGAGTTGATCGGCCTCGCGCCGCAGGTCGGTGTTCAACAGCGTGTCGTAGCCTTCGCGCCCGCCCCACAGGACGTAGTTGGCCCCGCCCAGCCGACGGGTCACCTCCAGGCAGTGTTTCACCTGGGCCGCCGCGTAGGCGAAGACCTCCGGGTCCGGGTTGGTGGCCGCGCCGGCGGCATAGCGGGGGTGGCTGAACAGGTTGGCGGTGCCCCACAGCAGGCGGATACCGGTGGCGTCCATCCGCGCCGCCATGCGGTCGGCGATGCGCGAGACGTGGTCGTTGCTCTCGGCAAGCGTGGCGCCCTCGGGGGCGATGTCGCGGTCGTGGAAGCAGAAGAACGGCACGCCGAGCTTCTCGAAGAATTCGAATGCCGCGTCCAGCTTGCGCTCGCACGCTTCGAGGCTGTTGGTCCCGGCCAGCCAGGGGCGGTCCAGCGTCCCCCCGCCGAACATGTCCGCGCCGGGGGCGTTGAACGAGTGCCAGTAGCAGACGGCCGGCCGCAGGTGCGCCTCCATTCGCTTGCCAAGCACCTCGCGGTCCTTGTCGTAGTAGCGAAACGCGAGCGGGTTGCCCGTGTCCGGGCCCTCGTAGGCGATGCGGTCGACATTGTCGAAGAACGGTGCGCTCACGAACTGGCTCCTCTCCTGAATTCCGTGCGCAACGCCGCGTACAGGGCGCGATACCGGGGCAGGTCCTCCGCGTACCGCTCGCGCAACCGGGTATCGGGCGCCACGATGTCCGTGGCGGGCGGGGCGGTGGCGACCACGGACGCGGACTCCCCGGTCACGGCCAGGCGGGCCAGGCGAGCCGCGCCCAGCGCGGGGCCGACTTCGGCGGCGGTGCGGTAGGTCAGCTCCCGGTCCAGCACGCTGGCGAGGATTCGTCCCCACAGGCCGCTGCGCGATCCGCCGCCGATGACCGCGATCTCCGCCGGAACGGCGCCCTGCTCGAACAGCACGTCGCGCGCGTCCGCGAACGCGTAGGCCACGCCTTCCAGCACGGCTCGCCCCAGGGTGGCCGCGGTCGTGTCGTGGTGCAGGCCGAAGAAGACGCCCTTGGCGCTCGCGTCGTTGTGCGGTGTCCGTTCCCCCGACAGGTACGGCAGGAACAGCACGTCGGCCGGCGCGTTCTCGGCCTCCACGGCGTCGAGCAGGGCCGGCACGTCGTCGAACCCGAGCAGGGGCGCCGCCCACGCCAGGCAGGACGCGGCGCTCAGGATGACGGACATCCGATGCCACGTGTCCGGCAGGCAATGGCAGAAGCTGTGCACGGCCCGCTCCGGGTTGGCGCGGTACTCGCTGTCGGCGACGAACAGCACGCCGGAGGTGCCGAGCGACAGCGACGCGCGACGGCCGTCGATGACGCCGGCCCCGACGGCGCCCGCCGCCTGATCGCCCGCCCCGCCCGCCACCGGGACGCGCCGCAGGCCCCAGGCCTCGGCCACCTCGGCGCGCAACGTCCCGGCCGGCTCGCTGCCCTCGACCAGGCCCGGCATGGCCGCGCGGGTGAGCCTTGTCGCCGCCAGCAGCTCGTCGCTCCAGTCGCGCCGGGCCACGTCCAGCCAGAGCGTGCCCGCGCTGTCGGACCGGTCGGACAGGTACTCTCCGGTCAGGCGCAGGCGCAGGTAGTCCTTGGGCAGGAGGACCCGCGCGACGTGGGCGAAGACCTCGGGTTCGTGCTCCGCCACCCACAGCAGCTTCGGGGCGGTGAAGCCGGGCATGGCGAGGTTGCCGGCGATGGCGGGCAGGCGCGGCTCGCGTTCGGTGAGCTGCCGGCAGGCATCCTCGGAGCGTCCGTCGTTCCACAGAATGGCCGGGCGCAGCACGGTGTCGTCGCCGGCGAGCAGCGTCGCACCGTGCATCTGGCCCGACAGCCCCACCGCCTCCACGGCGCGGCCGTCGACGTCGCGCAGCACGGCGCGAACCGCCGCATCGGCGGCGCGCCACCAGGCGGCGGGATCCTGCTCCGACCACAGCGGCCTCGGACGCGAGACGGTGAGCGGGGCGGTGAACGCGGCGCGGACCGTCTGCTCCGCATCCAGGACGATCGCCTTGACGCCGGACGTACCGAGGTCGATGCCCAGATACATCGAACCACCTACCGCAGGAGCCCGTGGTGAAGCCCCGCGCGGCACGGAGAGCGGCGCGGGGCCCGCGTGGCAAGGCGCGAAGAGGATCCGCCCGCCGCCGGCGCGGCGCCTGCTATTCTGAAAGGTCGATGTCGCCCGCCGCGTCCGCGCTGATTCCCTATCTCGTGCGTTATCGGCACCGGTTCGCCCTCGGCTCCGTGTTTCTCGTCCTGTCCACCGCGATCACGCTGCTGTCGCCCTGGGTGCTCAAGCACGCGGTGGACAGCCTGGCCCTGGCGGCCCGCCCGGGCCCGGATCCCGCAACCGCAACGGGGCCCTCCCTGGCGTTCTTCGCGGCGGCGCTCGTCGGCCTCGCAGTGCTCGGCGGCGTGTGCCGTTTTCTGATGCGACGCATCATCATAGGCGCTTCGCGGGAGATCGAGCTCGACCTGCGGAACGACCTGTTCCGTCATCTTCAGCGCCTGCCCCCTGCCTGGTTCCAGGCCAATCGCACCGGCGACCTGATGTCGCGCGCGACGAACGACCTTTCCGCCGTCCGCATGATGGCCGGGCCGGCGATCATGTACACGGCCTCCACCTCGATCACCTTCGTCGTCGCTCTGATCCTGATGCTCTCCCTCTCGCCGGCGCTCACCCTGCTGGCATTGCTGCCGCTGCCGGTGGTATCGGTCGTCGTGAAGCGTTTCGGCAGCGCCATCTACCTGCGTTCCGAACGCATCCAGGAGCAACTGGCGCACATGAGCGCGGTGGTGCAGGAAGCGCTGGCCGGCGTGCGTGTCGTCAGGGCCTATCGCCGCGAGGGGGTGGAGACGGAACGGTTCCGGGCGTCCAACGAGGAATATGTCGCCCGCAGCCGCGCCATGGTTCGACTCCAGGCCGCGTTCAGTCCGACGCTGGCGTTCTTCCTCGGCCTGTCGGCCCTCGTCGTGCTCTGGGTCGGCAGCCGCCATGTCATCGACGGACGACTGTCGATAGGCGACTTCGTCGCGTTCAACGCGTACGTCGCGATGTTGAGCTGGCCGATGATCGCCTTCGGCTGGGTGACGAACATGTTGCAGCGCGGCCTGGCGGCGTGGCAGCGGATGCTTGACATCCTGCAGGTCGAGCCGTCGATCCGCGATCCCCAAGACCCCGTCGAGCCGGCGTCGATACGGGGCGCGGTGGAGTTCCGGAACCTGACTTTCGCCTACAACGGGCGGGCGGTTCTTTCCGGGGTGTCGGCGCGGGTGGAGCCGGGACAGGTGCTGGCCCTGGTGGGCCCGACCGGCGCCGGCAAGTCGACGCTGGTCGATCTGCTGCCGCGGTTGTTCGACCCGCCGCCGGGAACCGTGTTCGTCGACGGGATCGATGTCCGCGATCTGCCGCTCGATACGCTCCGCGGCGCCATCGGCTACGTGCCGCAGGAGCCGTTGCTCTTTTCGGAGACGGTTGCCGGCAACGTCGCCTTCGGCGCCCCCGGAACCGGGGGGAAGGACGGCGCGGCGGTCGCCGATGCGGTGGCGCTGGCGCAGCTCGACGCCGACGTGGCGGGGTTCCCGCGCGGGCTGGACACCGAGGTCGGCGAACGGGGCATCACGCTGTCCGGCGGGCAGAAGCAGCGGGCGGCGCTGGCCCGCGCCATCCTGACCGATCCCCGCATCCTGATTCTCGATGACGCGCTGTCGGCCGTCGACACCCATACCGAGGAGGCCATTCTCGCGCGATTGAAGGGGGTGATGCGGGAGCGCACGACGATTCTCGTCGCCCACCGCATCTCGACCGTGCGCGACGCCGATCTCATCCTCGTGCTCGACGACGGCCGGGTGGTGGAACGAGGCACCCACGCCGAGCTGGTGGCGCTGGACGGTCTCTACGCCGGGTTGCACCGCAAGCAACTGCTGGAGGCGGAGCTGGACGAGTCGTAGGCCACGGCGCGGGGACTCCTGCGCGGGACAGCGAAAGAGATGTCTTTCCACGAACCGGAGGTGCTGGGCAAGGCGTACGACGCACGGCTGATGCGGCGCCTGTTGGGCTACCTGCGCCCCCACCGGCGCGCCGTCGGCGTCGCCCTGGCCGCGATCTCGGCCGGGTCGGTCCTCCAGCTCGCCCAGCCCTGGCTGACGAAAGTCGCCATCGACGATCACATCGCACTGGGCGAGCTGGACGGCCTCGATCGCATCGCGCTGGCCTTCCTGCTCGTCCTGGCCGGCTCGTTCGTGCTCGAGTACGTCCAGACGTGGACGATGCAGATGATGGGGCAGCGGATCATGTTCGACCTGCGGATGGAGGTCCACGGTCATCTGCAACGTCTCGATCTGCGCTTCTACGACCGCAATCCGGTCGGCCGCCTGATGACCCGCATCACCTCCGACGTCGATGCCCTCAACGAGCTCTTCACGTCCGGCGTCGTGACGGTGTTCCGCGACGTCTTCCTGCTCGCCGGCATCATGGTCGTCCTGCTGTGGATGGACTGGCGCCTGGCCCTGGTCACCTTCGCCGTCCTGCCCGTCATCGCCTGGGTGACCCAGTGGTTCCGCAGGAACGCGCGCGAGTCGTACCGGCGCGTGCGAATCCAGCTCGCCCGCATCAACGCGTTCCTGCAGGAGAACATCAGCGGCATGGCGACGGTGCAGATCTTCCGCCGCGAGGCGCGCAACTTCGAGCAGTTCGAGCGGATCAACCGCGCCCACCGCGACGCCAACGTCGAGTCGATCTTCTACTACGCGACCTTCTATCCGGCCATCGAGGTGCTGGGCGCCGTGGCGACCGCCCTCATCATCTGGTACGGCGGCGGACGGGCGGTGCAGGACACGGTCGAGCTGGGGGTGCTGGTCGCGTGCCTGCAGTACTCGCAACGCTTCTTCAAGCCGATCAGCGATCTGTCGGAGAAGTTCAACATCCTGCAGTCGGCCATGGCGTCGTCCGAGCGCATCTTCGGGCTGCTGGATACCCCGGTCGAGATCACGTCGCCCCCGCGGCCCGTGCCGCTGCCGGCCCCGTCCGCCACGATGTCCCGGACTGCGCCGGTTGGGTCTCCGGCGGACGGTTCCGGCGGCGGCCGCATCCGTTTCGAGCGCGTGTGGTTCGCCTACCGGGACGAAGAGCACGTGCTGCGCGACGTCTCGTTCGAGGTCGCCCCCGGGGAGCGGGTCGGCGTCGTAGGCGCTACGGGGGCGGGCAAGAGCACCCTCATCAACCTGCTGATGCGCTTCTACGACGTGGATCGCGGGCGGATCACAATCGATGGCGTCGACATCCGGGAACTGCCGCTACCCGCGCTGCGGCAGCGGTTCGGGCTGGTGTTGCAGGACGTCTATCTCTTCTCCGGCAGCGTGCGGGACAACATCCGGCTCGGCGAAGACGCGATAGGCGATGGCGAGGTCCGGGCCGCCGCGAGGAGCGTCCACGCCGACCGGTTCATCGAGCGTCTGGCCGACGGAATGGACACCGAGGTGGGAGAGCGCGGCGCCAGCCTCTCGGTGGGGCAGCGGCAGTTGCTGAGCTTTGCCCGCGCCCTGGCCTTCGCGCCCGACGTCCTGCTGCTCGACGAGGCTACGTCCAGCGTAGACACCGACACCGAGCGCTTCATCCGGGACGCCCTGCACGTGCTGATGGCGGAGAGAACCACTATCGCCATCGCGCACCGGCTGTCGACGGTACAGGACATGGACCAGATCCTGGTTCTTCACAGGGGCGAGTTGCGCGAGGCCGGTACCCACCAGCAGCTACTCGCGCGCCGGGGGCTCTATCACACGCTGTATCAGTTGCAGTACAAGGACCAGGAGCGGGAACCGGGCTCCAGCCGGGTCGAGGCGGAGCCGGCGGTGCTGGCGCCGGCGGTGGCGGACCTGGCGGCCGGGCGATAGGAGGTTTCGCCGCAAAGACCCGCCGCATTCGGCCGGCGCGCGGTCACCGCCTCAGCCGGCGCCCGCGAAATGCGCGTATCCGCGGGGCAGCGGCTCGTCCTTCCCATCGCGCCTGATGCACACGCCGCGTTCCTTCGTCACGATCCCGATCGGGGTGATGGGCAGGTCTCCGATCCGGCGCCGCACGTGCCGCAGTCGGCCGCGGAACGCCGGAGGGCTCGTGAACGCGAGCTCGTAGTCCTCGCCACCGGCTGCGGCAGCCGCCACCGGGTCGAGGCCGGCCCGTTCGAACCACGCGCGCGCTTCCGGGTGGATCGGCAATGCCTCGGCGTCGAGCCGCATCCCGACGCCGCTGGCGGTCGCGATCCGGTAGACGGCGTCGGCGAGTCCGTCACTCAGATCCATGCAGGCTCGGGCGGCCCGGTTCCGGCCGAGTGCGACCCCGAGTGCAAGCCGCGCTTCGGGCCGGCGGTGGCGTCGGCGGCATTCCTCGGGAGGCGGGCCCGCGGTCTGGTCGGCCTGTTGCAGCGAAGCCAGACCGGCCGCGGCGGCGCCGATGGCGCCGCTGACGTAGACGATATCTTCCGGCCGGGCGCCGTCACGCCGGAGCAGGCGCCGCCGTTTCGCGCTGCCGGCCACGGTAACGCCGATGATCAGCGGTCCGGGCGAGGCGGTGACGTCGCCGCCGACGAGCGCCGTGCGGTGGCGGGTCGCCCGCGCCAGGAACGCATCGAGCATCGCGTCGACGTCCGCGACGGGCCAGCCGGCGGGCAGCGACAGGGCGAGCAGGGCGTACCGCGGCGCCGCGCCCATGGCCGCCAGATCGCTCAGGTTGGCGGCGAGCGCCTTGTCGCCGATGTCGGCCGGCGTGCTGAGGGCGCGGTCGAAGTGCACGCCTTCGACCAGCGTGTCGGTGCTCAGGACGGCAAGCGTGCCACGGTCCGGCTCGACGACGGCCGCGTCGTCTCCAATCCCGATCACTACCCCTGCGGCGTGCGCGGGGACGCGCTCCCGGATGTGCTGAATGACGGCGTGCTCGCCGATATCGGCGACGGTTGGAGAATTGCGCACGACGGACCGGTTACCGCGCGTACTCCACCGAGCGGGTCTCGCGGATTACCGTGACCTTGATCTGGCCGGGGTACTGGAGCTCGGTCTCGATGCGCTTGGCGATGTCCTTCGAGAGCCAGACCGCCTCTTCATCGGAGATGCGCTCGCTCTCGACCATCACCCGGATCTCGCGGCCGGCCTGCAACGCGAACGACTTCGAGACTCCCTTGAAGGAGTCCGCGATGCCCTCGAGGTTCTCGAGGCGCTTGACGTACGACTCGAGAATGTCGCGGCGGGCACCCGGCCGCGCGGCCGAGATGGCGTCGGCTGCCTGCACGAGCATCGATTCCAGCGAGGGCCAGTCGATGTCCATGTGGTGGGCGGCCATCGCGTCGACGACCGCGTCAGTCTCGCCGTGCTTGCGGAGAAAGTCGATGCCGATCTGCAGATGCGTACCCTCGAGCTCGCGATCCATCGCCTTGCCGACATCGTGCACGAAGGCGGCGCGGATGGTCGTCTGGGCGTCGAGCCCGAGCTCGCGCGCCATCACCCCGGCGACGTAGGCGACCTCCTTGGAGTGCGCCAGGACGTTCTGGCCATAGCTCGTACGGAACTTGAGGCGGCCCATCATGCGGTTAATCTCGGGATGCATGTCGTGGATCCCGAGCTCGAACGCGGCGGCCTCGCCTTCCTTCAGCGTCGCCTCGTCCACCGCCGCACGGACCTTCTCGACCACCTCCTCGATGCGGGCGGGGTGGATGCGGCCGTCGGCAACGAGCTGCTCGATGGCCCGCTTGGCGATCTCGCGGCGGTAGGGGTCGAAGCTCGACAGGATGATGGCACCGGGCGTGTCGTCGACTATCAACTCCACGCCGGTGGCGGTCTCCAGGGCCCGGATATTGCGCCCCTCGCGACCGATGATGCGGCCCTTGAGATCGTCGCTCGGCAGGTCGACCACCGACACCGTGGTCTCGATGGCGTGGTCGGCCGCGCTGCGCTGGATCGCCTGCGTGATGATGTGCTTCGCCTTGTCGGCGGCCGTTTCGCGCGCCTCGTGCTCCAGCCGCTTCACGAGGTTGGCGGCGTCCCGGCGGGCATCCGACTCGAGCTGCCGAACCAGCGATTCCTTGGCTTCGTCGGCGGTCATGCCGGATACCCGCTGGAGCTCGGCCTGCGTCTGTTCCACGATCTCGAGACGGCGCACTTCCTCCGCCTCGGCCGCGTTCTCGCGCTCGAGGACCGCGTCCTCTCGAGACCGCAACTCGCGTGCGGCGCGATCGACGCCGGCGCTTCGTTCCGCCAGGGCCCGCTTGCGGTCGTTCAGGTCGCGCTCGAGTGCGGCCAGCTCCTCGCGGCGCTGCCGCGCGTGATTCTCGGTTTCGTGCCGGAGGTTCTGGGCCTGCTCTCGGGCGGTGAGCTCTGCTTCCTTGCGCCGGGCGACGATTTCGCGCTCGGCGTTCTGCAGCATCCGGTCCGCTTCGCCACGTGCCTGGCCGACGGTCTGGACCGCGATCCTGCGGCGGGTGAGCAACCACACGCCGAAAAGGAGCAACCCGACCACGGCGGCCGTGAGGCCGGAGGCGACGACGCTCGGAAAGAGCTCCATGCGCGACTCGCACGGAGCCGGCGCGACATGCCGGGCGCGGAACGCAACCCGAAAGAACCCCCGCGATTACCGTGTGGGGAGGTCGTATGAACCTGCGCGTGCAGGTGGAACCGCTATATCAGACCCCGCCTCTAGGCTTCCTCGGGCCGAGGCGTGCACACAGCGAAGCGTCGCGGTTCACTTCGATACAACAATGGCTCAAACGAGCCTCCAAACCATCACGCGTACTGCAGGGAATCTCAAGAACCAACACACGTGCCGTGCTCCGTTTCTCCCGGCATCTTAGAACGAAGCAGCAGTCCGGGCAAGGCGCTGCCCGTTCACGCGGAGTGGTCGGGAGGCGGCGCGGGCGTTTCCGGCGCCTCGAATGCGACGGAGTCCGCCGACGATGCGGGGCGCTGCGAAGTGTCGACGGTGGAGATCACGCCGCCGACGGCGCGGTCCACCATGGCCTCGATGGCCAGCATCCGATCCAGGACGTGGCGTTCGTCGTCGGCGCGGCCGTCCAGGCTGCGAAAGTAGTCGTCCGCGATGTTGAGAGCGGCCAGCACCGCCACGTGCACGAGGTCGCGACGCGGCGCCCGATTCGCTACCGCTTCCATCTTCTCGCGGACGTACGCGCCCAGTCGCGACACGCTGTCGGCATCCAGCCGGCTGCGGATGGGGTAGTCCCGTCCCAGGATCTGGATAGTGGTGACGGCAGAGTCGCTCGTCTTGTCCATCGCGTGGTGAACGGGACGCGGTGCAGGCCCCCGCCTCGCGGCGTCCCGATCCGGTCTCGACCCGCCGCTACAGGTCGAAGGCTTCCAGTTGATTGAGCATCTCCGAGACCCGCGCGCGCACCTGCTCGCGCTCGGCCCGGAGCGTTTCCATCTCCGCCGCGTCGTTCTGCGTGACGGTCAGGCGTTCCTGGAGCGCATCCAACTCCTCGCGCAACCGCTCGTTGTCGGTACGCGTTTCGGCCAATTCCTGGCGCGACTGCTCGAGAATCTGAACCAGTGCCGTCACCTTCTGGGCGAGACGGTCCACCGTGGCCAGGTCGACATATTGGGTCGTGTCCGACATCAAAGCAACTACTCCTTCAACAGGCTGCGCTCCGTCTTCTGCGCTGCTAGCGCAGGGTGGCTCCGTGCTCGGCCTGCAGCGCGGCCACGATGGCGTCGATGGCCTGCTGCACTTCCGCGTCCGTCAGCGTGCGATCCGGGGCGCGAAACATCAACCGGAACGCCAGGCTCGTGTGGCCCTGCGAAATGCCCTTGCCGGCGTAGAGATCGAACTCGCGCACCTGCACCAGCGTGTCCGGTGCAACGGATCGAATCGTGCCACGAACCGTGGCGGCGGGCAAGGCGGCGTCCACGACCACTGCCAGGTCGCGGGTTACGGAGGGATATCGCGGCAGCGGCGCCGCCACCATCCGGCGGCGGTCCCTGCCGGTCCGGGCAAGCGCCGCAAGGTCGAGCTCGGCCACGTAAATCTCGTCATCGGCCGGCAACCCTCGCGCCTCGGCGATGGGAGCCGCGAGACGGCCCGCGTAGCCGAGCAGGACCGACTCGCCGGTCTCCGGCAGTCTCGCCCGCACGGCGGCGGCTCCGCCGCCGGCCAGCGTTTCGCGGTGAACCGGTGCGTACGCCGGCGCCACCCCGAAGGCATCGCACATCCGGTCGACGAGTCCGATCGCGTCGAACAGGTCGGTCTGCCGTTCCCCGCCGCTCCAATGCCTGCGCGTGGCGGCCCCGGTGAGCGCCACCGCAACGCCGGAGGTTTCGCCTTCCGCCGCGGTGAAGCGGCGTCCGATCTCGAAGAGCCTGATGTCGCGATGCTCGCGCCTGCGGTTGTGGATGAGCGCGTCGAGCAGTCCGGGCACCAGGGACGGCCGGAGCACGGCGAATTTCTCCGACAGCGGGTTGGCGATGCGCACCAGCTCGTCTGGCCGGGCGACGAACGGGCGGGCCGCCTCTTCTTCGATGAAGCCGTAGGTGATGGCCTCCGAGCAGCCCCCGGCGGTCATTATCCGTCGTAGAACCTGTTGCCGGGACAGCGCGCCGCTGGGGGGCGCCGGCGGGCGGACCATTGCCGGAAAGGTCGACGGCAGCCGTTCGTACCCGTGGTGGCGGGCGAGCTCCTCGATGAGGTCGATCTCGCGGTGGACGTCGACGCGGTGCGCCGGTACCGTGACGCGCCACCGCCGGCCGTGGCCGTCCGGCGCCGCATCGCCGGCGTCGTCCGCAACGCGATCGACATCGAAGCCGAGCCGCTGGAGCGTGGCCGGCACGAAGTCGGGGTCCACTTCCACGCCGAGCACGTGGCCGATCCGGGCTTGCCGCAGGCTGACCGTGGTCCTGTTTCGCGGCGCGGGGTGGCGGTCGACGATGGACCCGCGCGGCGCGCCGCCGCCGATCTCGCCCAGGAGCTGCAGCGCACGGCGCATCGCCCGTACCGGGGCTTCGATGTCCGCGCCCCGCTCGAAGCGGAACGACGCGTCCGTCGACAGGGCCAGCCGCTTGCTCGTGCGGCGAACCGAGACGGGATCGAACCACGCGCTCTCGAACGCGACGCGCACCGTTCCGTCCGTTACCTCCGAATCGGCGCCGCCCATCACGCCGGCCACGGCCTGCGGACGCGCGCCGTCGGCGATGACCAGCATGTCGTCCGCCAGCTTGCGCTCCACCCCGTCCAGGGTACGGACGGTCTCTCCCCGGCGGGCGCGCCGGATTCGCAGCTCGCCGTCGGCCAGCCGGTCGAGATCGAACGCGTGCATCGGGTGGCCCAGCTCGAGCATCGCGTAGTTGGTCACGTCGACGATGTTGTTGATGGGCCGTACGCCGGCCGCCTCGAGGCGCGCCGCCATCCAGGACGGCGACGGACCCACGGTCACTTCGGCCACCGACGCCGCGTAGCGAGGACAGAGCACCTCGTCCTCGATGGTGACCGGAAGGGCATCGTCGCCGGTGGAGGTGCCGGCCAGGGCCGGCCACGTGACATCGTTGCCGTAGATCGTCGACACCTCACGCGCGATGCCGGCCACGCTGAGGCAGTCGGGCCGGTTGGTCGTGATCTCCAGGTCGAGAACGGCGTCTTCTCCGCGGGCCGGCCGGGCCGGAACGGCCGGGGCCGGCTCGACCGCCGACACCTCGAACCCGTGCGCCGTCAGCGCCTCGGCCAGCTCGTCGACGCTCACCGTCACCGGTACGAGCTCACGCAGCCAGGAAACCAGGATTCTCAATAGGGAAACTGCTCCAGGAGCCGCAGGTCGTTGTCGTAGAAGGCGCGGATGTCCTCGACGCGGTACTTCAAAATCGCGATGCGGTCGATGCCGACGCCGAACGCCCAGCCGGTGAGCCGCTCGGAATCGTAGCCGACCGCTTCGAGCACGGCCGGGTGCACCATGCCGCTGCCGAGTATTTCGAGCCAGCCGGTCCGCTTGCAGACCGCGCAGCCGTCGGCGCTGCAGAAGACGCAACTGATGAACACCTCGGCGCTCGGCTCGGTATACGGGAAGAAGCTCGGGCGGAACATGACCTGCGTGTCCGGCTCGAAGAGCTGCCGCAGGAAGCACTCGAGCGTGCCCTTGAGGTCGGCCATCGTCACCCCCTCGCCGACCAGCAGCCCCTCGACCTGCTGGAACATCGGCGAATGGGTGAGATCGGGAGTGTCCCGCCGGTACACCAGTCCGGGCGCGATGATCCGCACCGGCGGCTCGTGCGTCTCCATGTAGCGGATCTGCATGCCGGAGGTGTGCGTCCGCAGCAGGGTGCCCGGCGGCCCGCTCCGCGTCCGGAGCGGCGCGTCCAGGTACAGCGTGTCCTGCATGTCGCGGGCGGGATGCTCCGGCGGCATGTTGAGCGCCTCGAAGTTGTGGTAGTCGTCCTCGACCTCGGGGCCTTCGAGGATCTCGAAGCCGAGGCCGGTGAAGATCTGCTCGATCTCCTCGCGGATGACGGTCAGCGGATGGCGGTGCCCGAGCGGAACCTCGCGGCCGGCGAGGGTGACGTCGACCGTGCGGCTGACGGTCGCGGGCGCCGATGCGTCCAGGGAACCAGGCGGGACGGATGCCTTTGGTCCTATCGTCCCTGCTGAGGGTTGGTCCTGCGGTTCGGCCGGTGTAGGCGCAGACGCTTCAGTCGCCGACTCCCGCCGCTCCGCCAGCGTCCGCTCGATCTCCTGCTTCAGTGCGTTGGCCTGACGGCCTAGTTCGCGGCGCGTGTCCGGCGGCGCCGCGGAGACGGACTTGAGCAGCGCGGTCACGGCGCCGCGCTTGCGGCCCAGATAGCGGTGGCGCAGCTCCCGGAGCTCGTCGGGGTTGCGCGCCCGGTCGAGCTCGGCCAGGAACGCGGCCCGCACGTCGTCGACGGTAGCAGGGGGGGACATCGGTGCGCCCGGGCTACTGCTGCCAAGTCGCCGGCGAACGCCTTACGACGTCGCCGCGGCGCGCGCCTCCCTGGCCTGCTCGGCGAGATGCGCGAACGCTTCCGGCTCGCGGACCGCGAGGTCGGCCAGCGCCTTGCGGTCGAGGCCGATGCCGGCCCGTTTCAGGCCGTTGATGAGATGGCTGTAGCTCAGTCCGTGCTGGCGCGCGGCCGCGCCGATGCGCGTGATCCAGAGGCGCCGGAAGTCGCGCTTCTTGCGCCGGCGTCCGATGAACGCGTAGTTCAACGACGTGTCGACCGCTTCCTTGGCGGCACGGTAGAGCTTGCTCTTCCGCTGATAGAACCCCTTGGCGCGGGCCAGCAGCTTGTGCCGCTTCGCCCGCCGCACGGTGCCGCGCTTGACTCGAGGCATGTTCTTCGGCTGCTCCTACTTGTACGGAATCATGCGCCGGACGCGCGGTTCGTCGGCCGCGTCCATCGTTGTCGTCCCGCGCAGTCCACGCTTCTGTTTCGTGGTCTTGCTGGTCAGGATGTGGCGCGAGAACGCCTTCTTGCGGGTCACCTTGCCGGTGCCGGTTGTGTTGAACCGCTTGGCCGCGCCACGGTGCGTCTTCAGCTTCGGCATGCGTGCCTCTCTTCTACCGTTCTCCGCTACCGCTACCGCCCCTTCTTCGCCACGGTCTTGCTGGACAGGATCGTGTGCATCTGGTTGCCTTCCATGCGAGGCAGCGTCTCCTGCGTGGCGACCTCCTGCAGCTCGTCGACGAGCCGTTCCAGGATGTGCCGCCCGAACTCCGGATGCGCCATCTCGCGACCGCGGAAGAAGATGGTCGCCTTGACCTTGTCGCCGTGCGCCAGGAAGCGCTCGACGTGCTTCTTCTTGAACTGATAATCGTGCTCGTCGACCTTCGGCCGGAACTTGATCTCCTTGACCTCGATCGTCTTCTGGTGCTTCTTGGCCTGCCGCGTCCGCTTCTGCTCTTCGTACTGGAACCGCCCGTAGTCCATGATCCGGCACACCGGCGGCTGCGCCGTCGGCGAGATCTCGACGAGGTCGAGTCCCTTCTCGCGCGCAATCGCGAGTGCCTGCGGTGGCGGCATCACGCCGAGCTGCTCACCGCCGTCGTCGATGACACGGATCTCGCGAACCCGGATCCGTTCGTTGACTCGCGTGCGGGGCTGGCGGAAATCGCGGCGTGGCCCGCGCGGGCCGCGTCCTGGAGGAATACCTTGCTCCCTTCGTGACAGCGTTCGCCGCCATGGGCGAACCGCTAGTTTACTCCGTCGCCGGGGCCCGCTTGAGGCGGACCTCCTCCTCGAGCGCCCGTATCAGCTCGTCGAGGGCGCGGGCACCCAGATCGCCCTTCGTGCGGCTGCGCACCGCTACCGTGCCGTTTTCGACCTCCCGGTCGCCGATCACCAGCATCTGCGGGATCTTCTGGAGCTGCGCCTCGCGGATCTTGAGTCCGATCTTCTCGCGCCGGTCGTCGAGCTCCACGCGGAAGCCGGCCGCCGCCAGTCGTTCCCGCACGGTCCGGCCGTAGTCGGCGTGCCGGTCGGCGATGTTCAGGATACGCACCTGCACCGGCGCCAACCACAGCGGAAACGCGCCGGCGTACTGCTCGATGAGCAGTGCGATGAACCGTTCGAAGCTGCCGAAGATGGCGCGGTGGATCAGCACGGGGGTGTGCTCGGCGTTGTCGGCGCCGATGTACTTCAGCCCGAACCGCTGCGGCATCTGGTAGTCGAGCTGAATCGTCGCGCACTGCCACCGGCGCCCTATCGCGTCGGTGACGTGCACGTCGATCTTGGGCCCGTAGAAGCTGCCGTCTCCCTCGGAGACGGTGTACGGCGTGCCGGACGCCTCGATGGCGCCGCGCAGTTGCGACTCCGCGTGGTCCCATGTCGCCAACTCGCCCAGAAACTTCTCCGGGCGGGTCGAAAGCTCGACCGCGTAGTCCAGCCCGAAGTCCCGATACATGCGGTCGACCAGGCGCATCAGGCGCTCGACTTCTTCGCCGATCTGGTCTTCGGTGATGAAGCAGTGCGCGTCGTCCTGCGAGAACTGGCGGACCCGGGTGAGTCCGCTGAGCACGCCCGAGGCCTCCTGCCGGTGCAGCACGCCCTGGTCGTGGAAGCGGAGCGGCAGGTCGCGGTAGCTCCGTCCCTCGCTCGCGAACATGAGCATGTGCCCCGGGCAGTTCATCGCCTTGAGGGCGTACTCGGCTCCTCCCTTGCCGTCGGCCGCGGAGGCGGAGATCTCGCCGCCGCCATCCGCCGCGGAAGCGGCGGGCTCGCCGTCGGACTGCAGCAGGAACATGTTCTCCCGGTAGTGGTCCCAATGCCCCGAAGTCTCCCACAACGCCTTGTTGAAGACGAGCGGTGTGCGAACCTCCTGGTAGTCCTCGCCGGAAAGCGCGTCGCGCATGTAGTCGGAGAGGAGGCGGTAGAGCGTCGCGCCCTTGGCCTGCCAGAAAGGCGCGCCGGGCGCCCACTGGTGGAACGTGAACAGGCCGAGCTCCTTGCCGAGCTTGCGGTGGTCGCGCTTCTTCGCTTCCTCGATCCGCGTCAGGTGCGCGGTCAGCTCGGAGGCCTTGAAGAAAGCGGTTCCGTAGATGCGCTGCATCGGCTGGTTGCGCGCGTCCCCCTTCCAGTACGCGTTGGAGCTGTGGAGAACCTTGAACGCCTTCAGCCGTCCGGTCGAGGGCACGTGCGGGCCGGTGCAGAAGTCGATGAAGGCGTCCTCAATCGTGTAGCAGGAGACGACCGGTCCGCCCTTCTCCTCGATCAACTGCACCTTGAGCGGCTCCCCGCGGCCGACGAAGTACGCTTTTGCCTCCGCCTTCGACATCATCTTTCGCTCGTAGCGCAGATTCTGCCTGGCCAGCTCCGCCATCTTGCGCTCGATGGCTTGCAGATCCTCCGGGACGAAGGGACGGTCGACGACGAAGTCGTAGAAGAATCCGTCGTCGATGGCGGGTCCGATGCCGCACTGGGCCTCGGGGAAGAGGGCGGTCACCGCCGCCGCCATCAGGTGCGCGGTGCTGTGTCGATAGAGGTCCAGCGCCTCCGGCGCGTCGGGTGTCACGAACCGCACGGCGACGTCGTCGTCGAGCGGGTACGACAGGTCGACCATGCGGTCGTCGACGATGGCGGCCAGCGCGTGCTTGGCGAGGCGCGGCGAGATGTCCGAGGCCACCGCGGACACCGGCGCGCCCGCGGGTGCGCCACGGGTCGATCCGTCCGGCAGGGTGACCGTGATCTGACTCATGCTGTATCGACAGGTCGGGGGACCGTCTCGGAAAACCTGGTAGGCACGGGCGGACTTGAACCGCCGACCTCCTGCATGTCAAGCAGGCGCTCTAACCAACTGAGCTACGCGCCTATCTTTCGCGGAGAGTGGATGCTACAGGCCATGAAACGAACGGGCAGTATACCAATGGGCGGAAAGCATCGTCAAAGCCCGTCCGAAACTACGCGGCCTCCGCGGCAACGGTCTCCCGTAGCTCCTCCAGGGCTCGCTGCAGGATCTCGTCCTCCTCCGGCAGCGGCTCGCCCAGTTCCGGCAGTTGCACCGCCACGCCGACTGCCGGCTCGATGCCGAAAGGATGGATCGCCTCGCCCGAGCCGTTCAGGTAACGTGCCCACGACAACCAGAGTCCGGAGCCGTCCGGAAGGGGAACGAGACGCTGCAGGCTGGTGCGGCCGGCCGTCCGCTGGCCGACGGTCGTTGCCCGGTCGTTGCCGACCAGCGCCGCCACGAAGACCTCGGCCGGACCGGACGAGCCGAAGTTGGTCAGCAGGGTCATCGGCGTCTCGATGGCGTCCGGGCCGGCCGTCGCTTCCAGGGGCGTCCGCGTGTCGCCGTTCTCCTCGCGGATGGCCAGCGTTCCGGTCGCGACGAAGAGGCGTGCCGCTGCCACCGCGGCAGCGTAGGTTCCCTCCGCGGCGTTGCGGACATCGACGATCAGGTGCCCAGCCCCCTCCGTGTCGAGCACGGCGGCGGTGTCCGCGATGGCCGCGGCGACGTTCTCGTCGAAGGCCGGGATCCGCAGGTAGCCGACACCCTCGGCCTCTTGCAGAAGCCGCCCTTCCACCGCGGCGGGCGCCAGGCGCTCGCGGACGAGCTCGATGTCGTACGGCTCCTGCGTGCTGCCGCGGATCAACGACAACGTGACCGTCGTGCCCGGATCCCCGTGGAGCCGCTGCTTGCCTTCGATGACCGAGAGCAGGCGCGTCGGATCGCCGTCGATGGCGCGCACGAAGTCGCCCGGCGCGATGCCTGCCTCGGCCGCCGGCGATCCGTCCCGCGCGGCGACGACCTGCAGGTAGTAGCGCCGCGTGACGTCGAGGCCGATACGCCCCTCCGGCAACGGTTCCCCGCTCTGGATCCAGCGCACGTTGGGGGCGGAGAGGTAGGCGCTGTCGGAATCGAGGCCCTCGGCCAGGCCGCGCAGCGCACCCTGCAGCACGTCGTCGAGATCGACGAGCTCCACGTAGTTGTTCGAGATGAGCGAGACGACGTCTTCGAAGACCCGCAGATGTCTGTAGGTCTGTTCCTCCTCGCCGGCCGCGCGGCCGTAGTAGCCGCCGACGAGTGTGAAGGCGATGATGGGGATCGACGCGAAAAAGACGATGATCCGGGTCCTCAAGACTGTCCTCGCTTCACCCAGGAACACGTGACGTCGCGGTTCTGCGATCCGCGACCGGTCGGCGCAAAGCTCCGAACCGCCAGCGGAACACAGCGTAGAGAAAGAACATTCTACCGGATCGTTGACCGGCCGTCGATGATGGAGTCGAGGCGGTCGCCGCCCGATGGACACCGGGGCGAGTCGAGTCGTACGCTGTGTCGACCGGCTCGGTACGGTGGTGGCCGGGTGGTTGTCCGCCGGAGAAGCATGAGAGTACTCGGCGTCGACTACGGGGAGCGCCGCATCGGGTTGGCGGTGAGCGATGCGTCCGCCCTGCTTGCCCGTCCCTTGCGAGTGCTGGAGCCGCAGGGGGCGCTGGAGGACAGGGCCGCCGCGGTGGCGGCCGAGGTGGCCGGCGCCGCGGCGGAGCCCGACGGGCTGGCGCTGGTCGTCGTCGGCGTGCCGCGGGCGTTGAACGGAGCCCCGCATGGTCAGACCGCCCGGGCCCGCGGCTTCGCCGCTGCGCTCCGTGCCCTGATCGGGGTGCCGGTGAGGTTGCAGGACGAGCGGCTGACCAGCGTCGAGGCCGAGGCCCGGCTCGCGGTGCGCGAACGGGACTGGCGGAAACGGAAGCACCGGCTCGACGCAGCGGCCGCGGCGGTCATCCTGCAGGATTACCTCGACGAGGCGGCCCGGACGTCCGATCGCGGGTTCGCCGTCGGTGAGCCGGATGCCGGGGACGAAGCGTAGCGCGATGCGCAAGAGGCTCTTGCTGGCCGTGGTCTGCCTTGTGCTCCTGTCCGCCGGCGCGGCGGCGCTCGTCTGGCAGGAGTTGCTGGCGCGCCTCGATGCGCCGCATCCCGGGGCCGCCGGCGCGGGCGTGTTCGTGGACGTGGAGCCGGGCGATTCGATCCCGGTGATCGCCAACCGGCTGGCCGCGGCCGGGGTCGTGGCCGAGGAGTGGCTCTTTCGGCTTGCGGTCCGGCGGAGCGGCCGGGATCGGGAACTGCAGGCGGGCGAGTACTTCTTCGACGCCCCGCTGTCGCCGCTGGCCGTGGTGGCGAAGATCGCCGACGGCCGTGTCCACATGCGTCCCATCACCTTTCCCGAAGGGTTGACGCTGCCGGAGATGGCGTCCATCGCGCAGGCGAAGGGGCTGGGGTCCGCGGCGGCGTTCTCGGCGGCGGCATCCCGCACGGCCCTGATCTCCGACCTCGATCCGCACGCGACGGACCTCGAGGGGTACCTGTTCCCGGAGACCTATTCGCTGCCCCGCCACGCCACCGTCGACGATCTCGTCGCGGCGATGGTGGCCCAGTTCCGGAGGGTCTTCGATGACGAGCTTCGCCGGCGCGCCGCCGAGCGCGGTCTGAGCGTGCGGGAGACGGTGACTCTGGCCTCCATCATCCAGAGGGAGACCGGCGCCGGCGCCGAGCACGGGCTGGTGTCGGCGGTCTTCAACAACCGGCTGCGGATCGGGATGCCGCTCCAGAGCGATCCCACCGTCATCTACGCCCTCGAGCGGGCCGGCATCTACGACGGCAATCTGACCCGCCGGAACATGCAGGTCGACTCGCCGTACAACACCTACCGCTACGGTGGCCTGCCCCCCG
>OZ219744.1:0-20930 GCA_964291605.2 Vicinamibacterales bacterium | reverse complement strand
GGTCATGTACCATCACGGCCGGGGCGTTCCACAGGACCATGGTGAAGCCGTCCGATGCTATCGACGCGCCGCCGAACAAGGTCACGCCGGAGCACAGTCCAACCTCGGCGTAATGCTCAAGAACGGCCTGGGCGTTTCACAGAACGATGGGGAAGCCGTCAAGTGGTTTCGACGCGCCGCCGAACAAGGCCACCCCAGAGCACAGCACGACCTCGGCGTCATGTACGAAAGCGGCCGGGGCGTTCCGCAGGACCATGGTGAAGCCGCCCGATGGTATCGACGGGCCGCCGCACAGGGTGAAGCCACGGCACAATCCAACCTCCACAATGTACGAACATGGCTTGGGCGTTCCACAGAACGATGGGGAAGCCGTCAAGTGGTTTCGACGCGCCGCCGAACAAGGCCACCCCAGAGCACAACACGACCTCGGATACATGTACAGTCACGGCCGGGGCGTTCCGCAGGACCATGGTGAAGCCGTCAAGTGGTTTCGACGTGCAAAAGAACCGTGAGGCGACGCCGCACAGGAAGTGAAAAACTGCCCAACTGCCACGCACGCGACCTGAACGCCGGGCAGTTCGTCAGGCTGCCCCGACCGGCACGAATCGTGCGGTCTGCTCTTCGCCAAGCGTGCGCTGGTCGGGCGGTCCGGTCGGTCCACGACAGGATCTTGCAACGACTTCTTGGCCTGTCGGGCCTCACGATTCGCAGTATTGCCCTGCAACAGGAACCCCGCGAACGAGACGTCGGTGCCACCGTGTGGCTTGGCACCCGGCCGGTCGATTGGGACCCCGCGGCGACCGGGATGTGCAGCGAGACGCTCAAACGCCCGCGGCCGGATCGATCAGCGTGATGCGATCGCCGTACCGTCGGGAATCGTCCAGATTGAACGTCAGCAGGCGCCCTTCGGAGTGAGTGAGCATCGTGCTCGCTCCGTGCCGCCGATTACGTCGCGAAGCCGGGCGCGGGCCAGGGCGTGTTGCGGCGAAGCCGTGAAGCGCGCACGGACCAGGACGTTGGTGTCGAGGAACATCCGGTCCTTCAGCGGCCCCGATCGTCGTAGATGTGCTCGCGCCGCAGCGACAGGCCGGCCGGCCACGGACCGGGGTCGTGCGGCGGGAACACGTCGTCGACGTCGACCCTGCCGCGCGGAGTGCGCGCCGGCGTACCGGCGAGTTGGGCCGGACTGCCCGTGGCACTGTCACGCTCGAACACCAGCGTCTCGCGCGCGAGATCTACGGCTCGCGTCTGCCAGCCAGCCAACTCTGGCCGTGACGGCTCGCGTCTGCCAGCCAGCCAACTTGCCAAGCCAGCGCGTGGCCGTGAGCGCCTCCGTTGATTCGACCACCACGATCGGACAGCGGACTCCCCGTGGCATTCGCCGTCCGCCGGTCCGGCCACGGTGGTCGCCGCAATCGAGCGCCGCCCTCGCCACCCCGGAACCGGTGCCCGCTCAGAATACCGCGATCGGATTCAGCGGCGACCCGGTTCCGCCGCGGATCGGCAGCGGGGCCGCCATCAACAGAAACTCCCACCGGTTGCGTTCCGCCGCCGCCTCGCCGAGCGCCTCGAGGTCGCAGTTGTCGAACATGTGAATGCCCAGGTACAGCAGCGCGAAGTCGTGCACCGCGCCCGGCAGCTCCGACGGCGCGACGTAGGTCGGATGGTCGCTGCCCATCAGCGCGATGTCGCGCTCCTTCAGCCACGGGATGACCGACGGGTGCAGCCCCGCGGACCGGCCGCCGGGCCGGCGGCCCCGCAGCCATGGCCCTTCGGCGGCACGGCGCGCCCACACGCCGGTGCGGATGAACAGCGCGTCCCCGGGTGCGACCTTCACCCCTGCGTGCTCCTCCCACGCCTCCAGATCTTCCACGTAGATCGGCGTACCCGGCTCCAGGTACGGCACGCCCCGCAGCCGCGGGATGTCGATGAGCACGCCGCGCGTGACGATGCCGCTCTTCAGGTTGTGGATCGAGTTCTTCGGGTGCCCGTTCGCGATGACCTCCTCGGCGTCCGGCGCGTAGCCGTTGTAGAAGACGCCGTCGTCGTTGATGTGGGCCAGCGCGTCGAGATGGGTGTGGGAGATGCCGTGATAGCGGACTGAGATGCGGTCCGAGCTGATCCCCACCATCTCGTGCTCGTAGGGATACGGGTTGTCGACCGCCTCCACCGTATCGGCATCGCCGGCCAAGGACACCGTGAAACCCTCCTCCACCAGCGCCACCGCTTCCAGGCGCTTGGCCGGCGTGATCAAATTCAGCGCGCCGATCTCGTCTTCCGCGCCCCAGCGGCCCCAGTTGGTCAACTCCGTCTTCCACTGCTCGTACTGCGCCTCGGTCACCGCCCGGTCCGAGCCGGTCTGGGCCCACGCTCCGGACACCGCCAGCACCGACAGCAGCGCGACCGCCGACAGTCTCATCGTCATCTTCATCGTGTTCCCTCCCCCGTGGAAGACGGTCCGATTGTAGTCGCTGGTGCGCCGACGTATGCGGTATACGCGCCAATCTGGAGCCCTGCCGGGAACGGGTGCCGCTCGTGACATGACCGTGGACGGCACCGGCATCCTCATCGCCCCGGCGCTCGGCTGTGGGCTATTCCGGCAACAGTGTGCACCCTCGGCCGATGCCCCGACTCCGATTGGCAGCGTGTTCACCTTCGCAGTCAACTGGCCTCGGTCCACGACTTACGCCTGCATCCGGCCTCCGGCGTCGCCGGAGTCCATCCGCGGTTTCCACAGGACGTCGATGGCGTAGCCGAGGTCGAGCCGCTCGCCGTGCCAGTCCGGCGTCGCCGTGTCGGGTCCGATCTCGATGCCGGCCGCGGCCAGATGCGCGCCGGTCGGCGCCAGCGGCGGACCGGTCCAGCGGGGAGCGGCCGGCGCGTCCGGGAACGGCCGGCCGTCGGGCCAGCAGAACGCGGCGTCGCCGGTCGGACCCACCCGGACGCTGAAGCCCTCTTCGTGGACGGCCCGGTGGTGCCGGCGGCAGAGCAGCACCAGGTTGTCGAGCCGCGTTGCACCGCCGTCGGCCCAGTGCCGGACGTGATGGGCGTCGCAGCGCCGCGCGTTGCAGCCGGGGAAGCGGCACCCGTGGTCGCGGGCCTGCAGCGCCCGCCGCAGCGCCGGGGGAATGGTGCGGGTCTTCCGGCCGACGTCGATGACCGAGCCGTCTGTAGCCTCGACCATGACGACGGTGCCGGCATCGCAGGCCATCCGGCGGGCGGTCTCGGTGGACACCCGCAGCCCGTCGGCATCCTCGAGAGCGGCGTGGCCGGTCATCCGGGGAGTCTTCGCGGGAACCTCCGCGGTGGTTCGCGGCGTCTCCGCGGAAACGTCCTCCACCCCCTCCCCCGCACCGGTCCGCGGCGTCTCTGCGGAAACGTCGAGACCGTCGGAGAGCTCGATTGCAACGTCCTCGGCGGTCTCACCGCTCGTCAATCTCTCCGCGGAAGCGTCCTCCGGACCCTCCCCCGCGCCGCTCCCCAGCGTCTCCGCGTCGACGTGCAGCACCACCTGGTACCGGTCGCCCGCCGCTCCGCGATCCAGCCCGGCGGCCAGCGCACTCTCGGCTACCAGGCTCAGCGCGTCCGCCTGCCGCTGGCCGAAGCTGGTGTCTGCCGCTTCCTCCGGCGAGACGTTGGTGCGCAATTGGTCGCCCGCCGCTTCCAGGGCGCGGCGCACCACCGCGCCCACCTCGGGCGAGAGCCGCCCGCGGATCACCACCATCCCGTCGTCGTCGACCCAGGTGTTCAGGTTCCGGCGTTCGTGCCGCCGCCGCTCGTCGGTCGCCTCTGCCTGCCGGTCGACCCGGCACCACGCCCGCGCCAGCCGCTCGACGTAGGAGGCCGGCGCGCACTCCGCGAACCCGAGCGCCGCCGCTCGTTGGCCGCGGTCGCCACCCGCGTCAGGGCGCGCACCTTCGAGTAGGAGATCCGTCCCCGCTGCATCGCGTCGCTCAACAACGGGAGGTCTCCCAGCGCGCGGGCCACGCGCACCTTCTCGCGGGCGGCGCCCAGGGCCAGCCCCGTACGCCAGTTCAACCAGTGGGCGCAGGACTTGAAGCCGCTCCACCCCTCGCGCTGGTCGAAGGCGCGAATCATCACGAGCAACTCGTAGGTGGCGGCCTGGATGCGGGCGGCCAGCTCGGCGATGTCGTTGCCGAGGCGCTCGGCCTCGTCGCGGCGCTGCAGGACCGTCGCGCGGTGTTCCTCGATGGACATGGAGCCGCCGATGGGCGACGAGACGACCGTCGACGCCGGGAAGTTGCTGGAAGTGGCTGGAACCAAGGCTGCGGTTGCGCTCATGGATCCATTGTAACCCCCTGTTTTTAAACGGCTTGAGAGCGTCCGCGCGCCTCGTCCGAGGGCGGATTGGTGATTTTCGGTCATCCTGGCCGAAGAGGGCCATCAGGGCGCGGATGTGTCGTTCCGAGAGGGGTCTCAGACTTCGTGCCGGACCGCGCACGACCGGCCCTCAGGAAGTTGTCAAGCAGAATCTTCGAGAAGGTGGGATTTCGACGGGGCGACGACTGAATTCGCTTACCCGGCAAGATTCAGGAAAGAGCGTGATGGAGGCTACCTCGTGACGTTTCCCCGACCTGCCGGACGCGACAACGCATGGCGACGACCTCGACGACGCGATGGAATGGCCCCCGACTGCCTCGCCGAGACCATCGGGGCTCGAATCGCGGAGCGAGCCGATATTCCGATCCCGAGCTCCGCCAAACGCGGGCAGGTTCGCGTTTGCCGTTCCGGCGCACGTCGCCGTCAAGGCGGCGCTCTATGTAGCCATGAGGCAGCAGGGCGTCAGCCTGAGTGAGCTTGCTCGTTCACTCGGCGGGCAACCCGTGCAGGTTCGTCGGCTGCTCGATCCAGAACTCCGAGCTCGCATTGAAGGAGCTGGAAGGATCGCTCTCGGCCGCTAACGCGCTATGACCCTCCAAACTCCAGTTATTCAGATTTGAAGAGGTGACTACCGAGCAAAGAAGACAGGAAAGGCGATGCAAGTTACTCTTTGGGCAGCCTGCCTGACCTACAGACAGTATTTCAACATTCTCTTCTGGCTCTTTGGCTTGATTGGACTGCTGGGCACGGCCGTCTCTGCCATGATGGCGTTCGGCATCATATCGGAATTGCGTTGATCTGTCGTATTCATGGCGACACCCGAACTCGTCGCCCGCAAGGTTTCCGGAGACCCACGGAAACGCCGTCTCGGGCTCGTTACCACGAAGAGTGACCCCGTCCCGCAACGGCGCCCCCGACGGCAGGCGACCGTGAAATCCCACGATTCCCGTGGTCATCTCACCGCAAAACGGCTACGCTGTGCGAGCCAAAGAGCAGGACGGGTCGCGTCGGCCGCGATCCGCCCGGCGCGGATCGTCAGGAAGCTACGGGGAGGGGAATCATGCTGAAGCGAGTTGGACTTTTCGTTGCCGTCGCGATGCTGGCGGCCGGGCCGGCCGCGGCGCAGGACGCGCAGGCGGTGCTGCAGGCCGCCGCCGAGACGATGGGCGTCGACGACATGATGTCCATCCGGTACTCCGGGGACGGCTGGGTGGGCGCCGCGGGCCAGAATTTCGCCCCTGCCGAGGACTGGCCGCGCTTCGAGCTGGCGGAGTACACCCGCACCATCGACTTCGAGACCGAATCGTCGACCGAGGAGATGGTCATCCGGCAGGGGAACTATCCCGCGCGGGGCGGCGGCGGCGCGCCGATCGTGGGGGACCGGATCCGGAACTGGATGGTCCGGGGCGAGTATGCGTGGAACGGCGAGATCGACCGGGTGGTGCCCCGGCCGCAGGACGCCGAGCGCCGGCGGCTGGAGATCTATCTCACCCCGCAGGGCTTCCTGAAGGGCGCCATGGCCGCTGACGACGTGATCGCCGTCGAGCGCAACGAGTACGGCGGGCGGGTCACCGTCGTCTCGTTCATCGCCCTCGACAAGTACCGTGTCAACGGCACCATCACCGAGGACAACGTCATCGAGCGGGTGCAGACCTGGATGCCCAACCCGGTCGTCGGCGACATGTACTACGAGACCGTCTACACCAACTACCAGGACGTGGGCGGGGGCATGATGTTCCCGATGCGCTGGCACCAGCACCAGGACTTCGACGACGGCGCCCACGCGCCGAACGTCAGCGGCGGCGATCACACGTTCCAACTGTCGACCATCGACAGCGTCGAGGTGAACGTGGCGGATGCCGCGCTGGACGTCCCCGACGCGGCGCGGAACGCGATGGTGCCCCCGATGCGCGTGGAGGCGGAAGAGGTGGCCGAGGGCGTGTGGCTGATGGCCGGCGGATCGCACCACAGCGTGGCGGTGGAGTTCGAGGACGAGGTCGCGGTCATCGAGGCGCCGCTGAACGAGGCGCGCTCGCTCGCCGTGATCGACGAGATCATGCGGCTGATCCCGGGCAAGGAGATCCGCTGGGTCGTGACCACCCATCACCACTGGGACCACCTGGGCGGCATGCGCGCCTACGTCCACGAGGGCGCGACGGTCGTCACCCACCAGGGGAACTTCGGCTACTACCAGGAGGTCCTGCGGGCGCGGCCGTGGCTGCTCGAACCGGATCGCTTCTCGCTGTTCCCGCCGGAGGAGTGGTCGGAAGGCTACATCTTCGAGACGCTGCGCGAGAAGTACATCCTCGGCGACACGACGCGCCTGGTCGAGATTCACCACGTTCAAGGGCTGGCCCACGCCGCCGGCATGGTGATGGCCTACCTGCCCAACGAGAAGATCCTGGTGCAGGCCGACCTGTTCACGCCGCCCGGCCCCGGCGGCTCGCTGCCCGCCAGTCCGAACGCCAGCGCCCGGACCCTGTACAGCAACGTGCAGCGGCTGGGGCTCGATGTCGAGACGATCGTCCCCATCCACGGGGTGCCGGGGCCGTGGTCGCAGTTCGCCGAGTGGGTCGAGGCGGCGCAGTAGTCGTCGCCGGCGGGGACTGACCCGCCCTGTTTCCGCCGGGGCCGCGAGCAAGAGTTCCGTTACCTCCGTGCTCGCGGCTCCGGTAACCGTTCCAGGACCACTCCGGACCCGCTTGTCGACGCCCCGCGGGTCGGCCGGCGGGTTTCGCGCTCACTTCTCCGGCAACTGCTCCGCCGGCAACCTCAGGATGGGATAGACGGGGTCCGCCGCGATCCGCTCGTCCAGCAGGTTCCAGTTCACGACCCCGTCGTCCGAGCGCGGCTCCAGCAGCGCCAGGACCAGGCGCCCGAGCCGCGGCGTGACCGGCACCACCAGCGTGCCGGCGGGCACTGTGCGCTGCACCAGCTCCCAGTCCCCTTCGACGGTGCGCTCGTTGTGTCCCTCGAACGACCGTTCGGAGAGCGACGTACCGCTGATGACGAACTGCTCGGCGCTGATGGCGGTGTCGTCCTCCAGCGGAACGCCGCCGACGCCGTGGGCCGCGAGCAAGTCGACGACCGGTGTCAGGTCCGCTGGCACATAGTAGGATGCAGGGGCAATCTCGACACCGTCCCCGGCCGCCTCGAACGCGACGTACTCGTCCATCAACGTCGGCTCCGCGCCATCGAGCCGGCGCCGCATCGGCTCACCCGTCTCCGGGTGCGGCACTTCTTCCGTCCGCCCCAACAGGATCTCCACCGGCTCCGGAGACCGCCACGGAATGGCCCGCACGGCCAGCGAACGGCCGGCAACCGGTGTGCCGTCCGCCTCCACGATCAGCGCAGCGATACGACCTGCGTTGTCGTGTGCGAAAACGAGCGACTCCTTGACGAAGCGCAGCGTCGCGGCCACCCGTTCCTCGAACGGCGCGTAGGCGTAGGCCTCGCTGATGAGCGCGATCCGGTTGCGCAGGCCGACGTAGTTGTTGTTGAACCGGGGGCGGTGGTCGAACGTGCGCCAGCTCGGCTCGGCGCCCTTGCGGCGCGGCACGTTGCCGTAGTGGTAGAAGTCCCAGCCGTCGCTCGCCTTGACGGCATCGGTCACGGCCGGCAGCCACTCGTCGCGCAACAGCGCGTCTATCGTCGGGTGCGTGTTCGGGTGCAGCGGCGGCGCGTAGGTCAGGTGATACGCATGCTGCGTGCCGTTGGTCGTGTGCAGGTCGATGACCACGTGCGGGTCGTAGTCGCGATAGGCGCCGACCAGCGCCCGCGCCTCCGGCGACTCCAGCTTCATGTGGTCGCGGTTCAGGTCGAGCCCCTGGGCGTTGCGGCGCGTTCCCGTGCCGCCGACCGGCCCGAGCTGGTACGGCCGATTGTCGAGCGCCATCCGCTCGTTGCCGTCGGCGTTGTAGATAGGTGCGATGAGCAGGATCAGCGTCGACAGCCACTCCTCGTGCGCGCCGGTCACGAGGTCGCGCAGCAACATCAGCAGCGCTTCCTTGCCGCACACCTCGCCGCCGTGGATGTTCGCCTGCAGCCATACGCGCACCAGACCGGTCGCCATGACCGACGCGGGCCGGGCGTCGACAACATCCCCGACTACGACGAGCGGGAGCGCTCGGCCCTCCACCGTCGTCCCGAAGCTAGTGGCGTGAACGCGGTCAGACAGTGCCGCGGCGCGCCCGACGAGCTGTACGACCTCGTCGTAAGCGGTCGTCTCCTGATAAACGGTCCGCTCCGCCCGGGTCAGCAGATCCGACCCGGCATCGCCAAGCTGCGCCGGCGCGCCTTGCGGCACCGTCAGCGCCAGCAGAACGGCGGCGGCCAGACCGTAGGGCGAAGCGTTCAGGGGGCGATGCATGTGCGATAGTAACCGTGAGCCAATCCTATGAAGACGATTTCGGTGCAGGACCTTCGGAAGAGCGTCAAGCAGGTCGTGGACTCGGCCCAGACGGACCGCGTGGTCGTCACACGTCGCGGTGAACCGGCCGCCGTGGTGCTCGGAGTCGAAGGCAAGGACTGGGAAACGGTGGTTCTCGAAACCAGCCCTGCCTTCTGGGAGCTCATCGAGGCACGCCGACGCGAGCCGACGATCTCCTCGGACGAGCTGGAGCACAGACTCAAGTAGTGGAAAGTCATCACGGTCGACGATGGAAGTCCTGAAGCGCGCGCGGATTCGAGCACTGCAGAAGAACACCTCGAACCAACGAAAACCGATCCGCATTTCCACGGTGCATGTGCGATAGTAGCCGCATCGACTCGGCGCAACGCGAAACCGGTTGCTCAAGGGAGGTTGGTATGCGCGCGACATCGCGGATCGGCTTGGCGGGAGCCGTGTTCCTGGCCGGCGGCATGCTGTGGCTGACCGGCGCGAACGCGCAGGCGACCGGCGACGACATCGCCGGCGTCGTGCGGAGCGCCGGCGGCGGTGAGGCGGGCGTGTGGGTCATCGCGGAAACCGATGACCTGGAGACCACGTTCCGCAAGATCGTCGTCACCGGCGACGACGGGCGGTTCCTGGTCCCGGACCTGCCGGACGCCGACTACGAGGTGTGGGTGCGCGGCTACGGCCTGCTGGATTCCGACAAGCGGGAGGCGCGGCCCGGCGACGACCTCACCCTGGAGGTGACGGCGGCCGCCACGCCGCGGGAGGCGGCGCGCATCTATCCCGCCAACTACTGGTACTCGCTGCTGGAAGTGCCGGCCGAGAGCGAGTTCCCGGGCACGGGACCGGACGGCAACGGCATCAGCGAGCGGATGCGGCACCAGGCCGAGTGGGTCGATCGGCTGAAGGACGGCTGCCAGCTCTGCCACCAGATGGGCAACATGGCGACCCGCGAGATGCCGATGCTGGACCTGGACGACTTCGACTCGACCTTGGACGCCTGGGAGCACCGCGTGCAGGTCGGCCGGAGCGGCCCGAGCATGAGCGCGGGCCTGAACCGGATGGGGCGCGATCGCGCGCTCGGCCTGTTCGCCGACTGGACCGACCGCATCGCGGCTGGCGAGGTGCCCCCGGCGCCGCCGCGCCCGCGGGGGCAGGAGCGCAACCTCGTCCTGACGATGTGGGGCTGGGGCGACACGATGGCGATGGTGCACGACGAGATCGCCACCGACAAGCGCAACCCACACCTGTATCCGGACGGCCCGGTGTACGGCGTCGGCGGGGCCGGGCTGACGATCACCGATCCGGTGACCCACCGCTCGGTGCGGATGGACATGACGACGCGCGATCCGATGCCGGAGCGCGGCGATTCGTACTCCGGCACTACCGCGCTGATACCGTCGCCGTATTGGGGCACCGAGCGCCCGACCACCCGGGGCTACAGCGCCCACAACCCCATGATGGACGCCAAGGGGCGCCTCTGGATCACCCAGTTGATCCGGACCCCCGAGAACCCCGACTGGTGCCGGGACGGCTCGAATCACCCCTCGGCCCGGAACTTCCCGATCTCGCGCAGCCAGCGGCAGCTCTCGTACTACGACACCGAGAGCGGCGAGTTCGTCCACATCGACACCTGCTACATGACCCACCACCTGCAGTTCGCCGAGGACGAGGACGACACCCTCTGGCTCAGCGGATCGACGGATGTCGTCGGGTGGCTGAACACGAAGCTGTACGACGAGACCGGCGACGAGCAGGCCGCCCAGGGCTGGTGCCCGACCGTCGTCGACACGAGCGGGGACGGCGTCATCGGCGAGTACACCGAGCCGGGCGAGCCGCAGGAAGCCGGCAAGGACATGCGGTTGGACGGCTTTGCCTACGGCATCATCCCGAACCCGGTCGACGGCTCGATCTGGATCGCCCGGCGCCTGCCGGTGCCGGGCAGCATCGTCCGGCTGGATCTCGGCGACAACCCGCCCGAGACCTGCAGCGCGGAGGTGTACGAGCCGCCGTTCGAGAACCCCGACGTGGACCCGAGCCAGTGGGGCCACGGTGGGCGCGGCATCGACGTCGACCGCAACGGCGTGCTCTGGACGGCGCTGGGGGGCAGTGGGCACCTCGCGAGCTTCGACCGCAGCAAGTGCGCCGTGCTGAACGGCCCGACCGCGACCGGGCAGCACTGCCCGGAGGGCTGGACGCTGTACCCGACGCCGGGCCCGCAGATGAAGGGCGTGACGGCGGCGGGCAGCGCCGACTTCCACTACTACAACTGGGTGGACCAGTTCGACACGCTGGGGTTGGGCGCGAACGTGCCGATCGCCAACGGCACGAGCTCCGACGCGCTACTGGCCCTGCTGCCCGAGACCGGCGAGTGGGTCACGCTGCGCGTGCCCTACCCGCTCGGCTTCTACACCCGGGGCCTCGACGGCCGCATCGACAATCGGGAAGCGGGCTGGAAAGGCCGCGGCGTCTGGGCCAGCTACGACTCGGTGACGAACTGGCACCAGGAAGGCGGCAAGGGGATGACGAGCGAGATCGTGCGGTTCCAGATCCGCCCGCACCCGCTAGCCGAGTAAACGGGAGGCGCGACGTGAGCAGCGGCGGCGAGAACGCAACGATGCCGGGTCACGACCGCGAAGCGACGCCGGACCGCAGTAGTTGCGGTACGGCGTCGCGCGCCCCGGCTTCCGTCAAGCGAGAGGCGGTCACGCGGTTGCTGACACTAGCGAAGACCACACGCGCCGGGCGCGGGACCGCCACCTGGACCCGCGACGAGCTGCACGAGCGGTAGGGGCGGCTTTCCCGACCCGAGTGGCCGCGGTCAGTCGCTGATGCGGGCCCAGAGAATCGTGCTCTGCCCCTCGCGCCCCTCATCGTCGGTGCTGACCGGGGGCCGCAGCGTCAGGTGCGTGTCGGTCAGCTCGAAGAAGCGTTGCGCGTCCGTCCCGCTCTGTCCCGGATCCTCGTTCCCCACGCGGTGGTGGACCAGGTACGCCTCTTCCTCGTTCACCGAGAAGGGGCCGAAGTAGCTGCCGTAGCTCAGCACCGTCGCGAGCGCTTCCTCGGCCGTCGGCCCGTCGCCGGCGTACGGCATCCGATCGGGACGCATCAGGTGCACCGACATGTTCCCCGACGGCGCGTACATGATGTACGCGGTCTCGTACTGGTCGACCTCTATGGGCTCGCCGTCGGTCGTCTGACGCGTCACCGACTCGACGCGATAGACCCCGAAGAGCCGCCGGTGGGTATCCGTCAGCTCGGCTTCCTCCAGGTCGGGCAGGCGCCGCCAAGTGATGTACGAGCGCGCGCCGTCCTCGCTGGCCGGCGGCTGAAGCCTCAGCGTGTCGCCTTCGATGGTGTAGTACCGTCGATAGTCCGAGCCGGCGCCGCTCGGGTTCAGGCCCCCCTCGAGGTGGTGGGTCACGTACCCCTCCTCCTCGTTGACCGAGAACCGCCCGAAGTACGAGGCGTAGCTCCCCATCTGGGCGAGCGCCTCCTCGGAGGTCGGTCCGCCCTCGGAGTACGGCTCCCGGTCCCGCGACATGATCGCCACGCCCATGTACCCGGACGGGTCGTACATGATGTAGCCGTCCCGGTCCTCGCGCGGCTCGCCGATCAGCTCGCCGTCGGCGTCGCGGCGCTCGCTGCGCACCAGGGTCCAGGCGCCGGCGAACTGGTCGTTGGGGTTCGCCGCCTCGGGTTCCGACTCCGGCTCGGGAGGCGGCGCGCTCCCGCCGCACGCGAGCGACAGGGCGAGAGCGACAGCAGCGAGCAGCGCGAATGGCGTGGTCCGCATCGTGTCCTCCTGAATCTGAGGGCGCTCCGGATACCCGGCCCGCAGCGCAAATCCATCGAAGCAAGACGTGCCCGCATCTTAACAGCACACGGCGAGACCCGCGGCATGCCCAAGCGGCGGAGCGACCCCATCGTTCGCTCGGGAGCCGGCGGCCGATCACGAACCGGGGTCTTCCGCGGCGGCGGCGCTGTCGGTCGAGGGCGGCCGCTCGGACGGCTCCGTCCCGGGCGCCCCCCCTCCTGCCGCTTGCTTCTCGCGACCGGGGAGCCGCCCCTCCCGCTGCAGCGCGCGCCGCAGGATGAACTCGATCTGTCCGTTGACGCTGCGCAGCTCGTCACCGGCCCACCGCTGCACGGCGGCGAAAACCTCCGGATCGATGCGCAACAGGAACGGCTTGCGGGCAGCCATCCGGCTACTGGTGCAGGGTGCCGGTGTTGACCACCGGCTGGGTGGCCTTGTCGCCGCACAGCACGACGAGCAGATTGCTGACCATGGCGGCCTTGCGTTCTTCGTCGAGCTCGACGATCTGCCGTTTCGACAGATTCTCGAGCGCCATCTCCACCATGCTGACCGCGCCGTCGACGATCTGGCTGCGGGCCGCGATGATGGCGCCGGCCTGCTGGCGCTGCAGCATCGCCGAGGCGATCTCCGGCGCGTAGGCCAGGTGGGTGATCCGCGCCTCCAGCACCTCGACCCCGGCCTTGTGGAGCCGGCCCTGGATCTCGGTCTGCAACTGCCCGGCGATCTCCTCCGTGTTGCCGCGCAGAGAGATCCGCCCCTCCTCGTGCGTGTCGTAGGGGTAGCGCGTCGCCAGGTTGCGGACCGCCGACTCGCTCTGTACGTGCACGTAGTTCACGTAGTCCTCCACCTCGAAGGTCGCCTCGGCCGTGTCGACCACCTTCCAGACGACGACGGCGGCCATCTCGACCGGGTTGCCGTCCGTGTCGTTCACCTTGGAGCGTTCGGTCTCGAAGTTGCGCACCCGCAGCGAGATCCGCCGCTTGGTGAAGAGCGGGTTGGCCCAGCGCAGGCCCTGGTCGCGCACCGTGCCCACGTAGCGCCCGAAGAACTGCAGCACGCGGCCCTCGTTCGGGTTGACCACGAAGACGCCGGCCAGCAGAAAGGCGATAACGAGCACCAGCAGGATGCAGGTCAGACCGCCGAACGAGATCTGCGAGTCGGCGGCGACATCCGCGATGAACAACGCGACGACGACCGCGAGCGCGGCCAGCAGCCCGAGCACGACGAGGAGCCCCGACGGGGCGGTGTGCGACTTCTCCTGGATCATGAATCGTCCCTCCCGGTGGATTTCAGTTATATATCATACTGATATCACTCGCTCCAGGTTCCATCGACGCGCTCCGCGGGTATCATGGGCGAACAGACAGAGCGACCGGATCCGCGGACGCAAGCCGCCGCGCACTCCAGCGTCGCGGCCGCACCGGGACCCAGATCGAAAGTACGAGGAGCACGCCGATGCCATGCGCCACTCGACAGTCCGGCTCGTTCGGCCTACGCGCCGAGGACTTCCTCCCGGCGGTTCTGGCGGCCTTCCTGTTCGCCGCCGCCCCGGCCGCGGCGCAGCACGGAACGACGAACGGCGAATGGCGCACCTGGGCCGGCGACCTCGGCGCCACCCGCTACGCGCCGCTCGACCAGATCGACGCGAGCAACTTCGACGACCTGGAGCTCGTCTGGCGCTACCGGACCGAGAACCTCGGCCCGCGCCCCGACTACTACCTGCAGACCACCCCGCTGATGATCGACGGCGTGCTCTACACTACCGCCGGCAGCCGGCGCAACGTCGTCGCCATCGACGCGGCGACCGGCGAGCACCTGTGGCTGTACCGGCTCGACGAGGGCGAGCGCGCGGCGCAGTCCGTGCGGCGGCTCTCGGGCCGCGGGGTCGGCTACTGGACCGATGGGGCCGGCGACGAGCGGATCTACTTCGTCACCATCGGCTACCAGCTCGTGGCCCTCGACGCGAAGACCGGCTGGCCGATTGCCGACTTCGGCGTCGACGGCATCGTCGACCTCAAGCAGAACAACGACCAGGACCTCGACCCCATCACGAGCGAGCTGGCCTGGAACGGCGCGCCCGTCGTGGCCGGCGACGTCGTCATCGTCGGCGCCGCGAGCCGCTCCGGGAGAACGCCGCCCAGCCGCCGCAACGCCAAGGGCTACGTGCGGGGCTTCGACGCCCGGACCGGCGAGCGCCGCTGGATCTTCCACACCATCCCGCAGCCCGGGGAGTTTGGGAACGAGACGTGGGAGGACGGCTCGTGGGAGTACACCGGCAACACCGGCGTGTGGACCCAGATGACCGTCGACACCGAGCTGGGCATCGCCTACCTGCCGGTCGAGATCCCCACCAACGACTACTACGGCGGACACCGCCCCGGCGACAACCTGTTCTCCGAGAGCCTGGTCGCGGTCGACGTCGAGACCGGCGAGCGGATCTGGCACTTCCAGTTCGTCCACCACCCCGTCTGGGACTACGACGTCCCCTGCGCGCCGATCCTGGCCGACATCACCGTCGACGGCCGCGAGATAAAGGCGATCGCACAGCCGACCAAACAGGGTTGGGTCTACGTCTTCGACCGCGTCACCGGCGAGCCGGTCTGGCCCATCGAGGAGCGCCCCGTGCCGGCCAGCGACGTTCCCGGCGAGAACCTCTCGCCCACCCAGCCCTTCCCCACCAGGCCGCCGCCCTTCGAGCGGCAGGGGTTCGAGCTGGAGGAGATCATCGACCTGACCCCGGAGCTGGAAGCCGAGGCGCTGCGCATCGTCCAGCAGTACCGCTTCGGCCCGGTCTTCACGCCGCCGATCACGCGCGGGGACGGCGACAAGCTCGGGACGTTGTTCGTCCCCAACGGCGCCAACTGGCCCGGCGGCTCCTACGACCCGGAAACCGGCATCCTCTACGTCTTCTCCCACACGCTGAGCCGCATCCTCTCGATGCAGAACGACCCGCGCCGCTCGGACATGGACTTCCTCAACCTGCCGGCCGGCGGCCCCGGCATGACCGTCCAGGGCCTCCCGCTGATGCGGCCGCCGTGGGGCCGGATCACCGCCATCGACCTGAACCGCGGCGAGATCGTCTGGCAGGTGGCCCACGGCGACACGCCCGACTGGGTGAAGGAGCACCCGGCCCTGCAGGGGGTGGACATTCCGCGCACCGGCCGCAAGGGGCCGATAGGAACGCTGACCACGAAGACGCTACTCATCTCCGGCGAGGGCGGCCGGCAGGAGGCAGACGGCGGGTTCGTCACGACTCCGGACGGCCGGCGCGGCGCGCTGCTGCGCGCCTACGACAAGGCGACCGGCGCCGACGCCGGCGCCGTCTACATGCCGGCGCCGCAGACCGGGACACCGATGACCTACCTGCTCGACAGGCGGCAGTACGTGGTGGTGGCCGTCGGGGGCCCGCAGGCGCCGGGCGAGCTTCTGGCGTTCGCGCTGCCGCAGTGAGGCGTTCTCTGAACGCGGCGTCAGGATCCGGCCCGTCTACGTCGGCCGGCGGATGGGCCGGCCGGCCAGCGCGCCGGTCGCGTCGCCGTCGCGTATCGCAAAACGACCGTTGACGAGCACGTGCACCGTCCCTTCGGAGAGCTGCCGCGGCTGGTCGTAGGTGGCGCGATCGCGGATGCGGTCCCGGTCGAACACCGCGACGTCGGCGACGGCGCCGGCCCGCAGGTGGCCGCGGTCGTCCAGGCGCAGGAAATCGGCCGCCAGACCGGTCATGCTGCGGACGGCGAAGGGCATGGCGATGATCTGCTCGTCGAGCACGAACTGGCGCAGCTTGCGGGTGAAGGCGCCGAACACGCGCGGGTGCGTGACGTTCTGCGCGGGAGACGGGGTGCGGCCGTCGGTGCAGGTCATCATCCAGGGCTGCCGCGCCAGGTAGCGGGTGTTCTCGATGTCGTAGAGATCCAGGTTCATCACCGCCGCGTTGCCCCCGGTCAGGATGCGCCGCACCGCCGCGGGTACCGGCAGCTCCCACTCGGCCGCCACCGCGGCCAGCGTCCGGCCGTTCAGCTCCGGCCGCGGGTCGGCGAACAGGAGCTTGTCGGCGCCCCCGCGGATCGCCAGCATCTCCATGGTCTCGACGTCGAGCCGGCGGACGGTCTCGGGGTCGCGGAACCGGTCGAGCATCTCCTCGCGGCCGCCGTTCGAGGCCCAGCGCGGTATCGTGTACGCAGCCAGGTTCGACTGGGTCGCCGTGTAGACGTGCTGCGCCGCCGCCACCTCCGCGCCCCGCGCGCGCGCCTCCTCTATCAGGCGGGCCCCCTCCGGCGCGCGGCCGTAGTTGGCGGCGCCCTGCGCGTTGAAGTGGCTGAAGATGACGCGCAACCCCGCGGTTTCACCGATCCGGATCGCCTCGCGTATCGACTGGAGATAGCCGACGCCCCGGTAGCTGGCGCCGAGGTCGCGATCGTGCGTGTCGTAGATCCCGTCGAACGCCGCGGCGACCCGCGCCAGCTCGATGACCTCCCCGGTGGTCGCGTAGTAGCCCGGCACGTAGAAGAGTCCGGTCGAGAGACCGAACGCCCCTTCGTTCATGGCCCGCCGGACCAGCGCGCGCATCTCGTTCAGCTCGGCCGCCGTCGGCGCGCGGTCGTCGTCTCCGATCACCCGCCGGCGGATTTCACCGTGACCGGCGTAGGCGAACGCGTTCACCCCGATGCGGCCCTCGAGCCCCGCGAACAGCTCGGCGACGTCGGGCGTACCCCCGCCGTCCACCCCGACAGCCACCGTGGTGATGCCCTGATGGAGGAACGGCAGCGCATCCCGGCCGTAGTCCGCCGTCAGCTCGGCGTGCGAGTGCATGTCGATGAAGCCCGGCGTGACCATCAGCCCGTCGACGTCCACCACCACGGCGGCATCCAGGCCGGCCGCCGCCGCGTCGCCGACGAAGCTGATCCGCCCGCCCGCGACACCGACGTCCTGCCGGACCGGCTGCTGTCCCGTGCCGTCGTAGACGAGGCCGCCGACCAGCAGTAGATCCGTGGCCGGCTGGGAGCGAAGATCGCCGATCCATAAGGCGGCCACCGCCATGGCGGCCAGGAACGGCCGGTACCGCCAGCGTCTGTCACGATCGGTCCTGATGGGCATGACGGGATCCTAACGTCACTCAATCCATCTCGCGGTCGAGCGGATGCCGTCGCTCAACCGCGGAAGAGAAGACGCTCCCCAGGACACCCGAACGCTCACGGCTGGTCGTTGCCGGCGTCGACCGGGATGTCGCGCAGCCGTTCCTGGACGGTGCCGGGAATCCCCAGTTCGGTATTGGCCCCGAGCCGGGCGAGCAGCGCCGCCGTCTCGGGCCAGCTCTGGAACTGGAACGACTGCTTCGAGCCCTCCGCCATGCGGTAGGCGGTGCGACCGCGGAAGTCGCGCGCGTCGATGTCCGCGCCGTTCTCCACCAGGTACTCGATAACCTCGTTCATCCCCCGGAACGCCGCACCGTGCAGCGCGGTGAAGTTGGCCTCGTTGGTGGCGTCGATGTCCGCGCCGGCCCGATGCAGGAACGCCACCGCGCGTTCCGAGCTGCGAGCCCTGACGCCGCGGGGCTCGCGCGGCGTGTAGGTGGCGGGACCGAGGCCGGACGCCGCCATCAGCGGGGTCGTCCCGTCGCTGGTCGTCAGGTGCAGGTCGGCGCCGGCGTCGAGCAGCGCCCGCATGACCTCGACGCCGGTCGTCGTGGCGCTCGGCATCACCGCGAAGACGTGGGCCTGCCCCCGCGCGCCGTTCATGTCGTAGGCCGCCACCCAGAGCGGGGTCGCGCCGCGGAGGTCGCCGGTGCCGCAGGCGAACGGCTCGAACGCCCCCTTCCGCGGATACCCGATGTAGTTCATGATCATCGCCCACGCCGTGATCCGGCCGTTCGGATCGGCCCCGCGCTCGAGCAGCGCCTCCACCAGCGCCAGCCGCCGAGCCGCACCGAGCCGCGCGCCCCCGAGGCCGGCATAGAGGCGGTTGCGGCCATGGCGGCGATACCACTCGAGGAGCCAGGGACTCACGTTGCCGGCCGCCGCGTGCAGGGCGGATACCCCGCCCATCTCGCCGTTGGGATCGGCCCCCTGCTCGAGCAGGTACAGGGCGAACGCGTCCTGGCCGCTCACGATCGAAAACGGCAGCACGCGGGTGCCGTCGGCGCTCGGCTCGTTGACGTCGCTGCCGGCCGCGATGAGCGCCGCCGCGGTGGCGACGTCCCCGTTGCGGGCCGCGTACATCAGCGGCGTGAAGCCCTTGCGCGTCGAGGCGCGCGGGTCGGCGCCCGCCGCAAGCAGCAGCCGCACGACCTCGGGATGCCGTTCCGAGACCGCCCACATCAGCGCCGTGCTCCCGGTCGCCGTCACCGCGGCGCTGACGTCCGCCCCGCCCGCGATGAGCCGGCGCACCACGTCGACGCTGCCGGTCCGCGCAGCGGTCATCAGCGGGGTGAGCCCGCTGGCCTGCGCCGCGTCGACGTCGGCGCCCGCCGCCAGCAGCGTCCCGACCATGGCGACGCTCGCGTTCTCGGCCGCGCGCTCCAGCGCCGTCACGCCGTGGTCGTCCGCCGCGTTCACGTCGGCGCCCGCGTCGAGCAACCGCTCCGCCAGCTCGACGTCGTCCCAGTGCGCCGCCCAGAGCAGTGCGGTCACGCCGTCGGGCCGTACCGTGTTGACGTCGATCCCCTCATCGACGAGCGCGAGCACCGCCTCCCGGTCCTGATCCGCGGCGGCGGTCACGATCCGCAGGTCCTGAGCGGCGGCCGCGGCAGTTGCGGCGGCGCTGAGCACCGAGACCGTCACGAGGAAAACGAGGCAGCGCAACGTGAGAATCTTCATGGTCATCGCTGCAATTATGCATCAGCCGCCTCGACGTGCGCCGCGATCCGATCTCGCAGCCGCTGCGTCTCGGGACACAACTGAAACAGCCGTTGCAGGTTCTGAAGCGACCTTTCGATCATCTGGTCTCTGCCGCCACCCGCCCGCCTTGGATCGCCGTGCCTCTGCAGCAGCGGCCCGAAGACTTCCTCCTTCATCCGAGGATGCCTGCGAGCATCCTGCCAACCGCCAGGCAGATCGTCCTGAAACCCGACGCAGACGTATATCTCGACCTCCGGCTCTGCTGGACAGCAGAGCAGCGCGATACCTCTGGCGTGGATGTCAGCCTCCAAGCGCTCCATTGCGTCTACCCCCGCGCGGTCGGCGTCAGGAAAGAACAACCAGAGGTCGAAGAATCCGTAGCTGTCGGGAAGTTCCTCACGAATTGCCCGAAGCGCGTCCGCATAGCCGCGGAGGCGCGGCTTGGACAGCACTTCTATCCTGGCCTTGGGTTTCCCCGCGCTCTCCATCAACTTCTTGGTCAGGGGTTTCAGGATGTACCCGTTCCAAGTCGGATCTTCCGGGATGACGAGTACGCGGAAGCTCACAGCGCCGCTTCCAGCCAGCCCTCCGAGAGCAGCTCGGAAACGGGCTTCTTCTTCACGACGTCGACGAAATGCGGCACGTCCGTCAGGGCGCAGATCCGCGACTCGCCCGTCTCTTCGTCCCGCTTGCAGACGAATGTCGTCCGGTAGTCCTCCTCCGCGAGCCAGTCCAGCACGGCCGACGAGTGCGTGGCAGCGACGACCTGCGTGTTCGCCGCGGCAGACTGGCTGCGCAGCAGCTCCAGCAGCAGTCGCGCACGACTCGCGTGAATCCCGTTCTCGATTTCTTCTATCGTCACGAGATCAGGCATATCTGGCTGGAAGAACGCCGCGGTGAGCGCAGCGAAGCGCAGCGTGCCGTCGCTGAGAACCGCTGCGGGAAACTCTCTCGGCCGTTCTCTTTCAGCACGAACAGCGGCTCACCTATGGCGCCCGGTCGGACGCCAACATCGTCGATCTTCTTCGGGACGAAGCTGGCGGAGCCAGGACAGATAGGCGTCCTTCGTCCTCGCGTCCTTGCAGATGGCTCTGAACGAGGGCCGCGAAGTTCTCTCCCCTGCTCGCCCATCCGTACGTCACTTCCGGCAATTTGCGAGTATGCTTGTAGGGTCGCCAACTCAGGTTCGACCCGCTGCATATTCGCCAGCAACTGCCGGCCACACCGCGAGACTCGGTCGATGTCAGTACTCTTTCCGGTGCCGCTCCGACGCGCTTGTTGCTCGGATCGTCCGGTCGTGCACTTCGAATAGCCTTGCCTAGACGCACTGATTCAGACCAAGTTGGGTCCCAGTGCCGGACGCGTACGCTGCAACTCCACCTGGACCAGCCTTGCGAACCCTTCAACCGGGCACCATCACCGCCGAGCTTCAGGCTCCCTCCAGCGAGAAGGCCCGTCGGCATGATCTGTGTCGTAGATGATCTTGTCGACCTTGAACCGCTCCCTCGCCACGCAGCCGGTCAACGGCGAGAACGCGATCAAAAGC